>NZ_FNZG01000002.1:8354-256125 GCF_900109195.1 Pseudooceanicola nitratireducens | reverse complement strand
CAGCGGCAGCGGCAGCGGCAGCGGCAGCGGCAGCGGCAGCGGCAGCGGCAGCGGCAGCGGACAGAAAACGGAACGGAGCTAGGCGCAAGCACTTTCGCGGCTCGCCTAGTTCAATCTGTTGGGCCAAATCGCCGGCTCGTCGCGCTGTTCCGAAATCAGCGTCCGGCGCGCACGTGCGTAAACCCAAGACCCAAGACCCAAGACCCAAGACCCAAGACCCAAGACCCAAAAGAAAACCGGGGGCCGCCTCAAGCAAGCCCCCGGCTCCAACACCTCACGACCCAACGCCGGAACAGACCCCGTCCAACCCTGACAAGCCCCAGGTACCTACCCCGCCCGCTTCGGCAAAACCCAGTCAGGGCGCGGGAAGTGGCAGGTATAACCGTTCGGAATCCGCTCTAGGTAATCTTGGTGCTCCGGCTCGGCTTCCCAGAAATCGCCAACCGGCTCCACCTCGGTCACCACCACGCCGGGCCAAAGACCCGAGGCATTCACATCGGCAATCGTCTCTTCCGCCACGGCCTTCTGATCCGCATCGACGTAGTAGATCGCCGAACGATAAGACAGACCGATGTCATTGCCCTGCCGGTTCAGGGTTGTCGGATCGTGGATCTGGAAGAACAGCTCCAGCAGCTGACGATAGCTGATCCGCGCCGGATCGAAGATGACCTCGATCCCCTCGGCATGTGTCCCATGATCGCGATAGGTCGCATTGGGCACGTCGCCCCCGGTATAGCCCACGCGCGTGCGCAGTACCCCGGGGCGCTTGCGGATCAGATCCTGCATCCCCCAGAAACACCCGCCCGCCAGAACGGCACGTTCCTCAGCCATCATACGTCCTCCACCTGATCCAGATAGGCCCCGTAACCTTCAGCCTCCATCTCGTCCCTCGGCACGAACCGCAACGAGGCCGAGTTGATGCAATAGCGCAGCCCGCCCCGATCCAGCGGCCCGTCCGGGAAGACATGCCCCAGGTGGCTGTCACCATGGGTCGACCGCACCTCGGTCCGGATCATGCCATGAGTCGTATCGCGCAGCTCGGTCACATGCGCAGGTTCGATCGGCTTGGTGAAACTGGGCCAGCCACAGCCGCTTTCGTACTTGTCGGACGAGGCAAACAGCGGCTCTCCGGACACGATGTCCACGAAGATGCCGGGACGCTTTTCGTTCAACAGGGCACCGGTTCCGGGCCGTTCCGTGCCATTTTCCTGGGTGACCCAATGCTGCTCGGGCGTGAGCCGCGCCAGGGCATCGGGATCGCGTAGGTATTGAGCCATGAGATGTCTCCGTCAATTTCTCAGCCAATATATGTGCAGGATTGCACAGGTATCAAATATCCATTCATTTATTGGGCCCGCGGGGCCTGTCACATGGCCTTCAAAAATCCGTTACAGACGCCCCCCTTCCGGCCGCCGGCGCGGTGCATATTTTGGCCGTCGAAGGCAGCGATCCCCGCCGCCTTCGATACGAACCAAAGGAAAGACACATGTCCAAATTCTCGAAAATCGCCGGCGCAGCAACTGTCCTCGCCATCTCGGCCACCTCGGTCTTCGCCCTGCCCTACCCGGAAGACACCCTGCCTTCGTCGCTGACCTCCAGCCGCCTGGTGCAATCCGGTGAAATCGCATCCGTGAACACCTTCAGCGATCACATCGCCCCGGCGAAATCGCTGACCTCCTCGGTCGTGAACGACCTGGTCGACGGCCAGACGGTTCAGGTCACCTCTTCGCTCGACGGCAATGTGCCCGCGTCGCTGGCCAACACCCGCCTGCTGGAAAACTGATCCCTGCCCGCAAGGGAAGGATCCTAGCGCCGTTTGATCGGCGTCCTGTCGCGGGGCTCAGGCCCCGCGAAAAATGTGTACAAAAGGGTCCCGTAACGCCCAAACCCACCAAAAAGATCCATCCATTTCGATGAATCTTTTCCCGGAACCATCAGCGATTTCGTCGTGTTGTCCCCCCAATGACAGGCGGCGCACACCGCGCCAGCCGCAAGACAGAACAGGAGTTCAACAATGCGTATGACGAAAAAACTGATTGGCATGAGTGCAATTCTGGCTTCCGTGTCCGCTGGCGCCGTGATGGCCCAGGACGCAAAGGTTACTGATGTCCCCGCGTCGATGGAAGACAGCCGCGCCGTGGAATCCGGTGAGCTGAAAAAAGTCGAAACCTTCACCGAAGAGAAAATGATTTCCGAGTCCGCCGAAACGACCAACCTGGCCGAAACCGGTGACGAAGTGACGACCGAAGTCGACTCGACCGGTGTTCCCGCCTCGCTGGCAGACAGCCGCCTGGCCGAAGCCACCGACATCGAAGGCATGTCCGCTGACAGCCGCATGTACATCTGGACGATGAGCGAAGTGGAAGGCGTGTCGCCCTGGGCTGACGAAGACGCACAGGAAATGCGCGCCGCGATCCTGGCAAACACTGCAGTGAAATCCTCGCTGGAAGCCGAAGGTTACTCGGAAAGCGACGTGGTCGCAGCCTACACCCGCGCGGATGGTGGCCTGACCGTTGTCGTGAACTAATCCACGATTAGGGTATTCGGGTCCCCCCGCGGGACCTGACACCAAACCCCGGAGCTTACCGCTCCGGGGTTTTTCCATGCGCATCCGTCGGGTGTCGGGAGGTCTACTCCGGCAGCCGCTCCAGCGCCCATTGCGCCGCGTCGGCCACCACCGGATCCGCGTCCGCGCAGAGCGCGCGCGTCACCGGGCGGAACCGCCCCGCCCCGCTGTTGCCGATGGCGTAAAGCACGTTGCGCACGAACCGCCCGCGCCCGATCCGCTTGATCGGTGACCCGGAAAACAGCGCGCGAAACCCCGCGTCGTCCAGACCGGCAAGCTCTTCCAGATCGGGGGCGACAAGGTCAGGCCGGGCGTGGTACTTCACCTCCGCCGCCTCTGCCGCGAACTTGTTCCAGGGGCAGGCCGCCAGGCAATCGTCGCAGCCGTAGATCCGGTTGCCCAGCATCGGCCGCAGCGCCTCGTCCACCGGCCCGGCATGTTCGATAGTCAGATAGGAAATGCAGCGCCGCGCATCCAGCCGATAGGGCGCGGGAAAAGCATCCGTCGGACAGGCGGTCAGGCAGCGTCGGCAGGATCCGCAGTGATCCACCTCGGCCGCGTCCGGCTCCAGCTCCAGCGTGGTAAAAATCGCCCCCAGGAAGAACCAGCTGCCCAGATCGCGGCTGACCAGGTTGGTGTGCTTGCCCTGCCAGCCCAGCCCCGCCGCCTGGCCCAGGGGTTTCTCCATCACCGGGGCGGTGTCGACAAAGACCTTCACCTCGCCCTCTTTGGCGGCCTCAAGCAGCCAGCGCGCCACCCGCTTCAACCGTTTCTTCACCACATCGTGGTAGTCTCGGTTGCGGGCATAGACGGAAATCGCCGCAGACTCGGGCTGGCCCACGACCTCCATCGGGTCGCAATCGGGGGTGTAATTCTCGGCCAACATGATGACCGACCGGGCCTCGGGCCACAGGGCGGCTGGATCGCCGCGCCAGGCCGTCCGCTCGGCCATCCATCCCATCTGCCCGTGATACCCGGCCTCCAGAAAGGCATGCAGCCTGTCGGCCGCATGCGGAATATCCCCTGGCCGGCACACCCGGCACAGCGAAAACCCCTCTTCAAGGGCCCGGGAAACCAAAGCCTCTTTCAAGACCCCACCCCCCTGACATCCTCTTGCCAGAAATATCCCGGGGGAGCGCGAGGGGGCAGCGCCCCCTCGCCCTTTTCTTGCGGCACGCCTCTGGCGTGACGGGGCAGCGCCCCCTCGCCCACTGCTACGTGGCAAGCCTCCGGCGTGACGGGACAGCCATCCCTGGCACCAGCCAGACCAGCGTCCCCAAAGACTTCAGAAATCCAGATCGGCATAATGCGCCGGCGGCGGGAAACCCGGCACCACGTCGGCCAGGATCGACCGGAAGGCCGGGCGCGACTTGATCTTCGCGTACCAGTCCTTGACGTTCTCCGACCGGTTCCAGTCCACGTCCGAGATGTAGTCCAAGGACGACAGATGCGCCGCTGCCG
This sequence comes from Pseudooceanicola nitratireducens, assembly GCF_900109195.1. Taxonomy (GTDB): domain Bacteria; phylum Pseudomonadota; class Alphaproteobacteria; order Rhodobacterales; family Rhodobacteraceae; genus Pseudooceanicola; species Pseudooceanicola nitratireducens. The sequence goes on along the minus strand of NZ_FNZG01000002.1, from coordinate 252,098 downwards.
CGAAATCGGCCAGGGTCATGCGGTTGCCCGCCAGCCAGCGCCGGTGGTCCAGCAGCCAGGCCATGTAGTCCAGGTGGAACTTGATCTTCTGCGCACCGGCCTTGATGTTCTTGCTTTCGGGATAGCCCGATTTCATCAGCTTCTTGTTGACCCGTTCGTACAGAAGGTTCGCCGTGACCTCCTTGTGGAACTTGTCGTCGAACCATTGCACCAGGCGGCGCACCTCGGCCCGTTCGTCCGGGGTCTCGGGCATCAGCGACGGCTCGGGATAGACCTCTTCGATCCACTCGCAGATGGCTGAACTCTCGGCCAGAAGCTTGCCGTCGATCTTCAGCACCGGGACCTTGCCCGCCGGGTTGCGGCGCAGGAATTCCGGTTCCTTTTCCCAGTACTTCACCTCGACCAGCTCGCATTCGACGCGCTTTTCAGCCAGCGACAGGCGCACCTTGCGACAGAACGGGGACAGGGGAACGTGATACAGCGTGGGCATGGTCCGGCACTTCATTGGGTCACACGTCTGTGCCTGTTCGTCAGGGAAATTTCAATCCTCGAAGCAGGCCGCCCGCCCGTCTGCACGGATCGTTGCCGCCCCGTCCATGATCGCCGTGGCGCGCTTGCGCACGAAATCCGAAGGCTTGCTGGCCGAACGCTGCTTGGGCGAAGGCAGGATCGCCGCCAGAAGCGCCGCCTGCCGCGCCGAAAGCTGGTCGGGACCGATGCCGAAATAGTGATGTGCCGCCGCGTCGACGCCAAAGACGCCTTCGTCGAACTCGGCCATGTTCAGATAGACCTCGAGGATGCGGCGCTTGGACCAGACGGTTTCCACCACCGGGGTCAGCACCGCCTCAAGCGCCTTTCGCGTCCAGTTCCGCCCGTGCCAGAGATAGACGTTCTTCACCGTCTGCTGCGTCAGGGTCGAGGCCCCGCGGTTGCCGCCCGCGTCGATGGCCGACCGGATCGCCGCCATGTCAAAGCCCCAGTGGGCGCAGAAATTGGCATCCTCGGCCGCCACGACCGACCGCGCCATGACGGGCGCGATGCCCTCGAAATCGACCCATTCGTGGTCGATCGAGCCAAGGCGCAGCTCTTCGGTTTTCATGTAAAGACCGGTCGGCGGGTTCAGCAGGGCATAGGTCCCCGTGCCCAGCCCCACGATCCCGATGAACAGCAGCACTGCGCGCAGGAACCAGCGGCGGACAATCGCCCCCAGCCGAAGTTTCCCTGCCTTGTCCTTGCCCCGGCGCTGCGGTTTTCCCCGCTTGCTTGTCCGGTTTGACCGTGCCCGTTTTGCCATTGCGCCAATCTACGCGAAACTCGGCCCCAAGTTAATGGGTTTTCAACGCCTCGGCAGGATCATGATCCCAGCACCCGCTGCACCCGCACGCCCAGATGTTCGAACAGCGGGGCCAGGCGGGCGCGCCGCCCGATCAGGTGCGAAATGTCGATCCTTTCGCCATTGCGCAGCTGGATCACCACACCCTGCCCCGGCCCGGGACGCGCGGCGGATCCGATGACCTCGACATGGTGGATCTGCATCAGGGGCACAACGCGGCGCGGCCCGTCGGGATGCAGGATCACGGCCCCGTCGGTGATCAGCAGATGCCGTCGCGGGCGCATCAGCAGGGACAGCAAGCCGCCCAGCACCGCCGTAGCCGCCAGCACCCAGGCCAGCACATGCCGCCAGATTTCAACCGGCGGCCAGATCACCAGCGCAACGGCCAGCACGGTGCCCAGCCCGATGCTGGCCCCTTTCAGCAGCCGGCGATCCGCAGTCCCGTGGCGATAATGCACCCGCATCCGGTTCCTGAGTCCCTTTGGCCCCACTTTACCCGGAGCCATTTAAATCCGACCGTGACCCACAAAGCAAAAGCCCCGCCGAAGCGGGGCTTTTGTCGGGATGCGCCGATCACTCGGCCGGCATCGCCTTTTCCTCGATCGTCAGGGGATACGGGATATGGACCAGCATCTCCTTCGGGCAAACCTGAAGGAAGTTGTCCTTCTCAAGGTCCCAGTTCTGCAGGATGTCGGCGGCCTTGCGGCTTCCGGTTTCCTCGGCGTGACGTTCGATCAGGCCTTTCAGCTGATCGTGCCAATGGTCGACCGTGACCGGGCAGGTCACCAGCGTCTCCATGTTCATCAGCGGCGCGGCTTCGCCCTGCGGATCGTAGAGATAGGCCATGCCGCCCGTCATACCCGCACCGAAGTTCGGCCCGATGGATCCCAGGATCACCGCGACGCCGCCGGTCATGTATTCACAGCCGTTGGATCCGCAGCCCTCGATCACCACCTTCGCACCCGAGTTTCGGACGGCGAAACGTTCGCCCGCCCGACCCGAGGCAAAAAGATAGCCGTCGGTCGCACCATAAAGCACGGTGTTGCCGATGATCGTGTTGTCGGCCGCCGTCAGCGGGCTTTCCATCGGCTGGCGCACGACGACCGTGCCCCCCGACAGACCCTTGCCGACATAGTCGTTGGCCTCGCCCATCACTTCGATCTTCAGACCCGGGGCCGCGAAGGCACCCAGCGACTGACCGGCCGAACCGGACAGTTTCACCGTCAGGTGGTCGGGCTGCAGCGCGTTGCGCATGCCGAAGTTCTGCACGATGTGCGACGAAGTCCGCGTGCCGACCGAACGATGCGTGTTCTGCACCGCGTAGGACAGCTGCATCTTTTCGCCGTCCTTCAGGAACCGGGCCGCATCGCGCACGATTTCAACGTCCAGCGTGTCCGGCACCACGTTGCGGTCCTTGTCACGGTTGTAGACGATGTCCTTCGCGCCATCGACGGTGATCAGCAGCGGGTTGAGGTCCAGATCATCCAGGTGATCCGCACCACGGGAAACCTGGCTGAGCAGGTCGGCGCGGCCGATGACCTCGTCCAGGCTCCGCGCCCCGATCGAGGCGAGGATTTCGCGCACTTCCTGGGCGTAGAAGGTGATCAGGTTCACCACCTTGTCCGCCGTCCCGGTGAACTTGGCGCGCAGCGCCGGATCCTGGGTACAGACGCCGACCGGGCAGGTGTTCGACTGGCACTGACGCACCATGATACAGCCCATGGCGATCAGCGCGGCGGTGCCGATGCCGTATTCCTCGGCCCCCATCATCGCGGCCATGACGATGTCACGCCCCGTGCGCAGGCCACCGTCGGTCCGCAGCGTGACGCGGCCGCGCAGGTTGTTCATCGCCAGCACCTGGTGCGCCTCGGTCAGGCCCATTTCCCAGGGCAGACCGGCGAACTTGATCGACGTGCCCGGGGAGGCCCCCGTGCCACCGTTGTGACCCGAGATCAGGATGATGTCGGCCTTGGCCTTGGCCACACCCGCCGCGATCGTGCCGACGCCCGAGGACGCCACCAGCTTCACGGTGACCTTCACGGTCGGGTTGATCTGCTTCAGGTCGTAGATCAGCTGGGCCAGATCCTCGATCGAGTAGATGTCGTGGTGCGGCGGCGGAGAAATCAGCGTCACGCCCTTGGTCGAATGGCGCAGCCGCGCGATCAGGTCGGTGACCTTCATGCCGGGCAGCTGACCGCCCTCGCCGGGCTTGGCGCCCTGGGCCACCTTGATCTCAAGCTCTTCGCACTGGTTCAGGTATTCGGCAGTCACGCCAAAACGACCCGAGGCCACCTGCTTGATCTTCGCGGACGGGTTGTCGCCGTTCGGTTCGGGCACGAAGTGTGCCGGATCCTCGCCGCCCTCGCCGCTGTCGGATTTCGCGCCGATGCGGTTCATCGCGACGTTCAGCAGCTTGTGCGCCTCGGGCGACAGGGCGCCCAGGGACATGCCCGGCGTCACGAACCGTTTGCGGATCGAGGTGATGGATTCCACCTCTTCCAGCGGGATCGCATTGCCCAGGGGCTTGATCGCCAGCAGGTCGCGCAGATGGATCGGCGGGTTCGCCTGCATCCGGGCGGAATACTGTTTCCAGATCTCGTAGGACGCGCGGTTGCAGGCCGTCTGCATCATGTGCATGGTCTGCGCTTCCCAGGCGTGCGTCTCGCCGGATTTGCGCGACTTGTAGAAGCCGCCGATCGGCAGGACGTCCTGACCCGACAGCCAGCCACGGTTGTGCACGGCGGCGATCTTTTTCTGGATGCCGGACACACCGATCCCCGAAATACGCGAGGTCATGCCAGGGAAGAATTCGGCACACATGGCGCGCGACAGGCCGACGGCCTCGAAGTTCAGGCCGCCGCGATAGGACGACACGACCGAGATGCCCATCTTGGACATGATCTTCAGCAGACCCTGGTCGATGGCTTCGCGATAGGCCGCGACGGCATCGTTCAGGGACATGTCCAGCAGACCGCGGTTGATGCGGTCGGCCAGCGTGTCTTCGGCCAGATAGGCGTTCACGATGGTCGCGCCACAGCCGATCAGGACCGCAAAGTAATGCGGGTCCAGACATTCGGCAGACCGGACACCAAGCGAACAGAAGGTGCGCAGGCCCTTCTGCGTCAGCCAGGAATGCACGGCGCTGGTGGCCAGGATCATCGGCATCGACACCTTTTCGGCGTTCTGATGCTGATCGGTCAGGATGATGTGACCCCCGCCCGAGCGCACGGCCTCTTCGGCCTCGGCGCGGATGCGGTTCAGCGCCTGGCGCAGCGCATCGGGGCCACCGTCGACGGGGAAGGTACAGTCGATTTCCGACAGGCCCGCGTTGAAATGGGTCTTCAGTTCCTCGAACTGGGCGTTGGCGACGAAGGGGCTGTCCAGCACGAAGATTTCCGTCTGGGCCGAGGATTCATCCAGCACGTTCTTCAGGTTGCCGAACCGCGTCTTCAGCGACATCACCCGGTATTCACGAAGCGAGTCGATCGGCGGGTTGGTGACCTGAGAGAAGTTCTGCCGGAAGAAGTGGCTGAGGTTGCGGTACTTGTTCGACAGAACAGCCGAAGGCGTATCGTCGCCCATGGACGCCAGCGGTTCCTTTGCATCTTCGGCCATGGGAACGAGGATCTGTTCGATGTCCTCGATCGTCATGCCCGACGCGATCTGGCGCTTGCGCAGCTCCTCGCCCGAGAACAGCGGCTTTTCCTCGACCTTGGAGAGCTCTTCTTCAAGATCGGTGATCTTGCCGACCCATTCGCCAAAGGGCTGGGACGCGGCAAGTTTGTCTTTGATTTCAACGTCGTGGTACAGCTTACCCTCGGCCATGTCGACGGCGATCATCTGACCCGGGCCAAGCGCGCCCTTCTCACGAACGGTGCCTTCGTTGGTGGGGACCATGCCCGCCTCGGACCCGGCGATCAGCAGGCCGTCGCCGGTCACCACATAACGCATCGGGCGCAGACCGTTGCGGTCCAGACCGCCACAGACCCAACGACCGTCGGTCATCGCCAGGGCGGCGGGGCCGTCCCAGGGTTCCATCACGCCGTTGCAGTAGGAATACATGTCGCGCCAGGCCTGGGGCAGTTCCAGCGCCTGCTTGGACCAGGATTCCGGCACCAGCATCGTCTTGGCCATGGGCGCGGACCGGCCGGCGCGCACCAGAACCTCGAACACCGCATCCAGCGCGGCGGAATCCGACGACCCCGAGGGGATGATCGGCTTGATGTCCTCGGCCAGGTCACCAAAGGTGCCGGATGCCATGCGGATCTCGTGGCTTTTCATCCAGTTGGTGTTGCCGCGGATCGTGTTGATCTCACCGTTGTGGGCCAGCATGCGGAAGGGCTGGGCCAGCCACCATTGCGGGAAGGTGTTGGTGGAATAGCGCTGGTGATAGACCGCGAAGGCGGATTCAAAGCGTTCGTCCTGCAGGTCGGGATAGAAGACCGCAACCTGTTCGGCCAGCATCATGCCCTTGTAGATGATCGAGCGGCAGGACAGCGACGCGATGTACAGCCCTTCGACATGGGCGGCGGCAGCGGCCTTTTCGATGCGGCGGCGGATCACGTAAAGCTCACGCTCGAAGGTCTCTTCGTCGACACCCTTCGAATTCGAGATCAGGATCTGCTCGATCTCGGGACGGGTGGCGTTGGCCTTTTCGCCCAGGCACTCGATCTCGACCGGCACGTGGCGCCAGCCGTAGATGTAATAGCCCATGCGCAGCACTTCGGTTTCCACGATGGTCCGGCAGACCTCTTGCGCGCCGAAATCGGTGCGCGGCAGGAAGACCTGGCCGACCGCGACCAGTTCGTTCATGCGGGGTTCGTGGCCCGTACGCTTGATCTGGTCATAGAAGAAAGGGGCCGGGATCTGCACGTGAATGCCCGCGCCGTCACCTGTCTTGCCGTCGGCATCGACCGCACCACGGTGCCAGATCGCCTTGAGCGCCTTGATGCCGGCCTCGACCACCTTGCGGCTTTTCTTGCCGTCGATCGACACGACGAGACCCACCCCGCAGGAGGAATGCTCCTCGGTTTCCGAATACATGCCGTTTTCGGCCATCCACTTGCGCTTGGCTTCTTCGGCCCGCACCCAATCGGCGTCATATTTGGTCATGTTCTTTTTCCTTCATCTGGGCAGAGGCCGGGCCTCTGCTTGGAAACTAGGGTCTTGATCTTGTGTGCTGGCGGGGGCTAGCCCGTCGCCTGCTGTTGCGTGTCCGCCGGCGGGCGGCGGTAAACATCCAGCCCGGCCATGGCCAGGCGCATTCTGCGGGGGCGGTTCTGGAAGGCGTATTCCACGACCTCGCCCAGCACCCCGGCCCCGCGCAATTTCTGTGGCACGTTGTGCACCGTCCGCGGCAGGATCAGGTGCACAAGGTTCTCGGCCCGCGGGAACCGGTCACGCTGCGGGGCCTCGCGCGAATGGCGGCCGTGCACGACGTAATACCGCGTGTCCCGCACCAGGCACTCCGACAGATCCCGGATCGCGAACCGGTTGATCCGACTGCGGTACGTCATCCATCGGGGGTCGTCGCCGACGACTTCCGGATGGACCGAGACCTGAGGCGACAGGCCAAGCGCGACCTTGACGGGCGTGAACCGGGGCATGGCCAGCGCGGCAAAGCCGCCCATGGAATGGCCCAGGGTCATGACCTCGGTCGCGCCGGTTTCGCGGCGGGCGGCTTCGATCCAGTCGCGGATCTCTTCGATCAGGCCGGGGGCGTTCAGCCAGCTGCGCGACCGATCCGCGATGAACAGCGCGGAATCGCGGCCCCCATGCGTTGCCGTATTGGCGAATTCATACCCCGGATCCTCGCCGTCCAGGCCGATGCCGCTGAAGGACACGACCAGCCGGTCGCTCTGGCCCTTGTACAGCCAGACGCGCAGCGGATCACCGTCCTGCAGCAGGGATATGTCCAGACGTGCGCTCACGCCCGGCGGCCTTGGAAAGGGGACGACGTCATTCAGGGGCCCCGTATTTCGCGAAGACCTGCGCCCGCGTCATCACCTCGCGCTCACCGGCATAGGCAAAGCTGTCGGGCTTGCAGTCGATGAAGATCTCGCTGTCGAAGGTGAAGCCGTTGGCATCGTCGAACAGGCCGATCGGCACCTGAAGGTTCTCGGACATCGGGCCATCGGCGGTGACGTGGTAATACAGGGCCGACCCGCAGCGCTGGCACCAGGCCCGTTCCGCCCAGTCGCTGGACTGAAGCGTGCGGATCTGCGCCTCGCCCTCCCAGGTCAGCTTGTCCTGCGGCACCGTCACGGCCAGCATGGCCGATCCGGTCCAGCGCCGGCAGGCGTCGCAATGGCAGGCCCCGAACGTGGCGGGCACGTCGGTTGCGGTAAAGCGGACTGCGCCGCACATGCAGCTTCCGGTTTTCTCACTCATGGCCTTGCTCCTTGCTTCTGGCTGGGATTGCGACAACGGGTTTGGCGGGGCCTTGGGGGACGTTTCGGTCCGGGCCGGCGGCAGATTACTCTGCCGCGACAGCCGCCTTCATGTTCAGGTCTTCCAGCAGGGCCGCGGCACAGTCGCGCCCGTCCCGGATCGCCCAGACCACCAGCGAGGCACCGCGCACGATGTCACCGATAGCATAGACGCCGTCCAGGCTGGTCTTGCCGGTGCCGAATTCGGCGCGGATCGTGCCCCAGCGGGTCACGGCCAGTTCCGGCTGATCCCACAGCGTCGGCAGATCCTCGGGTTCGAACCCAAGCGCCTTGATGACCAGGTCGGCCTCTTCGACGTAATCGCTGCCTTCGATAAGCTCGGGCGACTGGCGACCCGAGGCATCGGGCGCACCAAGGCGCATCTTCTGGATCGTCAGCTGCTTGACCGGCTCACCGGCAAAATCCAGCGGGTTCGAGAGCCAGACGAATTCCACGCCTTCCTCTTCCGCGTTCTGAACTTCGCGCTGCGAACCGGGCATGTTGGCGCGGTCACGGCGGTACAGACATTTGACCGACTCAGCACCCTGGCGGATCGCGGTCCGCACGCAGTCCATCGCGGTGTCACCCCCGCCGACCACGACGACCTTCTTGCCCTTGGCGTTCAGTTCACCGCTGTCGAATTCGGCAACCGTGTCGCCGAAGTTCGACACCTTGTTCGAGGCGGTCAGATAGTCGATCGCACGCACGATACCCTGCGCGCCAGCCCCGTCCTGCGTCAGCTCGCGCGTCTTGTAGACGCCGGTCGCGATGATGACGCGGTCGTGCTTTTCGCGGATCTCGGCAAAGGTGATGTCGTCGCCCACGTTGCAGTTCATGACGAAGGAGACACCGGATTTCTCCAGCTGCTCCATCCGGCGCATGACCACGTCCTTTTCCAGCTTGAAGCCGGGGATGCCATAGGTCAGCAGACCGCCGCCACGATCGTAACGGTCATAGACGGTCACCTGCACGCCTGCGCGGCGCAGCATGTCGGCGGCAGCAAGGCCACCGGGGCCCGCGCCGATGACGCCGACCGATTCCTTGCGCTCCAACGTGGGGGTGACCGGCTTGACCCAGCCGTTTTCCCAGGCCGTGTCGGTGATGTATTTCTCGACCGCGCCGATCGTCACCGTGCCGTGGCCGGATTGTTCGATCACGCAGTTGCCTTCGCACAGACGGTCCTGCGGGCAGATGCGGCCGCAGATTTCCGGGAAGGTATTCGTGGCCTGGCTGACCTGATAGGCCTCTTCCAGGCGTCCGGTCGCGGTCAGGCGCAGCCAGTCGGGGATGTTGTTGTGCAGCGGGCAGTGGCTTTGGCAGTAGGGCACGCCACACTGGGAACAGCGCGATGCCTGCTCTTCTGCCTTAGCTGCCGCGAATTCTGCATAGATTTCGTCGAAATCCTGGTTCCGCGCATCTGCGCCACGCTTTTCAGGCATGTCGCGAGAGACGGAAACGAATTTCAGCATCGGTTGCTTGGCCACGAGGAATCCTCTCGGTCGATCTTGGGTTCGCTGCGTAGTATGACATGCGCTCGGAAAAGAAAAGTCACAAATACTGACCTATATGTCGGGATTGGTCAGGATTTTTGACCCGCGTCACACAAAAATGCCCGAAATTAGGTCCGATATACGACCTATCAAGCATCTTCCCTTCCCGGACCAATGTTTTAAACCCGGGGGAGGACGAGGAAAGGAATGCCATGCCCCTGTTCCAACTGATTCTCCTGGCGGTCATCCAGGGGATAACCGAGTTTCTCCCGATCTCTTCTTCCGGTCACCTGATTCTTCTGCCTCAGCTGACGTCGATGGCCGATCAGGGCCAGACGATCGACGTCGCGGTGCATGTGGGCACCCTGGGCGCGGTGATCCTGTATTTCTGGTCCGACGTGAAAGAGGCGCTGCTGGGCCTGCCCCGTCTGCTGCGCGGGAAACTGGACACACCCGGCGCGCGGCTGGCCTTTCTGCTGATCGTCGCCACCATCCCCGCGATCCTCGTCGGGCTGGTGCTGAAGGTCACCGGCCTTGCGGACATGATGCGCAGCGCGCTGGTGATCGGCGTGACCATGCTGGTCTTCGGCGTGGTGCTGTGGTGGGCCGACCAGAAGTTCCCCGATACGCGCGAAGCCCGCGAATGGACCCTGCGCGAGGCCTGGATCCTGGGCCTCTGGCAGGCGGTGGCGCTGATCCCCGGCACGTCCCGGTCCGGCATCACCATCACCGGCGCGCGCTTCATGGGCTATGCGCGGGCGGATGCGGCCAAGATATCCATGCTGATGTCGGTGCCCGTGATCATCGCCAGCGGCGTCCTGCTGGGGCTGGATATCGCGACCTCGGACGATGCGGTTGTCGTGAAGGACGCCGCCATCGCCGCCGGGTTCGCCTTTGTCTCGGCCCTGCTGGCGCTGGTCCTGATGATGCGCCTGCTGCGGTCGGTCAGCTTCACGCCTTACGTGATCTACCGCGTTGTGCTTGGGGCTGGGCTGATCCTCTGGTCGCTCAGCTAATCCAGACCGACCATCACAAAAAAAACGGGCCGCAACGGGCCCGTTTTTCGTATCGAATGTCGCCAGGATCAGACGCGCAGGTTCTTCGCCGAATCCTTGATCGCGTCATACTGACCCGAGGGGCGGAAGCGCCACAGGTAGTCGGGCAGCACGGCCTCGGTCGCGACGGGGGTGATGCCCAAGTCGTCGAACCCCTTGTGATCGCCGCTGACCACATTGTCCTTTTGCAGGTTGGTGATCTGATCGCCGGTCAGCGTGTTGTTGTGGATCAGCCCGAAGGACACGAACTGCACCACGTTCAGGCCAAAGGCCATCAGACGTGCGATCGGCACCGGCAGGTTCAGCAGGATGCGGCGGCGGTGAATCACGCCCAGCATCTCTTGCATCAGCTCACGGAAGGTCGAAACATCCGGCCCGCCCAGTTCATAGACGCCACCCGGGGCCGTGCCCAGCACGCCCTGTTCTGCCGCGGCGGCCACGTCGTCCACATAGACCGGCTGGAACTTGGTCGAGGCCCCGACCATCGGCAGCACCGGGCCGAACTTGGTCATGGTGGCGAAGCGGTTGAAGAATTCATCCCCGGCCCCGAACAGGATCGAGGGGCGCAGGATCATCGCGTCGGGCATATGCGCCAGAACCGCGGCTTCGCCTTCGGCCTTGGTGCGGGAATAGTCGCTGTCCGATTCCGCGTCCGCGCCGATGGCGGACACCTGCACCATGCGCGACACGCCGTTTTCCTTGGCCAGCCGCGCGACACGTTCCGCCCCGTCGATCTGAACCGCGTCAAAGCCGTTCTTGCCCTTCTCGGCCAGGATGCCGACGCAGTTCACCACCGCCGTCGCACCGGTCAGCGCCGCCTGAACCGAGGCATCGTCGCGGATATTGCAGAAAATCGGCTCAACCTGGCCGACGACTCCGTAGGTGCGCACGAACATCGCGTCGTTCGGACGCCTTGTCGCAACCCGCACGCGCCAGCCCTGCTGCGCCATCCGGCGCGCGATATAGCGGCCCAGGAAACCCGATCCGCCAAAAATGGTCACCAATCCGGACATCGGAAAACCCCTGCAAACTTGCTGTTATGGTCCTTTTCCTAGACCTCGCGCCCCTCTGGGGCAAGGCGATTTGAAGATAATCGAGAAAATGCGTTAAATCCCCGTTGACACCACCCTCAACCCTCTTTAGATCGCGGCTTCACCAGTGACGTGCCCAGATGGCGGAATTGGTAGACGCGCCAGCTTCAGGTGCTGGTGTCCGTATGGACGTGGAGGTTCGAGTCCTCTTCTGGGCACCATAAAAATCCCCCAAGGCTTTGGCCCTGGGGGATTTTTTGCTTTTGGGCCTGGGCAGGCACGCACATCGCCGCGCTGGCCCACGCCGCAAACGAAAATGGCGCCGCTGTGCGACGCCATTTCAAGTGCTCAAAGATCCGGGGATCAGATGTCGAAGCGGTCGGCTTCCATCACCTTGACCCAGGCGGCGACGAAATCACGCACGAACTTGCCGGCGTTGTCGTCCTGGCCATAGACCTCGGCCAGCGCCCGCAGCTGCGAGTTCGAGCCAAAGGCCAGGTCGACGCGGCTGCCGGTCCACTTGATCGCGCCGGTGGTGCGGTCGCGGCCTTCATAGACCTTGTCGTCGTCGGTCGGGGTCCAGACCACGCCCATGTCCAGCACGTTGACGAAGAAGTCCGTCGTCAGCTGGCCGGGGCGATCGGTGAAGACGCCGTGCTTGGCCCCGTCAAAGTTCGCGTCCAGGGCTCGCATGCCGCCGACCAGGGCGGTCATCTCGGGCGCGGTCAGGCCCAGCAGGTTGGCGCGGTCCACCAGCAGCTTTTCGGCCGGCACGGTGAACTCGGGCTTCACGTAGTTGCGGAACCCGTCCGCCAGCGGTTCAAGCGCGTCAAAGCTGTCGGCATCGGTCTGCGCCTCGGTGGCGTCGGTGCGACCGGGCGTGAAGGGCACGGTGATGTCATGCCCGGCGGCCTTGGCCGCGGCCTCGATCCCGGCGCTGCCGCCGAGGACGATCAGGTCCGCGATCGACACCTTCTTGTCGCCCTTGGTGTCGAAATCGGCCTTGATGGCCTCAAGCGCCGCGAGCGTCTTGGCCAGACGGGCGGGTTCGTTGACCTCCCAGTCCTTCTGGGGGGCCAGACGGATGCGGCCGCCATTGGCCCCGCCGCGCTTGTCGCTGTCGCGATAGATCCCGGCCGCCGACCAGGCGGTGTAGATCAGATCGCGCTGCGATACGGCCCCCAGCAGGTCGGACTTCAGCGCCGCGATGTCGGCACCGTCCACCAGCGGATGATCCACCGCAGGCACCGGATCCTGCCAGATCAGATCCTCACCCGGGACTTCCTTGCCCAGGTAACGGACCTTGGGGCCCATGTCGCGGTGCGTCAGCTTGAACCAGGCACGGGCGAAGGCATCGGCAAACTGGTCCGGGTTCTCGTAGAACCGGCGGCTGATCTTCTCGTACTCCGGGTCGATCCGCAGGGCGAGGTCGGTGGTCAGCATGTTCGGCGTGCGCTTCTTGCCCTTCACATGCGGGTCGTCGACCGTATCGGCACCGGCCCCATCCTTGGGCGTCCACTGATGCGCGCCGGCGGGGGATTTCGTCAGTTCCCATTCGTATTCGAAGAGGTTCTTGAAGAAACCATGGCCCCACTGGGTCGGCGTCGTGGTCCAGATCACCTCCAGCCCCGAGGTAAAGGCGTTCTCACCGCCCGTGCCGTCACCGGCGGTCCAGCCAAAGCCCATCTCGTGGATGTCGGCGGCTTCGGGTTCGCGGCCCACGGCCTCGGCGTCGCCCATGCCATGGGTCTTGCCGAAGGTGTGGCCCCCGGCGATCAGCGCGACGGTTTCCTCGTCGTTCATTGCCATGCGGCCAAAGGTGTCGCGGATGTCAAAGGCGGCCTTCATCGGATCGGGTTCACCGTCCGGGCCTTCGGGGTTCACGTAGATCAGACCCATCTGCACGGCGGCCAGCGGGTTGTCCATCGCCCGGCCTTCCTTGTACCGGCTGTTGGGGTTGTCCGAGGGCGCAAGCCATTCCTGTTCGGTGCCCCAATAGACGTCTTCGCCCGGTTCCCAGGTGTCTTCACGCCCGCCGCCGAAGCCGAAGGTCTTGAAGCCCATGCTTTCCAGCGCGACGTTGCCCGCCAGGATCATCAGGTCCGACCAGGACAGGGCGTTGCCGTACTTGGCCTTGACCGGCCACAGCAGACGACGCGCCTTGTCGAGGTTGGCGTTGTCCGGCCAGGAGTTCAGCGGCGCGAACCGCTGCCCGCCCGAGGAGGCACCCCCGCGGCCATCACCGATCCGGTAGGTCCCGGCCGAGTGCCAGGCCATGCGGATCATGAAGGGACCATAGTGACCCCAGTCGGCCGGCCACCAGTCCTTGCTGTCGGTCATGACCTGGGTCAGGTCCGCCTTCACCGCGTCCAGATCCAGCGCCTTGAAGGCCGTCGCATAGTCAAAGTCGGGATCCATCGGGTTCGACTGATCGGTGTGCTGCGCAAGAATGCGCAGGTTCAGCTGGTTCGGCCACCAATCCTTGTTCTGGCGTCCGTCAAAGCTTGTGTGGTGAACGACCGGGCATCCGCCCGACTTGGGTGCGTCGTTTCCGTCCATGGGTCTCTCCCTTGCTACTGGCTGGGCTGAGTCTCTCAGCATTCCGGGGGGAGCATAGCAAGCGAAAGCAATCAGAATAACCCGGAGAATAGTGATTGTTATGATAGGATTTTCTTATAGGTTTGTGACAGGTCCGTGACCGGCCCGCCCGCACCGGGACGCCGGATTTGCAACCGGCCCCGGCAAAGGTTAAATCCTGCCCGACAGCGCCTTGCAGCGAAGGACCAGGCCCTTGACCAATCCCGTGACCAATCACCTGTACAGAAACGATCTTCCCGACGGCCTTTCGCTTGGGTCCGTGGTGGCGATCGATTGCGAAACCATGGGTCTGAACCCGCACCGCGACCGGCTGTGCGTGGTGCAGATGTCGGGCGGTGACGGCCACACCCACATCGTCCAGATCGAAAAGGGCCAGACCGAGGCCCCCAATCTCTGCGCCATGCTGACCGATCCTTCGGTGCTGAAACTGTTCCACTATGGCCGATTCGACATCGCCGCGCTGTTCAACACCTTCGGGGCCCTGACCGCGCCGGTCTATTGCACCAAGATCGCCAGCCGCCTGGTGCGCACCTACACCGACCGCCACGGGCTGAAGAACCTGACCCAGGAACTGATCGGCGTCGACCTGTCGAAACAGCAGCAGTCCAGCGACTGGGGGGCCGAGACCCTGACCGATGCACAACTGGAGTATGCCGCGTCAGACGTGCTGTACCTGCACCGCCTGCGGGACGAGCTGAACAAACGCCTGGACCGCGAAAACCGGACCGAGATCGCCCAGGCCTGTTTCGACTTCCTGCCCATGCGCGCCCAGCTGGACCTGATGGGCTGGCCCGACACCGACATCTTCGCGCATTCATGATCGCCCGCGCCGCCATAGCGCCGGGGCGCGCCTGACATGGCCTGGGCCGAGGACGGATATTCCCGGGCCATACGCTGGCTCAAACTGGCGCTGCCGCTGGCGGCGCTTGGCCTCCTGTCCACGGTCTTCATGCTGTCCGAAAGCAACGAGGCCAGCCTGGAAATCCCCTATTCCAACATCGAGCTGGACGATGAGGGCCTGGTCGAACGCATTGTCGAACCCAGCTTTGCCGGGGCCACCGAACGCGGCGACCTGATCACCTTCACCGCCCAGTCCGCCCGCCCCGAGGGCGACGGCGTGGGGGTCATCACCGCATCGGACGTGCGTGGCCAGCTGGACCTGCGCAGCGGCGGCGACATCACCTTTCGCGCCGACAGCGCCACGCTGGACCAGCCCGCCGGCACCGCGCGGATGCGGGGCGGCGTGGTCGTGACCTCTTCGGCCGGGTACGAGGCGCGGACCGAGGGGCTGATCGCCTATCTCGACGACACCCGCCTGGAAAGCGACAGTCGCATCGACGGCCAGGGGCCCATGGGCACCTTCACCGCCGGCCGCATGGTCGTCTCTGCGACACCCGAAGGGGCCGGAACGGGCGAAGACGTGCAACTTCTGTTCACCGACGGCGTTAAGCTGGTATACCGGCCCGGATCCGATTGAGGTTTTACATCATGCCTTTCCGCAGTGTCCCCATTTTGGCCCCCGCAGTTTTCCTGGCCCCCGCAGTTTTCCTGGCCCCCGCACTTTTCTTGGCCCTCGTGCTTTCCCTGTCCCTTCTGTCGCCTGTGCCCGCATCCGCCCAGCAGACGGCCTTTGGCGCGACCTCGGTCGATCCCGACACCCCTGTCGAAGTCGAAAGCGACGAACTGCGGGTCAACCAGGCCGACGGCACGGCGGAATTCGTCGGCAACGTCGTCATCGTCCAGGGCGTCATGCGCCTGGGCGCCCCCCGCGTACTGGTCGTCTATGACGAAGCGGGCGAAAAGGTCCGCCGGATGGAGGCCACCGGAGGCGTCACCTTGGTCAGCGGCCCCGACGCCGCCGAAGCGCAGCGCGCCGATTACGACATCGAGGCCGGCAAGGTCCGCCTGCAGGGCGACGTTCTGCTGGTGCAGGGCGAATCCACGCTGGCGTCCCAGGATCTGACTATTGACCTGACCACCGGCAGCGCCCAGATGTCTGGCCGTGTCCGCACGCTTTTGAACCCAAAGAATTAAAGACCAGACCCGTGACCAAACCCGACCTCTCGATCCACGACGGCGACCAGGGCCTGCGCATCGACCACCTGCGCAAGTCCTACAAGAAGCGTGTCGTGATCCGGGACGTCACCATGAAGGTCGACCGAGGCGAGGTCGCGGCCCTGCTGGGGCCGAACGGGTCGGGCAAGACCACCACCTTCTATTCCGTCGCGGGCCTTGTGGTGCCCGAGGGCGGGCGCGTCACCATCGACGGCCGCGACGTGACCAACATGCCGATGTACCGCCGCGCCAAGCTGGGGATCGGCTATCTTCCGCAAGAGATGTCGATCTTTCGCGGCCTCTCGGTCGAGGAGAACATCTCGGCCATCCTCGACATCACCCATTCGGACCGCCACAAGCGGCGCGAGCGGCTGGAGGAACTGCTGTCGGAATTCTCGATCGAACACCTGCGCCGCGCCCCCGCGCTGGCGCTCTCGGGCGGGGAACGCCGCCGGGTGGAAATCGCCCGCTGCCTGGCCGCCGACCCCAAGTACCTGCTGCTGGACGAACCCTTTGCCGGGGTCGACCCGATTTCCGTGGCCGACATCCGTCACCTGGTGGCTGACCTGAAGAAACGCGGCATCGGCGTGCTGATCACCGACCACAACGTGCGCGAGACGCTGGAAATCGTCGACCGCGCCTACATCCTGCATGACGGCAAGGTACTGATGTCCGGCACCCCCGAAGAGGTCGTGGAAAACGAAAACGTGCGCCGCGTCTACCTGGGCGACAGTTTCCGCATTTCCTGACCCCGGTGCCCGGGTCGGCGGGTCCGCTCCTGCCTGGCTTCCGGACATCGGCAACACCCCGCCCGGCACCCGGTTTCCGCTGCCCTGCAGCGAAAGTTTGCGCCAACCATTTCATCCGCTTCCCATTGACAGCCGCCCCCCGCGTCCCTTCATATAAGGGTATGACAGTCGCGTATCGGCTACCCTACCGGCCCGCAGATCCCTTGCACAATTTGCGCAAGATCAAGGAAACTCGACTGTCTTTCACCAGCATTCGAATCTGACGCCGTCGGGGCCAGTGGCCCCGTGCGACCGTTCGAAGAGTCATGAAAGGATACGGAATGCGTTACGAAGTCAGCGGTAAGCAAATCGACATTGGCGAGGCGCTTCAGACACACGTGAAGACGGAACTTGGCAGCGTCATGGAGAAGTACGGTCAGCGTCCGACCGACGCCACCGTCATCTTTTCCAAATCCGGTCATGAATTCGTCTGCGAGGTCACGGTGCACCTGTCTTCGGGGCTGAACGCGGCCGCCAAGGGGCATGCCAATGAAATCTATGCCGCTTTCGAAGAAACGGCGGAAAAGATGGACAAACAGCTGCGCCGCTACAAGCGTCGCCTGAAGGACCATCACAAGGCCCGGCCCGAACCGGTTGAACTTTTCGGTGCCTCCTCGTATATCCTCGCCGCTGAGCAGGAAGACGTGGAATCAGAGGCGGAGACGCTCCAACCGATCATCGTTGCCGAGATGGAAACAAAGATACCCTCTTTGTCCGTTGGCGAGGCCGTGATGCAGATGGAGCTTGCAGGCGCACCTGTCCTTGTTTTCCGGAACGAAGGTAAAGAGGGGGTCAATGTTGTGTACCGTCGCGAAGACGGCAACATCGGTTGGATCGACCCCAGAAACTGAGGCGGCGGGCGTACCGCGGCGAGCGTTAGGACCACATGAACTTAACGGAAATCCTCAAACCCGAGGCAATCAAGGTGATTGCCTCGGCGTCGTCGAAGAAACGCCTTCTCCATGATATCGGGGAACTGGCGCAATCGGCCTATGGCTACGATTCCGCGTCCCTGGTTGCGGCCCTGATGGAACGCGAAAGCCTGGGCCCGACCGGTGTCGGCAACGGTGTCGCCCTGCCCCATGCGCGCATGGAACAGGTTACCGACATGACCGCGGCCTTCATTCTGCTGGATCAGCCGGTGAACTTCGATTCCGTCGACCGGCAGCCGGTGGATATCGTCATGGCGCTGTTTGCACCCGAAAGCGCCGGGGTCGAACACCTGAAGGCCCTGGCCCTGGTGTCGCGCACCCTGCGCAGCGCCGATCTGTGCAAGAAGCTGCGGGCGAACCACGATGCCTCGACGCTGTATGCGCTGCTGACCTCGGATCAGAACACCCAGGCGGCATAAGGCCCTGCCCCGGGGAACCAATGGCCCCCTATTTCCAGGATCCGAACCCGAACATCAGGTAGTCGCGCTGATAGACGTCCTGCGTCTTGGCTTCGATTTCCTCATCATAGACATCCGCCAGGGCAAAGGGCCGATCCTCGGGGATCGCGGGCGGATCGCCCGGATCGCCGTGGCCGACCTGCTGCGCCAGCGCGGGCAGATAGGCGCCCATCTCGTCCTCGCGCACGATCATGTCGGGCAGGGCAAAACCCGCCATGCCTTCGATCACCGCTGATTGCGTCGCCCAGGTCTGGTCGATCCGGATCGAGGTCTGCCCGGCCAGGTTCGCCTTGAGGAAATCCAGGAACATCTTGAACGCCTCGCGGTGCTGCTCAAGCGGATAGGGGCTGTCGTCGTTGCGGCCAGGGATCGGCAGCTTGTGCCGGTTGCGCAGGATGCGCCGGATTTCGCCAAAGCTGCCCTTGCCGGTCCGCACGATGCGATTGCAGAAAACCGAATGCGCCCGCGCCACCGGATGACGGATCACCGCGAAACTGCGGTGGCCCTTGTTGCGTCGCTTCCACTGCCGCAGGCGCTTCTGTGTGAACTGGGTCTCCAGCGCCTCGACCGGCCCGCCATCCAGCGCGGCCAGCCACTCCATCACCTGATCGTCGATCTCACCCCGCACGGGCATATACATCAGCCGTGTCTGCGCACCGGCCATGTAGCCCGGCACATTGGCCCCGCGCCGCGGTTCGAAATTCGGCGTGCGGGTCAGGTTGAACCGGTCCAGCCGCGCCAGGGCCTGCTCCATCTGGTCGAAATTCTCGACCTTCTCGGACAGGGGCGCGGGGTTCTGCACCTTCAGCTTGTCATCCAGCCTGTCCAGCTGATCGACCTGTCCCAGCCAGCGTGCCAGCCCGTTCATCACCGCCACGTCCTGCAGGTCTTCGTAAGCGACGTAGAACGGGGCCTGGCCGGTGGTCTGCAGCGCATTCAGCAGGAAGACCTGGAAGCCCTGCAGCTGTTCCATGTGGCGGGTGAATTCGCCTGCGTCGAATTCGGCCTGCGCGTCCTTGCGCCGGCGCACATCGGTCAGCTTCCACTGGCCGGTGGCCTGGGCGATCTTCCAGCTGACATAGCTGTCGACCGGGTTGCGCGTCAGGATGATCTTGGCACAGCGCGGATCATTCAGCACCTGGTCCAGGATGCGCGGATCGTGATCGTGGAAGAACCGGAACCCCGACAACACCCCTTCGGTGCCCTTGACCGCACGGATCAGCGCCAGGGGGTCGGCCTCGCGTTGCGGCAGGGTGATGCCCAGGCAATCGACCTTGTTCGGATAGCCGACGAAATGCGGATTGAAAGCCTCGCCCAGGCAGGCGAGCCCCGGAAAGGCATTCAAATTCGCCTCAAGAAAGTTCGAGCCGGTGCGCATTTCCGCGAAGACGACGAAATAATCGAAGGAACCCATCTATTTCTTCACCAGGTAAGGTCTGCGCCCCGGCGTGCGGGGCAGGGTCTGCGGGGCCGGATCGCTTGGGAAATCGCCCATCAGATAGGGGTGCATGCCTTGGTTTTTCAGGGTCTGAAGGAACTGGGCAAAGCCGGTCAGATCGGCCATGCGCGGCGCTTCCTTCAGGCGGCGGCCGGCGCTGACCCCAAGGTCGTCGACGATGGATTGCAGCCGGTCCATCGGGTTTTCCAGAAACTCGGACATGGTCCAGATCCGCACCCGCGCCTTGGCCTTCGGATCACGCAGCTGGTCCAGAAAGGCGCTTTCGATACGTTGCAGGCGCGCGGCCTCGGCCCTCAGGTCGGCGAAATTGCCGGTGGCCTGGTGCAGCTTGACCGCCCATGCACCCGAGATCACGCAGATCGTGGCGTTGCTGTCCCGGCTCATCGCCAGGGCCGCGCCCTGATGATCCATCGGCCCGAACTGGAAACACTGCCGTTCGCCGCGGGCGTTCCAGATCAGGTTGGTCAGGAAGGCGCGCGGGCGATAGTCGCGGATCGCCGCGCTGGACGACAGCGCCCCGCTGACAACCTTCTGCCCGCCAGAGAACTGCGCGCCGCCGGGGGCGTAGACATGGCCATGCACCTTGCAGTCGGTCATCCGCGCCAGCCAGGGTTCGAAATCCTCGAACAGCTCGGCAAAGCCCTGAAAGACCGAATATTTCGCCCCGGTCATGCCGTTTTCCCAACGGCTGTTGGGGAAGCGACTGTGCATGTACAGCCCCGGCCGCCCCCGCGTCCGCCGGTCTGTGGCGCGCGAAAAGATGCGGTCGATCTTGCCGGGGTTCGGCTCGGTCCGCTTCATGGCGTGGTCGGCATCGGTCAGGAAGGCCTGGTACAGCCGGTCCGCCCGCGGCCAGATCTTGCGCGCGACAAAGCAATCCGACCGCCGCAATAGCTGCAGGTGGTCGTCGTAGAAGATATGCGGCTTGCCCTGGAAATCGAACTTGGACAGGGTCAGAGACCGGCTTTGGATATCGGTCGCATAAAGCCGCGCCAGCGTCTGGAAATAGCTTTCGTCAGGGATCCAGACCCGTTTGAAGAACCGGTCGTAATCGCCCCGTTCGGGATCGTCGAGGATGGCGGACAGCGTCTGCCGGGTCAGGCACCACCATTGCGACCCCATGTGCGGCACGATGCCATTGGGCATCTTGCGGCGCACCCGCAGCCGCCGCTGCAGCCGGACATAGCCGTCGAACAGCCGCCGGTGCCTTTTCCAGGCAAAAGGGAAGCGCAGGGTGAACCGTTCGGCATCCAGCCCGCCGACGGTCCAGGGCACATCCGCGGTCGTGGCGCTTTCGATGAAATCCGTACGCGGCCGCGCGTCGAGGTAATCGATCAGCTCTTGCACCGGGCGCAGCGGCAGACAGGACCCCGACGCCAGGAAGACATGGCGCACATCCGGGAAGTCGCGCAGCAGCTGTTCCGACGCCGATTGCGTCGCCGCCACGATCCCCCAGGTGCCCCATTCACAGCGGTGGCGGCGCGAAAATCGGATGTCCGGCACATCCGACAGCGCCTTGACGAACTTGCCATAGGCCTTGGCCGAGACCTTGCTGTCGGCGTGGATCACCACAGGACAACCCGAGGCCGCCCAATGCCGCGCCACCTGTTCGGCGCGGTCCAGCGCGTGGTGGATCAGCATGACGACGCCCAGGCGGCTCATGCCCAATTCCCCTTGGACATCAGGCCCAGGATCTCTAGCTGGCGCCAGTTGATGTACTTCTCGCTCCACTTGCACCACAGCTCGGGCTGATCCTGAATCAGATCGGCATAGGCGCGGTATTCGACCGAGGCGTTGTAATGCTGCTTCCGATCAAGCTCTTCCCGGGCCTTGGCATCGAAGGTGGACAGGAACTTGGTGTGCAGCAGCAAACCGCTGGCCTTTTCCCCGCCCCATTCGTCGTAGACGAGGTTCAGCCCGCGCGGCAGCAGCATATGGGTCGAGGACACATAGGCGTTCTTGCGTTCCCATTTCACCAGCGGGATCTTGTTCAGCGCCGGGGCCAGTTCCGGCTGATCGGCAAAGAAGACGCGCTGACGCGGGCCGCCCTGGATCCACAGGTTGCCATAGCGCGCGTTCTTCTGGATCGAATAATTGCCGCTGTCGAACCACGACGTGATCTCAAGCGGGTCCTGACCGGGCAGATAGGTCTGCGCGCCGATCTTGCCCTTGGGATACATGTCCAGAAGCATGGCCGAGAACGACTTGATCGACGAAGCATCCAGCCAGTCCGTCAGCGCCTGGATCGGCCGCGTGTCGCAGAAGGGGTAGACGAAGAATTCATCGGGATCGACGGTCAGACACCAATGCCCGTGGCCGTACTTCAGCAACAGCCAGTTCATCCAGTCCATGCCGAAGCGCGCGCGCTTGTACCCCGCCTGCGTCGACCAGAGAGAGCAATCCTTCTGCTCGCGTAGATACTCGGCACTGCCGTCGGTCGATCCGTTGTCGACGAACAGGAAATGCCGCACGCCCATCTTGCGGTAATACTTCAGGAAATACGGCAGCCGCACCTTTTCGTTCCGCAGGGTGCAGAACAGCAGAACGTCGGTCTTGCGGATGGCGCGGGTGCGGTTCTCCACGGATGTCAGATCCCGCCGTTTGCGCACGGCGCGGATCAGCCAGCGGCGACGCTGGACCCGTAGGCGATATGACGAAACGAAGCTCAACGCCCGCCCTTTTCCCATGGTCACCGGGTCTGCGGGCAGAAGGCTATCAGGTCATCTTTAAGACGACATTGAAATGCTCATCCCAAGTCGGGGGGAAGAACCCCGCGCTTGCCCCGGTCCCTGACCGACCTTCCTCGATACGGCTCTTGACGGCCTTGGCCCAAGAATACCGATCCGTGCCGTCCAGGTAAACTGGCAAATCCCCAAGGGTTTCGCGCACCGCAGCCAGGTCGGCGCTGATCACGGGCGTGCCCAGCATCGCGGCCTCGACCGGGGGGAAGCCATGCCCTTCGGCCAGGCTCGGAAACAGCAGCGCATGGGCCCGGCCCATCAGCGCGGCGATGGATTTGTCGGGCAGGTTCGGCCATTCGAACACGTCGCGCCCGCGCAGCGGCGTGCGGTCCAGCCTGCGGAACAGGTCTTCGTTCATCCAGCCGCGCGATCCGCAGATGCCCAGCACCGGGCGCGGGCCATCTTCGTCCTCGTTCCAGTTTTCCCAGACATCCAGAAGCAGAGCGTGGTTCTTGCGCGGTTCGATCGTGCCGACGGCCAGGAACAGCGGCCGGTCCTGCGGCAGTTCGATCGGCAGGGCGGTGTCGTCGGCCCGGATCATGTCGGTGCCCAGACGCGCGATGATGCAATTGGGCGGGGTGACCCGCGCCTCTTCCTCGCGCTCTTCGTTCAGGGCGGCCATGTGGCGGACCACGTCACTGCGGGTCTTGTCACTGTTGCAGATCACCAGCTCGGCGTGGTCCATCACCCGGCGCAGCATGCCGTGAAACTTCTCGACACTCCCGGCCCGGCAGTATTCGGGATGGTCCAGCGGGATCGTGTCATGCAGCATGACGGTGATCCTGGTGCCCGGCTTGGCCGCCATGGGGGCCAGGGTCGCCTCGGTCAGGTTGGAATGCCCGACGTTGAGATAGGTGAATTCGCCGGTCAGCGCGTTCAGCAGGCGGGGCAGTTTCTTGCCATAGACCCGCACCGCCGCCAAACGCCACAGATCGCTGTGCACCCGCTTTTGCAACGGATCCAGCCGCGAGAAAAAGCGCATGACAAACCGCGGCGCGCCCCAGGGCGTCCGGCCCTCGTAGCGGTGCAGGAAGGACTGCATCCCGGCCCGGTCCAGAAGCACATAGCCCAAAGCCACGCGCACCAGCCCATAGCATTCGGTGTCCCGGTCCAGAAGTGCGCGCAGATAGGCCAGTTCGACCCGGTCGATGCCCGTGGCCTTACGCCCGGCCCGGCTGGCCAGCCGGGTCAGGTCAAGAACGCGATTGCTAGGTGCCTTATTTGCTGTAGTGCCCAGTTTGATGCCACCGCCAGGCATCGGCAATCATCTGATCAAGCGTGGACCGGTTCGGGGCCCAGCCAAGTTCGGCCTTTGCACGGGTCGAACCGGAAACAAGCTTGGTGCAATCGCCGGGTCTGCGCGGTCCCTCTTTGTACGGCACGGCCTGATTGGTGACCGCGCGGGAATGATCGATGACCTGCTTCACGGAAAAGCCGGTGCCAGTGCCCAGATTAAACACCCGACTGGCCTTGCCGTCCATCAGCCATTTCAACCCAAGGATGTGTGCGTCCACAAGGTCACACACATGCACATAATCGCGTATGCAGGTCCCATCCGGCGTGTCGTAATCGGTGCCAAAGACGGTCAGCGCATCGCGTTTCCCGGCAATGGCATCCAGCATCAGGGGAATCAGATGCGTCTCGGGCTGGTGGAATTCGCCCACCTCGGCCTCGGGATCGCCGCCCGCCACGTTGAAGTAGCGGAAGATCACGTGACGCAGCCCCGTGGCCGCACCGAAATCGCGCAGCATGTCTTCGATCGCGCGCTTCGACCCGCCATAGGCATTGATCGGAAGCTGGGCCGAATCCTCGTCCAGCACCACGTTGTCCTGGTCGCCATAGGTCGCGCAGGTCGAGGAGAAGACGAAATTCATGCAGCCCGCGTCGCAGGCGGCCTCGATCAGGTTGCGTGACCCTTCGACGTTGTTCTGCCAGTAGAGCCCGGGCTTCTGCATCGATTCCCCGACCTGGCTGAGGGCGGCGAAATGCATCACGGCGATCGGCTGATGTTCGTTGAAGACCTGGTCCAGCCGCGCGCGGTCCAGCAGGTCGCCCTTTTCGAAGGGCCCGAATTTCACCGCATCTTCCCAGCCGGTCACCAGCGAATCGTAGGTCACGGGGATGAACCCCGCGGCCTTCAGCGCCTTGCAGGCATGGGACCCGATATACCCGGCCCCGCCGGTAACAAGAACCTTGTCCACAGTACCGATCCGCTTATTCGGCGGCCTGTTCGACGTTCACGACTTCGCGCAGGAAGCCCATCAGGTCGTCGCGCAGTTCCGGGCGCGACAGCGCGAAGGACACGGTCGCCTGCAGGTAGCCGGACTTGGAGCCGCAGTCGAAACGCTGGCCGCGGAAGCGGTAGCCATAGACCGGACGGCCTTCGGTGATCTCATGCGCGATGGCGTCGGTCAGCTGGATTTCCCCGCCGGCCCCGGTCTGCTTCATGTTCAGATTCTTCAGGATCTGCGGCGTCAGAAGATAGCGCCCGATCACCGCCAGGTTCGACGGCTCTTCACCCGCCGGCGGCTTTTCGACCATGCCCTTGACCGAAACCAGCGACCCCATGTCTTCCTTGATGTCCAGCACCCCGTAGGAGCTGACGCGTTCCTTCGGGACTTCCATCGCGGCGACCATGTTGCCGGGGTTTTCTTCAAAAGCTTCGACCATCTGCTGCAGGCAGGGCTTTTCCGCCGCGATGATGTCGTCGGGCAGGATGACCGCGAAGGGTTCGTTGCCGATCAGGCGGCGGGCACACCAGACGGCGTGACCCAGGCCCAGGGGCTTGTGCTGGCGGATATAGGCGATCGCGCCGCTGTCCATCGAGGTGTTCTTGACCTCTTCCAGCAGCTCGGTCTTGCCCTTCTTCTTCAGCTCGGCCTCAAGCTGGGGCGCGTGGTCAAAGTAATCCTCAAGCGCGGCTTTCCCGCGCGAGGTGACGAAGATGAATTCCTTGATGCCGGCCGCGCGCGCCTCGTCGATGGCGTATTGGATCAGCGGGCGGTCCACCAGGGACATGATTTCCTTGGGAATGGATTTCGTTGCCGGAAGGAAGCGCGTCCCCAGTCCTGCCACGGGGAAAATCGCCTTGGAGATCTTGTTCTTCATAATTTGTCTTAGCCTTTTGCAAACTGCTGGATGGGCCTTGGCCCGCAATATGTCAGAGAATCACCTGTCAATCACCCTTCATGCCGCAAAAACAGCGTTTCTGGATGGTTAATGGTTCAATGAGCGGGCACCCTAGTCAATTATCACGCGGTATCCCGCGTACCTTGGCGACACGTGCGATTTCCCGCAGCATGCGCCGTCTGAATGTGGTGGGCCGGAAAATCGGATCCGACCGCAGGCTTCTGCCCCAAAGACCACCACGTTGTTCCCAGACCCCCTGCGGGGTCATCTTTACCGTATGAAATAGCGTATTTGGCGAGAAAAGAAACAGCGACGTGATTTCGCCCCTTTCTGCGCGGCGGGCCGCCCGGTCCCGCAGGCGGCGCGCTTCGAACCAGCGTCCGGCGATCACGGTGCCGGGCTGGGTCGCGCGGCTTTCAAACGGCAGGAACGGCTCTGACGGATGCGGAAGCTCGGGCAGACGATAGAGCACCCGACCCAGCCCGGCGGCCAGCCCTTCGTCCAGGCGGTTGCGCAGCCGGGTGACATCGCGCGGCTCCAGCCCGCCGGTAACCAGGTGGCGGATCAGCCGCGCCTGCTGATCGGCGCGGAACTGGTCGATCACGGCGGCACGCTCGGCCTCGGGGCAGTGACGACGCAGATAGACCTGCAGGCTGGCCCCAATTTCATACAGATCCTTGGGCACGCGGTCCGCCCCACGCCGGGGCGACGGCGCAAAGGCGTGATGCACCTGGGCCAAAGGGGCAATAGCGGTGACGCGCCCGGCCTTGGCCAGCCGCATGTTCAGGTCCGCATCGTCCAGGTAGAAGTGATACGCCGGATCGAACCCGCCGACCTGCACCAGGTCGGACCGGCGGAAGGCCATGTTGGTGCCTTCGGTTTTCACTGCCTGTCCGCGCGGCGGGGTCAGGGCGACGGGCCTGTCGCCTTCCACGTCCAGCGCGACCTCGCGCGCGGCATAGTCGATGGCGCGGGCGGTCCACTGAAAGGATATGCCGTTGCGCCCGATCACATAGCCCCCCACGGCCGAGACCTGCGGATCGTTGAACGGGGCCGTCAGATGGGTCAGCCAGGTCGGTTCGGGCACCGCGTCATCGTCGAGAAAGGCGATCACCTCGCCCGCCGCGACCGAGACACCGATGTTCCGTGCCAGGCTGATGTTGGGATCGGCGAAGGGTACTGCCTTCACCTTGTCCTCAAGCCACATGGCCTTCACGGTGCTGATGCCTTCGGCATCGGCGACCACGATGATCTCGTATGGGGCATACAGCTGGCGGATCAGCCCGGTCAGCGTCAGGGCCAGGCTTTTGCCCCGCCCCTTGCTGACCACGATGACCGAAACCGCCGGCTGTGTCATGACCGATGCCCGATCAGGCGGGCTTCAGATCGACCGAGGGCGAGGTCACGATGAAGAAGGGGTTGGCAAAGTCTTCCTTGCCGTAGGCCAGCGGTTCATGGTTGTCGAAGCGCAGCACCTTGCCGCCCGCGCCCGTGACAACCGCATGACCGGCGGCCGTGTCCCATTCCATCGTGCGCCCGATGCGCGGATAGATGTCGGCCTCACCGGTGGCGACCAGGCAGAACTTCAGCGACGATCCCGCGCTTTTCATGTCGGCCGCCTTGTACTTGGCGATGTAATCGTCGGTCGCCTGGTCGCGGTGCGATTTCGACGCGACGATGCGCAGGGCATCATTGTCGGCCTCGGCCACGCGGATCGGCTTGACCTCACCGACCTTGTCCTTGTCGAAGGGGCCGAATTCCTCGACCGCGCTGCCATCGGCAAGGGTATAGAACATGCGGTCCCGGGCGGGCGCATAGACCACGCCGCGCACCGGCACACCGTCTTCGACCCAGCCGATGTTCACGGTAAAATCGCCACGCCGATTGACGAATTCCTTGGTGCCGTCCAGCGGATCGACGATCAGGAAGGTGGTCGCGGTTTCCGTGTGGGTGGTGGCCTGTTCTTCGGTCACCAGGGTCACGTCCGGGAAGGCCGCGCGCAGCCCGGCCGAGATCAGCGCATCCGCGGCTTCGTCCGCTTCGGTCACGGGGCTGGCGTCCGACTTGGTCTTCACCTCGAAATCGTCCGAGTTGTAGATCTCCATGATCTTGTCGCCCGCTTCCAGCGCGAGGCGGCGCATGACGGTTTCCAGCTTTGCGTAATCCAATGTTCTCTCCTGCAATTTCCGGGTGTGGCCCGGCATAATCCCGATATCGCGGCGTGAATTGCCACGATGGCTTGGGGTCGTTATGATCGGCGCTCAAGGGATCGGCAAGCATTCCGTGTCATGAACGGGCAACCCCCTTTGGGATCACCACAATGTTTGAGCAGAGAGTAAACCGCTCTAAATTCGGGTCGGCCATCGCCATAGGCGAGCTGATCTATCATTCGGCGGTGCATTCCATCCGGGTGTCGCATCGCCACGCCCTCTGGTCGATCTTCATCAACATGCTTCAGGCGGTGATCTTCGTCCTGTCCTTCTACGCCATGTTCGAAATCCTCGGCATGCGCCGCAATGCAATCCGGGGCGATTTCCTGCTGTACCTGATGTCGGGGATCTTCCTTTACATGACCCATGTGAAGACCCTGGGCGCGGTGGCGGGCGCGGGCACGGCGACGTCGCCGATGATGAAACACGCCCCGATGAACACCGCCGTCATGATCGGGGCTGCGGCGCTGTCGACGCTGTATATCCAGGTGCTTTCGCTGTTCCTGATCCTCTTTGTCTATCACGTGGCCTTCACCCCGATCACCATTGATCAGCCGGTCTATGCCATGGGGATGCTTCTGCTGGCCTGGTTCACCGGGATCGGCGTCGGGCTGGTGCTGCTGTCGCTGCGCCCCTGGGCCCCGCAGTTCGTGTCGGTCTTTTCGCAGGTCTACCAGCGGGCGAACATGATCGCCTCGGGCAAGATGTTCGTGGCGAATTCCCTGCCCGGCTACATGGTGGCGATGTTCGACTGGAACCCGCTGTTCCACGCCATCGACCAGTGCCGCGGTTTCGTCTTCCTGAACTACACGCCGCACAATTCCTCGATCACCTATCCGCTTCTGGTCGGGGTCGGACTGTGCATGCTGGGGCTGATGGGCGAATTCTACACCCGTCGCCACGTGTCGCTGTCCTGGGACGCGAAACGCTAATCCACCACGCGGCAGGTCAGGTTGATCCGCCCGCCCTTTGGCATCACCCGCGAGGATCCGAACCGGATCCGGTCCACCCCGTGATGCAACAGCCGCGCCGGACCGCCCATCACCACCACGTCCCCCGACGCCAGCCAAAGCGACTCGGTCCTGCCGCCCCGGTCTTCGTTGCCGATGCGGAACAGCCCGTCATCGCCAAGCGAAATCGAAAGCACCGGATAGCTGAAGTCCGCCTCGTCCCGGTCCTGGTGCATGCCCATCCGCGCGTCTTCGCCGTAGTAGTTCACCAGGCAGCACTGCGGATCGCGATGCGCCCCGGTCAGGTCGCGCCAGATCTGCAGCACCTGATCGGGGATCGGCGGCCAATCCACGCCCGAGGGGTGGCGGCGTTCATAGCGATAGCCCGAGGCATCCGAATACCAGCCGTACTCCCCGGCCGAGGTCATCCGCACCGACATCTGCTTGCCAAAGCGCGTCGTCGGAGAGAACAGCGGCGCGGCCTTCAGAACCCCGCGCAACGCCCCGATCAGATCGGCCTGCGCCGCCGCGTCCAGATAGCCCTTGTAGATGTCAAAACCGCGCAAATTGATGCGGTTTACCATGTTTTCAGCCCTTTTTGCGCCGTTTTCCCGGGCTTTGTCGCCACATTGCGTCAATTTTGCCGATTCCTGCCTCATGCCCGTCTTGCAGGGCGAAACACCCCTCCTTATATACGCCCAGAAGCGCGGCGGACAGCTCTCTGACCGCCGCCAGTCAGGCGGTGGCGGATGCCGTTACTCGGGTCCGTCTCCGGAACTATCGCCTTAAGTGAAAGGGATTGAAAACATGTCCAAAGTGATCGGTATCGACCTTGGCACCACCAACTCCTGCGTGGCCATCATGGACGGCTCGCAGCCGAAGGTCATCGAAAACTCCGAAGGGGCACGGACCACGCCGTCCATCGTCGCCTTCACCGACGAAGAGCGTCTCGTCGGTCAGTCTGCAAAGCGCCAGGCTGTCACCAACGCCTCCAACACCATCTTCGGTGTGAAACGTCTGATCGGCCGCCGCGCGGATGATGCGGATCTGGCCAAGGACAAGAAGAACCTGCCGTTCAACGTCGTCAACGGCGGCAACGGCGACGCCTGGGTCGAAGCCAAGGGCGAGAAGTATTCGCCTTCGCAGATCTCGGCATTCATCCTTGGCAAGATGAAGGAAACCGCGGAATCCTATCTTGGTGAAGAAGTGACCCAGGCCGTCATCACGGTCCCGGCCTACTTCAACGACGCACAGCGTCAGGCCACCAAGGACGCCGGCAAGATCGCCGGCCTGGAAGTGCTGCGCATCATCAACGAACCGACCGCCGCCGCGCTGGCCTATGGTCTGGACAAGGAAGACAGCCACACCATCGCGGTCTATGACCTTGGCGGTGGTACCTTCGACGTGACCATCCTGGAAATCGACGACGGGTTGTTCGAAGTGAAATCCACCAACGGCGACACGTTCCTGGGTGGTGAAGACTTTGACATGCGCATCGTCAACTACCTGGCGGATGAGTTCAAAAAGGAACACAACGTCGACCTGACCCAGGACAAGATGGCCCTGCAGCGTCTGAAAGAAGCTGCCGAAAAGGCCAAGATCGAACTGTCCTCCTCGCAGTCGACCGAAATCAACCAGCCGTTCATCTCCATGGGCTCCAACGGTCAGCCGCTGCACATGGTCATGAAGCTCACGCGCTCCAAGCTGGAACAGCTGGTCGGTGACCTGATCAAGGCCTCGATGAAGCCCTGCCAGGCCGCCCTGAAAGACGCCGGTCTGTCCACCTCGGATATCGACGAAGTCGTCCTGGTCGGCGGTATGACCCGCATGCCGAAAGTCATCGAAGAAGTGACCAAGTTCTTCGGCAAGGAACCCCACAAGGGTGTGAACCCCGACGAAGTCGTGGCCCTTGGTGCCGCGATCCAGGCCGGTGTTCTGCAGGGTGACGTGAAGGACGTTGTTCTTCTGGACGTGACCCCGCTGTCCCTGGGTATCGAAACCCTGGGCGGTGTCTTCACCCGCCTGATCGACCGCAACACGACGATCCCGACCAAGAAGTCCCAGGTCTTCTCGACCGCCGAGGACAACCAGAACGCCGTGACCATCCGCGTGTTCCAGGGTGAACGTGAAATGGCGGCCGACAACAAGATGCTGGGTCAGTTCAACCTTGAACAGATCCCGCCGGCGCCCCGCGGCATGCCCCAGATCGAGGTGACCTTCGACATCGACGCCAACGGCATCGTGTCTGTTTCGGCCAAGGACAAGGGCACGAACAAGGAACAGAAGATCACCATCCAGGCCTCGGGCGGTCTGTCCGATGCGGACATCGAACAGATGGTCAAGGACGCCGAGGAGAACGCCGAGGCGGACAAGGAACGCCGCGAGCTGATCGAAGCCAAGAACCAGGCCGAAAGCCTCATCCACTCGACCGAGAAGTCGATGGAAGAGCACGCGGACAAGGTCGACCCCTCGACCATCGAAGCGATCGAACTGGCCATTGCCGCGCTCAAGGACGAACTTGAGACCGACAACGCCGAGAAGATCAAATCCGGCATCCAGAACGTGACCGAATCGGCCATGAAACTGGGCGAGGCGATCTACAAGGCCAGCCAGGACGAAGCGGACGACGAACCCACTGCGGCGGATTCCGGTCCGGCCGGTGACGACGACGACATCGTCGACGCCGACTTCGAAGATCTCGATGACAACAAGCGGGCTTAATTGACCGCGCTGGAACCTCTGGGGCCGGTCCACCTTCGGGCGGGCCGGCCCTATCCGTTCCTGAAGGGGGACCACCCATATGGCAAAACGTGACTATTACGACGTGCTGGGCGTGCCGAAGGGCTCCAGCGCTGACGACATCAAGAAGGCCTATCGCAAGAAGGCCAAGGAACTGCATCCCGACCGCAATTCGGACAACCCCAAGGCGGAAGAGCAGTTCAAGGAAGTGAACGAGGCCTACGATTGCCTCAAGGACGCCGACAAGAAGGCGGCCTATGACCGCTTTGGCCACGCCGCCTTCGAAGGCGGCATGGGCGGTGGCGGGCGTCCCGGCGGCGGCCAGCAGGGCGATTTCGCCAGCGCCTTTTCCGACGTCTTCGACGATCTCTTCGGCGATTTCATGGGCCAGCGTGGCGGCGGCGGACGTCAGCGCGCGACGCGCGGGTCCGACCTGCGCTACAACCTGCGCGTCTCGCTTGAAGATGCCTACAACGGCCTTCAGAAGACGATCCAGGTGCCGACCTCGGTGCAATGTGGCGAATGCAACGGCTCTGGCGCCGAAGGCGGGTCCGAACCCGCCACCTGCCCGACCTGTTCCGGCATGGGCAAGGTCCGCGCGCAGCAGGGCTTCTTCACCGTTGAACGCACCTGTCCGACCTGTTCCGGCGCCGGCCAGATCATCAAGAACCCCTGCAAGGTCTGCCACGGCATGGGTCGCGTCGAACGCGACCGGTCGCTGTCGGTGAACATCCCTGCCGGTGTCGAAACCGGCACCCGCATCCGCCTTGGCGGAGAGGGCGAGGCCGGGATGCGCGGCGGTCCTGCGGGCGACCTGTACATCTTCATCGAGGTCGAGGCCCACAAGATCTTTGAACGCGAGGGTCCGAACCTCTTCTGCCGCGTGCCCGTGTCGATGACGACCGCGGCCCTTGGTGGCGATATCGAGGTCCCGACCATCGACGGCGGACGGTCCCGCGTAAAGATCCCCGAAGGCTCGCAATCCGGTCGCCAAATGCGCCTGCGCGGCAAGGGCATGCCCGCCCTGCGCGGCGGCGGTGCCGGCGACATGATGATCGAACTTGCGGTCGAAACGCCGGTCAACCTGACCGCGCGCCAGAAGGAACTGTTGAAGGAATTCAACGAGCTGTCCGAGGAAAACAGCCCCGAGAACAGGGATTTCCTGAAATCCGTCCGCGGCTTCTGGGATAGCATGAAGGGGTGATGTCCCGAACCTGCGCCCCGAAGGGCGCAGGCAAAACCTCCAGTGGAGGTTGTGGGGACATCACGGGCGGAGCCCCGGGACCAACATCCGCGCCCTCGGGCGCGGACGAAAGGTCCAGTGGACCTTTCGGTCATTTTGCGGGCGGAGCCCCGGGATCACCATCCCGCGACACCTGCGACCGCCCCCCACCAAATCAAAGGCCCCGACGCACCCGCGCGGGGCCTTTTCCATATCCGCCAGCGCCCTCGGGAAATTAACCCAACCTTAACCAAACACCCCCATTCTGCGCCCATGCCGTCGCAGCCCCACTCACTCAACGAACCTCCGCTGCCCCTGTTCGCCACGTCACGCGAACCGGCACCCTCGGCCCCTCCGGCGAAACTTCCCTCGTATATCGCCGATCACCGGGCGCGGCTCCGCGATCGTTTTCTCGATGGCGGGGCCGATGCCATGCCGGACTACGAACTGCTGGAAATGGTGCTGTTCCGGGCCAATGCCCGCACCGATATGAAGCCCCTCGCCCGCGCGCTTCTGGACCGTTTCGGCAGCTTCGACGCCACCATCACCGCCCCCGAGGCCGAGCTTCTGAAGCTCCCCAGAATCGGCCGCGCCATCGTGGCCGAACTGAAACTGATCGAGGCCGCAGCACAGCGCCTGATGCGGGCCCGGGTGCTGAACCGGCCTGTCCTCAGCTCATGGCAGGCGCTGCTGGACTATTGCCAGACCGCCATGGCGCATCGGGACACCGAACAGTTCCGCATCCTCTTTCTCGACCGCAAGAACACCCTGATTGCCGACGAACCCCAGGCGCGTGGCACAGTGGATCACGTGCCCGTCTACCCGCGCGAGGTCGTGAAACGCGCGCTGGAACTGAACGCCAGCGCGCTGATCCTGGTGCACAACCACCCCTCGGGCGATCCCACGCCCAGCCAGCCGGATATCGACATGACCGCGCAGGTCGCCCAGGCCGCCGCGGCCCTCGGCCTGACGATCCATGACCACCTGGTGATCGGCAAATCCTGTGAATTCAGCTTCCGCGCAAACGGGCTTCTCTAGCCCCGGGCCCGCGCTATTTCGGCCCGTATTGCTGCCACAGCCAGATCAGCAGAAGCGCGCCCAGCACGGCCCCGACAAGCCCGCCCAGCATACCCATGAAGGCCAGAGCCATGCGCAGCACCATCCCGCCAATCAGCGCGCCGCCCATGCCAATCGCGATCGTCGCCGGAACCGAGGCCTTCACATCCATGATCCGTGTCGCCAGGAATCCCGCCGCCGCGCCCACGATCAACAACCAGATCACACCCATGAAACCCCTCCTAGCTGACCCAGACTACTTGCGCCGATACCGCGTCGGCACGATCACCAGCGCCCCAAGCGACGACAGGATCGCATCCACCCCCGGCGAAAACAGCCGGATGCCGAACATCACCCGGACGAAATAGAACAGGAAGGCCCCGCCGACGCAGATCACGATCGACGGCAGCACCCCGTTGCGCGTGAACCCCACCCGTTCCGAGGCATAGCCAACGATCCCGGCAATCACGACAGTTCCGATCAGCGTGGGAAACATCACCGCCCTCTTTACAGCTGGGTGCCCTTCAACAGGGGCCGCCCGCGCAGAAACTCTTCCGCATCCTGCGCCCCCTTCCCGGCCCGTTGCAACCGCAAAAGCTGCACCGCCCCCTGCCCGCAGGCCACCGTCAGCGCGTCATCCAGCACTTCGCCCGGCCTGCCCTGCCCGTCCCCCAGGCGCGAGGCCAGCAGCTTCAGGCGCTCACCCTCCACCTCGACAAAGGCCCCGGGAAAGGGCGACAGCCCCCGGATCAGCCGGTCGACCTCTTCCGCAGGGCGGCTCCAATCCACCCGCGCCTCGCCCTTGTCGATCTTGCTGGCATAGGTCACGCCACCCTCGGGCTGCACCTCCGGCTCCAGCTCCGGCAGCTGCTCCAGCGCCTCGACGATCAGCCGCGCACCCAGCTCCGACAGCCGGTCATGCAGGCCCGCGGTCACCTCCTCGGCTCCGATCTGCACCGCCTCGCGCAACAGCACCGGGCCAGTGTCCAGCCCCGCCTCCATCTGCATGATGCAGACCCCGGTTTCCGCATCGCCCGCCATGATCGCCCGATGGATCGGTGCCGCCCCGCGCCAGCGCGGCAAAAGCGACGCATGGATATTCAGACAGCCGAACTTCGGCGCATCCAGCACCGCCTGCGGCAGGATCAGCCCATAGGCCACGACCACTGCCACATCCGCCTCAAGCGCGGCAAACTCCGCCTGCGCCGCCTCCCCCTTCAGCGACACCGGATGGCGCACCTCCAGCCCCAGCTCCTGCGCGCGGGCATGCACCGGCGTCGGCCGATCCTTCTTGCCCCGCCCCGCAGGCCGGGGGGGCTGACAATAGACACAGGCAATCTCGTGCCCGGCCTCGACCAGCGCCTCCAGAACCGGCACCGAAAACTCCGGCGTTCCCATGAAAATAACGCGCATCTGCCCTCATCCTCTTGCCAAAAATATCCCGGAGAGCGCGAGAGGCAGCGCCTCTCGCCGGCGGGGGGCGTGGGCCCCGGCACGGGGTCCGGCGACCACCGCCGCCCGCCCCCGGTCCAACGCGATCAGCCCCGGAGCTTCCGCGCCTTCTTCAGCAACATGTCCCGCTTCACCTTGCTCAGCCGGTCGAAATACATCTTCCCCGCCAGGTGATCGATCTGATGCTGCACGCTCGTCGACCACAGGCCAACGAAATCCCGCTCCTCGATCTCGCCCGCCTCGTTCAGAAACCGCACCGTCACCGCGCGCGGGCGGGTGATCTTTGCCGACACCCCCGGCAGGCAGGGCGAGGCCTCTTCATGCTCGCGCGGCTGCACGCTGGCATGCAGCACCTCGGGGTTGGCCATGCGCACCGCCTTGCCCCGCGTGTCCGACGCATCGACAACCGCCAGCCGCTGCATCACGCCGATCTGCACCGCGGCCAGGCCAACGCCGGGCATGGCCTCCATCACGTCGATCATGTCGTCCCAGATGGCGCGCACGTCATCGGTGATCTCGGCCACATCCGCGGCCGGGGTGCGCAGCCGCTTGTCGGGCCAGTGCAGAACCGGGCGGACCGTCACGCGCGGGCCCGTTCGCGTTTCAGCTTCTGCGATTTCCGCGTCATCATCTGACGCTTCATCGGGCTGAGGTAATCAATGAACAGCTTGCCGTTCAGATGGTCGATCTCGTGCTGCACGCAGGTCGCCCAGAGCCCGTCGAAACTGTCTTCGCAGGCGTTTCCGTCCCGGTCCATCCATGTAACCGTCACCTCGGCCGGGCGCGTCACCTCGGCGTATTGCTCGGGGATCGACAGGCAGCCTTCCTCGTACACCGATTTTTCATCCGAAGATGCGATGATCTCGGGATTGAACATGATCAGCGGACGGGGGGCCGCGCCTTCTTCTTTCACGC
Source organism: Pseudooceanicola nitratireducens (assembly GCF_900109195.1). Classification (GTDB taxonomy): domain Bacteria; phylum Pseudomonadota; class Alphaproteobacteria; order Rhodobacterales; family Rhodobacteraceae; genus Pseudooceanicola; species Pseudooceanicola nitratireducens. The sequence goes on along the minus strand of NZ_FNZG01000002.1, from coordinate 216,057 downwards.
AATCCAGCACGATCAGCCGGCTCATCAGGCCGATCTGCGGGCCTGCCAGCCCGATACCGGGGGCGTCGTACATCGTCTCCAGCATGTCGTCGGCCACGGCACGCAGCTCGTCCGTGATGTCGGATACCGGATCGACCACCTTCTTCAGGCGCGGATCGGGGTGGATGAGGATAGGTCTGATCATGCGGTTCATGTAAGCCAAGCCTTGCATCTGCGCAACATCGCCCGGACGGTGCCCCCCCTTGCCTCTGCCTGCGCAATCGCTAGCCTCCCGGGACGGACCATGGGCCCCGGATGGACCCCAGGCAAATCAGGGTCCGGACAGACCAGAGGATGACCATGAATACTCCCAATACCCCGGATTTCGACACGCTGATCGAACGGCGCGGCACCCATTCCGCCAAATGGGACAAGATGGAGGATTTTTGCGGCGTCTCCTCTGACGATGGCATCCCCATGTGGGTCGCCGACATGGATTTCCGCCCGCCGCAATCGGTCCTCGCTTCGGTCCGCGACTACGCCGATCACGGCATCTTCGGCTATTTCGGTGACGACAGCGCCTATCTGGACGCGATCTGCTGGTGGATGCAGACCCGCCACGGGTGGAGCGTGGACGCAGGCCACATCTTCTCGACCCATGGTCTGGTCAACGGCACCGGCATGTGTGTCGAGGCCTTCACTGATCCCGGGGACGGCGTCGTCATGTTCACCCCGATCTACCACGCCTTCTTCCGCGTCATCCGCGCCGCCGGCCGCCAGGTCGTGGAATGCCCGATGGCCCGCGACGGCGACCGCTACACGCTGGATTTCGACGCCTACGACGCGATGATGACCGGCAATGAAAAGATGCTGGTGCTCTGTTCGCCGCACAATCCCGGTGGCCGCGTCTGGACGCGCGAAGAACTGACCGGCGTGCTGAACTTCGCCAAGCGCCACGATCTGATAATCGTTTCGGACGAAATCCACCACGACCTGGTGATGCCCGGCGAAAAGCACATCCCGATGGCGCTGATCGAGGGCGCGGCCGACCGCCTGGTGATGATGACCGCCGCCACCAAGACCTTCAACCTGGCCGGCATGCACACCGGCAATGTCATCATCTCGGATCCCGACCTGCGCCTCCGCTTCGACGCGAAGATGAGCGCGCTTGGCCTGTCCCCGAACGCCTTCGGCAAGCACATGGTCACCGCCGCCTATACGCCCGAAGGGGCCGCCTGGGTCGATGCCCTGATGGAGTATATCGACGGCAACCGCCGGATCTTTGACGAGGGCATCAATGCCATTCCCGGTGTCCGGTCGATGCCGCTTCAGGGCACCTATCTGGCCTGGGTCGATTTCACCGACACCGGCATGGATACGACCGAGGTGCAGCGCCGCATCCTCAAGGATGCGAGGATCGCGGTGAACCAGGGTGACAGTTTCGGTGCCGGCGGCGAAAGCTTCCAGCGCTTCAACCTCGCCACCCCCCGCGCCCGCGTGGAAGAGGCCGTAGCGCGGATGAAGGACGCCTTCGCTGATCTCCAGTAGGGGACCGGCTCAAGGGCCGGCAGCAACCGGCCCTAGCCCAGCAGAACCACGATCACCCCCGCGACCGACACAAGGCTGCCCAGCAGCCCGCGGGGGCCCATGCTGCGATCGCCGTGGATCATCCGGTTCAGCCCGATGGTCAGCAACGGATACAGCGCGACGACCGGCGACACCTGCACCACCTCGCCCCGCCCGAGGGCGAGGTACAGCAGCACCAACGCGATCCCGTTGCAAAGCCCGATGGACATGAACCACAGCACACCCGCCCGCGCGCCCGGCGGGGTTTTCTGCCCCGTGGCCAGCCGCATGATCCAGATCACCAGCGACGACATCAGATAGCCCAGCAGCGCCGCCGCAAAGGCCGAAGGCCAGATCAGCAGACCAAGTTTCACCACGGGCTGCACCGCGCCGCGAAAGAAGGCCCCGGCCAGCGGCACCGCCAGCAGTTTCAGCCGCGTGCCGGGGATGCGCCGCGCCCGGTCCAGCGCCAGCAGGACCAGCCCCGCGCAGACCGCCGCGATCCCCGCCCATTGCGCCACGCTTGGCAGTTCGCCCAGAAGCACAACCGCCAGGCCGATGGCAAAGATCGGCGACAGGTTCCCCAGCCCGCCGGTCAGGTTGGGGCCAAGCGCCCGGTTCGACATGAAATTCAGCATCGAGACAACGGCCGGATAGAACACCCCCGCTGCCGCAAAGATCGCCGCCGCCCGCCAGTCCAGCCCCGACAGATCCACCGTCACCGGAGAGATCACCAGGAACATCACGAACGACGTCGGCACGCTGTAGGACGCCCCGACCAGCGGCGACAGGCTGCGCAGCCCGAAGGTGGTCAACACCAGCCCAAGCGCCAGGAAGACCGCAGCGCTGAATGACAACAGAAATATGCCCAGATCCACCCGGCGTCCCCGCTTCTGCCCCGTCGCAGGCCGTTCCCGGCCCGTCCTTGTGGGATCACTGATTTCACGGATGCGGGCAAAAAGAAACCCGGGCACAAGGCCCGGGCAAGTCCAACAGGGAGGTACATATCAAACCCGGATATGTGCGGGATGGTTCCACGAAGGAGCCTGATTACATGATACCATCATTTAACAGGCAAGAATAAGGCAGGATTTCCTTACTCTATGTTCTCCTTGTGGTTGTGACTTTTAAGCCACCAGCCGATACCCACCGCTTTCGGTGACCAGAAGACGCGCATTCGAGGGGTCGGGTTCGATCTTCTGGCGCAGGCGGTAGATATGCGTCTCAAGTGTATGAGTCGTCACACCGGCGTTGTAGCCCCAGACCTCGTGCAGCAGCACATCGCGGGCCACGACACCATCCGACGACCGGTAAAGAAACTTCAGGATGTTCGTCTCTTTCTCGGTCAGGCGGATCTTTTTCTCGTCCTCGGTGATCAGCACCTTCATGCTGGGACGGAAGGTATAGGGCCCCAGCTGGAACACGGCGTCTTCGCTTTGTTCGTGCTGGCGCAGCTGGGCGCGGATGCGGGCCAGAAGCACCGGGAACTTGAAGGGCTTGGTCACGTAATCGTTCGCGCCCGCATCAAGGCCCAGGATCGTGTCGGCATCGCTGTCATGGCCGGTCAGCATCAGCACCGGGGCCTTCACCCCCTGCTTGCGCATCAGCTTGCACAGCTCTCGCCCGTCGGTGTCGGGCAGGCCGACGTCCAGGATCAGCAGGTCGAACAGGCTTTCCTTCACCTTCTGCATGGCGCAGGCGCCATTGTCGGCCTCGAGGACGTCGAAATCCTCGGTCATCACCAGTTGTTCGCTCAGCGCTTCGCGCAGGTCATCGTCGTCATCGACCAGCAGGATACGTTTCAGCTGTGCCATCTTCGGCCCTCCTATCTTCTGCGCCGGCGGGGGACCAAAGACGGCCCGCGCCCTGCGCTGCTGCCGATCACATGAGCGTGCATCACCCATTCGGCAAGGAATGCTACCGGCGGCTCACGTGGACGTGTCTGCAAATGTGATATTGTTTCAATTCTGCAATCTTATGGCTTAGATAAGGTCCGACGTTCCGAAAGGCCCCGCCATGTCCCTGATCCCAGACGCCACCGAAATCCTGTCCCGTGCCCGCGCCGACCTGCGGATGGGGCTGCCCGTCGTGCTGGTGGACGGGGACCGCTGCCTGATCGTCGCCGCGGTAGAGACCCTGTCGCCGGACCGTTTTGCCGATCTCTGCGCCCTGCCCGACCGCCCGCATCTGGCGATCACCGGCCGCCGGGCCGAGACGCTGAAGGCCCGCGCCTATGACGGCGACCTGGCCCGCATCGTTCTGCCGCGTGACGTCGACCTGACCTGGCTGAACGCCGTGGCCGATCCGGCCGACGATCTGCGCAAACCGATGAAGGGCCCGCTGGTTGCCCTGCGCGACGGCACCGCCGATCTGGACCGCCTGGCGCTGCGAATCCTGAAATCCGCCCGGCTTCTGCCCGCCGCCCTGAACGCTTCGCTGGCACAGGTCCCCGCCGGTCTGACCCGTATCAACGCCCAGCCCACGCGCGACATCCTGGACCAGGCCAGCCCGCTGCATCCGATTGTAGGGGCCCGCGTTCCGCTTCTTTCGGCCGAGAATTCCCGCCTGCATGTCTTCCGCCCCGAAGACGGGGGCGAAGAACATTACGCCGTCGAGATTGGCCGCCCCCCGCGCGACAAGCCCGTGCTGGCCCGCCTGCATTCCGCCTGTTTCACCGGCGATGTCATGGGGTCGCTGAAATGCGACTGTGGCCCGCAGCTGGCCGGCGCGCTGGCCCAGATGGGGCAAGAGGGCGCGGGCGTGCTGCTGTATCTGAACCAGGAAGGGCGCGGCATCGGCCTGGCCAACAAGATGCGCGCCTATTCGCTGCAGGATCAGGGCTTTGACACGGTCGAGGCCAACCACCGCCTGGGATTCGAGGACGACGAACGCGATTTCCGGCTGGGTGCCGCCCTGCTGAAGGAAATGGGGTTCACCTCGGCCCGACTGCTGACCAACAACCCCAACAAGATTGCGATGATGGAACGTGCCGGCATCGCCGTGACGGAACGCGTGCCGCTGAAGGTGGGGGAAAATCCGCATAACGCCGCCTATCTCGCCACCAAGGCCGCCAAGTCCGGGCATCTGCTGTGACCCTGCGCCTGACCCCTGCGGGCCTGCGCGTCGGCCAGATCACCCTGCCCTGTTCTATCGGGCGCGGCGGGCTGAGCACCGAGAAACGCGAAGGCGATGGGGCCACGCCGCGCGGGCTTTGGCATGTGGTGGGCTGTCTGTATCGTCCCGACCGTGTGCCCGCCCCCGCGCCTTGGGCGCAGCCGATCCTGCCGGGGATGCTCTGGTCGGATGAGGCCGGGGACGCGGACTATAATCAGCTGGTCCAGGCCCCCTATGCGGGCAGCCACGAAGACCTGCGCCGCGCCGATCCGCTGTATGACATCGTGTTGCTAAGCGATTGGAACTGGCCGCTGGCCACGCCGGGCGCGGGATCGGCGATCTTCCTGCACCAATGGCGCCGCCCCGGATTCCCGACCGAAGGCTGCCTGGCCTTTTCGCGTCAGGACATCCGCTGGCTGGCCTCGGTCACGCCGCCGGGCACAGCGATTCTGGTCTAGGCTTCTTTAGCTCCGCGCACCGAAAATGGCGGACCCGACCCGCACATGGGTCGCACCCAGGGCAATCGCCTGTTCGAAATCGCCGGACATGCCCATGGACAACCCCTCCAGCCCGTTGCGCGCGGCCAGTTTGGCCAGCAGCGCAAAGTGGAGAGAGGGCGTTTCCTCGACCGGGGGAATACACATCAACCCCTTCAGCGGCAGCCCCAGATCGCGGACCTCTTTCACGAAGGCATCCGTGTCGGCGGGCAGAATCCCGGCTTTCTGCGGCTCTTCCCCGGTGTTCACCTGGATGAACAGGTCGGGGCAGGACCCGATTTCATCCGCCAGCCGCGCAAGGGTGGTGGCCAGCTTGGGGCGATCGACGGAATGGATCGCCTGGGCCAGTTCCATCGCCTGACGGGCCTTGTTTGTCTGCAAGGGGCCGATGATATGCAGGTCGATATCGCCGAAATCCTCGCGGAAGCCGGGCCATTTCCCGGCCGCCTCCTGAACGCGGTTTTCGCCAAAGACGCGGTGGCCCTGTTCCAGCACGGCGCGGACGTTTTCGTCCGGCTGCATCTTGGACACGGCAATCAGCGTCACACTGGCCGGATCGCGTCCGGCGTCTTGGGCGGCTTTGGTCAGGCGGGTGGTGATTTCGGTCAGCGACATGGGCCTAGGGATGTCACGAAGACCGGCCCGCGTCCAGATGTCAGCAGGCCCCGATCAGGCGGACACCCCCCAAAACCACCAAGGGCCCGCCGCATGCACGACAGGCCCTTGGGTCAGACGTGGGGGGAAACCCCGGCCCCGAAACGGAAATGGGCAGACCCGAAGGTCTGCCCATCCGTGAATTCTTTTCTAAGCGTAGAACTTAGAAGGAGAATGCAACACCCAGCGAACCGGTTTTGGTGGTGCCGTTGGCACGCTCACCGTACTGAGCGAACAGCGATGCGCCGCCACCCAGGTTGTACGAACCGAACACGGTGTAACCGTCGGTGTTGGCGGTTTTGGAGTCCAGGTAGTTCGCGCCAACGGTCAGGCCGTTTGCGGAGTACTGAGCGGAGATGTTCCAGGTGCCGTTGAAGACGGTGTTGTTCTTGGAGTCTGCGTAGCCAGCAGCAACCGAGAATGCACCGAAGTCAGCTTTGGCCGACAGACCCCAGTAGTCGTCGCCGGTCTGCGATTCGTAACCAGCGCCCAGGGTCAGCTTTGCGGAACCCATGTCGGTGGAGTACTTGGCGCCGATGCCGGTGGATTTGTCGAAGCCTGCGTAGGACAGAGCAACAGCGAAATCGCCCATTGCGTAGTCGATACGTGCGATCTGGCCGCCATCGTTGTTGTCGATGAAGGAGGTGCCGCCCCAGAGTTCGTAGCCGATGCCGGCGATGCGGTGAACTTCGACCATTGCTTTGTCGAACGCGCCGTCGGTGTTACCGTACGAGAAGGTCAGGCCGCCTGCGGAAGCCGAGAACACGGTGGTCGAGGTGACCGCGGTGCCTTTGGTGTAGTTGCCGGTGTTGCCCAGGCCTTCCATTTCAAAGGTGGCCGACAGTGCAACGCCGCCGTCGGTCTCGGTGGTGCCCGAGAAGTACAGGTCGAAGTTGTTGGTCAGAACGGTGGTGGAGGTCACGCCGTTGTGACGCAGACCGAAAGCTGCGCGGCCCGAGACGGAGACGTCTGCGGCTGCGACGCCAGCGGTGGCAACGAGAGCGGTCGTCGCGAAGAGAATCTTTTTCATAGGTTTTCCCTCGATTTCACAAGTCAGCCCAGCCCGGTCTCCCGTCTGGGTATGGCAGACGTTTCGCTCTTTTCGCCCTCTCTTTGCAAGTCTGCTCAAAGCGGCCTGCGGACTCGACCGAAAAATGGTGCAGCATTGCCACAGTCCGTTTCATCCCCCCCGCCATTACACGCGGGATGCGCGTGTTAATGGCTTTGTAACCATTACAACTTGCCCAGACCCGTGGCCTTCTTTAGGAGTGTTCAGGATTTCGATTGCGGGGCCCCGATATGAACGTCAAAGCCGTCATTCTTCTGATCTCTGTTCTGGTCGTCGCCAGTTGCGGTCGATTCGGTGGCTTCACGGGCGGCGCGCCCGGCTCGGCCCGCGAGGTTGCCGACCAGCTTGAGATTGAGCGCCTGGACCGTAAACAGACCACGATCTGGGACGCTCTGCGCCAGCAGCGCGACAAAGGTGACCGCGTCGCGGTCAACCGCTATCTCTGGAATGCGTCGCTGGAAGTGCTTGATTTCCTGCCCGTTCAGACGATCGACCCCTTCACCGGCGTGATCGTGACCGGCTATGGCACCCCGCCCGGCGGTGGCCGTGCCTATCGCGCGACGATCTATATCAAGGACCCGGCACTGGACGCACGTTCGCTGAACGTGGCGATCATGACCCGCAGCGGCCCGGTGGCGGCCGGCACGCAGCGCGCGGTTGAAGATGCGATCCTGACCCGCGCCCGCCAGCTGCGCACGGCCGATGGCAAACTGTAACGGCCGCAGCAACCCCAAGGAATTCGAAAGCCCGGACCTGATCGTCCGGGCTTTTCTTTGTCGTGACGTCAATTGCCCTGCGGCTGTCCGGCGACGCTCCCCGGATCAAACAGACATCTGCGCCAGATCGCTGACCCACTTCAGCTGCCGTGGCAAGCAATGGCGGCGCAGATCATAGGTGTCACGGACATGCGCCCGAGCCGCACGGCCCAGCCTGTCGCGGGCGGCGCTGTCCTCAAGCAGATCAATCGCCTGATCGACCAGGGCATCGCCGTCAAAGAAATCCACCAGCCGCGCGGTGACATCGTGGGTCAGCGCCTCCTGCACCGGGGCGGTGGCCGAGGCGACGATCGCCGCCTCGCAGGACATCGATTCGAACAGCGACCAGGACAGGACGAAGGGATAGGTCAGGTACAGGTGCACCCGCCCGACCTGCAGCAGCCGCACGAAGCGGTCATAGGGGATGCGCCCCAGGAAATGCACCCGCGCCCAGTCGGCGTCGGGAATCCGGTCGCGCACCTCGTCTATATAGATCTGCTTCCACGTCTGCCCCTTGGGCGGCCGCGCCCCGTAGGACACGCCGTCACCACCGACCACGACCACCTGCGCATGGGGCCGTTCGCGCAGCAGGCGCGGCAGCGCCCGCATGAAGACGTGATAGCCGCGATAGGGTTCAAGGTTGCGGTTCACGAAGGTCACGACCTCGTCTTCGCGGGTCAGGACCGGGCCACCCTCGATCTCGAACCGCACGTCGTCGCGCCGCTGCAGCATGTCGGTATTGATCCCGTCATGCACCACGGTGATCTTGTCGCGGAAGGGCTGCGGGAAGGTGTCCGCCTGGAAATGCGTCGGGCTGATGCCCGCCTGCGCGGCCTCGAAATGCAGATGATTGTTGAGGTTCTTCAGACGGATACGGATCTCTGCATCCATCTGGTCGGGGACCGGGAATTCCGGATCGAAGCCCGCGTGCGGATAGTCCGTCAGGTGATACAGCTCACAATACAGACCCATGCGGGCGGCGGGCCAGACGTCGCGCAGGAACATCGCCTCGCCCCAGCCGTGATGCGCGATGATGACATCCGGCGCATAGCCCTGATCGCGCAGCATCCGCGCCGCGCGATAGCAGGATTCCGCCCGCGTCACCTTGCTGTCCAGATCAAGGACCCAAGGGTGCGTGCGCTGTTCCGACCGTTTCTGAAGCGCATAGGGCAGGATATCGACACCGTTCCACCGGGTGCGTTCCTTGACCCGCAGGGTCAGCGCCTTGACCTCGTGGCCCTGCCGGGCCAGCTCGACCGCAAGGTGCTTGAACTGCCCGGGGAAATTCTGGTGGATGAATAGGATCTTCATGCCTGCGGCCCGCCTGTTTGCCGCACCATATACAGGCCCGGGGACCCGCGCCAAGCACCGCGGGGGCGCAAAGCTCTGGACGCTTGGTCGCGCGGCGCATATCACCCACGCCAAACGCACTTCAGGAAGGAACCGGCATGTCGCGCTATTCCGCCGCCGAGATCGAACCGAAATGGCAAAAGGCCTGGGACGAGGCCGGGGTGTTCCACGCCGAACGCACCGCCGACAAGCCCAAGTATTACGTGCTAGAGATGTTCCCCTACCCCTCGGGGCGCATCCACATCGGGCACGTCCGCAATTACACCATGGGCGACGTGGTTGCGCGCTACAAGATGGCCACCGGCCACAACGTGCTTCACCCCATGGGCTTTGACGCCTTCGGGATGCCGGCGGAAAACGCCGCGATGGCCAATGGCGGCCACCCCAAGGACTGGACCTATTCCAACATCGACACGATGGTCGCGCAGATGAAGCCGCTTGGCTTCTCGCTGGACTGGACGCGGATGTTCGCCACCTGCGACCCGGAATACTACGGCCAGCAGCAGGCGCTGTTCCTGGATTTCCTGGAAAAGGGCCTGGTCTACCGCAAGAACGCCGTGGTGAACTGGGACCCGGTCGACATGACCGTCCTGGCCAACGAACAGGTCGAGGACGGGCGCGGCTGGCGGTCTGGCGCGCTGGTCGAACGGCGCGAGCTGACGCAATGGTTCTTCAAGATCTCGGATTACTCTGACGAGCTTCTGTCCGCGCTGGATACGCTGGACAACTGGCCCGCCAAGGTGAAGACCATGCAGGCCAACTGGATCGGCAAGTCGCGCGGGTTGCAATTCGCCTTCTCGCTGATCGACGCGCCGCACGGCCATGACCGGGTCGAGGTCTATACCACCCGCCCCGACACGCTGATGGGGGCCTCCTTCGTCGGCATTTCGCCCGACCACCCGCTGGCCAAGGATCTTGAGAAATCCTCGCCCGAGGTTGCAGCCTTCTGTGAAAAGGCCCGCCAGGGCGGCACCACCGAAGAGGCGCTGGAAAAGGCCGAAAAGCTGGGCTTTGACACCGGGCTGAAGGTCCGCCACCCCTTTGACACCGCCTGGGAACTGCCGGTCTATATCGCCAACTTCATCCTGATGGACTACGGCACCGGCGCGATCTTCGGCTGCCCCGGCCATGACGAACGCGACCACGAGTTCGCGACGAAATACGGCCTGCCGATCATCGACACCTTCCTTCCGACCGAAGGCGATCACGACATCCAGGCCGCGCCCTTCGTGCCGACCAAATCGGAAAAGGTCCGCTATACCCGCCTGATCGCCGGCGACGAGGTCCAGACCGGAGACGAAGCCGTCAACGCAGCCGTCGATTTCTGCGAAAAGAACGGTGTCGGTCATGGCGTGACCAAGTTCCGCCTGCGCGACTGGGGCCTGTCCCGTCAGCGCTATTGGGGCTGCCCGATCCCGGTCGTGCATTGCGACGCCTGCGGCGTGGTGCCCGAGAAAAAGGAAAACCTGCCCGTCCAGCTGCCCGACGATGTGTCCTTTGACATCCCCGGCAACCCGCTGGACCGTCACCCGACCTGGCGCGACGTGCCCTGCCCCTCCTGCGGCAAACCGGCCCGGCGCGAGACGGACACGATGGACACCTTTGTCGATTCGTCGTGGTACTTCGCCCGCTTCACCGCGCCGCGCGCCGATACCCCTACCGATCTGACCGAGGCCGAATACTGGATGAACGTCGATCAGTATATCGGCGGCATCGAACACGCGATCCTGCACCTGCTCTATTCGCGCTTCTTCGCGCGGGCGATGCATATCTGCGGCCACCTGCCCGAGACGGCGAAGGAACCGTTTGATGCGCTGTTCACGCAGGGCATGGTGACGCACGCGATCTACCAGACCACCGGCACCGATGGCCGGCCGGTCTATCACTACCCCGAGGAAGTCGTCTTAGCGAATGTTGGAGGAAAACAGCGCGCCTTCCTTCGAGAGAACGTGGAACTTTGGATGAAATCAGAGGGCGTCTCTAGTGAGGATGATCCACTCTTCACCGCCGCAGTAGCCGAAGCTCTTATTGGGACCGAGGTGACGATCATCCCCTCGGCCAAGATGTCCAAGTCCAAGAACAACGTGGTCGACCCGGTGCAGATCATCTCGCAATACGGGGCCGATACCGCGCGCTGGTTCGTCCTGTCCGACAGCCCGCCGGAGCGTGACGTGGAATGGACCGCCTCGGGCGCCGAGGCCGCGTCGAAACACCTGGCCCGCGTCTACCGTCTTGCCGCCGAGCTGACCGATGGCGAGGCCGACACGGCCGGGTCGGACGAGCAGCTGCTGCGCGAGATGCACAAGACCATCAAGGATGTGACCCTTGGCATCGACAGCTTCGGCTTCAACGCCGCCATCGCCAAGCTCTACGGGTTCACCAATACCATCGCCAAATCCAAGGCGGGGGTCGTGGCGAAACGCATGGCGATCAAGACTTTGGCCCAGCTGATGTCGCCCATGACCCCGCACCTGTCGGAAGAGATCTGGCAAACCCTGGGCGGCGAAGGCCTGATCACCGAAGCGCCCTGGCCCCAGGCGGACGAGTCGATGCTGATCGAGGATACGGTCACGCTTCCGATCCAGGTCAACGGCAAGCGGCGCGGCGAAATCGACGTGCCCAAGGACATGGACAAGGCCGAGGTTGAAAAACTCGCCCTGGCCACCGATGCTGTGCAAAGGGCGCTGGATGGGGCCCAGCCCAAGAAGGTCATCGTTGTCCCCGGACGGATCGTGAATGTGGTCATGTAAGCGACGCAATCTGCTGGCGGGACTGGCGTCTTTGACGCTGGTGCTGTCGGCCTGCGGCTTTGCCCCGGCCTATGGGCCGGGCGGCAACGCGGCGTCGGTCACGCGCAATATCGCGCTGGCCGCGCCGCAGACGCGGCTGGAGTACCTGCTGAACCAGCAGATCGAACGCCGCCTGGGCCATGCGCCCGGCGGCGATTACCAACTGACCACCGCGATCACCACCAGCGACGAACGCATCGCCGTGACCTCGACCAACGTGACCCGCCGGTTCGAAATCGTCGGCAGCGCCGATTACACCCTGACCGGCCCCGACGGGGCGGTTGTCACCCAGGGCAATGTTGGCGGGTTCACCGGCTATTCCACCACCGGAAGCACCGTGGCCACCACCGCCGCACGGACCGATGCGCAGGACCGGCTGATGGTCATCCTGGCCGATCAGATCGTCACCCGGCTGATCGCTGCGGCCCCGGCCTCCTGATCCGCGATGAAACTTTCGCCCCGCGACGCGACCAGCTATTTTGCCAGGCCCGACCCGGACAAGACCGGGCTGCTGATCTATGGCGCGGACGGCATGCGCATCGCCCTGAAACGGCAAGAGGCCGTCGCCGCCCTGGTCGGCCCCAATGGCGAAGAGGAAATGCGCCTGACCCGCATGAACGGGGCCGAGGTGCGCCGCGACCCCGCGATGCTGACCGATGCGATCAAGGCCGTGGGCTTCTTCCCCGGCCCCCGCGTCGTCTTTGTCGAAGACGCGACCGAGGCCCACGCCCCCGCGATCCTGCCCGCGCTGCAGGACTGGCAGGCGGGTGACGCCCAGGTGGTGATCACCGCCGGGCAGCTGAAGCCCACGTCGAAACTCCGCAAGTTTTTTGAGACCCACGTCAACGCCTATGCCGCCGCGATCTACGACAACCCGCCGACACGCGGAGAGATCGAGGCCGAGCTGAAGCGCTCGGGCCTGCAGAACCTCAGCCAGGAGGCGCTGCGCGACCTGAGCGCCCTGGCCAATGCCATCGACCCCGGTGATTTCCGCCAGACGCTGGAAAAGCTGGTGCTGTACAAGTTCGGCGACGACACCGCCGTACTGCCCGAAGACATCGCCGCCATCGCCCCCGCCTCGACCGAGGCCGAGATCGACGATCTTCTCGACATCGTGGCCGAGGCGAAATCGGATCAGATCGGCCCGCTGATGCAGCGCCTGCGGGCGCAGGGCACGCAGCCGGTGACGCTGTGCATCGGGCTGATGCGCCATTTCCGCACGCTTTATGCCGTGGCCGCCCATCCCGGCGGCTCGAACGAGGGCATCAACAAAGTGCGCCCGCCGGTCTTTGGCCCGCGTCGCGACAAGGTGCTGCGCCAGGCCCAGGGCTGGGGCGCGCAGAAACTTCAGGCCGCCCTGACCGAGATTACCCAGACCGACCTGGCCCTGCGGTCCGCCGCGCAGACGGCCCCGGCCATGGCGCTGGTGGAACGGTCGCTGATCCGTCTGGCGATGATGGCGCGGCGCTAGGGCACCCGCGCCGGAAAAGACCCGAATTCAGGCTCTAACCCTGGCGGATTTGGCGGGCGATTTCCCGATCCGCATGGGCCTTGGCGCGGTGCTGGGCCATCTCTTCCTCGCTCCGCGTGGCGACGTTGGAATAATCCAGCTTCCAGGCGGGATCCTCGGACCAGATCTGCGGGTTCTGAACCATTGTGCGCGCCGCCGGGGCCTGTTCCAGCACCCGCAGCGCCAGCGCCAGCGTCTGTGCCTGGCTGTCGGGATCCTTGGGCTTGCCCGCCGAATTGCCCAGGGGGAAATCGGAAAACAGGAACCGCGGCGCGCCGACGTGATCCACCACGTCGCGGGCGCAACCCATGATCACCGTCGGGATCCCCTCGGCCTCAAGATGCCGCGCGATCAGCGTCACGGACTGGTGGCAGACCGGGCAATTGGGCACCAGAAGCGCGGCCTCGGCCCCGTCTTCCTGCACGCGGCGCAGGATCTCGGGCGCATCCACCGCCAGCGTGTGCCGCACCGACCGGTTCGTCGGCAGCCCGTGGAAGCGGTCGGTCAGCGATCCGAACAGCCGCCCCTCGACCGCGCGAAGGGCGGGCAGGGGAAACCAGCTGCCCGGGTCTTCCATCGTGGTATTGTCGCGGTCGATCGCCACATGCGCGATCCGCAGATCGTGGTCGTCGCGCACGTCGCCGGAATAGACCGAATAGAACTTGGCAGCGGCATTGTAGGGCGCGCCGGGCCCCTGATCGCCCTTGTCCGCCTGATAGGGCGCGGCGGTGGTGATCAGCGCCAGTTTGACCTGCGTCACAGGCTTTTTCAGCGGCGCAAAGGGCACATCGCGGTAATGCGCCCAGACGTAAGGGTTGTCGAACCCCAGGGCGAGGTACCAGTCCCGGGTGCGCTGCATGTAGGGCACGGGCACGTCATGGGGGGCGGCCTGTCCGGCCGCGGGATCGGGCGTGGCCTCCAGCCCGCTCACGCCACCGCCTTTTCGCCGGCGATGCGGTTCATCGCCCGCACCAGTTCCGCCGAGATGCCGGGTTCGGACAGCGCATGACCCGCGTGATCGACGATCCGCAGCTGCCCGTTCGGCCAGCGGCTGGCCAATTCATAGGCCATGCGCGGCGGGCAGATCATGTCATAGCGGCCCTGCACGATGACCCCTGGAATATGCGCGATCCGGTCCAGATCACGCAGGATCTGGCCATCTTCGTCCAGCCAGCCGGCATTGGTGAAATAATGGTTTTCCAACCGGGCAAAGGCGCGGGCGTAATCACCGGGGGCCTCGCCGCCCATGCCGCCCGTCCGCATCGACGCCAGAGAGTTTTCCCAGGACGACCAGATGCTCGCGTATTTCGTCTGCACCACCATGTCGTCGCCGAAAAGCCGCCGGTGGTAGGCCGCGATCAGATCATCACGTTCCTCGACCGGAATGGGATCGACAAAGCGCGCCCAGGCCTCGGGCCAGAAGGCCCCGGCCCCGCCCTGGTAGAACCAGTCAAGCTCGCTCTGGGTCATCAGGAAGACACCGCGCAGCACAAGGTGGGACGCGCGGTCGGGATGGGTCTGGGCATAGATCAGCGACAGGGTCGCGCCCCAGCTGCCGCCGAAGACGATCCATTTGTCGATGCCCAGGGTCTCTCGGATCAGTTCGATATCCGACACGAGGTGCCATGTGGTGTTGTCGGTGACGCTGGCATGGGGCCGCGACCGGCCACAGCCGCGCTGATCGAACAGGATCACGCGGTAATGGTCAGGGTTGAAATAGCGCCGCATCGCCGGGCTGCAGCCGCCGCCCGGTCCGCCATGCAACACCACCACGGGCTGCCCGTCCGGGTTGCCCGCCTGTTCCACATAGATCGTGTGGCCGTCGCCCACATCCAGCATCCGCTGATCGAAGGGATCGATCGGGGGATAAAGAAAGGAAGATGCGCTCTTTTGGCCCGAGGACTTGTCCATGATCTGCCCTATATAGAGTTGCAAATCAGCATGACCCCAAGGATCAGGAAATGCAATCAACCGGCACAATCGACCCGGCAGAGGTCGCAAAGTTCGAAGCCATGGCCGCCGATTGGTGGAACCCGGACGGCAAGTTCAAGCCACTGCACATGCTTAATCCGACGCGGCTGGACTATATCACCACGCAGATCGCCGCCGAATATGGCCGCGATCTTTCGGCGGACCGCCCGTTCGAAGGTCTGCGCATCCTAGACATCGGCTGCGGTGGCGGGCTTTTGTGCGAACCCATGGCCCGGCTGGGCGCGACGATCGTCGGCGCCGATGCCGCCGAACGCAACATCCCCGTGGCCCGCATCCATGCCGAGCAATCCGGCCTGACCATCGATTACCGCCACACCACAGCCGAGGCGCTGGCCGCCGCGGGCGAGCAATTCGACGCCGTGCTGAACATGGAAGTGGTGGAACACGTGGCCGATCCGCTGGCCTATCTGACCGCCTGTCATGACCTGCTCAAACCCGGCGGCATCCACATCTGTTCGACGATCAACCGCAATCCCAAAAGCTTTGCCATGGCCATCGTGGGGGCGGAATACGTCATGCGCTGGCTGCCCAAGGGCACGCATGACTGGAACAAGTTCATCACCCCGGACGAGCTGTTCGACCTGCTGCGCAACGCGGGGCTGGAGCCGGTGGATCGCAAGGGCTTCACCTTCAATCCGGTGTCCTGGCAATGGCGGCTGTCCGACCGGGATCTCAGCGTGAACTACGTCACCGCATCGCTGCGCCGCTGAGGCGCGAAAACAGGCACGAAACGGCGGAACAGGGTCTAATCCTGTTCCAGCTTGCCGCGCAATTCGCGCAGGATCGGCAGCACCGCCCGCACCTTGTCGGGCCCCAGTTCGCCGATCAGCTCTTCCACCATCGGAGAAATCCCTTCCAGCGCCGTATCCCGCGCCAGACGCCCCGCCCGCGAGATGCCGACCATCTTGCGCCGCGCGTCGTCCCAGTCGGGGCGGATATGCACATAACCGGCCGTCTCAAGCCGGCTTAGCGTGTTGGTCATCGCCCCGCGCGTCACGTGAAACGTCTGTGCCAGCTGGGCCGGGGTCCTCTCCTTCTCGATATGGGCGAGATGGTTGAGGACGGAAAAATGCGAAATCTCCATCCCCTTGGGCATCACCCGCGACAGCCGGTTGCGCACCAGCTGGTCGGCCGTCAGGATTTCGCTGAACAGCGCAATGGCAAGGGCATTTCTGGGATCCGTCATTGGTCCAGCGTGAACTCCCGGTCGTGGGTAAGCGAAGGGACACGGCGTCGCGCCTCGGCCACGGCGGCCATGTCCAGGTCGACGCAATAAACGCCGGGTTCGGTGCCGGCGTCCAGCAGAACCTCGCCCCAGGGGGCAACGACCAGCGAATGCCCGTGTGTGCTGCGTTGTTTGCCAGTGCTGGCGGCATGGGTGCCGCATTGCGCCGGGGCCAGGACGAAACACCCGGTCTCAATCGCGCGGGCACGCAGGATCGATTCCCAATGCGCCGCACCGGTCACAGGTGAAAAGGCGGCCGGTATGGTCAGGATCTGCGCCCCCGCATGGGCCAGCACGCGATACAGCCGCGCAAACCGCAGGTCATAACAGATCGACATTCCGATCTTGGCAAAGCCCGCGTCGGCCACCACGGCGCGGTCGCCGGGGCGATACCCGGCGGATTCGCGGTAGGTTTCCGTTTCCGACACATCGACATCGAACATGTGGATCTTGTCGTACCAGCCCGCGATCTCGCCCTGCGGCGAGATCAGGAAGGACCGGTTGGCAAAGCGCCCGTCCGCATCGCCGGTCTTCACCCCGATGGACCCAAGCAGAAGCCAGACGCCCTGCGCGCGCGCCTCTTCGATCATCCCGGCGAGGAAGGTGTTGCCCTTCTCCGGCTCCAGCACGGCCTCCTGGTGGCTGCGGCTGGTCGAGACGCAGTTGCTGACCTCGGGCGTCAGGACAAAACCCGCGCCCTGCGCCGCCGCGTCACGGACCATGCCGCGCAACATCTGCAGGTTGTCATCCGGCTGATCGGACGAGGTGATCTGAAGCAGCGCGGCCTTCATCAGGCGGCCAGCATCGGGTCAAGCTTGCCCGAGCGTTCCAGATCATACAGATCGTCGCAGCCGCCCACGTGGGTTTCGCCGATCCAGATCTGCGGCACGGTGTGACGACCGGCGCGCTGCATCATCTCTTGCTTCTTCTCGGCGTCGCGCATCACGTCGATTTCATCGTAGGACACGCCCTTCTGGTCCAGCAGACGCTTGGCCGCCGCGCAGAATCCGCAGATGGGCGTGGTGTAGATCGTGACAGGTTTCATCCGGGCCTCCAGCCTTGTTTGGCCGGAACCTAAGCCTCTTTCACCGCCCGCGCCAGTGTCAGGACCCGCACATTCGCGGCACCACCCTGCGTCAGGGCGCGGCTTGCCACCGAAAGCGTCGCGCCCGAGGTCATGACATCGTCGACCAGAAGCACCGGCCGCCCGGCGATCAGCCCCTGCCGCGCGGGGTTCAGGACCAGCGCGCCGTCCAGCGTGCGCAGGCGATCCGCCGGGGATTTGCCGTCCAGCACCGGCGTCGCCCGGGGCCGGATCAGCACATCGGGGCAGAAGTCCAGATCCAGCAGCCGCGCCACCCTGCGCCCCAGTTCAACGCTTTGGTTGTAGCGCCGTTTTACCCGCCGCCGCCAATGCAGCGGGATGGCCGTGACCAGCATGTCGGGCTGCACCAGATCGCCACCCGCCCGCGCCATCCAGCGCGCAGCGGGCCCCATCAGGTCCAGCCGGTCACCGTGTTTCAACCCCAACACGATGCGCCGCCCCGTGCCGCCATAGATCAGCGCCGTGCGCCCCGCGACCCAAGGCCGCGCGACGCGCAGACAATCGTCACACAGCTCGCCCGGTTCCGCGTGATCCCCGGCAAGCGGCGCACCGCAGGCGTCACAGGGATGCGCGTTGACAAACCGCGTCTCGCGCCAGCAGGCACCACACAGGCCCTGTTCCGTCTCGACCCGGGCATCGCAGGCCAGGCAGGTCGGCGGATAGATCATCCGCAATGCCGTTTGCACGACCCGTGATGCCCGCATATCTATCCCCCATGACCCAATCCGCGCCACCCCGCCTGACCGACCGCACAGCCCTTGCCCGCAACCGTGCCCGCACGCGGGACGAGGCGCTGTTTCTGCATGATCTCGCCATCGAGGACATTCAGGATCGCCTCGCCATGGTTAATAGATCGTTCACGGACGCGGTGATCGTCACCGGCCACCCCGGGAAATGGGCCAATGCCCTTGGCCCCTCGGCGCGGATCATCCCGGATGACGAGGTGCTGGACCTGACCCCCGGCACGCAGGATCTGGTGATCCACGCCATGGCGCTGCACTGGGCCGACGATCCCCTGGGCCAGATCATCCAATGCGCCCGCGCCCTGCGTCCCGACGGGCTTTTCCTGGCGGTCTTCCCCGGCGGTCAGACCCTGTCGGAACTGCGTGCCGCCCTCGCCCAGGCCGAGGCCGAGGTCACCGGCGGCCTGTCGCCCCGCGTCGCCCCCATGGCCGAGATCCGCGACATGGGCGGGCTGCTGCAACGCGCGGGCCTGGCCCTTCCGGTGGCGGACGGGCATCCCTTTACCGCCACCTACCCGTCTGCCCTGCACCTTATGCGCGAATTGCGCCACATGGGCGAAGGCAACTCCCTGGCGGGGCGCCTGCGCCACCCGACGCGGCCCCGCGTGCTGCTGCGCGCCGCCGAGATCTATGCCGAAGCCTATGGCGACCCGTCGGCAGACCACCGCATCCCCGCGACCTTCGATCTGGTCACCCTGACGGGCTGGTCCCCCGACGACAGCCAGCCCAAGCCGCTGCGCCCCGGGTCCGCCACCACACGGCTGGCAGATGCGCTGAATGCGCGCGATTTGCCCCTGAAGGATTGACGACGCGCCGGAACTCGCTAGGTCCGGTCTAACAAGAGCAAGGGACTGAATATGAGCGAATGCCCGGCACATGCCCCCGCGGATCACCCGAAACTCCCCCGTGAAAAGGTTGGCGTGCTGATCGCCAACCTCGGCACGCCCGACGACACCAGCTATTGGCCGATGCGCCGCTATCTGAACGAATTCCTGTCGGACCAGCGGGTGATCGATTATCCCAAGTGGAAATGGCAGCCGATCCTGCAGGGCATCGTCCTGACCATCCGCCCCTTCAAATCCGGCGCGGCCTACCGGTCGATCTGGAACGAAGAGGCGAATGAATCGCCGCTGATGACGATCACCAAACAGCAGGTGGCCAAGCTGACCACCGCCCTGCACGACCGCTATGGCGATCAGGTCATGGTCGATTACTGCATGCGCTACGGCAATCCCTCGACGAAGTCGAAGGTGCAGAAGATGGTGGCCGAGGGCTGCACCAGGATCCTGTTCTGCCCGCTTTATCCGCAATATGCCGGGGCCACGACCGCAACCGCCAACGATCAGTTCTTCCGCGCCCTGATGGAGGAAAAGTGGCAGCCCGCGACCCGCACCCTGCCGCCCTATTTCGACGATTCCGCCTATATCGACGCGCTGGCCGCATCGGTGGAACGCGCCTATGCCGCGGCCGACGAACAGCCCGATATACTGATCTGTTCCTACCACGGTCTGCCGTTCCGCTATCTGACCGAGGGCGACCCGTACCATTGCCAGTGCCAGAAGACGACGCGCCTGCTGAAGGAACGGCTGGGCTGGTCCGACGATCGCATCATGACGACTTTCCAGTCGAAATTCGGCCCCGAGGACTGGCTGCAGCCCTACACGGTCGAAGAAGTCGCGCGCCAGGCCGAGGCCGGCAACAAGAAGATCGCCGTGATCGCGCCCGCCTTCAGCGCCGACTGCATCGAAACGCTGGAAGAGATCAACGAAGAGATCAAGGAAAGCTTCGAACACGCGGGTGGTGAAAAATTCACCTATATTCCCTGCCTGAACGACGATGAGGCCCATATCGCCGCGCTTACCGGGCAGATTGAGGCAAACCTGAAGGGCTGGCTGGACTGACAGGTCCAGCCCTTGGGCACAGCCTTGGGGTGCTGACCGTTGGATCAAGGACCGGGCCGGACTGCGGCCCGGATCACCCCGGCGGCGCGCAATCCCGATATATCGAAGACCCCAAACGAAAAAAGGCGGTGCCGAAGCACCGCCTTTTCCCTGAACTGAATCAGCTGATCTTAGTTCGATGCAGCAACGGCCACGACGGCCAGCAGCAGCAGCGGGATCAGGATGCCAGCGGACGAAGAAGCGGTTTCTTCGACGATGACGGGTGCTTCAACAACCGGCTCCGCGTAGGAACCTGCGGTTGCGGTCGAAGCTGCTGCGGCCAGAGCTGCGGCGAGAACGAGTTTTTTCATATCGTATCCTCCAGATATACGCCGGACGGCAAACACACCTATCCGGCACCCAAGACTTACCTCGTACTTCGTTCTAAGCAGCAAATTCTGGCGATTGCAAATGCTTGTTAAGCATCCGCCATGCTGCATCGCCGCGATGTCGTCAAATTAGCAACACTTGGGTTCCGACCTTGGTCAGGTCGAAAAGCTGGGTGATATGTTCATTATAAAGGCCAATGCACCCGTTCGACGACTTGCGCCCGATCTTGCGGGTGTCGTGGGTGCCGTGGATCCGGTAGTAGGTCCATCCCAGATACAATGCCAGCGGACCAAGCGGATTGTCCGGCGCACCGCCTTCCACGACCGACGGCCATTCCGGGTTGCGCTTACGCATCGCGGGGGTCGGGCGCCAGGTCGGTTTAACAACCTTCTGGATCACCGTGGTGCGGCCCCGGCGGGTCAGTTCTTCGCTGACCGGAACGGATGTCGGATACAGGCGGTAATCGCTTTGATCCTCGGACCAGTAGTGCAGCGCGCGGCTGTCGATATCGACCAGGATCGCACCGTTGCGCGTGTTCGAGAAATAGGGCCGCCAGTCCAGCGACCGGAAGCTAGAGATATTGCGGCGGACCGCCGGTTCATCAAGGTCGCGCTCGACCTCGGTGGAATTTTCGAAGGGCGACGCATAAAGGGATTCGTCCGCCTGCTGCGCAAACGCAGGGGCCGCAAGCGTCGCGGCGGTGCCGGCCAGGAAGGCGCGGCGGGAATGGAAAGTGCTGCTCATATCAGACCTGAATGGATCGGAATTGGGGATACCTGACTATATGGGGCAAACTGCGCAGAAACAAATCAATCCGCGTTGACTTGGTTCCATCGGGCGGCAACACGCCCGTGTTCACGCCGAAGTGGGTTTGAATCCTCACGCCGCTTTCGCTAAGCCTAACCGAACGATGTTTGACCGGGATTTACCGACCATGCGGTTTGCCTTTTTGATTGCCTCGACGCTGATCGCCCTTCAGGCCTGTACCCCCGCGGTGCCGGTCAGCTCGAATCCGCCGCGCCTGGCCGCGGATGGAAAACCCCTGCCGAAACTCTATCGCATCCCGGCAAACGGCAAGGCCAAGATCCCCTACGAGATCCTGGATTCTGTGAACGCCCTGCGCGCCGCATCCGGGGCCGCGCCGGTTCAGCTGGACAACCGCCTGACCGCCGCCGCCGCCACCCATGCGCAGGACATGTCGCGCCAGAACCGCCCTTGGCACTTCGGGTCCGACGGGTCTTCGCCCATCGACCGGGTGCAGCGCGTCGGATACGCGGGCCTGCTGATCGGTGAAAACATCTCGGAAACCTATGAGACCGAGCTTGAGACCCTGTCGGCCTGGATGGATCAGGACGACACCCGCCGCGTGATCCTGGACCGCCGTGCCACCGACATGGGCTTTGCCTGGTACCAGGAAAACAACGGCAAGATCTGGTGGACCATGATCATGGGCTCGATGAGCGCGGGCCAGCCGGGCATGTAAACCCGGCCCAACCAATTGAAAAATAACAAAAAACAGGCCGAACCCCGGCCTGTTTTTTTTGTCTGAATTGTGGGATCCGATCAGGGATAGATCGTCACGATCGCGCCGTCGCGGACCATGGCGTAGATCTCCTCGATCTCCTTGTCCTTCACCGCGATGCAGCCCGCCGTCCAGTCCGGCACCGGGGCCTTCTTGAACCGTTCGGGATAGCCGTGGATGAAGATGTCGCCGCCCGCGCTTTTCCCCTGAGAGGCCGCAAAGGCCACATCGTTGGTGTTGGGATAGCTGATCCCGACCGACAGGTGGAATTCGCTGTTCGGGTTGCGGCGGTCGATCCGATAGGTGCCTTCGGGGGTCTTGCCGTCGCCTTCGAACTGCTTGTGCCCGACCGGCGCGAACCCAAGCGAGATGTCGTAGCTTTTCAGCACCTTTTCATGGTGCATCAGGTACATCTTGCGGTCGGCCTTGTAGACCAGAACCCGGGTCACCTCGGGGCCGCGATAGGTGCCGAACTTCGACGACCCGCAGCTGGCCAGGCCCAGCATCAGCCCGAGCATCAGCACGATAGAAAGAATACGCATGAACACTGCCTCGTTTTTTTCGGCCTTATACCGAAAACGCGGGCGTCACGGTAGCGCGGCGTTGCCGCTCACGCTGATGTGAGGCGGAAGCCCGCCACCAGCTCCACGTGGCTCGACCAGCGGAACTGATCGACAACCCGGACCGGCCCCATGGCGTATCCCGCCGCGATCAGCCGCGCGGCATCCCGGGCGAAGGTCACGGGGTTGCAGGACACATGGGCAATCACCGGCACGCGGGCCTCGGCCAGTTCGGTCACCTGCGCTTCGGCCCCGGCGCGGGGCGGGTCGATGACCACGGCGTCGATGCCCTTGAATTCGTCCCGAAGAAGGGGGTTTCGGAACAGATCGCGGGTCACGCCCTCGACCCGTTTCAGGCCCTGCGCCTCGCGCCAGCCGCGATCCAGCGCGGCGATCATGGCGCGGTCGCCTTCCACGGCCAGAACCTCGGCCCGGCGGGCCAGCGGCAGGGCAAAGGTGCCACAGCCGGCGAACAGGTCCGCGATCCTCGCGGCCCCTTCGGTGATTTCCGTCACGGCACGCAGCAGCGCGGCTTCGCCCTGGGGTGTCGCCTGAAGAAAGGCCCCCGGCGGCGGCACGACGCGGGCGGGGCCAAAGATCTGACCGGGCGCGCGGCGCATCGCGATGACCTCACCGTCCCAGGACAGCCGCGCCAGATCCAGCGCCTCGGCCTGCTGGGCCAGCGCGACCTCAAGATCGCGGTCCAGCGGCTTGCCATCGCGCACCGCCACGTCCAGCCCGCCGTCCGACAGGGTGACGGACACGTTCAGCTCACCCTTGCGCGATCCACCGGCGACGGCCAGCGCCTCGGCCACGGGCAGGGCGGCGATCAGATCCGGGTGCAGCAGCTGACAGTCGGGGATTTCCACGATGGTGCCAGAGGCGCGGCCATGAAAGCCCGCCATCGCGCCCTTTTTCGTGCGCCGCGCCGACAGACCCGCGCGGCGGCGCGACTTGGGCGGAGAGGTCTCGACCCCGGCGATCTCGGCCTCGATCCCCTGGGCGCGCAGCGCTTCGCGCACGATCCCGGCCTTCCAATGTTCGACAAAGCCGTCGCTGGCGTGCTGCACCTGGCAGCCGCCGCAGGTCTTGAAATGCCGGCAGGGCGCGGCAACCCGATCGGACGAGGGCGTGACGATCCGCACCTGATCCAGCCGCTGGCCGTTCAGGGTTCCACTCACCACCTCTCCAGGCAGGGTCATCGGGGCAAAGACCGGGCCGGGCGCGATTCCGTCGCCCTGATGTCCCAGCCGTTCAATCACATGTTCCGTCATGCCGCCCCGATTAGCGCGACCGAAGGCGAAAGGCCAAGCCTATTCCGCCGCCGCGCTTTCCATCTCGGACCCGATAAAGCCGCCGGACTGCCGCCCCCAGTAGCGTGCATAAAGCCCGTCACGCGCCAGAAGTTCTTCATGCGTGCCCAGTTCCGCGATGCGCCCGGCCTCAAGCACCATGATCCGGTCCATATGCGCGATGGTCGACAGACGGTGCGCCACGGCCAGCACCGTCTTGCCCTGCATCACGCCTTCCAGCGCCTCCTGGATCGAGGCTTCGACTTCGCTGTCCAAGGCCGAGGTCGCCTCGTCCAGCACAAGGATCGGCGCGTCCTTGAGGATGGCACGCGCCAGGGCGATCCGCTGCCTTTGCCCGCCAGAGAGTTTCACGCCGCGTTCGCCCAGCCGGGCCTCGTAACCTTCGTTGCCCAGATGGTCGGACAGCGCGCGGATGAAGGTGTCGGCCTCGGCCTTGCGGGCGGCGGCAAAGACCTCTTCCTCGGTCGCGTCGGGACGGCCATAGCGGATGTTTTCCAGCGCCGAGCGATTGAACATCGCGGTGTCTTGCGTGACCATGCCGATCTGCCGCCGCAGACTGTCCTGCGTCACCGTGCCGATGTCCTGCCCGTCGATCAGAATGCGACCCTGTTCCGCATCATAGAGCCGCAAGAGAAGCGCGACGAGCGTCGATTTCCCCGCGCCCGAAGCCCCGACAATGCCGATCTTTTCGCCCGGCGCGATGTCCAGCGTGATGTCCTGCACGCCACCCACGTCGCGCCCATAGGCAAAGCCCAGACCGTCGAACCGGATGGCCCCGTCGGGCACCGCCAGATCCCGCGCACCGGGCTGATCCTGCAACCGGACCGGCCGCGCCAGGGTGCGCATGCCATCCTCGACCTCACCGATATTCGACGCGATCCCCATCAAGGTGAAGGACACCCAGCCCGACATCTGCGCCAGCCGGATCGCCACCGTGCCCGCCGCCACCACGGACCCAAGGCTGGTCCCGCCCGAAGACCAGACCCAAAGCGCCCCGCCGACCAGCAGCACCGGCAACAGGCCCGACAGCGCAAACAGCGTGACGCGGAAGGCGACCATGACACGGGCGAATTCCAGCGCGCGCTGGCGGAAGGTGCCGATGGCCCCCAAGGCCACGCGATCTTCGTGATCGGCGTGGGCGAACAGTTTGACCGTCTTGATATTGGTGATCGTGTCGACGACCTGGCCTGACACCATCGCCCGCGCCGCCGCCCGCGTCTTGGACCGCTTGCGGATGCGCGGCAGGAAATACCGGATCAGCGCCACATAGGCGACCATCCAAAGCGCAAAGACCACCAGAAGCCCGCTGTCGATCGTCATCAGCAACAGCGCCGAGCCGACCAGCGAGGCCAGCGCGAAGACCACCGAGTTGATCGTCTCCATCGCGATTTCGGTCATGGCGCTGGCGCTTTGCATCTGCTTCTGCGCAATGCGGCCCGCGAAATCGTCGTCGAAATAGGTCACGCTTTGCCCAAGCGTCCAGCGATACAGCCGCGACAGCGTCACGCTGAAGATATTGGGCATCAGGAACAGCGTGTTGGCGGCGGAACTCAGCCCCATCATCACCGGCCGGGCGAGCGTGAAGAAGGCCAGCGCCAACAAGATCAGCATCAAGCTTTCGCCCTGGAACACCTGATCCGGCCCCGCCTGGGTCGCGCTGTCGATCACCGCGCCCAGCACCCAGGCCGATCCGACCTCGACCGTGCCGGCAAGGGCGGACAGCACCACGGCGATCATCACGATCGGCCAGGCCCCTTTCAGCATCCAGTTGATGTAAGGCACAAGCGTGGTCGGCGGCGGGCCGTCGGCGGGTTTGAACGGATCGATCAGGCGGGACATCAAGTGCATCGGAAACTACCTTTCCGGCTCAATGTAGACCCTTTCGCGCGCTCAGCCATCCCCCGGGGCAGTGTCATTCCCGCACAGGTCCCTGCGCGTCAGCGCAAAGCCCGAGGCGATCCATTTCGTCTCTAATTCGGCGAGTTTAGCCCCAAGTGCCGCGCCCTGATAGGCGGGCATCAGGTCCTTGGCCGCTACCGGAAATTGCGCCTTTGCGCCCTTTTCCAGATCAACCGTGGCCTGCGGGTCCAGCGGTGTTTTAAACAGCGCCGCCCGCAACAGCAGGATGTCGCGCCCCGTCGCGACCCCATGGCGATAGCCCAATTCGCCGGCCCCACGCATGTCGCCTATGCCGTCGCGCAGCAGATCCAGCTGCTTTGCCTCGGCCCGGCTAAGGCGCAGATGATCCGCCACATCCACCCCGCCCAGGATCGCCAGACGTCGCAGCGGATCGGCGGGAAGATCGCCTTCCAGATGCACCAGAACAGCCAGCGCCCGGTCATCGGCACCGGGCAGCACATGGCCCAGCACGCCGGTCTGGCGCATGGCGGCAACGGAGGGCGCGGGATCGGGGGCGCGCAGCAGCTTGATCACCTCGCGCCCGATGCGTTCGCGGGACAGCTGTTCCAGCCCCTCGGCCCCCGCGGCAATGGCCGAGAGGGCATCGGCATCGATCCCACGGTCGGGATCGCCATACCAGGCGTGAAACCGGAAATAGCGCAGGATGCGCAGGTAATCCTCTGCGATGCGCTGATCCGGGTCGCCCACAAAGCGCAGGTGCCGCGCCTTCAGATCCGCCAGCCCGCCCAGGGGATCAACCAGCGTGCCGTCAGGCCGGGCATAAAGCGCATTCATGGTGAAATCGCGCCGCGCCGCGTCCTTGGCCACGTCGGTGGAAAAGGCTACGGTGGCGTGGCGGCCGTCGGTGTCCACGTCGTGACGAAAGGTCGTGACCTCGTGCCCCAGCCCCTCGGCCACAAGAGTGACGGTGCCGTGGTCGATGCCCGTGGGGACTGCCTTGAGGCCCGAGGCCCTGGCCGCCGCGATCACCTGGTCGGGCGTGGCGTCGGTGGCGATGTCGATATCCCCAACCGCACGGCCCAGAAGCGCATCACGCACGCAGCCGCCGACAAACAGCGCCTGATGCCCGGCCCCGGTCAGCGCATCACAGACGGCGCGCGTTCCCGGATGCGTCAGCCAGGCACCCGTGACCCGCATCACGCCATCCGATCCGCAAGAACCCGACAGATCCGCGCCGTGGCACCCCAGATGTAATAGGGCCCATAGGGCACGGCGTAATAATACCGGCGCTGCCCGCGCCAGCGGCGCCCGTGCACCAGGTAGTTCGCCGGATCAAGAAGATGCGCCAGGGGGACCTCGAACGCCTCTTCGACCTCACCGGGTTCGGGGCGTTTGACGAAATCCGCCGTCACCCGCGCAACAACGGGCGTCATCGAAAAGACGCTGACCGTTTCATGCTTGGGCAGGTAGCCCAGAACCTCGACCAGCTCGGGCGGCAGGCCGATTTCCTCGTGGGATTCGCGCAGCGCGGCGGCGGTGACATCGGCATCAGTCGGTTCGACCTTGCCCCCGGGAAAGGCGATCTGCCCGGGGTGATGCTTCAGATGCGAGGTCCGCTTGGTCAGGATCACGTTGACCTGGCCGTCGCGTTCGATCAGCGGCACCAGCACACCGGCCGGCCGCAGCTTGGAGGGATCTGCGATCCCCCCAGCCCCGTTCAGATCAAAATCCGAGGAGCCCTGCCCCGGGCGGGACAGGGCCTCGCGGATGCGATCATAAACCCGGGCGTCAGCCTTCATCCGATGTTCCGGCCTCGAAGCCGACGCTTTTCGGATCCAGCACGTAATGCGCGCCGCAGAACTGGCAATCCGCCGTGACCTGGCCGTCGTCGGTGGTCATCTTCTCGATATCCTTGGCGGAATAGATCGACAGGGACTGACGCACGCGATCCTCGGAACAGGTGCAGCCAAAGCGCACCGGCTGGGATCCGAAGACGCGCGGCTGTTCCTCGTGAAACAGTCGGACCAGCAGATCGGTCGGCGCGACGCTTGGGCCGATCAGCTCTAGATCGTCGACCGTATCAAGGTGGAAGTTCACGCGGTTCCAATCCTCTTCCCGGTCGCCTTCAACCAGGTCCGAGGCCACAAGAAGACCGCCTTCGCCCGTGCCGCCCTCACCGGCGACATGTTCGCCGGCCTCGGGCATCACCTGGATCATCACGCCGCCGGCGCGCCAGTGTTCGACACCGCCCGCTTCCGTCGACTTGCCGAAGGACAGCGAAAACCGGGTCGGAAGCTGTTCGGACTGGGCAAAGTAGGCCTCGGCGCAGGCGCGCAGCGATCCACCGGCCAGCGGGGTGATCCCCTGGTAGGGCTGCATACCCTTGCCCTGGTCGATCAGGATCGCGAAATAGCCTTCGCCGATCTGGTCAAAGGGTGCGCTGTCGGTCAGCCGGTCACGGTCAAAGCTGGCATAGGCCCGGATGCGGGCCGGGTCGCCCTCTTTCTCGGGGCCGTAGTAATCGGTGGCGATCATGCGCACCGCGCCCTTGGACTGCACCTGAAGCGACAGTTTCCAGCGCAGCTTGATCGTCTGGCCGATCAGCGCGGTCAGCAGGGCCATCTCGGCGACCAGCGCCTCGACCTGCGGGGGGTAGTCATGTTGCTTGAGGATGCCGCCAAGCACGCCGTCCAGCCGCGCCACGCGGCCGCGCACGTCAGAAGCATCAAGCTGAAAGGGCAGGACGGTGTCGTCCCAGGCCAGTTTCGATCCGATCATCGTGGGGTTTCCTTCTGAGCCTGTCACAGGCATATCTTGGCCAGCACCTAGGGGCAATGATGCCCCGTTACAAGGCAGAGCCCCATGCGCCGTTACGGAGAGCCCCCCGAAAAGCATCGCCGCTATGCGTTCCGCGCAGGAGTCTACGCGATCCTTCCGCTGAACGGGTCGCTTCTACTGACCCATCAGGCCGAACCCACGCCGGAATTTCAATTGCCCGGCGGCGGCATCGATCCGGGCGAACATCCCCTTACTGCCCTGCACCGCGAGGTGTTCGAGGAAACCGGCTATCGCATCGCCGCCCCCCGTCGCATCGGGGCCTTCCGGCGGTTCACCTATATGCCCGAATACGACAAATGGGCCGAGAAGATCTGCGCCATCTATGTCGCCCGTCCGATCCGCCCCCATGGGCCGCCGCGCGAACCCGGCCATACCGCGATCTGGACGCCTGCCGATCTGGCGGTGGATCTTCTGGCGGAAACCGGCAGCGCCGATCTGGTGGCCCGGCTGCTGCGCTGATCCTTCGAAATCGCCCGGTTCAGAGTCTGATTTCACCACCTAGCCGGGGCGCAGGTATTCCAGGCTGATGGCCGATACGTCATCCTCGAACCGGTCTTCGGCGGTGCGATCGGCCAGCTTCCAGGCGATGGTTTCCAACAGCCTGCGGCCCGGCACCTCGGCCAATGTTTCAAGCATGCGGATGAACCCTTCGTCGCCCAGCAGGGTGCCCTGCGGATCGGCGCATTCGGTCACCCCATCCGAGGCCAGGATCAGCCGGTCTCCGGGGTTCAACCGCGCCTCGATCATCTCGAACCCGGCGTCGTCGATCAGTCCGACCGGGAAACCGCCCTGCCCCAGCATGTCGATCCGCCCCTCGGCCCGCTGGATCAGCGGATGCGGATGGCCCGCCTGCACCAGCCGCAGGTGCCCGTCGCGCAGGTCCAGATCCGCCAGCGCGAGAGTGAAATAATGCCCGCCATCGAATTCCCGCAGCGCGATTTCGTTCAGCCGGGCGGCAATCCGGTCGGGCCGAAGCGCCGTTCCGTCCGGCCCCAGCCCGATGTTCTGCTGCGGAACGGACGAAGACAGGAACCCCGCCAGCCGCGCCGTCATCAGCGCCGAGCTGATCCCATGCCCCGAAACATCCAGCGAAAACACCGCCACCCGGTCCGGCCCCGCCGGGTAAAAGCCGACCAGATCGCCGCCGACCCGCCCTGCCGTACGCAGCAGCTGCGAAATCCGCGCCGGGCCAATCCGAACCTCGCGTTCGCGGACCAGGGATTGCTGCAGCTTCTTCGCCTCGATCAGGTCGCTGTCGATGGAATCGTAAAGCTGCTGCAATTCATGCAGCGTGTCCGCGATCAGCCGGTTCTTGCGCGTCAGTTCCCAGTGCATGCGGTGCACGCGGTCGCCCGCCGTCAGACGCGCGCGCAGTTCGCCGGAATTCACCGGTTTCGTCAGGAAATCATCCGCCCCGCTGATCAGCCCTTCGGCCACGTCGACCTTGTCGGCCTTCGAGGTCAGAAGGATGAAATACCCATAGGTGTCCCGCGCCATGCCCCGGAAGATCTTGCAGAAATCCGGCCCCGACATGCCGGGCATCATCCAGTCGGAAATGACGATATCCGGCGGGGCCCGGCGGCAGATGTCGATGGCCTGGTCGGCGCTGCCCGCTTCTTCCACGCTGTAGCCCCATTTGGCCAGGGTCACCGCCAGGATGCGGCGCTGCATCTTGCTGTCGTCGACCACCAGCACGCGCCGCGCCCCGGCCCGTTCGCCCGACAACGACCCCGATGCCGGGTGCGGAGCGACCGGACATTGCCCGGCCGCCGAGTCGCGCTTTGCCTGATCCATGCCGCCTGTCCGTGCCTCAACCCCGGCAGATTGGCACCCCGGTCCCAACAAACCATTAACGCGAGAATTTTTTTGCATCGATTGAGAATTCGGTAAGCCCGCGCCGCTATGAAGGACCGCATGAACACACCCGAGCTGATAGATTGGGCCAAGGTCCGCGAATTGTGCAACGACGTCGGCCGTGACGGCCTGGACGAGGTCATCGCCCTGTTCATGGAAGAGGCCGAGACCGCCATGCAGACCATCGGCATGGCCGAAGACCTGGAATCGGCCCTGCATTTCGTCAAGGGATGCGCGCTGAACCTGGGGTTCGACCGCTTCACCACCCTCGCCGCCGAAGGCGAAGCACTGGCCGCCCGCGGCCTGCCCGACCAGGTCGACCTGACACAGCTGGGACAGGTCTACCGCGAAAGCCGCGACCTGTTCCTGGCGGAATTTCCGATGCGAATCGCGGCTTAGACGCGGCTTGTACAGGGGGCGCTAGATCAGGAATTCGGCCAGGATCGTGTCCTGCGTGATGTCCCGATAGGCAAAGCCGCTGTCATCCAGCCGCTGGAACAGCCCTTCGAAATCGCGGGCCTCCTTCGCCTCGATCCCGATCAGAACCGACCCGAAGTTGCGCGCGGATTTCTTCAGGTATTCAAAGCGCGCAATATCGTCGCCCGGCCCCAACAGGTTCAGGAACTCCTTCAGCGCCCCGGGCCGCTGCGGCAGCCGCAGGATGAAATACTTCTTCACCCCAGAAAACCGCTGCGCACGTTCCTTCACCTCGGGCAGCCGTTCGAAATCGAAATTCCCGCCCGAGGTAATGCAGATCACCCGCTTGCCCCGGATCTGATCCCGGATCGCATCCAGCGCATCCACCGCCAGCGCGCCCGCCGGTTCCAGCACGATGCCTTCGATGTTCAGCATCTCCAGCATGGTGGTGCAGATCCGGTCCTCGGGCGCGGCCAGGACATCCGCTCTGTCGATGCCGTTCAGCCGGTCCCAGGGCCGCGCGCCGATCCGCGCCACGGCAGCCCCATCGACGAAACTGTCGACCTTGTTCAGGGTCACCGGGCCCCCGGCCTCGACCGCCGCAGCCAGGGATGCACCGCCGGCAGGTTCGACGAACTTCAGGCTCTGATCCGGGCCGAAATAGCTTCTGATCCCGGCCGAAAGCCCCCCACCGCCCACGGGAAGAACGATCAGATCGGCCCCGCCCGGCAGCTCGGCCTCGATCTCGGCGGCGATGGTTGCCTGCCCTTCGATCACGTCGTCATCGTCGAAGGGAGCCAGGAAATGCCCACCCTCGGCCGCGCAAAAGCTTTGCGCCTCGGCCAGGGTGTCATCGAAGTAATCGCCCACCAGCCGGATCTCGACGAAGTCGCCACCAAAGATCCGCGTCTTGTCGATCTTCTGCTGCGGCGTTGTCACCGGCATGAAGATCACGCCCCGCTTGCCGAAGTGGCGGCACATATAGGCCATGCCCTGCGCATGGTTCCCGGCGCTGGCACAGACGAACAGATCTGCCCCCTGCGCCCGCCGCATGGCATTGAACGCCCCGCGCAGCTTGTAGGACCGCACCGGCGTCAGGTCTTCGCGCTTCAGCCAGATCTCGGCCCCGAACTTTTCCGACAGGTGATCGTTGCGCATCAGGGGCGTGGCGGGAAAGACCTGCCGCATCGCCACCATCGCAGCGCGCGCCCGGTCCCGGAAGATTTCGATATCGCTCATTCGTCTTCATTGCCCCTTTGCCGTCCGCGAAACAAGCCCAGAGCATAGACGCCTTCGCCGGCATCGCCCTGCCTCACAAGGCGCAGCACCTTGTATGCCTGTCCAAAACCCGCTATCGCCCGGCGGAACCAAGACAAGCAGAACCAAGACAAGGGGACAGCATGAGCGCGCCGAAGAAAGTCGTCCTGGCCTATTCCGGGGGCCTCGACACCTCGATCATCCTGAAATGGCTGCAGACCGAATACCATTGTGAGGTCGTGACCTTCACCGCCGATCTCGGCCAGGGCGAGGAGCTTGATCCCGCCCGCAAGAAAGCCGAACTTCTGGGCATCAAGCCCGAGAACATCTTCATCGAAGATATCCGCGAAGAATTCGTCCGCGACTTCGTCTTCCCGATGTTCCGCGCCAATGCGCTTTACGAAGGGCTCTACCTGCTGGGCACTTCGATCGCGCGTCCGCTGATTTCCAAGCGCCTGATCGAGATCGCCGAACAGACCGGTGCCGATGCCGTCGCCCATGGCGCCACCGGCAAGGGCAACGACCAGGTTCGCTTCGAACTCTCGGCCTATGCCCTGAACCCCGAGATCAAGGTCATCGCCCCCTGGCGCGAATGGGACCTGTCCTCGCGGACCAAGCTTCTGGAATTCGCCGAACAGCACCAGATCCCGATCGCCAAGGACAAACGCGGCGAAGCGCCCTTCTCGGTGGATGCGAACCTTCTGCACACCTCGTCCGAAGGCAAGGTGCTGGAAGATCCCGCCCAGGACGCGCCCGACTACGTGCTGCAGCGCATCACCCGCCCCGAAGATGCCCCCGACACCCCCGAGATCGTCGAGATCACCTTCGAAAAGGGCGACGCGGTGGCGATCAACGGCGAGGCGATGTCGCCGGCCACCATCCTGACCAAGCTGAACGAGCTGGGCGGGAAACACGGCATCGGCATCCTCGACCTGGTGGAAAACCGCTTTGTCGGCATGAAGTCCCGCGGCGTCTATGAAACGCCGGGCGGCACCATCCTGCTCGAAGCGCACCGCGGAATCGAACAGATCACGCTGGATTCGGGTGCTGGACACCTGAAGGATTCGATCATGCCGCGCTACGCGGAACTGATCTACAACGGCTTCTGGTACTCGCCCGAACGCGAAATGCTGCAGGCCCTGATCGACAAGAGCCAGGAGCACGTGACAGGCACCGTCCGTCTCAAGCTCTACAAGGGCTCCGCCCGCACCATCGCGCGCTGGTCCGACCACTCGCTCTACTCCGAGGCCCATGTGACCTTCGAAGAAGACGCCGGTGCCTACGACCAGAAGGACGCCCAGGGCTTCATCCAGCTGAACGCGCTGCGCCTGAAACTTCTGGCCGCGCGCAACCGCCGCTTCAAGTAAGCCGCGCACCACACCACACGGAAAAGCCGCCGGTCCCCACCCCGGCGGCTTTTTTGCATCCTAATCCACTATTCACGCCCCCATCCTATTTCACGCCCCCCATCCTATTTCACGCCCCCCACCCCCATCCTCTTGCCAAAAATATCCTGGGGGAGCGCGAGGGGGTAAAACCCCTCGCCCGCCCGACGCCAGCCAAGCCGCGCCGCTTACGTGGTCAGACCACCCCGCAAAAAGGCACCCCCCAACGCAGCGTCACGATTGCGAAATCTTCACACCCACCCCCTAGATTGCGCAAAGCCATCAGGGACACGAAATTCATGGCACTGACCGATATCGCCGCCACGCTGCAACAGGCGCTGGCCCGCAAACCTCTGGACAATTCGATCAAGTTCGACTGCGGCGACGACGGCGCAATCACGCTGGATGGCGACACCGCCCATCTGGATGGCCGCGACGCCGATTGCACGATCCGCATCTCGGAACCGAACCTGGCCAAGCTGATCGCGGGCAAGCTGAACCCGATGACCGCTTTTGCCATGGGCAAGATCAAGGTCACGGGCGACATGTCCGTGGCACTGAAGCTCAGCCAGCTGTTGGGCTAACCGTAGCCGCATCCACCCGACCTCAGGGCTGGATCTTCCGCGCCTCCATCGCGCGATAGGCGGGCATTGCGGCCTCGGCAATCTCGGCCAGCTTGTCCGAAAGCTCCGGCAGGTCCCCCTCGGGGCCAGCAAAACCGGTCGACCGATGCACGGCCCCGTACCAATGCGGGGCCCAGATGCCGTCTTCTGCCATGCCACCCGCAGGCCAGGACAGCATCGCCGGATCAAACCCGATGCCAAGCGCGTCGCACAGCTTGCGCAGCATCCCCTCGGGGTCCCGGCGGATGTCGAAACTGTCGATCACCACGGGATATCCCCCTGATTCAGTGACGAAATCGAACAGCTCGGCCTGTTGCAGGAACCCGATATCCTCAAGCGTCAGCGCCTCGTACCCCTTGGCGAAACTGGCAGCGACGCGGGCGGGATGGCGGATCAGGAAGACATGCTTTGCTCCGGCCATCCAACCGCGCGGAATCGACGGGATCATATGCTGGCACATGTGCTTCTGATACCAAAGCGCGCGTCCCCCGGGCACGTCGCCTGCCAGCATTCCCGCGACCTCTGCACCATCCTGCGATTGCGACGCCAGGACCGCATCCCGCATCGGATGCGCCAGCCCGGTCTGGGCCAGGTAAGCGGCATAGAAGGGTTCATCCACCACGGCGCAATCGGCCCGCTGCCCAAAGCAGTACATCATCGCCGTCGACAGGTTGCGCGGGCCGGACCAGCAGGCGATCCTCATTGCGCCACCAGGTCCTTGTACAGCGCGCGGATCCGTTCCGTCACCGGGCCGATCTCGCCGCTGCCGATCACGCGTCCGTCGATCTCTCCGACCGGGGATTGCGCGCCGAAGGTGCCGGTCACAAAAGCCTCGTCTGCGCCGTAACAGTCGACCAGGGAAAAGTTCTTCTCAAACACAGGGATGTCATTGGCGCGGCACAGGTCGATGACCTTGGCGCGGGTGATGCCGTTCATGCAGTAATCCCCGGTCGAGGTCCAAACCGCCCCTTTCCGCACGATGAAGAAGTTGCAGGCATTGGTGGTGTTCACGAAACCATGCACATCCAGCATCAGCGCCTCGTCCGCGCCGGCCTTTTCGGCGGCGATACAAGCCAGGATGCAGTTCAGCTTGGAATGGGAATTCAGCTTGGGATCCTGCGTCATCGGCAGCCCCCGAACATGCGGCACCGTGGCCAGGCGCAAAGGCCGCCCGGCCTGGGGCACCGAATGTTCCATGATGATCGCCACCGTCGGACCAGAGCGCGACAGCGACGGATGCTGGAACGGCCGCACCTTGCGGCCCCGCGTCACCATCAGCCTGGCATGGGCGTCGGTCTGCATGCCGTTGGCCTTGCGCAGATCCTCCAACGCCTGAACGACCTGATCGCGGGTCATGCCGATGTCCAGGTCGATGGCCTTCGCGGCCTCGAACAGCCGGTCCAGGTGGTCGTCCAAAAAGGCCCAGCGCCCATCGTACAGCCGCAGCCCTTCCCAGATGCCGTCGCCCAGCATGAAGCCGCTGTCGTAGATGCTGACGACGGCGGCCTCTCCTCCGACGATCCGGCCGTTGAGATGAAATTTCAGATCCGCATTGCGCGGATCTTCGACGGCGTCATGGGTGGTCTGGTCCTGCATCGCATTGTTCCTGGCTCTGTCCCCGTTTCGGGCAGGCTAGGAAACTGGATGCGGATTGCCAAGCGGCGGTCCCGCGTCGGGACATCGCCCAGCACCGGGAGTGCGCCGAAATGGACGGGACAAAAAGAAAGGGACCGCGGTTTCTGGGGCGCGGTCCCTTTCGCCGGTCCGGGGCACCACCACAACGAAAGACCCTTCGAACCGGCATCCGAACCTGTGGGGCAGGCCGAATTATCTATGTGGTCTGGCATCTTGCGGGCAGGGCCGGTGATCGGTCCTGCCCGGCTGGGTGGGTTTCTTGCCAGATGACTTAGCCGATTACTTGGCCGTGATGACTTTCATCACCAGATTGCCATCGGGCTTGATCGGACCGTCTTCTTTTGCACCCAGGGTGTATTCGAAGATGCCGGTCTTCATGCCGCCCGCTTCCGAGTGCACCATGAGCATCAGCATCTCGCCCGAGGCGACCTCTTCCGTCAGGATCGCGGTCACGTCCATGGTCTCACCCATGCGGATCGGCGCATAGGCCACCACGGGGCCCGGCTTCATCTCGGCGTCGGTGCGGTGCACCACCAGCCAGCCGTTTTCCGGCGCAACGATCTTGGATGCCGTGACGGTCCCGCCCGAGACATCCTGGTCCATGCCTTCGACCATCGGTGCCATGCCGTGGCTCGCTGCAAAAGCGGCGCCGGCGGTTACGATGGCTGCGGCGGTCAGTACAAAACGTTTCATTCAAAAAGCTCCCGTGTTGGATAGCGGCCAATCTCGGCCGTCACATCCAATCACGTAAGGCTTCGGGAATAAGTTTCAGGCGATGTTCAGAAACTTGCAAAAAATTGGTCGATGTCATCCTGGGTGGGGATCACGTCGGCCGTTCCCAGCCTTGTTACCATGACCGCACCGGCCATCTGGGCCCGGCTGATGGCACGCGCCATGTCCTGCTTGTTGTCCAGCGCCGCCAGAAGGTAGCCGGTGAACGTATCGCCCGCACCGGTGGTATCGACCGGCGTGACGCGCGGCGCATCGAAATGCCGTTCGCGCCCCTGGTGCAGCCAGCGGCATCCATCCGCCCCAAGCGTGATCACCACGTCCGCCACGGGAATATCCGCCACGGCCAGGCCCATCTCGGCCTCCAACTGGGCGGCTTCGACCGCGTTCATCACCAGGATGTCGATCTGGTCCAGCACGTCGCGCACCGCCTGGACCGAAAAGGGCGCCGCCGCATAGCAGACCCGCAGACCGCGATCGCGCGCAGCCCGGGCAAAGTCGCGCTGCACGTTGGTTTCATTCTGAAAGACGGCGATATCCCCGGCACTGGCACGGGACAGCACCTCTTCCAGCACCGGCATCTCGACCAGGATATTGGCCCCGGGATGAATGATGATCTGGTTTTCACCCGATCCATCCAGCGCGATGATCGCATGACCCGAGGCCGCATCGACCACCCGGATATGGGCCACGCCGACCCCGTAGTCTTCCAGCCGGTCGCGCATCCAGACGCCGTCTTCGCCCACGGCCCCGATATGATGCACATCACCGCCGGCCCGCACGGCGGCCACGGACATGTTCGCGCCCTTGCCGCCCAGGCCCCGCTGATGCGACAGCGCGGCCAGCGTTTCCCCCGGCGCGGGAAGATGCGGCAGGCGATAGACCAGATCCGCATTCACCGAGCCAAGGTTCCAGATCGCCATCAGCTGACCTTGCTGGCCGCCAGAAGCGCCATGTTGAGGATGTCGTTCACGGTCGAGCCGGTCGAACAGATCTGGATCGGCTTGTCGACGCCCGACAGGATCGGCCCGATCACCGTGGCCCCGGCCAGTTCCTGCATCATCTTGACGCTGATGCTGGCCGAATGGCGGGCCGGAACCACCAGGATATTGGCGTTGTCGGTCAGCTTGGCGAAGGGATAATTTTCGCGCGCACGGGCGTTCAGCGCCACGTCCACGGTCATTTCCCCGTCGAATTCGAAATCCACACCGCGCTGCGCCAGAACCTTGGGCGCCACGTGCATCTTCTCGGCCCGTTCCGAGACCGGATAGCCGAAGGTCGAGAAGCTGACAAAGGCCACGCGTGGCTCCAGACCCAGGTCGCGGGCGACCTCGGCACAGCGTTCGGCGATATTGGCCAGGTCTTCCTCGTCCGGCCATTCGTGCACCAGCGTATCCGAAACCAGGATGATCCGCCCCTTGTGGATCAGCGCCGTGACACCGGCCGCCCCATGCGCCGCATCGGCGTCGAAGACGTGGTTGATCAGTTCCAGCACATGCGCCGATTTCCGCGTCGCCCCGGTGATCAGCGCATCGCCATGCCCATGGGCCAGCATAAGCGCGCTAAAGACGTGACGATCCCGAGCCGCAAGACGGTGAATGTCGTGCTGATCCATGCCCTTGCGCTGCAACCGGTTGTACAGGAAGGCCTTGTATTCATCCAGGTGCTCGGTGTTGGCGGCGTTGACGACCTTCAATTCGCCCACCGCGTCGCCGAGACCGGCGGCCTCGAGCTTTTTCTTCACATCCGCTTCGCGTCCGACAACCAGGGCCTCACCCAGGCCGTTGCGTTGGTACATGACGGCCGCGCGCAGCACGCGGGGGTCATCGCCTTCGGCAAAGATCATGCGGGCCTGCGCATTCCGCGCCCGCGTGTTGATCGACCGCAGGATGTTCGCCGTCGGATCCATGCGGGACTTCAGGCTCAGCTCATAGGCGTCCATGTCGACGATCGGGCGCCGCGCGGCCCCGGTGTCCATGCCGGCCCGCGCCACGGCGGGCGGCACGCGGTAGATCAGGCGCGGATCGAAGGGCGTCGGGATGATGTAATCCCGCCCGAAGGTCAGCGCCTTGCCATAGGCCATCGCGACCTCGTCCGGAACATCTTCGCGCGCCAGTTCGGCCAGGGCCTCGGCGCAGGCGATCTTCATTTCGTCGTTGATGGCGCGGGCGTGGATGTCCAGTGCGCCACGGAAGAGATAGGGGAAACCAAGGACGTTGTTCACCTGGTTCGGATAATCCGACCGGCCCGTGGCAACGATGGCGTCTTCGCGTACCTCGTGGGCTTCTTCGGGGGTGATTTCGGGATCGGGGTTCGCCATGGCGAAGATCACCGGATCCTTGGCCATGCTGGCGACCATATCCCGCGTCACCGCGCCCTTGACCGAGACACCCAGGAAGACGTCCGCGCCCTCCATCGCCTCTTCCAGCGTGCGCAGGTCCGTGGTGATGGCATGGGCCGATTTCCACTGGTTCATGCCGTCGGTACGGCCCTGGTAGATCACGCCCTTGGTGTCGCAGACGATGCAGTTCTCGTGCCGCGCGCCCATGCGTTTGAGAAGTTCGATGCAGGCGATCCCAGCCGCACCCGCGCCATTCAGCACGATCTTGCAGTCCTCGATCTTCTTGCCGGAAATCTTCAGCGCGTTCAGCAGACCGGCGGCGCAGATCACGGCGGTGCCGTGCTGGTCGTCGTGGAAGACGGGGATGTCCATTTCTTCCTTCAGGCGCTGTTCGATGATGAAACACTCGGGCGCCTTGATGTCTTCCAGGTTGATGCCGCCAAAGGACGGGCCCATCAGCTTGACCGCGTTGATGAAGGCTTCGGTGTCCTCGGTGTCCAGCTCAAGGTCGATCGAGTTCACGTCCGCAAAGCGTTTGAACAGGACCGACTTGCCCTCCATCACCGGTTTCGAGGCCAGCGCGCCAAGGTTGCCCAGCCCAAGAACCGCCGTCCCGTTGGAAATCACGGCCACAAGGTTGCCCTTGTTGGTGTAATCATAGGCGGTTTCCGGGTTGGCGTGGATTGCTTCACATGGAACAGCAACGCCCGGCGAATAGGCCAGCGACAGATCGCGCTGTGTCGTCATCGGGACCGTGGCCGAGACCTCCCATTTGCCGGGGGCGGGTTCCAGGTGGAACGCCAGCGCGTCTTCAGGCGTGATCCGGGATTTCGACTTGGACATGTGGCCTACTCCTCATTGGGCTTTGGCGTCTTACCCAATGCCTGCACGTCACTCAACCATTTCGGCTTTCGCCTGCGAAGAGGGATTTGTAAGGTCCCCCCCAATCCAACCGGGGGGTTTCACGTGGCCAAAGACACCGTCACGCCGATGATGGCGCAATATCTTGAGATCAAATCAGGATATCCCGATGCGCTGCTGTTCTACCGGATGGGCGACTTCTACGAATTGTTCTTCGACGATGCCGTCGCCGCGGCCGAGGCGCTCGACATCGCGCTGACCAAACGCGGCAAACACCTGGGCGAAGACATCCCCATGTGCGGCGTTCCGGTACATTCGGCGGAAAACTACCTGCTGACACTTATCCGCAAGGGATTTCGCGTGGCCGTCGGCGAACAGATGGAATCCCCCGAAGAGGCGAAGAAACGCGGGTCGAAATCCGTGGTGGCCCGCGACGTCGTCCGCCTTGTCACCCCCGGCACCCTGACCGAGGAAAGCCTGCTGGACGCCCGCCGGCACAACTACCTTGCCGCCTTTGCCGTGGTGCGCGACGACGCAGCGCTGGCCTGGGTCGACATCTCGACCGGGGCCTTCCACGTCATGCCCATGGCCACCGTCCGCCTGGGCCCGGAGCTGGCGCGGCTGGCCCCGTCGGAACTGCTGATCCCGGACGAAATCGAACGCGATTACGCTGAAACAGTCTCTGATTTCGGGATTTCGCTGACGCCGCTTTCGCGCGGATCCTTCGACAGCACCAGCGCCACGGACCGGCTTTGCGCGCTGTTCAAGATCGCGTCGCTCGACGCCTTCGGCACCTTCACCCGTGCCGAGATCGCCGCCATGGGCGCCATCGTCGACTACCTCGACATCACGCAAAAGGGCAAACTGCCGCTGCTGCGCAAACCGCTGCGCGAAGCCTCGGACCGCACGGTGCAGATCGACGCCGCGACCCGCCGCAACCTGGAACTGACCCATGCGCTGTCCGGTGGCCGCGCCGGATCGCTGCTGTCGGCCATCGACCGCACCGTGACACCGGGCGGCGCGCGCCTGCTGGAACGCCGTCTTTCCAGCCCGTCGCGCGACATCACCACGATCAACGACCGTCTCGCCGCCGTCGATGCCATGGTCGCGGATCGCCCGACCGCAAAATCCCTGCGCGAGGCCCTTCGCCGCGTGCCCGACCTGGACCGCGCCCTGTCGCGCCTGGCCATCGACCGCGCCGGCCCCCGCGACCTGGCCGCGATCCGCAACGGGCTGACCCAAGCCGAAGCGATCACCGCCCAGCTGTCCACCGCCGATCTGCCGCCGCTGATGGCCCAGGCCACCGGCGCCCTGACCGGCCATGACGATCTGCTGTCCCTGCTCGACGCGGCCCTTGTGGCCGAACCCCCGCTTCTGACCCGCGACGGCGGCTTCATCGCCCCCGGATTCGACACTGAATTGGACGAATCCCGCCAATTGCGTGACGAAGGCCGTGGCGTCATCGCGGCGATGCAGACCGAATACGCCGACCTGACCGGCATCCCCTCGATCAAGATCAAGCACAACAACGTGCTGGGCTATTTCATCGAGGTCACCGCGACCCACGCCGACAAGATGCTGTCCGAACCGCTGAACGAAAGGTTCAAGCATCGCCAGACCACCGCCAACCAGCTGCGCTTTACCACGCCTGAACTCAGCGAGATGGAGACCCGCATCCTCAACGCCGGGGGCCGCGCGCTCGATATCGAAAAGCGGCTCTATGACAGGCTGAAATCGGAAATCCTCGCCCGCTCGTCCGACCTGACGGACACCGCCCGCGCGCTGTCCGAACTCGACCTTGCCACCGCGCTTGCCGATCTGTCGATTGCAGAAAACTGGTGTCGCCCGAAGATCACCGACGACCGCGCCCTGCGCATCACCGGCGGCCGCCACCCGGTGGTCGAACAATCGCTGCGCCGCGACGGCACGCCCTTCATCGCCAATGACGCCGACCTGTCCGGCGATCCCTCGTCGATCTGGCTGCTGACCGGCCCCAACATGGCCGGTAAATCGACCTTCCTGCGGCAGACCGCACTGATCACCCTTCTGGCCCAGATGGGCAGCCATGTTCCGGCGGAATCCGCCGAAATAGGGACGATTTCCCAGCTCTTCAGCCGCGTCGGCGCAAGCGACGACCTGGCGCGCGGCCGTTCGACCTTCATGGTCGAGATGGTGGAAACCGCCGCCATCCTCAATCAGGCCGATGACCGCGCCCTGGTGATCCTGGATGAAATCGGCCGGGGCACCGCGACCTACGACGGCCTGTCGATCGCCTGGGCCACGCTTGAACACCTGCACGAGGTCAACCGTTCCCGCGCGCTCTTTGCCACGCACTACCACGAGATGACGCAACTGGCGGGCAAACTGCCTTGCGTCGAAAACGCCACCGTCGCGGTACGCGAACACGATGGCGACGTGATCTTCCTGCACGAGGTCATTCGCGGTGCCGCCGACCGCAGCTATGGTGTCCAGGTCGCGCGCCTCGCCGGTCTGCCCGACAGCGTCGTCGCCCGTGCCCGCGAAGTGCTCGATGCGCTGGAAAAAGGCGACCGCGAAGGCGGCCAGAAACCCAAGGCGATCATCGACGACCTGCCGCTTTTCGCCGCCGCGCCCCCTGCCCCCGTGGCCGCACCCGCGCCCGCCGCCTCGCCCGCGCTGGACCTTCTGGATCAGGTCAACCCGGACGACCTGACGCCGCGCGATGCGCTCGACATGCTGTACAAATTGAAAGCGGCGTCGCGCCAATAGCGCAACGCCCCTCGATCATCTTGCCGAAAATACTCGCGCCGCAGGCATCCGGCCCTGGCCGGATCAGACCCTGACACAGGCGAAAACTCAGGCCGGTGTCGACGACACCCCAACCTGCGCCGGACGCAGCAGGCGGTCCGACAGCCAGAACCCTTCGGCGGACACCTGGATGATGTCGCCGGCCTTGGTACCGGGCACCGGGGCCTCGAACATGGCTTCATGCACGTTCGGGTCGAACTTGTCGCCAACTTCGGGAACGATCGGCTCGATCCCGTGCTTCTTGAAGGTGTTCAGCAGTTCACGCATCGTCAGCTCGACGCCTTCGATCAGCGCCGAGGTCTCTTCGGATTTCTCGCCCGCCGCTTCCAGCGCGCGCTTCATGTTGTCGTAGACGGGCAGCAGATCGCGCGCCAGTTTCGACCCGCCGTACAGCTCGGCTTCGCGGCGTTGCTTGTCGGCCCGCTTGCGCGCGTTTTCGGCATCCGCCATCGCGCGCATCCACTTGTCCTTCAGCCCGTCACGTTCCGCACGCAGGGCATCGATTTCGATGGTTTCGTCGTCCATCTCGTCGATTTCATCCGCATAGGCATCGGCCTCGGCGGCATCGATGTCATCCAGGAAGTCGTCGTTTTCAGGTCCAGCCATTGTCTACCTCTAACTCCGGTCCGCGATCATCCGGCCTACCAGCTGCGCGGTGTAATCCACAATCGGCACGATGCGTCCATAGTTCAGCCGCGTGGGCCCGATGACCCCGACCGCACCGATGATCTTTCGGTCCGCGTTCATATAGGGAGAGACCACCAGAGAGGAACCCGAAAGTGAAAAAAGTTTGTTTTCCGAGCCGATAAAAATCCGCACGCCCTCGCCCTCTTCGGCAAGTTCCAGAAATTCCGCGATATCCCGCTTGCGCTCCAGATCGTCGAACAGGGTGCGGATGCGTTCCAAGTCCTCTTCGGCGGCGTCTTCGCCCAGAAGATTGGCCCGTCCGCGCACGATCAGCCGTTCATACCGCGCGCCCTGATCGTCCCATTCGGCCCAACCCGAATCGATCAGATCGCGGGCAAGAACGTCGATTTCCTGCCGCCGCTTGGCGATCTCGGTCTTGATGACCTGGCCCAGCTCGCTCAGCGTGCGGCCCTCGGCCAGGGCGTTCACGAAGTTCGCCGCCTCGCGCATAGACGACGGCGTCTGGCCCGGCGGCGGATGGAACAGGCGGTTCTCCACGTGGCCATCGGCAAAGACCAGCACGACCAGCGCCCGGTCGGACCCGAGTGCGACGAATTCGATATGTTTGATCGGCGCCTCATGCTTGGGCGCCAGCACCAGCGACGCCCCCTGCGTCGCCCCCGACAGCGCAGACCCGATGCGATCCAGCATTCCGCCCACGTCACCGCCACCGTTGCCAATGGTCGCGTCGATCTTTTCGCGGTCGGTGTTGTCCAGATCCCCGACCTCAAGCAGCCCGTCCACGAACATCCGCAGCCCCTGCTGCGTCGGGATCCGACCCGCGCTGACATGCGGGCTGTCCAGAAGGCCCAGGAATTCCAGGTCCTGCATGACGTTGCGGATCGTCGCGGCGCTGACCTTTTCGCTCATGCTGCGGGTCAGGGTGCGGGATCCGACCGGCTCTCCGTTGGTCAGATAGCCTTCGACCACGCGGCGAAACACTTCGCGCGACCGGTCGTTGAGTTCGTTCAGAATGCGTGTCTTGTCGTTCATTGCGTCGTCAGACCCCTCCACCGAGGTCGAATGTCGAAACAGGCGCACCCAGTCCGGGCTTGCGTTCCCCGTCAAGGCAGGACTATCCCAAACCCAGATCGGGCCCAAGCTCCGGCCGGACCCAAGCTTTGGAAAGGGATATCCCATGCGACCATCAGGACGAGATTTAAGCGAAATGCGCCAGGTTTCAATCGAAACCGGGATCACGAAACACGCCGAAGGGTCCTGCCTTATCAAGGTTGGGGACACCCATGTGATCTGCACCGCCACGATCGAAGACCGC
This sequence comes from Pseudooceanicola nitratireducens, assembly GCF_900109195.1. Lineage (GTDB taxonomy): Bacteria > Pseudomonadota > Alphaproteobacteria > Rhodobacterales > Rhodobacteraceae > Pseudooceanicola > Pseudooceanicola nitratireducens. The sequence goes on along the minus strand of NZ_FNZG01000002.1, from coordinate 171,494 downwards.
GTGCCGCCCTTCATCAAGGGCTCGGGCCTGGGCTGGGTCACCGCCGAATACGGCATGCTGCCCCGCTCGACCTCGTCGCGGATGCGGCGCGAGGCCTCGGCCGGGAAACAGGGCGGCCGCACCGTCGAGATTCAGCGCCTGATCGGCCGCGCCTTGCGCGCCGGCGTGGATCGTTCTGCCCTGGGTGAACGCCAGATCTCGATCGACTGCGATGTGATCCAGGCCGACGGCGGCACCCGCTGTGCCGCGATCACCGGCGGCTGGGTTGCCCTGCGCCTTGCAGTGAACAAGCTGATGAAGGCCGGCGACGTGGTCAGCGATCCGCTGGTCGATCCCGTGGCGGCCGTGTCCTGCGGCATCTACGCCGGCCAGGCGGTGCTCGACCTCGACTACCCCGAAGACAGCGACGCCGGAGTTGACGGCAACTTCATCCTGACCGGATCGAAAAAGCTGATCGAGGTACAGATGAGCGCCGAGGGCTCTACCTTCTCGCGTGAGCAGATGGACAAGCTGATGGACCTTGCCGAAAAAGGCGTGGGCGAACTGGTCGAAATCCAGAAGGCAGCCTGTAGCTGAAATGCGAAAGTTCGAAGAAAATCAACTGGTTATTGCCAGCCACAACAAGGGGAAGCTGCGGGAAATCGCGGCTCTCCTGACGCCGTTTGGCATCAAAGTGTCTTCGGCCGCCGATCACGGACTGGATGAACCGGAAGAGACCGAGAACACATTTGTCGGCAACGCCCGGATCAAGGCACATTACGCCGCCAAGGCCACCGGGCTGCCGGCCCTGTCAGACGACAGCGGCATCACGGTCGACGCGTTGAATGGCGCGCCGGGCGTGTTCACTGCCGATTGGGCGGAAACCCCGGACGGGCGCGATTTTCCCATGGCAATGACCAAGGTCTGGTCCCTGCTTGAGGAAAAGTCCGCGCCCGAACCCCGGACCTGCGCCTTCAACTGCACCCTCGTCCTGGCCTGGCCCGACGGCCACGACGAGGTGTTCGAGGGCAAGGTGAACGGCCGCTATGTCTGGCCGATGCGCGGCTATCAGGGCTTTGGCTTTGACCCGGTCTTTCTGCCCGACGGCGAAACCGAAACCTTCGGTGAAATGGATCCGGCCCGCAAACACGACATGTCGCACCGCGCGGATGCCTTCCGCAAACTCGTCGACGGCTGTTTTGGCTGAGGATTGGGAAGCCGGCGGGTTCGGCATCTATATCCACTGGCCCTTCTGTCAGGCCAAATGCCCCTATTGCGACTTCAATTCCCATGTCTCGCGCCAGATTGATCAGGCGCGCTGGCTGTCCGCCTATCTGAAAGAGATCGACCGCCACGCCGCGGAAACCCCGGGCCGCGTCGTGCGGTCGGTGTTCTTCGGCGGCGGCACGCCCAGCCTAATGCCGCCTGAAACGGTGCATGCCATCCTTGACCGCATTCGGCACCATTGGCCGCGTGCCAATGATCTGGAAGTCACGCTTGAGGCAAACCCCGGTTCGGTCGAATCCGCCCGGTTCAGAGCCTATAATCAGGCCGGCGTCTCGCGCATTTCCATGGGTATTCAGGCCCTGAACGACCGCGATCTGAAACGTCTGGGCCGTATCCATTCGGTGGATGAGGCGCTGAAGGCCTTCGACATCGCCCGATCCACCTTTGATCGCGTCAGTTTTGACCTGATCTATGCCCGTCAGGACCAGACCCCCGATCAATGGCGGGCCGAGCTGAAACAGGCTCTGAATATGGCGATTGACCATCTTTCGCTGTATCAGCTGACGATCGAAGATGGCACCACCTTTGGGGATCGTTACCGCATCGGCAAGCTGCGCGGGCTGCCTGACGAAGACGACAGCGCCTCGATGTACGACATCACGCAAGAGGTTGCCGTGGCCGCCGGGTTCAACACCTACGAGGTCAGCAACCACGCCCGCCCCGGCGCTGAATCCCGGCACAACACGCTGTATTGGCGGTATGGCGATTACGTCGGCATTGGGCCCGGTGCCCACGGCCGCCTGACCCTGAACGGCACCCGCTTGGCGACCGAGGCGATCCGCATGCCCGACGCCTGGCTGTCACATGTGGAACAGGGTTCGGGCGACAAGTTGCGCAGCGCCCTGACGTTCGACGATCAGGCGACCGAATTCCTGCTGATGGGCCTGCGCCTGTCGGACGGCATCGACATCGACCGCTATGGCGCCTTGGCCGGACGCCCCTTACCCTCAACCTCTTTGCAGGAACTTTCCGATATGGGCATGGTTGAGCAGAGCGGACCCATTCTGCGCGCCACCGACCAGGGTCGGCTGGTCCTGAACGCGGTGATCGCCAAACTGTTGGAGTAACGGATGCGCTATCTTTGGGCCGGACTTGGCTGTTTAAGCCTGCTTTGCGGCTTTGTCGGCGTGGTCCTGCCCCTGATTCCAACCGTGCCCTTCATCCTTCTGGCCGCCTTCTTCTTTGCCCGTTCCTCTGAATGCCTACACAAGTGGTTGTTAACGCACCCTACATTTGGGCCATCGATCGTGGATTGGCAGACACATGGTGCCGTGGCCCCGCGCGCAAAGAAAATGGCGACGCTTGCCTGCGCCGCCGTTCTTTTGCTTTCGGTCGTGATGGGCCTGGCCTGGCATCTGATTGCGATCCAGGCCGTCACGCTGTCTTGCGTGATGCTGTTCCTCTGGACGCGTCCTAACGGGCCGCGCTGAGGATCCGGCACAATTCGTCCAGCTGATCCAAATCCTTGTAGCGGATGCTGATCGTGCCGCCATCGCCACTGGCCGGGTGGTTGATCGTCACGTTCATGCCAAGCGCCGCGGACAGGTCCCCTTCCAGCGCACGGGTGTCTGCGTCCTTCTCGGGCGCGGCAGTGGTTTTCGCCTTCTTCGGCTCTGGTTTTTCCTGGTTGGCCAGCTTTTCGGTTTCCCGAACCGACAGCCCGCCCGCGATCACCTGGGCCGCCAGGACTGAGGGATTGTCAGCAGTAATCAATGCCCGTGCATGCCCGGCGGACAGTTTCCCATCCTTCAGCAGATCCTGCACATCCGTAGGAAGGTTCAGCAGGCGCAGCAGGTTGGCAATGTAGCTGCGGCTTTTCCCAAGCGCCTCGGCCAGTTTTTCCTGTGTGTGGCCAAAGCGGTCCATCAGCTGACGGTAGCCGGCGGCTTCCTCCACCGGGTTCAGATCCGCCCGCTGGATGTTTTCGATGATCGCGACTTCCAGCACTTCGGTGTCGTCGTAGTCGCGGAGCAACACCGGAATTTCGTGCAACTTGGCAATCTGCGCAGCACGCCAGCGACGTTCACCGGCAACGATTTCATATGTCTCACCCCGTTCGCGCACGATCAGGGGCTGGATGATCCCCTTCTCCTTGATCGAAGCAGCGAGTTCATCAAGTTGAGCCTGGGTAAAAGTGCGGCGCGGCTGGTCCGGGTTCGGAACAACCTTTTCAACCGGAACAAGCAGGTCCGGACGGCGCGGCCCAGCCGGAGCCTCGGCCGCCACCGACGGTTGATCCGCGTTCACATCCGCCATCAAGGCCGACAGCCCACGCCCGAGGCCGCGGTTTCTTTGATTCTTGCTCATGCTCATTCTCCTCAAGCTTCGGCCGGTTCGTTCTTTGCCAGAAACTCTTGCGCCAGGGCCCGGTAGGCCTGGGCCCCTTTCGATGTCGTGTCGAATTCCAGCACGGGCATCGCATAGGACGGCGCTTCGCTGACACGCACATTTCGCGGGATTCGGGTCTGATAGACGATATCGCCAAGGTTATCCCGCGCATCCTGTTCGACCTGTTGCGACAGGTTGTTGCGCATGTCGTACATCGTCAGAACGACACCCTCCATTCGCAGGTTCGGGTTCGCGGATTGGCGCACGTCTCGGATCGTCAGCATCAATTGCGACAGACCTTCCAGCGCAAAGAATTCGCTTTGCAGTGGGACGAGGACTGAATGCGCCGCGACCATCGCGTTGACCGTCAGCAGGTTCAACGACGGCGGGCAGTCGATCAGGATATAGTCGAAACCATATTTTTCCATCGCCGGCTGCCGCAGCGCGTCGTGCAAAAGGAAGCTGCGTTTTTCGTTCGCGATCAATTCAATATCGGCCGAGGACAGATCGACCGTCGACGGAACGATGCTCAGCCCCTTCACGTCGGTGGCAAGGATCACATCTTCCAGCGCCGCGTCATCCAGGATCAGCTCGTAAGTCGTGTTTTCGCGCGCTTCGGTTTCGATCCCCAACCCGGTCGAGGCGTTGCCCTGCGGATCCAGATCGATGATCAGCACGTTGTTCCCGAATTCCGCCAGCGCCGCAGCAAGGTTGATCGTCGTCGTCGTCTTGCCCACCCCGCCCTTCTGGTTGGCAATCGCCACGATTTTCGGTCCGCCCATGTTCAGAATATCAGACATGCTCAAGTTCCTTGATTCTCAGGATCACTGCCTCGGGATCAGTTGTACTGGGCAGAACTTCGTGTTGGAAGCGCCAATCCCGGCTGGCTTCTGCGACTTCGGCCTGCCAGTTACGGCCCTTTTGAAAAAGCACCGTCGCTGCCTGATTTCCGTGCCGTTTTGCAAAAGGCAGCAGATCAGACAAACTGGCCAGGGCGCGGGCCGATATGACATCCGCGTTGACCGGGTCAATCTGTTCCAAACGTTTCGCAATCACGGTGACCTGCGTCCCGGTCTCGCGCGCGACATTGCGCAGAAAGGCGCATTTTCGTTGATCGGAATCCACCAGGGTGAACTTCAGGTCCGGTGACTTCTCTGCCGCGATGATGGCGCAGACCAGCCCAGGGAATCCCCCGCCGCTGCCCATGTCCAGCCACTGCCCGTCCTGTTTGTCGGAGGCCGCAAAAACCTGCGCGCTATCGACAATGTGCCGCGTCCAGGCCTCCCCTATCGTGGACTTTGCCACGATATTGATGCGTGGATTCCACTTGGCCAAGAGATCTGCGTAATGCTCGAGCTTATCGAGTGTTTCACGTGAAACATTGTCCAGCATCGTCACGCCGATTTCTTCGCCTGTTTACGGATCCGGGCCAGCAGCAAAGTCAACGCGGCCGGAGTCATCCCCTCAACACGAGCCGCTTGAGCCAGGTTCTCAGGCTTGGCGCTCGACAGCTTCAAACGAAGCTCCGACGACAAGCCATCCAGCGAAGCATAGTCGAGGTTTGCCGGGATAACATGCGCCTCATCCCGCTTGACGGCCTCGACATCTTTTTCCTGACGCGCGATGTAATTCGCATAAAGCGCATCTTTCGCCAACTGTTCTTGGATCTCTGGATCAATCCCTTCAATCGCAGGCAAAAGCTGACCAAGGTCTTCGAAAGCTACATCCTGGAACGCAAGCAATTGGTACAGATTGCGGCGCGTCCCGTCATTGCTGACCTTCACGCCGATCTTCGCGACGTCCTGAGGCGAATAGCTTTCCGATTCAAGAAGCCCCCTACCCGCTTCCAGACGCTCCATCTTGTCCGAGAAAGCCGAACGACGGACTTCGCCGACGCAGCCAAGGTCCAACGCCAGGGGGGTCAGCCGTTGATCGGCATTATCCGCACGCAGCGACAGGCGGAATTCTGCGCGAGAGGTGAACATGCGATACGGCTCTGTGACACCGCGCGTCGTCAGATCGTCGATCATCACGCCGATATAGCTGTTCGACCGGCTAAACCGAATCTCTTCCTTGTCCATTGATTTCGCGGCGGCGTTCAGGCCGGCCACCAGACCTTGTGCCGCAGCCTCTTCATACCCGGTTGTTCCGTTGATCTGCCCCGCGAGGTACAGACCGGGGACATCCTTGACGTTCAGGGTCAGATCCAAAGCACGAGGATCGACGTAATCGTATTCGATGGCATAGCCGGGCTGCAGGATCTTCGCGGTTTCCAGACCCTTGATCGAATGGATGTAGTCCTCTTGCACGTCGACAGGAAGCGAGGTCGAAATCCCGTTCGGATAAATCGTCGGGTCATCGTGGCCCTCGGGCTCCAGGAAAATCTGGTGCGAGGTCTTATCGGCAAAGCGAACGATCTTGTCCTCGATCGACGGGCAATAGCGCGGGCCGATCCCGTCGATATGGCCGCCGTACATGGCCGAGCGGTCGAGGTTTCTGCGAATAATCTCGTGCGTTTTTTCGTTCGTATGCGTGATCCCGCAAGACACCTGCGGCGCGAAAACACCCTTGGACAGGAAGGAAAACAGCGTCGGATCATCGTCTCCCGGCTGCTCTTCCAGCCCATCCCAATTGATCGTTCGCCCATCCAAGCGCGGAGGAGTCCCCGTTTTCAAACGACCAAGCGGAAGAGCAAATTGATCGATACGCTCGGCCAGTTTGACCGAGGGCTTGTCGCCCATGCGACCGCCGGGTTTCGAGACATCGCCAATATGGATCACGCCGCGCAGGAACGTTCCGGTCGTCAGCACAACGGCAGAGGCGCTCAGCTCGGCCCCGTCGGCCAGAACGACGCCGGCAATCGCGCCGGACTGCAGGATCAGGTCTACGACTTCGCCTTCAACGATCGTCAGGTTCTGCGTGCCTTCCAGCTCTCGCAGCATTTCGGTGCGATAGATCTTGCGGTCTGCCTGGGCCCTCGGCCCCTGCACTGCTGGACCTTTGCGCCGGTTCAACAGACGGAACTGAATCCCGGCAAGGTCTGCAATCCGGCCCATCACACCGTCCATGGCGTCAATTTCGCGAACCAGGTGGCCCTTACCCAAACCGCCGATGGCCGGATTGCAGGACATCACACCGATGCCTGCCTTTTTCAGCGAAACCAGCGCGGTCCGCGCGCCAAGGCGCGCGGACGCTGCCGCGGCTTCACTGCCTGCGTGACCTCCGCCGATCACGATAACGTCGAAGTCAGATTGTTTCACGTGAAACACTCCTACTTGCCGATGCAAAAACTTGAGAAGATGTCGTCCAATAGCATTTCGACATCGACCCGGCCAACCAAAGAATCCAGCGCGCGAACACATGCGCGAAGATCTTCCGCAGCTAGTTCGGCGACCTCGCCCCCCGCTCCGATCTTTTCCAGCGCGCGCTCAATGTCAGCAAGACCAACCACCATGGCCGAGCGATGCCGATCCCGCGTGGCAACACCGCGTCCAGCGGCCAGCGTCTTCAACCGATCGCGAACCGAGGCAACGAGTTCAGACACGCCGAATCCAGTAACGCCAGACACACGCCCAGCAACTTCGCCAACCAGATCCGCCTTGCCGACCAGAACCAAGTCGCCGTCCAAGGGATCAAAGGCAGGTGCCTCGCCTTCCGCAACAAGGAAAACCCGCATGTCCGCCTGCTGCGCCCGGACTTTCGCCCGCTCGACGCCAATCGCTTCGACGGCATCTTCAGTTTCCCGCAAGCCAGCCGTGTCCAGCATCGTCACGGGCAAGCCCTGAAGATCCATCCGAACTTCGATCACGTCGCGCGTCGTCCCCGCCACGTCCGAGGTAATCGCCGCATCCCGCCCTGCCAGCGCATTCAGCAAAGTCGACTTCCCGATGTTCGGCGCGCCGACAATGGCAACCTCGAACCCGGTGCGCAAACGTTCCGCAATGCCAACGCCCTTGATCTCTTTCTCAAGATCACCCCGGACACGCATCAAAAGCGCGATCACCTCGGGGCTGACGTCGACGGGAACCTCTTCATCGGCGAAATCAATCGTCGCTTCGATCAGGGCCGCCGCGCGGATCAGATCGCGCCGCCAGCTTTCGGCCTTGTCGCCCAGCTCTCCCGACAGAACACGCTGCGCCTGTTTGCGCTGCACTTCGGTTTCCGCGTCGATCAGATCGGCAAGCCCTTCGACCTGGGCCAGGTCCAGCCGCCCATTTTCCAAGGCACGGCGGGTAAATTCGCCGGCCTCCGCGCTGCGGAGGCCTTCCATCGCGCCCAGTTCAGCCAAAACCGCATCGACCACGGCTGTGGATCCATGCAGCTGAAACTCGGCCACCTTCTCTCCGGTAAAGCTTGCGCCCTCTTCAAAGGTCAGCACCAGCGCTTCGTCCAGCACGCCGTCACGGCCGGTCAGAACCCGCAAACCCGAGACTCTGGGCGCAGGAACAGAGCCGCATAGCGCCGCAACCGCCTGCCAGGCCGATGGCCCCGACAAACGCACGATAGCGACGCCCGCTTTTCCGGGCGCCGTAGCCAGGGCAAAGATCGTATCCATAATCGCCCCTCCCAAGGGCGCGGGATCAGCCGTTCATCGAATCGAAGAATTCGCTGTTCGTCTTGGTCTGCTTCAGCTTCGAAATCAGGAATTCGATCGCGTCCGTGGTGCCCATCGGGTTCAGGATGCGACGCAGGACAAAGGTCTTCTGCAGATCGATCTTGTCGGTCAGAAGGTCTTCTTTCCGGGTGCCGGACTTCAGGATGTCCATCGCCGGATAGACGCGCTTGTCCGCGACCTTGCGATCCAGCACGATTTCCGAGTTACCGGTGCCCTTGAATTCTTCGAAGATAACTTCGTCCATCCGGCTGCCGGTGTCGATCAGCGCAGTCGCGATGATTGTCAGCGAACCGCCCTCTTCGATGTTCCGCGCCGCACCAAAGAACCGCTTGGGACGTTGCAGAGCATTGGCGTCCACACCACCGGTAAGGACCTTACCCGAGGACGGCACCACAGTGTTGAAGGCACGACCAAGTCTTGTGATCGAGTCAAGAAGGATCACAACATCTCGTTTATGCTCGACCAGGCGCTTGGCCTTTTCGATCACCATTTCCGAAACCGCAACGTGGCGCGTCGCCGGTTCGTCAAAGGTCGAGGAGATCACCTCGCCCTTCACGGTCCGCTGCATGTCCGTCACCTCTTCGGGACGTTCGTCGATCAGCAGGACGATCAGGTAGCATTCAGGATGGTTCGTTTCGATCGACTTGGCGATGTTCTGCAGCAGAACCGTCTTACCGGTCCGCGGCGGCGCGGTGATCAGCGATCGCTGCCCCTTGCCGATCGGGGCCACCAGGTCGATGATCCGGGCCGAGCGATCCTTGATGGTTGGATCCTCGATCTCCATTTTGAGACGCTCATCCGGGTACAGCGGCGTCAGGTTGTCGAACGACACCTTGTGCTTGGCCTTCTCCGGGTCTTCAAAGTTGATCTGCGTGACGCTGGTCAGGGCGAAGTACCGCTCGTTCTCGTCGGGTTCCTTCATCAGCCCTTCGACCGTGTCACCGGTGCGCAGCGAATACTGGCGGATCATGTCGGGCGAGACGTAAATGTCATCCGGGCCCGGCAGATAGTTAGCTTCCGGAGAGCGGAGGAAGCCAAAGCCGTCCTGCAGCACTTCCAACACGCCGTCGCCGCCGATTTCCCATTCCTCGTCCGCACGTTCCCGCAGGATCTGGAACATCATCTCACCCTTGCGCATGGTCGAGGCGTTCTCGATCTCAAGCTCTTCGGCCATGGACAGCAGGTCCTTGGGGCTTTTCGCCTTGAGGTCGGACAGGTTCAAACGGTTCGTGGTCATGGAATAACTCCGGCGTCCGGCCCCTTGGGGGGCGCGCTGGACCTTCAGAATGGGGAATCGCTCCGCCCGGACGGGCGGCTTGGACAGCGATTTAAGGGCCACAGGGCCCCAAGTCAATCTGTCAGAACTTCACCACCACCGAGAGCACGATGAGGATCATCAGAAGCGTCGGTAATTCGTTCATCATCCGGTACTGGCGTCCGGTCACCCTATTGGTCCCGGCGGCAAGGTCCTTGCGCCGTTTCCCAAGCCAATGATGGAACCAGGTCATGGTGATAACGCCCGCCGCCTTGGTCCAGGGCCAGACCATGCCCCAGTCGACGATCCCCGGCGTAAAGACCAGCATCAGGCCAAAGATCCAGGTGGCGATGCTGGCAGGGTTCATGATCAGCTTCAGAAGCTTTCGCTCCATCATCTGGAACAATTCATCGGTCTGCGCGTTGTCGGCCTGTTCCACGTGATGCACGAAGAGCCTGGGCAGATAGAAGATACCCGCCATCCAGGCAATCACGGACATGATGTGCAGGGACAGGGTCCACGGATAGAGGGTCGCGAGAAGGTCGGTCATCCGTCTTCCTTATTCTTAAAAATATAAAAGAAAAAGATTGATGATATTAGTAGGGGCGCGACTTTCTGTGGATTACTGACTTGCCACAAAGCTGCCCACATTTCGCCACATCCTGTGGGAAACTGTGTGTACGAAATCCCCTTGCCCGTGCGATGACGGTGATTTTCCTATATTTCACAATTGCTTGCGACTTTACGGCGCTTTTGGGAAAACTGGGATCAACTTTGGGGCAAAACTTGGGCCAAGCGATCCATCCACGGGGTTCAAGTTACCCTTGCCAACACAGGGACAGATGGGTGCATCGGATGGGAGAACGGGGATGGTTTCCCACGTCTTGCCTCCGGGGTGTTAATTCTTCAGAAACCACCCTTAACAAATCCCTAACGTTTTCCCGGATCTTATCCACATGTCCCAGCTCATCCTTGCTTCTGGTTCCTCCATTCGGGCCGAGCTTCTGACCCGCGCGCAGGTGCCCTTTCGGGTCCAGACCGCGCCCGTCGATGAAGAGATGATCAAGGCCTCGCTTCTGGCCGAGGGCACCCGCCCGCGCGATATCTCTGACGCCCTGGCCGAGGCCAAGGCGCAGCGGATTGCCGTGAAAAACCCCGAGGATTTCGTGCTGGGCTGCGACCAGGTGCTGGAGCTGGACCGCGCGCTTCTGTCCAAAGCCGCCAGCATCGAAGAGGCCGGCGATCAGCTGCGCCGTCTGTCGGGTCAGACGCATCGCCTCTATTCCGCCGCCGTGATCTTTCACGAGGCCCGGCCGATCTGGCGGTTCATAGGCGAGGCGCGACTGACCATGCGCGTGCTGTCCGACGCCTATATCGACGACTACCTGTCGCGGAATTGGGACGCGGTGAAATACTGCGTCGGCGGTTACCAGGTCGAGGCCGAGGGCAGCCGCCTGTTCGCGCGCATCGACGGCGACTATTTCTCGATCCTGGGGCTGCCGCTTCTGCCCCTTCTGACCTTCCTGAACGACCGTGGGATGATCACCACATGACCCAGCCAAATGCCCTGCCCCAGCTGCCGCTTGCCGGTGTCATCGGTGCCCCGATCGCGCATTCCAAATCGCCCGTGCTGTTTCGTCACTGGCTGGATCAGATGGGTCTTACGGGTCATTACGTGCCCCTGCATATCGAACCCGAGGATATGAAAGAGGCCCTGAAAACATTGCCGAAAATGGGGTTTCGCGGGGTCAACGCCACCCTGCCCCACAAGGAAATGGCGATGGATCTGGCCGATGAGATTTCCGACCGCGCGCAAAAGATCGGCGCCGCCAATACGCTGACCTTCCGTCCCGATGGCACGCTGCACGCGGACAATACGGATGGGTTCGGGTTCCTGGAAAACCTGCGCCAGTCCGCGCCCGACTGGGATCCTGCCTCGGGTCCGGCAGTGATCCTTGGGGCCGGGGGTGCCGCCCGCGCGGTGATCTGTTCTCTGCTGGATGCCGGGGTGCCGCGCCTGATCCTGTCGAACCGCACCCGCGCCCGGGCCGAGGATCTGGCCCAGGCCTTCGACGGCGACATCGAGGTGATCGACTGGGACAAGGCCCCTGCCCGTCTGGGCGACGGCCGTCTGGTCGTGAATACCACCGCGCTTGGCATGGCTGGCAAGGCGCCGTTGGAGATGGACCTGTCTGAATTGCACGCCGATCAGCTGGTGACCGATATCGTCTATACCCCGCTGGAAACCGATCTGCTGCGCACCGCCGCCGCCCGGGGCTGTCAGACCGTCGATGGTCTGGGCATGCTGCTGCATCAGGCCGTGCCCGGTTTTGAACGCTGGTTTGGCGCGACGCCTGTCGTGACCGATGCGACCCGAAAGGCGGTTCTGGCATGACCTATCTGATCGGGCTGACCGGATCCATCGGCATGGGGAAATCCACCACCGCCAAGATCTTTGCCGAAGAAGGCTGTGCCGTCTGGGATGCCGATGCCGCCGTGCATCGCCTGTATTCCGCTGGCGGCGCGGCCGTTGCGCCGATGCAGGACGCCTTTCCCGATGCGGTGATTGATGGCACCGTGTCCCGCGACGCCCTGAAGGCCGCGATTGCCGCCGATCCCACGGCTCTGCGTCAGATCGAACAGATCGTGCATCCGCTGGTGGCCGAGGATCGCCAAGCTTTTATCGCAAAAAGCGACGCCGATATCGTGGTGCTGGACATCCCTTTGCTGTTCGAAGGCTCTGGCCACCGCATGGTGAACACCACCGTCGTTGTCTCGGTCCCCGAAGATGTGCAGCGTGACCGGGTCCTGGCCCGTGGCACCATGACCGAAGACCAGTTCATGATGATCAAGTCCAAGCAGATGCCCGACGCCGAGAAACGCGCGCTGGCGGATCATGTCGTCATCACCGATACTCTGGACCACGCCCGCGATCAGGTCCGGGCAATTGTTGCGAAGATCCGGAAGGAACTGGCAGATGCGTGAGATCGTCCTTGATACGGAAACAACCGGGTTTGAGCCTTTTCAGGGTGACCGTCTGGTGGAAATCGGCGCGGTCGAGCTGTGGAACCACGTGCCGACCGGCGAAACCTATCACGTCTATATCAACCCCGAACGTCCCATGCCGGAAGAGGCCTTCAAGGTGCACGGGCTGGGCGACGATTTCCTGCGCGACAAGCCCCTGTTCAAGGATCTGGCCCAGGGGTTTCTGGACTTCATCAAGACCGACAAGCTGGTGATCCACAACGCCGCCTTCGATATCAAGTTCCTGAACGCCGAACTGGGCTGGCTGAACCTGCCGCAGATCCCCTGGGAACAGGCAATCGACACGCTGGCCATCGCGCGGCAGCGGTTCCCCGGCTCTCCTGCCTCGCTGGATGCGCTGTGCCGGCGGTTCGGCATCGACAACTCGTCCCGTACCCTGCACGGCGCGTTGCTCGATTCAGAAATCCTGGCCGAGGTCTATCTGGAACTGGTCGGGGGACGACAGCCGGACTTTGGCCTGGCCACCAGCAGCGGCGGATCCAACGGTCAGGCGGCGGATGACTGGCGGCCGAAACCGCGCCCGGTAAAGCTGGACAGCCGCATCACCGAAAAAGAAGCCGCCGCCCATGCCGAATTTGTCGACAAGCTGGGCGACGGCGCGATCTGGAAAACCTATTCGGCCTGATCCCGGTCAGAATCCCGTCGGATCAGGCCTATGGGTTCGGCAAGGGCTTAGGCCGTGCCGACCGGCTGCTGGGCTGCGGCGCGACGCTGCAGTTCCGTGCGGTACAGGTTCACGAAGTCGATGTTTTCCAGGTTCAGCGGCGGGAAGCCACCGTCGCGGGTCACATCCGACACGATGCGGCGCACGAAGGGGAACAGCATGCGCGGGCATTCGATCAGCAGGAAGGGGTGCATCTGGTCTTCCGGCACGCCTTCGATGTGGAACAGGCCGGCATATTCGACTTCCAGCAGGAACAGCGCGTCTTCGGTGCCCTGAGCGACGGATTTCACCGTCAGCTTCATCACCACTTCGAACTGGTGATCGGCTTCACGCTTCTTTACGTCCAGCGCGACCTGGACCTTCACGTCCGGCTGCACCTGACCCGACGCGGGTTTCTGCGCCAGGATGTTTTCAAAGGACATGTCGCGAATGTATTGCGACAGGACATTCATCTTGATCTGCGGTGCCTGCGGTGCGGCGCCGGTATCAGCCTCGGCCATCAATCTCTCCCAAAGGGTTTGTCAATCGCCTAGCGCTCTATCAGCTTGCGCCGGGCGTCTCAACGAAAAGCCACGCCCCGCCTGGATTAGCAGGGCGCCAGCGATCAATGCTTGGTCCAGCCCGACGGATTATGCGTCGGCTGCTTGGGTGGCGAAACCTCGTGATAGGTGCCGTCGATCACGTCTTCATGGTCGGGCGTATGGCGCCGCGACGGACCCTGCGCGGATCCCATGCCCCGATCCATACCCTGGCCCATGGAAAACGACTGCACCTTCACCTTGCTGCGCAGCCAGACAAAGGCCGCGCGGCGGAAGGGCGGCGTCAGCAGGGCAAACCCGAGCGCGTCGGTGAAGAACCCCGGGGTCAGCAGCAGCACGCCCGCCACAAGGATCATCGCGGCATCGGCCAATGGCTCCGTCGGGTCGCGCAATTCGGAGAAGCTGCGGCGCAGGTTGTTCATCGCCATGGCCCCCTGCGTGCGCACCAGCCAGGTGCCCAGGATCGCGGTGCCAAGAACGATAAGAAGCGTCCAGCCCAGCCCGATCAGACCGCCGACCTGAATGAACAGGGCGATTTCGATCATCGGAATGGCGATAAAGGCCAGCAACAGCCACATGGGGGCCTCCTGTATGTCCCAGTTAAATCCCGGTGCAGTAGACTTACCGCACCCTGTCACCTACATAAGGACGGAACCGGGCCATTTCCATGTCCGACCAGTCCAAGCGCTCTGTACCCGAAGGGGATTTGATGAACTCGCCTATTCTTCAGCTGTTGGTTCTTGCCGGTATCGCGGTGTTCCTGATCCTGCGTCTGCGGTCCGTTCTGGGCACGCGCGACGGCTTTGAAAAGCCGCCCGTGCCGCGGTCTGGCCCGACCACCACCGACACCCGCGGTAACTTTGAGGTGATCGAAGGCGGCCCTGACCACGACATCATCGACCATGTTCCGGAAAACAGCCCCGCCGCCGGTGCCCTGGCCCGCATGAAACAGCTTGAGCCGTCGTTTTCCGTGTCGGAATTCCTGTCTGGCGCGCGCGGTGCCTATGAAATGATCCTGATGGGCTTCGAAAAGGGCGAGATGGCCGACATCAAACCCTTCCTCTCGAACGAGGTATACGAAAGCTTTGCCTACGTGGTGAACGAACGCGAAGCCAAGGGCCTGACGGTCGAGGCCGATTTCGTCGGCGTCAAGGAACTGCAGCTTGTCGATGCCGAACTGGACGAGGCCACCCGCGAAGGTGAACTGACCGTGCGCTTCGTCGGCCAGCTGACCTTTGCCGTGCGCGACCGCGCCGGTGAAGTGATCGAAGGCGATCCCAAGGCCGTCAAGACGCAGCGCGACGTCTGGACCTTTGCCCGCAACATGGGAAGCGACGATCCGAACTGGCAGCTTGTCGCCACGGGCGAATGATCGGCGCGCGGCTGGCCGCAGTGCTGGCCGCCCTGACCCTTGCCGGGTCCGGGGCTTGGGCTGAAACCCCTTACCGGATCCTGTCCTATGCCCAGCTTTCCGGCTGGGACAAGGACGACCATGCCGCAGCCCTGGATGCCTTTCTGGAAACCTGCCCCGATCTGACCGCCCCCGACTGGCGGTCGATCTGTTCCATTGCAGGCCAGCAGACCAACGCCCGCACCTTTTTCGAACTGTTCTTCACGCCTGTCCTGATCGGTGATCCCGACGATGCTCTGTTCACCGGCTATTTCGAACCGGAACTGCGGGGATCGCGCAGCAGGACGGACATGTACCGCTATCCGATCTACCGTATGCCGCCCGAGGCACGGCACGGCACCTACCTGTCCCGGCGCGAGATCGAGACCACCGATGCCCTGACCGGCCGTGGATTGGAAATCGCCTGGGTCGATGACCCGGTCGAGCTGTTTTTTCTGCAAATCCAGGGCTCTGGCCGGATCCGCCTGACCGATGGCACGATGATCCGTGTCGGCTATGGCGGCAAGAACGGTCATGAATACCGATCCGTCGGGCGCGAACTGGTGCGGCGCGGGGTCTATTCCGTGCACCAGGTCTCGGCCCAGGTGATCAAGAACTGGGTGCGGCGCAATCCCATCGACGGGCCCGAGCTTCTGCGCCACAACGACAGCTATGTCTTCTTCCGCGAAATCGACGATCTTAACCCCTCCGAAGGGCCGCGTGGCGCCATGAACCGGTCGATCACCCCCGGGCGCAGCATCGCCGTCGATCCCGAATTCACGCCCCTTGGCGCGCCCGTCTGGATCGAAGTCCGCGGAGAGGTCCCGCTGCGTCGTCTGACCGTCGCCCAGGACACCGGATCCGCAATCAAGGGCACGCAGCGCGCGGATGTCTTCATCGGCACCGGTGACAAGGCCGGCCGCAGGGCAGGGCGCATGAAGGACCCCGGCCGCATGGTCGTGCTGCTTCCGATCCAGCGCGCCTATGCCCAGCTGCCCGAGGACAACCTATGAGCCGCCGTCTTCGCCCGGAAGAGCTTGACCTCTGGCGGAAGGTGGCTGGCACGGCGGAACGGATGCACCGCCCCAAGCTGAAACCCGATCCCGAGGCGCGCAAGACACCCGCCAAGCCAGAGGTCAAATCCG
The DNA here is from genome assembly GCF_900109195.1 of Pseudooceanicola nitratireducens. Lineage (GTDB taxonomy): Bacteria > Pseudomonadota > Alphaproteobacteria > Rhodobacterales > Rhodobacteraceae > Pseudooceanicola > Pseudooceanicola nitratireducens. The sequence continues at coordinate 155,247 of NZ_FNZG01000002.1, read as the reverse complement.
GCCCCGCGCCCCGCGATCCCCTGCCGGCCTTCCGGCTGGGCCAGAAAGGGCAGGGGGGTGCGCCCGGTCACGACCTGATGGGCAGCGTTGCGGACCGTCTGCACAAGGCCCCGGTCCATATGGATCGCAAGACCCACACGCGGATGAAGCGTGGCAAGCTGTCGCCCGAGGCGCGGATCGACCTGCATGGCATGACCATGGACCGCGCCCATCCCGCGCTGACCGGGTTCATCATGCGATCCGCCAGCGAAGGGCGGCGTCTGGTCCTGGTGATCACCGGCAAGGGCAAGGACCGCGACGAAGACGGGCCGATCCCCGTGCGCCGTGGCATCCTGCGCCACAACGTGCCCCATTGGCTGTCGGTGCCGCCCCTGTCCGGGCTGGTGCTTCAGATCACCCCGGCACATCAAAGCCATGGCGGCGGCGGGGCCTATTACGTCTATCTGCGCCGGATGCGCTGATCCCCGGCTGATCCTGAAATCAATTGCGCAGCAGCCCCGGCGACAAGATCACCTGCGTCGCATTGCGCACCGTCACGACGACACCGGGAAGCCCCGCCCGTGTCGCCCGGTTCGGCGTGGCAAAGGTCTGATCCAGCGCCCGCCCCTGCGACAGAAGCGCGATCAGCCCCGGAGAGGATCCGGCGGTGAAATGCGACTGCGCCATCGTCGTGCTGAAGGCGGTCACATCGACGACGGTGACGTTCAGATCCGCCAGCTCCTCGGCCTGAGACAGGCTGCCAAGACGTTCCGATTTCCCGTTGACCCGCGACGACAGCTGAAGCGCGCGATCCTTGCGCGACGTGAAGATCGCGAAGGGTTCCGGAAGGGTGCGAATACGATGAGCCTGCGCGCGGAACAGATCCACGTCGATGTCGGGCGAAATCAGCACGACCCCGTTCAGCAGCCTGTCGGGCAGGCCGGGATCGCGGATATCCATCTGGCGCAGGGTTTCCATCACCAGCATCGCCCCAAGCGAATGGCCGACCAGAACCACGTTGCGTGCACCCGTCCCGGCGACGTCGCGCAGCATCGCTTCCAGCCCGTCGCGGGCAAACAGCAGGCTGTCGCGGTCATGGGAATAGCCCAGGGGATGCGCCGCACTGGGCCAGGAGTAATGCAGTGCCAGCCCCTTTACGTCGAAATCATGCATCAGCTGCGCGGTGCGATAGATCCCGTCGGAATAGGAGTTGTTGTAGCCGTGAACAAAGATCAGCAGATCGCGTTCATCCCCCGGAAGGGCCGACAGGGATCGGCGTAGATCGGTGCGGAACCCGTCCCGGCCCGCAAGGCCGCGACTGCCCGAGATCAGGAAATGCTGCCCCGGCTTTGCATTGCGGATAGAGACGGGCAGGGACCCCATGGCCCTGTCGCGCGGGATCGACACATCGACGGCCTGATAGGACATCACGTCGCTGCGGCCCGATCCATAGAAACCGTCGCCCGTCCTTGCGCGGTTGGTGACGACAATGACGCCCTGAATGTCGCCCAGCCCCCCGGTGTCGGGCCGCACCGGCGCATAGGTCGGATCGGCACACCCGGCCAGAACAAGACCAAGGATCAGGAAACGAAGCAGAAGGAACAGACGCATGGCGACCCGATTGGACAAACCTGCGTCTAGCTAAGCCGAAGGTCCGGCCCGCGCCAATGCGTCAAAGCAGGCGCGGGCCGGTGTCATGTGGCGATCACAGCACGTAGCGGCTTAGATCGGCCGAGGCAGCGAGCTTACCGATATTCGCCTCGACAAAACCGGCATCCACCAGGATCTTTTCGCCCGACTTGTCCGGCGCGTGGAACGACAGCTCTTCGAAGACGCGCTCCATGATGGTGTAAAGCCGCCGGGCGCCGATGTTTTCCACCGACTGGTTCACCTCGGCCGCGGTGCGGGCCAGGGCGGCGATGCCATCTTCGGTGAAGTCGACGGTGACGCCTTCGGTTTCCATCAGCGCGGTGTATTGGCGCGTCAGGGCGTTGTCCGTCTCGGTCAGGATGGCGACAAAATCGGCCTCGGTCAGAGAATTCAGCTCGACCCGGATGGGCAGACGGCCCTGAAGTTCCGGCAGCAGGTCCGAGGGTTTCGCGACGTGGAAGGCGCCGGAGGCGATGAACAGGATATGATCCGTTTTCACCGCGCCGTACTTGGTGCTGACGGTGGTGCCTTCGATCAGCGGCAGCAGGTCGCGCTGCACGCCTTCGCGGGACACATCGCCGCCGCGCGCATCCGACCGGGCACAGACCTTGTCGATCTCGTCCAGAAAGACGATGCCGTTTTCCTCGACCGCCGACAGCGCGGCGCGGTTCACGGTTTCATCGTCCAGCAGCTTGTCGGCCTCTTCACCGATCAGGACCTCGTAGCTTTCAGACACCTTCATCTTGCGCCGCACGGTGCGTCCGCCAAAGGCCTTGCCGAAGATGTCGCCCAGGTTCATCATGCCCATCTGGCTGCCCGGCTGCCCGGGAATATCCATCATGCCCATGGGGTTGGAGTTGTCGGCCACGTCCAGCTCGATCTCGGTATCGTCCAGCTCTCCGCTGCGCAGCTTCTTGCGGAACATCTCTCTCGTGCTGTCGCGGGCGTCGGTCCCGGCGATGGCTTCGATCACGCGGTCCTCGGCCATCTGGTGGGCCGAAGCCTTGACGTCCTCGCGCATGTGTTCGCGCACCATGGCGACGGCGCTGTCCATCAGGTCGCGGATGATCTGTTCCACGTCCCGCCCGACATAGCCGACCTCGGTGAACTTGGTCGCCTCGACCTTGATGAAAGGCGCACGGGCCAGTTTCGCCAGCCGGCGCGAGATTTCGGTTTTGCCGACACCGGTCGGGCCGATCATCAGGATGTTCTTCGGGAACACCTCGTCGCGCAGGTCATCGGCCAGCTGCCGACGCCGCCAGCGCGACCGCAGCGCCACGGCCACGGCACGTTTGGCATCCTTCTGGCCGATGATGAAACGGTCCAGTTCCGATACGATTTCGCGGGGGGTCAGGTCGGTCATATGGTTTCCTTAGCCGTCGATCGTTTCGACGGTCAGATTTCCGTTGGTATAGACACAGATGTCGGCGGCGATGGACATGGCCTTGCGGGCGATGTCTTCGGCCGACTGGTCGCTGTCGATCATGGCGCGCGCGGCGGCCAGGGCGTAATTGCCGCCCGATCCGATGGCCGCGATCCCGTGTTCGGGTTCCAGCACGTCGCCGGCACCGGTGATCACGTACAATTCCTTGCCGTCGGTGACGATCAGCATCGCCTCGAGCTTTTGCAGGTACTTGTCGGTGCGCCAGTCCTTGGCCAGTTCGACGCTGGCGCGCTGAAGCTGGCCGGGCGTGGCCTCCAGCTTGGCTTCCAGCCGTTCCAGCAGGGTAAAGGCATCGGCGGTGGATCCGGCAAAGCCGCAGACCACATCATAGCCGCCGGGGGACAGCCGCCGCACCTTGCGGGCGCTGCCCTTGATCACGGTCTGGCCCAGGCTGACCTGGCCGTCACCGGCCACAACCACCTGTCCGCCCTTGCGCACACCGATGATCGTGGTGCCGTGCCAGCCGGGAAATTCGTTCTGTGCCATTCAATGCTCCTGTCGTTGACGGACTATATGAGACGCGGACCGCCCGGCGACAACCCTTGGGCCTTTTTGCCCGCTTGGCGGCGCCTGATCTTGAGCCCGCCGGGGTCCGGGGATAGCGTCGCCCCATGGCCAAGCATGTGACCCTATACTTAGACCCTGTTCTGCGGCGTAGTGCCGAAAATGGCGACCATAATTTCTTTGCCCATCTGGTCGCGGTCCTGCGCGACCGGGGGCATGGGGTGGATTTTGCCGATCAGGGCGATCTGGGGCGCGGGCCGGGCACGCGGGCGATCACCCATATGGTGCCACCCCCGCCCGGGGGGCTCTGTGTTCGCCGCGTCTATCACTACCCCTTCTGGGCGATCGAGCCGAGCGCAGAGCGCTGGAGCTGGCATGTGGCAAAATCCGACTATTCCGCTGCAATAGTCCCTGAATCGGACGCCACAGCCTTCTATGCCCGCTGGCAAAAACGCCTGTTCAACGACGCCCCGCAACAGGCCAGCCGCAAAGGTCTGATCTATGTCCCGCTGCAGGGCCGGATCCGTGAAAAGCGGTCCTTCCAAAGCTGCACGCCCGTCGACATGATCCGCCACACACTGCAGTCGGACCGCACCCGCCGCGTCGTGGCCGGCCTGCACCCGAAAGAGGCCTATACCCAGGCCGATCTGATCACGCTGGACGCGCTTGCCGCCGCCCATCCGCGCCTGCGCATCGTCATGGGCCAGATGGAGCCGCTGCTGCAAAGCTGCGACTACGTGGTGACGATGAATTCCGCCGCCGCCTTCAACGCGATGTTCTTTGGCAAGCCTTCGGTGCTGTTCGGTCAGATTGATTTCCACCACATCTGCCTGAAAGCCACGCCCGAGGATCTGACGGCCTTTGACCGCATCGCCGGCCATGCCCCGGATTTCGCCCGCTACGTCTATTGGTTCTGGCAGATGAACAGCGTCAACGCGGGCCACCCTACGGTGCGCGAAAGCATCGGCGCGGCGCTGGACCGGGCAGGGTGGTAATTTCCCTTGTCCCTGTCTGTTCCGTACTCTTGAAATTGGGTTTCTTCAAAAATAGGAAGCAACCAAGATAATTTGAGGAAAACATGAGATATCACCCTGTATGGTATGGTTTGGGATTTACCTCCCTTCCAGTTGCGGTTCTGTTGTTGGGGTTTTTTAACATATATGTGGCATATAATAGAGAGATACCGCGTGAATTCGGCGCAGCAAGCAAGGCTCCGGATACTCGTATCGACTGGGGTGATGACGAAAAAGAAGATCCGCCCCTTGCGTATGTTTACGACAGTTTCAGAGGGTTGAGAGTCAAAACAGAAACCCTAAAAATTGGGAGTTTTTGGGATTTGTGGAACAGGCCTGTTTCCACTGTACTCTATAAGTGGGAATTCAGCGTCACGAACCTGACCGACGAGAAAAAGCTGATTAGCGTCACATATGAGCTCGAAGGCTCAATGGGTGAGGTCATTAAAACCTCGTCTTCTTCAAAAGCTGCCAATCCTGGTGAAACGATAACAATTGAGGAATTTGATGAAATTCCACATCAAGATGCTCTTTTGGTAACGGGTTCAGGCTGGTTGATCGGTCGCCGTTCCATCGACTAATGGCCATGCAATGAAATGAAAAAGGGCACCCGCCGGGGGTGCCCTTTGAAATTCGCAAATGCCGTCAGGCTTAGATCGACTCTTCGATCCAGGATTTCAGCACGGCCTTGGGGGCCGCGCCGGCGCGGTTCGACACCACTTCGCCGTTCTTGAAGATGAACAGGGCGGGGATGCCGCGCACGCCCATCTGCATCGGGCTGTTCGGGTTCGAATCAACGTCGACCTTGGCAATTTTCACTTTGCCGCCAAACTCTTCCGCCAGTTCTTCCAGGGCCGGGCCGATCTGTTTGCACGGGCCGCACCATTCGGCCCAGAAGTCCACCACGACGGGGACATCGGAGTTTTTCACTTCGGATTCAAAGGTATCGTCGGTCACTGCGACTGTAGACATGGGAAGTCTCCTGAACGGGGCTGCGCTTGGGACGTCAACCTAAGGAGCCATCGGGGGAAGATCAAGAAGCTGTAGTAGCGCGCAAGGCCGCTATCACAATATCATGAGGCAGCACCATCAGCGTCCCGGTCCGCGTCCACAGCAGGGCGACCTCGATCCGGCGGTCGGGATAGATCTGCGTCAGCGCGGCGGCATAGGCCCCCATCTGGCGCATAAGCCCGTCGGGCACCTGGTGCAGCGTGTCGGGCACGCTTGCGTTCGTCTTGAAATCCACCGCCAGAACATGGTCGTCCGACACGATCAGCCGGTCGATCGTGCCATGGATCCGCTGCCCGTCCAGTTCTGCCAACGCAGCGGATACCGAGACCTCGGCCAGCGCCTGGGGCCCGAAGATATGCGCCAGATGCGGGGCCTGCAGGATGCGCCGGGCCTCGGTGCCCAGCAGGGCCAGTTCCTCGCCCTCGGCCCGGTCGGGCCCGCGCGCCAGCAGATCGGCGGCCAGGGTGTCGAATTCTGCCGGATCGACGCCGACGAGGTGTTCCAGCAGGCGGTGCACCTGACGGCCCCGACGCTTCGCGGCCTCTTCGTCCAGGCCGTCTTCGCCCGGCAGAGCCTTGGCCCCGCCCAGATCCGAGGGTGCCAGCGTCTTGCCCGGATGCGCAGGCGTCGGCGGACGGCGCTGCGCCCAGTCGGGCAGGGCGACAGACCGGTCGACGGGCGCGGGCGGGTCGCTGACCTCAAGCGCCGTCCAGTCGCCGGTTTCCAGCCGCAGCCCTTCGCCGCCCGGCGCCTCAAGTGGCAGCGCGCCCAGTTTGACCATCCCGTTGCGGATCCGGTCGTACCAGGTGTCGCCGCTTTTCCCCAGATCGCCGGCGGCGGCCACGATCAGCCATTTCTCGGCCCGCGTCATGGCGACATACAGCAGGCGGTCGGCCTCTTCTTCCTGCTTGCGGCGGCGGGTTTCTTCCAGCTCGCGCAGGGTCGCCGGGGCCTCGTCCGCGCGGGTGTTCCACCAGGCGATACCATCCCCCGCGATCAGGTCGCCACCGGGCTGCACGCGGCGCGCCTGGGTTTCGGGCATGAAGACCACCGGCGCCTCCAACCCCTTGGAGCCATGCACGGTCATCACCCGGATGCGCGACCCGGCGCTTTCCATCTGGCGTTTGACCTCGGGGTCGTCGCCCTGAAGCCAGATTAGGAAGCCCGTCAGGCTGGGAATCTCGCTGCGTTCATAGGCCAGCGCCTGATCCAGCAGCGCGTCGATGCCATCCTGCGCCTCGACCCCAAGCCGCGCCATCATGCGCCGCCGCCCGTCGTGGCGCACCAGCACCCGTTCCAGAAGCTCGTAGGGCCGCAGGAAATCCGCATTGTCGCGCAGATCGCGCAGCACGCTCCAGGTCGGTTCATGCGCGGGGTGCTGGTCCAGCGCGGGCCAGAGGTGCCGGCTTTCGCGTTTGTGGGCCAGATCGAACAGCGCCCGTTCATCCCAGCCAAACAGCGGCGATTTCAGCACCGCAGCCAGGCTCAGATCATCCTCGGGCGTGGCGAGGAAGGACAGCAGCGCGGTCAGATCCTTCACCGCCATCTCGGCCCCGATCTTCAGACGGTCGGCCCCGGCGATCTCCAACCGCCTGGATTTGCAGGCGCGGATGATTTCGTGAAACAGCCGGGCGCGGCGGCGCACCAGGATCAGAATGTCGCCTTCGTGCAGGGGCCGCGCCTTGCCACCACCCAGGGGCAGGGGGGTGCGGTCGTCGATCATGCGGCGGATGCGGGTCGCGATCCGGTCGGCCAGAACCACGTTGTGATCCTGCGCGCCGGGCAGATCGACGGGATCGTCCCATTCGCCGTCCTCTTCCTGGTCGGTCTTTTCGATGGCGGGCCACAGATCGACACGGCCGGGCAGGGTGTCGTGAAAGGCAATATGGGTTTCCTCAGGCGAGAACCCGGCCTCGACCCGGCCTTCAAAGACCTGATCGACCAGAGACAGCACCGCAGGCGACGACCGGAAGGAATGCGCCAGCGCCATGCGTTGTAGCGGCGTGCCAAGCGCGGCCAGCCGTTCGCCGAAATCCTCGCGCATGCGGTCGAACCCGGACGGATCGGCCCCCTGGAAGGAATAGATCGACTGTTTCTTGTCGCCCACCACGAAGATGGTGCGCGTCTTGTCGTCCTGCGCGCCTTCGCCACTGGTGAATTCCCGCGCCAGGGCCTGGATCACCTGCCATTGCACGGGCGAGGTATCCTGCGCCTCGTCCACCAGGATGTGGTCGATGCCGCCGTCCAGCCGGAACAGCACCCAGGCCGAGACATCGCGGTTCGTCAGAAGATCCCGCGTCCGCAGGATCAGGTCGTCAAAGTCCATCGCCCCGCGCAGCAGTTTCGCATGGGCGTAGTCGCGCAGGAACACGGTGGCGAGGTCATAAAGCGCCTCGGTCTTGTCCAGCACCGACAGCGCCAGACGCCGGTCGCGCGCGGTCTCGACCCGGGCCATCAGCGGGTCGATCCGGTCCATCAGATCGGGGTTGTCCTTCTGCGCCTTCTTCGCAGGAAGTGACCCTATCTTGGCGGTAAACGGGTCCTTCGCGCCGGCCCCGGTCAGGAAGGCCCCTTCCAGGATCGCCAGCGCGGCGGCGTTCGGCCCGGTGATCTGCGCCAGTTTCGCGGCCGTCTTCTGATCGTTCGTCCCGCTGGCTTTGCAGACCTCGATCAGGGCGGCCAGATCGTCCATTTCGGTGCCAAGGAAAACCTCGTCCAGCAGCTGGGCGGCGTCGTAGCCGGCGGGTAAGCCCAGCCCCTGGGCCAGGGCGGCGCGTCCGGGGTGGCGGGCCAGCTGATCGGCGTGGCCGGTGATCGCGGCGCCAAGCGATTCCATCGACATGCCGGAATAGAACAGCGCCACCCGTTCCAGCAGATGCGCCTGAGGACCGCGGGCAATGCGGTCGATCACCTCGGCACGCAGCAGCGCGGCCTGGCGGTCCTCCATCTCGGTAAACTGGGGGCTGACCCCGGCCTCTAGCGGGAAGCGTCGCAGAAGCGAGGCGCAGAACGAGTGGATCGTCTGGATCTTCAGCCCGCCTGGCGTTTCGATCGCGCGGGCAAACAGGGTGCGCGCATGGCCCAGCTTTTCCGGGTTCACCCCCTGATCCACGCCAAGCGTGGCCAGTTCGGCGCGCAGATCGGCGTCGGGCAGCATGGCCCAGGCGCCCAGACGCTTGAACAGCCGGTTCTGCATCTCGGTCGCGGCGGCCTTGGTGTAGGTCAGGCACAGGATGTGCTGCGGCGACACGCCATCCAGCAGCAAACGCGCCACACGGTCGGTCAGCACCCGCGTCTTGCCGGACCCTGCATTCGCCGCCAGCCAGGTCGAGACATCGGGCCGGGCCGCATCGACCTGGCGCTGGGTTGCCGCGTCGCGGATCATTCCACCGGCTCCTTCCGTGCGGGGGTGGCGATGTCCCATTCGCCGTAGCGGGCCAGGTGGTCGTAATCGCTTTGATCCGTGGACTTGAACATGGCACGCCGCGCGGTAAAGGGCTGGCCGTCGTCCAGGTAACGCCGGATCAGGCCTTCGAACCGGGCCCAGACCTCATCGGAGGAAATCTTGTCCAGCGGCGCGTCGACCTCTTTCGTGTCCGACCCCAGCCCGACAAAGGCCGCGCGGACCACGTGGCGCGGGTCGATCTGGTGGAACGCGGCCCGTTCCGCCATTGCCGCCATCAGCAGAAGCTGAAGGTCAAAGGACATCTGCGCATTGGGCGACGACATCTGCCCGGTCTTGTAGTCGTAGATCAGCGCATTGCCATTGGCGTCCAGGTCGATGCGGTCGGCCTTGGCCGTCAGGTCGAACCCAGTGCCCGAAAGGGTGGCGCGCCCGCCGACCTCGTACCCGACCGGATGCCCGGCGGCCTGGCGGTTGCGTTCGCCGTCGATCAGAGCGGCGGCATTGCGCGCCATCTTCGCCAGCCAGAGGATCCGCGCCTCGGCCCAGGGGACTTCTTCGCCCAGAACTTCGCGCGTGACGGCGATCAGGTGATCCTCGGTCAGCAGGCTGGGGTCTTCGGTGACCTGAGGCACGAAGACCTCCATCACCTTGTGCAGCTTGGTGCCGCGTTCCAGCGCGTCGGGTTCCTTCATCAGCGGGTCCAGCCGTGACAGGCGCAGAACCTCGCGGGCGTAGATCGCATAAGGATCCCGGATCAGCGTCTTGATCTGCGTCACCGACAGCTTGCGTGGCCGCGCAGCGGGTGGCGGGCTGGGCGAGGGGCGCGGCGCGGGCGGCACGCTGTCGACCCGGTCCAGCGCCTCGACCAGGTGCAGCCACTCTGCCCCACGGGCGCGGGCGGCGGCCAATTCGCCCTGTCCGCTTGCGCCAAGCCCGGTCAGCAGGTTGGTCAGCCGGTTCAGCCAGCGCGAGGCCACGGTTTCCGCCTCGCTTCCCCGAAGGGCGCGGGTGATCCAGACCTCGGGTGCGGCGGCGGCCTGCTGGAAATCATGCGCCGACAGCCCGATGGTGCGTTCGGGCAGCAACAGGCCCGCCTGGGCGCGCATGGTGCGGTTCAGCCAGGGATCGGGGGGCGGCATCTCGGGCCAGGTGCCTTCGTTGAGACCGCCCAGGATCACCAGGTCGGCGCCCTGCACCCGGGCCTCAAGCGTGCCCCAGATCAGGATGTCGGGATGCGGCGTGGTGCTGTCGCGGTCCTCGGCCCCGCGCAGCACCGCGTTCAGCATGTTCGAGAAATCCTGCGGCCCGATTTCTCCGGTCACGGGGGCGGCCTCGATCAGGTCGGCGATCTTGGCTTGCACGCCTTCGCCGGCGGTGCCCAGCCACAGCCGTCCGTCCGTATCAGCGGTCGAGCCGCGCGACAACGCCTCGGCCCGGACGATCAGATGATCCAGCCGATCGGAAAGCGTCATCACCTGATCCGCGACCGGACGCGCCAGCCGGATCACCCAATCGGCCCAGGCAGGCGCGATCGCCTCGGGCCGTTCGGCGGCAAAGCGGCGGATCGTGTCGGCATCGGGGAAGGGCGGGCCGTTGCGCCGCAGCTCAAGCTCCAGCGCGCGGGACAGCACCAGGTGCGGGCCGCGATCGGCGCCGGAATGGCATAGCGGATGTTTCAGCAGCGCCAGCAGATCGCCCGCGGTTCCGTCGGAGTGCCACAGCTCGGCCACTTGGCGCAGGAACCGGCCTGGCGGCGTCAGGCTAAGCGGTTCACCGGCGGAATCGTCAGGCAGGATGTCCCAACGGTCCAGCGCCGCCTTGACCTGCCGCGCCAGCAGACGGTCGGGCGTGATCAGCGCGGCACGCTGCCCGTCCTCGGCCGATTTGCGCAGTCGCAGGGCAATCGCCTGCGCCTCTTCCCGGGCCGAAGGTGCCTCGAGCAATGTGACCCCGCGCATCGCCACGTCCAGGTCACGCAGCTGCGGGCCTTCGGTCAGCCATTGGTTCGTCACAGGCGCCGGGCGCATGGCCAGCGACAAAAGGCGGTTGCGCGCGTCGTTCTGGTCGGTCGACCGCCAGCGGGCCACGTCGCGGGGTTTCAGCCCAAGCGTCGCCATCAAGCGGCCAAAGCGGTACTGGGGGTGGTCCTCTCCGGTCAGGGCGTCGTTCAGGTTCCTTTCCCAGACCGCATGCGGCAGGTCGAAATCGAAACCGGGCAGCACCACGGCCCCCTGCGGCAGCCGCGCCACCGCCTGCATCAGCAGATTCGTCGCCCCGCGCGACCCAGTAGAGCCCGCGACGATCACCGGCCCGTCGGGCGGGGTGGTTTCCCAATCCTTTGCCAGGGCTTCGGCCACCATGCGCATCCGCGCCGATGGGTCGGGCACCGGGGTGTCATCTTCGACCGCGTCGACGATGGTCAGGAACTTCAGCGCCCGCGCCCAGTGATCGGAATGGGCCGAGACATCCAGATCGCGGATCGCGTCAAAGGACACGCCTTCGCCGCGCATTTCGTCAAAGACCCGCGCCAGGCTGTCGGCCAGATCGAACAGGGCGGCGCGCGGGGCGATGTCCGGCTCCTGCTCCATCAGGGCGCGGACCAGGGGGATCAGCTCGAGCCGCCGCTGCAGGGGCGACACGGGCGCGGGGATGCGCGACAGGGCCATATCCTCGCCCAGGTCGGTGACCAGCCGGATGCGCGGGACAAGCCCCGGAGGGCCGGCATCGAACAGCGCCCGGATCCGCCGCGCCATCCGCCGCGTGTTGACGATCAGCGTGGTCCTGCCCAGCAGGTCCGGCCCGAAATGCGCCGCGCGTTCGATCAGACCGTCGACCAGGTGGCTGGGAAAATCTGCACCTGGCGGCAGGCCGAAAAGGCGGGGCTTGTCGGATGGATCAAACATGGCGGGCCAGCATGTCCTCGGCCAGGGCGATGCCTTCAGGGCGGCCCACGTCGCACCATTCGCCATCGTATGGAAGAATATGCAGCGTGCCGCGCTTTAGCATGTCGTTCCACAGCAGGTTCAGGGAAAATGACGCCTCTTCGATCTGCATCAGCCCCTCGGTCCGCAGGATCTGCGCCCCGGTATAGATCAGCCCCGGGCCGCGCGTGACCGGAGGACCGGGCAGGAAATCCCCGGTGCCGGAATGGCCGACGGCGCGGGCGGGGTCGATGCACAGCAGCAGCGCCTCCATCCCGTCGCGCCAGTGATCGCGCAGCATCTGCAGCGGGTTCGGCCCGGCCCAGACGGCATCCGAGTTCATCGTGAACACAGGACCCGACCCAAGCAGCGGCAGGGCATTGCGCAGCCCGCCGCCGGTTTCCAGGATCTCGGGCCCTTCGCGCAGGCAATGCACATCGGTGCCGGCCAGATGATCTTCAAGCTGGTCGGGCAGGTAATGCAGGTTGGCAACCTTCGGTCCGGTGATCACGCCGCGCGCATGGTCCAGCGCATGGTCGATCAGCGGACGCCCCGCGACCTGGACCAGAGGCTTGGGCCGATCCTTGGTCAGCGCGCCCATCCGGGTGCCGAACCCGGCGGCAAACAGCATCAGTGCATCGGGCATCATCGGCGCAACCTGTCCAGGATCTGCGCATCCGGCGCGGGCAGATCGCGCTTGATCAGCGCGGCGACCGGGGCCAGCGCGGGATGCGCAAGGTTGACCATCAGGTGATCCCAGACGCGCGGGATCAGATCGACATAATGCTTTTTGCCATCGCGGCGGGACAGCCGGGCGAAGACACCCAGGATGCGCAGGTTCCGCTGGGCACCGACCACGTGATAGCGGGTCTCGAACGCCGCGCGGTCCAGGCCATACGCCTGCGTATAGTAACCGATCATCTCATCGGCCAGCGCGGGCGGGACATCGCGACGCGCATCCATCAGAAGCGAGACCAGATCATAGGCCGGATCGCCCAGCATCGCGTCCTGGAAGTCCAGTAATCCGACCCGTGCGGCATCATCGCGGTGGGGCAGCCACAGCAGGTTCTCGGCATGGTAATCGCGCAGGATGGTGACGTCGGTTGCAGCGTGACCGGCCAGAAGCGGCCCCATCGCCGTGCAGAATTCCGCGCGAGCGTCCGGACGGGCACCAAGGCTTTCGGCCAGGTACCAGTCATAGGCCAGCGCGGCGAGGGGGGTCATCACCCCGGCGTCATAGGCGGCAAGCCCCGGCATCGGATCGGCGCGGTGCAGGGCGATCAGCGCGTCGATGGCGGCGCGGTACATCGGGGTTTCCAGCGCGGGATCAGCCACGGCCACCCGCGCAAACAGATCGTCGCCCAGATCTTCCAGCAGAAGAAAACCGCGCGCCATGTCGCGGGCCAGGATCTTCGGGGCCGACAGGCCAAGCCCGGTCAGGTAATCCGCAACGGCAACAAAGGGCGCGACGTCTTCGCCCTTCTCGGGCGGGGCGTCCATCAGGATGGCGGTGTCGTCGCCCATCCGCAGCCGGTCGTATTTCCGGTTCGAGGCATCGCCGGCGATCATCCACCGTTCCGCCTGTGCCCAGGGGGTCGTGTCCAGGAACGCCTGTTTCAGCGTCTCGCGGGGGGTCTCAGAAGGGGTCTCAGACATCGGCATCCTCCAGAAGCGACTGCCAGCGCGCGGGGCCGGTCAGGGTGATGCGGCGGATATCGTCGCCCTCGGGCGAAAGCGCAATGCGCAGGGCGCCTTCGGGCAACAGATCGCCCAGACGGTCGGGCCATTCCACCAGGCAGATCGCGTCCTCGAAGGCCTCGGTCAGGCCCAGTTCGATCACCTCGTCCGGGCTGGACAGGCGGTACAGGTCGGAATGCCAGACCTCGCCCCGGGGGGTGTCGTAGGTCTGAACCAGCGTGAAGGTGGGCGAGGGCACGTCCTCGGGCACCTCAAGCAGCGACAGGATCAGGGCGCGGGCAAAATGGCTTTTGCCAGCCCCGACCGGCCCTTCCAGAAGAAGAACGTCGCCCGGCCGCAGGCCCGCGCCGATGTGCTGCGCAAGCGCGGCAGTCTGGTCCGCGGTTCGGGACAGGACGACATGGCTGAATTCCGACATAGGCCGACATTACTTGTGCCGCCCCGGGCCGCAAGCACAAGCGTCAGGAGTAGGAGCTGATTTCCTGCAGCGGCACCCGGGTCTGAAGGATACGGAAGGTTGCCAGCGTTGCCCCGCCCTGCAGCGGCTTGAAACGGCAATCCATCTGGCGGCCATCGCTCATCCTGACGCGGGCGTCCCATTCGCAGCGGTCCCCGAAGCCGACGACAAAATCGCGGAAATCGCCCCAGGTGGGATCGGGGCCGCAGACCTTTTGCCAATGGGACGAGACATCCGCCACCTTCTGGTCCAGCTGCGTCGCCCCGCCGCTGATCCCCCAAAGATCCTGGTAGGCGGGGTTCGTATAGCTCAGCACCCCCTGGGGCGAGAAGACGGCGATCGCGTCATCCAGCGACTCCATCACCGCCTGGGCGATGTCCAGCTGTTCGCGGAACCGGCGGGTCAGCGTGACCTCGGCGCTGATGTCTTCGAACAGGAAGGCGACGGCCCCGTTGGGATGCGGCCGCCCGGTGACCCGATAGGTCTTGCCCTGCGCCAGGTTCCAGGTTTCTTCGTACTGGCCGCTTTCGGCGCGCGAGATCAGGTCCAAGATCTGGTCGCGCCAGTTCGAATAATTGCGCGGCTCGGGCATGATCATCTCATCCCGCAGCTTGTCGAAAAAGCTTTGGTAATTGGGCCGGGCCGACAGGAATTCCGGCGACAGAGACGTCAGGTCGATCAGCGCCGGATTGAACAGTGCCAGCCGCCGGTTGCGATCAAAGATCGCCAGCCCGGTCGACAGCTGGGCGAAGGTCTTGGTCAGGGTCTGCACGAAAGACCGCTGCGCCTTTTCGGCCTTCACCACGGCCGTGACATCGGTGGCGAGGTACAGGGTCAGCCCCCGCCTGGGCGAGACGGTGACATCATACCAGCGGTCCGGCAGGTCATCCCTTGTACGGAACCGCACGCGGTTCTGATGGCGTTCGGTATAGGGGGCGTCTTCCTGCCCGCAGCGCAGGACAGGCAGATCTTCGGCGGCCGGCTCGGCTGCATGCCGCTTCAGCGCCTTGTAGGCAAGATTAGACCAGATGACCTTGCCATCTGGATCCAGCATCCAGTTGGGATGCGGGGTCGCATCGGAAATCCACTTGGCCATCCTGTGCACATAGGCGCGAAAAGCCGTGACATGATCCGCCATAGTCTGGGTGCTGCCGGGGTCATCCAGCACGATCGACAGCACGCCGCCCTTGCGTACCACCAGAAGGACCGCGGGATCAGAGGGCGAATGGGGCTGAAAGCTCCAACTGCCGTCGGCATGATAGACCGGGAAGGTCACGGGCAGACCGCTGAACCGGAACGAGAAATAGGGCCTGAGATCCCGAAGATCGCCGGTCCATCCGTCACCGTCCAGTTGCAGCTGCAAGGACGCGTCGCATTCCACCACGCGGCCGTTGGCAAGGCGCAGCGCACCGGCGTCGCCCTGACCCGAAGACCGCTTGTCCAGTTGGCGCCAGAGCACCGGCAGAACCAGAAGTGCCGTCAGCACACAGACGACGCAGATCAACAGGAAATCCCATAGGCCAAGAGCCATGATCGCCACCCAGAAACACAACCTTAACAAGACGCCAAATTAGTTTACGATCGGTAAACACAATAACCTGACGTTATTAAGCGTCAACCGGTGAAGGTGGGATTTTCTCCGACGGGGATGGCGTTGACGCCTGCCACGGCGTCGATCTTGGTGCGGGGCCAGACGACCTCGACCACCGCGCCGGTGCGTTCCGAATTGGTGCCCAACCGGCCGAACCAGTCGACACCGTTGGCAAAGCTCAGCTCCGCCCCCGTGCGTTCCAGAAGCGTCTTGGCGATGAACAACCCAAGGCCCATGCCTTCGTACCCCGGGCGCTGCGTCGGATCAGGGGCCGAGCGGCGGCGACGGACAAAGGGATCGCCGATCCGCCCGATGACCTGCGGCGCATAACCCCGCCCGTCGTCCATGATGCGGATGGCGATGACATCGGCGGACCACTGTGCCTCGACCCAGACGTTGGCCTCGGCGAAATCCACTGCGTTCTGGATCAGGTTGCGCAGCCCGTGGATCAGCTCGGGCTGGCGCAGGATCGACGGCGGCAGGGGATCGCCGCCCTCTTCCGGGCCAAAGCCGAAATGCACCGCCTTGCCCCGGTTCACATGCGGTTCGGCGGCTTCTTCGATCACCGTGCTCAGCGGGGCCTGCCGCAGGTGAAGGTCATCCTTCCCGGCGCGCCCCATCGACCGCAGGATGTCGCGGCACCGGTCGGCCTGATCGCGGATCAGCCGCGCGTCCTCGGCCAGGTCGGGGCGGTCGTCCAGCTCCTCGGCCAGCTCGGACGAGGTCAGCTTGATCGTGGCCAGCGGCGTGCCCAGTTCATGCGCGGCGGCGGCCACCACGCCGCCCAGGTCGGTCAGCTTCTGTTCCCGCGCCAGCGCCATCTGCGTCGCCTGAAGTGCGTCGGACATGGAATGCATCTCGGTCGCGATCCAGCGGGAATAGATGCCCAGGAAGATGACCGAGATCACGATCGCCAGCCATTGCCCGAACAGAAAGACATCCGCGACCTGCAGGATGAACCCCTGAGAGGTCCGCAGGGGCAGATGCACCTCGGCCAGAAGTGTGACGATGGTGATGGCGATGGTGCCGATGAAGATCGTCGACCGGCCCGTCAGCGCCATGGCCGACACGGTCACCGGCCCGATCACCAGGATCGAGAAGGGATTGTGCAGCCCCCCCGTCAGGAACAGCAGAAGCCCCAGCTGCACCAGATCGAACAGAACGATCAGCAGGTTCTCGGCCTCGGACAGGCGTTTGCTTTCGGGAAAGACGAAGCTGGCGACCAGGTTGCCGATCACCGAAACGCCGACGACCATGAAGCAAAGACCGTATTCCAGCGCCAGCCCGTAGATATGCTGCGCCACCAGAAGCGCGGCCAGCTGGCCGAAGATTGCGCCCCATCGCAACAATGTGATCGTGCGCAGACGGATCCAATTGCCCCGTTCCTGGCCTTTGAGCACTGGAAAGTCTGTGTTTGCCATGGTGGATGTGCTCTCTTGTCTCAATTGCACCCTGTCCCCCCCTTGATATGTGTGCCACCACGAACGCGCAATCACACCAAGGGACAGACATGACCCGTATCATCGCCATCCTTTCGGCCATTCTTGTCATTGCCCTGTGCGGCGCAATTTATGTCGTCACCATGGGACGCGGTGCGGATGACCGGTTCGCCCAGTGCCGCGCCAGTGCGGTGGCCGGTGGCGCGGGTCAGATCGGCGGGCCCTTCACGCTGGTGGATGAAACCGGCCAGACGGTGACGGATGTCGATGTGATCGACGAACCCACGCTGATCTACTTTGGCTATACCTATTGCCCCGACATCTGCCCCTATGACGCCGCCCGCAACGCCGAGGCCGTCACCATCCTGGAAGAGCAGGGCAAGATCGTGAAGCCGGTCTTCATCTCGATCGACCCGGAGCGTGACACCCCCGAACAGCTGGCCGATTTCACCGACTACCTGCATCCCCGCATGTTGGGTCTGACCGGATCGCCGGAACAGGTCGCCGCCGCCAGCAAGGCCTATCGCACCTATTTCAAGAAGCAGCCGTCTGAAGATGGCGACGACTATTACCTGGTCGACCACTCGACCTTTTCCTACCTGACGCTGCCCGGCGAAGGCTTTGTTGAATTCTTCCGCCGCGACATTCCCGCCGACAAGATGGCCGAGCAGATCGGCTGTTTCCTGGACGCGATGTAGGACGTTCCGACATTTGACGCTGATCCGGACGCAAGGTAGAACCGTAAGACCTTAAAAAGGCACACAAGCAGGAGACCTGTCGCATGGCTGAAGAGCTGGATCTGGGCGAGGACAAGACCCTCCTGCTGGTGGATGACGACGAACCGTTTCTGAAACGGCTGGCCAAGGCGATGGAGAAACGCGGTTTCGAAGTCGAGACCGCCGACAGCGTCGCCGCCGGCAAGGCCATCGTCACCAACCGTCCGCCCGCCTATGCGGTCTGCGACCTGCGGCTTGGGGACGGCAACGGGCTCGACGTGGTCGAGGTGCTGCGCGAAAAGCGTCCCGACAGCCGCATCGTCGTGCTGACCGGTTACGGGGCCATCGCCACGGCCGTGGCCGCGGTCAAGATCGGCGCGACCGACTATCTGGCGAAACCCGCCGATGCCACCGATATCACCAACGCCCTGCTGGCCCGTGGGGACGAACTGCCCCCGCCGCCGGAAAACCCGATGAGCGCGGACCGAGTCCGTTGGGAACATATCCAGCGGGTGTACGAGCTGTGCGACCGCAACGTCAGCGAAACCGCCCGGCGCCTGAACATGCACCGCCGTACGCTGCAGCGCATCCTGGCCAAACGCTCACCACGCTGATGTGATCCATCCCCCTCTTCGCAGTGGCCCCGTCCAAGGGTATTGGGCGGGTCTGGCCCTTGCCCGGGCCGGTCCAACCTGCGGGAGAATGCTCATGATCCGGGTCATCATCAGATCCTACGATGTCCTTGCGGAAGTCGCGCTTTGGGTGCTGCTGATCGTCGCCACGGCGATCGGGTATTTTCAGGCTGGTGTGGCCGGTGCGCTGATCGGTTTTGGCGTCAGCTTTGTCTTCTCGGTCATGGCTTTTGCGCCGATCCTGATGATTTCGGACATGCGGGGATCGTTGAAAAGCATTGACGCCAGCCTGAAGAAAAGCGCCCGGTCTGCGGTGGTGGCAACGGCCCCTGCTTCGGTTGGACCTTCGGCGCAGGCAAAGGACCGGCGCGAACCCTCGTTCGGAAAACCCGCCGCCGCGGTGGCGCATCAGGGCCCGGTCCTTCGCGCGCGTCCCGTCACGCCAAACCCCGAGGACTGATCGCGCCTCAGCGCAGCTCGTACCGCTTCAGCACCTTGTCCACGACCTGACCGTTGCCCATCCGGTGGCCTTCGATCCGGCCGTAATCCTCAAACCCGCGCGACTGGTAATAGGCCAGACCGCCCGCATTGTCGGCACGGATATTGGCGCGGATCCAGTTGTAACCCTCGGCGATGCAGGCGGCTTTGGTGGCCTCGAACAGCGCCGATCCGATGCCCAGCCCGGTGCGGCCCGCACGGGCGAAGGTGGCGATTTCAGCGACGAATTCATCCGTGCCTTCCATTGGTGACACCCACTGAAAACCCAGCAATTCACCGGCGTCATCTTCAGCCAGATGCCAGATGGCATGATCTTCGGCCATGCGCGCCGTCAGATAATCGGCATTGACCGGATCGACGTAAGCCGTGGTGCCGCCAATCGCGATGACCTCGTTCAGCAGGTCGGCCATGGCCCGTGCGTCCAGTCGCCCCGCGCGGCGGATATGCATCAGCTCATCTCCTTCAGCAGTTCGGCGTGGCGGGCGGTGAAATCGCGGCGCACCTCGACCGGCGGGCGCAGGTGGATGTCCAGCCCCTCGATCAGCGCGGCATCGGGGCGGCCAAAGATCTTGTCGGCCTCACCGATGGAGAACCCGGCGATCTGCACCGCCTCCATCCAGGCTGAAACCGTATCGGCCTTCTTGATCTTCTTCTTCAGCTTCACCGGCGTCTGCGCGGGCAGGCCAAAGCGGATGTGGATCGCGGCGGTCAGACGATCATCCAGCGCGCCATAGCCCGGCCCCACCGCGGCCTTGACCGGCGAAATCATGTCGCCGATCACGTATTCCGGCGCGTCGTGCAGCAGCGCGTTCAGCTTGTCCGAGGGGGTGGCCTTCGGCTCCATCCGGGAAAACAGCGCCTCGACCAGCAGTGAATGTTCGGCCACGGAATAGGGGTAATCGCCCTGAGTCTGCCCGTTCCAGCGCGCGACGAAGGCAAGGCCATGGGCGATGTCCTCGATCTCGATGTCCACCGGGGTCGGGTCCAGAAGGTCCAGCCGACGCCCCGAAAGCATCCGCTGCCATGCCCGTGTCTGTTTCGCCATCCGCTGATCCCTGTTCCGCGATGCCCCGTTCCGCACTGCCCCGGTTTCACCACAGGCGCGGCCAAAAGAAAAGGACGGCCGAAGCCGTCCTTTCATTGGTCAGGTCAGGGCGTTGCTCGGGTCAGCCGCGCTTGCGCCGCAGGGCGACGAGGCCGCCGAAACCGGCCAGCATCAGCGGCAGGGTCGCGGGCAGCGGAACCGCCGGGGGCACCACGTCGATGGTCAGCGCGGCGCTGAAGCTGCCGGGCACCAGGATGCTCGGCAGGCCGGGCAGCGCGGTCTGGTTGTGGGCGTAGCCAAGGGTAAAGTCGCCGGTGATGTCGGTCGGGCCGGTGACGACGTTCGAATAGTTCGACGTCAGCGTGCCGCCCAGCAGCGGATAGCCCGCCGGATCGTTCGACAGGATGTGGCTGATCAGCCCGCTCACGACCGAGTTCGACAGGATGTTGTTCAGCAGTCCGGCCAGTGCGCCGGCGGTGATCAGGGTGCTGTCGGAAAACGACATCGGGCCGAAGGGGCTGGTGATGTCCAGCGACCCGGTCACTTCCAGAACGGTGGATGCGGTCACACCGGACATCTGCAGCGGATCGAAACCGGCGCTGAAGGTGCCGCCCAGACCCAGGGCAAAGGTTTCGTCAACGGCGTTGTTGTCCAGCATGAAGCTGCCCGACGCATTGGCATAGGCCAGGTGCGGGATGCCGACAGCCTGGGCGTCGGTGGCGGTGACGCTGGCCAGGCCAAGCGCCAGGGTGAAGGTGGTGGTCAGGGTCGCAAGACCCCGTTTGAATTTCGTCAGAAAAGACATTTCGTCCCCCAAAATATGCAATGTCCTTTTCCTATCGAAAAAGCGACGCCAGGGTAATCCATGATTATCTTTAAAATCACAACAAACTGTTCATGCTTTTGCGCCAAAAGGGGGCGTGACGGGTGGCTTTGCTTGCCCATCAGGGGTGGGGGTGCTAGGCCGCATCCGACCCATTTTGCAGGAGCAATCCGATGGCCGACTACATCGTCAAAGACATCTCTCTGGCCGGATTCGGCCGCAAGGAACTCGACATCGCGGAAACGGAAATGCCCGGGCTGATGGCCCTGCGTTCGGAATACGGTGACGCGAAGCCGCTGAAGGGCGCGCGCATCGTCGGATCGCTGCACATGACGATCCAGACCGCCGTGCTGATCGAAACCCTGGTCGCCCTGGGTGCCGATGTCCGCTGGGCGTCGTGCAACATCTTCTCGACCCAGGACCACGCAGCCGCCGCAATCGCCGAAGCAGGCGTGCCGGTCTTCGCGATCAAGGGCCAGACCCTGGAAGAGCATTGGGATTACCTGGACAAATCCTTCATGTTCGCGGACGGCCCGAACATGATCCTGGACGATGGCGGCGACGCAACGCTTTACGTCCTGCTGGGCGCACGCGCCGAAGCGGGCGAAGACATCATCCCCGTGCCCTCGTCCGAAGAGGAAGAGGTGATCAAGAAGCAGATCGCCAAGCGCATGGCGGCCTCGCCGGGCTGGTTCACCAAGACGCGCGACGCGATCATGGGCGTGTCCGAAGAAACCACCACCGGCGTGAACCGCCTGTACCAGCTGGTGCGCGACGGTCAGCTGCCCTTCCCGGCGATCAACGTCAACGACAGCGTCACCAAGTCGAAGTTTGACAACAAGTACGGCTGCAAGGAATCTCTGGTCGACGGCATCCGCCGCGCCACCGACACCATGATGGCCGGCAAGGTCGCCGTGGTCTGCGGCTATGGCGATGTGGGCAAAGGTTCGGCCGCGTCGCTGTCCGGTGCGGGTGCCCGTGTGATCGTGACGGAAATCGACCCGATCTGCGCGCTTCAGGCCGCGATGGACGGCTACCAGGTCACCACCCTGGAAGAGGTCGTCGGCATCGCCGACATCTTTGTGACCACCACCGGCAACAAGGACGTCATCCGGATCGAGCATATGCGCGCGATGAAGGACATGGCGATCGTCGGCAACATCGGCCACTTCGACAACGAAATCCAGGTCGCCAACCTGCGCAACCACAAGTGGACGAATATCAAGGAACAGGTGGACATGATCGAGATGCCGAACGGCAATCGCATCATCCTGCTGTCCGAAGGCCGCCTGCTGAACCTGGGCAACGCCACCGGCCACCCGTCCTTTGTGATGTCGGCGTCCTTTACCAACCAGGTGCTGGCGCAGATCGAACTGTTCACCAAGGGCGACCAGTACGAGAACAAGGTCTACATCCTGCCCAAGCACCTGGATGAAAAGGTCGCGCGCCTGCATCTGGACCGCATCGGGGTCAAGCTGTCCTCGCTCAACAAGGAGCAGGCAGATTACATCGGCGTCACGCCCGAAGGCCCGTTCAAGCCGGAACACTACCGCTATTGATCCTGCCCCAAGCGGCTGGCTCAATCGGCTGAATCGAAACCCCCGGGCGACCGTCCGGGGGTTTTTTCGTGCCCGCAAGACCGACGCGACCGCCCTGACGCCCCGTAACCGGCCGATCTGCGGTGGCGCGGGTTTTTTTTCTTTACCCAGACATGAGGCGCGATAGGGTCATATGCGCAGGGCCGTGATCAAGGATTAAGGCGGCCGATCATTGGAAGGGACAGATATGGGCAAACGTGACGATTTGATCGCGCAATACGCGGAAGACCTGAAGGAAAAGTGCGGGATGACCCCCGACATGGATCTGCTGACCAAGGTGACCATCGGCTGCGGTCCGTCGATCTACAACGCCGACGCCTCGACCGTGGCGGCCAGCCAGGAAGGCGAACTTGAGACGGTGAAGGAAAACTTCCTGATCAAGAAGCTGGGCCTGGCCGACAGCCCCGCGCTGATGGAAGCCATCGACAGCGTGATCGAGACCTACGGCAAATCCAACCGCAACAAGTACCGCGCGGTGGTCTATTACATGCTGGTCAAGCATTTCGGCAAGGAATCCGTCTACGGCTGATTGCCTGTCCGACCAGTGACACGCGGGGGTCCGACCTTGTCGGGCCCTTGTTTTTTGCCCCCCTCTTTCGACCCTGTTTCACGGATATCGCCATGATCCGCCCTGCCACCCTGGATGACCTGCCCCTTCTGCGTGACTGCGCCGTTCAGGCCTTTTCCGGCTATCGGCTGGACATGGGTCAGGATCCCGCACCCATGCACGCCGACTACGCCGCCCTGGTCGAGGCCGGCGATGTCCATGTGATTGAGACCGGGGATGGCAGCTTTCAGGGGTTCATCGCCTATCACGCCGAAGCAGGGGCGATGCATCTGGATATCGTGGCCCTTCTGCCCGAGGCGGCGGGGCAGGGGCTGGGCCGCAAGCTGATCGAGCACTGCGAAAAGGCCGCCCGCGAAGAAGGGCTGCAGACCGTCAAGCTGTACACCAACGTGAAGATGGAGGGGAACCTGACCCTCTATCCGCGCCTGGGATACGCCGAAACCGCCCGGAAAAGCGAAGACGGTTTCGACCGTGTCTATTTCGAAAAGCGGCTCTGACTAAGGGGGTTTCCCTTAGAACAGCCCCAGCACCAGCCCGATGACGCCCGCGCCCAGAACGGAATAGCCGCCGTCGATCAGGGTCAGCCGTGCGGGCCGCATGGCATAGGCATAATTCATCGCAACCCAGGGGGTGATGAAGAACAGGCCGACGCCCAGACCTGCCACCAGCCCCTTCACCGCGCCGTCGATCCCGGCCATGGCGAACATGTGCCGCATCATCCCGGCCACCAGGATCATCGCGATCCCGGCAATGATGAAAGGCGTCTTCGACCCGCCGTTGGCCGGACGTCCGTCCGCACCCACGGGCACACCCGCGGCCTCCATCCAGGGTTTCGACAAAGTCATGTACCAGACCGCCCCAAAGGCAAATCCCGCCACGGCGGCCACCAATACTGCAATCGCGCCCATCTCACCCTCCTGATCGCGTTTACCTGGATCAACCATAGGCCCGCGCACCAGGATCTGGCGAGTGTTAAAGACCGCCCATCTTGCAGATCAGGTCCCATTCCTCGGGCGTGACCGGCTGAACCGACAGCCGAGAGCTTTTGACCAGCACCATTTCGGCCAGTTCGGGCGTCGCCTTGATCTGGTCCAGGGTGACGGGGCGCGGCACCGGCTTGACCGCCTTGATGTCCACGCATTCCCAGCGGGGATCATCGGTGGAACTGTCGGGATGTACCTCGGCGCAGATCTCGACGATGCCGACGATCTCGCGGGTTTTCTGGCTGTGATAGAAGAAGCCAAGATCGCCCAGCTTCATTTCGCGCATGAAGTTGCGGGCCTGGTAGTTGCGCACCCCGTCCCATTCTTCGCCCGCCTCACCCTTGGCGACCTGGTCATCCCAGCCCCAGGTGTCGGGTTCGGATTTGAACAGCCAATAGCGCATCAGCCGATCACCCGGTTCCAGGTCTTCAGGGTGACGCTGTCGAAGAGGCCCGCCTTGGCATAGGGATCGCCCGCTGCCCAGGCCTCGGCCGCGGCCATGTCCTCGACGTCCAGGATCACCAGCGATCCGCACATCTGGCCATCGGCATCCAGAAAGGGGCCCGCCTGCGCGACGACGCCGGTGTCCTTGATATAGGCAAGATGCGCGTCACGGTTGGCTTTGCGCACGTCCAGCGCACCGGGTTTGTCATGGGCCATCAGGGCAACCAGCATTGTCATTCCTCCTTCAAGGGACGCGACAGAAGCAGCGCCATCGCGCGGCCCACGTCCAGGTTTCCGTCGATCAGACCGACAACAGCGTCGGTGATCGGCATATCAATCTGCATTTTCCGCGCCCGCGCCTGCAGGGCGCGCGCGGTTGCCGCGCCCTCGACCGTGACCGAGGGGTCGAACGCTTCGCCCCGCCCGATCGACAGGCCAAAGCGGAAGTTCCGCGACAGGTCCGACGTACAGGTCAGCGCCAGATCCCCGAAGCCCGAAAGCCCGGCCAGCGTATCCGCCTGCGCTCCAAGCGCCAGCGCCATGCGCTGCATTTCCGCATAGCCCCGCGTCATCAGCGCCGCGCGGGCGCTGTCGCCCAGCCCCGCTCCGATGGCCGCGCCACAGGCGATGGCCATGACGTTCTTCACCGCGCCGCCGATTTCCGCCCCCGGCACATCGGTGGTGCGATAGACCCGGATATTCGGGGTGGTCAGGCTCTGTTGCAGGGCTTTTCCGGTGGTTTCATCGGCGCAGGCCAGGGTCAGGGCGGTCGGCAGACCGCGCGCGATGTCCTGGGCAAAGGACGGACCCGTCAGGATCGCGGCGGGGGCGTCGGGGCGCATTTCGGCGATGACCTGGGTGGGGCTTTGGCCGGTCGTCAGCTCGATCCCCTTGCAGCAGGCGACCAGGGGGCGGGTGCCGAAATCCGGCAGGTCGCGCAGGGCGTCGCGCAGTTTCTGCATCGGCACGGCAAGCAGCACGGGGCCTTCGGGCAGGGCGGTGGCATCGTCTGACAGCGCCAGCGCGTCGGGGAAGGCAATGCCGGGCAGGCGGGCGGCGTTTTCCCGCGCCTGCACCATCGCCGCCACCTGATCCGCATCCCGTGCCCAAAGCGTCACCGTCCCGGCCCGGCCCAGGGAAATCGCCAAGGCCGTGCCAAATGCACCCGCACCGATCACGCTTGTCATGCCTTGGGTCCTTTCTTGCCGCCGCCCAGCATGCCCGCCGCCGCCTGATCCAAGGGCCAGCGGGGCCGGGCGGCCAGGGTCATGTCATCCTGCGCACCGCCTGCGAAACGCTCAAGCCCCGCATAGGCGATCATCGCGCCATTGTCGGTACATAGCGCCAGCGGCGGGGCGGTGAACTGAACGGACATCTGGTCACAAACAGTCTCTAATCCAGCGCGAATGGCCTTGTTTGCGGCGACACCCCCGGCAACGGCCAGCACCGGCACGGCGGGCGCATCCTGCAAATAGATTGCCAGGGCGCGGCGGGTCTTTTCGACCAGCACATCGACCACGGCGGCCTGGAACCCGGCGCACAGATCCACCCGGTCCGAGGCCTTCAGCCGGTTGTCGTCCATCACCTCGTCCCGCGTCCTCAGCAGCGCGGTCTTCAGCCCCGAGAATGACATGTCACATCCCGGCCGGTCCAGCAGGGGCCGGGGAAAGCGAAAGCGTTTGGGATCGCCATCAAGCGCCGCCGCCTCGACCGAGGGGCCGCCAGGCTGGGGCAGGGCCAGAAGCCGCGCGGTCTTGTCAAAGGCCTCGCCCGGGGCGTCGTCGATGGTGCCGCCGAGGCGGCTGTAATCCTCGGGGCCGCGCACCAGCAGGAACTGGCAATGCCCGCCCGACACCAGCAGCATCAGATAGGGGAAGGCCACGCCATCGGTCAGCCGCGGCGTCAGCGCATGGCCTGCCAGGTGGTTCACCCCGATCAGCGGAAGGCCCGCCCCGATCGCAATGCCCTTGGCGCACATCACGCCCGACATGACCCCGCCGATCAGCCCCGGACCCGCGGTCACGGCCACGCCATCCAGATCCGAAAGGGAAATGCCGGCGCGTTCCAGCGCATGGCGCACCACCACGTCGATCCGTTCCGCATGGGCGCGGGCGGCGATTTCGGGCACGACGCCGCCGAAGGCCTCGTGCAGGGAATTCTGCCCCTCGACCACCGAAGACAATACAGTCGCGTCGCCGGGCGTGCCGCGCACCACCGCCGCGCCCGTATCGTCGCAAGAGCTTTCCAGCCCGAGGATCGTCAGTTGCGACATCTTCGTCCGCCGATTGCATGAAACCTGTCCCGCAGGTAACACCGCAGGGACCCTGAAACAATGGCCCGACACCGTCGACCCAAGGGAGGACGACAGGATGATGCGCCCCACCATGCGCCCGGTGATCCTGATGACGCGGCCCGCGCCCGAAGGGGCCGACACCGCCCGTGACCTTGCGGCGCGGACCGGATGCGGGGTCGTTGTCTCGCCCTTGCTGGCGATCCGTGCGGCAGGCGATCTGCCCGACATGACCCGCTATCGCAGCCTGATCTTCACCTCGCGCAACGGGGTGCGGGCCTATGCGGCGCTGAACGGCCCGAAACTGCCCGCCGTCTGTGTGGGCGAGGCCACCGCCCGCGCCGCCCGGGACGCCGGCCATCCCGCCCGCGCCAGCGGCGGCGATGCCGAGGCGCTGGTGGCCGATCTGCGCGCCAATCCCCCCGAGGCGCCAATCCTGCACCTGCGCGGGGAAAGCGCCCGGGGCGACATCGCCCCCCGGCTGACCGCCGCTGGCCTGCCGACCGATGCGGCGGTGATCTATGCCCAGGATCTTTGCGATCTGAGCGATGAGGCGCGGCAGCTGCTGTCGGGCCCCGCCCCGGTCATCGTTCCGCTCTATTCCCCGCGCACGGCGGCCCGCTTTGCCGCGCTATGTCCGAAGGGCGCGCAGGTTCACCTGATCTTAATCAGCCGCAACGCAGACCTTGCCGCAGCGGCGATCGATGCCAAATCTAGAAGCATCGCGACCTCTCCTGATGCGCGGGCCATGGCAGATGCCGTGGATGCGACCCTTCGGCGGGTTGAGGGGATAGGGGGCGCGGACTAAGGTGCTGTTGCTGCAATTGCAAAGCAGGGATTCGAAAGGACGATTTTAGTGGCGGATAAGAAAGTTCCCCAGGTGGCCAATGTCGAAAACCCCAAGGGGATCGACGATGAAACGGCCCAGACCCAGGCCGAAGAAACCCTGCCCGCCGATCCGGTCGAGCCTGCGGGCGACACGGTGCCGCCCGCCGAGACAACCGACAGCATCGATCTTCCCGAACCCGACCGCGACGAAGCCTTTGGCGACGACGCGCCCGATACGGCGACCACGGTTGCCGGCGAAGACGACCGTATCGACACCGATGGCGAAGATACGGGCGGTGCCGACACCCCCGCAGAAGACACCCCGCCGATCCTGGAAAAACCCGAAGAGGTCACCCGCGAAGTGGTGGTCGAAAAGCGCGGCGGCTTCCTGCCGCTGGCCCTGGGCGGTGTTGTCGCCGCCGGGCTGGGCTTTGCCGCAGCCCTGGGCACCGGCGGCGCGATCCCCGGCCTGGGCGGAAACGCGGACCTGCAGGCCAAGATCGAGGCACAGGAACAGGTGATCGCGGAATTGCGCGCAGCCATCCCGCCCGCCGCCGATCTGGCCCCGGTGACCGCCTCGACTGAAACCAACGTGGCCGCCATTGCCGAACTCTCTGACCGTGTCGAAGGCATTGCCCTGCAGCTGGTCGAACTGACCGACCGCATGGCCGAGGTCGAAAAGGCCCCGATAGAAGGCGGCGTTTCGGATCAGGCGATCTCCGCCTACGAGGCCGAGCTGACCCGCCTGCAGGACGCCATGCGCCAGCAGCGCGAAGAAGTCGAAGGCATGGTCGCCCAGGCCGAAGCGATGAAGGCCGACGCGGCCGCGCGGTCTTCGGAAACCCAGGCGCGGGCCGCCGTGACCCGCGTGCTGTCCGCGCTGGACAACGGGGACGGCTTTGCCGAGGCGCTGGATAATCTTTCGACCACCGGCACCCAGATCCCCGATGCGCTGTCGGCCAATGCCGAAGGGGTCGCCACCCTGTCGGACCTGCGCGCCGACTTCCCCGAGGCCGCGCGCAACGCGCTGGCCGTGACCCGTGGGGCGGGCAATTCCTCGGTCGGGGACTTCTTCCGCACCCAGCTGGGGGTCCGGTCGCTGAACCCGCGCGAAGGCGATGATCCCGACGCGGTGCTTAGCCGGGCCGAGGCCGCGGTGACCCAGGGCGATCTGGCCACGGCCCTGACGGAAATCAAGGCGCTGCCCGAACCCGCCCGCGCCGAGCTGGCCGATTGGACCGCCCGGGCCGAAACCCGCCTGGCCGCGACCCAGGCCGCCAACGGTCTGCTGGCCGAACTGAATTCGAACTAAGGAACGCCGCCGATGCTCTGGTCTCTTGTGAAGATAGTCGTTTTCGTCGCGCTGGTGGCGGCCGCAACCCTCGGGGCAAGCTACCTGCTGGACATGCAGGGCGGCGTGCGCATCGCCATGGGCGGGATCGAGGTCAACCTGACCCCGCTGAAGGCGGTGATCGCGGCCATCGTGCT
Organism: Pseudooceanicola nitratireducens; assembly: GCF_900109195.1. Classification (GTDB taxonomy): domain Bacteria; phylum Pseudomonadota; class Alphaproteobacteria; order Rhodobacterales; family Rhodobacteraceae; genus Pseudooceanicola; species Pseudooceanicola nitratireducens. The sequence continues at coordinate 126,221 of NZ_FNZG01000002.1, read as the reverse complement.
GATCTTTGCGGTCTGGCTGTTCCTCAAGCTGTTCGCGCTGGTCATCGCGCTGCTGCGGTTCATCAACGGCGATGAAACCGCCCTGTCGCGCTATTTCGACCGCAACCGCGAACGCAAGGGCTTTGACGCGCTGAGCGAGGGCATGATGGCGCTGGCCTCGGGCGAGGGGCGGCGCGCCATGTCCAAGGCCGCCAAGGCCGAGAAATACCTGCACCGCCCGGAACTGACGACGCTTCTGACCGCCCAGGCCGCCGAGATGGTCGGCGACAAGCGCAAGGCCGAACAGGCCTACAAGAAGCTTCTGTCTGACGATTCCACCCGCTTTGTCGGCGTGCGCGGGATCATGAAACAGAAGCTGGCCGAGGGTGACACCGACACCGCGCTGGCGCTGGCGGAAAAGGCCTTTGCCATCAAGCCCGGCCACGAAGAGGTGCAGGACACCCTGCTGAAACTGCAGGCGCAGCGCAGCGACTGGAAAGGGGCCCGCGCCACGCTGAAGGCCAAACTGCGTCACGGCAACCTGCCGCGCGACGTGCACCGCCGCCGCGATGCCGTACTCGCGCTGAGCGAGGCCAAGGGCGTCTTTGCCGAAGGGGCCAGCATCGAATCCCGTGAAGCCGCGATCGAGGCGAACAAACTGTCGCCCGACCTGATCCCCGCCGCCGTCATGGCCGCGCGGTCCTATATCGAAAACGGCCACAAGCGCCACGCCGCCCGCGTGTTGAAAAAGGCCTGGGAGGCCTCGCCGCACCCCGACCTGGCCGGTGCCTTCGCCGAGATCGAACCCGAGGAGAGCCCTAAGGATCGTCTCAAGCGGTTCCAGAAACTGGTCGCCCCCGCACCCACGCACCGCGAATCCCGCCTGCTGATGGCAGAGCTGAACATCGCCGCCGAGGATTTCCCCGAAGCGCGCCGGTCCCTGGGCAACCTGGCCACGGAAAATCCCGATGCGCGCGTGCTGACCATCATGGCGGCAATCGAACGCGGCGAGGGGGCTTCGGACGCGATCGTCAAGGGCTGGCTGGCCCGCGCCGTCACCGCGCCGCGCGGCCCGCAATGGACCTGTGAGAACTGCCACCAGATCCACGCCAGCTGGACCCCGGTCTGCGACAACTGCGGGGCATTCGACACCCTGGCCTGGAAACCGGCCCCGGCCGCCGACAGCCAAAGCGCCATGGGGACCGCCATGCTGCCGCTGATCGTCGGCCAGATCGAGGACGCGACCCCGGCCAGCACCCCCGCCCCCCACGACCCGGTGGTCGAGGATCCGGTGATCGAGGCGGAAGAGGCGGAAATCATTGCCGAACGCGCCGAGGATGACGCCGATGAGGCCGAAGAAAAGCCCAAGGAAGGTGTGAAAGAATAGGTCTTTCCCTGACCGGGGCGGGGTGCTATAGCCCGCCCTCACGGGGCCGCTGTAGCTCAGCTGGTAGAGCACGTCATTCGTAATGATGGGGTCGGGGGTTCGAGTCCCTTCAGCGGCACCACTTTCCTTTAACGGTCAGAAAACACCCCTCCGGTCCCGGACTGGATACCGGTGCGCGTGCCTGCGCTTTTTCCCATCGCGACCTGATCGACTTCGGGAACACCCCGATGATGCCCGCACGGGCGGGGTTTTCAGATCGGATGATTGCCCTGGACTGGCGGGGCATTTCATCTGGTCCTTGATCATGTCCCATCCCACGATAGCGGGCGGTTTTCTTCCGGGCTTCCTGATTGCGCGGTCTCGCAGGGCGCGTCCCGCGGGCCTTCTGGCGCTGGCCCTGAGACATATGTCTCGTGTCGCCCCCTTTCGTCTGCAACGGGCGCAGGTCAACAGGGCGGATTGACCGCTCCCCCCGGTTTATGCGACACACTTTTTCGAGGGGCTGTGAAATATTGTGCCATATTCGCATCCCGGGGGGAGGACGACAGGGAGGAGGAAACCGTGTCGCAAGAGACTGCCGAACGCTCGGCCGCGGCCATGTGGGCCAACGACCAGGCCAGCCAGGGCCTGGGGATGGAGATCGCCGCGATCGCGCCCGGCCGCTGCACCATGCGGATGCCGGTCGAGGCGCGGATGCTGAACGGGCTGGCGACCTGCCACGGCGGGTATATCTTCACCCTTGCCGACAGCGCCTTTGCCTTCGCCTGCAACAGCCACAACCAGATGACCGTGGCGCAGCATTGCGCGGTGACCTTCCACGCCCCCGGACGCCTCGGCGATGTGCTGACCGCCACCGCAGAAGAGGTCACTTTGCAGGGCCGCTCGGGTCTGTATGACGTCATGGTGCACAACCAGGACGGCACGCTGATCGCCAGCTTCCGCGGCCATTCCCGCGCCGTCAAAGGCCAGCATTTCCATCAGGAGCAGGACGCATGAACGCCACCAACCCCCGGGGCGTCGCCCTCGATCCGATCGAAACCGCATCCCGCGACGAAATCACCGCGCTGCAGCTGACCCGCCTGAAGGACACCCTGTCCCGCGCCTATGCCGGATCGCCGGTCTACCGGGCCAAGTTCGACGCGGCGGGTGTGCATCCCGATGACCTCAAGTCCCTGTCAGATCTGTCGAAATTCCCCTTCACGGTGAAACAGGACCTGCGCGACAACTACCCCTACGGGATGTTCGCCGTGCCGCAGGATCAGCTGGCGCGCGTGCATGCCTCCTCGGGCACCACGGGCAAACCGACCGTCGTGGGCTATACGAAGACTGACATCGACATGTGGGCCAGCGTCGTCGCGCGGTCCATCCGTGCCGCCGGCGGTGCGCCCGGTGACGTCTGCCATATTGCCTATGGTTACGGGCTCTTTACCGGCGGGCTTGGCGCGCATTACGGGGCCGAGAAACTGGGCTGCACCGTCGTGCCTGTCTCGGGCGGGATGACCGAACGCCAGGTGACCCTGATCGAGGATTTCGGCCCCTCGATCATCATGGTCACGCCCTCCTACATGCTGTCGATCCTTGATGCCTTCCGCGCCGCCGGCAAGGACCCGCGTGCCTCCAACCTGCGCGTCGGTATCTTCGGCGCGGAGCCCTGGACCAATTCCATGCGGACCGAAATCGAGGACGCCTTCGGCATCGACGCCGTTGATATCTTTGGCCTGTCCGAGGTCATCGGCCCCGGCGTCGCCCAGGAATGCGTGGAAACCAAGGACGGGCTGCACATCTGGGAAGACCACTTCTACCCCGAGGTCGTGAACCCCGAGACCGGCGAACCCGTCGCCGATGGCGAAATGGGCGAGTTGGTCTTCACCTCGCTGACGAAAGAAGCCTTCCCGATCATCCGCTACCGCACCCGCGACCTGACCCGCCTTCTGCCCGGCACCGCCCGCAGCATGCGGCGGATGGAAAAGGTCACGGGCCGGTCCGACGACATGATCATCCTGCGCGGCGTCAACGTCTTCCCCACCCAGATCGAGGAACAGATCCTCAAGGTCGGCGGCCTGTCCCCGCATTACGAAATCCACCTGGATCGTCAGGGCCGGATGGACACGATGCTGGTGAAATGCGAAGCGGTAGGGACCGGGGACGGGGCCCAGGATCGCGAACTGGCGCATCACATCAAATCTGTGATCGGCATTTCCGCCAAGGTCGAACTGACGCGCCCCGGCACGCTGTCGCGATCGGAAGGAAAAGCCAGACGTGTCTTCGACAACCGCCCAGCCCGATAGCAGCGGCGATCCCGCCATTGCCGCCATCCTGCGGGATTTCCCGGTCTCGGCCGGGGCCTTCATCGTCACGCTCTACGGCGACGTGGTCGCGCCGCGCGGCGGCGAACTCTGGATGGGCAATATCATCGAGGCCTGCGCCGCCGTCGGCATCGGTGAAAGCCGCGTACGCACGGCGGTCAGCCGCCTTGTCAGCGGCGGCCAGCTGGTCGGGTTCAAGGAGGGCCGGCGCAGCTATTACCGCCTTTCGCCCGAGGCCGAGCGCGAATTCCAGCGCGCCGCCCGGCTGATCTATGCGCCGCCGCGCGCCGACCCACTGCGCGGCTGGCACATGGTCGTCCTGCCCGTGGGCGAGGACCGGGATGCGCTGCTCTCCCGGCTCACTGCTCTGCGTTTCGGGCTGGCGCGTCCGCATCTGGCCATCCGTCCCGACCGGGGCGAACCGCTGCCCCCCCTTGGCACCCCGCATTTCCGCGCCACGACCGAAGACGACCTGACCGCGCTGGCTGCCCAGGCCTGGGATCTGCCCGGCCTTCAGGACGACATGGCGCGATTCGTTTCGGGCTTCTCGGCCGTGCGCGCCGACAGCGCGGCGGCCCTGGGCCTGCGGCTGCTGCTGGTCCATGCCTTCCGCCGCATCGCCCTGCGCGACCCGGCCCTGCCGCTTGGCATGCTGCCCGAAGGCTGGCCCGCGCCGCAGGCCCGCAGCCTCTTTGCCCGGCTCTACCTGGCGCTGTCGCCCGCCGCGGATCAGGCCGTCACCAGTGGATTCGTCGACCGCAACGGCCCGCTTCTGCCCGATCAGGCGCGCATGGCCCGCCGCATCGCCGACCTGGCCGAGGCCTGACATCTCCGGCCCTTCCCGCGCCCCTGACATCCTCTTGCCCGAAATATCCCCGCCGGAGGCGCATCTCTCCGCCGCCGCCCCGGCCGGGTCTTTTCCAAAAGCATCACGCAATTATTGACCCAAGCTAAAATATGTGATGTATTTCCTCTGCGCGAGGAGGATCACATCATGTATGCTCAGATGGTTGAAAGCGGTCAGGCGGGCACGTCGGACCAGGACAAGGCCTTTCAGGACAAGATCGACCGGAACGTGCGGATCGAACCGCGCGACTGGATGCCCGAGGGCTATCGCAAGACGCTGATCCGCCAGATCAGCCAGCATGCCCATTCCGAAATCGTTGGCCAGCTGCCCGAGGGCAATTGGATCACCCGCGCCCCCAGCCTGCAGCGCAAGGCGATCCTGCTGGCCAAAGTCCAGGACGAGGCCGGGCATGGCCTGTACCTGTACTGCGCCGCCGAAACCCTTGGCGTGTCGCGGGATGAGCTGACGGAACAGCTGCTCTCGGGCAAGGCCAAGTATTCCTCGATCTTCAACTATCCCACCCTGACCTGGGCCGACGTGGGCATGATCGGCTGGCTGGTCGACGGTGCGGCGATCATGAACCAGGTGCCGCTGCAGCGCTGCTCCTACGGGCCCTATTCCCGCGCGATGATCCGCGTCTGCAAGGAAGAATCCTTCCACCAGCGCCAGGGCTTCGACATCGTCCGCGCCCTGGTCGAGGGCACCGAGGATCAGAAAGCCATGGCGCAGGACGCGCTGAACCGCTGGTGGTGGCCCGCCATCATGATGTTCGGCCCGCCGGATGCGGATTCGACCCATTCCGAACAATCGATGAAATGGGGCATCAAGCTGAACTCCAACGATGAGCTGCGCCAGAAATTCGTCGACCAGACCGTGCCGCAGGCCGAATGGCTGGGGCTGACGCTGCCCGACCCGGACCTGAAGTGGAACGAAGACCGGCAAAGCTATGACTTCGGCACGCCCGACTGGGACGAATTCTTCAACGTCATCAAGGGCAACGGCATCTGCAACCGCGAACGCCTGGATGCGCGCAACAAGGCCTGGGATGACGGCGCCTGGTTCCGCGAAGGGCTGATGGCCCATGCCGAAAAGACCACCAAACAGAACATCGCAGCGGAGTGATCCCATGAGCACCGAATTTCCCCTCTGGGAGGTCTTCATCCGGGGCCAGCACGGCCTTGCCCATCGTCATGTCGGATCGCTGCATGCGCCGGATGCCGAACTGGCGCTGAAATCCGCCCGCGACGTCTACACCCGCCGCAACGAAGGCGTGTCGATCTGGGTCGTGCCGTCGTCGGCCATTGCCGCGCTCGACCCGTCCGAGGCGGAACAGAACTTCGCCCCGTCGGAATCCAAGATCTACCGCCACCCGACCTTCTTTGACATTCCCGAAGACGTGGGGGCCATGTAATGAGCCCCTTCGCGACCTTCTGCCTGCGGATGGGTGACAACGCCCTGATCCTGGGCCAGCGGACCGGCGAATGGTGCGGACATGCGCCCGTGCTGGAAGAAGACATCGCCTTTGCCAACATGGGGCTGGACCTGATCGGCCAGACCCAGCTGTGGTATGGCATGGTCTCGGACGAGCTGGGCAAATCCCCCGACGATCTGGCATTTTTTCGGGGCGAGCGGGAGTTTCTGAACACCCTGCTGGTCGAACAGCCCAACACCGATTTCGCCCATGCGCTGATGCGGCAGTATCTCTTCGACGCCTGGCATCTGCCGATGCTGGACGGGTTGACCGGGTCGACCAACGCCGATGTCGCCGCGCTGGCCGAGAAATCGGTGAAGGAAGTGCGCTATCACATCGACCGCTCGCGCGATCTGATCGTGCGCCTGGGCGATGGATCGCCGGAAAGCCATGACCGGATGCAGGCGGCTCTGGACTGGCTCTGGCCATTTACCGCCGATCTGCTGGCCCGCGACGCGGCCGACGACACGCTGGTGGCCGAGGGCATGATCCCCGCAGCCGCGCCCGTGCAACAGGCCTTCGACTGGGAAACCGCTGAAACCTTCGCCCGCGCCACGCTGACAGCGCCCGACGGCCCGCGCCGCACCGGGGGCCGCACCGGCAACCATTCCGAACACATGGGATACCTGCTGGCGGTGATGCAATCCGTGCCGCGCGCCCATCCCGGTGCGCACTGGTAATGCCGACGCTCGATCAGATGCGGGCGGTGGTGGCCCAGGTCCCGGACCCCGAGATCCCGGCGGTCTCTCTGGTCGATCTGGGCATCGTGCGCGACGTGGCGCTAGAGGGCGAGACGGTCGTTGTCACCGTCACCCCCACCTACACCGGTTGCCCGGCCACGGCTGTCATCGCGCTGGACATCGAAACCGAACTGCTGCGGCAGGGCGCGGACAAGGTGCGCATCGACACCCGCATGTCGCCCGCCTGGACCACAGACTGGATCACGGACCAGGGGCGTGAAAAGCTGCGCGCCTATGGCATCGCGCCGCCCACGGTCGCGGCGGCGAATTGTGCCGGCATGCTCTCGGCCCAGTCGCCGGACTGCCCGCTGTGCGGATCGGCCGATACGGCGCTGATCGCGGGGCGCGGATCGACGCCCTGCAAGGCGCAGTTCCGCTGCAACTCCTGTCTCGAACCCTTCGACTATTTCAAGGCGATCTGATGGACCGTTTCTTCCCCCTCACCGTCACCGACATCCGCCATGACACCCGCGACGCGGTGGTTGTATCCCTCGCCCCGCGCGCGCAGGATGCGGCGCGTTTCGCCTTCAAACCCGGTCAGTACCTGACCTTCCGCCGCGATTTCGATGGCGAGGAGCTGCGCCGGTCGTACTCGATCTGCGCCACCCCCGATCAGGGGCTGCGCGTCGGGATCAAGCGGGTCGCGGGCGGGGCGTTTTCCTCCTTCGCCAAGGAGGATCTGGCGGTCGGCGACGTGGTCGACGTGATGCCGCCGCAGGGCCGCTTTACCGCGCCCGAGGCCCCCGCCGGGCATTACCTGCTGATCGCGGGCGGGTCGGGGATCACGCCGGTCCTGTCGATCGCCAAGACGCTGCTTGAACGCTCCGACGCGCGGGTCACGCTGATCTACGGCAACCGTGACACCGCCAGCATCATGTTCAAATCCGAAATTGCCGAGCTCAAGGACCGCTATCTGACGCGCCTGTCCATCGTGCATATCTTTGACGGCGAAGATCAGGAAATCCCGCTGTTCTCGGGCCAGATCACCGAAAGCAAGGCGAAGGACCTGTTTGCCGGCTGGGTGCCGGTTGGCGATGTCACCGCCGCCTACCTGTGCGGACCCAAGCCGATGATGGACGGGGTCGCCGCCGCGCTTGCAGACGCCGGCCTTGCCAAGGATCAGATCCATTTTGAACTGTTCCTGTCGGACCAGCCCGGCCGCGCCGCCCGCAAGGCCGAGGCCGAGGCCGCCAAGGCCGCGGGCGACATGGTTGCGGTCACCGTTTTGATCGAAGGCCATGCGCATCGCTTTGACATGCCCCGCCGGGGCCAGTCGGTTCTGGAAGCCGCGCGGGAACACGGGCTGGAGGCCCCCTATTCCTGCAAGGCGGGCGTCTGTTCGACCTGCATGTGCCGCCTCAAGGACGGCGAGGTCGAGATGATGCAGAACTTCGCGCTTGAGGATTACGAGGTCGAGCGCGGGCTGGTCCTGTCCTGTCAGGCCATTCCCCTGACCGACAAGATCACCGTGGAATACGAAAGCCACTAAGGCAGGCCGAAAGCCGATAAGGGAGGACACATGCGCCGGTTGGAGCATTACATCACCGGGGCCTGGACCCCGGCCGCAGGCACGGGTGCCGTTCTGGCCGATGCCGTCACGGGTGAGGCGATCTTTGAAACCGGTGCCGCGCCCGACATGGGGCCGGTGCTGGATCACGCCCGCAAAGTCGGCGGCCCGGCGCTGCGCGCGATGACGCCGCACCAGCGGGCGTTGATGCTCAAGGCGCTTGGCCAGAAGCTGATGGAGCGGAAGGAAGAGCTATATGCCCTGTCCGCCCATACCGGGGCCACGCGGTCCGACAGCTGGATCGACATCGACGGCGGCATCGGAACGCTTCTGACCTATGCGTCGCGTGCGCGGCGGGAATTGCCCAACCAGAACACCATGCGCGACGGCGGGGCCGAGGTTCTGGCCAAGGACGGCAGTTTCGTCGGCCAGCACGTCCGCGTGCCGCGTCAGGGCGCGGCGGTGATGATCAACGCCTATAACTTCCCTGTCTGGGGAATGCTGGAAAAGCTCGCCCCGGCGTGGATCGCGGGCATGCCGGCCATCGTGAAACCGGCGCGGCAGACGGCCTATGTGACCGAACTGGCCGTGCGCATGATGATCGACACCGGGCTGGTGCCCGAGGGCGCGATCCAGCTGATCTGCGGCGATGCGGGGGATCTGATCGACCAGCTGGGGCCGGAGGATATGCTAAGCTTCACCGGGTCCGCCGCCGTGGCCCAAAAGCTGCGCGCTCATCCGGCGGTTCTGGCGGGCCCCGTGCCCTTCAACGCCGAGGCCGACAGCCTGAACGCCGCGATCCTGGGGCCCGACGTGACGCCCGAGGCACCCGAATTCGACCTCTTCATCACTGAAGTCTTCCGCGAGATGACGGTGAAGGCCGGGCAGAAATGCACCGCGATCCGCCGGGTGATCGTGCCCACAGCCCTGATCGACGCCGTGCAATCCGCGCTGGCCGACCGGATCGCCGCCACCGGCCCCGGGGACATGGGCCGTCTGGTGTCGCAGGGGCAGGCCGATGACGTCCGTGCCGCGATCGCGGCCCTGACGGAAGAGGCGACGCTGGTCGCAGGCGGGGCCTATGCCGGCACCTGGCACGCGCCGACCCTGTTGCGCTGCGACGAAGCGATGACCGCCCGCGCGCCGCATGAGGTCGAAGCCTTCGGCCCGGTGGCCACCCTCATGCCCTATGACGGCATCGACCAGGCGATCGCCATCGCCAACCTTGGCGGCGGGTCGCTGGTGTCTTCGGTCTTCACCAACGACGACCATGTGGCGCGTGACTTTGCCCTTGGCATTGCGCGGCTGAACGGGCGGGTGATGTTCGGCAACCGGGGGTCCGCCAAAACATCGACGGGCCATGGATCGCCCCTGCCGATGCTGATCCACGGCGGCCCGGGTCGTGCGGGCGGAGGAGAGGAGCTGGGCGGCATCCGCGCCGTTTTCCACCACATGCACCGCGTCGCCCTGCAGGGCACGCCCGACCAGATCGCAGCCGTCACCGGTGTCTGGGTGCCCGGAGCCGCGCAGCGCGAAGATCGCCATCCGTTCCTGAAACCGCTGAGCGATTTGGAGATCGGCGATACGATCCGCACCGCCTCGCGCACCGTAACGCTCGACGATATCGAACATTTCGCCAATTTCACCGGCGACACCTTCTATGCCCACATGGACGAAGACGCCGCCCGGCGGAACCCCTTCTTCCCGGGCCGGGTGGCGCATGGATACCTGATCGTCAGCTTTGCGGCGGGGCTTTTTGTCGAACCCTCCGAAGGGCCGGTGCTGGCCAACTACGGCGTCGACAACCTGCGCTTCATGGCCCCGGTCAGCCCGGGCGATGCGCTGTCGGTGATCCTGACCGCCAAGGAAATCACCCCCCGCGAAGGCGAAGGTCATGGTGAGGTCAGGTGGGATTGCACCGTTCTGCGCGACGGCGACGCGGTCGTGGCCCAATACGACGTGCTGACACTGGTGGCCAAGGAACCGCGAACACTCTGATCGCGGTCCCCCTTTTCGTCACGCCTTCGCGGCGCGCTGGACCAGGGCCAGGAACAGGTCCGTTGCGCGGGCCATATCTTGGACCGACACCCATTCCAGCGGGCCGTGGATCATCTGCATCCCGGTGAACAGGTTGGGCGTCGGCACGCCCATTTCCGTCAGGCGCGATCCGTCGGTGCCGCCGCGGATCGGCACGGAAATCGGCTCTATCCCAAGCGATTCCGCAGCCCCCCGCGCCAGGTCGACCGGCGTCATGTCCTTCTCCAGCCAATAGCGCATGTTGCGGTACTGCGGGGTGATGTTGCAGGTGATCTCGGCCCGGGGCTCTGCGGCCTGAACCGCGTCACAGACCTTGCGCAGGATGTCGCGCTTCTGCTCCAGCCCCTCCAGTTCGAAGTCGCGCAGGATCAGCTTGATCCGCATGTCCGAGGACCCGCCCTCCATGTCGGTGGCATGGATGAAGCCGTCGCGACCGTCTGTCAGTTCGGGCACCATGCTCTGCTGCGGCAGCATGTCGATGATCTTGGCGGCCAGGTGGATGGCATTGACCATCTTGCCCTTGGCATAGCCCGGATGGATCGAGACCCCCTTGATCCGCACCTCGGCCCCGTCGGCGGAGAAGCTTTCGTATTCGATTTCGCCCAGCTCTCCTCCGTCGAAGGTATAGGCGAAATCACAGGCCAGATCCTTGGGCAACTGCGGCCCGACACCCCGTCCGATTTCCTCGTCTGGGGTAAAGGCGATGCGGATCTTGCCATGCGGGATCTCGGGGTTGTCCAGCAGGTGCTGTGCGGCGCTCATGATGATGGCCACGCCCGCCTTGTCGTCGGCACCCAGAAGCGTCAGGCCGGATGCGGTGACGATGTCATGCCCCTGTTTCGTCCCTAAATAAGGCGAATTCGACGGCGACAGCACCAGGTCTGCGTTGTCGGGATAAGTGATGTCCCCGCCGTTGTAGCCCCGGATCACCCGGGGTTTCACGCCCGTCGCATTGTACTGCGGTGCAGTGTCCACATGGGCAAGAAACCCGATGGTGGGCCCTTCGGCCGTGGCGGGGATCGTGGCCAGGACAACGCCGTAATCGGTCAGGGTGACGTCCTGCGCGCCCATCTCCGTCAGCTCGGCCTGCAGCATCCGCAGCAGGTCATACTGGATCTCGGTGGACGGGGCGGTGGCGCTGTCGGCGTCCGACTGGGTGTCCACGGCGCAATAGCGGACCAGCCGGTCCTCGAGATTTCGGTCAAAGCTCATGTCGCTGCCTCAGATGTCAAAGGTCACGCCCTGCGCAAGAGGCAGGTCGCGGGAATAGTTGATCGTATTGGTGGCGCGGCGCATATAGGCGCGCCAGGCGTCGGACCCGCTTTCGCGGCCGCCGCCGGTTTCCTTTTCACCGCCGAAGGCCCCGCCGATTTCCGCGCCGGACGTGCCGATATTGACGTTCGCGATGCCACAGTCCGATCCGCGTGCGGACAGGAAGGTCTCCATCTCGCGCAGGTCGGTGGTGAAGATCGACGACGACAGCCCGCCGCCAACCGCGTTGTGATCCTCCAGAACGCTGTCGAAATCGCTGTATTTCATGACGTAAAGGATCGGCGCAAAGGTTTCGCGCAGCACCGGGCCGTCATGCACCGGCATTTCCACCAGCGCGGGCCGGACATAGTAGGACGCCGCGCCTTCGACGTCGTGGCGTTCGCCGCCGTGCACCGTGCCGCCCAGGGCCTGCGCTTCGGCCAGAGCCGCGCCCATGCCGTCAAAGGCCGCCTTGTCGATCAGCGGACCGACCAGCGCGTCGGATGTCAGCGGGTTGCCAATACTCACCGAGCCATAGGCCCGGATCAGCGCTGGCACGATCTGGTCATAGACGCTGTCATGCACGAAAAGCCGCCGCATCGTGGTGCAGCGCTGCCCGGCGGTGCCCATGGCCCCGAAGGCAATCGCCCGCAACGCCATATCCATATCGGCCGAGGGGCAGACGATCCCGGCATTGTTCCCGCCCAGTTCCAGGATGGATTTGCCAAAGCGCGCCGCCACCTTGGGGCCGACGATCCGACCCATCCGTGTCGACCCTGTTGCGCTGATCAGAGCCACATTTTCGCTGTCCACCAGCGCCTCACCAACCTCGGGCCCGCCGACCAGGACCTGGCTCAGCCCCTCGGGCGCGTCGGTGCCGAAGCGTGCGATGGCCCGGTCCAGAACCGCCTGGCAGGCCAGCGCGGTCAGCGGAGTCTTTTCCGAGGGCTTCCAGATCACTGGATCGCCGCAGACCAGCGCCAGCGCGGAATTCCAGCACCAGGGCGCGCAGGGAAAGTTGAAGGCGGTGATGATGCCGACGACCCCCAGGGGGTGCCAGGTTTCCATCATGCGATGACCGGGGCGTTCGGTGGCGATGGTCAGACCATACAGCTGCCGCGACAGGCCCACGGCAAAGTCGCAGATGTCGATCATCTCCTGCACCTCGCCCAGCCCCTCGGACGGGGATTTCCCCGCCTCGATGCTGACCATGCGGCCCAGGTCTTCCTTGGATTTGCGCAGCTCTTCCGCAAACAGGCGCACCAGCTCGCCCCGGCGGGGGGCGGGGACCATGCGCCAGGCCTTGAAGGCGGCGCGGGCCTGGTCGATCGCGGCATGGGTTGCGGCGACGTCATGCACGGCCAGGGTCGCCACGACCTCTCCGCTGACCGGAGAGACGACATCCATCCCGCCCGAAACGGCAAGATCGGCGCTGACCCCGCAGGCCTGCATCGTGGATCGGGTGGTTTCGGCAAGCGTCATGGCGCGTCCTCTCTGGTTTGGTCGTCTTGTTTTCCGCACCCTATCGCCGCCCCGGCGCAAAGGTCTAGGGCAGGCAGCGCAGCACCGGGGGCAAGGGCGGGATGACGGGACGGAAGGGCCTAGGCGCTTGCCAGCCGGTCCAGGATCCGCCGCAGCAGGGCCAGGTCTTCGGCCCCAAGGCGCGCGGCCAGACCGGCCTCGAATTCCCTGGCGGCACCGGACAGATCGGTGAAGGCGCGATAGCCCGCCGGGGTCAGCGACAGGATCTCGACCCGGCGGTCTTCTTCGCTGACCTCACGGGTCAGGAACCGCTTGCGCGACAGCGCCTCGACCGCGCGCGACACCTTGGTCTTGTGGATCCGCGCCCTGGAGGAGATGTCCCGCGCACTCAGCGCGCCATACCGGCCCAGGTGGAACAGCACCCGCCATTCCGTGCGCAGCATCCCGTAGCGTTCGCGATAAATGCGGGAAAAGGCTTCGCCCTGCGTCTCGGCGGCGAGGTTCAGAAGATAGGGGGTAAAGGCCGAAAGCTCGAACGCCTTGGCGGGATCCTGCGGGTCCATTGTTTTTTCCGCCTCTTTCCGAAGATTTTCCTTGTTAGTTACAAAAGTAACTATCATCCACGGACCAGACAAGCCGCAATGACGCCAAGTTCCCGGGTGGGGCCGCCGCATGGCCGAACACCCCGGGACGCGCCAGAAAGGACAAGGCCCATGAACGACCAGACCAAGATCTCGGGACTGACCCGCGCCGCCGGGATCAGCGCCCTGCACGATGGATATATGCCCGGTTTCGGCAATGATTTCGAAACCGAGGCCCTGCCCGGCGCCCTGCCCGAAGGCATGAACAGCCCGCAGAAATGCGCCTATGGCCTGTATGGTGAACAGCTGTCCGGCACAGCCTTCACCGCGCCCAGCCATCAGAACGAACGCACCTGGTGCTATCGTATCCGGCCCTCGGTGAAACATTCCGGGCGGTATCAGAAGATCAGCCTGCCCTATTGGCAGTCGGCCCCGAATGTGGACCCGGACGTGACATCCCTGGGGCAGTACCGCTGGGATCCGGTGCCGCATTCCGACAAGCCGCTGACCTGGCTGACTGGCATGCGCACCATGACCACGGCGGGCGACGTCTATACCCAGGTCGGCATGGCCAGCCATATCTACCTGGTGACCGAGTCCATGGTGGATGAATATTTCTATTCGGCCGACAGCGAATTGCTGGTCGTGCCGCAGGAAGGCCGGCTGCGGTTCTGCACCGAACTGGGCATCATCGACATCGAGCCCAAGGAAATCGCCATCCTGCCCCGCGGCCTGGTCTACCGGGTCGAGCTGTTGGACGGCCCCGCCCGGGGCTTTGTCTGCGAAAACTACGGCCAGAAATTCGACCTGCCGGGCCGGGGTCCGATCGGCGCGAACTGCATGGCCAACCGGCGCGACTTCAAGACGCCCGTCGCCGCCTTCGAGGATCGCGACGCGCCCTCGAAGATCACCATCAAGTGGCAGGGCCAGTTCCATGAGACGCACATCGGCCATTCGCCGCTGGATGTGGTCGCCTGGCACGGCAATTACTGCCCCGTCAAATACGACATGCGCACCTACTGCCCCGTCGGCGCGATCCTGTTCGACCATCCCGATCCGTCGATCTTTACCGTGCTGACCGCGCCTTCGGGGGTCGAGGGCACCGCGAATATCGACTTCGTGCTGTTCCGCGAACGCTGGATGGTGGCGGAAAACACCTTCCGTCCGCCCTGGTACCACAAGAACGTCATGTCCGAGCTGATGGGCAATATCTATGGCGAATACGACGCCAAACCGAACGGCTTTGCCCCCGGCGGGATGAGCCTGCACAACATGATGATGCCCCATGGTCCCGACAATGAAGCCTTTGAAAAGGCGACATTCGCGGATCTTCAGCCCGGCAAGCTCGACAATACGATGTCGTTCATGTTCGAAACCCGTTTCCCGCAGCACCTGACGGCCTTTGCCGCGAAAGAAGCCCCCCTGCAGGACGATTACATCGACTGCTGGGACAGCCTGAAGAAGCGTTTTGACGGCACGCCCGAGGGGAACTGGGACTAGCGCCATCCGGGCTGACGCGAGGGGGCGCTGCCCCCTCACCCCCCGGAGTATTTCCGGCAAGATGATCAGGGGGGCGCGCGATTGCACCCCCGAAAGGACAGTGAATGACATTGATGACAAGCTGGGTGGAAAGCGCGAATTCCGCCGACACCGATTTTCCGCTGAACAACCTGCCCTATGGGGTGTTTGATGCGGGCAATGGCACCATGCCGCGCTGTGGCGTGGCCATTGGCGACCAGATCCTGGATCTGTGCAAGGCCGAGGGCGACGGGCTGATCGACCTGGGCGGTGCGCCGGTCTTTGATGTGCCCTATTGGAACGACCTCATGGACCTTGGGCCCGAGGCCTGGGACAGCCTGCGCAGCCAGCTTCTGGCGCTGCTTGGGGCCGATGCCACGCCGCGGCCCGAATACCTGGTGCCTCAGGCCGATGTGGCGATGCGGATGCCCATCCAGGTCGCGGAATACACGGATTTCTACGCCTCGAAGAACCACGCCTTCAACGTCGGCGTGCTGTTTCGCGGGGCCGAGAACGCGCTGCCGCCGAACTGGCTGTCGATCCCGATCGGCTACAACGGTCGGGCGTCTTCGGTTGTGGTCTCGGGAACGGATGTGCGCCGCCCCTGGGGGCAGCTGAAGGCCCCGGATGAGGCGCTTCCCCGTTTCGCCCCCTGCCAGCGGTTTGACCTGGAGTTGGAGCTGGGCGCAATTGTCGGTCAGCCCTCGGACGGGATGGTATCGGTGGCCGAGGCCGACCGGATGATCTTTGGCTACGTGCTGCTGAACGACTGGTCTGCGCGGGATATCCAGGCCTGGGAATACCAGCCGCTTGGCCCGTTTCAGGCCAAGGCCACCGCGACCTCGATCAGCCCCTGGATCGTCACCCGCGCCGCGTTGGAGCCCTTCCGCACTGCGACGCCCGAGAGGGAGCGCCCCCTGCTGCCCTATCTGCAGGAACCCGGCCCGATGCTTTATGACATCGACCTGACCATCGGGCTGACCCCCGAAGGGGGCGAGGAGACGGTGATTTCGCGCACCAACTACGCCACGATGTATTATTCGGCGGCGCAGCAGCTGTGCCATCACACGATCTCAGGCTGTCCGATGCGGGTGGGCGATCTGCTGGGGTCGGGCACGATTTCGGGGCCCACGCCCGACAGCCTTGGCGCGCTGCTTGAGATGACCAGGGGCGGGCAAGAGCCGGTCAGCCTGACCGGGGGTGGCAGCCGCAGCTTCCTGGAAGATGGCGATACGCTGACCCTTTATGGGGCCGCCCGGGGCGATGGCTATCGCGTGGGCTTCGGCGCCTGTTCGGGCAAGGTTCTGCCCGCGCTGGACGCGACACAGATCCCGGGTGCCTGACAAGGGGCCTGAGGATACGTCACCGGCGGGCTGTGGCCTGCCGGTGGCCTTAGCCCTTACACTAGCAGTGTCAGGACCACGCCGGCCAGCGCCGCGCCGCCCAGCACCGCGGCCATCCCCAGTTTCAGCCGCAGCACCGCCACCAGCGCCAGCAGGGTCAGCGCCAGCGCCGCCCAGTCGACCGAGGCCGGGCGCGGAAGCTCCAGCGCGACTGGGCCTGCCGCCCAGGTCGTGACCTGGGTGAAGATCACGTGGATCGCGAACCACAGGGCCAGGTTCAGGATCACCCCCACGACCGCCGCCGTCACCGCCGTCAGGGCCGCCGAAAGGCCGTGGTTGGCGCGCAGACGCTCCATCCAGGGGGCGCCAAGGAAGATCCAGGCGAAACAGGGCGCGAAGGTCACCCAGGTGGTCAGAAGCGCGCCAAGCGTGGCGATCCAGATATCTCCGCTTGCGCTCCAGGCTCCGAGGAAGCCGACGAACTGCAGCACCATGATCAGCGGCCCCGGCGTGGTCTCTGCCATGCCCAGCCCGTCCAGCATCTGCCCGGCGCTGAGCCAGCCATAGGTGCCCACGGCCTCTTGTCCGACATAGGCCAGAACCGCATAGGCGCCGCCAAAGGTCACCACCGCCATCTTCGAGAAGAACAGCGCGATATCGGCGAAGACATTGCCCGGCCCCGCCAGCAGCACCAGCGCCGCGACAGGCGCCAGCCACAGCACCAGTGCCGCAAGCCCGGCCACCAGCGCCCCGCGCCGCCCGGCTGCGTCCTGTGTGGCGGCCTCATCGCCCAGCAGGCTGTCGGCATCGGCCAGATGGGGGCCGCCCTGCGCCCCTTGCCCGCCGCCGGGGGCAAAGCCCGTCAGGCCAGCCCGCGCGCCCAGGTAGCCCGCCAGAGCCGCCAGCGCGACGATCAGGGGAAAAGGCATCTGAAGCGCAAAGATCCCCACGAAGGACAGCACCGCGATCCCCCGCATCGCCCGCGTCTTCAGCGCCCGGGACGAGATCCGCAGCAGCGCCTGCACGACAATGGCAAGAACGGCCGCCTTGAGGCCGAAGAAGACCCCTTCGACCAGGGGGACATCGCCCCAGAGGACATAGATCCAGCTGAGGCCCAGGATCGCCAGGACGCCCGGCAGGATGAACAGCCCGCCCGCGATCACCGCGCCACGGGTGCCATGCATCAGCCAGCCGATATAGGTCGCCAGCTGCTGCGCCTCGGGTCCCGGCAGCAGCATGCAGAAGTTCAGCGCATGCAGGAACCGGGCATCGCCGATCCAGCGTTTCTCCTCGACCACGATGCGGTGCATGACGGCCATCTGCCCGGCGGGCCCGCCAAAGGACAGCGCCGCGACGCGGGCCCAGACGCGGGTCGCCTCGCCCAGGGTTGGCCAGGTGGCGCGGGGGTCTTGGGGGGCGCCTTTTGCGGGGGGCGTCGCGGGCGATGTCACGGGGTGCGGTCCTTTGCATCAGACGGATCACAGCGAACCGCGCCCTGCGCGGAACGGGGCCCGATCACGGGCCCCTTGGGCGCGACTGAACGAAAGCCCGCCCATCATGTCAACCGCTACGGCGCAGCGACAGCCAGGCCCTGCACAGGGGCCGTTGAGACGCATTTGATGATGGGGAAGTCTGGTAGCGGAGGAGGGACTTGAACCCCCGACACGCGGATTATGATTCCGCTGCTCTAACCAACTGAGCTACTCCGCCAGACCGGGGCCGTTTAGGCCAGCTTTGGGATCACGTCAAGCACGAAAACCCGGCTTTTTGCTGCCTGCCCGCCTCTTGCCCTTGCCGCTGGCCCGCCGCATCATCGCCCCGCTTGGGAGGAGCCTTCATGAAAGAGCAGCTTGTCGCCATCTGTGGCGCAAAACACGTCCTGACCGGGACGGATACGGACCCGTTCGCCACCGACATCTCGGGATATCGCACTGCGCAGCCGCTGGCCGTCGTGCGCCCAGGCACCACCGAAGAGGTCGCGGCGGTCGTGCGCCTGGCCAATGACCTGAAGCTGCCGGTGATTCCCGTCGGCGGGCGCAGCGGCCTGTGTGGCGGTGCCGTAGGAGAGGCGATCCTGATCAGCCTGGAACGCATGACGGCGATCCGCGATATCAGCGCCGATGCCCGCACCGCCGTGGTCGAAGCCGGGGTGATCCTGTCGGACATCCACGACGCGGCCGAGGCGCAGAACCTGGTCTTTCCGCTGACATTCGGCGCCAAGGGCTCGGCCCGGGTCGGGGGATTCCTTGCGACCAACGCGGGCGGGTCCAACGTGCTGCGCTATGGCAATACCCGCGACCTGGTCCTGGGGATCGAGGCCGTGCTGCCGACCGGCGAGATCGTCGATCTGATGAGCGGGCTGCACAAGAACAACTCGGGCTATGATCTGCGCCACCTGCTGATCGGGTCGGAAGGTACGCTTGGGATCATCACGGCGGCGGTGCTGAAGCTGCACCCCAAGCCGGGGGCCTATGCCACCGCGATGATCGGCATGCAGCGCCTGACCGATGCGCTGCCCCTGCTGAACGAGGTTCAGCGCGAGACTGGCGGCCAGGTCGAGGCCTTCGAATACATGCCGCAAAGCTACATTGACGATCATGTCGCGCTGAATGCCGCGCATAAGCCGCCGTTCGATCAGCCCTATCCGGTGAATATCCTGATCGAGGTCGGGGCTCTGGCCCCGCGCGATTGCACCCCGGACGACACCGGAGAGATCCCGATCGTCGGCCATCTGGAAGAGATCCTGGCGCGCTACCTTGAAAACGAGATGATCGACGACGCCGTGGTCGCCCGCAACGAAGCGCAGCGCAAGGACATGTGGTCCCGGCGCGAGGCCGCCGCCGAGATTGCGACCGCCCGCGGTGTCCGGCTGACCAATGACGTGGCCGTGCCCCTGGACAAGATCGAAACCTTCCTGACCCGCGCCGACGCCACCCTGCAAGAGGTCGACCCGGGCGCGACGACCTCGGTCGTGTCGCACCTGGGCGACGGCAACGTGCATTACACCGTCTTCCCGACCCGCGCCGATGACGCGCTGAAGGACCGGATCATGGAACGGGTCGAGGACATCGTGCTGGACCTGCGCGGATCCTTCAGCGCCGAACATGGCATCGGGACGGCCAAGCTGTCGTCGATGGCCCGGCGCAAGGACCCGGCCGCGCTGATGGCGATGCGGGCGATCAAGGTGGCGCTGGATCCACTGAACCTGATGAACCCCGGCAAGGTGCTGCCCCCGGAATAGACCCTATTCCGCCGATCAGAGCCTGATTTCCCCGCGAAAGGACGCCCCATGCACAGCAACTTCTCAACCACGCAGGAGGTCCGCAAACGGGTTGTCCCAACCCGTGGCGGGGTGGTGGCGTCCCAGCATTCCGTGGCGTCGCGGGTCGGCGCGCAGGTGCTGAAGGACGGCGGCGACGCGGTGGACGCGGCCATCGCCACGGGCTTTGCCCTGGGCGTGGTCGAACCCTGGATGAGCGGCCCGGGCGGCGGCGGGGCCATGGTCATCTGGCGGGAAAAGGAACAGCGCGCCTATGCGGTGAACTTCGGCATGGAATCACCCGCCGGGCTGGATCCGGCGGACTATCCGCTGACCGGGCAGGGGCGCGTCTCGGACCTGTTTCCCTGGCCCTCGGTGCTGGACGACCGCAATGTCACCGGGGCCACGGCCATCGCCATTCCCGGCATGGTCGCGGGGATGGATACGGCGCATCAGCGCTTTGCCACCAGGGGCTGGGCCGACCTTCTGGCCCCGGCGATCGACCTGGCCCGGCAGGGGCCGCTGATCGACTGGTATTCCGCCTTGCTGACCGCGTCATCGGCGCAGCTGATCGCGCGGGATCCGGATCTGGCGGCGCTCTTCCTGCACGACGGCACCTGGCCGCGTGTCGGGGCCTGGACGGCCAGCGGGCAGGACCGGCTGGACATGTCCGGCATGGCCGCCACGCTGTCGCGTCTGGCCCAGGCCGGGGCGCGTGATTTCTACGAAGGGCAGATCGCGCAGGACCTTGTGCGCGACATCCAGGGCAAGGGCGGGTGCCTGTCGCTGGAAGACCTGCGCAGCTATCGCGCCCGGGTTCAGGAACCGCTGACCGTTCCCCATGGCGCGGCGCAGGTTCACCTGATGCCGGGCCTGACCGCCGGGCCGACGCTTGCGGATTACCTGAACAGGCTCGAATCCGGGGGAAAAGCCGATATTCCCGCCATGGCCGACGCCCTGGCCGGGGCCTATGCACACCGGCTGAAGACCATGGGGCACGACGGTGAAACCCACGCCAGCCCCGGCTGCACCAGCCATTTCTCGGTCGTCGATGCCGAAGGCAACATGGTCGCCGTGACCCAGACCCTTCTGTCGATCTTCGGCAGCCGTGTTCTATCGCAATCGACCGGCCTGCCGATGAACAACGGCATCATGTGGTTCGACCCTGAACCGGGCAAACCGAACTCGCTTGCCGCTGGCAAACCCTGCCTGATGAACATCTGCCCGGCGATTGTCTGCGACCCTGCGGGGGGCTTTGCCATCGGTGCCTCGGGCGGGCGCAAGATCGTCGGCGCGGTGGCGCAGCTGGTCACGATGATGACCGACGGCGCACAAACCCTGGAGGAAGCCTTCCACAGCCCGCGGTTCGACATTTCGGGCGATCTGCTGATCGCGGATGCGACATTTGCCGGGGATGTGATCGAAAAGCTGTCAGAACGTCACCAGGTCGCGCCGCGCCCCAATGCCGCCTATCCCTTCCACTGGGCCTGTCCCTCGGTCGTGCGGCGCGTTGACGGGCAGAACACGGGCTGCACCGAGGTCATGTCGCCCTGGGCCGATGCGGTCCGGGTCGAGGACCTGTAAGCGCCGTCCGAAGGCCCCCGCGCCTTAGGGCAGGGGATCGGTGCGGTAGAGCTTGACCTTCAGCCCGCCGTGGTCGATCGCCCGCTCCATCGGCAGGAAGGGCAGGCCGGTCGCCTTGGCCAGCCCGCCGTCATCTGTGATGATGCCGACGCGCCAGCCGCGGAAGCGTTCGGTCAGCACCTCGCCCACGGTGCCGTAAAGCGAGAACAGCATCTTCCGGTTGCCGATCCGTCCGCCATAGGGCGGGTTGATGATGACCAGACCGGGCGCGCCCTCGGGGCGGGCCAGATCGCTGATCGGGGCCTGGGTGATCTGCAGCACGTCCGATACGCCAGCACGGTCCGCATTGGCGGTGGCGTTCTTCACCGCGCCCGCGTCGCGGTCGGACCCGTAGAACCGCAGGGACGTCTGGGTCGGGGCCTGTTCGCGCAGCGCGGCGACGGCGTCGGGGTCAAAAGTCGACAGCTGTTCAAAGGCAAAGCGGCGCGACCGCCCCGGTAACAGGCCAAGCGCCATTTCCGCCGCCTCGATGACGAAGGTGCCGGACCCGCACATCGGGTCGACCACCGTTTCACCGCCGGTATAGCCACAGCGCCGCAGGAACAGCGCCGCCAGGGTTTCGCGCATCGGGGCCTTGCCCACGGCGGCCTTGTGCCCGCGCTTGTGCAGCAGATCACCGCTGGTATCGACCGAAATCGTGACAAGGTTGTCCTCGATCCGGGCCATGACCTTCAGCGGCGCGTCCTTGGCAATGGTGATCCCGGCCTCTTCGCGCAGGGCGGTTTCGATCCGCTGCGCGGCGGCGCGGTCGTGGTAGATCTTGGACTTGATGCAGGTCGCCTCGACCGAGACGGGCACATCCGGGCGCAGGACCGCGCCCCAATCGAACTTGCGCGCCCGCTTGTCCAGCTGCGCCAGATGGAAGGCGCGGAAATCACCGATCCGGGCCAGCACACGGGTCGCCCCGCGCAGCGCCAGATTCGCCCGCCAGACATCCGGCCAGAGCCCATTGAAGGTCACGCCGCCGGGCAGGATGCCGGATACGGGAAAGCCAAGGCTGCGGGCCTCTTCGGCCAGCATGGGTTCCAGCCCCGGCGCACAGACCAGGAAGATTTCGAAAGGTTCAACGCTCATGCCACAGCCTTAGCGCCCTTTGCGCCAAAGGCCCACGGGTTTCGCGGCTGCAAACGCAGGGATCCCGGGTGGCGGGGCGATCGGTTCAAATTCGGGGGGAAGGAAACGCCCTGAGACAGGGTGTTTGGTGGAGCCTAGGGGGATCGAACCCCTGACCTCTTGCATGCCATGCAAGCGCTCTCCCAGCTGAGCTAAGGCCCCATTTGGCACGGGCTGCATCGCCCGTGCGGCGCTGTGTATGGGAAGCTGCGGGGGGGATCAAGCGAAAAAATCGCGCCCTGAAAACCCCGTCCAACTTCCCGTCAGATCAATCGTCGTCGTCGTTCGAAACGTCGGCGATTTCGTCGAGAGAGACGTTGTCGTCATCCTCGTCGTCGTCCAGCAGATCATCGTCCAGATCCACATCGACGTCGTCATCGTCCAGCACAACATCGTCTTCGACGTCGTCGTTGCCTTTCTTGGCCGAGGCATCCTCGGCATCCGCAGCGATCATGCGGTTCTTGGATTCGTCAAACTCGACGATCTCACCCGTGTAGGGGCTGACGATCGGAGATTTGTTCAGATCGTAAAACCGCTTTCCGGTCGTGGGGCAGACACGCTTCGTACCCCATTCTTCCTTGGGCATGGACATTCCCTCTCAGATGACATCACTTGCCGACAATCCGCGTCCCCTGCCATACCGGGCTAAGGGTGTCAAAGGCTTTTCCGCGAGATCGGGGCTTAGAACGGGGGTCATATGGGCCAGCATGTCCTGCCGGGCAACCCCCCGGTGGAAATCAATCTGAAACGTTCCCCCAGGGCACGGCGGATTTCGCTGCGGGTGTCGTCGCTGGATGGGCGGGTGACCCTGACCCTGCCGCGCGGGGTCAGCGACCGTGAAGGGCTGCGGTTTGCCGGGGACAAGGCCGATTGGATCCGTACCCATCTGGCGCGCCACGGCGGGCTGTTTCCCGTGGCCCTGGGCGCAACGATCCCCCTTGCTGGCGTGCGGCATGAAATCTCGCAGGGCACGGGCCGGTCGGTGAAGGTGACCGAGGGGCGCATCCTGGTGCCCGGCGCACCCGATCAGGTGCCGACACGGCTGGCCGCCTGGCTGAAGACTCTGGCGCGGGACCGGCTGGCGCGGGCTTCGGACCATTACGCGGCGCGGCTGGGGCGGAATTACAGCCGGCTGACCCTGCGCGACACGCGGTCCAGATGGGGATCCTGTTCCGCAAGCGGCGCGCTGTCCTATTCCTGGCGGCTGATCCTGGCCCCGTCCGAGGTGCTGGACTATGTCGCCGCGCATGAGGTCGCGCATCTGAAAGAAATGAACCATTCCAGCGCCTTCTGGGACACCGTGACCCGCATCCACGGCCCCTACGAGGTCCAGCGCGGCTGGCTGCGCAGCGACGGGGCCGCGCTGCACCGCTATCGTTTCGACGCCGAGGGCTGATCGGGCTGAGGGTCGCCCCCAATAGACCCATTGACCCCGCCCGGATTTGTGATCACAGTCCGCGCCATGTTGATGCAATCTCGTCCCGACGCCCGCCCAGATCCCAGCCCCGCCGCGCATGAACGCGTCTATCGCGGGCTGCGCACGCGCATCATGTACGGTGAAATCCCCCCGGGAGAGGCGCTGACCCTGCGCGGCATCGGCAAGCAATACGGCGTCTCGATGACGCCTGCCCGCGAATCGGTGCGGCGGCTGGTGGCCGAAGGGGCGCTGACGCTGTCCGCCTCGGGCCGGGTGTCCACGCCCGAGATCAGCAACGACCGGATCGAAGAACTGGCCGCCCTGCGCGCCCTGCTCGAGGTCGAGCTGGCCTCGCGCGCGCTGCCGCGGGCCCATATCGCGCTGATCGACCGGCTGCAGACGATCAACGCCACGATTTCCGAGGTGGTCGAGCGGCACGATGCCGTCGGCTACATCCGCACCAACCTGGAATTCCACCGCACGCTGTACCTGCGCGCCCAGGCCCCGGCGATGCTGGCCATGGCGGAAACCGTCTGGCTTCAGCTGGGGCCGACCATGCGCAAGCTTTACGGCCGTCTGAACCGGAAAGAAGGGCCGCATTTCCACCGGCTGATCATCGCCGCGCTGAAGGCCGGGGACGAACCGGGGCTGCGGCTGGCAGTGCGGTCGGACGTGACCCAGGGCTTGCGGATGCTGGCCAACTAAACCCTTGCTGCGAAAGCGAAAACAGAAACGGGCCCGCAGATTGCAGGCCCGTTTTTCATGTCCGGGATGCCCAGTGGGCGGCGGTCCAACCAAGCCCGATCAGGCCGCCAGCCCCTTGGAGCCCATGTTCAGGAACTTGTCGCGGCGCGCCTTGATCAGCTTTTCGCGGCTCTGGCCCTCGAGCCCGTTCAGCATGGACTGGATCGACTTGCGCACGCCGTCGATGGCCATCTTGCGGTTGCGATGCGCGCCGCCAAGGGGTTCGGGCACGATGCTGTCGATCACGCCCAGTTCCTTCAGGTCCTGCGCGGTCAGGCGCATGGCCTCGGCCGCTTCGCGCATCTTCTCGGAATCCTTCCACAGGATCGAGGC
This sequence comes from Pseudooceanicola nitratireducens, assembly GCF_900109195.1. Lineage (GTDB taxonomy): Bacteria > Pseudomonadota > Alphaproteobacteria > Rhodobacterales > Rhodobacteraceae > Pseudooceanicola > Pseudooceanicola nitratireducens. The sequence continues at coordinate 101,262 of NZ_FNZG01000002.1, read as the reverse complement.
ACAGCCCTCGGGGGTAATCACCGAATAGACCGAATGTTCCAGCATCGCGACGCTATTGGCCGTGGCAAAGGCCACCGCCCCGCCGGACCCGCCTTCGCCGATGATCACGGAAACCAGCGGCACGCCGATCTGCAGGCAGGCCTCGGTCGAGCGGGCGATCGCCTCGGACTGGCCGCGTTCTTCCGCGCCCTTGCCGGGATAGGCCCCGGGGGTGTCGACCAGCGTCACCACGGGCAGGTTGAACTTGTCGGCCATCTGCATCAGGCGCACGGCCTTGCGGTAGCCTTCGGGGCGCGCCATGCCGAAATTGCGTTCGATCCGGCTTTTGGTGTCGTTGCCCTTTTCATGGCCGATGACCATGACGGGCGTGTCGTTGAACCGGGCCAGGCCGCCCATGACGGCGTGATCGTCGGCAAAGTTCCGGTCGCCCGCCAGCGGCGTGTATTCGGTGAACAGCGCCTCGATGTAATCCTGGCAATGGGGCCGGTCGGGGTGCCGCGCCACCTGGCATTTCCGCCACGGCGTCAGGGACTTGTAGAGATCCCGCAGCATGGTTTCGGCCTTGGCGTCCAGACCCTTGGCCTCGGACTCGATGTCCATGCCTTCGGTCTGCCGCGCCATGGCGCGCAGTTCTCGGGCCTTGCCTTCAATCTCGGCCAGGGGCTTTTCGAAATCCAGATAGCTGCTGGGTTCGCGCACGGGCCGGTCGGTGTTCTGGTCGGACATTGGGATACCTCTGGTTTGCGGGGTATATGCCCACGCGGTGGCGGCTTTGCAACTCTGCTTGGGTTTGGCCCGGATTTACAAGCCCGCCGCCGCCGATCGCGCGCCGCACCTAGGGGAACAGCAGCGGCGCAAGCGATGCCACCAGCAATCCCGCCATGGTCCAGTTGAAGGCGCGCAGCCGGGCGGGGTTGGTCAGCACCCGCCGCACCTGTTGGCCCATGACGGTCCAGACGGAAATGCAGGGCAGGTTCACCGCGCCAAAGACGGCGGCGACCAGAAGGATGCCCAGAAGACTGCGATCGGCCGCATAGACGGTGATCGCGGTCAGCGCCATGGTCCAGGCCTTGGGGTTCACCCATTGGAACAGCGCCGCCTGAAGAAAGGTAAAGGGCCGCGCATCGGCATCCGGCGCACCTTCGGGCGCGGCGGCATTGGCGATCTTCCAGGCCAGCCACAGCAGATAGGCGACGCTGAACACGGTCAGGATCGTGTGGCTGATCGGGAAGGCGTCGAAGATCTGGATCAGCCCGGCCCCGACCAGCACTACCATGACCGTGAAGCCCACGGCAATGCCCAGCATATGAGGCATGGACCGGCGGAACCCAAAGTTCGCCCCCGAGGCCATCAGCATCAGGTTGTTCGGCCCCGGCGTGATCGAGGAGACAAGGCAGAAGGCCGCAAGGGCCAGGATCAGGTCGGGGGTCATGGGGGGCTCCGGTCTTGGTCGGGACATCCTAGGGCTTCCCAGGCGGCATTGGGTTGCATAATGTGGCGGCTGCAAGGCCTGTTAAGCAATCGGGTGCGAATATAGACGAAATCGACCGCAAGATATTGCGCGTCCTGACGCGGGACGGGCGCATTTCGAATCTCGAGCTTTCGGGGCAGGTGGGCCTGTCGCCCTCGGCCTGCCTGCGCCGCGTGCAAGAGCTTGAGCGCAGCGGGGTAATCGCCGGCTATCGCGCCGTGCTGGACCCGGCCAAGAACGGCGTCGGCTTTACCGCCTATGTGACGGTCGGGCTGAATACCCACACCAAGTCCGCGCAGGAGGCCTTTGAACAGGCCATCGCCGCCGCGCCCGAGGTGCGGGAGTGTCACAACATCACCGGGGCCTGGGAATACCTGCTGCGGATCGAGGCGGCGGATCTGGCCGCCTACAAGGCCTTCCACACCGAGGTGCTGGGCACCGTCCCGCAGGTCAGCGCCATCACCTCCTACGTGGTTATGGCCTCGCCCAAGGACGAACGGGCCTAGACGCGGGTTACTTGCAGTAGCCCGCCTGTTCGCGCAAAGCCTGCGCGGATCCGGCCAGTTCGACCGGCAGGCTCTGGCCTTCGACGGTCAGCATCCGGCCCTGGGCCAGACCCTGCAGGAAGGCATCGCGGGCGGCTGCGTCTTCGAACTTCAGCGCATAGCCAAAGACATTGCCCTTCAGGAAATGCGGATCCTTGGTCTTGCCGGTGAATTCGGCCGGCACGCGCTGTTCGACGCCGTCCACGGTCAGGCCGATGTCCTTGGCCGAATGGCGTTTCGGATAGGCCACGCGGACCGAAGGTTCGGCCCCGTCACAGCGGACCGAGAAATATTCCCCGACCGAGGACCGTTCCTGCGTCAGATACATCAGGATGCCGTTCTGCGACGGATCCTTGGATTGCACCCATTTCCCGTCGAAGACCTTGATGACGTCGTTTTCCACGACATCCGCAAGGGCGGGCAGGGCGGTTGCGATCAGCAGGGCGGCGGGGAGCAATGCGCGCATGGGGGTCCTCTTTGGCCAATTGGCTTTGCCCTGTTGTATCGCGACCGCCCCCTTTGCCAAGGGGCGATGCCGTGGCGGCAGGGGTCCGAGGGGCTCGTTGCTGGTCAGAACCTCGTGATCCAGGCATGAAAAACCCCGCCAGAAGGTCTGGCGGGGTCGGTATCTGCATTTAGGCTATGGAAGCCCTGGGCCCGGGATCAGGCGTTGGCGGCGATCAGTTCGGCCTGCTTCACGATCACCTCGGCCTGCTTGATCGAGGCGATGTCGACCAGGCGGCCCTTGTAGACCACGGCACCGGCGCCGGAGCGGGTCGCCTCTTCCATGGCGGCCAGGATCTCCTTGGCCTCGGTCACCTTGTGTTCAGGCGGGGTGAAGACCTCGTTTGCGACGGCGATCTGGTTGGGGTGGATCGCCCATTTCCCGACCATGCCAAGCGTGGCAGACCGCAGCGCCTGGGCGCGATAGCCCTCGGGGTCGGAAAAATCGCCAAACGGGCCATCAACCGGCAGCAGGCCATGGGTCCGGCAGGCCGCGACGATGGCGGTCTGTGCCCAGTGCCACGGGTCCGACCAGTATTTCTGACCCTCGCGCAGCATGTAGTAATCTTCCTGCGTGCCTCCGATCCCGGTGGTCTGCATGCCCATGGAGGCGGCGTAATCCGCGGCGCCCAGGCTCATCGCCTGAAGGCGGGGCGAGGCGGCGGCGATCTCTTCCACGTGGGCGATACCGGCGGCGGATTCGATGATCACCTCAAGCGCGATCTTCTTCTTGCGGCCCTTCGCCATTTCGATCGACGAGATCAGCGCGTCAACTGCATAGATATCCTCGGCGCAGCCGACCTTGGGGATCATGATCATGTCGATCCGCTCACCAGCCTGTTCGACGATATCCACCACGTCGCGATACCAATAGGGCGTGTCCAGCCCGTTGATCCGCACCGACAGGGTCTTGTTGCCCCAGTCGATGTCGCCGATCGCCTCGATCGCCAGTTTCCGCGCCTGCGGCTTGTCGTCGGGGGACACCGAATCCTCGAGGTCGAGGTTGATCACATCCGCGGCCGAGGTCGCCATCTTCGGCGGCAGCTTGGTGTTCGACGCGGGCCCGAACAGCTGGCAGCGGTTCGGACGGGACGGCGGGGTCGGCTGGATACGGAAGGACATCACGTCACCTATAGGTAAGGAAATTTCGTTTCGGTCATGGTGAGGGTTATTAAATTACAACGCGTGAGGCAAGGCGATATTGCGGCGCAGCAAAACCCCGGCCCAACCACCGATATCGGGCGTCAGCCGGGGAATCCCCGCAAGATTTGTGCGAATTTTCAGCACATAGGCGAAGAAGCTTCGAAACTTTCCTCTCGCAACCGCGGAATTGCAAAGTCATTTCAAAGCAGATCGGCGAAGCTGGCGGCAACAAATCGGAGTTTTCCCATGATCGAGACCCCCTATCTGCTTTTCCTCGGTGACGCCCCCGACATGCTGGCCGCAAAGGTCGCGCAGGGCATCAAGGACTGGCGCCCCGATAACGCCGTCGGCCAGTTCCGCATGGAAGGCTGCAAGGCCGACATGAAGCTGACCGACATGACCCTGGCCGAAGCCAAGGCCGCCGGGGCCAAGACCCTGGTGATCGGTGTCGCCAACCGCGGCGGCGTGATTTCTGCCGCATGGAAAAAGGTGCTGATCCAGGCGCTTGAGGAAGGGTTCGACCTGGCCTCGGGCCTGCACAACCTGCTGCGCGACGAAGCAGACCTGAAGGCCGTCGCCGAAGCCACCGGCCGCCAGCTTCATGACGTGCGCATCCCGTCGGTGAAATACCCGATCGCCAATGGCGAGAAACGCACCGGCAAGCGCTGCCTGGCCGTCGGCACCGATTGTTCGGTCGGCAAGATGTACACCGCGCTATGCATGGATCGCGAAATGCAGAAGCGCGGGCTGAAGTCCAGCTTCCGCGCCACCGGCCAGACCGGCATCCTGATCACCGGTGAAGGCGTGCCGCTGGACGCCGTGATCGCGGACTTCATGGCCGGGTCGATCGAATGGCTGACGCCCGACAATGACGCCGACCACTGGGACATGATCGAAGGGCAGGGCAGCCTGTTCCACGTGTCCTATTCCGGCGTGACCATGGCGCTGATCCACGGCGGCCAGCCCGACGCGCTGATCCTGTGCCACGAGCCGACCCGCGAACACATGCGCGGCCTGCCGGGGTACAAGCTGCCCAGCCTGACCGCCCTGCGCGACATGGCGCTTGAGCTGGCCAAGGTCGCCAACCCCGCCTGCGAGGTCGTCGGCATTTCGGTCAACACCCAGCACATGAGCGAAGAGGACGCCCGGTCCTACATGAAGGGTGTCGAGGACGAGATGGGCCTGCCCACGGTCGATCCCTACCGCCACGGCGCGGAACGCCTGGTGGATGCCCTGGTCGCCCTGGGGTAACCTTTGGGTTGAGCCTTCGCGTCGGACAGAAAATCCGCCCCTCGGGGCGGATGCCGGCGGCGCGAGTATTTCTGGCAAGATGATGGAGGATCCCGTGAAGATCGAGGTTTCCGCAGATACATTTCCGCTGGCGGAGGTCTTCACGATCAGCCGCGGCAGCCGGACCGAGGCGCATGTCGTGTCCGTCCGGATTTCCGACGGCACGCACGAGGGGCGTGGCGAATGCGTACCCTACGCGCGCTATGGCGAAACCCTGGACAGCGTGATGGACCAGATCCGCAGCGCCGAGGGCGTGGCCGACCGCGCCGCGCTGGCGCAGGCGCTGCCGGCGGGGGCCGCGCGGAATGCCGTGGATTGTGCGCTTTGGGATCTTGAGGCCAAGCGCGCGGGCAAGCGCGTCTGGGAGCTGGCCGGCCTGCCCGTGCCAGGCCCCGAGATCACCGCCTATACCCTGTCGCTGGCCGAACCGGCGCAGATGGAGGCCTCGGCCCGGAAGCATGCGCATCGTCCGCTGCTGAAGATCAAGCTGGGCACGCCTGACGACATGCCCCGGCTTGAGGCCGTGCGCCGCGGCGCGCCCGAGGCCAGGATCATCGTCGACGCCAACGAAGGCTGGTCCGCCGCCGTTTATGCCGATCTGGCCCCGCACCTGGTGCGTCTTGGCGTTGCGCTGGTCGAACAGCCGCTGCCCGCCGGGGAAGACGACGCCCTGATCGGGATGGACCGTCCGGTGCCGGTCTGCGCCGACGAAAGCTGCCATGACCGCGACAGCCTGCCCAAGCTGAAGGGCAAATACGATGTCATCAACATCAAGCTCGACAAGACCGGCGGCCTGACCGAGGCGCTGGCCCTGCGCGATGCCGGCCGGGCTGAAGGCTATGACATCATGGTCGGCTGCATGGTCGGGTCCTCGCTTGCGATGGCACCGGCGCTTCTGGTCGCCCAGGGTGCGATGGTGACGGATCTTGACGGGCCGCTTCTGCTGGCCCAAGACCGCGACCATGCCCTGCGCTTCGACGAAAAGGGCGTTCACCCGTCCGACCCCGCCCTGTGGGGCTGACCGCCGAGAAGGAGAAAACATGTCTCGCATCGTTTATGTGAACGGCGACTACCTGCCCGAGGAAGAGGCGAAAGTCTCGATCTTTGACCGTGGCTTCCTGATGGCGGATGGCGTCTATGAGGTGACGAGCGTGCTGGACGGCAAGCTGGTCGATTTCGACGGCCACGCCAAACGGCTTGAGCGGTCGCTGAAAGAACTGGACCTGGTGGCCCCCGTCACCATGGACGAGCTTCTGACCATTCACCGCGAACTGGTGGCGCGCAACGACCTGGAAGAGGGCGGCGTCTATCTGCAGATCACCCGTGGCGCACCGGCCGACCGCGACTTCGTCTTCCCCGACCCGGCGGAGACCAAGGCGACCATCGTGCTGTTCACCCAGGCGAAGAACCTGGCGAATTCCCCGGCCGTGCAGAAGGGCATCAGCGTCATTTCGATCGAGGATCAGCGCTGGGCGCGGCGCGACATCAAGACGGTGCAGCTGCTGTACCCGTCGATGGGCAAGATGATGGCCAAGGCCGCCGGGGCCGACGACGCCTGGATGGTCGAAGACGGGCAGGTGACCGAAGGCACCTCGAACAACGCGTATATCGTGAAGGGCGGCAAGATCATCACCCGCCAGCTGTCGAACGACATCCTGCACGGCATCACCCGCGCCGCCGTTCTGCGGCTGGCCAAGGAAGCGCAGATGGAAGTCGAAGAGCGCGGCTTTACCATCGAGGAAGCGCAGCAGGCGGATGAGGCCTTCATCACCTCGGCCACGACATTCGTGCAGCCCGTCGTGTCGATCGACGGAGCAACGATCGGCAAGGGCGAAGCCGGTCCGGTGGCCCTGCGCCTGCGCGAGATCTACATCGACGAGAGCCGCAAGAAGGCGATCTGATCGGGCCGGATTGGCCAATCTGGAACATGAAAAGCCCCGGAATGCGCCGGGGCTTTTTCGTTTATGCGACGCGACTTGCAGGTGAATGCTGCGCGCGCATCACGCCCCGGTTCCATTCCATACGGTACCGAATGTTCGCAGCAGGATCCGCAGGTCCAGCATCAGGCTGCGGCTGTCCGCATAGTAGCAGTCCAGCGCCAGGCGGCGGTCATAGGAGCCGCCGCGCGCTGTCACCTGCCACAGCCCCGATACCCCCGGCCGCAGCGACAAATAGGCCCGGGCAGAGGCCCCGGAATATTGCGCGGCGAATTCGGACTGGGGCACGGGGCGGGGGCCAACAAGGCTCATTTGTCCGAGCAGCACGTTGATCATCTGGGGCAGCTCATCCAGGCTGGTGTCGCGCAGCCAGCGGCCCAGGGGCGTGCGGCGCGGATCTTCCGGCAGCTTGGCATGGCGGGCCCAATGCGCACCTATCCTCGGGTCGGCCAGAAGCGGGGCCAGCCGGTCGGGGGCATCCGGCACCATGGTCCGCAGCTTGATCATGCGGAATTCGCGCCCGTCGCGCCCGATCCTGGGATGCAGAAAGAAGACGCCCGGCCCCTGGCGCAGCCGCAGCAGCCCGACAAGGGCCAGCAGAAGCGGCCCCCAGACCGGCAGCGCCAGCAGCACCAGCGTCACGTCCAACAGCCGCTTTCCGTCCGGACGACCCCGCAGGCCGGCAAGAGACGCCCAAGCGTTTCGGGCCCAGGAGAGGCGGACCCAGGACAGGCGGGGCAGAACAACGGCAAAGGGGATCATGTCATAAGCCATGCGCGCGACCCTAGGGCCGCGCTGCTTAAGGATCGGTAATCGCACCGCACGCTGGCCCGGGTTTCCCGGCCCGAGATACTCGGAATTTTACACAAACCCGGCGCATTCAATTCCGCATGCAGGAATTTTCTTCCACTGATGACGCTTTGTCGTATCTTCCCGGAAGGGAGGACCAACATGACGCAAGATTACGAAGCGACGACCCATATCCTGACGCGAGACGACTGGCTGGCAAAGGCGAGCGAGGAGATCCTGGAACCCGAGCTGCCCATCATCGACCCGCATCATCACCTTTGGGACCGGCTTGGCCCCTATTTCGCGGATGAGCTGCTGGCCGATCTGACCTCGGGCCACAACATCCGCAAGACGGTCTTCATCCAGTGCCGCTATGGCTATCGCGAAGAGGGGCCGACCGATCTGAAACCCGTGGGAGAGACGGAGTTCGTCGTGGGCATCGCCGAGGAATGCGCCCGCAAACGATCCGACATCGGGGCCTGCGACGGCATCGTCGCCCATGCCAACCTGCTGCTGGGCGACGCGGTGCAGCCCGTGCTGGACGCCCACAAAGAGGCCGCGAAGGGGCGGCTGCGCGGGATCCGGCATTACACCGCCTCGGGCGGGGACCGGTTTTCCGGCGCGGTTCCGAATTCTCCGCTGCGGCTGATGTACGACGACGCCTTCCGCAAGGGCTTTGGCCATCTGGCGGCCAACGGGCTGACCTATGATGCCTGGCTGTACCATCCGCAGATCCCGGATTTCACCGACCTGGCGCGTGCCTTCCCGGACACCACGATGATCCTGGATCACCTGGGTGGCCCCCTGGGCATCGGCCCCTATCGCGGCAAGGGCGACGAAGTCTTTGCCGAATGGAAGGGCTACATGCAGGACCTGGCGGGCTGTCCCAATGTCATCATCAAGCTGGGCGGGCTGGCCATGGATGTGAACGGCTTTGACCTGCATCTTGAGCCACTGCCGCCATCCTCTGGCGAATGCGCGCGGCTGTGGCGGCCCTATATCGAAACCGCGATCGAACTGTTCGGCGCAGACCGCTGCATGTTCGAAAGCAACTTCCCGGTGGACAAAGGCGCGGTGTCCTACCCCGTGGTCTGGAACGCCTTCAAACGGATCGCCGCAGGGGCGAGCGATGCGGAAAAGGCCAGCCTGTTCCACGACACGGCGGCGCGGGTCTATCGACTTTAAGACAATCCCGCCCCGTTTCCCGGGCCTCGCCTGCGCGCAATTTAACCCCCTGCTAACACTCCCCGCCTATCCCGGTAGCGGGTGAGAAAGGGTGAGTGGATGAGCGCGCAGGCAAACGCGGCGCCGGTCATCATCAAACGGAAGAAGGTCGTCGGCGGTGATGGTCACCACGGCGGAGCCTGGAAGGTGGCCATGCATAGGTTCCTTTGATCTTGGATGCTTTTGCACCCGTTGCACATCCCGCCCCCCGTCGGGGCGGATCTATCGTCGTTCTGACTTGTGCTGGAACCGGGTCTTTCCCGGTGCCGCGCCATCCGATGGGGATGCCCGGGCACTGTGACGAACAGACCCTAACGGAAACCTAAGACGCCCCCTCCATTTCCCTCCGATTTGAATCATTCGGTCTAGGCGCGCTTTTCAACCTGATTATTTTCGCTGGCTGGAAAAGCGGTTTTTTGGCCAAACTCATCATATGTTTCCAACGATTTGCGAATTCTCCGCAGGGTCGCGAAACGGTTGGCGACGGATCGGATGCCCCGCAGGGCGCTGTCCAGGAGCGCCTGGTTTCGCAGCGCTTTGCCCTGCAGGCTGGCCAGATTGCCACGCGCAGGACCGTCAAGTTCTGGAAGGCGCTCCAACAACGCTTCCTTCTCTTCCAGGATGGTTGCGATCACGCTCAGGTCGCCTTGGATCAGCGCAAGGCGTTCCCGATCCAGCAGGTCATCAAGACGCGCGACGGCCTCGGTTTCGGACATAGGCTCAGCCATCCTGTTGCTCCTTCAACGCTTGAAATAGTTTTTCCGCCAGGCCGATTCCCCCGGCTTTGGCCATCTGGTGCGCCTGTTCGTCTCGCAAGAGGGATGCGAATTGGGTTTCTCCCGTGCTTCCCCCGAACGATCCGGACAACCCATCCAAGCCGGAATGTTTCAACATTTCAGATAAGAAGGACGCCTCCAACGCCACGGCGGCGTCACGCAACTGCGCGTCCTTGGGACCCTGTGGCACAGCGGTAGGCCGGTTCGAATCGACAAACATCAGATACCTCCAATTGTCATCAGATTGCTCGATTTTGCCTGAGAGCGGTAAAGGATCAGTAACCGGGATCTGAGACAGTGGCCGTGAGCGGAAGAATTCCCGAGGCCAATATGAAAATTGATCTTCTGTCCCTGATGCGGATTGCAAGAGCGCCAGAAGTCCCTTTGTCAAAAGGGGGCGAACACGTTGCGTTTGCAGAGGTTTTCGACCGGGACATGACATCAGAAATGGCTGTCGTGGCTGACGCTCCCGACGACCTTCTCGTCTTGGCTGATCCGACGTCTGATCAAAATCCAGAGTTGTCCTTGGACGAGGGTTTTCCAACTGAGTTGGCAGCTTGGTCGCCGGATGCCAGTGCCACAGAAGTGTCGGAAGGGTTGGAAGCCGAAGTCTTCAAATACCCATTCCCAAGTGTTGCAACCTCGCAGTCCGACACGCGGAGTTTTCACTTGGTGGAGGATCACAAGGAACACATGCGAGACCCTACGCGGCCGTCCGTGCCGCCCGGGTTCACGGAACAGGAAAACGCAGTTAAGGAGCGCCCGCCTGCTGTTGGCTTTTCAATCAACGCGCCTACGCCCAACACGCGAAGCGAGGCGCGAAATTCGGCAGGCGCAAGTAGAATTTCCGACTTTTCGGCGCATCATGGCAAGCAAAACTCATCGTTTGGGCCGGTGCAGACTCCAACAACAGAAATGCTGGCGACACCGATTGCAGGCCGCGTCGCGGATTCTAAGTCAAATATATTCCCGGTAGATGAAACCGATCGCCCGGCCAAAGGCTCGAAGGCGCTGGGAGAATCAACCGAGAAGCCCCAAGCGGCGCACTGGATCAACCAAACATCGCCAAAACCAGCGGCCAATGGAGCAGTTCCGAAAGGTCATGAGCAGCGAAAAGCCCCCGCATCCGAAGCCATTCCTGAAATCGGAAAAGCAAATGCCACGCCCGCGACGGATAAGGTTGGCGATGTGCAAATTGAACCTCGAGTCGGTGGCCTTGCAACGCAAGATGCACCTGCTTCTTGGCACGGGAAAATCCAACAACCCCAACAACATGGCGCTAGGAATCAGGGCTCACCTGAACCGAGACCGGTTCATCCAGAACTAATGGGGCGCAATGCAGGACAAGTAAATGAAAGCAAAGCAGCCAAGATCCATCTGAGCGTCGCTTTCAAAGCTGCTCCAACTGCATCTTCAAGAAGCAAATTTTCGCAATCAAATCAGTCTGATTATTCGACAAGAGGCACAGATGAACCGGAAATACGGAAGCTCCAAACGGAAGGTTCTATCGTACCAAAAACACTAGGGTCTCGCTCGTCTGTTAATAGGCTAGTAATCGAACAGAGGGCTTCGGTCGACACTGGCCGCCGCGATGGGGCGGCCATTCCCGTCGCTAGGCAAAAGACCGGTTTTGCCGCGGTTCAGCTGCCAACCGACGAAGCTTCGGTGACGGCCAAGAAGAACCAGATCGGTTCGCAGATGGAATTTGTCCGCAGTGGCACTTCGAATTCTGAAAAGGAAACGTTGCCAAAAGTTGGGCCGGCCCCTGCGGTCGACACCAAGGTCATAAATCCCGGTATGCCGATCCGCTCAATGCTGGTATCAGGACCCGTTTCTGAAGATCTTGAAAACCGTCCGGAGGCCAGTCCGCCAACTATTGACGGCACAAAACCGACAGACCTTCCGGGGCTTGGAATTGAAGGTAAAGTGCTGGAAAAGAGCGCGCCTCTTCGGCGTGTTACGGTAGCTGTTTCCAGCACGCGGGACCTTGAAGCGCGCTCGAAACCGCCGGCAGAGGCCACAAGAGCACATCAGGATGATCGCCCCGTCGCTCATCAAACGGAGGCTATTGCAGGTAAGACTTCTACGACAATAGGCCAGGCAGAAGTTCCGAACCGATCATCGGAAACACAAGACAAGCGGTTGCCGGCCAAGGACCACTTTGTGCCTCAAGCTGCTCTTTCCGAAAATGAAGTTGGTTCACGTCCTATGGTGCCGAAGGCGGTCAGAACCCTAGCAAGGTCGGAAACTACAACCACCCACACGCGTGCTGACTCAACGACACCTGAGCTGCCGACGCTTGCCCGACTGGACAAAGCATACAAGCAGGTCTCAAGGGTCACACCGAAGCATGCGGATCAGGCGTCGAAGGTGGACACGCCGGCGGCAGCGTTCGTTCAGTCCGGCCCCGAGGCCGTAGGAACCGAACAGTCCATGGGCTCGCAAGGTGCCCTGGCCGAGGTCAAAGCCAAAGAAATCGGACTGCATTCAGGCCCGTTGGCCCCAATATTTCCACCTACGATCACCCAGGCGGTGCCGCTGACGAAAGACCCGATTTTAGATCAGGTTCGGGATGCCGTGCAGCAGAATCCTGGAGGGCCGATCGAAATTACGTTGAAACCGGAAGAGCTTGGCCGCGTCCGCATTCAGGTCATCGCGGCTGACAATGGTGTCAATCTGTCGATTGTCGCCGATCGCCCGGAAACCATGGATCTCTTGCGGCGGCATATTGATCAGTTGGCGCAGGACTATCGGCAGATGGGCTACGACCGCATCAGCTTTTCCTTTGCCGCAGGCGGGGATCAGCGTGGATCCGAAGGGCAAAAATACGGTCAGACCCAAGCCTGGGCTCAGCCCGAATCCTTGGCGAACATGCCCGAATCCCCGCCTCCTGAACAGATTGCCAGCGACGGCATCGACATCCGCTTGTAAGGAGCATCCCCAATGGAAGTCACCAGCAATACATCAACCAGCACTCAGGCCAGCACGGCCGCGCCCAAGGCGGTCATCAGCTCGGATTTCGAAACCTTTCTCAAGATGTTGTCGACGCAATTGCAGAACCAGGACCCGCTGAACCCGGTGGATTCGGCGGATTACGCGGTGCAGTTGGCGACATTTTCCTCGGTCGAACAACAGGTGCTGACCAACAACCACCTGGAAGCCTTGGCCAATCGCATCGCCCTATCCGGGATGAGCGACCTTGCCGGCTGGGTCGGGATGGAGGCGCAGAGCCTGTCGGCGGCCTATTTCGACGGTGACCCAATCACGCTATTGCCCGACCCTCCTGCGGCGGCGGACCGGGCTGTCCTGGTGGTCAAGGACGCATCCGGGGCGGTCGTCCTGAGGCAGGATCTTCCCCTGACCGAAGGCCCATTTGAGTGGGACGGGCGGACCGCAACCGGCGGCACCGCAGGACAGGGGACATACAGTTTCCTGCTGGAATCCTCGGCCGAGGGCGAAGTTCTGAAAACCGAACCCGTCCCGTCCTATTCCCAGGTGATTGAAGCGCGGCGCGATGGTGACGACACGCTTCTGGTTCTCAAGGGCGGGCTGATCGTGAACGCCCAGGGGGTGACGGGGCTGCGACAGGCGCAGTAGCCGCAGCTTGCCTTGCCGCATGCGGTGACCTAATCCGGTCGGACCACTATTCCTGGTCCGCCGATGACGTCCTTGCCTCCGCAGTCTTTGATCGCCGCCGTCGAGCGTGCCGTCGGCCAGCTGCCTTCCCAATGGGAGAAGCTGCTGGGTGGGCGCAGCAACGCGCTTTGGCGCGGGCGGACAGGGGGTGCGGACCTTGTGGTCAAGCTATACCTGCCAAGCGGGGCGACGCCCCTGTTCCCGAACGACCCGGCGGCCGAATACCAGATCCTGCAGGGCCTCGGCCCGCTTGGTCTGGCCCCCGAGGCTCTGGCCCATATCCACGGCGATTTCGGCAGCGCGCTGATCTATCGCTTTGTCGACGGGCAGGCCGGGGACGTCACGCTGACCGATCTGGCCAAGGTCCTGCGTCGGGTGCATCAGCTTCGGCCGGATAACCCGCCTGGCCTGATGCCCTCCGGGTCAGGGGCGCTTTTGCGACAGGCCTCGGAAATCCTGTCCCGGTGTCAGGACGATCCGCACGGCGTTGCCGCACGCATAGAGGCCCTGCGCCACGTTCCACCGATCGACGGGGTTGAAACGCCAGCCCTGATCCACCGCGATCCGGTCTGGACCAACGTGGTTCGGTCGTCATCCGGTGTGGTTCTGATCGATTGGCAGTGCCCGGCCATGGGTGACCCGTGCGAGGATATCGCGATTGTTCTGTCGCCCTTCATGCAGGTCACCTACCTGGGTCGGCGCTTGGTTGCGCAGGAAATTCAGGAATTTCTGAAATCATATGCCTGCGCGGAAACGGTCGCGCGGTATCGGACGTTGGCACCGTTCTTCGCAGCCCGTATGGCGGCCTATGCACAATGGTGTACCGAGGCCGGGCGAGGCGCAGGAAAAAGCGCAGTCCCAGATGAACTGCGTTTTTCGGAAATTTCAGAAATAACGGAATTATAGCAGCGCCGAGGCCACCCCAGCCACAGCCGCACCAAGGATCGCGCCGGAGATCAGCCAGACATAGGGCCTACGCTCAGCCTTGCGGCGGTTGGTCTCCATGCTAGTCATCTGCTGTACCAGCGCGTTCTGCACCAGGTGCGGAAGGCGGGGGCCGAAGCGGGCCAGAACCTCGGCCGTTTTGCCCAGATCGCGGGCAAAGGCGCGGGGGCCAAGGTTGCGGCGGATGTAGGCCTCGACCACGGGGCGGGCGACTTCCCAGATGTTCAGCTGCGGCGACAGCGACCGGGCGACGCCTTCGACCACGACCATGGTGCGCTGCAGCAGGATCAGCTCGGTCCGGGTTTCCATGCCGAAACGTTCGGTCACATCGAAGAGATAAGACAGCAGCCGCCCCATGGAGATCTTAGTCGCATCCATGCCGAAGATCGGTTCGCCCACGGCCCGAAGGGCGCGGGCGAATTCGTCAACGTCCTGATCGGCGGGGACATATCCGGCCTCGAAATGGACCATGGCGACGCGCATGTAATCGCGCTTGATGAACCCATATAGGATCTCGGCATAGACCCGGCGGGTGTATTCGTCGATATGCCCCATGATCCCGAAATCATAGGCAATAATTCGACCGTCGGGCGCGACCTTCAGGTTGCCCTGATGCATGTCGGCGTGGAAATAGCCGTCGCGCAGCGCGTGGTTCAGGAACAGCGTCAGCACCCGCGCACCCAGATCCGAACGGTCATGCCCGGCGGCATCCAGCGCGGCATTGTCGCCCAGGGGCGTGCCCTCGACCCAGCTCATCGTCATGATGCGGCGACCGCTTTGCGGCCACTTCACCGAAGGCAGGCCAAAGCCGTCGTCGCCTTCCGTGTTGGACTGGAAGGTCGAGGCCGAGGCGGCCTCGAGCCGCAGGTCCAGCTCTCCCTGCACGACGCCATCGAAATGCGCCACCACGTCCGAGGGGCGCAAGCGGCGCGATGCGGGCGACAGGAATTCGATGATCGAGGCCGCCAGGTAGAAGGCGTCGATATCCTTGCGGAAGGCCCGGTCGATCCCCGGGCGCAGGACTTTCACGGCGACCTCTTCGCCGGTTTCGTTCAGGCGGGCGCGGTGCACCTGCGCAATTGACGCGGCGGCAACGGGTTCGGAGAATTCAGAAAAGACAGAACTGACAGGAAGGTCCAGTTCAGCCTCGACCGTGGCCTTGGCCTGTTCGACGGAAAACGGGGGCAGACGGTCCTGCAGAACCCGCAACTGCAGCGCCAGGTCATCGCCCACAAGGTCGGGCCGCGTCGACAGGATCTGGCCGAACTTGATATAGGCCGGCCCAAGCGCGGTCAGCGCCCGCGTGGCGGGGGGCATCGACGGATCGCCCTTCAACCCCAGCCACTGGAACGGCCAGCCGGCCACCCGCGCGGCCATCCGCAAAAGCGGCGGCGCGTCATAGGCGTCCAGCACGACCTTCATCGCGCCGGTGCGTTCCAGCGTGGCCCCGGTGCGGATCAACCGCCAAAGATTGTGAGGTCCGCGCATCGGTCAGATCTTCCAGCCAGAGTGCAGCGCCGCGATCCCAAGCGTCAGGTTGCGATACTTGGCCTGTTCGAACCCGGCCGCGCGCACCATCCCCAGGAAGGTATCCTGATCGGGGAACTTGCGGATCGATTCCACCAGATACTGATAGCTGTCGCGGTCGTTGGCGATCATCTGACCCATGGCGGGGATCATGTTGAAGGAATAGCGGTCATAGGCCCATTGCAGCGCCGGCGTCGGGATCTGAGAAAACTCCAGCACCATCAGGCGGCCGCCGGGCTTCAGCACGCGGTAGGCCTCGTTCAGGGCCTCTTGCGGGCGGGTCACGTTCCGGATGCCGAAGCTGATCGTGTAGACGTCAAAGCTGCTGTCGGGGAAGGGCAGGGCCATGGCGTCGCCGACGACCCAGTCCAGGCTTGCGCCCATCTGTTCGGCCTCGGCGCGTTTGCGCCCCTCGACCAGCATGGATTCGGTCAGGTCGCAGACCGTGGCATGGCCCGACCCGGCGCGGCGCAGGAACCGGAAGGAAATATCCCCGGTGCCGCCCGCCACATCCAGCAGCTTCTGCCCGGCGCGCGGTGCCAGCCAGTCCATCATCGCGTCCTTCCAGACACGGTGGATGCCCAGGCTCATCACATCGTTCATCACGTCATAGCGCGACGCGACGGACGAAAAGACACCCCGGACCTTGCCGGCCTTGTCCTCTTCGGGAATGGTTTCAAACCCGAAATGCGTGGTTTTCTGGTCACTCATGGAGATGCGTTTACCCTGCCCAATATTAGCCCGATTTCCCTGCCATAGATGGGGTCGAGACACAAACCGTCAAATCGGCGCATATAAGGACCGAAGCGGTATGGAGCAGGTACTACCCATCCTTTTACTCGCCTTGGCGATCGCTTTGTTCGTCGTGCTTATTCGCATGCACGCACGTCTGCCGCAGTTCGACCTGCCGGATCTGGCCGCCGACCGCGCGCCGCCACGCCACAGCGAACATGGCGTCACGATCCCCGTGCGGCTGGCCACCGCGCTGGTCACGCTGGTGATCCTGCTGAAGATGTCGGAACTGGCGCAGCAGTCGCAGACCGCGTTGATCTGGGGCGGCATGCTGGTGCCGGTGCTGGCCTATCTCAACGCCTATTGCTGGCAGTTTCGCGCGGTGCTTGAGGGCTCGGACCTTAGCGTCATGACCCCCTGGTTCCGGCTGGACACCCACGATCTGACCCGGCTGATCGCCCTGGACGAAGACATCCCTGGCACCTACCGGCTGCGCTTCCAGGATGGAACTTCGGCCTGGCTTCTGAGATATGTGAACGGTCACGACACCCTGCGTCACGCGTTGGACGAGGCGCAGCCCTACTACTAGGCCGCCCATGCCCGAATTGCCCGAGGTTGAAACCGTCCGCACCGGCCTGGCCCCCGCGATGGAGGGACAGGTGATTGCCCTCGCGACCGTCAACCGCCCCGATCTGCGCTGGCCCTTCCCCGACCGCATGGCCGAACGGCTGACCGGTGCCCGGATCGAACGGCTGCGGCGGCGGTCCAAATACATCCTGGCGGATCTGGATCGCGGCGAAAGCCTGTTGATCCACCTGGGCATGTCCGGGCGGATGACCGTTTCCGGTGATCCCCTGGGGCAGTTCGTGCACGACCATCCGGCGGCGGAAAAACACGACCACGTGGTCTTTGACATGGCCAACGGCGCGCGGGTCACCTTCAACGATCCGCGCCGTTTCGGGGCGATGGACCTGCTGCCGACGGCCACGGCCGAGTTGCATCCCCTGCTGGCCAATATCGGGCCGGAACCCCTGGGCAACGCTTTCAACGAGGACTATTTCGTCGCTGCTGTCCGGCCCCGCCGCAGCCCCATCAAATCGGTGCTTCTGGATCAGAAACTGGTTGCGGGCCTGGGCAATATCTACGTTTGCGAGGCGCTGTTTCGCGCCGGCATTGCCCCGACCCGCCGCGCCGACCGCATCGCCCCGCAGCGGCTGGCCGCGCTGGTGCCGATCATCCGCGACGTCCTGTCCGAGGCGATCGCGGCAGGGGGATCGTCGTTGAAAGATTACCGTCAGGCAGACGGGGAGCTGGGCTATTTCCAGCATTCCTTCGACGTCTATGGCCGCGAAGGCGACCCCTGCCGGACGCCCGGATGCGGCACGGCGATTCGTCGCGTCGTGCAATCGGGCAGATCGTCATTCTATTGTCCGCAATGCCAAAGATAACTTGATCGAGGGGGGCAATTTGTTAGTGAATCGCGGCTAACGCTCACAACAGATTGGCCGACCTCATGGCATACGAGACGATCATCGTCGAAATCGAAGACCACGTCGCATTGGTGAAACTGAACCGTCCCGATGCGATGAACGCTCTGAATCTGCAGGTGTTCGAGGAACTTGGCGATTTCCTGTCGTCGGCCCAGACCAATGACAAGGTCCGCTGCATCGTCCTGACCGGGACTGATAAGTTCTTTGCCGCGGGTGCCGACATCAAGATGATGTCGGAGATGAGCTTTGTTGACGTCTTCACCTCGGATCTCTTCGGGGAAGGCGGCACCGCGATTCAGCGCAACCGCAAGCCGATGATCGCGGCTGTGGCGGGCTATGCCCTGGGTGGCGGCTGTGAACTGGCGATGATGTGCGATTTCATCATCGCGGCCGACAACGCCAAGTTCGGCCAGCCCGAGATCAACCTGGGCGTCATCGCCGGCATCGGCGGCACGCAGCGTCTGACCCGTCTGATCGGCAAGTCCAAGGCCATGGACATGAACCTGACCGGCCGCTTCATGGACGCCGAAGAGGCCGAGCGTGCCGGCCTTGTCAGCCGTGTGGTCCCCTGCAAGAAGCTGATGGAAGAGGCCATGGGCGCCGCGGCCAAGATCGCCGAGAAATCCATGATTTCCGCCATGGCGGTGAAGGAATCTGTCAACCGCGCCTATGAAACGCCGCTGGCCGAGGGGCTGCTGTATGAACGTCGCCTGTTCCATTCGATGTTCGCGACCGACGACCAGACCGAAGGCATGAACGCCTTCTTGGAAAAGCGTCAGCCGCAGTTCCGCGACCGCTGATCCACCCCGGATCGCTACGTCACGAAGCCGCCGGACCTCCGGCGGCTTTTCTTTTTCCGCCCAACCCGGTTTGATGCCGCAAACGGGAGGAAACACATGGATATCACGGGAAAAATCGCCATCGTCACGGGCGGTGGTCAGGGCATCGGCGCGGCACTGGCCCGCGCGCTGCACGCGGCCGGGGCGAAACACGTCTGCGTCGCGGATCTGAACGGCGACAACGCGCGCGCCGTGGCCGGGGAAATCGGCGGCACCGGCCTTCAGGTCGACGTGCGCGACGCCGATCAGATCACTGCGATGATCGACCAGATCGAGGCCGACCACGGCCCCGTCGATCTGATGTGTTCAAACGCGGGTATCGCCAATGCCTTTGATCTGTCGGTGAAAAACGCCGCCGGGGCCAGCGCCGAAGACTGGCAGCTGGCCTGGGAGGTCAACGTGATGTCCCACGTCCATGCGGCCAAGGTTCTGGTGCCGCGCATGATCGCGCGCGGCGGCGGGTACTTCCTGCATACGGTCAGCGCGGCGGGGCTTCTTAGCCAGATCGGCAGCGCGACCTATTCCACGACCAAGCACGCCGCCGTCGGTTTTGCCGAAAACCTGGCCATTTCGCACCGGGACGAAGGGATTCGCGTCTCAATCCTCTGTCCTCAGGGGGTGGCGACGCCGATGCTGGATTCGATCGACAACCAGGGTCCGCAGTCCGGCGATGGCGTGTTGACCGCCGAAGCCGTGGCGCAATCCGCCCTGGACGGCATCCGGAACGAAGAATTCCTGATCCTTCCGCATCCCCAGGTGCAGGGCTACATCGAAGCCAAGGCCGCGCAATACAACCGCTGGATCGGTGGCATGGCCAAGTTCCAGCGCCAGTACCGCGAGACCTGAGCGCTCTAGCGGAAGCGCGCAGGCGACAGCAGCGCCGGATCGGGCCCAAGATCCCGGACCGGCGCGGGCAGGGGTGCGCCGCCGATCAGGTGCGCTGCAAGTGCCGCCATCGCGGGCGCGGTCTGGATGCCGTATCCGCCCTGTCCGGCCAGCCAGAAGAACCCGGCGTGATCGGGGTCAAAGCCGCAGATCGGCGTCCGGTCCGGCGGGAAGGTCCGCAGCCCGGCCCATTTCGATTCGATCCGCCGCACGTCCAGGTCCAGCGCCTGCAGCACCCGGTCCATGGCTTCGGCGATCTCGATGTCTTCCGGCTGGGAATCTACCGGATCCGAAGGGGATTCGTTCGCGGGTGAGGCCAGAAGCATCCCGGCGTCCGGCTTGACGTAGAACCGCTCCTCGGCGTCCAGGATCATCGGCATCGCTGCGGTGTCCACCCCTTCGGGCGGGCGGAACGTCAGGGCAGACCGGCGCAGCGGCTCCAGCCCGATCGGATTCACGCCGGCGATCCGGGCGAGCCCATCTGCCCAGGCACCGGCCGCGTTCACCACGATATCGGCTTGCAGAATGTCGTCCCCGGCGCGCAGTTGCCAGTGATCGCCGGTCTTCCGGATCTCGGTCACCTCGGCACCGCGGATCAGCCTGCCCCCGGCCGCACGGAATTGCCGCAGATACCCCTGCACCAGGGCATGCACGTCGATGTCCTGTGCGTCCGCGTTCAGGAAGCCGGCCACCGCATAGCCCCTGCGCAGCAGCGGCAGGCGGGATTCGACTTCGTCCGCGTCCAGCCAGGTCAGCGCGGAATCGCTGTTTTCCTCGTATTCCGCCCGCAGGTGGTCCAGCTGATCGGCCCGCGCCACGCTGATCAGCCCGCGCGGGGTCAGCAGCGGATGTTCGGAAAACCCGTCGGGCGGGGCACTTAGAAACGGGTCAGAGGCGCGGGTCAGCGCCCGCACCGCCGGGCTGCCGTACGCCTGCGACTGGATCGCCGCCGACCGGCCCGTCGCATGGTAGGCGGGCTGGGTTTCGCGTTCGATCAAAGTGACTTGCGCATGGTCGGCCAGCGCCGCCGCGGCCGAGATGCCTGCTATTCCGGCACCGATCAGGACGACGGTGGGCTGCGACTCATTAATCAAGGGTACACCTGTTCATCGGCGAAAAATCACCTAAATATACACGTAGAGGGGGAGACATAACACAATTTTCCGATAGGAAAAGATGTGTTCCATCACCCTTCCGATAAAAGTTAAGGCTGGCCGCAAAGGTCCTGATGTCATGGAAGAGACTGGAAACACGACGAAAAC
Organism: Pseudooceanicola nitratireducens; assembly: GCF_900109195.1. Taxonomy (GTDB): domain Bacteria; phylum Pseudomonadota; class Alphaproteobacteria; order Rhodobacterales; family Rhodobacteraceae; genus Pseudooceanicola; species Pseudooceanicola nitratireducens. The sequence goes on along the minus strand of NZ_FNZG01000002.1, from coordinate 80,267 downwards.
ACCCGATGCCGAAAGCAGCCGCACGCTGCTTGGCACCCGGATCAAAGCTCTGAGAGAGGCGCGCAGCCTGACGCTTCAGGCCCTGTCCGACCGCAGCGGGCTGGCGATTTCGACCATCTCAAAGATCGAACGCGGGCTGATGGCCCCGACCTATGATCGATTCTCGGGCCTGGCGAAGGGGCTGGGCGTGGACGTCGCCGAATTGTTTTCCGACGGCACCGACAGTTTCGCCGCCGGCACCGTGGAAATCGCCCGGGCCCATGACTTCGCCTATCTGGAAACCGAGAACTACACCTACGAGATGATGTTCCCGGATGTGCGCGGCAAATCCATGGTGCCCATGCGCGGCACGCTGAAGCCGCTTCAGCGGATGAATTTTGATCGGATGGTAAGTCATCCCGGTGAAGAATTCCTTTATATCCTCTCGGGTCGTGTGATCGTTCAGTTGGAGGGCCGCGATCCGGTCACGCTGAACCAGGGTGATTCCATGTATTTCGACAGCGGACGCGGACACCTTTATGCGGCCGACGGGCAGGACGAGGCGCGGATTCTCGTGCTCTGTACCCAATTCGACAGCCCGGACGGCACGCCCTGACGCAAACTTGTCATGTTCCGGGCCGAGGCTGTTGACTTTGCGGCGAGTCGGTCCTATCAGCGCGGCTTCAGAACGTACGAACCCAAACCATGGGACGATAGAACATGGCCAATACGCCTCAATCCAAGAAGCGCGCCCGTCAGACGGTTAGCCGTACTACGGTTAACAAGGCGCGTCGCTCGCGCATCCGTACCTTCCTTCGCAAGGTGGAAGAGGCGATTGCATCGGGTGACAAAACTGCGGCTTCCAACGCCCTGCAAGCAGCTCAGCCCGAGCTGATGCGCGGTGTGACCAAGGGTATCCTGCACAAGAATACCGCATCCCGGAAAATGTCGCGTCTTGCAGCCCGCGTGAAGGCAATCGCCTGAACCAGCGCGCAAGTGACTGAACGTTAAAGGGGCATCGCTACGGCGGTGCCCCTTTGCTATGTGGCGCCTCTGCCACCGCCTCGAGATTCGATTTCGACCAATTCTGAGTCAAGAGCTTCTTGCCGTTGCGCGCCTCTCGTCACAGTTGCTAGGTTCACTCATGCGATTCACGTCGTCTTGGGGGGCTCGACTCCTACTGGTCGAAGGTCGCGGTGTTCACAGAGGCTACTATACAAGCTTCCGACGCCACGACCTCGGGATCGGCCAGAAAGGCTGAGCAGGCGGAATGTGCAACTTTGGGTTGAGTGGTCGGGGACATTCTCCACTGAACCAGTTGCAGTTCCAGACACAGATTGCGGCACGTTTGCGGCCGTTCCTTCTGCGGGAACGGGGTGAGTGTGCTGTGGTTTGGGGCAACGGTGTCGTGACCGGTCGGCAAAGCCTTCCGGGTATGAGGTGTATTGAGAATTAAGAAATCCTGGGGGCAAGGAAAGAATGACAAAAGATCAGTGGGGCGCAGTCAAACAGAACCTTCTCGCGAATGTCGGGCAGCATAATTACAAAAGTTGGATCGAACCGCTGGTTCTGGACCGGACCGAAGACGGTGTCGCCGTAATCGGTGCGCCGAATTCCTATGCCGGCACCTATGTGTCGCGCAATTTCGGGGATCTGATTCTGGGCGAGGTCTCGTCGGTCAACCAGCAGATTCGCCGGCTTGAGTTCATCGTCAGCCAGGCGGCCAACGTGAATGCGGCCGAACCTGCCCGCCCTGCCCAGGTCGAGGTCGAACCCGCGCCTGCGCCGGAAGCTGCCAAACCGGCCAAGCCCTCGGCCCTGGACGCCATGCTTCAGCCCGCCCCGCTGGACCCGCGTTTCACCTTCGACAGCTTTGTCGTCGGCAAGCCGAACGAACTGGCCCATGCTGCTGCACGTCGCGTCGCCGAAGGCGGCCCGGTGACCTTCAACCCGCTGTTCCTGTACGGCGGCGTTGGTCTGGGCAAGACGCACCTGATGCACGCCATCGCGAATGAGCTGCAGAAAAACCGCCCCGAGCTGACCGTCGTTTACCTTTCGGCAGAACAATTCATGTATCGCTTTGTTCAAGCGATCCGTGAACGCCGCACGATGGACTTCAAATCGCTGTTCCGCACTGTCGACGTGCTGATGGTCGATGACGTCCAGTTCATTGCCGGAAAGGACAGCACGCAGGAAGAATTCTTCCACACGTTCAACGCGCTTGTGGATCAGAACAAACAGATCATCATCTCGGGCGACCGCGCCCCCGGTGAGATGACCGATATGGAGGAGCGGATCCGCTCTCGCATGCAGTGCGGCTTGATCGTCGATCTGCACCCGACCGACTACGAACTGCGCCTGGGCATCCTGCAAAGCAAGGTGGACGCTCAGCGGTCGCAGTACCCGGATCTGAAGATGGCCGACGGCGTGCTGGAATTCCTGGCGCACCGCATCTCAACCAACGTCCGCGTGCTGGAAGGCGCGCTGACCCGGCTGTTCGCCTTCTCGTCCCTCGTGGGTCGCGAAATCACGCTGGACTTGACCCAGGAATGCCTGGCCGACATCCTGCGCGCCTCGGAACGCAAGATCACGGTCGAGGAAATCCAGCGCAAGGTGGCCGAGCATTACAACATCCGCATGTCCGACCTGATCGGACCCAAGCGGGTGCGCACCTATGCCCGCCCCCGTCAGGTGGCGATGTATCTTGCAAAGCAGCTGACCTCGCGGTCGCTGCCGGAAATCGGACGCCGCTTTGGCGGGCGTGACCATACCACGGTGATTCACGGCGTGCGCCGGGTCGAGGAGCTGAAGCAGCAGGACGGCCAGATCGCCGAGGATATCGAACTGCTGCGCCGCGCGCTGGAAGCCTAAGGCGCGCCGAAGAACCCGTCTGAAAGACATAGCCAAAGGGCCGTCAAACCGGCCCGTCAGCCGAACAGATGCGACAGGACCGGGCCCCGTGCCCGGTCTTTGCCTTTCTGCCGTCCGAAACCGGGGAAAAATCCAACAAAACACTTGTGCTGACCCCTGAAACGGGTAGCTTTCCGATCCCGGCATCGGCAGGTTGATCGCGTAGGATTTCGCGATGACCTGACTTGGACAGGAGTGAAGGGACATGAAACTCAGCATCGAACGCGCCGCGTTGCTCAAGGCCGTCGCCCAGGCGCAGTCGGTTGTGGAACGCCGCAACACGATCCCGATCCTGGCCAATGTCCTGATCGAAGCCGAAGGCAACGAGGTGCAGTTCCGCGCCACCGACCTGGATATCGAGGTGGTCGACAAGGCCCCCGCCATGGTCGAACGCGCCGGGGCCACCACCGTCAGCGCCGTGACCCTGCATGAAATCGTCCGCAAGCTGCCCGACGGTGCCATGGTGACCCTGTCCGAAGACAGCGCCGCCGGCCGCCTGACCGTGGCCGCGGGCCGGTCTAACTTCAACCTGGCGACGCTGCCCAAGGAAGACTTCCCGGTCATGGCGTCCTCGGAATACCAGTCGAACTTCTCGGCCCCCGCGCCGGTGCTGCGCCGCCTGTTCGACAAGTCGAAATTCGCCATCTCGACCGAAGAGACCCGGTACTATCTGAACGGCGTCTACATGCACATCGCCGAATCCGAAGACGGCCGCGTGCTGCGCTGTGTCGCCACCGACGGCCACCGCCTGGCCCGCATCGACGCCGAACTGCCCGAGGGCGCGGCCGACATGCCCGGCGTGATCGTGCCCCGCAAGACCGTGGGGGAACTGCGCAAGCTGCTGGACGACGACGAGATGAAGATCGCCGTGTCGGTCTCTGAGACCAAGGTGCGCTTTGCCACCCCCGCGATCACCCTGACGTCGAAGGTCATCGACGGCACCTTCCCAGACTACACCCGCGTGATTCCGCAGGGCAACACCCGCAAGATGGAAGTGGACGCCGCTGATTTTGCCAAGGCGGTCGACCGTGTGGCCACCGTGTCCTCGGAACGGTCGCGCGCGGTGAAGCTGGCGCTGGACGAGGATCGCCTGATCCTGTCCGTCAACGCGCCCGACAGCGGGGCCGCCGAGGAAGAGCTGGCCGTGGCCTATGGCGACGAACGGCTGGAGATCGGGTTCAACGCGAAATACCTGCTGGAAATCGCATCCCAGGTGGATCGCGAGAACGCGGTATTCCTGTTCAATTCCGCCGGTGATCCGACCCTGATGCGCGAAGGTGGCGACACCAGCGCGGTCTACGTGGTCATGCCGATGCGCGTCTGACCCGGCGCAGGGAAGGGCCGCAGGGCGGGTTTGCCTCCGGCGGGGATATTTCTGGCAAGAGGATGATGGGGGTCGCATGGGGGTGCTTTGCCTGACCCGGCTGACCCTGTCGCATTTCCGGTCCTATCGGCGCGGCATTGTCGAGGCCGATGGCCGGCCCGTGGCCATTCACGGCCCGAACGGGGCCGGCAAGACATCGCTGCTTGAGGCGGTGTCGATGTTTTCGCCGGGGCGCGGGCTGCGCCGGGCGGGGGCCGAGGATCTGATCCGCCGCCCCGAGGCGCTTGGCTGGAAGCTGACCGGGGTCTTGCGGTCCCTGCACCAGATGCACGAGCTTGAAACCATGGCCGAACCGGGCACGGCGCGCAGCGTGCGCATCGACGGCAAGGCGGGCGCCCAGGCCGCCCTTGGCCGGGTGGCGCGGGTGCTGTGGCTGGTGCCCTCCATGGACCGGCTGTGGATCGAGGGGGCCGAGGGGCGCCGCCGCTTTCTGGATCGCATGACGCTAAGCTTCAATCCCGCCCATGCCGAGGCCGCGCTGGCCTATGAGAAGGCCATGCGCGAACGCAACCGGCTGTTGAAGGACATGGTGCGCGATGACCATTGGTATGTCGCGCTGGAATCCCAGATGGCCGAGGCGGGCGCGCGCATCACAGCGCATCGTGAAGAGGCGCTGGCGCTGATCGCCGGGGCCACGGGCGCGGCGGAAACCGCCTTTCCCGCCCCCGATCTGTCCATGTCGCACCCCGATGAGGCCCTGCCCGAGGATGAGCTGGCCCTGAAAGAGGCGCTGGCCCGGGGGCGGCGGCGCGACATGGCGGCGGGCCGCACGCTGATCGGCCCGCACCGCGTTGATCTTGATGCGCATTGGGCCACCAAGGGGATTGCTGCCCGCGATGCCTCGACCGGCGAGCAGAAGGCGTTGTTGATTTCGCTGATCCTGGCCAATGCCCGCGCCCTGGCCGGGGATTTCGGCGCCCCGCCGATCCTTCTGCTGGACGAGGTCGCGGCTCACCTTGACGCCGAGAGGCGCGCTGCCCTTTATGACGAGGTCTGCGCTCTGGGTGCGCAGGCCTGGATGACGGGCACCGGGGCCGAGCTGTTCGAAGAGCTGGGCACGCGGGCGCAGCATCTGAAAATTACCGAAACGGGCGGAGAATCCGCGATCCAGGAGGCCTGAGCCATGACCAAGACATTGACGCCGCAGCGGGTGAACCTGATCACCCTGGGGGTCGAGGATCTGTCCCGGTCCCGCGCCTTCTACGAGGCGCTTGGCTGGGTGGCGGCGGACGAGGCCCCGGGCGTGGTCTTCTTCCGCATGCAGGGCGCGGCGCTTGGGCTGTTCGGCAAGGCCGACCTGGCCAAGGACCAGGGGCGCGAGGGCGCGCCGCTTGGCACGGGCGCGATGACTTTGGCGCAGAACTTCCAGGACCAGGCCGGGGTTGATGCGGCCTTTGCGGCGGCGCTGGCGGCCGGGGCCACGGCGCTGAAGCAGCCGGAAGAGGTCTTCTGGGGCGGCTATTCGGGCTATTACGCCGATCCCGACGGGCATGTCTGGGAACTGGCGTATAACCCCTTCTGGACGGTAAATGACGACGGCAGCCTGACGATCCCTGAACAGGGCGCGGATGCGGAAGCCGAGGACACCAAGGGGCCCGCCCCCGAATGAGCCTGACCCTGACGGAGCTGGGCTTTTACGCCGCAGCGCTTTTCATCCTGTTCCTGACACCGGGGCCGGTCTGGCTGGCCCTGACCGCCCGCGCGCTTTCGGGCGGCTTCCACGCCGCCTGGCCGCTGGCCCTGGGCGTGGTGATCGGCGATGCGCTTTGGCCGCTGCTGGCGGTGCTGGGGGTCAGCTGGCTGGTCGACCAGATCGCGGGCTTTATGATCATCCTGCGCTATGTGGGCGCGGCGATGTTCCTGACCATGGGGATCCTGCTGATCCGCAACGCCGACAAGACCATCGCCAGCGACAGCCGCCTGACACGCCCCGGCATGTGGGCCGGGTTCGTCGCCGGGCTGGTGGTGATTCTGGGCAACCCCAAGGCGATCCTGTTCTACATGGGCGTGCTGCCCGGCTTCTTCGATCTGACGCAGATCACCGCCTGGGACATCGCCGCGATCATGGGCGTGTCGATGCTGGTGCCCTTCATCGGGAACCTGCTGTTTGCGCTGATGGTGGACCGGGTGCGGCGGGTCCTGGCCTCGGGGCGGGCAATGCGCCGGACGAACCTTGTGGCGGGCGGTCTGATGATCTGCGTGGGCCTGGCCATCGCGATCCTCTGACCGCAACCGGACCTATGGAGAGGCCCGCCGCCTGCCCACAAAATCTTGTGCCATTTGCGTGACAATCCCCCCTTCGAACGGTATAAAATCGTACGACTAAAGGGGATGTTTTCCGCATGGCTGATCCGCAGCAAGACGCACCGACGTACGACGCAGATTCCATTAAGGTTCTCAAGGGCTTGGATGCTGTCCGGAAACGGCCGGGCATGTATATCGGCGACACCGACGACGGGTCGGGTCTGCACCACATGATCTACGAGGCCGTGGACAACGGCATCGACGAGGCGCTGGCCGGTCACGCGGACTTTGTCCGGGTCAAGATCCATGCCGACAATTCGGTTTCCGTGCGGGACAACGGCCGCGGCATTCCGGTCAACATGCACCCCGAAGAAGGCGTCTCTGCGGCCGAGGTCATCATGACCCAGCTGCACGCCGGCGGGAAATTCGACCAGAACTCCTACAAGGTGTCGGGCGGCCTGCACGGCGTGGGGATTTCGGTCGTGAACGCCCTGTCCGACTGGCTTGAGCTGCGGATCTGGCGCGACGGCAAGGAACATTACGTCCGGTTCGAGAACTCCCAGACCGTGAAGCCGCTGGAAGTGGTGGGCGACGCCAATGGCGAAAAGGGCACCGAGGTGCGGTTCCTGTCCTCGACCCAGACCTTCTCGAACCTCGAATACAATTACGACACGTTGGAAAAGCGCCTGCGCGAACTGGCCTTCCTGAACTCGGGCGTGCGGATCGTGCTGGAAGACGAACGCCCCGCAGAGCCCCTGAAGACCGAGCTGTTCTACGAAGGCGGCGTGAAGGAATTCGTGAAGTATCTCGACCGCTCCAAGCAGTCGATGATGCCCGAACCGATCTATGTCGAAGGCGAAAAGGACGGCATCGGGGTCGAGGTCGCCATGTGGTGGAACGACAGCTACCACGAAAACGTCCTGCCCTTTACCAACAACATCCCGCAGCGCGACGGCGGCACGCACCTGGCGGGTTTCCGTGGCGCGCTGACCCGGACCCTGACGCGCTATGCGGCGGAATCGGGTATCGCGAAGAAGGAAAAGGTGTCTTTCACCGGGGACGACGCCCGCGAAGGCCTGACCTGCGTTCTGTCCGTCAAAGTGCCCGATCCCAAGTTCTCGTCCCAGACCAAGGACAAGCTTGTCAGCTCTGAAGTGCGTCCGGCGGTCGAGAACCTGATGAACGAAAAGCTGGCCGAGTGGTTCGAGGAAAACCCGAACGAGGCCCGCGGCATCGTCGGCAAGATCGTCGAGGCCGCCCTGGCCCGCGAAGCCGCCCGCAAGGCGCGCGAACTGACCCGCCGCAAGACCGCGATGGACGTCAATTATCTGGCCGGCAAGCTGAAGGATTGTTCCGAAAAGGATCCGTCGAAAACCGAACTCTTCATCGTCGAGGGTGACTCGGCCGGTGGTTCGGCCCAGACGGGCCGGGATCGCGGCACCCAGGCCATCCTGCCGCTGAAGGGTAAGATCCTGAACGTGGAACGCGCGCGGTTCGACCGCATGCTGTCCTCGCAGGAGATCGGCAACCTTGTCATGGCGCTTGGCACCGGCATCGGCCGGGACGAGTTCAACATCGAGAAGCTGCGCTATCACAAGATCGTCCTGATGACCGATGCGGACGTCGACGGCGCCCACATCCGCACGCTTCTGCTGACCTTCTTCTATCGCCAGATGCCCGAACTGATCGACGGCGGATACCTCTATATCGCGCAGCCGCCCCTGTACAAAGTGGCTCGCGGCAAGTCCGAGGTCTACCTGAAGGATCAGGCCGCGCTTGAGGATTATCTGATCGCCCAGGGCACCGAAGGGGCCGTGCTGCGGCTTCCCTCGGGCGAAGAGATCACCGGCAACGACCTGATCCGCGTGGTCGAGGGCGCGCGCCAGGTGAAGCGCATCCTGGATGCCTTCCCGACGCAATACCCGCGCCACATCCTGGAACAGGCCGCCATCGCCGGGGCCTTTGAAAGCGGCAAGGCTGATGCCGATCTTCAGGGCGTCGCCGACCAGGTCGCCGCCCGTCTTGACCAGATCGCGGTGGAATACGAACGCGGCTGGACGGGGCGCATCACCCAGGACCACGGCATCCGCCTGTCCCGTGTCTTGCGCGGGGTCGAAGAACTTCGGACCCTCGACGGTGCCGTCCTCCGCTCGGGCGAGGCGCGCCGCCTTGGCCAGATGACCGAGACCCTGCGCGGCGTCTACACCGACCCCGCCAAGCTGGTCCGCCGCGACCGCACCCAGATGATCCACGGCCCGCTGGAGCTGCTTTCCGCTATCCTGGAAGAGGGCGAACGCGGCCTGCAGCTGCAGCGCTACAAGGGTCTGGGCGAGATGAACCCCGAACAGCTTTGGGAAACCACGCTCGACCCCGAGGCCCGCACCCTGCTGCAGGTCCAGGTCGACGACATGGCCGAGGCCGACGACATCTTTACCAAGCTGATGGGCGACGTCGTCGAACCCCGCCGCGAGTTCATCCAGGACAACGCGCTGAACGTGGAAAACCTGGACATCTAAAGGGTTCCAATAGGGCCCGTCGCCTATCGCGATTGAACAGGTTGGGGGTGCGCAAGGCACCCCCGGCAACTACGTTTGGGCCGGCAGATCGATACCCGCACAGGCGCTTTCATCGCCGCCGCAGCAATCCTCTAGCAGGAACCGCACCAACCCATTCACCGCCTCAAGTCGCGGGGCGTATTGAATTTTGCGGTGCTGGCGTTCGCTGCTGACCAGCCCGGCCCGTTTCAATGTGGCCAGATGGCCTGACAGGGTCGAGGGCTTGATATCCAGCAGTCGGCCGATCTCCATCGCCGGCGTTCCCATGGGGCCGCGTTTCACCAGCAGACGAAAGATGTCCAGCCGCGTATCGTGGGCAAGGGCACTGAAGGCATCTATGGCCAAAGTTTGCTTCATATTTCGTAATTACGCGAAATTAGGATAGTTGACAAGATAGCCGGATCCATCCTAGGCATCCCTCAATTCGCGTATTTACGAAATGACGAACACATGACAGACCGGAGCCCGCCCATGTCCGACACTGCCACCCCGATGGGTCGCTTCGAACGCCTTCTGACCTTTTGGGTGGCGGCCTCCATGGTCGCGGGCATCGCAATCGGCACTGTGGCACCGGGGCTGGTCGATGCCATAGCCGCGGCCGAGGTGGCATCGATCAACCTTGTCGTCGCCGTACTGATCTGGGCCATGGTCTATCCGATGATGGTCAGCGTCGATTTCGGGGCCGTCGTCGGGGTTGCCCGCCAGCCCAAGGGCTTGCTGATTACGCTGGTCGTCAATTGGCTGATCAAACCTTTTTCCATGGCGTTTCTGGCCGTTCTCTTCTTCGACCATATCTTTGCGCCCTGGATCGCACCCGAAGACGCAGCGCAATACATTGCCGGGCTGATCCTTCTGGGCGCGGCCCCCTGCACGGCGATGGTCTTTGTCTGGAGCCAGCTGACCCGGGGCGACGCGACCTATACCCTGGTGCAAGTCTCGGTGAACGACCTGATCATGGTGGTGGCCTTCGCCCCGATCGTTGCGATGCTGCTTGGCGTGACCGAGATCGTCGTGCCCTGGAGCACGCTGGTTCTGGCCACTGTGCTCTACGTGGTCCTACCCCTGTTTGCAGGTCTCTTGACCCGTCGGGCTCTGGGGTCTGACGCGGCTATCGCGGCCTTCACCGCGCGGATCAAGCCGCTGTCGATGATCGGGCTGATCGCCACGGTCGCGATCCTGTTCGGCTTGCAAGGCGATACGATCCTGTCGCGCCCGGGCATCATCGCGTTGATCGCCGTGCCGATCCTGATCCAAAGCTACGGGATCTTCGCCCTGGCCTATGGCGCGGCTTTTCTGATGAAGGTGCCACATCGGATCGCCGCACCCTGCGCCATGATTGGGGCGTCGAACTTCTTTGAACTGGCGGTGGCCGTGGCGATCAGCCTGTTTGGCCTGAGCTCCGGCGCGGCGCTGGCGACCGTCGTGGGAGTGCTGGTCGAGGTGCCGGTGATGCTGTCGCTGGTCGCCTTTGCGAACCGCACCCGGTCAAGGTTCCCCTTGACCTGAGGCCATAACTCATCAGGCGGGCCGGGCTTTCCGGTCGCAACAGCGCCCAAGCCTATGACTTAGCTGTTGAGCTCCGACCGATCGGAATGCCCTGGCCCGGATTTTGGCGCGGAAGCTCAGGCCGTCTGGGCCGTGGCTTCCGCGGGCTGGTTGGTCAGAACATCCAGCAGGCGTTCCCATCCAGTGATCGTTTCATTACGCAGGCTGGCGGCCGTGGGACGTTGCGCCAAGGCGGCGGGACGACCGGCGATTCGCGTCAGCGCGTCTGCCCAGGCGGCGACGGTCGGCTCTCCGACGATCGGATTGCCGCGCGGGGCCTGGTCCTGTAGCCCGTCGACGCAGGACATCAGCACGCGGCGGCCGGCCACGTTGGCCTCGGCCGCGACCAGCCCGTAGGGTTCCCAACGAGAGGGCATCACCACCAGGTCGCTGCCCGCATAGGCCGCAGCGGGATTGACCGCAAAGCCGGCAAAGCGGATGCGGCTGTCACCTTCCGCCAGCGCCAGCAATTCGTCGCGCGCGTCGCCTTCCCCGAAGAAGGTCAGCGTCAGATCCGGGTCCTCGACCAGGCGGAAGGCGCGGATCAGCATGTCGAACCCCTTTTGGCGGTCCAGCCGGCCGATCGCGGCGATCTTGCGAACCGGGCCCTCGGGGGCGGCGATATCCTCCAACGCGGTCAGATCCACCATCGGCGGGATCACGTCCAGCGTATCCACCCGCGCCAACCCGTTGCGCGCCAGCCACCCGGCCTGGGCATCCGACACCGCGACGACCCGGTCGAACAGCGAATAGGTGCTGCGCAACAGGCACTGGAACCGGGTGCGCGAGGTGACGTTCAGCGCCGCGAACCCTTCCGAGTAGCTGTGTTCCACGTGCACCATCGGCGTGCCCGTGTGCCGGGCCCGCAGGGCGATCATTCCGGGAAGACCCGCCCAGCTGACAGCCAGGTGGGACACGATGATATCCGCATCCGCCGGGACGCCGCCGGGGCGGTTGCGCTTGACCTCGATCACCTGGTGGTCGGCCTGGCGGCCCAGGCGGGGATCCTGGCGCAGGAAGTCGAGGTACCGGGTGACGCCACCGGCGGTGGTGTCGTCGATCAGATGGGCGATCTTCAGCATGGGGGAAACTCCTTTAAATATCTTGAACGGAAACAGGGTCAGGCCAGACGGCGCCCGGCGGCGCGGGCAAAGACGCTTAGGACATCCGGCCCAAGCGCGCCCAGCACCAGCGCTGCCACCGTGGTGGTTGCGGATTTCAATGGCGTGCGCAGCAGGGCGCGGGGCGACGACGACCAGGCGGCGCGGATGCGGTGCAGCGCCTCTTCCCCGTCAGAGGAACTGACGGCGCGGCGGGCCAGATAGCGGTGCTGGAAGGCCCGGGCGGCGGGCGCATGGCGGGCGAAGAAGTCAGGCGCCAGGGGCGACAGCTTTTCGACCAGGGCCTCCCAGCTGGCGTATTGCCGCGCGGTCCCCGCCGAAAGCCCGCCGGTGACGACCCGGTAACGGGTCAGCAGGCCGGTCACGCCTTCGATCACCCAGTCAGTGGTCAGCGCCAGGCGCAGCCAGCATTCGATATCCTCGGACTGGCGGAACCGTTCGTCGAAGTACCAGTCGCGCAGCGGCTCATGCGCGGGGCGGAAGGAAATCGCCGCAAGCGCTGCGCGCCGCATCACCGGCGACGAGCCATTGCCGACCGGGTTGTACAGGAACACATCCGCGGCCGAGATGCCGCGCAGACGCGGGCGCTGTGCCAGGCCCAGGCCTTTGCTTTCGGTGTCGATCAGCTCGGATCCCGAAAAGGACAGGCCGACGTGCGGGTTGCGATCCAGATGCGCCACATGCGCCGCAAGCTTGCCGGCCCGCCACAGATCGTCGCTGTCGCAAAAGCCGATGTAGTCGCCCCGCGCATGGTTGATCCCGGTGTTGCGCGCCCCGGCCAGACCGCGGTTGGGCTGTTGCACAAGACGGATCCGGGGATCGCCAAAGCTGCGCACGACCGACACGGTGCGATCGGTGGACCCATCATCGACCACGACGATTTCAAGGTCGGAAAAGCTTTGGGCCAGAAGGCTTTGCAGCGTCTCGCGGATGGTGCCGGCAACATTGTAGGCGGGAACGATGATCGAGGCTTTGGGCATCTGGTGTACTCCGGTCGGGCAGGTGTGGCGGATCAGTGGGAAAACAGGCTGCGGCGCATGCCGCGCGGCATGACGGGGGCGCAGATCGCGCCGGCCAGGGTCAGCGCGCCGCGCTTGAGGTCGGAAAAGAAGCCGCGCGGCGACATCATCGCGCCCTCGACGGCCAGGCGCAGCGATTGCATCGGCGGCGCATCGGTGCGCAGCGCACGACGGGCGAGATAGCGCATGTGGATCGCCTCGGCCCGACTGTCGGGCACGAAGCCCAGCCGCGCCGCGGTGATCAGCGCCGCGCGGCGGCCTGCCTGCATGGCGCGGATGTCGGCCGACAGCCCGGTCGGAGAGGTGCGGTAACGCACCAGCAGATCCGGCAGGCCGATCATGCGGAACCCCTGGCCGGCCAGGCGGATCAGCCATTCCAGGTCCTCGTTGTGCACCAGCGTGGTGTCGAAGCCCCCGGTCTCAAGGAAAACCGCGCGGCGGACGGCGACGTTGGACATGGTGCAGACCGGGTTCTCTCCCAGCAGCATGGGCACGGTCAGCGCGCCCTCGGGCACCTGAGATTCCGTGCGCGACCCCCGATCGTCGAAAAAGGCGATGCGGGCAAAGGCCCCGTCCACATCGGCGCAACCAAAGGCGCTGCGCATGCGCGCCAGCTTCTCGGGCAGCCAGAGGTCGTCGGCATCGCAGAAGGCAATCACCTGGCCGCGCGACCGGAAGGCCCCGTCATTGCGCGCCGCGCTCGGGCCTCGGGCGGGGTTGCGGTAGACCTTGATGCGGCTGTCGCGCGCGGCGCGCTCCACCGCCATGGCCCAGGTCGCATCGGTGGACCCGTCGTCGATGATCAGCGCTTCCCAGTCGGTGTCGGTCTGTGCCGCGATGCTGTCCAGCGTGTCGCCCAGGGTCTTGGTTGCGTTGTAGCAGGGGATGATGATCGAGAAGAACGGCATATCAGGCAACCTTTGCAACTTGGGGGGACTGGAAGGCGGCGCGCAGCACGGGCAGGGCACCCAGCAGCTGGCCGACGGTGGCGAGGATCAGGTACCCGATGGCCACGGCGGTCAGACCGTAGGGGGCCAGCAGGGCCGTGTTCAGGATCAGCGCGGCGGTGATCGCGGCGGTGACGGCGAATTCACGCTGCGGACGGTTGTCGGCGCGCAGCCACTGGGCGGCGGCGGACCAGATCACGCCGGGAATGGCCGCCAGGCACAGGATCGAGACCACCTCGGACAGACCGTCCCAGCCCGCACCGAACAGGATCGGCACGTAGATCGGGGCGGCCAGCGCCTGCAGCACCACGGCGGGACCGATGACCGCGCAGGTCATCACAAGTGCGCGGCGCAGCTCTCGGGCGCGGTCGGTGGCGGTGCACAGATGCGGGAAAAGCGCGACGGAAAACGCCTGGGCGAAGGAATTCGACAGGCCGAGACCAGCGTTGAAGGCCATGAAATACAGGCCAAGCGCCTCGGGGCCCATCAGAAGGCCGATCACGACCTTGTCGGCCTGCAGGCGCAGCACCTTGACCAGTTCGACGCCCAGCACGGCCCAGCCATAGCGCACGAAGGGGCGCAGGGGCGCGGCAGCAACGGCGGCGGGACGGATCCAGGGCTGCAGGCGGCGCATGGCGATCAGCCAGATCGGCGCGGCCAGAAGACGGGGCAGGACCAGGGCCATCGGACCGGGCGCGATCAGCGCCAGAACGGCGGTGGCGACATTGGCCCCGACAACCTGGCCCCCGGCGATGGCGGCGGTCTGGCGCATCTTGCCGGCCCGCATGGCCAGGGCGCAGTTCACCAGCCCGGCGGGCATGAACAGGTATTCTCCGGCGAGGATGGCGATCAGCGCGAACAGAAGCGCGTCGCCGGTCAGGCTCCAGACCAGGGCCCCGGCGGCGATCTGCAGCGCGAAAAGGCCCAGGCACCAGGCCCAGAAAATCTGATGGGCCCGGACGCAGGTGGCATCCAGGTCTTCGTCACGGGCGGCGATGATGCGCTGCCCGACACCGTTTTCCGTCAGCGCCTTGAGGATATCCGCAGCGGCGATGGCCCCTGCGGCGACCCCGATGGCGGCGACGTCCATGGTACGGGCGACCGCCACGACAACGATCAGACGGCTTGCCTTGGCCGCAACTTCGGAGAGGCAATAGGCGGCCAGGTTCCTGGCAAAGCTGCGTGTCTGACTGACGGTTGTCATGGCGGTCGCTCCTGGTGCGCTCTGGGAGTATGTGGGGGGACATTGAGCGCAGAACCTTTGTACGAAAGCCCGAGGCCGAATGCGCTGTCACGGCAGGAGAGTGCAGCGGCGCAACGGTTTAGCCGAATATCCTTTCGGATTGGTCCCGCCCCCAACCGGAGCGTGGACGCAGCCCGGGTCCTGCGGGTATCCTTGCCGCAACAAAGACGCGCAAAGCGGGAGCAGCCCTTGTCCGGTAAGGTTTTCAGGAATGGTGCCAGTGGTTTGGCCCTGTCGGTCGTCGTGGCCTGTGCGGCCCCGCAATCGGCGGACAACCTTGAACCCGTGGCCATCGGCGGCGCCTATCAGGCCCAGTACCGGCAGATCGACACCGACCGCGACGCGGCGCAGTTCCTGCAATCGGCGACGATGAACGCGGCCAAATGCCGGCCCGCGATCGGCGGCGACAGCCTGCTGAGTGACCAGAAATACACCTCTGGCGATCTATACGCCCTGAGGGGAGAGCTGCTGTCGCGCGGCGATCTGGTCGAATTCCGCCTGCCCGAGGATGAAACCTTCTCGGGGGATTATGTCGTGTCGCGCGATGGCACGGTCAAACTGCCCTTCATTGCGCCCGTCCCCGCGGCCGGACGCACGCCCGACCAGGTGGCCGGGGCCATCCGACGCGCGCTGATCAACGACGGCCATTATGCCGAGGTGCCGTTGATGTCGCTGCTGATCAAGGATCTCGCGCCGGTGCGCGTCGGGGTCTCGGGCGCGGTGTTCGAGGCACGGCCAACCGATATCGGCGGCGTCGCGGGCGATATGGTCGACGACCGGCGCCAGGCCGCGCTTGGCGCCTCGACCGAGGGGCGGAACCTCTCGGTCGCGCTGCGCAGCGCCGGGGGCATCCGCCCCGACGCCGACCTGTCCGCCGTGCGCCTGACGCGGGCGGGGCGGAACTATACGCTGGATCTGCGCGGGGTGATGCGTGGTGAGAATGTCGATGACGTCATGCTGATCACCGGGGACGAGGTGCACGTCCCCTCGCGCGAGTGTTTCCAGGACGACCTGATGAAACCCAGCCCGATTTCGCCGCCGGGGATTTCGCTTTACCTGTCGAACCTGACCCAGCCCGCGACCGGCAACGCGCCCTCGGCCATCGGCCAGACGGTCCGAGAGGTCCCCTATGGCACCCGCTTCATGCAGGCCGTGGTGGATGCAAACTGTGTCGGCGGTGCGCGGGCGACCAGCGCCGACCGGTCCGCCGCGCTGTTTTCTCGCAACCCGGTGACGGGCGTTTCGGCGGTGATCGAACGCAAGGTCGAGGTGATGCGCAGCCGCGCGGACCGCGATGATTACGACCCCTATCTTCTGCCCGGCGACGCCATTGCCTGTTACGACAGCGGCGTCACCAACCTGGCCGAGATCGGGCGCGTGATCGGTGTCATCGGCGCGGTGTCCCTGCTGCCGTAAACCGGCCGGACGACCAGAGGGGCGACCAGACGGCCGAAAACGCCATCGGCAACCTACTGAATATGATCCAGAAGCGCCGCGCGTGTGTCCTGCCAAAGGGGGGCAAGCGCGGTCAGCTGATCGCGGGTGATCGGCGTGCCGCGCTTGGAATTCGTTTCAATCCCGGCGAGGGCGGCGCGCAGGGCGACGGCCCCGAAGGTGCCGCAGTTGCCGGCGCAGGCATGCACGCGGGCGACCAGCCCTTCGGCCTCGGGCGTGTCGGTCGACAGCCTGGCAATGGTCTGGTCGGTTTCATCAATGAAACGCTGCAGGATGTCGTCGCGCCGGTCCTCGGGCAGACCCGCACGCAGGATGTCCAGCTGTTCGGTGTCGATCAGATCGGACCGCGACGGCGCGGCCCCACGGGATTGGCCGGCCCCCGCACCATCGACGATGTCCGCAAGCGTCGTCATCAGCTTGGCGCGGCTCAGCGGTTTGCTGATACAGGCGTTCATGCCGGCGGCCTCGAAGCCCTCGATCTCTTCGGGAAGGGCATGGGCGGTGACCGCGATGATCGGCCGGTCCGAGGACGGGCCGCCGCCCGCGCGGATTCGCCGGGTCGCCTCGGGGCCGTCCATCACCGGCATCGAGACATCCATCAGGATCACGTCGAACGCCCGGTCTTCGGCCCATTCCAGCCCGGCGCGGCCATTCACGGCCTCGGTCACGCGGTGGCCTTCGGCCTCCAGCATCTGGCGGGCGACAAAGCGGTTCGTCTCGTTGTCTTCGACCAGCAACAGGTCCAGGCTGCGGCTGGGCGTGCGATCTTCGACCTCGGCGGCGGGCACGGCTTCGGCCTCGACCCCGTCGGCGCAAAGCGGCATGCGCACCCAGAAGATGGACCCTTCGCCCGGCTCGCTCTCGGCACCGATCTCACCGCCCATCAGGCGGATCAGCCGCTGCGCGATCCCAAGGCCAAGGCCCGTGCCGCCCGCCTGCCGCGCATAGGAACTGTCCAGCGTTTCGAAATCGTTGAAGATCCGCGTCATGTCGTCCGAGGAGATGCCGATCCCGGTGTCGATGACGCGGATTTCCAGCGTCTTGCCGTCGCGCAGGCATTCGACCTCGATATCGACGCTGCCGCCACGGGTGAACTTGATCGCGTTGCCGACAAGGTTCAGCAGCACCTGCCGCAGCCGCCGCGCATCGCCGATCGCATCGTCCTTTTCGGGACCCTGCCAGCTCCAGCCCAGGTCGTTCTGCGCGGCACTGGCCAGGGGGGCGGCGGTTTCGACCACGCCGTCCAGCACCCGCCCGATGGAAAAGGGCTTGCGACTGGCCGTCATCTTGCCCGCTTCGAATTTCGACAGGTCCAGCACGTCGTCGACCAGCCCGTGCAGCTGCCGCCCCGAGCGTTCCATCCGGTCCAGCAGATCGGTCTGGCGTTCGTCCAGCTTATGATCGCGCATCAGCTGCATGGTGCCCAGCATGCCGTTCAGGGGGGTGCGCATCTCGTGGCTCATCACGGCCAGGAATTCGGCCTTGGCGCGTTCCCCGGCCAGGGCGCGGTCGCGGGTTTCGAAATGACGCGTCGGCGCATCGTCGTCCGAGGCCAGTTCCCGCCGCAGGTCATCAGCGGACTCCTCTGCAAACAGGAAGGTCAGCGCATCTTCGCCAAGCGCGGCGCTGCGGCTGTGCCCGAAGGTGCGCTGCGCCTCGGGGTTGAAGTCCAGGATCCGCCCGTTGGCGTCTGTCACGATGATGGCATCCGGCGCGGCCGAGACGATCATCCGCGTGTGTTCGCTGGCCTCCACCACAAGGTCGGCGCGGGTTTCCGCCAGCCGGTACAGCCGGAACAGGAAATAGGCAAACAGCACCAGGCCCGAGAAGATCACCGCCAGAACGACAGCCAGCACCACCAGCATGCTGATCAGCCCGGTGCGCCGTTCATCGGACCGTTCGGCAAAGGCCGCCAGGCCCGCCAGCGACATCGACCGGACATCGGGAAAGACCATCTGCGCCTTGCGCGTCAAAAGCGGCAGCCCGGCCAGAAGTTCACTGTCGGGGGCGTCGATCACCGGCATCACGTCGTTCAGGAAACTGTCGACGGCCAGAAGGTGGCGGGTGAATTCGAAATCCTGCCGCACGTCGGCATAGACCGTGCCGGTCCGCAGGGTCGTCATGCGGCTGTAGAAGATGTCGTAGCGCCGGCGCAGCAGGTTCAGATGCTCTGCATCGCCATCCACCTGCGCCTGGCTCAGCGCCAGCTGAAAGCGGATGAATTCCACGTCCGCCTGCGACAGGCTCCATTGCACGTTGTCGGAATTGGCCGAGGACAGATCCTCGATCTCGCGCAGGATGAACAGCGCCATGCCCGCGATCAGCGACACGCAGACGACAAGGACGGCGACCGCCATTCCCGTCTGGAAACGCGTTCGCCGTCGCTGATCCGCACGGTCCGGAGTGGTGGCCAGGGCGACAGTGCGGGTCATGTCGAGATCACTTTTCGACGGTGATCCGGTCGAGCTGCCAGATGCTGCGGGAATAGGTCACCTCACTCTGGTAATCGGGGTTGTCATCGTAGGGATAGATGACCCAAAGCGGGCCCTTGTCCCGTACCGACATGGGATTGCCATTCTGAAGATAGGCGATGATCGGCCCGCCATCCACCCAATCCGTCGCCGGGATCTTCACCGCGTAATCATTGATCGCGGTGGCGGCCAGGCTGTCGCCCGTCGCGCCGACAAGTTCCATCAGATCGGACAGCAGAACGCCGGTGAAGGTCTGGGGGCCTTCGGTCCAGATCGTTTCGGTTTCGTAGGTGACGGTGTCCATCGCCTCCAGCATCGCCTGGTCAAAGGTGGCGGTCGCGCCGGCATTGGTGGTCGTGATCTCGCCCGAGATGGTCAGGATCGTCTCACCCTCGGGCTGGCCAAGGTCGGCGGCCTGCACGGACGCGGCAAGGCACAGCGCGGCGATGGTGGAAAGGGCGGTCTTGGTCGTCGTCGTCAACATTGCAGCCTCCGAAATGCTCAATCTGCTGGAAATAAGGTAACAAAGGGTAAGGGGTGCCGTCGCGATGGCGTCGGGATAGGCGCTGTATCCGATCGGATAGGCGCCTATCCCTTCTTGCCGGTCCGGCGCTAAATCCGCGCCGGTTTCCTTGGTTTTGCTGCGGGATCAATAGGCCCCGCGTCCGCCCAGCACCGCCTTGAAGGTCATGGCGATCAGGATCACGTCCAGCAGGGTCGAGCGCGAGCGGACATAGGCCACATCCATGTCGATCATCTTGTCGAACCCGATCTCGGCCCGGCCCGAGACCTGCCAGATGCCGGTCAGCCCGGGCTTGCAGGCCAGTCGCTCCAACGCGCGGGCCGGGTATTGCGCCACCTCGGAGGGCAGGGCAGGGCGGGGGCCGACCAGGGCCATGTCGCCGCGCAGTACGTTCCAGATCTGCGGCATCTCGTCGATCGAGAAGCGGCGCAGGACGCGCCCGATGCGGGTCACCCGCGGATCGTTGCGCGACTTGAAGCAGACACCCTCCCGGTCCGAACTCGCAAGCAATGCGGCGCGGCGCGCTTCGGCGTCCACGTGCATCGACCGGAACTTCAGCATCGAGAACTGCCGCCCGTCCTTGCCAACGCGGGTCTGGCGGAAGAACACCGGGCCGGGGCTTTCCAGCTTGATCGCCGCCGCCACCAGAAGCGCGGCCGGGGCCAGCGCCAGAAGCGATCCGCCCGCCAGTGCCACATCCATCACGCGGCTGACGTTCAGCGATCCGACGCCTCGATTCTGGCCTTGGTCCTGACCCTGGCGCAGGGCCGATACGGCGGCGCGGGCCATGAAGGTGGCATTGCCGATCAGATAGCGGCGGGCCATGCGGCGCGGCTCCATCGCCAGGCGCCACATCCATTCGGACTTGGCCCGGCGCACCCAGTCCGGGGCGCGGCGCACCCGGCCGGCCAGGAAGTCGAACAGCGCGCCGACGCCCAGGCAGATACGCGGATGCAGCCGGGCGGCATTGCGAGCCAGCCAGAGGTCCTGCATCGGCACGCCGGCGGCGACCAGAAGGATATCGGGCTGCGCGGCGTTGATCGCGGCGATCGTCGCGGTGTCATCCGCCATGCCGTCGTATCCGTCACGGGTGCCCACAACGCGCAACCCGGGGATGTCCAGGCACAGCTTGTTCGCCGCATCTTCGGCCACGCCCGGGCGGGCGCCCAGAAGGAAGACGGACAACCCCTTGGCAGCGGCGCGGCGCAGCAGGGCGGGGGTGAAATCGGTGCCGTTGAGGTTCGCGACAAAGCGTTCACCGGTCATCCGGGCCGCCAGTTCGACGCCGATGCCGTCAGGAAGAACCATGTCGGCGGTGGCCAGAGCGTCGGCGTAATCGGCGTCATGGGCCATCACGTTGCCGCAATGGGCGTTCAGGAATGCAACGCGGCTGCGGCGGCCGGGCTCTAGCAGCCGGGTGATCACCGTCTCGGTGCTGGCGGACACGACGTCGATGTTGAAAAGCCGGATCGTGGACAGCGCATCCGTCCTTGCGGCGCGGGGTGCGACGTCCTGGGCGGGGATCAGGGCAAAGTCGGTGTGGTTGGCATAGGTCATGGCGGCGATCCGTTGTTGGCGTTCGATTGCCTTAACCGTGCCGTGCCGTGCCCCTGTCTCTCAACGCCGCGCCCGGACAGGTGCGCGCCCCGGTCGGATCATGGGTGACCTGCGTGGATGGCCCGCGCTTCCGACAGGGGTCCTGTCCCCCTCCGCCCGGGGCGGGGCACACCCGGTCTGACGGGGCCGGCTATCCGGTTGGATAGGGGATCTGTCCCTCCTCGCCATAGAAACGCCGAATTCATAGTGGTTAATATACCATTAAATAGAGCGCCCGATTGAGCGTCGGGCCAAATTTGACTGAGCAATGGATCGCCGCGGGTCCCAGCATTCGCGCGACAACCAGGTCGGAGGTGTATAGAGTGACCTTTCAAAGACATGCCGGGCCTTTTGGTGGCCCCGTGAACAAAGCGGACAGTTCTGTAATGCGTATCCTGATTGCCGATGACCACGAATTGCTGCGCGATACCCTGCTTCTTTATATCGACAACGAACCGGGCATGGACGCCGAAAGCGTCGAGGACCTGGGATCGGTCGTGTCCCGCCTGACCGCGGGCGAGGTCTATGACCTGATCCTGCTGGACTTCACCATGCCGGGGATGAACGGCCTGGACGGTCTGCGCCGCATCATGGAGATGCCGGGCGGCCACCGCGTCGCCATCATCTCGGGCACCGCGCAGCGCGACACCGCCGAGGAAGCGCTGGCTGCCGGGGCTGCCGGTTTCCTGCCCAAGACGCTCTCGGCCAAGTCGCTGGTCAACGCACTGCGCTTCATGGCGCTTGGCGAACAATACGCCCCTCTCGACTTCATGCGCGCAAGCGAGGAAGACGCCCAGGAACACCCGCTGGCCAAACAGCTGTCGCAGCGCGAATACGAGGTGCTGGAAGGTCTGACGCAGGGCAAGTCCAACAAGGAAATCGCCCGCGATCTCGACATCCGCGAACCCACGGTGAAGCTGCACGTCAAGACGCTGTATCGCAAGATCGGCGCGGCCAACCGCACCCAGGCGGCCATGATCGCCAAGGAAGAGGGCCTGTTCTAAGGCCCCCTTCAGGCCCCCGCACCGCGCCCAGACGGGCGGTCGTGCCGGGGCCACCTGTCCGATCGGATAGGTCCCCCAACCCTCTGCGCCACAGGCCCACCCGCCCGCGCAGATGCTTCGGAAAGCGCCCCGCGCTACGCTCTCTCACAAGGAGAGACCCATGCCAGGACACAGCTTCAAATTCCGCATCCCCGCCCTGATCCGGCGCCCCATCCTTAGTATCACGCCCGCGCGTCTGCTGCGGGGTGGACGCCTAAGCGATGCGGGCCGCCTGCCGCGCTATCTTGGCTTCTTGGCCATCGGCGCGGTCTGCATCTGGATGCCGATCACCACCTATCTGTCGTCCGCGCCGCTGCGCTATACCTCAAGCCTGTCGCTGATCCTGCCGGGCTCCGGGGCGTCGGCCTCGGTCAACCTGGACCGGATCGGCCAGGCGTCGTCCTATGCAAGCTCTCCCTACGCGCATACTTCGGTCAGCCCGACCGAGACCTACAAGCGCCTGCTGGTCGCGGGCCGCATCCTGGATTCCGCCGCCGCCGCCGTCGACATGGAGGCCCGCGATTTCGGTCAGCCCCGGATCGAGCTAGTGGACCAGACTGGCCTGATCCACGTCAGCATCGTCGGCAATTCGCCCGAGGATGCCCGCGCCCGTGGCGACGCCCTGCTGGCCGCCTTCTTCACCGAGATCGAGGCCCTGCGGAACGACGAACTGGACATGCGCGAAACCGGCGCCGGCCAAGCGATCGACGACTACCGCCTGTCGGTGCTGGCCACCCGCGAAGAGATTTCCCGCCTGCAGAAGGAAACCGGCCTGATCTCTGCCGATCAGTTCGACGCGCTGGTGGCCGAGACCGACGAACTGGCCCGCCGCGCCGATGACATGGCCGCCACGCTGGCCGAAAAGACCGAAGCGGTGAATGCCCTGACCCAGGCGTTGCAGACCACCCCGCGTCTGGCGGCGGCCGCGCTGAAACTGCATGCCGACACGACCTTTATCGCGCTGACCGAAGAAGCCTCCGACCAAGCGGCGCTTTTGTCCCGCAAACAGGCCCGCTTTGGCCCGCGCCACCCCGAAGTCCGCGCCGCCAAGGGCAGTTACGACACCGCCCAGGCCGCGGCCATGACCCGCGCCCAGGCGATCACCGACCTGGACCAGCGTGAACTGTCTGCGCTGGACATGTCCCATGTGGGCAACCGCGCCGGGCTGCTTAGCGATCTCGTCTCTCTTGAAGCCGAGCGCGCGGGCCTGGCCGCCGAATACGCCGGGGCCGTGCTGCGCCTGGATCAGGCTCGTGCCCGCCAGATGGCGCTGATCGAACCCGCCGCCCGGCTTGAGGATCTGCAACGCGACTTCGCCGTGGCCGAGGCGGTCTTTGCCTCTGCCATCGCGCGCACCCAGACCAACAAGGCCGATCTTTTCGCGTCGTACCCGCTGGTGCAGGTGCTTGAAGACCCGTCGCTTCCGACCGAACCCTCTTCGCCGCGCCGCAAGCTGGCCGTTGCCGCGGGTGTGGCCGCGATGATCTTTCTGCTGATCGGCCTGACCCTGGGCTGGACCCGCCGGTCGCTGATCGACCGCCTGCTGAAGGACGGCGGTGACACCCCCGGCGCGTCCCGCCCGCCCCGTGGCCTGCTGGTCCCGGCCGAGTGACGCGATGACCACAACGCCCCTTGTCCCCGCCAACCTGGCAGAGCGCATGGTGATGTTCACCCTGCGCTGGACATGGCCCTTCTACGGGTTGGGCGCGCTTTACGTTGTCGGGCCGGTGCTGGCCTGGTTGATGGCGGGGCTGGCGGTCCTGGTGCTGTACCTTGGCCCCGCCATCCGTGAAGACCTGCGCGCCAGGGGGCCGATCCCGCCGGTGGTCTGGGCCTGGATCCTGGGCATGATCGTGATGCTGATCGCGCTTTGGGTCGGGCATCTGAACTGGAACCTCGGCACCAAGACGACGATCAAATCCTCGATCGGATGGGCCAAGGGCTGGGCGCTTCTGGCGCTGTTTCCGCTGGCCGGCGCGGTGCTGCCGATCCGCCGGGATATCGTCATCCGGGGGCAGTGCATCATCGGCATCTGGACGCTGGCCCTGCTGCCCATCCTGGCGGTCGCGCCCTATGTCGGCCTGCCGGAACGGATCTTCACCTCTCCTCTCAAGGCCGTGGGCGGGCCGGGGCCGGAATATTTCACCGTCTTCTTCTTCACCTGGGATCCCGGCAGCTGGACGCCACGCTGGCAGTTCTATGCGCCCTGGTCGCCCTTCGCGGCGCTGCTGGGCGTTATCCAGGTCTGTTTCGCGCTGGAAGAGAAAGACCGCAAATGGCGCGCCATCGGCCTGGCGGCGGGCATGGCGATGATCCTGATGTCCAAGTCGCGCATGGGCCTGGTCGGGCTGGTCGCCTGCACCATCGGGCCACGTATGCTGCCGCTGGTGATGAAGGGCTGGGCCTGGCACGTCCTTGCGGCGCTGACCGCGTCCCTGGCGATGTTCGGCCCGGCGCTGGTGCAGATGCTCAAGGAAGGCATCGCCGCCTTCAAGGGGGCCCGCGCCGACAGCACCCGGGTCCGCGCCACCCTGCAACGCATCGCGGTCGAACGATGGGAACACGAGGCCTGGTGGTTCGGTCATGGCCGCGTCCAGCCGGGACCGCATATCGTGGAATACATGCCGATCGGCAGCCACCACACCTGGTGGGCGCTGCTGTTCGTGAAGGGGGTCGTGGGCTTCCTGGCCTGGACTGTGCCCGTGGTCTGGCAGACCGGGATCGCCCTGGTCGACGCCGCCCGTGGCCCGCGCGGACGTCTTCCCCTGGGCATCATGATGACGATCCTTCTGCTGTCCTTCGGCGAAAACGTCGAGATCGAGGCCTATCTGATCTGGCCCGGCCTGCTGATGCTGGGCATCCACGCCGCCGAGATCCGCGAAGATCAGATCGCCAGCGCCACCCGCGCGGGTCGCACCCGGGCCGGGACCGGAGCCGGTCACCCGGCCGAATGACGGATCACACCGGGGGCCGGAACGAAAAACACCGGCGGGGGGACCGCCGGTGTCTTTGGTGCTTGGGGAAGGGGCCTTAAGCCCTTAGCCCTGGTAGTCGGTCCAGGCCATGTCTTCGCCGCCCAGGCCACCCTTGATGACGCGGGTCGGCAGGCCGATCCGGTCCAGCAGTGTGAAGAAGGGCTTGGGGTCCAGTTCCTCGACGTTCTTCATGGTCTTGGCGTCCCATTCGCCAGTTGCCACCAGCATGGCCGCTGCAACCGGAGGCACGCCCGCGGTATAGGAAATCCCCTGGCTGCCAACCTCGGTATAGGCGTCCTTGTGATCGGCGACATTGTAGACGAACAGCTCGATCTCCTGGCCGTCCTTCACGCCTTTGACCAGGTCACCGATGCAGGTCTTGCCGGTGTAGTTCGGCGCCAGCGAGGCCGGGTCGGGCAGGCAGGCCTTGACCACCTTCAGCGGCACGACCTCCTGGCCCTCGGCGGTGGTGACGGGCTGTTCCGACAGCAGGCCGATGTTCTTCAGCACGGTGAAGACGTTGATGTAATGGTCCCCGAACCCCATCCAGAAGCGCACGTCGGCCTGCGGATAGTTGGTCGCCAGCGAATGCACCTCGTCGTGGCCGGACTGATAGGCCTTGGACGGGCCGACGACGGGCAGATCCCATTCGTGGCCGCTGGCGAACATGGTGGTTTCCTTCCACTGCTGGTCTTCCCAGTAGTAGACCACGCCGGTGAATTCGCGGAAGTTGATCTCCGGGTCGAAGTTCGTGGCGAAATACTTGCCATGCGAGCCCGCGTTGATGTCGACGATGTCGATCGACTTGACCTCGTCCATCTGGTCGATGGCAAAGCGGGCATAGGCGTTCACCACGCCCGGATCGAAACCCGCACCCAGGATCGCGGTCACGCCCTTTTCGGTGCAGGTGTCGCGGCGCTTCCATTCATAGTTGGCGTACCACGGCGGGGTTTCGCAGATCTTGTCGGGCTCTTCATGGATGGCGGTGTCGATATAGGCGGCACCGGTTTCGATGCAGGCGTCCAGCACGTGCATGTTCACGAAGGCGGTGCCGACGTTGATCACGATCTCGGCCCCAGTCTTGCGGATCAGCGCGGCAACCTCGTCGGACTTGGTCGCATCGACCGCATGCGCGTCAAAGACGCCGTCCTGCTTCATCGCGCCCTTTTCGTGCACGCTGGCGATGATCGCATCGCATTTCGACGCCGTGCGGCTGGCGATATGCAGATCACCCAGCACGTCGTTGTTCTGGGCGCATTTATGGGCGACCACTTGCGCGACGCCGCCGGCGCCAATGATGAGAACGTTCTTCTTCAACTCTGAAATCCCCTCAGATGATACGGACCCGCGCGCCGCGCGAGGCCAGTCAACAGGCGCCGGCGTCCGGCCGGCGCGGATAGATCACGACAGGGCCGCCGCGAAATCGTCATAGGTGAAGCCACGCACCAACCGTTCGGAACCGTCCAGTTCCCGAATGGCGATGGCGGGCATCTGCACCCCGTTAAACCAGTTCTTCTTGACCATCGTGTAACCGGCCGCGTCCTGGATCGACAGGCGATCGCCGGGCTTCAGGTCATGGTCGAACTTGAACTCTCCGAAGATGTCTCCGGCCAGGCAGGACTTGCCGCAGATCATCCAGTCCTTGTCGCCGCTTTCCTGCATCTTCGCGCTTTCGCGGTAGATCAGCAGGTCCAGCATATGCGCCTCGATCGAGCTGTCGACGATCGCCAGGTTCTTGCCGTTGTACAGCGTGTCCAGCACGCTGACCTCAAGCGTGGTCGACTGGGTGATCGCCGCTTCACCCGGTTCAAGATAGACCTGAACCTCGTTCTCGCCAGCAAAACGTTTCAGACGCTCGGCCAGGCGGTCCAGGGGATAGCCCTCTCCGGTAAAGTGGATGCCGCCGCCCAGGCTGATCCACTCCATGCGGCGGATCAGGGAACCGAAACGCGCCTCGATCTGGGTCAGCATCTCGTCAAAGCGGTCGAAATCAGCGTTTTCGCAGTTGTTGTGGAACATGAAGCCGCTGATCAGATCGGCCACGGGTTCGATGGTTTCGGGGCTGTGTTCGCCCAGGCGGGAAAACGGCCGCGCCGGATCGGCCAGGTCGAACCCGCTGGTCGAGACGCCGGGGTTGACCCGCAGCCCGCGCACGTGATCGCGGCTGACCTCTTCAAAACGCTGCAACTGCTGCGCGGTGTTGAAGATCACCTTGTCGGATGATGCCAGAACCTCGTCGATCTCATGTTCGGCCCAGGCCACGGAATAGGCATGGGTTTCGCCGGGAAACTTCTCTCGCCCCAGCTTGACCTCGAACAGCGAAGACGAGGTCGTGCCATCCATATAGTCGCTCATCATGTCGAAGACGGACCAGGTGGCGAAACACTTCAGCGCCAGAAGCGCCTTGGCACCCGAGGCCTCGCGCAGATGGGCGATCTTCTCCATGTTGGGAAGCAGGCGGGACTTGTCGATCAGGTAGTAGGGCGTTTGCATGCGCGTCGGATCCTTTGACGGGTCAGGACGTGGCGGCCCCTTGTGGGGTTCGTGGCCCATCTAGGGCACATGCGGCGCTATCGCAATGGTTTTGCCGTGTGATTGGCTGCATGTATCCGTGCGGGGTCTGCGCGGGGTCAGCGGATATCTTCGATCAGATAGGATTGCAGCCCGGGGCTGATCCACTGGCTCGATAGGGTGATGCGGCCATCCTGGTCCAGCGCATAGCTGTTGGTAAAGCCTTGATCACTGCCCCGGCAGCGTTCGATCACCGTGCCTTCGGGGTCTTCGGGGCGGCTGTAATCACAGGTGAAGCGGTCGATGACCTCCTGGTTTTCGCCGTCCAGATAGCGGTGCTTGCGCAGGGCGCGGCCTTCACCGGCGCGGATGGCGTCGAGCACGCCGGTAACCTCGGCCGACATCAGGTCATTGCCCAACCCGCGCGAGGATACGACGATCCCGTCCCGCAGCGACAGGCTGATCTGGTCGGGGGTCAGATAGGTTTCGACCGGGCCATTGACGCTGAACCGGGTAAGGATCGACGACACCGGCACCCGTTGCGAGGTCACCAGAAGCAGCGGCACGCCGCCGGTCTGTTCGCGGAACTCGGGCGTGATGGCGGCGCGCAGCTGGTCGCGGGTCGGGGGCGGCGTGGTCTCTTGCCGTGAAAACCGGGATTTGATCGCGCCGCTGGCCTGTTTCATCAGCCCTGGTTCGCGGTCCTTGTCACTGCTGCAGGCGGTCAGGGCAACGCAGGCTGCGATCGCCAGGAAAAGGATCCGGCTCACCGCCAGAACCTCCCCCAGCTTTTTTCCAGGTCGGGCCGGTGATAGTCGCGCACGTTCTGATACAGGCGGTTGTCCACCTTGACCCTTGCGCCGCCATCGCGCGACAGCGACTGGATCTTGGCGTCATAGACCTTGGTGGTCGGTTTGCCCAGGAAATGGCTCAGCGGGACGGAAATGCGGATGCCCTTGTCGAACGACCCTTCGCCAAAGCTGCTGGCGGGCACGTTGGTCATCGTCGCATAGGCCCCGACCTTCCAGCCGTTGGCGAATTCGCGATCGACCGACACGGTGGTGCCCCAGTCGCCCGCCAGGTAACGGCCGGCGTCCAGCTGGCCGTGGAACCCGTTGCCAAAATCATAATAGGCCGAGGCATGGCCGGTCACGGTCTGATAGCTGCGCAGCCCGAACCCCTGGTTGAAGGCGCGCTGTTGCACGGCGTTCACCTCAAGCCCGAGGGCCAGGCGGCTGTCGACCGGTTTCCACAGGATTTCGCCCGAGACCCCGGCATACATCGGTTCCAGGTAGCCGGCGGTAACGCGGCCATAAAGGTTCTCTCCGGGGCGGAAATAGCTGGCCAGCGTCAGCTTGGTCAGCGCGGTGTCGGCCTTGGCATATTGCCCCGCGTCGGACCGGACCCGCGTCAGCCCCGAAGGCGTCACCCGGGTCGAACTGTCGCGATTTCCGACCAGCCTCTGATCGATCTGGCCCGACAGGATCAGCCCCGGCCGGATGACATATTCCGCATTGGCCCGCACGCCCAGATCGATGCGAACCGGCTGATCGGGGTCGAAATAGCTGGCCTTGACGAAGGGACCCAGCGACCAGCTGCTGCGCGGGAACTGGTCGTCCAGCAGGTCTTCCTGCGCGGGGCCGCGCCGCTGATCGCTGACCTGGGCGCGGGCGAACATCAGCTTGGCCCCGTCGGGGTGATGTTCCAGCTGTTCCAGGTCGTCGCGGCGGATCACAACGGCGGCGCTTGGCATGCCGTTGACCATGGGCACGATGCGGAAGCTGTCGATGGAACTGGGCGTGGCCTGGGTCAGGATCCGCGCGGTGCGCCCGATCGCCTCGGCCCGCGCCAGGTAGCGTTCGTTGCGGATATAGACCACGGCCTCGCGCCCGGTCAGGCGGACGGCTTCGACCTCGATCCCGCTTTGCGCCAGGATCTGGGCGATCCCGTCCCGCAGCTGCGCTTTCAGCGCATCATCGGTGGTCCAGCCCAGCGCCTGGGCCGAGGTCCGGTCGCGCACCTTCACCGGGATCGGGGCTTCCTCGCTCCCGCCCTTGACGGCGGCATTCTTCGGGTTGGTCGTCAGGTTGACGCCCAGCCCGATGGTGTCGCCATGCATGAAACTAAGCTGGATATTCGCCCCGGGCGCGACGGTGTAACTGGCCCCGAGGTTGATCGGAGAGCGGCGGTTGAACAGATCGCGGCCCGGCGTGGTTTCAAGACTGTAAGCGTCCGAGGAATACTCGGCCTTCAGGGTCAGGCGATCCGTGGCCTGAAAGCTCAGCCCGCCGAAAAGCGCCGCGTCGCCGCGGAACCAGCGACCGTATTCGACCTGCCCCCCGGGCCCCGAGAAGCCGCCCGGCCTGGTCTTGAACCCGCTGTGCAGCGCGCCAAGCGGGTTCGAGAAGCCGCCATAGGTGCCCAGCCTTCCCCAGCCGATGCCGCCGGTCACGGTCAGGCGCGGTGACAACGTCTTTGTCGCCACGACATACTCGCCGGAATACAGCCCCGTGCCGATAAAATCCTGCAGCCCGATGGCGACAGCCGGACGGTACCGACCCTCGTCGATCAACCGGTAGCGCAGGTCGAAAGACCGATCAAAGATCGCGCCGCCTGTATTGTAGTAGCGATCCATCCGCCCGTACCGAAACGACCCGGACAGCCGTGGCGTGATCTGAAAGCTCATCGTGGCGCGCGTGGTCCCGGCGAAATAGGACAGCGTAGTCGCCAGTTCAGCGTCCGGTGCGCTTTGCGCCGTGGGCATGTCGATCAGGCCGGGGACACCATATTGGTTGTAGCTGACCGAAGGCCGCCCCTGCGCCAGCACGAAGGACAAGGGCGCGATCCCGACGACGACCGCCATGGCACCAGCAAAACATGCCTTCTTCACCCCGAACTGCCCCCGATCACATCAGACCAACATTTTGCGAGAACCCTAAAGGCCAGGGCCTTTCGGGGCAACGGGGTTTTCCGCCAGCGGGCGGGGCTTCGCCGGGGTGTGGCGGGCAAGCTTCTGGACTTTGGCGCGCCCTCCGGCGTAACAGGTCTGAGCAATTCGATCATATTTTCATTCCAGCCGGAGCCTCCATGACCCGTTCCCTCTTTGGTACCGATGGCGTTCGCGGGCGCACCAATGCCTATCCGATGACCGCCGAGGTCGCGATGAAACTGGCCGCCGCAGCGGGCCGCTACTTCCGCCGCGATCAGCAGGAACATCGCGTGGTGATCGGTAAGGACACGCGACTGTCCGGCTACATGTTGGAAAACGCCCTGACGGCGGGTTTCACATCAACTGGCATGAACGTCTTTCTCCTTGGGCCCGTGCCGACCCCGGCGGTCGGCTTTCTGACCCGGTCGATGCGGGCAGATGTGGGCGTTATGATCTCGGCCAGTCACAACCCGGCCGAGGACAATGGCATCAAGTTCTTCGGCCCCGACGGTTTCAAACTGTCGGACGAGGCTGAGGCCGAGATCGAGGCGCTGATGCAGGGCGAAGTGACGCTGGCCCATCCGCAGCGCATCGGCCGGGCCAAACGGATTGATGATTCCGGCTCACGTTACATCGAATATGTTAAGACGACCTTTCCTCGGCAGCTGCGCCTGGATGGTCTGCGCGTCGTTGTCGATTGCGCCAACGGGGCTGCTCACCGCGTGGCCCCCGCCATTCTGTGGGAGCTCGGGGCGGATGTGATCCCCGTCGCCAATACTCCCAATGGTCTGAATATAAACGAAAATTGTGGCTCGACCCATCCTGAAGCGGCTGCCGCCAAGGTGCGCGACACTCGCGCCGACGTGGGTCTGTGCCTTGACGGTGACGCCGACCGCCTGATCCTAATCGACGAAACCGGCCGCCAGGTCGACGGGGACCAGATCATGGGACTTATCGCCTCTCGCTGGAAGGCGGACGGGCGGCTTTCGGGCGACACCCTGGTGACCACCGTGATGTCGAACCTCGGGTTGGAACGCCATCTGAACAGCATCGGCGTCAACATGGAGCGGACCAAGGTCGGCGACCGCTATGTTGTTGAAAAGATGCGCGATGGCGGGTTCAACCTTGGCGGGGAGCAATCCGGCCACATCGTCATGACCGACTATGCCACAACCGGCGACGGCCTGGTTGCCGCGCTTCAGGTCCTGGCGGCCATGATTGAAACCGGCCAGTCTGCGTCGAAATTGTCCCGCGTATTCAAACCAGTACCCCAGGCTTTGCACAACGTGCGTTATAAGGCGGGCTCTGATCCTTTGGCGGCGGACGCGGTACAGCAAGCGATTGCAGATGGTGAAAAGACGCTGGCAGGGTCAGGCCGCCTGTTGATCCGCAAGTCGGGAACAGAGCCGCTGATCCGGGTCATGGGCGAGTCCGAGGATCGGGCTTTGCTGGCCAAGGTGCTCAAGTCCATCTGCGACGCGGTGGAGCAAGTCGGCTAGGGGGTTCACATGGTTCTGAAGAAACTGAAGTCGCTTCTCGGGTCGTCTCCGAATGCGCCGCGCGCTCGCACCGGGGTGGCAACACGTGAAACCCTTCTGAACCCCGACGCCCCTTTCTGCGCCATCGGGGATGCCCATGGGCGGTTGGACCTTCTGGCCCCGCTCTATGACCGGATCCGTGCGACCTATGGCGCTGATATTCCCGTGGTTTTCCTGGGCGACTTCGTTGACCGCGGACCAGAGTCCGCGGGTGTTCTGCGCATGGTCCGGGATCTGAACATGGCGCGGCCGGATGTAGATATCGCCCTGACCGGCAACCACGAAAAGATGATGATCGAGTTTATCGATGACCCGGCCGGAAAGGGCGCGCGATGGCTGACCTTCGGCGGGATCGAGACGCTGCATTCTTTTGGGATCTCGCAGAATTCGATCCGTTACGACGCCGAGGATGCGTTGGAGGCGGCCGACGCGCTGGAAGACGCCCTGCCGGACGGCATGCTGGACTGGCTGCGCACCTTGCCAGCCACTTGGGTCAGCGGCAATATGCATTGTGTCCACGCCGGCATGGACCCGGACATCGCGGCCGATGCCCAGAAAACCAAGGTCATGATCAACGGCCACCCCAATTTCCTGACCCGCGCGCGCCAAGATGACGTGACGGTGGTGCATGGACATACCGTCATGCAAGAGGCGGCTGTTTGGGACGGTCGCGTATCGCTCGACACCGGGGCGTATCTGAATGGCCGACTGACCGCAGCCTATATTGAAAAAGGGACCTGCACCTTCCTGACGTGATGCGCGACGCTATCCGATCAGATCATAGCCGACACCCATGACCAAAAGGTTGATTTCTTCTTGTGCCGCCCCGTCGATCAATGCCCAGATGATCTGGTTTGTCGGGCGATAGATGACAAAGGCCTCTGCCACACCCGGCAGCCCTGCGTCCGGCTTGTCGGCAAAGTTGACCTGAAAATCCGTTCCGGTCGCAGGCCCGCGCCCCCAGACCAGCACGTCACCTTCTGCAGCGGTGTAGTCCTGAACCCAATCCGAACCGTGATCAAAAATCCCTAGGTGAAAGAAGCGGTCTGCACCGGTGCCACCATTCAGCCGGTCAAAGCCGAAGCCGCCGTTCAGGAAATCGTTCCCGTCACCGCCGTAGAGAAGGTCAGACCAAGCTGCGCCGGATAACACGTCGTCGTCACCCTGGCCGATCAACTCATCCACGCCAAAGCCGCCTTCGATAGTATCGTTGCCTTCGCCGCCGTAGACCAGATCGTTGCCGTATCCTCCGTCGATATTGTCCGCTCCGCCGCCGCCATAGATGACGTCGCGCAGGTCTGCTTCGCTATCGCCTCCGCGGATCCAGTCGTCTCCGTCGGCTCCGTTCAGCGTGTCGCCGCCATCACCACCGAACAGGAAGTCGTCGCCACCGTGGCCGCGTAGGATGTCCGGCCCGTTGTAACCCCGTGCAATATCTCCGTCCGCCCCGCCGGTCAGGATATTTCCGGCATGGTCTCCGGTCAGGGTCGCGCCCGATGTGGGTGATTGTCCTAGCGCGGTGCCTCCTCTCAACTCGATCAGCCAGCTTCCAGCCAAGCCGGTATTGCCCAATTCGTTAGGGAGATCCGACGGATTGTCACTCAGCTGCCAGGGATCGGGCAGCCGAAGACCGGATAGCCCGGCCCAGGCACCGGCATCCGTTTGCAGGTTGCCCAATGTCCATTCAATCCTTTCGTATGTAATCCGAATGTCGAAATCACCGTTGCCTTGATCGCTTAGTCGAACTTGAAACAGGTTCGTCCTATCCGCCTGATACCTATAGTATCCTACGTCCGCCCAAGTGACTGTCAGATGACCGCCGAGCGGATCCAGATCGACCCAGATTTGGCCACTTTCAGCGCCTTCACCATCGATCCGTGTGTCGATGTCAGCCCAGAAAGATGCAATGAAGTCTGCCACTGGAAAGTGTGCGTCTACCGCCGGGTACTGCGTCACTGCTCCGCCGAAACTAAGCACCCCGTTGGTGTTTATCCAGATCTCCTCTCCCGTGTAGATGTTGCCAAAGTAGTGCAGCCCGTCTGAAAAAATACTTGTCGCATCAACGGAAAAGGCCGCGTCATCTGCCCGTTCCAATGCTATCTCTCCGAAGCCCTCGGCCCCGCCGAGGGTGCGGATCACTTGACCCGTTGCCATACGCCCACCCTCCAATCCTTCCGTATGGACTGTCGCATCAAAAGCTTAAGCGATCGCAAACATCGAAAGGGCCTAGAACAAAAACATGTCGTTGCTCACCATTTCCGCTTCGATTCGACTGCCGTCGTCGGAAAAAAGCCTTAGTGACAAATGGTTGTAGGAGATGATCGCGCCGTCTGACCGTTCTTGGATCGACAGAGAAGAAGCATCGTAGATGCGTCCCCAATCGCTCAGATCCAGGCGGTCGATGCCAAGCTCAAAATCAAGAACCTCGTCGCGTTCCAGGTCATTGGAAAAAAGGAAAACATCCGCGCCGGCACCTCCGGACAGCCGATCAAGACCGGCCCCGCCGGCAATCAGATCATCGCCACCGCTGCCGCTTAGGGAATCGTTGCCGTCCGCCCCCCAAATCAGGTCGTCGGCATTATCTCCGGTCAGAGTGTCGGCCGTCGCCGAGCCCACGAGGGTTGCGTTAATCGAAGTTTTATCAATGCGTGCCATTGTAAATCCGGGCTGGCCTGCAGCGATCACTTGGATTTCGGTGCCGAATTCGGCTGTCGTGAGGGCGGTGATCGCGTCCAGGCTACCATCTACGCCATTCACCAGTGTTCCATGATGAAAAAACGTGAAATCCGGCAGAACTTCCAAAAGGCTCAATCCGTCGTCAGCTCCTCCGGCCACGATAAACCCTCGATCTGAAATCGAAAAACTGGTGATGGCATCCACCTTCGAGAACCGCGAAGTCAGAGTATCGAAAGTATGGTCTTCGACGAACAGAACGCCCAGATCATTCACCCGAACAAGGCTGAGTGAGGACGACCCGATCGCTCCGACAACAACGAAATCCCTCCCATGCGCGGCAACGGTGGCAAGACAGTCGAGACCCGAGAGCCAAAGCCCATCCGATGGTGCCAAGGTGTCGATCAGCTTCAAAGTTCCGTCCGATTGGATGTGAAGCGAAGTGATGCCTTCATCCAACCCGGAGCCAGCGATCAAGAAGGTCCCGTTCGTATTCGTGATCTGCGCCAGATCCCCGATCGAGCCGAGAGCAGTTTTCGGCGTATCTTCGATGGCATCGATTTTTTGCAGTGCGCTGTCCGCGTATGTTGAGGATTGCAGACCACTGCCGTCCCGCGTTCCGCTGATCAGGAAGTCTTGGAAGCCGATTTTGACATTCTCGATCTTTGTGATCGGATCCTGCGCCTCGAAGTTGGTCTGTCCATTCAGGCGACCTTCCTTGATGATGTCGAATGAAATCAGCGTGCTAACATTGGTTCCCGCGACCCAAAGCTCCACATCGCCCGCAGTTTCACGCAAAATCATGTCCGAGGATCGGTAGACCTGCGTGGTTCCCGCAACATGCGTGACCTCTGGGTTTGCCATGGGCTGCCCTTCGATTAAGCGGGTTCTGGTAATCGTACCCTCCGATTGGGCACCGGAATACAGCCAGTAGAACCCTAATACCGGATCTTCGAGTGCGATCAGAGTTTGGATCGCGCCAAATCTTGCCGCGTCTGCTCCGATAAGCGAATTGCCAAAATGAAGTGCAACCATGTCGTCCCCCGCGTTTTCGCGAAGGTCGGTTTAGTATCCTGGCGAGACATCCAGGTGACAAAGCTGAGGCTGGTTGGTGGCCCAACATGAAAGACTTCAAGAAATTCTAGATAAATCAATTGGAAACCGCGCGATCTTCTTCCGGCGACTGGCCTTTAGAGCCTTGTATAGCGCGGCGCGATTGGTTGGTGTCAGGGCTTTTCGACATGACCAAAGGGCTAGGAGGTGGGTCTCTTTCCACGTCTTGTGCTGTCCAGAAAGGATCGCTTTTCCTCTCTTCAACAGCCCGCGGACCGTTCGCGCACCAATAAGATTGCCAGCGTGCTGCCTGTAACAAAGCCCCGGTTTGGGGTCAAAAAGCAGGCTGCCTCCGTGCCCCAGGATCAAAGAGTAGATCCACCAGTCGGGAAAGCTCGGGTTGGTCGCCAGAAGATGTGCATTTTCCTTAATGAGCCGCGTCGCAGCAGGGTTCACAACCGTGGCGTTGGCTGGAGCTTGATTGCGATACAGGCTTTGCACAAAGTTGGCGGTCGTCGGTCGAACAGTGGTATTGGTTCGCGATGGTCGAAACGTCCTTCCGCAGACTAGCAACGTTGGCAAATGAAGTCTGAATAAGGCTGCGGTGGCATGTTCTAGCCGGAACTCATCCCAAATATCGTCCTGATCACAGAAAGCTAGGTGACCTTCAGGGGCTTCGGCCAGCAAACGCATCACGTTGTTGCCATATCCGGCCTGCGGACCATCGATAATCCTAACTTCGAAAGGCGCTTTCGCTTGAAATTTTTTGGCAATCGACACTGTTGAATCGGTGGACCCGTCGTCGGAAAGAAAGACGCGGTCCGGCGGCCGAGTTTGCCGAAGAAGACTGTCCAATTGCTCTTGCAGGTAGAGCTCACCGTTCAACATCGGAAGGCAAATAGTCAGGTTTCCTGTCATGAGAGCCAAGGGGGGGGCTGCCCGCGCATCAAGTATCGATGGTGTTCGATTGCCTTGGCGACGCGAGCGTAGAAGAACAAGCGGCCGTTCTCCAACACTGCGCCGGAGGTGCAGAGCCGGGCCAACAGTTCCATCGAATGGGAGACAACAACCGCAGATGAGGCCGAAAGCCTGCGGCGCAGCAAATCTTCACTTTTCTGGCGGAAGGCTCCGTCGCCAACCGATGTGACCTCATCGATCAGATAGACATCAAAGGGCATGGCCATGGAAAGCGCAAACGCCAGTCGCGCCTTCATGCCGGCGGAATATGTTCGGACGGGTGAGTGAAATTGTGTCTCGAGCTCTGCAAAATCGTAGATGAATGCACAAACGTCGTCCGTGTCCACGCCATAGAGCCGAGCAGCAAATCGGGCGTTTTCCAAGCCGGTCAAATCCGGGTGAAAACTGCCCTGGAAGCCGACGGGCCAGGAAATGCGACCCGTTCGACGGACGGTGCCACGGTCGGGCCGCATCGTACCGGCAAGCATATGAAGAAGGCTTGTCTTGCCCGCCCCGTTTCGGCCGATCAGGGCCATAGCTTGGCCTTCTGGGAATTGAAACGTCAAGGATCGGGCAACATGCAGTGTGCGCGCGCCGGCCCGAAAACTTTTGCTGACGTCTTCTAGGCAGAGGGTCATGTCACTGAAACCGGTCTCTCAAGCCGTATCCAAACAGGACGACGGTTGCCCAAAGAAGAAAGGCGGCAAAACCAACACTCGCCAAGATGGACCATCGCTTCGGGTAGATCGGCCTCTCGGCCAGTGTCGGGGGGGAATAGCTGGCTAGATAGCGCGTTTGCAAATTGGCAGCGGCCCGGTTTGCTTCATGCGCAGCCAGGGCCAAAGCATAGCCGTCCTGCGCCAGTTCCACGGCTACGACACGTTCTTCGTAGTCACCCATGAGACGCGCAAGGTCACGTTGTCCGCCCGCGTCACCGAATGCTTGTCGTTCTTCCTCGATTCTGCCGCGAATTGCTTCAATCCGTCGCTCTGATTGTACGATACGGGAATCCGCGATGACCCCTTGCCGTGCACTGGAAGACCCTGCCGCAAGGTTTCGACGAAGCAGGTCCAACGAAATCCTTTCGTCAGCTAAGTCCTGTTGCAATTGGTGAATGACTGCCATGTCGCCTTGC
Organism: Pseudooceanicola nitratireducens; assembly: GCF_900109195.1. Classification (GTDB taxonomy): domain Bacteria; phylum Pseudomonadota; class Alphaproteobacteria; order Rhodobacterales; family Rhodobacteraceae; genus Pseudooceanicola; species Pseudooceanicola nitratireducens. The sequence continues at coordinate 42,461 of NZ_FNZG01000002.1, read as the reverse complement.
AGGTCGGCGATCGGGTCAACGATCCGATGCAAAAGTCGAAAGGTCGTCAAAACTTGCCTGGCCATCGACAATCGTTCTTCTGCCAACTGAAGCTCTTGCTTGGAATGGCGCAGCCTGTCCGTGCGGGCGACATCGCCGATCCGATTGATCAGATCACTGCCAAGGCGCTGAAGTTCTATGCCGATATCCTGGGTGCGCTCAGGGTCAAAGCCGCGGATTTCAACAGCAATTATGCCCGATCCATGATCATGGTCGACCTTCACCATTCTCGACCAATAGCGGGTCAGGTCTTCAATACTTCCACCAGGCGAAAAGGCAAAAACCGGATCTGTTTCATGTGTTTGCGACCAAGACTCACGAAGAGAAAAGCGATCGTCCATCGCTTCGACCAGCGCTTGGGATGTCAGGTAGGCCTCAAGAATGTCGGCATCCGGAGAGCTGGCTCCGCCAAAAGCCGCCACAAGAGGCAATGATGCTAGGCCGGAAAACGATGAAGGATCTTCCGAATGCACAACGAAGCCGAGGTGTGAGCTGAACTGATCGACCGCCCGCGCAAAAAGATACCAGCCAGTTGCAGCGATCGGCATGAGCACCATAAGCAGAAAACTCGCGATAGCGGTACGATGCCGAAAACGGAGGCGTGCGGCAGCCGCCGTGCCTTTGTCGGCCCTGTCCTCAACGAGCGTCGGGAAGCCCTCTGGCAATGCAGGCTTCCGATCGGTCTTCAATTTTCGAACGCCCTGTTGCGCCATTGAAGAAATGTTCCGTTGCTAATTTGTTCTTTAGATCTCCCGTCTAGACCCAAGAGGCAAACAATTCGCTAACAAGGAAAAAGATTTGCAATCCTTTGCATCAAGCAGAGCTATCGGAGCGTTGGTTTTACGCGAGATGGCAACAACTTATGGACGGACACCGGGGGGCTACATCTGGGCCCTGTTGGAACCGATGGCCGCAGTTGCCCTGCTTTCATGGATCTTTGCGCTGGCCTTCGACTCGCCGCCCCTGGGGCGCAGCTTTGCCCTGTTCTACGCGACAGGTTACCTGCCCTTTGCCTTCTACAGCGACTTGGCGCAGAAAATCGGCGTTGCAATGCGCTTTTCCAAACCACTGCTGAGCTACCCGGCGCTCACATGGGCGGATACGATACTTGCGCGCTTCCTGTTGAATGCCTTTACGCATTTCGGGATCATCCTGTGCGTTCTGGTCGTCATCTGTACGATCGAGGGCGTGGTTCCGGCCAACATCCTTCTATGCGCAGCGGGCATCGCCTTGGCATCGCTCTGCGGCATGGCATTTGGAACGCTGAACACCTTTCTGTTCGAAGCGTTCCCGGTTTGGGAGCGGATCTGGGCCATCCTTAATCGGCCAGCTTTCATCGTCTCTGGTGTGCTGTTTCTTCCCGATTCGGTGCCGGAACCCTTCGATGACTTGGTTTGGCTAAACCCTCTTGTTCACGCGATTTCGGTCTTCAGATCAGGGGTTTATTCCGGCTATCAGCCCGCAACTGTTGACCTCTATTTTGCCACTATCGTGCCTGCCGCCGTATTGGTTGTCGGCTTGGTTTGTCTTTCGCTGCACGCGCGAAGTAGCATGTGGCTGAACTAAACGCTTTTGCCGCCGGATCTTAGGCGAACTTTAGGAGTTTTCTGCGATTCCGTATCTCACGAGGTTAGGAGCATCGCATGAACACTGCCCGCATCGTCCGGATTCTGTCTTTGGCGGTTCAAGTCTTTCTGCCTTCGGTGAAGGATATGCTGTTGATGTGGCGGATCGCGCGGTCCGGCTGGTTCGATCGTTTGTACTATCGAAATCAGATCAGGGGGCTACACCCGATCTGGCGGCTCGTTCCCATGCGGCATTACCTTCTCAGGGGTGAAAGAATGGGCTTTTCCCCTCATCCAGAATTCTCGCCGCAGGGATATTTGCGGTTCAATCCAGATGTCGCCGCTGCCGGGCTATCTCCACTCGGTCATTTTCTGACCCTTGGACTAGCGGAAGGACGTTCCGCACGAAGCTCAAGAGCTAGCGCTGCAAAGGTCGAGGTTTCGCCGCCGCATGACGGGCGAATCCCAAGGTTTGATCCGAAACGGCGGAAAGCCCCCTTCGCAATCCACCTTCACCTGCACTACCCTGATCTTTGGCCTGAATTCAGGGACATTTTGATCACCCTCGACATCCAATTTGACCTTTTTGTCACTCTTACATGGCAAGGTAAAAAGACAGACTGGCTCGCCGATCAGATCGCCGAGGCTATTCCTACGGCCCAGGTCTTTACCTTGCCCAACCGCGGCCGTGATATTCTACCCTTTGTGCGGCTCATAAATGCTGGTGCCCTCGACGGGTATGAAGCTGTTTGCAAGCTTCACGGCAAGAAATCTCTTCATCGGAATGACGGCGATACTTGGCGCCGCCATCTTGTTTCGGGGATCCTCCCGAATGGCCTTGCCACCCAGTTGGACCACTTCCTGTCGGATTCAGACGCGGCATTCTGGGTTGCGGATGGACAACGGTATGCAGTGAAAACCTGGTGGGGCTGCAATCGGGAAAAAACCAAAGCCCTTCTACGACGAATCGAGATGGATCTGCCAAACGACCATGATTTTCCCGCCGGATCAATATACTGGGCAAAGCCTTTGATGATCGGCATGATCAAGGCGCTACACTTGGACGACGCTCTCTTCGAACTCGAAGAGGGCCAGATCGATGGCACTTTAGCACATGCCTTTGAACGTGGAATCGGGGCGATCGCAAAGGCTGCTGGGCAAACCGTTCGACAATCTTCGGAATTGCGTGCCAAGATCCGCCCTTCTCCGCGCGCGCCTCGTTTCGTGTCTGCGTTTTATCTGCCGCAATTTCACCCAATCGCAGAAAATGACGCATGGTGGGGACCAGGCTATACGGAATGGTCTGCGGTGACGTCTGGGACCTCTGTTTTTCCGGGACATTTGCAACCTTCAAGACCTGCCGATTTCGGGTTCTACGATCTTCGCCTGCCAAAAACACTAGCTGCGCAGGCGGCATTGGCCGGCAGGGCTGGGATCGATGCTTTCTGTGTTTACCACTACTGGTTTGGCGGCAAACGACTGCTAGAAGAACCCCTTGATCGTCTGCTGATGGAACCGGACATCGACTTTCCATTCTATCTTTGTTGGGCAAATGAAAGCTGGCGGCGCAATTGGGATGGTTTGAGTGGCGAAGTCTTGGTCGCGCAAGACTATAAGCCCGATTTCGAAACGGATCTGGTCGCCTCAACCCTGCCATACATGCAAGACGCGCGATACCAGCGACCGGATGGCCAACGCCCCCGCTTTGTCGTCTACCGCCCCTCCGACCTTCCAGCGCCCGAGCAGAACATCGCGCGCATGCGAAGGGCCTGGCGTCGCGCGGGGATCGGCGAGGTCGAGATTGGTGCCGTTGCATTCCATGTCACTGGCGAAGCTGAAGTGGCGGAGGGTCTTTTTGATTTCTGGATCGAAATGCCCCCGCACGGATTGGTCAAAAATGAAAGCTATGTTTTCGGAGGAGCGGCAGGGAACCTCATGAACGACGCCAGCCCGGTGCCTGGATTTTCAGGGGTGATCTATGACTATTCCAAGATCGCGCAGCTTAGTGTCGATCCCAAGTATCGGCGCACTTTACCCTCTCGGACCATAGCGGGAATCATGCCAAGCTGGGACAATACAGCCCGGCGCAAAGTGCGGGCGCACATCGCGCGCGGGGGGTCTCCGGCCACCTTTCGAAAATGGTTGCGGGAAATGCATGAGACCGTGCTGGAAACCTCTTACAGAAATGAGTTGTTCATTAACGCCTGGAACGAATGGGGAGAGAAGGCCATGCTCGAACCCAGCCAGACCTTCGGTCACCTCTATCTAGATGTCCTGTCCGAGGTAACGTCGAACAAACACGGCGCGTCGGTCAATCCGGAGCAAGTCCATGCCTAGGCTGATATTGCATATCGGAACGCACAAAACCGGCACTACGAGTCTTCAGAACCACTGGCACGCCAATCGACAGGCCTTGTCGCAGGCGGGGATCGTCTATCCGGATCTGACACCGCATTCCGGGCACCACGGTTTTTTGACAGATTGGATCGCCCTTCCGCAGGTCTACGCCTTGCCCAAGGGGGGGGGCGCGTCTCTTAAACATCTTGCTGATACATATCGGGACACCGACACCAAGATTCTCTTGTCTAGTGAAGAGTTTAGCCGAGCTGGCGGCCGGGGCGGCAAGGTCGACTTCATTGCCCTCCGAAAGATTTTTTCTGGCTATCAGTTTCAAGTTCTTTGCGTGCTGAGACCTCAGGCAGAGTTTCTGCAGTCGGTCTATCTGGAGCTTTCCCGTCACTCGCTGCCCAACCGCCCGCCTGACTATCTGAAATCCTGTCTCGAAAGCGGGCAGGTCGACGGCCTGTGGTGCGACTACGGCGGGCTCTATCGACAGCTTAGGGAAGCCTTTGAGCCGTCAGAGATCTTTCTGATCGACTATGCCTCTGCTCGTCGATCAAAGGATGGGCTGGTCGGAACAATTTGGCGCGCCATTTCCCCAGAGATTTCGGATCCAACAATTGTCCCCGACAGGAACTGGGCCAATGCCTCTCCCAGGGTCTTGCCGATCTGGGCTTCACAGGTGGTAGCAGGCTGGACGGTGCCGCCCGCGCATTTGAAAGATGCGGCCGCAGAGGCTTTTGATCTGCATTTCGAAAGCCGCCCGCAATGCCTTTTTACGCGCCAGGAGCATACGGCTTTGACTGCGCAGTTGCACCTTTGGAACCAGGGTCTGCAGGATCTGGTCTATATGGACGGAGCCGAATTCGTACTCAGCATTGCCGCCCATGATCCGGCTACGATCCATCGCGAAGACATCGACCAAGAATATTGGATCCGACTCGCCCGACGGCTTTCTTTTGCCTGTAGTGCCGATGCCGCCTGAGCAATTACTGCGAGGCGAGGCCCGCACCGGAGGTCAAAAGCGAAGGTACAATCTGCTGAACAACTCTGTTCCATCGGGTAATCGGTTGTTCTGCGACGAAGACGATGTCATTGGGTCGCATCTCAAGCCGAGTGGCCAGCACAAGGTTCGCCGCATTGCGAGCATTGAGATGCAGCGCCGTCACCGTTTCAGCCCCGGCACCGTCGGTGGCACCGCGCAGAACGTAGATCTGGGCGGGGTTGCCGGTTTGATTGTCGAAGCCGCCTTCGGAATAAAGCGCATCCGCAAGGCTGGCCTGACGCCCGAAGGGAAGGGGGAAGCGGCTCGGTTTGGTGACCTCGCCCGTAAGGTAGACATAATCCCGATCCACGCCATCGAACTCGACGCGGTCACGGAAGTTGGCGCGCGCCTCGTTCAAGGCGGCACGGCGCAGATCCACCTCGGCCGTCAGCTCGGCCAATGCGTTTTCGCGTGCGCGTTGCTTGTACTCGGCCAGTTGAATCTGCTCCGCGAAATAAGCCTGCGCGCGGCTCAGCTCATATTCGGTGTCGACAAAGACACTGTCGTCGGCGGTCAGGCGCAGCTTTTGCAGCTGCGGCCGCTTCAAGTATTCCTGAACGGGAATCTGATACAGCGTTCCGGCCCGATAAATCCGGATCGACGCATAATCCAGGTCCGTGGTCGAGATCCCTCCGGCGGCCGAAAGGGCCTCGTCCAGGGTCAGCGTCGTCAGCGTGATCGGCACGACGGTCGGCTGTGCAACAGCCCCCCCGATCGCAATGCGCTTGGAATTGAATTCCGCGATCTCGACGCTGAAAGATGGGTCGATCTGGTTTTCGACAAGCCGCTGGAACAGGGCCGCTTCGGCCTCTTCCAGGGTGCGGCCGGCGACGGGCACGCGACCGACTTCGGGGATGGCAATCGCGCCGTCATCCTGCACGGTGTAACCTTGGCGTCGGTTCTGCGCCGCCAGCAGACCGGAAAGCTCTTCAACAGTCGAGGCATTGCCACGCGTGGCCAACAGCAAAACGTCACCGATGCCGATGGTGTAGGCCTGAACAGCGACCTGCGGCGGCGCATTCAATGTCAGCCGCGTTGGCCGCACCTCCTGGTCCAGCGAGGCGGGGGGCGTCGCGCCGATCCCTCGTCCGCCTGCGGGACCTCCGGCATTGGCAAAGAAAACCGATGGCAGAGTGCGGGGGCTATAGGATGACTGGTTCGCGGAAGACACGGTCGCGGCAGTTAGAGGAACGATAGTCACCTTGCCGGGATCATCGCTGACCTTTGAGGAAATATACGCCGCGCCACAGCCGGACAGCAGGACGGTGACAGCCAGAGCGACCAGTTTCTTCATCGATTCCCCCGTTTCATCAAAAACGTGTTTGGGTGAAAAAGACGTGCATATCAAGGACCGAGCAGGGTTTTTGACGGTTTGCGGCGCCCCCGGGGCAAGGTCCGCCCGGGGACCAAATGAAAAAGGCCCTGCCGGGGCAGGGCCTTTTCGAAATCGGTGATCGGTCGATCAGGTGCCGGAGCTTGCGTCTGCGGCTGCGATCGCCGTGGCGATGACAGCCAGGCCGACAACAGCAGCGGCAGGCGCCATGCCGGACAGGGCCAGGCCCGCCTGGGTGGAGACCGTCGGCTTGTCAGCCTTCACGGTGGCGTTCTCGGCGGATGCGCCGGTTGCGGCCAGGGCGGCGACAAGCGACAGAGCTGCGATGCGCTTCATGGGTAACTCCTCAAGGTTAAACAGCATGCCCCAAAAGGATAGTGCAGCCCCCCTGACCGGGCAACGAACAAATTTGCATCGGCAAGAAAACGAAACTCAATATTAACCTGAGCCAATTAATCTGCATTTCGTAGCGCGCTAAATCGGCACGACCTCTGATGCGGCCTGCTGCAACTGGATCTGGGACCCGGCGACATCCGCCTTGGCCACGTGGATCGTCTTGGACCCTGCCGCGGGACCAGTGGTGACTGATTGCAAGGCGCTGATTGGCGCGGACCTAAACGACGCGCCTGCGATCCAGACGCGCTGTGCCGCGCCTGTGTCCGGAAACCCGCCCGTTCCGCCGGGCTGGTTGCTGCTGTTCAGCGACCAGGCCAGTCGAACGGCCACCGTTCCCGGGGCGAAATTCCCCGGTGCATTCGTACCGGAGGTGTCCAGCCCGCCGATATGTCCCATGGCGCGGTGCCACTGATCGGAAGAGGAGAGAATGGCAGAGTAAACAACTGGCTTGGCAGCATCGCCCTGAACCGCATTGGCGACCTGAGTCCCGACAGGCCAGATGCCAGAGGCATCGTCTGGATTGCCCATGCTGCCCGGCAGTGGGGCATCAAGGGTGATCACATGGGTCACCTTGTTCACCCCGGTGGTTGAGAACGCGGCAGCCAAAGCGAAACGTGAGTAAAAGCTGTAGGAGCGCCCATGCGAATCCCGATAGCCATCAATGCGAAGGCCAAGTTTCGCCGGATCACTTTCGGCGTCGTTCCAGCCGCTCGCATCGCTGACAAAAACCTGGGTGTCACCGGGGGCCAACGGTGCCGCCAGCGTGGTCAGGCTGTCGGTGCCGCCGGACTTGTAGCGCGCATGGTGCAGCGGCGCGATTTCCTGGCCGTCCGCGTCGATGCAGACCAGGCCAAGGCTATTTTCATGTCGGTCCTCGTGCGCGTGAGCAGACCAATCGCCGGGCATCGCCTCCTGCCGCAGAAGACACGAAATCTCATGGATATCGTTCGGATTGACCGGAATGGTTTCGGTCATCTGCATCCATCCGCTCGCATGGCCCGCATGCGAAAAGCTGGCTTGGACATCAGGTGTCTGTACCGGGTCACGCGTGAGGCCGGCCGGATAATTATAGGGGGCTGTCAGGCTGCCCAGTCCATTGCTGACCAGGTTCAGGCCCCGCGAATGGATATAGGGCATCGCTACGACCGGGCCATCGCCCATCCCGGAAGGATCGCTCACCTCGGCACCGTTCGGAAATTGCACGGATCCGGAACCGCCCGTCGCGGTCAGTGCGGTGTGAAACACGAAGCCATCCGCGCTGACCTTCACGGCAAAGTCGTCGCTGCCTGCCAGGCCCATTTCCGCCCGGCCGGACCAACCATCCTGGAACAGCAGGCTCGCCGTATCGCCGGAGGAGGCCTTGTTGATCTTCAGCTGATGCCCGGCCCCTTCATGGGTCAGAAGGCTGGCGGCAGAGGCAACGGACAGACGGTTCACCGAATCTGCCGCGGAATTTACGCCCACCATCGGCAGGTTCTGCAGATCGGCGGCCTCGGCTTGCCAGGTACTGCCATCGAACCGCAGTTGCGCACCCGTATCCGCGATCCAGGTGGTCCATCCGGCACGGGGCTCCAGGAATGTCCAGGCCTCGCCCAGCCACATAGCAATCGTCGCCGCCTGACCGGACCAGGCACCCGTGGCCCCTGACGGCAGCAGATAGCGATCTCCGGTTGCGGGCTCTGCCGGCGGGGCGGTTGTGGTCGCGCTGAGCACCGAGAGTTGGACCAATGCGTCCAAGATCAGCAGCGCCTCGTTATGCGTGACGTGTTTCTGCGCCTGGGACGGCTGGATCAACGGCAAGGACAGATTGGCAGAGGCGTCGGACATCGTGATCTCCCGATAATGAGCATCGGAAGATCCGCAAAGGTGATGAACGTTTCCTTACCGCAGCGCGCGCTGCGGAGGACCACACAGATCAGTACGAAAAATTACCCGAAGATCAGTTCGAATAATAACTGTCGTAGGAGCCATAGCTGTCGCCATAGCCATATTGCTTCATGCCGCGCCGATTGATCTGCGTCAGCACCAGTCCGGTCACCTTCACGTTCACGTTCTGGAACGACCGAAGGCCATCCGCGACCTGCCGCTTGGTCGTGTCGTCCCACTTGATCGCGTACATGATCGCGTCGACGGACTGCCCGATCACGCGGGCGTCCGGCACCGCCAGCACCGGCGGCGTGTCGATGATCACATAGTCGTACTTCTCGCGCACCTCGCGCAGGAAGGCGTTGAACCGTTCGGAGGAGAAGACATCCGCCGCGTTGACCTTCGAAGCCTCGCCGATCAGCAGATCCGCCTGCAGCGTTTCGTTGTAGCGCACGGCCTCGTCCAGCGTCGTTTCGCCCGAAAGCACGGCAAGAAGGCCCTTGTCGGTCTCGATCTCGAAGTATTCGCCAAAGATCCGTTTGCGAATGTCGCCTTCGATCAGAAGCACCTTCTTGCCCAATCCGGCGAGGTTCTGGGTCATGGCCAGCGACTGTGTCGTCTTGCCTTCACCCGGGACGGAAGAGGTCGACATGATGATCTGCGGCGGATTGTCGAGATCCGCCAGAAGAACCGAGGTTCGCAGATTGCGGATCGCCTCGGCCGCGCCGGAGTTCGGCTTTTCCGACAGGTATTTAAGCACGTTTTTCCGCCGACGCGCAGGGATCGTCGGGATCTGGCCGATCACTGGCAGACCGGTCGCGCGTTCGATGTTTTCAGCCAGGCGGTAAGTGTTCTGCGCCGCCTCACGCCCCAAGACGATCGCGGCACCGATGATCGCACCCAGGATCATCGCCAGGGCCATGCCGCGCCCCTTCCGCGGGGCCGAAGGCGATTGCGGCACCACGGCGCGCGACAGGATCCGGGCGTCGGCCTGCTGGATCCCCTGCTGCACGCTGGTTTCCTTCAGGCGGCTCAGAAAGTGTTCATAGATCAGACGGTTGGCCTCGGCCTCCCGCTGGTATTGCTGCAGGTTCACCAGTTCGGTCGACTGGCGTTCGATGCGCTGTGCCAGGTCCGTGATCGACGCGTCCAGAACGGCAACTTGGTTCTGCATCCGGCTCAGCTCTTGCGCAGAACGCATTTGCAGCAGGGCATAGCGGGTGTCGAAGGCTTCAAGCGCGTCTTCATTGCCATCCGCGGCCCGCCCGGCAAGCCCGTTCAGCTGGATGTCGTCCGCCGCCGCAGCGCGTTGGTCGACGCTGGCGTCCTGATTGGCGGTGAGGGTCGTGGCGCGCAACTCGGCCTTGGCGACTTCGTCAATCAGCGCGGCGCGGCGGTCCCGCAGCTCCTTGATCTGGCGATTCAGGGCATAAAGACCCTCGGCGCTGATCAGGTCGGTGCTGGCGCTGAAAGCTTTCAGCCGCGTTTCGGCAGTTTCCAGATCGACACGCAGGTCGGATACGCGATCGGTCAGCCAGATGGTCGCCTGTTCGGTGCGCTCGAATTTAACGTTGATCTGGTCGGCGATATACAGCTCGGCCAGGCGGTTGGCCATGCGCGCCGATTTGCGCGGATCTTCGGTCACGACACTGATCTGAAAGACAAATGTCTGGCGCGGGTTGGACACCGAGATCGTGCCCATGACGTTCTCGACGACCTTGTCGAAGATCGCCTGCGGTTCCTTGGGCTCTTCGGTGGTGTCCATCCGCAGGATCGTGCCCTTGACCCATTTCACGGCGTTGCCGATGGACAACCCGCTCTTGTCGCGGATCTCGGGGTTGAACTCGGGGTCCTCGACCAGGCCCATGTCTTCAACCAGGTCGGTGATCAACCCGCGCGAGCGCAGCACCTCGATCTCGGTATTCACGGTGGCCTGATCGCCCCCCAGGCCGGTCACGACGCTTTCGATGTCGACGATCTGTTCTTCGCGGCTTTCCAGCGCCAGCGCGGCGGTCGCGGTATAGACCGGGACGGCGCGGAAAAAGACGTTATACGCGCCAAGCAGCAGGAACAGCACCGCACAAAGCGCGATCACCCATTTGCCACGCCAGAGGGTCTGCAGAACCTGCCCCAGATCGATTTCGTCGTCGGTGGCGATCTGCCCGCGCGTAATCTGCGCCTGCCCGTTGGAATTTGCCATGTGTCAGCCCAGTTTGCCTGTTGCCAAGCTCTTCCCACACCTCCTGTTTGAAAGCAATCCCGGCCCCGTCCAAGCCCCCGGAACAGGCGGCAAATCCACAACGAAAAACGCCGCCCCGAAAGGGCGGCGTTTCGCAAATCGCACTGGATCGGGACGAAGACCCGAACCCAAGGTCGGGATCAGAAGCCCAGACCGGCGTATTTGTTCTTGAACTTGGACACGCGGCCACCGGCGTCCAGCAGACGCGAGGAGCCACCGGTCCAGGCCGGGTGCACGGACGGATCGATGTCCAGCGACAGCTGGTCGCCTTCTTTGCCCCAGGTGGAACGCATCTGGATCACGGTGCCGTCGGTCATCTTGACGTCGATGACGTGGTATTCGGGATGGGTGTCTTTTTTCATCTCGCCGATCCTTACGCTTCTGCGCCCGACTTGGGCTTGTAGTTGGAAACCTCGGCGATACGGGCGGATTTGCCGCGACGCGAACGGAGGTAGTACAGCTTCGCACGGCGCACACGACCGCGGCGCACGACTTCGATGCTTTCGATGTTCGTCGAGTAGAGGGGGAACACACGTTCCACGCCCTCACCGAAGGAGATCTTCCGCACGGTGAAGGACCCGGCAATGCCCGACCCGTTCTTGCGCGAAATGCAAACGCCTTCGTAGTTCTGCACACGGCTACGCGTGCCTTCGGTCACTTTGTAACCGACGCGGATGGTGTCACCCGCTTTGAAATCGGGGATGGTTTTCCCCAGGGCGGCGATCTGTTCCGCCTCCAGCTGTGCGATCAGGTCCATCGCAATTCTCCTATATCAGCGGTTTTCCCGCAGTGATTTCCGCCTCATAGCTCTGGTCTTCACCTGGGTCCGGTCGCGCCGCCCAACAGAGGTAAGGTCATCTTTTCTTTGCTCGTCCCGCGTTCGGGGGTGATCCGGCGAAGAAACCGGCCCAATCGAACAGAAGAACGGTCCGCAAAACCCAAAGGGTCCCGGACGGGCGGCGTATAGGCCGGATTCGCCTTTGGATCAAGCCTGTTTCGCGTCCCGCCCGGCGGCGTCCCATAGGAATTGCGCCACGGCCATCCAGGGATCGCGGGGCAGGGTGGGATGGGCATTGGCGACGGCCAGCATCTGCTCCAGCCCCGGGGCGCTGGCGAGACGCGCTTGCAAGAGCGCGGAGAGCGCTTCGGGACCGCGCACATCGCGCACGGCGTCGTCCAGAAGCCCTTCGCGGGCAGCCGACCACAGGTCGGGGCGGCGCAGGCGGGTGATCTCTTCGGACATCTGCTGACGCCACTTGGCGATCTCGCCGTGATGGCCCGACATCAGCACGTCGGGGATCTTGTGACCGCGCCATTCGGCGGGGCGGGTGTACTGCGGATGCTCCAGCAGGCCGTCGGAAAAGCTTTCGTTTTCGGTGCTTTCCGCGTTCCCCAGCACCCCGGGCAGAAGCCGCACGGTGGCGTCGATCACGGCCTGCGCGGCTAGTTCGCCGCCGGTCATGACGAAATCCCCCAGGGAAATCTCTTGAATGCCATAGTGCTGGATGACCCGTTCATCCAGGCCCTCGAACCGGCCGCAGATCATCGTCACGCCCTGCGCCTGCGCCAGCCGTTCGGCCATACGCTGATCGAACCGCCGCCCGCGCGGTGATAGGTAGACCAGCGGCCAGGCCCCGCGTGCGCCCTGCATGGCGTGGTCGATTGCGCGGCCCATCACGTCGGGGCGCAGAACCATGCCCGCGCCGCCCCCGGCGGGCGTGTCATCGACGTTGCGATGCTTGCCCTCGCCAAAGTCGCGCAGGTTCACCGTGTCCAGCTGCCACTTGCCTTCGTCCAGCGCCTTGCCGGTCAGGCTTTCGCCAAGAACGCCGGGAAAGGCCTTTGGAAACAGGGTGATGATCCGTGCGGTCCAGACCCCCGCAAGGGCCGTCGGTTCGTTCATCAGGTCGCGCGGCACCAGCGTGGGCCGGATGGATTTGCGGCCGTGGGATTTCGGGGTCTTCGCGCTCATCTGCTTAGAACAGGCCTTCGGGCGGATCGGCCACGACCTTGCCACCGGCCAGGTCCACGGTCGGCACACAGGCGCGGGTGAAAGGCAGAAGCACGGTGTTCTTCAGCCCCGGCCCCTGGATTTCCAGAAGATCGCCGGCCCCGTGATCCATCACGGCGCGGATCGTGCCGATTTCAGTCCCGCCGGTGTCCAGCACCCGCAGCCCGATCAGATCGGCATGGTAATATTCGTCTTCGCCTGCCTCGGGCAGACGGTCGCGCGGCGCATACAGCTGCACGCCCTTGCGGGCATCTGCGTCTTCCTTGGTGGCCACGCCGCTTAGGCGGGCGACAAAGCCGTTTTTGATCGGGCGGATCAGCGTGACGGTATAGGCGGTGCCATTTTCATCCGTCAGCGGGCCGTAATCGGCGATCGCCTGCGGATCGGCACAGAAACTTTTCAGACGGACCTCACCCCGGACGCCATAGGCCCCGGCGATGGCTCCAACACAGACCTGATCGCTCATTTCGTCATCCGCACATGATATCCTGCAAGATCCCGGCCTCGTTCAGGCATTCTTCGGCCTGGCGTTCCCGTTCGTACAGCATTCCAGCGCCGAAAGCGACGGTCAGCAGGATCAGCAGGCGGATCGGACGGAACAGCATCGGCGCGGGAAGGGGCCATCCGGCAGGGGCCAGCCCGGTCGGAACCGGGCCGGAGACCTGCCGGATGAAGCGTCAGATTACTCTGCGCCTTCTTCTGCGGGGGCAGCAGCGGCTTCGGCAGCTTCAGCAGCCTTGGCAGCTTTGGCTTCCGCGCGCTCTTGGGCGGCTTTGCCCGGGGTGCCCTTCTTGGGGTTCGAACGCTCTTTCTTCTCCAGAACGCCGGCCGCTTCGAGGAAACGTGCCACGCGGTCGGTCGGCTGAGCGCCCTTCTCGAGCCAGGCTTTCACCTTCTCGACGTCCATTTTCACGCGCTCTTCCGAATCTTTCGGCAGCAGCGGGTTGTAGGTGCCCAGCTTCTCGATGAAGCGGCCGTCGCGGGGCATGCGGCTGTCCGCAGCAACGATACGGTAGAAGGGGCGTTTCTTGGAGCCGCCACGGGCGAGACGGATTTTCATGGCCATTTGAGTTTCTCCTTTGAATGGCGTTAGTTAGCGGGAAAATCCCGCCTTACGATTGGTGTTGCCGGTGATGCCGGATCACCTCCTGAATGATGAAATTCAGGAATTTCTTGGCGAAATCAGGATCCAGGTCGGCCTGTTCCGCAAGGTCTTCCAGCCGCGCAATCTGCGAGGCTTCACGCGCGGGGTCCGAGGGCGGAAGATCATGTTCCGCCTTCAGCTTGCCCACGGCCTGGGTGTGTTTGAACCGCTCTCCGAGCGTGTAGACAAGGATCGCATCCAGCCGGTCGATGCTGGCGCGATGGCCCTTGAGAAGCTCGGCCGCACGGGCCACGACATCGGTCTGATCATCAGTCAATGGCGTATCCTTTCGGGGTGAAAAGCGGGTTCTGGTAGGACTTGATCTCAAGCTCGATCCCGTCGGCGATCTGGCCGCTGGCCAGTTGCGCGGGCGAGGGATGGCGATAGCACACGTCATCGCCATCGACGGTCGGGGCCTGATCGTCCTTCTTCGCGCCCAGCCGTTCGGCCAGGCGGATCGAATCCAGGTTCTTGGGATCAAGGTAGCTGACCGCGCCCTCCCATCCCAGCTGGGTATAGAAGTACTTCCGCGCCGCATGGGTCGCTTCCAGCGCATAGCCCCGCCCGGCCGTATCCGGCCAGATGATCCAGGCGATTTCCGCCTCGGGCCAGGCGGCCGGTTTCCAGCCACCCGCCATGCCAAGTGTCGCGTCGGTCTTGCGGTCGTGGATCATCCACATGCCATAGCCACGGATCTGCCAATGCCCGATTTCGGCGGCATACAGCATCCAGGTCTCATAGGCGTTCAGCGGTCCACCCATGAACCGCGACCGATACGAGCTGAACGTATGCTTGAAATTCGGGTAATCCTCGGGCTCGGGCCCGCGCAGGATCAGCCGTTCCGTTTCAATGACGGGGATGGTCTTAGCCGGCATCGGTCCCCCCTTCCGGGTCGGGGAAACGCCAGGCCGCGACAGCCCCGTCGGGGATGATCACATCCTCGATCCGGGTTGCCCCCATGGCTTCCGCCATGTCGACCACCTTGCGGTATTCCGGGTAGATCAGGCTGATCGGAGACTTGATGCCAAGTTCCCGCGCGGCAAAGCCACGGATGCCCTGCACCGCTTCGGTGGCAAGGCCCTGGCCGGTGTATTCGGGGAACATCACCCAGATCAGCTCGGCCTCGGGCCAGCCGTCGGGTTGCTGCAGACCGGCGACGCCGATGACGTCCCCGCTGTCCTTCGCGGTCAGGATCCACAGCCCGAAGCCGCGCAGCGCCCAGTGGCCGACACCGGCACACATGGCTTCCCAGCTTTCCGCACGTGCCCGCGGCCCGCCCACATAGCGCGAGGCCTGGGACGAAAAGAAGCCGTCGATGGCATCCAGGTCTTCGGGATGCGCGCCGCGCAGGCGGATACGGTCGGTGTCGAACGTCGGAATCGTAAAGCTCGGTGTCATTGTGCCTCCTCAAACACGGACGGGTGCCGGTAGATCAGACAGGGATCACCCAGCAGAACGGTTTCCTTTTCGACCGCTGCGCCCAGCCGTTCGGCCAGGGCGCGCGAGCGCGTATTGTCGGGGTGAATCGGGCTGATCAGACGGTTGAGCCCGAGGTCCCGCGCGGCAAAATTCCGGATGGTCAGTGCCGCCTCATGCGCCAGCCCGCGCCCTTCCCCCGCGGCAAACATGTGCCAGCCCAGTTCCGGTTCCGGCCAGCCCGCATGGTTCAACAGCCCGACACGGCCGACCGCCTGCCCCGAGGCCTTGTCTTCAAGCGTCCAGAAGCCAAAGCCATTCCACATCCAATGGCCGATCACCCGGCAGAACCCGCCCCAGGCATCGAAGACGCTGGCCACGGGGCCGCCGATATAGCGGGTGCGTCCGGCGTCCATCATGAACTCGGTGACCGCGTCGAAATCCCGTCCCTCGGGGCCGCGCAGCACAAGGCGCGCGGTCTCAAGCCGGGGTACGGGGATCTCAAGGGCAGGGGTCTGGCGGGGCAGCGTCATGCGTAGGCCTCCGTGCCGCCGTTCACCAGCGCATCGGGGCCGGGGTGACGATAGACATGCAGATGCCCCAGCCGGGCATGGGTGAATTCGCTTTCGCAGGACGCGCCCAGACGCAGTGCCACCTTGGCAGAACCGTCGTTGCCCGGGGCCACCAGCGAAATCAGCGTGGTCCAGCCCAGCACATCATAGGCGTAGGCGCGCGCGGCCTCGGCGGCCTCGGTCGCATAGCCCTTGCCTTCGTGGCCGTCGAACAGATCCCAGCCGATTTCGGCCTCGGGCCAGCCTTCGGGGTTCCACAGGCCGACCATGCCCACGGGCGCGTCGCTGTCCTTTTCCGCAACGATCCAGCGGCCATAGCCCAGCAGGGTCCAATGCCCTGCCTCGGTCGCCAGCTGCCGCCAGGCGCGATCGCGTTCCAGCGGGCCGCCGATGAACTTGGCCCGGTCCGAGGCATAGAAGGCGGCGAAGACGTCGAAATCCGATTGTTTCGGCGCGCGCAGGATCAGGCGTTCGGTGGTGAGCGTGGGGATATCGGTCATGCCAGCCCCTCGATCAGGCGTTTGCCGGCCAGAGTCCGGGGCAGGTGCCGCCAGATGCGGAATTCGCCGGCCATCTCGTGGGCAAAGGTGCCCTCGGCCCGGGCGCCCAGCTTTTCGACCAGCCGGGTCGAGGCCGCATTGGCCGGATCCACCAGCGACACGACCGAAGGCCAGCGCTGATCGGTGAACAGCCAGTCCAGCACGGCGCGCGCCGCTTCTTCGGCAAAGCCCTGGCCCTCGGCCCCTTCGACCAGGTTCCACGACAGCTCCGGCTCGGGCCAGCCCTTGGGGAACCACGGCCCGACCAGGCCCTGGGCTTCTCCGGTGGCCTTGTCGACCACGGCGAACATGCCATAGCCGCGCAGGTGCCAATGGCCGATGATCGTGGCCACGGACCACCAGGTGGCCTCTTCATCCGGGTGATGGTCCAGGAAATGCGGCGCCTCCGGGCCCAGAAACGCGGTCACGGCGTCGAACTCGGGTCCCGCAGGGGACACGAGCCGAAGCCGGTCGGTTTCGATCACCGGAAAAGGGGGCGCCGCGACGATCATTTCTTCTTGCCGAACCCCGACAGGCCGGGGGGCAGCGCGCCGCCGCCCAATCCGCCGCCCAGGCCGGGAAGACCGGGCATCTTGCCCAATCCGCCGCTCTGACCCATCTGCTTGGCCGCCTGTTCGATGGCGCGCTTGTCCATCTTCGAGGGGTCGAAGCCTTCGGGAATGTCGCCGCCCTTGCCGAACATGCCCTTCATGGCCTGTTTCAGCATGCCGCCCTTGCCCATCTTCTTCATCATGTCCGCCATCTGACGGTGCATCTTCAGCAGCTTGTTGAGGTCCGCGACCTCCATGCCCGACCCGGCCGCGATCCGTTTCTTGCGCGAGGCCTGGAGCAGCTGCGGATTGGCGCGCTCCACCTTGGTCATGGACTGGATCATGGCGATCTGGCGCTTGATGGCGCGGTCGTCAAAACCGGCGTCCTTGGCCTGACCGGCCAGTTTGCCCATGCCCGGCATCATGCCCATGATGCCTTCCATGCCGCCCATCTTCAGCATCTGTTCCAGCTGCATCTTCAGGTCGTTCATGTTGAACCGGCCCTTCTGGAACCGCTTCATCATCTTCTCGGCCTGCTCGGCCTCGATGGTTTCCTGCGCCTTCTCGACCAGGGCCACGATGTCGCCCATGCCCAGGATACGGCCGGCGATCCGCTCGCTCTCGAAGGTTTCGATCGCGTCCATCTTTTCGCCAAGGCCGACGAACTTGATCGGCTTGCCGGTCACTGCGCGCATCGACAGGGCCGCACCACCGCGCCCGTCGCCGTCCATCCGGGTCAGGACCACGCCGGTCACGCCGATCTTGTCGTCGAACTCGGTCGCGACGTTGACGGCGTCCTGGCCGGTCAGACCGTCGACCACCAGCAGGGTCTCGCGCGGGTTGGCCACGTCGCGCACGGCGGCGGCCTGGGCGATCAGCTCCTGGTCGATGTGCAGACGACCGGCGGTATCCAGCATATAGACGTCATAGCCGCCCATGGCCGCCTGGGTCTTGGCGCGCTTGGCGATGGCGACCGGGTCTTCGCCCTTCACGATCGGAAGGGTGTCGACGCCGATCTGCGTGCCGAGGATCGCCAGCTGTTCCATTGCCGCCGGGCGGTTCACGTCGAGGGAGGCCATGAGGACGCGCTTGCCCTCTTTCTCCTTCAGGCGTTTCGCAAGCTTGGCGGTGGTCGTCGTCTTGCCCGAGCCCTGAAGACCGACCATCAGGATCGGCGCGGGCGGGTTGTCGATCTTCAGCTTGCCGGGATCCGCGTCGGGATCGCCCGCCAGCACATGCACGAGTTCATCGTGGACGATCTTGACGACCTGCTGGCCGGGGGTGATCGACTTGGTGACCGCCTGGCCGGTGGCCTTGTCCTGCACGGCCTTTACGAAATCGCGCGCCACGGGAAGCGAGACGTCGGCCTCAAGCAGGGCGACGCGCACCTCGCGCAGGGCGGTCTTCACGTCCTCTTCGCTCAGCGCGCCTTGTTTCGTCAGGCGATCGAAGACACCGGATAGGCGTTCGGATAGATTTTCAAACATGCGCGTTCTCAATCATGTCGGGCCCTCCTGCGACCTTCTTCAGACAATGTCCTCAAAGTGGGTGAGGACGGCTCAAACGACAAGCACACCAGTGGGCGCATCCGCGCTGACTGGTGGCGATCCCCACAACACCGGCGGGGACCGGAATCACGATAGACTCCGGGTATTGACAGGCCGTTTAGGCGCTTGGACTCAATGAGTCAAGGAAACCGGGCGCGCCCGGCTGGGTGGACCCTGCGCCTCAGATGCGGATTTCGCCTGCCGGCGAGGATATTTTCGGCAAGAGGATGACATGGGCGCGCGCGCCCCTCCATCCTCTTGCCCGAAATATCCCGGGGGGTGCGGCAAAGCTTCGGCTTTGGCGCAAGGGGGGCTGGCCCCCCCCCCTGCACGGTGTCTCAGAGGGCGCGGATTTCGTCCTGGATCGCCTGGGCAGCCAGACGTGGGCTTTCGGCCTGCCACACGGGGCGGCCGACAACGATATGATCCGCCCCATCCCCGATGGCCGAAGCCGGGGTGGCCACGCGTTTCTGATCGCCAAGCGCAGCGCCCGTGGGGCGCACGCCGGGGGTGACGATCAGGCGACCGGAGGAATTGGACAGGGCGCGCACATCCGCGGCCTCCTGCGGCGAACAGATGATGCCATCTGCACCGGCGTCAAAAGCGCGTCCGGCGCGTTCGATCACCAGCTCGCGCGGGGTGCCGGGGACCATCAGCCCGTCGTCCAGATCGGCGCGGTCCAGCGAGGTCAGGATGGTCACGCCCAGGATCTTGGTGCCAGATCCGGCGGCCCCTTCCTTGGCGGCGCGCACCACATGCGGATCGCCATGCACGGTCAGTAAGTCGATGTCGAACTGCACCAGCCCGCGCACCGCGGCCTCGACCGTGGCGCCGATGTCGAACAATTTCATGTCGAGGAAGATGCGTTTGCCGTGTTCCTGCTTCAGCTCATTCGCCAGGGCGAGGCCCCCGCCGGTCAGCATCCCCAGCCCGATCTTGTAGAAGCTGACCGCGTCGCCGATCTTGCCGGCCAGCTCCAGCCCGGCGACCGCATTCGGCACATCCAGCGCAACGATCAGCTTGTCGGAGGTCTTGGGTGTGTCGGTGGTCATGGCGGGCCCCTGCGATGCAACAAAAACTGCCGTCTTCTCATCCGCGGGGGGCGGCCAGTCAAGTCCGCAGGGCAAAGCGGCCCCGGTAAGCGGATCTTCAGGCTTTGGCGGCATGCTGGGGAAATTAAAGAACCGGGGCAATCACCCCACCTCGGGTTAGCGGGGGATGCCACCGGTTCCGGGCCCGGCGTGGCAGCGCCGGGCTTTGCCGCCTCCAGAGGGACAGGGGTGGAGGCGCAAAGGTGTCCCCGCCCGGTCATTCGGCGGGGAAATCACGTCAGGCTGCGGGGGCCTGACTGGAAAAGCTCAGGCCGCGTGGCCCAGCATCCGTTGCCACAGGGCGTCGGTGGCATGCGCCACCTCGTCCGGGATGTGCGCGGCAAAGACGTTCTCGGGGCGGCGCGACACGGTCGGGCGCGCATCCCTTGCGTGCCGGCGCAGGGCCAGTTCGACCAGGCGGCGCGCCGCCAGGGTGCTGTCCATGTCCATCGGCGCGCGCAGGGCGCAGGGGTATGTAAAGATTTCACCGTCTTCGGTGATCGACACCCGCGCCTCGAAAGCGCGGCTTGCCGGGTTGTAGGTCACGTTCTGGATCTGGGTGGTCTGCACGGGACCCTCCTTCCTGCTGCGATAGATCCCATATGGGGACGCTGTGACGGAAAAACCGTGGGAATCCGCGAAAAGTTCCCCAAAGCGGTTCACATCGGCTTGAATCCGCGCATTTTCGAACCCAGATCAATGCAGAGGTTCCGCGGCGGCATGCCTAATCAGGGTGCGGCCAAGAGGGACGCTTTGAAAAGGAGAAGAACCATGGACTTGAGCAAGTTCACGGAGCGGTCGCGCGGCTTCATCCAGGCCGCCCAGACCATCGCCATTCGCGAAAACCACCAAAGGCTCGCGCCCGAGCATATCCTGAAATCCCTGCTGGATGACCCCGAAGGTCTGGCCAGCAACCTGATCGCCAAGGCGGGCGGCAACGCAAAGGCCGTGAAACAGGCGGTTGATTCGGCCATGGCCAAGATCCCCGTCGTTACCGGCGGCGGTGACCAGGTCTATATGGACAATGCCACCGTCCGCGTCGTGTCCGAGGCCGAGAAGGTCGCGGAAAAGGCCAAGGACAGCTTTGTGCCCGTCGAACGGCTTTTGACCGCGCTGGCGCTGGTCAAATCCCCCGCCAAGGACGCACTGGAAGCCGGCGGCGTCACGGCACAGAAACTGAACGAGGCGATCAACGACGTGCGCAAGGGCCGGACCGCAGACAGCGCCAATGCCGAGGATACTTTCGAAGCGTTGGAGAAATACGCCCGCGACCTGACCAAGGCCGCCGAAGAAGGCAAGATCGACCCGATCATCGGGCGCGACGACGAAATCCGCCGCTCGATGCAGGTGCTGAGCCGCCGGACCAAGAACAACCCCGTTCTGATCGGGGAACCGGGCGTTGGTAAAACGGCGATCGCGGAAGGCATGGCCCTGCGCATCATCAACGGCGACGTGCCCGAGAGCCTGAAGAACAAGAAGCTTCTGGCGCTGGACATGGGCGCGCTGATTGCCGGCGCGAAATATCGCGGTGAGTTCGAAGAACGCCTGAAGGCCATCCTGAAAGAGATCGAGACCGCCGCAGGCGAAATCATCCTGTTCATCGACGAAATGCACACGCTTGTGGGCGCGGGCAAGACGGATGGCGCGATGGACGCGGCCAACCTGATCAAGCCGGCGCTGGCGCGGGGCGAATTGCACTGCATCGGCGCGACCACGCTGGATGAATACCGCAAATACGTCGAAAAGGACGCGGCCTTGGCCCGCCGGTTCCAGCCCGTCATGGTCGAGGAACCGACGGTCGAGGACACGATTTCCATCCTGCGCGGCATCAAGGAAAAGTACGAACTGCACCATGGCGTGCGGATCTCGGACAGCGCCCTGGTGGCGGCGGCGACCCTGTCGAACCGCTATATCACCGACCGTTTCCTGCCCGACAAGGCCATCGACCTTGTGGACGAAGCCGCCAGCCGTCTGCGCATGGAAGTCGACAGCAAACCCGAAGAACTCGACCAGCTGGATCGCCAGATCCTGCAGATGCAGATCGAGGTCGAGGCGCTGAAGCTGGAAGACGACGCCGCGTCGAAGGATCGGCTGGAGAAGCAGGAAAAGGCCTTGGCCGACCTGCAGGAAAAATCCGCCGAGATGACCGCGAAATGGCAGGCCGAGCGTGACAAGCTGGGCGTCGCGCGCGAGCTGAAGGAACAGTTGGACCGCGCCCGTGCCGACCTGGAAATTGCCAAACGTCACGGGGACTTGGCCAGGGCGGGCGAACTGTCCTATGGCATCATCCCCCAGCTGGAAAAACAGCTGGGCGAGGCCGAGGCACAGGAAGCCGATGGCGTCATGGTCGAGGAAGCCGTGCGTCCGGAACAGATCGCCCAGGTGGTCGAACGCTGGACAGGCATTCCGACGACCAAGATGCTGGAAGGCGAGCGTGAAAAGCTGCTGCGCATGGAAGACGGGCTGCACAAGCGCGTCATCGGCCAGAACTCGGCCGTGCGTGCCGTGGCCAATGCGGTGCGCCGCGCGCGCGCCGGTCTGAACGACGAGGGGCGGCCGCTTGGGTCTTTCCTTTTCCTCGGGCCGACGGGTGTCGGGAAAACCGAACTGACCAAGGCCGTGGCCGAATTCCTGTTTGATGACGACAGCGCGATGGTCCGCATTGACATGTCCGAATTCATGGAGAAACACTCGGTCGCGCGTCTGATCGGCGCCCCTCCGGGCTATGTCGGCTATGACGAAGGCGGTGTGCTGACCGAAGCCGTGCGCCGCCGGCCCTATCAGGTCGTGCTGTTCGACGAGGTCGAAAAAGCCCATCCGGATGTCTTCAACGTGCTGCTTCAGGTGCTGGACGATGGTGTGCTGACCGATGGTCAGGGCCGCACCGTGGACTTCAAGCAGACGCTGATCGTGCTGACCTCGAACCTCGGCGCGCAGGCGCTAAGCCAGCTGCCGGAAGGGGCGGATGCAGGCGCGGCGAAACGCGACGTGATGGATGCGGTCAAGGCCCATTTCCGTCCCGAATTCCTCAACCGTCTGGACGAGATCATCGTCTTCGACCGGCTGGGACGGGCGGATATGGACGGCATTGTCGACATCCAGATGGCGCGTCTGCTGAAACGTCTGGCAGGCCGCAACATCCGGTTGGAGCTGGACGAGGCCGCGAAAAAATGGCTGGCCGACGAAGGCTATGACCCGGTCTTTGGCGCGCGTCCGCTGAAGCGCGTGATTCAGAAGGCCATCCAGGACCCATTGGCCGAGGCGCTGCTGGGCGGAGAGGTCAAGGATGGCGACTCGGTTCCGGTCAGTGCCGGGGCCGACGGGTTGATCATCGGCGACCGGCTTGGCACCTCGGATCGGGGCACGCCTGACGAAGCCACGGTGCACTAGGCCGAATGAACCGGGCCAATGGCCTGATCTGACAGACAAAAGGGCGGCTTCGATCGCCCTTTTCGCTGCGCGTTGGCACCCGCCGCCTGCGGGACATTTCGTCACTGGGCGCGGATCACCGGCCCATGGTTAAGTGGTTCAGCACAGGCGGGTCACACCGTCTCAAGACTGCCAAATTGTAAGAGGTTCCCATGGTTGCGATTGCCGACGTCCCGCTTTTGGCCCCGCGCGACGGGCTGAACTATCACGCGGTGCAAAGCGTCACGGTGCCGGCCCCCTTGACCGCGCTCGACGCCTGGATGCGGATGCAGGACCGACCTTTGCCGTTGTTATCGCTGGCCTTTCGCATCCGCGATGCGATTGCGTCGCGCTTTGGAGTGAAGCGGATCGGCGGTTTTTCCGGAAACGCGCGACCCACATCCGTCGCGGTCGGCGATCATCTGGATTTCTTCCTGGTCGAGGACGTAAGACCGGATCTTCTGGTGCTGACCGAACGCGACCGGCACCTGGACGTCATGACCTGCCTGTCGGTCGACGGGCAAGAGGTCACCGTGACCTCATCCGTCGTGGTCAAGAACCTCTTTG
Source organism: Pseudooceanicola nitratireducens (assembly GCF_900109195.1). Classification (GTDB taxonomy): domain Bacteria; phylum Pseudomonadota; class Alphaproteobacteria; order Rhodobacterales; family Rhodobacteraceae; genus Pseudooceanicola; species Pseudooceanicola nitratireducens. The sequence goes on along the minus strand of NZ_FNZG01000002.1, from coordinate 18,792 downwards.
GCCGGGTCTACATGATCCCCGTCGGCCTGGCGCATCGGGTGATCGTCCGGGCGATGCTGCGCCGTCTGACCAAATGATGTGAACCTGGCCGAATGACGTGAAAGGGCGGCCCGAAGATCAGGCCGCCCCAGGGAGGCCGGGCTGGGAAGGACCCGGCCCGGAGGGATCACATGCCCGGCATCAGCACGCTGTCGATCACGTGGATCACGCCGTTCGAGGCTTCGATATCCGCCTGAACCACGGTCGCGTCGTTGATCATGACGCCATTGTCCAGATCGACGGTGATTTCGCTGCCCTCGACCGTGGCGGCCTTCATGTCATCGCTCAGATCGGTGGATTTCACCGCGCCTGCGACCACGTGATAGGTGAGGATCTGGGTCAGCTTGTCCTTGTTTTCGGGCAGCAGAAGGCTGTCGACGGTGCCTTCGGGCAGGGCGGCAAAGGCGTCATCGGTCGGCGCGAAAACGGTCAGCGGGCCTTCGCCCTTGAGCGTGTCGACCAGGCCGGCGGCCTCGGCTGCGGCCAGCAGGGTCGTGAAGGACCCGGCCTCGGCCGCGGTGTCGACGATGTCTTTCTTCATGGAATGCGATCCGGCCAAGGCGGGGCCCGCGATCAGGGTGGCGGCGGTCAGGGACAGAAGGGTTCTGCGAAACATGGTGGTTCTCCGTTGCTGGGGTCTGCCGTTGTGGCATCGGATCGGCTACGGGCGCTGATCGCGGTTGGATCTGCCTCACATTTTCGTAGCGTCGCTTGACCTGCTGCCCCCGCGCGCCAAGCCCGGGCTGGCCGAGGTTTCCAATGACAAAGACGTGACCTTTGGCACCGATTTTCGCGTGATCCCCCCCCACCCAAGCGCAGCGTTGGACACTTCGCGGCATCAAGGCTATCACCCGGACAGCAAAGATCCTTGAAAGTCCGACCATGACCACAGCCCTTGAAACCGCCCGCGCGGTTCTGACCTCGGAAAGTGCCGCCCTGGCGCAGCTTGCCTCGGAACTGACCGAGGACTTCACCGACGTTATCGACCGGCTGATCCAGGTGCCCGGCCGCGTCATCGTCTCGGGCATGGGGAAATCCGGCCATATCGCGGCCAAGATCGCGGCCACCATGGCCTCGACCGGGACGCCCGCGCAATTCGTGCATCCGGGCGAGGCAAGCCATGGCGACCTGGGCATGATCACCCGCAATGACGCCTGCATCCTGATCTCGAACTCGGGCGAAACCAAGGAGTTGGCCGACATCATCGGGCACACCCGCCGCTTTGATATTCCGCTGATCGCGATCACCAAGAACGCCGACAGCACCCTGGCGCAGCAGGCCGATCATCTGCTGTTGCTGTCCAACGCCCCCGAGGCCTGCGCCATCGGCATGGCACCCACGACCTCGACCACGATGACGCTGGCGCTTGGTGATGCGCTGGCCGTGGCGCTGATGGAGACGCGGGGCTTCAACCAGGCCGACTTCCGCACCTTCCATCCCGGCGGCACCCTGGGCGCACAGCTACTGACGGTGCGCGCGGTGATGCACAAGGGCGCAGCGCTTCCCGTCGTCACGCCCGAGACCGACATGGGCGACACCCTGCTGGAAATGTCGGCCAAGGGGTTCGGCGTCGTCGCGGTAACCGAAGGCGGAAAGCTGACCGGTGTGATCACCGACGGCGATTTGCGGCGCAACCTTCAGGGCTTGTTGGACCGCACCGCCGGGGGCGTCGCCACCGGCAGCCCGCGCACCATTTCCGCCGATATCCTGCTGGTCGATGCCCTTGGGATCATGAACGAAAACCGGATCTCGGCGCTTTTTGCCGTGGATGCCGACGGCCAGCTGGAAGGGCTGGTGCATATCCATGACGCCCTGCGCGTCGGCGTGGCCTGAGGGGGTCCCATGAAAACTGTTGTCTTCATTCCGGCGCGCTATGCCTCGACCCGCTATCCCGGCAAGCCGCTGGTCGAACTGACCGGCGCGAGCGGAGAGAAAAAGTCCCTGATCCAAAGGTCATGGGAAGCCGCATGCGCCGTGCCCGGCATCGACGCGGTCTATGTGCTGACCGACGATGACCGCATCCGCGCTGCGGCAGAGGGTTTCGGGGCCAAGGTCCTGATGACCTCGTCCCAGGCGCGCAACGGGACCGAACGCTGCGCCGAAGGCGTTGCGCAACTGCCCGAAACCCCCGAGGTCGTGGTGAACCTGCAGGGCGACGCGCCGCTGACGCCCGCCTGGTTCGTCTCGGATCTGGTGGCGCATATGCAGGCCAACCCCGACGCCCAGATGGCGACGCCGGTCCTGCTGACCGATGCTGAAACGCTGGCGAACTTTGTCACCGACCGCAAGGAAGGCCGCGTTGGCGGCACCACGGCGGTCATGCGCGCGGACGGCACGGCGATCTACTTCTCGAAAGAGGTGCTGCCTTACGTCGGATCGCTCGAATCTCCGCCGCAGGTCTGGCACCATGTGGGCTGCTACGCCTACCGCCCCGAGGCGCTGACCGCCTATGCCGGCTGGGACGAAGGCCCGCTGGAAAAGGCCGAAGGCCTTGAACAGCTGCGGTTTCTGGAAAACGGCTGGCCCGTGGCCTGCGTCGCGGTCGAAGGCAAGGGCCGTGTGTTCTGGGAGCTGAACAACCCCGTGGACGTCGCCCGCATCGAAGGTGTCCTGAAGAAGGAAGGTATCGCATGAAAACCCTGAAGATCGGTGAGATCGAGGTCTCGAACGCCGCGCCCTACATGCTGATCGCGGGCCCCTGCCAGATGGAAAGCCTGGATCACGCGCGGATGCTGGCCGAAAAGATTGCCGCCGCAGCCGAGGCCGCGAACCGCCCCTGGGTGTTCAAGGCCAGCTATGACAAGGCGAACCGGTCTTCGCTGAAGGGCAAGCGTGGGTTGGGCATGGAAAAGGGCCTGCATGTCCTGTCCGAGATCAAGCGCGAATTCGGCTGCCCGGTGCTGACCGACGTGCATGAACCCGGCCATTGCGCCCCCGCCGGCGAGGTCTGCGATATCCTGCAGATCCCCGCCTTCCTGTGTCGCCAGACCGATCTTCTGCTGGCTGCCGGGGAAACCGGGCGCGCGATCAACATCAAGAAGGGTCAGTTCCTCGCCCCCTGGGACATGGTGCATGCGGCGGACAAGGTCGCGTCGACCGGGAATGACCGCATCATGCTGTGCGAACGCGGAACCTCCTTTGGTTACAATGCCTTGGTGTCCGATTTCCGTGCCCTGCCAATCATGGCGCAGACCGGATACCCGGTGGTTTTCGACGCCACCCATTCCGTTCAGCAGCCCGGCGGGCAGGGCGGTTCGACCGGCGGTCAGCGCGAATTCGTGGAAACCCTGGCGCGGGCGGCGGTGGCCGTTGGCACCGCGGCGCTGTTTATCGAAACACACGAAGACCCGGACAATGCGCCCTCGGACGGGCCGAACATGCTGCCGATCCAGGATTTGCCCGCGGTGCTGAAGCGCCTGGCGCAGATCGACGACCTGACCAAGGGGCTGTAAGGCTAGCCCCCCTTCGGGCTCGTTCAAATTTGCTGGACCGATCGGTCCAGCCCTTTGCATCCCTAGGACGGCCGCCCCGACCCGGGCGGCCGTCGTGCTTTTGCACACCCGCCCTTTTCACAAATCCCCCCTTCCCACGGCCCCGCAAACGGTGCTACCCCAAGCTTACGTCAGGGGAGTCCCGCCAAGGGGACTGAGAGGCTGACAGGGGGAAACCCCGGTGACGCGACCCTTTGAACCTGACCCAGTTGACGCTGGCGTAGGAAGACCGAAGGGCAATTCCCCCCATGTTTGAACAGGGGCGGTCCTTTCGGGCCGCTGATGGCCCATGGCATGTGCCCGTCCGGGCGTGCCGGGCCCGCGTGGCCGCCTTCTATCGTCGTTTCGCTTGGGTCTCATCGTGAAGAAGAGACCGATATGAAAGACATTGCTCCCGAAATCACCACCGGCGGCCTGCCTGCCTCTCGCAAGATCTATCTTGAGGGCACGCTGCATCCCCTGCGCGTCCCCATGCGCGAAATTTCCGTCAGCGGAGAGGATGCGCTGACCGTCTACGACAGCTCTGGCCCCTATACCGATCCCGACGCGCAGATCGACATTGCCCGGGGGCTGCCACCTGTGCGCGGTGGCTGGCTTCAGGCCCGCGGCGATGTGGAGGCCTACGCGGGCCGCAAAGTGACCGAGGCCGACAATGGTTTCGCGACCGGCGACCGCCTGACCCCGGGTTTTCCGGTGCAGCACCCGCCGCTGCGCGCCGTCGGCGACCGCGCCGTGACCCAGCTGGCCTATGCGCGTCAGGGGATCATCACCCCCGAGATGGAATTCGTCGCCATCCGCGAAAACGAAGGCCGTCTTGCCCGCCACGCCACCGATGGCGAACCCTTCGGCGCGACCCTGCCCGAACTTGTGACCCCCGAATTCGTCCGTCAGGAAATCGCCGAGGGTCGCGCGATCATCCCCGCCAACGTCAACCACCGAGAGCTGGAGCCGATGATCATCGGCCGCAACTTCAAGGTGAAGATCAACGCCAATATCGGCAATTCGGCTGTCACCTCCTCGATGGAGGAAGAGGTGGAAAAGATGGTCTGGGCCATCCGTTGGGGCGGCGATACGGTCATGGACCTTTCGACCGGGCGCAACATCCACAACATCCGCGACTGGATCATCCGCAACGCGCCGGTGCCGATCGGGACGGTGCCTTTGTACCAAGCATTGGAAAAGGTTGGCGGAATCGCCGAGGATCTGACCTGGGAAGTTTACCGCGACACGCTGATCGAACAGGCGGAACAGGGCGTCGACTATTTCACCATCCATGCCGGCGTGCGTCTGCACATGATCCCGATGACCATCGACCGGGTGACGGGCATCGTGTCGCGCGGCGGCTCGATCATGGCGAAATGGTGCCTGCACCATCACCGGGAAAGCTTCCTGTATGAACACTTCGAGGAAATCTGCGACATCTGCCGCCGCTATGACGTGTCGTTTTCGCTTGGCGACGGGCTGCGCCCCGGCTCGATCGCGGATGCCAATGACGCCGCCCAGTTTGCCGAACTGCACACCCTGGGCGAGCTGACAAAAGTCGCCTGGGCCAAGGATTGCCAGGTGATGATCGAAGGGCCGGGCCATGTGCCGATGCACAAGATCAAGGCCAACATGGACGAACAGTTAAAGCATTGCCATGACGCCCCTTTTTACACGCTCGGGCCGCTGACCACCGACATCGCGCCCGGCTATGACCACATCACCAGCGCCATCGGCGCGGCGATGATCGGGTGGTTCGGCACCGCGATGCTGTGTTACGTGACGCCCAAGGAACACCTTGGCCTGCCCGACCGCGACGACGTGAAGACCGGGGTGATCACGTATAAACTGGCCGCCCATGCCGCCGATCTGGCCAAGGGGCACCCAGGGGCCCAGGCACGCGATGATGCACTGTCCCGGGCGCGGTTCGAATTCCGATGGGAAGACCAGTTCAATCTAGGTCTCGACCCCGACACCGCGCGCGAGATGCACGACGAAACCATGCCCGCGCAGGCCCACAAGGTCGCGCATTTCTGTTCGATGTGCGGGCCGAAGTTCTGTTCGATGCGGATCAGCCACGACATCCGGGCCGAGGCCGAGAAGTCCAAGGGCATGGCCGACATGGCGGATCTGTTCCGCAAGGGCGGCAAGCTTTACGTACCCGCAGAAGCCGATACAGGTCTCGTTTCCGACGTCGAAGGAGCATCCGTTGACAAGGTGCCCGCGCAGTCATCGGCAAAACCTTCGCCCGCCGCATCGGGTCCGGCAGAATGATCTCGGTCCTTGGGGCAGGGGTGGCGGGGCTTTGCGCCGCCACCGCCCTGGTCGAGGCAGGGCACAAGGTCGAACTTGTTCTGCCCGATGGCACGCCCCCGCCGGTCTCCCGCCTTGCCGGAGGGATGCTGGCCCCTTTTTGTGAAGGTGAATCCGCACCTAAGGACGTCACCCTACGTGGCCGCGGGGCCATCGACTGGTGGTCGGACCGCGTTCCCGGCGTGGTCCGGCGCGGTACGTTGGTGCTGGCCCCGCCGCGCGATTCGGCGGAACTGACCCGTTTCGCCAGCGCCACGACGGGCCACAGATGGGTTGACCCTGCCACCTTGGAACCCGCGCTTTCCGGCCGCTTTGCCCGCGGTCTGTTCTACGCGGGTGAGGCGCATCTGAACCCGGTCTCCGCCCTCACAACCCTGCGTGACACCCTCGCCCTACAGGGTGTGCAGACGCGCCCCGCCCCAAGAGGCGATTGGATCATCGACTGCTGCGGCCCCGCTGCCATCCCCGAAGATCCCCATCTACGCCCGGTGCGCGGTGAGATGCTGGAGCTCCATGCGCCCGACGTCACGCTGACCCGGGTGATCCGACTGCTGCACCCGCGCTTTCCCTGCTACATCGTGCCCCGGCCGGCCAATCGCTACATGGTCGGCGCCACCATGGTGGAAAGCGGCGACACCGGCCCCGTCACCGCCCGCGCTATGATGGAGCTTCTGTCCGCCGCCTACACCGTTCACCCCGGTTTCGCCGAGGCGCAGGTGATCGCCACGGGCTGCGGTCTGCGCCCCGCCTTTCCCGACAACCTGCCCACGATCCGGCAGGACGGCACGGTCTTTCGCCTCAACGGATTGTACCGTCACGGCTTTCTTCTGGCCCCGGCCTTGGCCACCGACCTTGTGGCGCGCCTTCCGCTGCCCGAACGAACCAGTCGCCAAACCGGCACGATTCGGCCGCCTTCGCAGCCGTCACAGGTCCGAAGGAATGCGTCGACCGGACAGACCCCGGCGCAGTCCCCGGCACCCGCCAGACCGAAAATGACCACGCCCGCCCCAAACAACACCCCAAACACCCAAGCCCCAAAACAGGACCAGAGCCATGCGCATTGATCTGAACGGCACCCCGATCGAGACCGGAGCCGCGACGCTTGCCGACCTCATTACCGAGCAGAACTTCGAAGCCGCCAGCGTTGCCACGGCACTTGACGGGACATTCATCCCCCGCGATGCACGCAACCGCCCCCTTCACCCCGGTGCGCGGGTCGAGGTTCTGTCGCCCATGCAGGGGGGCTGAGACATGTTCTACGGCACAGAGCTTAACAATCGGTTGATGCTTGGCACCGCTCAATACCCCTCGCCACAAATCCTGCGCGACGCGATCCAGGCGTCAGGGACCGAGGTCATCACCGTCTCTCTCCGGCGGGAAGGGCCGCAGGGCGAAGGTTTTCGCGACCTCCTGCGCGACAGCGGTTGCCGCATCCTGCCCAACACCGCAGGCTGCCATACCGTGCAAGAGGCCGTGACCACCGCTCATATGGCGCGCGAAATCTTCGACACGCCCTGGATCAAGCTCGAGGTGATCGGCCACGCCGACACGCTGCAACCCGATCCCTTCGCTCTGGTCGAGGCCGCGCGCATCCTGTGCTCTGACGGGTTCGAGGTCTTTCCTTATACGACCGAGGATCTGATCGTCGGCGAAAAGCTGATCGAGGCCGGCTGTCAGGTCCTGATGCCCTGGGGCGCACCGATCGGTTCGGGCCAGGGGCTGCGCCATGCCGAGGCGCTGCGCACGATGCGGGCCCATTTCGAAGGCATTCCTCTGGTGATCGACGCAGGCATCGGCGCCCCGTCCCAGGCCGCGCGGGCGATGGAAATGGGCTTTGACGCCGTGCTGCTGAACACCGCCGTGGCGCGCGCGCTGGACCCGGTCGCCATGGCGCGGGCCTTCGCCCTGGCCATCGCGGCGGGGCAAGAGGCCCATGGCGCGGGGCTGATGCCGGTGCGGGACATGGCGCAGGCCTCGACCCCGATTTTCGGCATGGGGGTGCTGGGCTGATGCGCTTGGATCCCTTCTATCTTATCGTCAGCGATATCAGCGCATTGGAGCGTCTGGTGCCGCTTGGCGTGCGGTTGGTGCAGCTGCGGATCAAGGACCGGAGCGAGGCCGAGCTGCGCGATCAGATCGCCCGCGCCAAGGCCGTCTGTCAGGCGCATCATGCGCAACTGGTGGTCAATGATTACTGGCGGATCGCCCTGGATCTGGGCTGCGACATGGTCCACCTGGGCCAGGAGGATATGGAGACGGCGGATTTCGCCGCGCTGCGCCGGGCGGGCGTGCGGTTCGGCCTGTCGACCCATGGCCGGGCCGAGCTGGAGCGCGCCCTGGCGCTGGATCCGGCCTATGTCGCGCTTGGCCCTGTCTATCCGACGCTGTTGAAAAAGATGGCCTGGGGGCCGCAGGGACTGGATCGGGTAACCGAATGGAAAGGTCTTGTCGGTAGCCTTCCCTTGGTCGGAATCGGCGGGCTGACCCCCGAACGCCTGCCCGGGCTTTTCGCCGCCGGGGCGGACAGCGCCGCCGTCGTGACCGATATCCAGGAGGCCTCCAGCCCCGGGGCCCGCTGTGCCGAATGGCTTGCCGCCACGCGGGAGTACGCGGGATGAACCGCTATGCCCGTCAGATGATCCTGCCCGAGGTCGGGGCAGGGGGACAGGCACGGCTGGCCTCTGCCCGTGTGCTTGTCGTGGGCGCAGGCGGTCTTGGGGCGACGCTGCTTCCCTTGCTCGCCGGTGCGGGGGTTGGCCTTGCGCATGAGAAAGGAGAGATCCGGATATTCGACTCCGACCGGGTCGAAAAACATAACCTGCACCGCCAGATCCTGTTCCGGCAGGCCGATCTTGGACGACCCAAAGCCCAGGTCTCGGCAGAGGCTCTTGTCGCCCTGAACCCTGATGTCGCGATCCGGGCAGAGTGCAGGGCAATGGACCCGGTATTGGCCCGTGAGGCGGTTCGACAGTGTGACCTGGTGATTGATGCGGCAGACAATTTCGCTGTGTCCTACGCGCTTTCGGATACGTGCCAGTTGGCAAAGGTCCCCTTGGTCAGCGCGTCCGTGCTGGGTCGCCAGGGCTATGTCGGTGCCTTCTGCGGCTCTGGGCCCAGCCTTCGGGCGTTATTCCCGGACCTGCCCGGCCAGGCGCAGACCTGCGCCACCGGCGGCGTCATGGGGCCCGTGGTTGCAATGCTTGGGGCGCTGCAGGCTCAGATGGCGCTGAGCCTGTTGCTGGGGCACGATCCCTCTCCGCTCGGGCGGTTGATGTCGATGGATCTGGCATCCTGGCGGGTCAACACGATGTCCTTTGCGGCGGCACCGGAACCCGCGCAGATCCCGGCGGTCATCGCGGCATCCGAGGTCGCGCAGGGCGATCTGTTCGTCGACCTGACGGCGGACGACGGCCTTGGGCAGGGGCATAGGCCTAAGGCAGACCAGCGCGTGGTCTTCCAATGCGTCACTGGTCTGCGGGCCTGGCGCGCGGCGCGCCAGTTGATCCAACGGGGGCATCAGAACGTCGCCATCTGCACCGCCCCGATGGCGAGGGTGGCGGAATGACCCGTGTGCTGGTGATCGGCGGTCTGGACTCTAGCGGAGGTGCGGGGATCCTGCGCGATGTTGCGACCGTCACCCGCCTGGGAGGGCAGGCCACGGTCGCCGTCACCGCTGTCACAGCTCAGACGGATCAGGCTGGTTTCGCCTGCGACCCGGTCTCGCCTGAGGTGGTGCAGGCCCAGATCCGCGCGGCCGGGCCGGTGGACGCGGTGAAAATCGGCATGCTGTGCAATGGGGCGATCACCCGGATGGTGGCGGCCACTTTGGCGGAGCCCCGTGTGACGACCCGGACTGAAACCCGGGCCGAGGCTGTGCAGGCAGGCTTAAAGGAGGGCCCGCCAAAGGATCATGCGCAGACCCTGACAAAGACCTGCGTCCCGGCGGATCTGCCGATCGTGCTGGATCCGGTTCTCATGTCCTCCTCCGGCATGGTCTTGCTGGACGCGGATGGACAGGATGCTTTGCTGACGACACTCTTGCCGCTGTGCAGTGTGGTCACGCCGAACCTGCCCGAGCTCGCAGCGCTGTCCCCGCTGTCCACCGGCGAAACGGCCGGGGTCGGGCACCTGCTGCGCCACGGGGCTGGCGCGGTGCTGGTCAAAGGGGGGCACGGGTCGGACCGGGTGCAGGTGGAGGACCGTCTTTACAAGAGGGACGACACCCCCCTTCGCTTTGCCGCGCCGCGGATCGACAAGACCCTGCGCGGCACCGGCTGTCATCTGGCCAGCGCCATGGCCGTGTCCCTTGCGCGGGGGCGCGGTTTGTCGCAGGCGGTGCGGGAAGCGCGGGAAGATCTGCTTCTTCGCTTTCGTACGGCTTGAGGAGGCTTGGCGCGTTGCGCGACCGGACATAGGCGAGTGGTCCCGCGCCGGGGCGGGCCCGAAGATCTGGACGTCGGAGGCATTTAGGTTCGGATCACCGATTGTATTGCTGTCCGGCAGACAATCTGATCCTGTCCGAAGCCGAAGCCGAAGCCGAAGCCGAAGCCGAAGCCGAAGCCGAAGCCGAAGCCGAAGCCGAAGCCGAAGCCGAAGCCGAAGCCGAAGCCGAA
>NZ_FNZG01000002.1:2500-8339 GCF_900109195.1 Pseudooceanicola nitratireducens | reverse complement strand
AAGCCGAAGCCGAAGCCGAAGCCGAAGCCGAAGCCGAAGCCGAAGCCGAAGCCGAAGCCGAAGCCGAAGCCGAAGCCGAAGCCGAAGCCGAAGCCAGACGGGCTAGCTCCAAAAACGGTTGACCAGACGGCCCCCCTGCGGCCACCGCCGCCCCGAATACTACATTCCCAGGGCCGCGCGGCTGATCCGGTCCAGCATCGCCTCGACCTTCTTCATCTCGCCCTCGGGGAAGCTGCGATAGCCGATCAGCGTTTCGCCCGGGGTCTCGGGGCGGGTCAGGACGAAGATGTGATAGGGGCAGAAGACGACATTGGTCCAGTCGGCCTCCATCACCTCGCGCGACAACTGCGCCGAGCAGAAGGAGAAGATGTCTGCCGCCTCGAAGATCACCACCTCGGATCCGACATCGGCGCGGGTCCGTTCCAGCATCTCTCCGGTGTGGCTGACGTGGTCGATCACCAGGCCTTCTTCGATGATCGCGTTCTCCAGTCCAAAGGTGACGTCGTCAAAGCTTTGATCGGTGGTGTAATAGACCATCCCGTTCAGCTGATCCTGCGCCGCGACCCCGGTGCCGAGGGGCATCAGGATCGCAAGACCAATTGCAACGGCCCCCGGTCCCTTCAGGTTGCAAGCAAGTTTCATGGCTTGTCCTCCCATACAGGCGCATTACCTGCCTTGCCGCTTGGCCGACATCGCGCCAATCTACCAGTGACCTCAGGTCAGCACATGCGTCACATATAAACAAGGGAATATGTTATGGGCTTTGTCGGCACCGCCGTGGAATATCTGGCGCTTGTCTTCCTGTTGGCGGTCGGGATGGGGGCGCTGGTCGTGGTGGTTCTGTTCTTCCTGGACCGCTTTCAGACCCATGACGCGATCCGGCGCAACTATCCGGTCATCGGCCGTTTCCGGTATCTGTTCTCGACCCTTGGCGAATTCTTCCGGCAGTATTTCTTTGCGATGGACCGCGAAGAGATGCCGTTCAACCGGGCGCAAAGGGACTGGGTCTATCATTCCGCAAACGGCAAGGGGAACACCGTCGCCTTCGGCTCGACCCGCAACCTGGCGATACCCGGCACGCCGATCTTCGTGAACGCCGCCTTCCCGCCACTGGATGACCAGGCCGCCGCGACCAAGCCGCTGGTGATCGGACCCTATGCCAAGAAACCCTACGAGGCACCGTCGATCTTCAACATCTCGGGCATGTCCTATGGCGCGATTTCCCGCCCCGCGGTCGAGGCGCTGTCGAAAGGTGCGGCCAAGGCCAATATCTGGCTGAACACCGGTGAGGGCGGGCTGTCGCCCTATCACCTGACCGGCGGCTGCGACATCGTCTACCAGATCGGCACGGCGAAATACGGCGTGCGCGACGAACACGGCAACCTCAGCGACGACAAGCTGCGCGAAGTGGCGGCGAAGCCCGAGGTGAAGATGTTCGAGCTGAAGATGGCGCAGGGGGCGAAGCCCGGGAAGGGCGGCATCCTGCCCGGCGAAAAGGTGAATGCCGAAATCGCCGCGATCCGCGGGATCGCCGTGGGCAAGGACAGTATTTCACCGAACCGGCACCCCGAGATCCGCAACTTCTCGGATCTGCTGGACCAGATCGCCCATATCCGCCGGGTCACCGGAAAGCCCGTGGGCTTCAAGACGGTGATCGGATCCTCGGACACCTTCGAGGCGCTGTTTCAGCAGATCCTGGAACGCGGGGCCATCCACGCGCCCGACTTCATCACCATCGACGGCGGCGAAGGTGGCACCGGCGCGGCCCCCATGCCGCTGATCGACCTGGTCGGCATGCCCCTGCGCGAGGCGCTGCTGCGGGTCGCCGATCTGCGCGACCGCTTTGGCCTGCACGACCGCATCCGCATCATTGCCAGCGGCAAGCTGGTGAACCCGTCCGACGTGGCCTGGGCAATCTGCGCAGGCGCGGATTTCGTCACTTCGGCGCGGGGGTTCATGTTCTCGCTTGGCTGCATCCAGGCGCTGAAGTGCAACAAGAACACCTGCCCCACGGGGATCACCACGCACCAGAAGCATCTGCAGCGTGGGCTGGTTGTCGATCAGAAATACGAACGCGTCGCCAATTACGCCAAGCAGATGATCAAAGAGGTCGAGACCATCGCCCATTCCGTCGGCGTGAACGAACCGCGCAAGATGCGCCGTCATCACGTGCGGGTCGTTCAGGACAATGCGGAATCCGTTCTGCTGTCCAAGCTGCGCCCCAGCTGCGACGCCGGCGACGTGAACAAAAGCCACAGCTAGGCCCGCCCCCCGTCGCGCGGGCCGGGGCCGCCCCGCCGCCCGCGCGAATGTTACAGATTATGCCATTGCGGTGATCTTTCCCGACTTGGTGTAACTAATCCGGGCCCTAGCTCGTACTTGTATATGTACGCAGCAACGGAGCCCGTCATGTCCCGCATCTGGAAAAGCCAATTCAAGGATCACCACGTCACCGACGAGGCGCTCTATCTCAATCGGCGGCAATGGATGGCTGGGGCTGCGGGCCTGGGGCTGGGCGCAATCGCTGGCCCCGCGCTGGCCGCGCCCGAGGGGTTGGAGCCGAACTCCTACGAGGACATCACCAACTACAACAACTACTATGAATTCGGCACCGGCAAATCCGACCCGGCGAAATATGCCCATACGCTGACCACCAGCCCCTGGACCGTCACCATCGACGGGCTGGTCGACAAGCCCGGCGACTACCAGTTGGAAGACATCCTGGCGAAGGCGCAGATCGAGGAACGCATCTATCGCCTGCGCTGTGTCGAGGCCTGGTCGATGGTCATCCCCTGGAACGGCTTCACCCTGGCCAGCCTGCTGGAACGGGCCGGCGTGCAGTCCGGTGCAAAATACGTCGCCTTTGAAACCGCCGCCCGCCCCGAGGAGATGCCGGGCCTGCGCTATCCCGTGCTGGACTGGCCCTACCGCGAAGGGCTGCGCCTGGACGAGGCGATGCACCCCCTGACCCTGATGGCCACCGGTCTATACGGCAAGGATCTTCCCAATCAGAACGGCGCGCCGATCCGTCTGGTCGTGCCGTGGAAGTACGGCTTCAAGTCGATCAAGAGCATCACGCGCATCACCCTGCAGGAAGATCAGCCCTTCACCAGTTGGAAAGACGCCAACCACCGCGAATACGGTTTCTATTCCAACGTGAACCCGACCGTGGATCACCCCCGTTGGAGCCAGGCCACCGAACGCGTCATCGGCGCGGGCCTGTTCGGATCGCGGCGCGAGACCGACATGTACAACGGCTATGGCGAAGAGGTCGCCTCGCTTTATGACGGCATGGACCTGCAGAAGAACTACTGAGCGATGAGCGACAGCACCTCTGCCACCCCCGGCCTGCGCGACCGGCTGACTCAGGCCATCAACCAAGGGGCCCGTCGGGTTCCGACGTGGGTCTTGTATATAGTGGGGGCCGTTCCGCCGATCTGGCTGTTCATCGCGGGCCTGACCGGCGGGCTGGGTGTCGACCCGGTCAAGGCGATGGAACACCAGATGGGGGAATGGGCGCTTTGGCTTCTGATCGCAGGCCTCTGCATCACGCCGCTGCGCCGCTTTGCCAGGATCAACCTGCTGCGCTTCCGCCGGGCCATCGGACTTCTGGCCTTCTTCTATATAGTAGGGCACCTGCTGGTCTGGCTGGTGCTGGATGTGCAGATCCTGTCGCAGATCTGGCGCGACATCCTCAAACGTCCCTATATCACCATCGGCATGGCGGCTTTCGTTCTGCTGATCCCGCTGGCCGTGACCTCGAACAATTTCTCGATCCGGCAGATGGGCGCGCGCTGGCGGCAACTGCACAAGCTTGTCTATCTCGCCGCGGTTCTGGGGGCGGTGCACTTCGTGATGCTGGTGAAGGGCTTTCAGTATGAACCGCTGATCTACCTGGGCGTGGTGCTTGCCCTGCTGGCCTTGCGCCTGCCGATCCTGTCCCGCCGCAGGTAGCGGCTGGGAGGAAATCAAGTTTTCCTTGACGAAAAATCGATTCCGGCGATCATGACGTCATTAAAGATGTTTTGTTTGATCCAAATCGTATTCTGAAAGGACTTCTCATGAAGAAAGCTCTTGTTGCTGCGCTGTTCGCAGCCACCGCCTTTACCGCCACTCACGCCTCTGCTGCTTCCATCGACCTGACGGATGAAGTGTTTGTCGCTGGTTCTGTCACGTACAATCCTAGCGGACCGATCAATGGGTTCGCCGAACAATCGTCAGGCGTGAACTTCACCTTCGCGACCGGCGGCCAGTTCCGGACTGTCGGTGCGTGGAACGGCGGTGTTATCCAACCCGCTAACCCGGCACTGGCCTTCGGTGGCGGCGGTGGCAATACCACAACCTTTTCGCTGACTGTCTCGGAAGACATCTCCCTGACAGCGTTTGCCGGTTTTGCGCAGCAATTCAATACCGGTGCGATCTTCGATGTGACGGGAACAGGCGTATCATCGACAGGGAACGCTTTCGGCACGTCGGCATTCTTGGGAACCGGAACGCCGGTATCCACCAGTTTTGTCGGGGGCCCGCTCTCTCTCACCGCGGGAGAGGTCTATACCTTTACAACGACGAACGGCAGCGCATCCACGGTCAGCTTTTTCACCGGGTTCGAGTTCAGCATAGCAGGGGCGACACCGGCCGTTCCGCTGCCGGCAGGTTTGCCGCTTCTGGCGGGCGGCCTCGGGGCCTTCGCCTGGCTCCGCCGCCGTAAGGGCTGATCGCACTCTCCCAGTCGCAAGACCCGAAACGCCCGTGACACCGTCGCGGGCGTTTTCGATTCACCTCACTTCAGTCCGATCAGGGCGATTCACCGATTCAGCCACCGAGTCGCCCTCGATTCCCCTCGGATTCGGGTGACCCAAGGGCAGAGTTGGGGGGGATTCTGGGGTGTTTTGGGGGTAAGTCTGTGGATAACCCAAGATGTGGGGTTAAGGCCCGATTAAACGTCTTGCCAGGGTCAGGTTTCTGGTCGGAAAATCGAAAAAAGTATCTCTGTAAGTAACTGTTTTCATGTGGGTTTCGAGGTTTTTGAAAAAAAGATGACGGCACCCGGAAAAAAGCCCTTGCGGAGTTTGGCCCTCAACCGTAAATACCCCCTCACCGGCGGCGCTGAGGCGCTAACGGGACGCCAGACGGAACGACGGAGCGACGCTCTAGAGGGACTGAGGCAAAGAACACTGAGATGCTTGACGCGGGGCGCGCCACAAAGTAAAGCGGCGCTTCCTGTAGATTTTGTCTCTACGCTATTTGAAATCGATGGTATCTGAAGAGATATGTGGGCGGTTTGGTTCATTTCGATGAACAAACAACTGCACATATAACTCGCGCTCTTAGGCTCCGGCCGATGATAGAGCGTCAGCTTCACTGTTTGGACGGTTTCCGGTTTCTGATGAAACCAGAAGCACAACCAAACGGTTTTCCCCGGTCATGCCGGCCGGGGAGTGATGTGCAGAGGTTCGAACGTCAAGGATAACCGAGTAATCGGTTTTCAACTTGAGAGTTTGATCCTGGCTCAGAACGAACGCTGGCGGCAGGCCTAACACATGCAAGTCGAGCGCACCTTCGGGTGAGCGGCGGACGGGTTAGTAACGCGTGGGAACGTGCCCTTCTCTAAGGAATAGCCTCGGGAAACTGAGAGTAATACCTTATACGCCCTTCGGGGGAAAGATTTATCGGAGAAGGATCGGCCCGCGTTAGATTAGATAGTTGGTGGGGTAACGGCCTACCAAGTCGACGATCTATAGCTGGTTTTAGAGGATGATCAGCAACACTGGGACTGAGACACGGCCCAGACTCCTACGGGAGGCAGCAGTGGGGAATCTTAGACAATGGGCGCAAGCCT
>NZ_FNZG01000027.1 GCF_900109195.1 Pseudooceanicola nitratireducens | reverse complement strand
CGAGTGTCATGGTGTGATCCTTTCCGTTGATCGTCGTTGGACGGATCGTGGAAAAGACCGGGGGCATGAGAGCGGGCTGCACCCGGCACGGGGCGCAATGAAATGGAGCACGCCGGGGGCAGGTTTGTTGTGAGCGATGCTCCGCAGCGCTCAAGGCGCAAGCCGTCCAGAAACCTGCCCAAGGCGTTGCAGGCTGCTCAACCCCGGGCTAGCGATCTGAAAGGCCAACAGGTCGACGGAAAGGCGCGCGGCGGTGGCACTGGAAATCTGCGAGACCGATTGATCGCTAGCAGGAACAAACAGAGAAGACTTCGTTGAATCTTTCATGCTATCGATGTGCATGGTAGAGCATGAGAAAAAGAGGAGAGGCGTCTTGGAAGCGCAGTACACATCGATTGATCTGTTTGCTGGCGCCGGCGGCCTTTCTGAAGGGTTGCGGGCTTCCGGCTTCAAATCTCTGTATGCGAACGAAATCATGGCGCGCTACGCTGAAACATATGCGCTGAACCACCCTGAGACCTTCGTCGAGTCACGTGACATTCGGCTGGTAGATGCCAGCGAAGTGCGCCATCGGTTAGGTCTGGAAAAAGGCGAACTTGATCTCGTCGCAGGCGGTCCCCCCTGCCAGGGTTTTTCAATCAACGCGCCCAAGCGATCTTTGGACGACGAACGAAACAGCCTTTTTCTCGAGTTCCTGCGATTTGTCGATGAGTTCGAACCGAAGGCTGTCTTGATCGAAAACGTTCCGGGTCTTGTCTCGTTTGAAGGTGGCGGTACGTTGCAGGCAATCCTGCAGGCTTTGGGTCAGCACGGTTACCGTGCAGATGTGAAAATCCTCTATGCCCCGCATTTCGGCGTGCCTCAGACGCGTTGGCGAACGGTGATAATCGGAATTCGCGGGGATGAAGCCGATCCCCTCAGCGCCTTCCCCGAGCCAGTCCGAAATGCACCCCTGCGGGTGAATTTTACCTCGAGTTTCGAGGGCAAGAATATTGTGGCCCTGCCGACAAACCTTGAGCTGCCGTCTTTTGTGAGCGTTCGCGATGCGATCGATGATCTACCCACGCTTTCGAACGGGGAAACCGGTGCAAAGCGCAAGGACTACAAGACGGGGCCACAGAACGATTTTCAGGCGGCCATGCGGAACGGTAGCAACTCAGTCCAGAACCACGAAGCTCCGCGCCTTGGCGAAATCAACATCAAGCGCCTGTCGTTCATTCCCCCTGGAGGGAATTGGACAGACATCCCCGAAGATCTGTTGCCGAAGGGTATGAAGCGAGCACGTCGATCTGATCACACGAAACGTTACGGTCGGGTCGCGCCACATGGACTTGCGTCGACCATTCTGACGAAATGCGACCCGCATTGGGGAGCCTACTTCCACTACGACCAAGACCGTTGCTTCACAGTCAGGGAGGCAGCAAGGATTCAAACCTTCCCAGACAAATTCCGGTTTGCCGGATCGCGTGTTGAACAATACGAACAAGTTGGGAATGCCGTTCCACCTCTGCTTGCTGCGGCCATTGGACGGTCAATCAGAGCTGTCCTCGAAGTGATGCCAGAACGCGAAAGAAAGATTTCGTAACACCATGGCAGCAACTATTTTCGAGTTCTTTGGGTATCGCGCCGATGATGTATCCGAGGTGGCAAAGCATGCCGCGGATACAGAAATCTGCCCCATTAGTGGGGATACATGTCAGAAGAGCTTTAACGATGGGGTTGTTTCGGGCGTTTGCGCCATCAAGCCAATCACGAGCGAGCCAGTCATATGCTGCCCGATCAGGCTGTACGCTGACGATTACCGAATTTTGTCTGACATTGCAGGCCGTGCATTTCGCCCCGGCCTGAGACTGGTCGCTGGTAGAGACGCGGTGAAGCATGCTGCTGACCATGAAGAAGAGTGCGTTGCAGTTTTCGGCAAGGGCTGGGGCGGGGAACTCCGATTACCTCAGAAATCGAAAAAAGGGGGCTACTTTGTCGATTGGGTGCTGGCGAGGCTCAGCAACAAAGGCGATCTCGTCGAATTCGTTGCAGTCGAAGTACAGACAATTGATACCACAGGCACTTATCGACCAGGTTACGAAGCTCTGAAAGCAGACCGGTCCGTGGAGAAGACAACTGCTGGGCTTAACTGGGAGAACGTCGCCAAACGAATTTTGCCACAGCTGATTTACAAGGGGCAAATCCTGCAACGCGAAGAGCTTTGTCGAAGCGGCCTATTCTTTGTGTGCCCTGCTCCGGTGTTTGAGCGGATTATGGAACGACTGGGTGGCCAAGAGGGTCTGATCCGATACGCGCTGCAGCCAGCATCGATAACCTTCGCGGTTTATGACTATGACATGCCTAAGGCCGCAACCGTTGGGAATCTGATCTCTTTGAAAAACACTCTAAATCACTCAACCACGGTCTACAAAGTTCAGGAAGCCTTCAACAACGTTACGCTACCAGTCGAGAACGTATACCGAGACGCGATCCTTCGAGCACTGGGCAGCTCCGGGGAATAGTTCAGCATCCCGAATGATCATTGCTTGGGATTGAGCTCTCCCGTTGCAAGCTGGGTTTGCTTACGAACCGACGGCCTATCGATTTGTCTTGGCGCCGAGAAAAGCCAGACCGCCGGAGCGGTCTGGCCCTTGGCTTAGGCGGCGTCTTTGGGCCCCCAAGGGATGACGGCCTGCAGGGACAGATCGTCCTGGTT
>NZ_FNZG01000003.1:706243-812327 GCF_900109195.1 Pseudooceanicola nitratireducens | reverse complement strand
CGCACCGATCGCCATGGAAGACGGCCTGCGTTTCGCAATCCGTGAAGGTGGCCGGACCGTTGGTTCGGGCGTCGTCTCCAAGATCGTCGCCTAAGGCAGGCAATCCTGTCGATGCTGCGGGGAATTTCTCCGCGGCATCAACTATTGATTGATGTCTTCGTGAAGACGTTGTAACGCGTCCCACGACCTAATTCCGGAGCCCCGTTCACGCGGGGCTCCATACCTACAAGGGTTCGACGAAGGGGCAGGGTGGTCCTGTTTCTTCCTCTCAACTCAAACGCCGAAGAAGGCTGAATTGACATGTCAGGTCAAACCATTCGCATCCGGCTGAAGGCATTCGATTACCGTGTGTTGGATACGTCCACGCAGGAAATCGTGAACACGGCGAAGCGCACCGGCGCTCAGGTCCGTGGCCCGATCCCGCTGCCCAACAAGATCGAGAAGTTCACGGTTCTCCGTGGCCCTCACGTCGACAAGAAATCCCGCGACCAGTTCGAGATCCGCACGCACAAGCGTCTGCTCGACATCGTGGATCCGACCCCGCAGACGGTGGACGCGCTGATGAAGCTCGACCTCGCCGCCGGCGTGGATGTCGAGATCAAGGTGTAAGGGAGGGACCATCAGATGCTCCGTTCCGGTATCATCGCAAAGAAAATCGGCATGACCCGCCTCTTCCTGGAAGACGGCAAGCAGGTCCCCGTGACCGTTCTGCAGCTGGACAAGCTGCAGGTCGTGGCACAGCGTACCGCCGATGCACATGGCTACACCGCCGTCCAGCTGGGCGCCGGCACTGCCAAAGCCAAGCGCACCTCGAAGGCCATGCGTGGTCACTTCGCGGCTGCCAACGTCGAACCCAAGCGCAAGATCGCTGAATTCCGCGTCGACGCGGAAAACCTGATCAACGTGGGCGAAGAAATCACGGCCGACCATTACTTCGAAGGTCAGTTCGTCGATGTCTGCGGCACCTCGATCGGTAAGGGTTTTGCCGGTGGTATGAAGCGCCACAACTTCGGTGGTCTGCGCGCCACGCACGGTGTCTCGATCTCGCACCGGTCGCATGGTTCGACCGGTCAGTGTCAGGACCCGGGCAAAGTGTTCAAGGGCAAGAAAATGGCCGGCCACATGGGTGCCGTCCGTGTCACCACGCAGAACCTGCAGGTCGTCAAGACCGACAGCGAACGCGGCCTGATCATGATCAAGGGCGCGGTTCCGGGTTCGAAAGGTGGTTGGGTCACCGTGAAGGACGCGGTCAAGAAACCGTTCCCCGAGAACGCGATCCTGCCCGCAGCCCTGAAATCCGCCGCTGAAGAAGCCCGCAAAGCTGCTGAAGAAGCCGCTGCGCAGGCCGAAGCCGAAGCCAAGGCCGCCGAAGAGGCAGCCGCAGCCGAGGCAGCCGCCGCCGAAGAAGCCGCGCTGAAAGCAGCGGAGGCCGAAATCGAGGCTGAGAAGAAGGAAGGCGAAGAATGAAACTCGACGTGATCAATCTGGACGGCTCTTCTGCTGGTTCCGTCGATCTCGGCGACGAGATCTTCGGCCTGGAGCCGCGTGCAGACATCCTGCACCGTGTGGTTCGCTGGCAGCGCAACAAGGCGCAGCAGGGCACCCACAAGGTTCTGACCCGTTCCGAGGTCAGCTACTCGACCAAGAAGATCTATCGCCAGAAGGGCACCGGCGGCGCACGCCACGGTTCCCGCAAGGCACCGATCTTCCGCAAGGGTGGCATCTACAAAGGCCCGACCCCGCGGTCTCATGCCCATGACCTGCCGAAGAAATTCCGCAAGCTGGGTCTGAAGCACGCGCTGTCGGCCAAGGCCAAGGAAGGTTCGCTGGTGATCATCGATGCCGCAGACGCAGGGGCAAAGACCTCGGCTCTGGCCAAGCAGGTCAAGAACCTGGGCTGGAAGCGCGCGCTGATCATCGACGGCTCCGTGAACGAGGATTTCGCCAAGGCTGCCGCGAACATCGCGGGGCTGGACGTGCTGCCCTCGATCGGCGCCAATGTCTATGACATCCTGAAGCGTGACACCCTGGTGCTCACCAAAGCGGGTGTCGAAGCACTGGAGGCTCGTCTGAAATGAGCGCGAAAGCAGAACATTACGACGTGATCCGCAAGCCGGTCATCACCGAGAAGGCAACCATGGCTTCCGAAGCCAACGCCGTTGTTTTCGAGGTCGCACCGGAAGCGAACAAGCCGCAGATCAAAGAGGCCGTCGAGGCGCTGTTTGGTGTGAAGGTGAAGGCCGTGAACACGACCATCACCAAAGGCAAGGTGAAGCGCTTCCGCGGTAAGCTGGGCACCCGCAAGGATGTCAAAAAAGCTTACGTGACGCTTGAAGAAGGCAACACGATCGACATCTCGACCGGTCTCTGATCGGTCCTGGCGGCCGGACGCCAGTCTTGCCGTTGATTTAGATGAATAATCGGGCCCCGCTTATCGGCGGGGCCCGTTTCCATTTCCGGGTCTTGAATGCGTACGTTGTAAAGAATCAAATATTATGCTTTTTTAATTCTGTGTTTGTAAAAAGGTGAGATCTATGCGGTATTTCGCAGTATTGGGTACTTTGGCACTTCTGTCCGGTGGCGCAGTTCAAGCCGCCTCTGTTGTCGAAACTGTCGATTTCTCGAACAGTTTCTTTTCCCCGACCAATTTTGGCGAATTCGGTGTTGGTGACAACACAGTCACGGGGTCCGTGTCCGCGACCTGTGTGCTTGATCCGGGGGCAGATTTCTCGGACTGTTCCGGAGGTGATGAAATCGACTACGGTTTCTTCACCCTTGCCGCGGGTACGGAACTGGTCGGTGCGTCGGTCGTAATTTCGAATTTCACGACCGATGCGATGTACAACTATCCGGTCGATCCCAACTTCCCGGCAGAGACGGGTCCCATAGAGGATCCGTCGGCGATAGGCGGTGGCGTGAACAACGTCTATTTTGAAGAAAACGGCGTCTTCAGCCTTCTGGGTGACAGCTTCCTCGCCGGTGGCGTCATCTCGGTTCAGATTTTCCCGAGCACGATCCTGGGCTTCGGGAACAATCCCGATATCCAGAGTTTTGGCACCGTTTCTTTTGATTATCAGGTGACGGTTTCCCTTCGTGAAACCACGCCGGCTGTGCCGTTGCCGGCGGGCTTTCCCCTTTTTCTGACCGGGCTTGCCGGGCTTTACGGCGTTGCGAGCAAATCTAAGCGTCAGGATACTAAGGCGGCGTAATTCCGGTATGGATTCGTCCCTGGGGTGCCAGGGTCGGACCTCTACATCAAGCGGGAGAGAGCTTGCGACATTGATGTGGACCCAATGTCCCGCGATCGGGACTTGACCATGTGGCCCAAAGTTCTTAGACGACCCCATCGGCATGGCCCCGGATTCGTCCGGGGCTCTGCTTTTGTTCGTATGACATCCTCATAAGAACATCTCACCGGGCACCTTCGGGGGCCTATACCAACGGTCACCTCGCCACACCTAAGACGGTCAGGGCAGGGGGCTAACACATAGGTCACCCGCCCATGGGCTGGGGACCACTTGCTAAACGGAAGACAGAAAGCATGGCACTCAAGTCGTATAAGCCGACGACGCCGGGCCAGCGCGGGCTGGTGCTGATCGACCGTTCGGAGCTGTACAAAGGACGCCCCGTCAAAGCCCTTACCCAGGGTCTGACGAAGAACGGCGGCCGGAACAACACCGGACGGATTACGATGCGCCGCAAGGGCGGCGGGGCGAAACGCCTTTATCGGATCGTCGATTTCAAGCGCAACAAATTCGATGTGGCGGCAACCGTCGAGCGGATCGAATATGACCCGAACCGGACCGCATTCATCGCGCTGGTGAAATATGAAGATGGTGAACAGGCCTATATCCTGGCACCGCAGCGTCTGGCCGTGGGCGACAGCGTCGTCGCGTCCCAGAAAGCCGACATCAAGC
Organism: Pseudooceanicola nitratireducens; assembly: GCF_900109195.1. Taxonomy (GTDB): domain Bacteria; phylum Pseudomonadota; class Alphaproteobacteria; order Rhodobacterales; family Rhodobacteraceae; genus Pseudooceanicola; species Pseudooceanicola nitratireducens. The sequence goes on along the minus strand of NZ_FNZG01000003.1, from coordinate 808,410 downwards.
CGGGTAACGCAATGCCGTTCTCGGGCATGCCGATCGGTACCATTGTCCACAACATCGAACTGAAGCCCGGCAAGGGCGGTCAGATCGCACGCGCCGCGGGCACCTATGCCCAGTTCGTCGGCCGTGACGGTGGTTACGCACAGATCCGCCTGAGCTCGGGCGAGCTGCGCATGGTCCGTCAGGAATGCATGGCCACCGTTGGTGCCGTGTCGAACCCCGACAACTCGAACCAGAACTACGGTAAAGCCGGTCGTATGCGCCACAAGGGCATCCGCCCCTCTGTTCGTGGTGTGGTTATGAACCCGATCGACCACCCCCATGGTGGTGGTGAAGGCCGGACCTCTGGTGGTCGTCACCCGGTTACCCCCTGGGGCAAGCCGACCAAAGGTGCACGCACCCGTGACAAGAACAAGGCGTCCTCGCGGCTTATCATCCGCTCCCGGCACGCCAAGAAGAAAGGGCGCTAACATATGGCACGCTCTGTTTGGAAAGGCCCCTTTGTCGACGCTTACGTGCTGAAAAAAGCCGAAGCGGCGCGCGAATCCGGGCGTAACGAAGTCATCAAGATCTGGTCCCGTCGTTCGACGATCCTGCCCCAGTTCGTGGGCCTGACGTTTGGCGTCTACAACGGCCAGAAGCACGTTCCTGTGAACGTCTCCGAGGACATGATCGGTCAGAAGTTCGGTGAATATTCGCCGTCCCGTACCTACTACGGGCATGCTGCCGACAAGAAAGCGAAGCGGAAGTAAGTCATGGGCAAGGCACAGAACCCCCGCCGCGTGGCCGACAATGAAGCAATGGCAAAACTGCGCATGCTTCGTACGTCCCCGCAGAAACTGAACCTGGTTGCACAGCTGATCCGCGGCAAGAAGGTGGACAAGGCCCTCACGGACCTGACCTTCTCGAAAAAGCGGATTGCCGAGGACGTGAAGAAATGCCTTCAGTCCGCGATCGCAAACGCCGAAAACAACCACAACCTGGACGTCGATGAACTGATCGTCGCCGAGGCCTATGTGGGCAAGAACCTGATCATGAAGCGTGGCCGTCCGCGGGCACGTGGCCGTTATGGCAAGATCATGAAGCCGTTTTCGGAGCTGACCATCAAGGTCCGCCAGATCGAGGAGCAAGCCTAATGGGTCAGAAAGTCAATCCGATCGGCATGCGCCTGCAGGTCAACCGTACCTGGGACAGCCGCTGGTATGCCGACACGAAGGATTACGGTGATCTTCTTCTCGAAGACATCCGCATTCGTGAGTTCATCAAGGAAGAGTGCAAGCAGGCTGGTGTCGCACGCGTCATCATCGAGCGTCCGCACAAGAAGTGCCGTGTGACCATTCACACCGCACGTCCGGGCGTCATCATCGGCAAGAAAGGCGCAGACATCGAAGTCCTGCGCGGCAAGCTTGCCAAGATGACCGACAGCGAACTGCACCTGAACATCGTCGAAGTCCGCAAGCCGGAACTGGACGCAGCCCTGGTTGGTGAGTCGATCGCTCAGCAGCTGGAACGCCGTGTTTCCTTCCGTCGCGCGATGAAGCGTGCCGTTCAGAACGCCATGCGCATGGGCGCCCTGGGTATCCGGGTGAACGTCGCTGGTCGTCTGGGTGGTGCCGAAATCGCACGGACCGAATGGTACCGTGAAGGCCGTGTGCCCCTGCACACCCTGCGCGCCGACATCGACTATGCCCATTCCGAGGCGTCGACCCCTTACGGGATCATCGGCATCAAGGTCTGGATCTTCAAAGGCGAGATCATGGAGCATGACCCGCAGGCGCGTGATCGCCGTGCGCAAGAGCTTCAGGACGGTCCCGCACCCCGTGGCGCCGGCGGTAACCGCCGCGACCGCGACCGGTAAGGAGAGCGCAAGATGCTTCAACCGAAACGCACGAAATTCCGCAAGCAGTTCAAGGGCCGCATCAAAGGCGAAGCCAAAGGTGGCTCTGATCTGAACTTCGGAACCTATGGCCTTAAAGCCACCGAGCCCGAGCGCGTCAGCGCCCGTCAGATCGAAGCCGCCCGTCGGGCCATGACGCGTCACATGAAGCGTCAGGGTCGTGTCTGGATCCGGATCTTCCCCGACGTGCCCGTGACCGCGAAGCCGATCGAAGTTCGTATGGGTAAGGGTAAAGGCTCTGTTGACCGTTGGGTCTGCAAAGTGAAGCCCGGCCGTATGATGTTTGAAATCGACGGCGTGAACGAAGACATCGCACGCGAGGCCCTGCGCCTGGCCGCGATGAAACTGCCGGTGAAAACCCGCGTCGTCGTTCGCGAAGACTGGTAAGCCGGTCGGGTCCCTTGGACCGCTGGCGATGTGATCCCGGGCCCTGTGCCGGGGATCACGGACCAAACAAAAAGCGCCCCGCTGGTGACAGCGGGGCGCTTTTCTTTTGTCGGTCGGGCCGGGGGTCAGGCCAGCGTGGCCTTGACCGTCTCGGACAGGGGCGTGGTCGGATGGCCGATCAGTGCGGACAGCGCCTTGGTGTCGTCAAACAGCGCGCCTGCCTTGGCGGCGGTGTCAAAACCCGCGAAAGCCTGAGCCATGGGCGCGGGGAAACCCGCCTGGGTCAGCACACCGGCGTAGTCCGCCTCGGGCATGTCGACGTAGGGAATGTCCCTCCCGGTTCGGCGCGAAAGTTCCGCTGCCAGGTCGGTCAGCGCATAACTGTCATCGCCGGCCAGCTCGAACGTCTTGCCCACGTGGTCGGCGTTGGTCAGCACGGCGACAGCGGCGTCCGCATAATCCGCCCGCGCGGCCGAGGAGATCCGCGCATCGCCCGCGGCCCCCACAAAGGCCCCGTGTTCCAGCGCCGAAGGGATCGAGGCGGCGTAGTTTTCCGTATACCAGCCGTTGCGCAGGAGGGTCACGGTCAGGCCGGAGGCGGCCAGCAGCGCCTCGGTCTGGCGGTGTTCTTCGGCCAGGCTCAGCGCCGAGGTATCTGCATGCAGCACGCTGGTATAGACGATATGGGGGACGCCGGCGGTTTTCGCGGCCTTAATCACGGCGCGATGCTGATCGACGCGGCGGCCGATCTCGGAGGCCGAGATGAACATCAGCGTGTCCACGCCGGATAGGGCAGGGGCCAGCGTATCGGGCTGATCATAGTCGAAGGCGCGGGCCGGCACGCCCAGATCGGCGGCATTTTCGGGGCTGCGGGCCAGGGCGATAACGTCAGCCTGTCCGGCGGCTTTCAGTTTCTCGATGATAAGGCGGCCAAGCTGGCCGGTGGCTCCGGTGATGGCAATGGTCATGGTCAGGTCCTTTCCTGTCTGTGGCGCGGGGTCGGCGCCTGTCTGATGCAGGGGACCTAGGCCCTTTACTTACGAAGTGTAAGTACGTACATAAATGTTAGTATGAACATTCCATCCGATCCCAAGCCCCAGGGCCTGTCCGACGCGCTGATGCGCGGTGACCTTCTGTCGGCGAAATGCCCGTCGCGCGAGGTGATGAAACATGTGACGTCCAGATGGGGCGTGTTGGTCCTGATCGCCCTGGAACATGGCACCCTGCGGTTCAGCCAGCTGCGCCGCCGCGTCGGCGGGGTCAGCGAACGGATGCTGGCGCAGACGCTGCGCTGGCTGGAAGGCGACGGGCTGGTGCTGCGGGTGGAATATGACGTGGTGCCGCCGCATGTGGAATATCAGCTGACCCCCCTGGGACGGGAAGCGGCGGAAAAGGTGCGGGTGCTGGCGGACTGGATCGAAGGCAGCATGCCCCGCATCGCCGCCCATTGGGCCGAAGCAGGCACAGGGCCGCAGGTCGAAGACGCCACCCAGGCGTGATCCGCAAGGGCAAAATGGCGGCGCTGACCCAAAAGCGTGTCTCGCCTTCCCGAAGCCTGTAGGGTAGGAGGCACAAACCCCTGCAGGAGGCCGTCATGGCAGATATAAGGACGCTCTTCGTCACGCCGCTGTATCACGCGAAGCTTTCGGAACATGGCCCGGCCGTGGATACCGAAGAGCTTGAGACCTCTTGCTATTCCATCGCCGAGGATGACGAGGCCGGGCAGGACTGGTGCGAAGATAATGGCTATCCCGGCTATACCTCTTACGCGTCGCTGACCGATCTGCCCTGGCGCTTTCCGATCTTCGCCGATCTGGTGAAGTCGCTGGATGCCCATGTGGCCGCCTTTGCAGAAGCCTGCCAGTTCGACCTGGGGGACAAGTCCCTGGTGCTTGAGGATCTGTGGATCAACATCCTGCCCGAGGGCGGGACGCATTCGTCACATATCCATCCGCACAGCGTCATCTCGGGGACAACTTACGTCGCGATGCCTGACGGTGCGTCCGCCTTGAAACTGGAGGATCCGCGCCTTCAGATGATGATGGCGGCCCCGACGCGCGTGAAAGGGGCCAGGGACGAGCTGAAGCCCTTCATCTACGTCGCACCCAAGCCGGGCGACGTGTTGCTGTGGGAAAGCTGGTTGCGTCACGAGGTGCCGATGAACATGTCCGAAGACGATCGGATTTCGGTGAGTTTCAATTACAAGTGGGACTAGTTGAGTTAATGACAGAGAAGACCACCCGGCTTCTGATGGAAATGCGCTTGGACATGGGGCCGGCGCAGCAGGTGACAGGCCAGAGTGGTGAGACCCGGCTGATATATCATGTTCGGGGCGGGCGCTTCGAGGGCGAGCAGATTGCCGGCAAGATCCTTCCGGTGTCGGGCGACTGGGTCAGCATCAAGAACAACGTCATCACAATGGACGTGCGGGTGCAGTTGCAGACCGACGAAGGCTGGCTGGTGCAGATGTCCTACGAGAGCATCTCGGACCTGTCGGAAGAGGAACGCCGGGTCTTTGCCGCCCGGGGCAAGATCGACCAGGCCGGGCATTTCTTCCGTGTTGTGCCCACCTTCACGACCCGCGCACCGCAGCTGGAATGGCTGACGCGGGCGTCGATCTTCGGCGTCGGCACCCGCTATGACGACCGGATCGAATACGACGTCTTCGAAGAGATCGCGGGTCAGCCCTGCGACAGGGGGGCGCCGCAGCACGCCGATTAGGGGCGGGCGATCCCCTGGCCCGGCCCCGGCAGGGACCCGGGCCGCTGTTTCCGGCACCGCCGGGGCAGGGGATCCGCCCCCGCGCGCGGCGGGGCATTCGGTCGGGATTAGGTCTTGCTTCCAAGGGGAATCGCGCCTATACGGCCGGCTCATCATGACTCCACCGGAATCAGGGTGACCCGGCGCATGCGCGCTCAGGGGCCAACCGGTGATGTTGAAAGGAACGACGATATGAGCGCGAACGAGCTTCGTGACAAGACCCCCGATCAACTGCGCGAGCAGCTGACCGAGCTGAAAAAAGAGCAGTTCAACCTGCGCTTTCAGCAGGCCACTGGCCAACTGGAGAACCCCGCACGTATGCGCGATGCCCGCCGCGAGGCAGCCCGCGTCTTGACCGTGTTGAATGAAAAAGCCGCAGCTGCTGCTGAATAAGGCCAGATAGGGAAGCATCCAGATGCCCAAACGTATCCTGCAAGGCGTCGTGACCTCCGACGCAAACGCACAGACCGTCACCGTGTCGGTGGAACGCCGCTTCACGCACCCGGTTCTGAAAAAGACCATCCGTAAGTCCAAGAAATACCGGGCTCACGATGAGAACAACACCTTCAAGACGGGTGATACGGTTCGCATTCAGGAATGCGCGCCGAAGTCCAAGACCAAACGTTGGGAAGTGATCACCGCGTAAGCGGCCGCAACCCAGCTTAATCGAAACCCTGGGGGCTAGGGGCACTGCAGCCCTCCCCAAAGGTCGGGAGAAACCAAATGATCCAGATGCAGACCAATCTGGATGTCGCTGACAACTCTGGCGCGCGCCGAGTTCAGTGCATCAAGGTCCTCGGCGGTTCGCACCGTCGTTATGCGTCGGTTGGCGACATCATCGTTGTTTCGGTGAAAGAAGCCATTCCGCGCGGCCGTGTGAAAAAGGGTGACGTCCGCAAGGCCGTCGTCGTTCGCACCGCCAAGGAAGTCCGTCGTGAAGACGGCACCTCTATCCGCTTCGACCGCAACGCGGCCGTCATCCTGAACAACGCAGGCGAACCCGTCGGCACCCGTATCTTCGGGCCGGTCGTGCGCGAGCTGCGGGCGAAGAACTTCATGAAGATCATCTCGCTTGCTCCGGAGGTGCTGTAATCATGGCTGCCAAGCTGAAAAAAGGTGACAAGGTCATCGTTCTGGCCGGCAAGGACAAAGGCAAGACCGGTGAGATCACGCAGGTTCTGCCGCAGGCAGGCAAGGCCATCGTCGACGGTGTGAACATGGCTGTTCGCCACACCCGTCAGACCCAGACGTCCCAGGGTGGCCGTCTGCCCAAGGCACTGCCGATCCAGCTGTCCAACCTGGCTTATGTCGACGCCAACGGCAAACCGACCCGCGTCGGTTTCAAGATGGACGGCGACAAGAAAGTCCGCTTTGCCAAGACGACCGGAGACGTGATCGATGCTTGATACCGCGAACTACACCCCGCGCCTGAAGGCCGCCTACAAGGACAGCATCCGTGCTGCCATGAAGGAAGAATTCGGCTACGCGAACGACCTGCAGATCCCGCGCCTGGACAAGATCGTCCTGAACATTGGCTGCGGTGCTGAAGCGGTCAAGGACAGCAAGAAAGCCAAATCCGCTCAGGAAGACCTGACCGCGATTGCCGGCCAGAAAGCTGTGATCACCAAGGCGAAGAAATCCATCGCAGGTTTCCGCGTCCGTGAAGAGATGCCCCTGGGTGCGAAAGTGACCCTGCGCGCTGACCGGATGTACGAATTCCTGGATCGCCTGATCACCATCGCAATGCCCCGTATCCGCGACTTCCGCGGCGTTTCCGGCAAGTCCTTCGATGGCCGTGGCAACTATGCCATGGGCCTGAAAGAACACATCGTGTTCCCCGAGATCAACTTCGACAAAGTCGACGAAGTCTGGGGCATGGACATCATCATCTGCACGACCGCGGCATCCGACGCGGAAGCAAAGGCGCTGTTGAAGCATTTCAACATGCCCTTCAACAGCTGATCGCGGGAGAGAACGATATGGCTAAAAAATCCATGATCGAGCGCGAGAAGAAGCGCGAGCGTCTGGTCAAGAAGTATGCCGCGAAGCGTGCTGCTCTGAAGGAAATCATCAACGACGAGTCCAAGCCGATGGAAGAGCGTTTCCGCGCCACCCTGAAGCTGGCCGAGCTGCCCCGCAACTCGTCCGCAACCCGTCTGCACAACCGCTGCCAGCTGACCGGCCGTCCCCACGCTTACTACCGTAAGCTCAAGGTGTCCCGGATCATGCTGCGGGAACTCGGCTCCAACGGCCAGATCCCCGGCCTTGTGAAATCCAGCTGGTAAGGAGGGTAAGATATGAACGATCCTGTCGGCGATATGCTCACCCGTATCCGCAACAGCCAGATGCGCGGCAAGTCCACCGTCTCCACCCCGGCTTCCAAGCTGCGTGGCTGGGTCCTGGACGTGCTTGCGGACGAAGGCTACATCCGCGGCTATGAAAAAGGCACCGATGTCAACGGTCACCCGACCCTTGAAATCAGCCTGAAATACTACGAAGGCGCACCTGTCATTCGCGAACTCAAGCGGGTCTCCAAGCCCGGCCGTCGCGTCTACATGAGCGTCAATGACATCCCGCAGGTCCGCCAGGGTCTGGGTGTGTCGATTGTCTCCACGTCCAAGGGCGTGATGTCGGATGCAGCAGCTCGCAGCCAGAATGTTGGCGGCGAAGTGATCTGCACCGTCTTCTAAGGAGGTCCGTCAATGTCTCGTATTGGGAAAAAACCGGTCGAGCTGCCCTCGGGCGTCACTGCGACGATCTCGGGTCAGACCGTTGAAGTGAAGGGGCCGAAAGGCACCCACAGCTTCACCGCCACCGACGATGTGACCATCGTTCAGGAAGACAACGTCATCACCGTCACCCCCCGTGGGTCGTCCAAGCGCGCACGCCAGCAGTGGGGCATGTCCCGCACGATGGTTGCGAACATGGTTGCTGGTGCGACTGAAGGCTTCAAGAAAGAGCTGGAAATCCAGGGTGTCGGTTATCGTGCCGCCGTTCAGGGCTCCACTCTGAAACTGAACCTCGGCTACTCGCACGATGTTGATTTCGATATCCCGGCTGGCGTGACTGTCACGACCCCCAAGCCGACCGAAATCGTCATCGAAGGCTCCGACGCTCAGCTTGTCGGCCAGGTTGCGGCAAACATCCGCGACTGGCGCCGTCCCGAGCCCTACAAGGGCAAAGGGATCCGCTACAAGGGTGAGTTCATCTTCCGTAAGGAAGGCAAGAAGAAGTAAGGACGCAAGGATATGGCACTTAGCAAACGTGAACTGTTCCAGAAGCGTCGCATGCGCAACCGGAGCAAGCTTCGGAAGGTCAACGCGGGTCGCGTTCGTCTTTCCGTTCATCGGTCTTCCAAGAACATCAGCGTTCAGCTGATCGACGATGTGAACGGCGTCACCCTGGCGTCCGCATCTTCGCTGGAAAAAGACCTGGGCGTGGTCGGCAAGAACAACATCGAAGCAGCAGCCAAGGTTGGTGCGGCGATTGCCGAACGTGCGAAGAAGGCCGGCGTCGAAGAAGCATACTTCGACCGCGGCGGCTTCCTCTTCCACGGCAAGGTGAAGGCCCTGGCCGACGCCGCCCGTGAAGGTGGTCTGAAGATCTAAGATCCGGATTTGGTGGGGATCCCCCCCACCTTTTCCAACCTCGCGAGGTGGGTTTTCAAACCCACCTTTCGATTTGAGGGTACGGACAGTGCCCCGATGATCCGGGACGCCCCGCCGGGGTATCACCAAGGATCGGACAATCGGGTCGCCCCACGGGGCAGGGACCCACGATAGCAAAGGAGAGCCCATGGCTCGTGAAGATAACCGCCGGGACCGTCGCGAACGCGACGAAGCACCGGAATTCGCAGATCGCCTTGTCGCGATCAACCGTGTGTCCAAGACCGTCAAGGGTGGTAAGCGTTTCGGCTTTGCAGCCCTCGTCGTTGTTGGCGACCAGAAAGGCCGCGTCGGCTTTGGCAAAGGTAAAGCCAAGGAGGTCCCCGAGGCCATCCGCAAGGCGACCGAGCAAGCCAAGCGCCAGATGATCCGCGTTCCGCTGCGCGAAGGCCGCACGCTGCACCACGACATGGAAGGCCGTCACGGCGCTGGCCGCGTCGTCATGCGCACCGCACCGACGGGTACCGGTATCATCGCCGGTGGTCCGATGCGTGCCGTGTTCGAGATGCTGGGCATCCAGGACGTGGTCGCCAAGTCGATCGGTTCGCAGAACCCCTACAACATGATCCGCGCAACGCTGAACGGTCTCCAGAAAGAGTCCTCGCCCCGTCAGGTGGCTCAGCGTCGTGGCAAGAAAGTGGCTGACATCCTGCCCAAGCGTGAAGACGCGCCGGCGGATAGCTCCCACGTTGCCGAGGAGGCCTAATCCATGGCTACTATCGTCGTGAAACAGATCGGTTCGCCGATCCGTCGCCCCGAAATCCAGCGCAAGACGCTGATCGGCCTGGGCCTGAACAAGATGCACCGCGTGCGCGAGCTGGAGGACACTCCGTCGGTCCGCGGCATGATCAACAAGATCCCGCACCTGGTCGAGATCGTCGAAGAAAAGGCCTGATAGGCTTTCTTCCGAGAAGATAAAGACACCCCGGTCCGCAAGGCCCGGGGTGTTTTCTTTTGGCAGGGTGGCCCCGTGGTTTCACGATCTTTCGGCGTGGGGGAGGTTCCGAAAAGGTAAGGGCGGCTAGCCGCGCCGCCTGGTGGCGGGGCTGGTGGTGTCGCCGTATAGCGGGCAGCCCAGGGTGACCTGCAGCGCTTCGATCAGCGTGTCGACCGTGTCGGCGGACACGTAAAGCCCGCCGGTCCGATCGGCGAGGCAGCGGGCGACGGATCCCTTGCCGGTGTGCGCTTCTTGCTCGGGGTTGTCCCAGGTCCAGAAGTCGACGATGGCGCGGAAGCCGATGACATGGATGGTCAGGTCGCGCGCCTCAGCAGCCAGGCGATCGGCGGTGGCGCAGGGCAGGCCTCCGCAGGTTTCATTGCCGTCCGTCACCACGACGATGATCCCGGGTTCGCGGCGGTGATCCAGCGCCTGTGCCGCCACATCGACCGAGGCCGCAAGCGGGGTTAGCCCGCCGGGGTTCAGATCGTTCACCGCCGAAATGATCGGTTGCGCCGCCTGGGGGCGGGGGGCAAAGCGCAGGTCCAGGCCGGCACAGCTGTCCCCGGTGTTGGGGCCATAGATCAGCAGGCCGATGCGGCGGAAGTCCTCGACCTGGGGCAGGGCGGTGGCGACGGCCTGCCGGGCCTCCTTGATGCGGGTGACCTGCCGGTAGTCGAAGCCGTATTCGATCATCGAGCCCGATCCGTCGAAGACCAGCATGGCGTCCGTCGCGCAGCCAGCGGCAAGCGCGTGCGCGGGCAGCGACAGGCCCGCCACGAAGGCGGTGACCAGGCGGGCAGGCAGGGCTTTGGTCGCGAACATCGGGATCACATCCTGAGGCGGCAGAAAACGTCACTGCCCGGGGAGGATAGGCCATTTGCGACGATTTGTCGTCCCATGGCGGGGCAGGGCCGGTTGGGGCTCGTATGGCGACGCTTGCCGCGTGCGTTCCGGGGGCTCGGCGGCAGGCGCGCGACCGGCAGGAATGGCTTGCTTGCCGGGGGCATAGGGAATATACGCCCCCGGTGGCCATCCGGCCGCATGAGAATCAACCAAGAAAAGCCGCGTGCCCTCCACTTCGCTTCAGGAGGGTCTTCCGGCAAGGAGAAGCGACATGAAACTGCACGAACTTCGTGACAATCCCGGCGCAACCAAAAAGCGTGTGCGCGTTGGCCGCGGCCCCGGCTCTGGCAAGGGTAAGATGGGTGGCCGTGGTATCAAGGGTCAGAAATCCCGCTCGGGTGTGGCGATCAAGGGCTACGAAGGTGGCCAGATGCCGCTGTACCAGCGTCTTCCCAAGCGTGGCTTCAACAAGCCGAACCGCAAGGAATTCGCCGTGATCAACCTGGGCATCATCGCCAAGTTCATCGAAGCCGGCAAGCTGGACGCAGCCAACATCACCGAAGACACCCTGGTCGCTTCCGGTGCCGTGCGCCGCAAGCTGGACGGTGTCCGCATCCTCGCCAAGGGCGAGCTGGCCACCAAGGCGACCATCGAAGTGACCGGTGCCTCGAAGGCAGCGATCGAAGCGGTCGAAAAGGCCGGCGGTTCGCTGAAGGTCACGGCTGCGCAAGCCGCAGAGTAAGCGGTTGTGGGCGGTCGTCAGGCCGCTTACATAACCTCAAGTTTTCCAAAAGCGCCGCCGTGCCGGAAAACCGGTCCGGCGGCGTTTGCCTGAAAGAGAGACGCTGAATGGTATCCGCAGCAGAACAGATGGCGGCCAACACCAGCTGGTCCGCGCTTGGAAAAGCGACGGACCTGCGCAACCGCATCCTTTTCACCATTGTCCTTCTGATCGTGTACCGCCTGGGCACGTGGATTCCGGTTCCCGGTATCGACGGCGCGGCGCTGCGACAGTTCATGGAAGGCGCGGGGCAGGGGATCGGTGGCATCCTGTCGATGTTCACCGGCGGCGCATTGGGCCGCATGGGCATCTTCGCCCTGGGCATCATGCCCTATATTTCGGCCTCGATCATCGTTCAGCTGCTCGGCTCCATGGTGCCGGCGCTGGAACAGCTGAAGAAAGAGGGCGAACAGGGCCGCAAGAAGATGAACCAGTGGACCCGCTACGGCACGGTCTTCCTGGCGACGCTGCAGTCCTACGGCCTGGCCGTGTCGCTGCAGTCCGGTGATCTGGTCCAGGCCGAGATCCCCTATTGGTTCTTCATCGCGGTCTGCATGATCACCCTGATCGGCGGCACGATGTTCCTGATGTGGCTGGGTGAACAGATCACCGCACGGGGTCTGGGCAACGGCATTTCGCTGATCATCTTCGTCGGCATCATCGCGGAACTTCCCGCGGCGCTGGCACAGTTCTTTGCATCGGGCCGCTCGGGCGCGATCAGCCCGGCGGTGATCGTCGGCGTGATCGCGATGGTGATCGCCACCATCGCCTTCGTGGTCTTCATGGAACGCGCGCTGCGCAAGATCCACATCCAGTACCCGCGCCGCCAGGTCGGCATGAAGGTCTATGATGGCGGATCCTCGCACCTGCCGATCAAGGTCAACCCCGCAGGCGTCATTCCGGCGATCTTCGCATCGTCGCTGCTGCTTCTGCCGGTGACCATTTCGACCTTCTCGGGCAACCAGACGTCGCCGATCATGTCGACGATCCTAGCCTACTTCGGCCCGGGGCAGCCGCTGTACCTGCTGTTCTTCACGGCGATGATCGTCTTCTTCGCCTACTTCTACACGTTCAACGTGGCCTTCAAGCCCGATGACGTGGCGGACAACCTGAAGAACCAGAACGGCTTTGTTCCCGGCATCCGTCCGGGCAAGAAAACCGCCGAATATCTGGAATACGTTGCAAACCGCGTGCTTGTGCTGGGCTCGGCCTACCTTGCGGCAGTTTGTCTCCTTCCCGAGATTCTGCGCAACCAACTGGCCATTCCGTTCTACTTTGGTGGCACTTCGGTCCTGATCGTTGTTTCGGTAACGATGGACACGATTCAGCAGGCGCAATCGCATCTGTTGGCACATCAGTACGAAGGACTGATCGAGAAATCTCAGCTGCGCGGCAAGGGGAGCCGCCGTGGCAAACGGAGGGGGGCAGCACGCCGATGACCAATATTATTCTCCTTGGACCGCCGGGTGCCGGCAAGGGTACTCAGGCCGCACGACTGGTGGAGGATCGCGACATGATCCAGCTGTCCACCGGGGACATGCTGCGGGAAGCGCGGACCAGCGGAACCGAAATGGGCAACAAGGTCGCAGCGGTCATGGACCGTGGTGAGCTTGTCACCGACGAGATCGTCATCGGTCTGATCCGTGAAAAGCTGGAAGGCGACGAAAAGGGCGGCTTCATCTTTGACGGCTTCCCCCGGACCCTGGCCCAGGCCGACGCGCTTGAGGCGCTGATGGAAGAAATGGGCAAGACGCTGGATTTCGCGATTGAACTGCGCGTCCGCGACGAAGTCCTGGTCGACCGCATCGTCAACCGCGCCAAGGAAGCTGCCGCAGCCGGCAAGCCCGTGCGCGCCGACGACAACGAGGAAAGCCTGAAGGTCCGCCTGATGGAATACTACAAGAAGACTTCTCCTTTGCTGGGTTACTACCATGCGAAGAAGAAGTTGCAGCGCGTTGACGGCCTTGCGGAAATGTCCGTGGTCGAGGCCTCGATCAAGGCGATCCTTGACGCCTGATTGGTTCGAATTTTGACATCGGAAAGCCCCCGCCGTGCAGATGCCGGCGGGGGTTTTCTTTTGTCCGCGGGGCAGGCGGGGAATTTTCCCGGGCCCGCGCCTTGATACATTCCGAATGCGCAATATGTTTGGGGCAACACGGATAGAAGGAGGCACGCCATGGCGATGTTTCACCGCATAAGCCCCTCGACCGGCGCGGGATCACCCCGGGTCGAAGGGTTCTACGACAAGGCCACCGGCAGTGTGCAATACGTCGCCGTGGACGAGGCGACGAAAACCTGCGCCCTGATCGACGTGGTTCAGGATTTCGACCCGCGCGCGGCCCGCAGTGGGTTCGACAGTGCGAGCGAGATCCTGGACTTCGTGCGCGATCAGGGGCTGAGCGTCGCCTGGGTTCTGGACACGCACCCCCATGCGGATCACCTGATGGCCTCGACCTGGCTGAAGGCGCAGACCGGGGCCCCCAATGGGATCGGGGCCAAGGTGCGGGATATCGCGGCGCTTTGGGCCGATACCTACAACCTGCCGCAGACCTTCGCGCCGGATCGGGATTTCGATCATCTGTTCGCGGATGGAGAGACCTTCCAACTGGGCGATCTTGAGGTGCGGGTGATGCTGTCGCCGGGACATACGCTTGGGTCGGTCACCTATGTGATCGGGGATGCGGCCTTTGTGCATGACACCTTCATGCATGTGGACAGCGGCACCAGCCGGGCGGATTTCCCGGGCGGAAGCTCCAAGGACCTGTGGGACAGTCTGCAGGCGATTCTGGCGCTGCCCGACGACACCCGGCTGTTCGTGGGTCATGATTACCCGCCCGTGGGGGACCGCAAGGACCCCGCCTGGGAAGCCTCGGTCGCGGATCATCGCGCCCGCAACAAGCACATCGGCGGAGGGGTCAGCGAGGCCGCCTTCCGCAAGCTGCGCGATGAGCGTGACGCGACGCTGCCCCTGCCAGACCGGATGCTGCATGCGCTGCAGGTGAACCTACGCGCCGGGCAGCTGCCCGAACCCGAGGCCGACGGCCACAGCTATTACAAGATCCCCGCCAACAAGTTCTGAGGAGAGCAAGATGGACATCCAAGAGACAGCCGCCGGCCCGGTCGAGGTCTGGACCCCGGAAGAGGTCGCCACCGCAAAGGCCAGAAACGAAATCGTCCTGATCGACGTGCGCACGCCGCAGGAATACATGTTCGAACATATCGAAGGCGCGCTGCTGCTGCCCATGGCCTTCTTCGATCCCGCCGCCCTGCCGTCGCAAGAGGGCAAGCGCATCGTGCTGTACTGCGGATCGTCCATGCGGTCGGGCAAGATGGCGGAAAAGACGCGGGCCGCCGGTGTCGACAAGATCGCCCATCTGCAGGGCGGTTTCGGCAAGTGGAAAGAGGCCAAGCAGCCCTATATGGGCACCGACATGTCCACCGGCGCGCCAAAGAAGGTCACGGGCTGAACGATTGAGGCACCATGCCCGCAAGCACCGCGACGGGCGCTTGATGGCCGTGGTGCCACAGGTGCCCGAAAGCGGTGCGCCTTGCGGAATACACGTTGCCTGATCCTATACCTTTGAGTAGTCCCTGCGCAGATTTTCCAAGGGGCTGATTTCATGAAATGGGTGATCCGTCTGGCCGTTGCGGCCGTTCTGGGCGTTGTTGTTCTGTTCGGGGCCGTGGCCCTGTTGAAGACCAAGGACCGGCCCGCGCCTGATGTGCTGCCCGGCCTTGCGCTGACCCAGGTGCCCGCACCGCATCGCGACATGCCCCTGGATGTGACCGTCTGGTATCCGGCGCAGCAGGACGGCACAGAGGAGCTGGTCGGGCAGAACGCGCTGTTCTATGGCCATCACGTGCGGCGCGGGGCGACGCCCCGGGACGGCCGGCATCCCGTTGTGGTCTTGTCGCATGGCTCGGGCGGCAATGCTCTGCAACTGGGCTGGATCGCGGGGGAACTGGCGCGGCAGGGCATGATCGTCGTGGCCACCGACCATCCCGGCACCCGGTTGCGCGACAGCGATCCCTTTCAGACCGTGCGCGTCTGGGAACGCCCGCTGGACCTGAGCCTGCTTCTGGACTGGATCGCCACCGGCCCCGAGGGGCTGAGCCCCGACATGTCCCGCATCGGCGCGCTTGGCTTTTCGCTTGGCGGGCATTCGGTGCTGGCGCTGGCGGGCGAGAGGGTCTCGAAACAGCGGTTCATCGACTATTGCGACCGCAACGCGGGCCTTGTGGACTGTGGCTGGATGCAGGCGGCGGGTGTGGATTTCACCACGATCGAACAAGAGGCTTATGAGGCCTCGCGCCTGGACCGGCGCGTCGGGCATGTCCTGGCCGTCGATCCGGCGTTGCCGCAGGCGGTGGCCGAGGGCGGCACGGATGACATTCTGGCCCGGGTGCGGATCCTCAACCTGGGCGCGGTCGAGACCGTGCCTGAGGCGATGCGCGCCGATGCGCTGGCCGACCGGATCGAGCGGGCGGAATACGCCGCCGTGCCGGGGGCCTGGCATTTTTCCTTCCTGGCGGAATGCAGCGCCATGGGCCGGATCGTCATCGGGCTGGCGGGGGACGACAACATCTGTTCCGACAGCGGTATGCGGGACCGGGGCGTGCTGCATCAGGAATTGCGCGCCGACATCGCGGGGTTCTTCGCGCGTGGGTTTGGCCTGTAGGTCCGGACTGTGGTTCCGGCCTGAGACCAGAGCCAAAATTCCGGGCATGGATTACGATTGTGCTAACCAGCAGGGCAGGGGGCGTTTGCAACCTGCCCCGCTTCGCGGTACCCTGATGCATCGCCCGGACGCATTGAAGCCCTGGGCCTGTGCGGCACCGCAGGACGGTGCTTCGGTCAACCGGTCGAAGGTGCGATCGGATACCCGTTGCGCGGAAACCTGCGTTTCAGGGGTTGACCCGGCGGGCAATCGCTCATACCACGCGCTATCTCGAACGTAGGGCCGATTCCGGCCCTTCTTCGTGTTTTGTGATATGACCCGTTGTTCGACGTCCGTGTCTGACCAACGTGTTGTGAAAAAAGGGCCTGGGACTACGGGCTCGCAACAAAAGGAAGACCGACATTGGCACGTATTGCCGGCGTTAACATCCCGACTGCAAAGCGGGTACCGATCGCCCTGACCTACATCACCGGTATTGGCCCCGCATCGGCCAAAGCCATCTGCGAAGCCGTCAACATCGAAGCGACCCGTCGTGTAAACGAACTGTCGGACGCCGAAGTGCTGGCCATCCGCGAACACATCGACGCCAACTACACCGTCGAAGGTGACCTGCGCCGCGAAGTTCAGATGAACATCAAGCGCCTGATGGATCTTGGCTGCTACCGTGGCCTGCGCCATCGCCGTGGCCTCCCCGTTCGCGGTCAGCGGACCCACACGAACGCTCGTACCCGCAAAGGCCCCGCAAAGGCCATTGCAGGCAAGAAGAAGTAAGGGGAGCGCACAGATATGGCACGTGATACCCGCCGCACGAAAAAGAAGGTTTCCAAGAACATCGCCGCTGGCGTTGCGCATGTGAACTCTTCCTTCAACAACACCAAAATCCTGATCTCGGACGTTCAGGGCAACGCGATTGCGTGGTCCTCGGCCGGCACCATGGGCTTCAAGGGTTCGCGTAAGTCGACCCCCTATGCCGCCCAGATGGCCGCAGAAGACGCCGGCAAGAAAGCTCAGGAACATGGCGTGAAGACGCTGGAAGTCGAAGTTCAGGGCCCCGGTTCGGGTCGTGAATCGGCCCTGCGCGCCCTGGCCGCCATCGGTTTCAACATCACCTCGATCCGTGATGTGACCCCGATCGCGCACAACGGCTGCCGCCCGCCGAAGCGCCGCCGCGTCTAAGGCAGACAAAGTTAGGGGAGGCCGCGGTATTCGCGGCCTCCTGTCGTCATTTTTACCTCGGGTGTTTCGTCCTTAGGGACATGGGGACGAGACGAGCATGGAGGGACGTACATGATCCACAAGAATTGGGCAGAACTGATCAAGCCGACCCAGCTTGACGTCAAGCCGGGCTTCGACCCGTCGCGCCAGGCAACCGTCGTTGCCGAACCGCTGGAACGCGGCTTCGGTCTGACGCTGGGCAACGCGCTGCGCCGCGTGCTGATGTCTTCGCTGCAGGGGGCTGCCATCACCTCGGTTCAGATCGACAACGTTCTGCACGAGTTCTCCTCCATCGCCGGTGTCCGTGAGGACGTGACCGACGTGGTTCTGAACCTCAAGGGTGTGTCCCTGCGCATGGAAGTCGAAGGGCCCAAGCGCCTGTCGATCAATGCCAAGGGCCCGGGTGTCGTCACCGCAGCCGAGATTTCGGAAAGCGCCGGCATCGAAGTCCTGAACAAGGATCACGTGATCTGCCACCTCGACGAAGGTGCGTCGCTGTTCATGGAACTGACCGTGAACACCGGCAAGGGCTATGTCCCTGCCGACCGCAATAAGCCCGAGGATGCGCCGATCGGCCTGATCCCGATCGATGCGATCTATTCGCCGATCAAGAAGGTGTCGTATGACGTGCAGCCGACCCGTGAGGGCCAGGTGCTGGACTACGACAAGCTGACCATGAAGATCGAAACCGACGGGTCGATCACCCCGGATGACGCCGTGGCCTTCGCCGCACGCATCCTGCAGGACCAGCTGTCGATCTTCGTCAACTTCGACGAACCGGAATCGGCTGGCCGCCAGGACGAAGACGACGGTCTCGAGTTCAACCCGCTTCTGCTGAAGAAAGTGGACGAACTGGAACTGTCCGTGCGTTCGGCAAACTGCCTGAAGAACGACAACATCGTCTACATCGGCGATCTGATCCAGAAGACCGAAGCCGAGATGCTGCGCACCCCGAACTTCGGCCGGAAGTCCCTGAACGAGATCAAGGAAGTGCTTTCGGGCATGGGCCTGCACCTCGGCATGGACGTCGAGGATTGGCCGCCGGACAACATCGAAGACTTGGCCAAGAAATTCGAAGACCAGTTCTAAGATTTCGGAGGGGGGAGACCCCCTCCTGCCTCATCCCCCAAGGGGGAGGGCACCCCGGGTTTGTCGGTCCTAGGACCGGCCGACCCCAAGGAGAGCCGGTGACACGCATCGCCGGTCAGACAAAGCAAAACCGCCCGTAGAGGGCATATGATTGGAGAAAAACAATGCGTCACGCACGTGGTTATCGCCGCCTGAACCGGACCCATGAACACCGCAAGGCGATGTTCTCGAACATGTCCGCATCGCTCATCGAACATGAGCAGATCAAGACCACCCTGCCCAAAGCCAAGGAACTGCGTCCCATCGTGGAAAAGCTGGTGACCCTGGCGAAGAAGGGTGACCTGCACTCCCGCCGTATCGCGGCATCGCGCCTGCAGCAGGACGCGGCCGTTGCGAAACTGTTCGAAGTGCTGGGCCCCCGCTACGCCGAGCGTAAGGGCGGCTACATCCGCATCATGAAAGCGGGCTTCCGCTATGGTGACATGGCCCCGATGGCGATCATCGAATTCGTCGACCGTGACGTCGACGCCAAAGGCGCAGGCGACAAGGCCCGCGTCGCAGCCGAGGAAGCCGGCGAAGAGTAATCTTCCCCCTTCGGTGCGAAATCTGAAAGCCCTGCCAGTTCTGGCGGGGCTTTTTGCTTTCCGGGTGCCGGGAATTGGAAAGGGTCGCGGTGGCGGTTTTCCCCGTGGGGCAGGGGGGGGGGCCGCAACCTGACCCGGCGCGGGGGCCTGTCACGAACCGGGGGCTGGGCAAGCCGGGGCAAACGTGGCAAAATTGAGGCTTATTCAGCCGGCACCTGCCGGACAGCGAAATTTTCAAAGGACTTGCACATGAAACATGTGATCATCGGCGGCCTTCTGGCGCTTGGGCTGGCTTCTCCTGCGGCGGCCGTGACCTCGGGTCTGGTGGCCTTTTACGACTTCGAAAGCGGCGATGCCTCGGACGCGAGCGGCAATGGCAATGACGGCACGGTGGTGGCCGGCGTTACTTTTGGTGCGACCGGCTATGCTGGCTCCATGGGGGCCGAATTCACGGCAACGGGCGGCCTGAGCGGCATCAACACCGGAATCGACATCAACCCCGCCGCGATGCCCGCGCTGACCATGGGCGGTTGGTTCCGCGCCGACACGATCAACAACGGCAAGGTGCTGTCGCATGACAACGGCGGATTTGATCGCACCCTTGGTCTTGATACGCGTGGAAGCGTGTCGGGCGTGGACTGGACGGCCTTTTCCGGCGGTGGCGTGGTCGATGCGGACAGCGTGGCGCAGGATGTGATCGCCGGTGCCTGGCAGCATGTCGCGGTCGTCTACGACGGTGCGGCGTCGGCCCTTTATGTGAACGGCACCCTGGCCGAAAGCTTCACCGCCACCAATGGCACGTCGATCTGGTCGCTTTTCATCGGGACCAACCCCAGCTTCAACGAGGATTTCACCGGCGGCGCAGATGATGTCTTTGTCTTCTCCCGTGCGCTTAGCGCGAATGAGATCGGCAGCATCTACACCGATGGCATCACGATCACCCCGGCGGTGCCGCTTCCGGCGGGTTTTCCGCTGCTGATCGGCGGGCTGGGCGTGCTGGGTCTGATCCGTCGCCGCAGCTGAACGCCAGGTCGTTTGATCGCGGCCTGTCGTTCCGGGCCAATTGATCCCGAACCCCCAGGGCCCGGCGCAGGTTGCATTCCCGCGCCGGGCCTTCCATATCCTGCGGTATCATGAACCGAATTTCCTGTCTCGCCGTCGCCCTGCTGTCCACTGTTGCTGTGCTGAACCCCGGTCCGCTGATGGCCGAACGGGTGCCGCTGACGCGCGGAGAAATCAGCATGGGCTTTGCCCCCGTGGTGCGCGAAGCCACCCCGGCCGTGGTCAATATCTACGCCCGCCGCGTGGTGCAGACCCAGTCGACGCCCTTCGCCAATGACCCGTTCTTTCGCGAATTCTTTCGCGGGTTTGGGCAGACCCGGCCGCAGGTGCAGAATTCGCTTGGCTCGGGCGTGGTGCTGTCGAAGGACGGCATCGTCGTGTCGAATTACCACGTCGTCGGCCAGGCCGAGGATATCCGCGTGGTGCTGAACGACCGGCGCGAATTCCGCGCGCGGGTGCTGCTGGCGGATGCCGACAGCGACCTAGCCATCCTTCAGATCGAGGACGCGCCGCGCAACATGGCCCATCTGCGCCTGCGCGACAGCGACACGGTCGAGGTTGGCGAACTGGCGCTGGCCATCGGCAACCCCTTCGGCGTCGGGCAGACGGTGTCTTCGGGCATCGTGTCGGGGCTGGCGCGCTCGGGCACGGCCACAGGCAGCGCGCGGGGCTATTTCATCCAGACGGACGCACCGATCAACCCGGGTAATTCCGGCGGGGCGCTGGTCGACATCAACGGTGATCTGATCGGGGTGAACACCTCGATCCTCACACGCTCGGGCGGGTCGAACGGCATCGGCTTTGCCATCCCCGCATCGCTTGTGGCGCAATTCGTGGATCAGGCGCAGCAGGGCTTTGCCCGGTTTCAACGCCCTTGGGCCGGGATTTCCGGACAAGAGGTCGACGCCGCCATGGCCGAGACCCTGGGCATGGACCGTCCCGGCGGCGTGATCATTTCGGAACTGCATCCGAAAAGCCCCTTCCGCGTGGCGGGGCTTGAGGTCGGCGACGTGGTGACGGCGGTGGACGGCATGGCGGTGAACACCCCGCCCGAGATGATCTATCGCATGTCTGTCGCCGGTCTGGGCGAACGGGCGGATGTGACATTCCAGCGGCGCGGGCGGGAAAAAAGTGCCCGGGTCGACATGCTGAATGCGCCCGAGGATCCGCCGCGCGACGGGCTGGTCACAGACCGCCGCACCGCCATTCCCGGCCTTGCGGTGCAGACGCTGAATCCGGCCGTGGTGGCCGAAATGGGCCTGCCGACCGGGCTTGAGGGCGTGGTCATCACCGATCCCGGCGCGCTTGGCGCGCGGGTCGGGCTGCGCCCCGGCGACGTGGTGCAGCAGATCAACGGCATCGACATCCAGACCACGGCCCAGCTGGAAGAGGCGCTGACCGACGTCGGGCGGCGGCTGGACCTGGGACTGATCCGGGGCGGGCAGGGGATGACCCTGCGGCTGCGGCTCTGATGGGGGATCTGTTCGATCAGGACCCCTCGGGCGGGCAGTCCGACCGGGCCGCGGAACCAGATGGCACCGGCACTGCGCCGCGCCCTCTGGCCGACCGGCTGCGCCCCCGCGCATTAAGCGAGGTGATCGGCCAGCAGCAGGTGCTGGGCCCGGATGCGCCGCTTGGGGTCATGCTGGCCTCAAACAGCCTGTCGTCGCTGGTGCTTTGGGGGCCGCCGGGGGTGGGCAAGACCACGATCGCGCGGCTTCTGGCGGATGAAACCGACCTGCATTTCGTGCAGATCAGCGCGATCTTCACCGGGGTTGCCGACCTGAAGAAGGTGTTCGAGGCCGCGCGCCAGCGCCGCCGCATCGGGCAGGGCACGCTGTTGTTCGTCGACGAAATCCACCGCTTCAACAAGGCGCAGCAGGACGGGTTCCTGCCGCATATGGAGGACGGCACCGTTCTTCTGGTCGGGGCCACCACAGAAAACCCGTCATTCGAGCTGAACGCAGCGCTTCTGTCGCGCGCGCAGGTGCTGGTGCTGGAACGGCTGGGCGGAGAGGACCTTGAGGCGCTTCTGACCCGGGCCGAGGCCGAGCTGAACCGCGAACTGCCCCTGACCGAGGCCGCACGGGCGACGCTGAAGGACATGGCCGATGGCGATGGCCGGGCGCTGTTGAACCTGGTGGAACAGGTCGCCGCCTGGACCGTCAAGGATCCGCTGGATCCCGAGGCGCTGTCGACCCGGCTGATGCGGCGGGCGGCGAAATACGACAAGTCGGGTGAAGAACATTACAACCTGATCAGCGCGCTGCATAAATCGGTGCGGGGGTCCGACCCGGATGCGGCGCTGTACTGGTATGCGCGGATGCTGACCGGGGGCGAAGATCCACGGTTCCTGGCCCGCCGCCTGACCCGGATGGCGGTTGAAGACATCGGCATGGCCGACCCGCAGGCGCAGACCGTCTGTCTGGACGCCTGGAACGCCTATGAACGGCTGGGATCGCCCGAAGGGGAACTGGCGCTGGCGCAGGCGGTGATCTACGTGGCGCTGGCACCGAAAAGCAACGCGGGCTACGTGGCCTACAAGGGCGCGATGCGGCTGGCCAAGCAGACCGGCAGCGCCATGCCGCCGAAACATATCCTGAACGCGCCGACCTCGATGATGAAGGATCAGGGCTATGGCACCGGCTATGCCTATGATCACGACGCCGAGGACGGGTTTTCCGGGCAGAACTACTTTCCCGACGATGTGCCGCGCCCGGACCTGTATCAGCCGGTCGAACGCGGGTTCGAACGCGACCTGAAAAAGCGGCTGGAGTATTTTGAAAAGCTGCGGGTCAAGCGCAACGGCGGATAGGGGCCCTTCCGGGCCGATGACCGCAGGAAAGACGGCGCAAATATTGACTCCGATCCCTATCGGGGCCATGACCCGCGCATGATCCAGACCCTTCTGCACGTGGCGCTTGGTGGCGCGATCGGCGCATCGGCCCGATATCTGACTGGCGTGGCCGCCCTGCGCCTGATGGGCCCCGGTTTTCCCTGGGGGACCCTGGCCGTCAACGTGATCGGATCCTTCCTGATGGGGGCGATTGTGATCCTCCTGGCCGAGCTTTCGGCCAACCGGATCGCGCCGCTTCTGATGACGGGGCTTCTGGGCGGGTTCACCACCTTCTCGGCCTTTTCGCTGGATGCGGTGACCCTGTGGGAACGCGGTGAGACGATGCAGGCGGCAGCCTATGTCGCGGCATCGGTCGTGCTGTCGCTGGCCGCGCTGATGGCCGGACTTTTTGTAGCGAGGACGCTGACATGAGCGGAGTGCAACACCTGACCGTCGGGCCCGAGGACACCGACCAGCGGCTGGACCGCTGGCTGCGCGCGATCTTCCCGCAGCTGACCCAGGGGCGGATCGAAAAGATGTGCCGCAAGGGCGATCTGCGGGTCGATAAGGGGCGCGTCAAACCCGCGACCCGTCTCGTCGCGGGGCAGGTGGTGCGTGTGCCGCCGATCCCTGACACCAACGCGCCGGCCCCGGCCCCCAAACCGCTGGTGTCGGACGCGGATGCGCAGATGATCCAGTCCTGCGTGCTGTGGAAGGACGACCACGTCATCGCGCTGAACAAGCCCCCGGGGTTGCCGACGCAGGGCGGATCGAAACAGACCCGCCATGTGGACGGCCTGGCCGAGGCGCTGAAGTTCGGATACGACGAAAAGCCCCGGCTGGTGCATCGTCTGGACAAGGATACATCCGGCGTTCTGATGCTGGCGCGGACCCGCGCCGCCGCCCAGGGGCTGACCGCCGCGCTGCGCCACAAGCAGACGCGCAAGATCTACTGGGCGCTGGTCGCCGGCGTGCCGACCCCCTACCTGGGCGAAATCCGCTATGGTCTGGTCAAGGCCCCCGGTCACGGCAAGGGCGGCGAGGGCGAGAAGATGCGCGCCATCCACCCCGGAGAGGTCGCCCGCACCGAAGGCGCCAAGCGTGCGCATACGCTTTACGCGACGCTGTATCGCGTGGCGGGCCGGGCGTCGTGGGTGGCGCTTGAGCCGCTGACCGGCCGGACCCATCAGCTGCGCGCGCATATGGCCGAGATCGGGCATCCGATCATCGGCGATGGCAAGTACGGCGGGTCCAGCCAGGACAACATGGGCGACGGCTGGGGCGCGCAGCTGGGCGGGGTGATTTCCCGCAAGCTGCACCTGCACGCGCGGTCGATGACCTTTGAACACCCCGTCACCGGCAAGCCGGTCACCGTGACCGCGCCGCTGCCCGAGCATATGGCGCACAGCTGGGATACGCTTGGCTGGGACGAAAGCATCGCCGCCGACGACCCCTTCGAGGAGCTGCATTGATGCGGCTGGTCATTTTCGATGTCGACGGCACGCTGGTGGACAGCCAGGGGGATATCGTCGCCTCGATGACGGCGGCCTTTGACGGGGTCGGGCTGGCGGTGCCGGATCGCGACGCGATCCTGGGGATCGTGGGCCTGTCGCTGGATCACGCCATGCTGCGGCTGTCGCCGGAAACGCCCGAAGGCCTGCGCGCCGAGATGGTCGAAGGCTACAAGCGCGCCTATCAGGCGCTGCGGATCAAGTCGGGCGCGGCGTCGAGCCCGCTATATCCCGGCATCCGTGAAGTGGTCGAGGCGCTGAGCGCCGAGGACGAGACCCTGCTGGCCATCGCCACAGGCAAGTCGCGGCGCGGGCTGGTCGCGCTGTTGGACAACCACGGCTGGTCGCGGGTGTTTCAAAGCACCCAGGTTGCGGATGACCACCCGTCCAAGCCGCACCCATCCATGGTGCTGACGGCGCTGGCGGAAACCGGCGTGTCGCCGGAGCGTGCCGTGATGATCGGCGACACCACATATGACATGGAGATGGCGGGCGCGGCCGGCGTCGGGTTCATCGGCGTGGACTGGGGCTATCACCCGGCCAGCCTGTTGACCGGCGCGCGGGAAATCGTGTCGCAGGCGCAGGATCTGCCCGCTGCCATCACCCGCGTGACAGGAGAGCAGGGATGAGCGATTGGGCCCCGAAACGGTTCTGGAAAGAGGTCACGGTGACGGCAGGAGAGGGGGGCCATTCGGTCGCGCTGGATGGTCGTCCGGTGCGCACCCCGGTAAAACGCCCGCTGGTGCTGCCGACGGAAGCAATGGCCCATATGGTCGCCGCTGAATGGGACGCGCAGGTGGAGAAGGTCGATCCTTCGACCATGCCGGTGACGCGCGGGGCCAATGCAGCGATCGACAAGGTGGCTCTTCAGCACGCCGAAGTGGCCGAGATGCTGGCCGCCTATGGCGACAGCGACCTGCTGTGCTATCGCGCCGAGGCCCCGCAGGAACTGGTCAGCCGTCAGGCGGAGGGCTGGGATCCTCTGCTGGACTGGGCGGCGGCTGAATTCGGCGGCCGGTTGCAGGCGCAGACCGGGGTGATGCACCAGCCACAGGACGCGGCGGTTCTGGCCCCGATGACCCAGGCCGTCCACCAGATGTCGCCTTTCCAGCTGGCCGCTTTCCACGATCTGGTATCGCTTTCCGGGTCTCTTGTCCTGGGCTTCGCGGCGGCGCGGAATGCGCGGGATATCGACACGCTTTGGGCGCTGTCACGGATCGACGAAGACTGGCAGGCCGAGCAGTGGGGCGAGGACGAGGAAGCCGCCGAAGCGGCGGGAATCAAACGCCAATCGTTTCTGGATGCGAAACGATTCTTTGACGCCTCGTAAGGCCCTTTATCCCAAGGGATAGGGTGACCGAGTAATATTTTGACCATTTGGTTCCCGGGCACGCAAGATCGTGCCCGAAGCTGTCGCGATGACTAAAGGTCAACGTGCGATTGTTTGATTTTCTTGATGTTTCGCTTGACCGTCTGGAATAAATCCCGCCACACTTCCCGCATGCTGAGGGGAGGACACCCAACAGTATCACTCTGGATCCCGAAAACGGGGTCCGCCGAACCGCTCGAAACTGGGCGGAAAACAGGAAGAGGTAAAAATGAAAAAATCCGTATTTTTCGGTGCTATGACCGTTGCAGGTCTGGCCGCTGGTGCAGCTGCTGCTGGCACGCTTGACGACGTCAAGGCGCGCGGCAAGCTGAACTGCGGTGTGACCACCGGTCTGACCGGCTTCGCAGCCCCCGACGCCAATGGCGAATGGGCCGGCTTCGATGTTTCGGTTTGCCGCGCCGTTGCGGCCGCCGTTCTGGGCGACGCATCTGCCGTTGAATTCGTTCCCACCACCGGCAAGACGCGCTTTACCGCGCTGGCCTCGGGCGAGATCGACATGCTGGCCCGTAACACCACCTGGACCTTCTCGCGCGATGTGGACTTGAAGTTCACCTTCGTCGGCGTGAACTACTACGACGGTCAGGGCTTCATGGTTCCCAAAGAGCTGGGCGTGTCCTCGGCCAAGGAACTGGACGGCGCGACCGTCTGCATCCAGACCGGCACCACGACCGAGCTGAACCTCGCGGACTTCTTCCGCGCCAACAACATCAGCTACGAGCCGGTTCCGATCGAAACCAACGCCGAAGCGCAGCAGCAGTACCTGGCGGGTGCCTGTGACGTCTACACCACCGACGCCTCTGGCCTGGCCGCGACCCGTGCGACCTTTGAAGATCCGACCGCACACGTCGTTCTGCCCGAAATCGTGTCCAAAGAGCCGCTGGGCCCGCTGGTCCGTCATGGCGATGACGAGTGGGGCGATGTCGTCCGCTGGTCGCTGAACGCGATGATCGCCGCAGAAGAGCTGGGCGTGTCCTCGGCCAACGTCGCCGACATGAGCGCATCCGCCGGCAATAACCCGGAAATCAACCGCCTGCTGGGTACCGAAGGTAACCTGGGCGAGATGCTGGGCCTGTCCGCTGACTGGGCGAAGAACATCATCGCTTCCGTCGGCAACTACGGCGAAGTCTTTGAAGCGAACATCGGTGAATCGACTCCGATCGGCCTGGCGCGTGGTCTGAACGCCCAGTGGACCGATGGTGGCCTGCTCTACACGCCGCCGTTCCGCTAAACAGATCGGGAAGGGCGCGGCCAGACCGCGCCCTTCTTGCATTCGTCGACCGGGGGAATATCCGGCGACACAATCACCGGCCGATTGCGCATAGACGCTTCAGAAGACAAGGCCGGGTAACGGGGAAAATTGAATGGCTACTCTTAGCGATCCGCCGGCGGAGTCCTTCAAGCTATCCATGTTGATCTACGATACCCGGTATCGTGCGGTCACCTTCCAGATCATGGCGTTGATCGCCTTTCTGACCCTGATCGGATGGCTTATTTCGAATACCGCCCAGAACCTTGCCGACCTTGGGAAAGAACCTTCGTTCGGGTTCCTTTTCGAACCGGCCGGGTATGACATCAACCAAAGACTTGTCGAATACAACAACCAGGACAGCCACCTGCGGGCCGCCTTCGTCGGCCTTCTGAACACGCTTCTCGTGGCGTTCCTGGGCTGTGTGACGGCGACCGTGATCGGTGTGATCGTCGGGGTTCTGCGCCTGTCGGGCAACTGGCTGGTCGCGCGGGTCATGACCGTCTACGTCGAGATGTTCCGCAACGTGCCGGTCCTGATGTGGATCGTGCTGGCCATGGCCATCCTGATCGAAAGCCTGCCTGCGCCACGGGATTTCCGCGGCGACAATGCCACGGCGTCGATGTCGGTCTTCGACAGTGTCGCGGTCACCAACCGGGGCGTCTATATCCCCGAGCCGCTGTTTTCGCGGTCGCTGGGTGATCTGCCGGTGGGCGGGGCGTTCAACATCTCGCTCGACCTGGTGGCCTTCCTGGTCGTCCTGGCGGGCGGCCTGTTCCTTTCGGGCCGGATCCGCGCCCGCGCGGATGCTCAGCAAGAGGCCACGGGCGTCAGGCCCACCACCTGGTACCTGCGCCTTGGCGCGGTTCTGGTGCCGGTGATCGCCGTGCTGATCGCCCTGGGCTTCCACCTGGGCTATCCCGAGCTGAAGGGCTTCAACTTCCAGGGCGGGACGTACATGCGGAACTCGCTCATTGCGTTGTGGTTGGCGCTGTCGCTTTACACCGCCGCCTTCATCGCCGAAATCGTGCGCGCCGGTATCCTGGCCATCTCGAAGGGTCAGACCGAAGCGGCAGGGGCCCTGGGCCTGCGTCCGGGCCGGATCATGAGCCTTGTGATCCTGCCCCAGGCGCTGCGGGTCATCATTCCGCCGCTGATCTCGAACTACCTGAACCTGACCAAGAACTCGTCCCTGGCGATCGCGGTCGGATACATGGACCTGACGGGCACGCTGATGGGCATCACCCTGAACCAGACCGGGCGAGAGCTTGAGACGGTTCTGCTGGGCATGCTGATCTACCTGGGCATCTCTCTCGCCATTTCGGCGCTGATGAACTGGTACAACTCGCGCGTCAAACTGGTGGAGCGGTGATATGAGCAACACGCATTCCGATACCGTCGCCTTTGTACGCGACACCATGCTGCCCCAGCAGGAACCGCCGTCGTCTTCGGTCGGTGCCGTGGGGTGGATGCGGACGAACCTGTTCTCGGGCTGGTTCAACACCGTTCTGACCATCGTCTCGCTGGGCTTCATCGCCTTCATCCTCTACGAGATCCTGCCCTGGCTGATCTCTCCGACCTGGGACGGCACCTCGCTGACCAATTGCCGGGAAATCCTGGCCGGTCTGGGGGACGAAAGCGGGGCCTGCTGGGGGGTGATCCGCGAACGCTGGCAGCAGCTGATGTTCGGCTTCTACCCGTCCGACCTGTACTGGCGGCCGGTCCTGGCCTTCTTGCTTCTGCTTGTCGCGATCGCGCCGCTTCTGTTTGCGGACTACGTGTCGCCCAAGCTGATCTGGTTCTCGATGCTCTATCCCTTCCTGGCGGCCTGGCTGCTGTGGGGCGGGGCGATCTGGGCCCCGATCTTCGCGATCCTCGGCTTTGTCGTGGGCTTCGTGGTCTTCCGCTACGGGTCCAAGGTGATCCTGCCGGCGCTGGCCCTTGCGGCGGGCGTGGTTGCGGCCATCCTGTGGTGGACCGCCATCGGTCCGGCGATCGAGGCGCCGCTGAGCGCGGCGATCCCGATCGGCATCGAATCCGTGCAGTCGCGCGAATTTGGCGGCTTCATGCTGTCGATCACCATCGGGGTGACGGCGATCATGTGTTCGCTTCCCATCGGTATCGTGCTGGCGCTTGGCCGTCAGTCCGACCTGCTGCTGGTCAAGGCGATCTGCGTCGGCTTCATCGAATTCATCCGGGGCGTTCCGCTGATCACGCTGCTGTTCGTGGCGTCGGTCCTGCTGAACATCTTCCTGCCGCCGGGCACGAATTTCGACATCATCCTGCGCGTCATGATCATGGTGACCCTGTTTGCCGCGGCCTACATGGCCGAGGTGATCCGTGGTGGCCTGGCCGCGTTGCCGAAGGGCCAGTACGAGGGGGCCGACAGCCTTGGCCTTGACTACTGGCAGGCGCAGCGTCTGATCATCATGCCGCAGGCGCTGAAGATCTCGATCCCGGGCATCGTTTCCACCTTCATCGGCGTCTTCAAGGACACGACGCTGGTGTCGATCATCTCGATGTTCGACCCGATTGGCCTGTCGAACGCCATCCGTGCCGACACGGCCTGGAATGGCGTCTACTGGGAGCTCTTCATCTTCATCGGCGCTGTCTTCTTCGTCTTCTGTTTCTCCATGTCCCGCTACTCGATGTACCTGGAGCGCAAGCTTCAGACCGGCCATCGCTGACGGGAAAGGCAAGGAAAAAACCAATGACCAATGTACCCACCATGGACCGCGAAATTGACCGTTCGCAGATGCAAGTGTCCGACGAGGTCGCGATCGAAATCTCGAACATGAACAAGTGGTACGGCACGTTCCACGTTCTGCGCGACATCAACCTGACCGTGAACCGGGGCGAACGCATCGTCATCGCCGGCCCTTCGGGGTCGGGGAAGTCCACGATGATCCGCTGCATCAACCGGCTGGAGGAACACCAGCAGGGCAAGATCATCGTCGACGGGACCGAGCTGACCAACGACCTGAAGAACATCGACAAGATCCGGTCCGAAGTCGGCATGTGCTTTCAGCACTTCAACCTGTTTCCGCATCTGACGATCCTCGAGAACTGCACGCTGGCCCCGATCTGGGTCCGCAAGGTTCCCAAGAAAGAGGCGGAAGAAACCGCGATGCATTTCCTGGAAAAGGTGAAGATCCCCGACCAGGCGATGAAGTATCCCGGCCAGCTTTCGGGCGGTCAGCAGCAGCGTGTGGCCATCGCCCGGTCGCTGTGCATGAAGCCGCGCATCATGCTGTTCGACGAACCGACCTCGGCGCTGGACCCCGAGATGATCAAGGAGGTTCTGGATACGATGATCGAACTGGCCGAAGAGGGCATGACCATGCTCTGCGTGACGCACGAGATGGGCTTTGCCCGTCAGGTGGCGAACCGCGTGATCTTCATGGACCAGGGCCAGATCGTGGAGCAGAACGAACCGGAAGAGTTCTTCAACAACCCCAAGAGCGACCGGACCAAGCTGTTCCTCAGCCAGATCCTGGGGCACTGATCCCGGCCACATCCTATCGAAAGGGGCGGTCCTGCGGGGCCGCCCTTTTTCGTTTCCGGGCCGCGAGGTCAGTGGACCGAGGTTTTGGACACCAGGTTCAGGATCACCACGCCGGCGATGATCAGGCCCATGCCGATCATGCCCCACAGGTCGATCTTCTGCCCGAACAGCCACCAGCCGGCCAGCGCGACCAGAACCACGCCCGAGCCTGCCCAGATCGCGTAGACCGTGCCGACGGGGAAGTAACGCAGGCAGATCGACAGCAGGTAGAAGGACAGGGCATAGCCCAGTACCACCACGATCGAAGGCCCGATGCGGGTGAACCCTTCAGAAGCCTTGAGAGAGGTCGTTGCAACAACTTCGCCCATGATGGCGAGGGCAAGGAAGATATAGGGCATGGCAGGCTCCGACATATGTGACCCGGGGCTATCAGGCGCACCGGGGGCTGTCACGTTCACGCTTTGGTGACGTCTGGGTTCAGGTCATGAAGGGGACAACGGGGCGGGGCAATTGCGCGCCCTGCAAGTCCGGGATTTCACGCCGGGTCTGATGGGGGCAGGGTTTTGCCATGGGGGTCATTCGGCGGCGGCGTCCTGACCGATCAGTTCACGCGGGGTGATGAAATTCACCACCTTCGAGGTGCCGAAATGTCCGGCCTTCCAGTCCATCATCGGGATGTCGACCACCAGGGTCGCTGCGGTCGGGAAATCGGCAAAACGGGCGTGGGGCGGCGGCGCGGTGACGAGCCGCTGTGCAAAGTCGCCGATGCCGGGGTTGTGGCCGATGATCATGACGCAGGCCCCTTCGGCCTGCTGCATGACGTCCAGGATCCGGTCCGAGGAGGCAAGGTAGAGATCGGGCCGCAAACGCAGCTCTCCCTCGATCTGCAGGCGTTCGTGGGTTTCCTGCGTGCGGCGGGCATCGGAACACAGGATCAGGTCGGGGGTGATGCCGGTTTCGCGCAGCCAGGTGCCGATCGCCTTGGCGGATCGCCGGCCACGCTTGTTCAGCGGGCGGTCGTGATCCGTCTGCCTGGGGTCATCCCAGCTTGATTTCGCGTGCCGAAGCAGGATCAGACGTTTGACCATGTGGGGGAACCGTTACGAGAGGGAATGGAACAGGGGATCGGGCTGAAAGGAATCGGGCTCAGATGAATTGGACCTATGGAAACTGGGCCTATGGGAACGGGGGGTGATGGAACGGGCTTAGAGAAACTGGGCTCAGAGAAACTGGGCCATGTGATAGGCGGAATGTTCCCTGACCCTGCCATGCAATTTGCCCCTGGGGCAAGCACGGCGTGCCAGGCAGCCGCCGGTCAGGCAGTCCTGCCCGGAATCTTGGCGCAGGAAGGACTTGCAGGCGGTCGTGTCGTATCCGTCCGGGCCCAGGGCGTCGACGGGGCAGGTGGTCAGGCAGGGCTGACCTGCGCAGCTGTCGCAGGGGCGCGGCACGGGGGCGGGGACCTGCGTGGCCCAGGGCAGGGCGAGCGCACTGCGAAAGGACAGGAACAGCCCGGCCGTGGGGTGCACCAGCATGCCCACGGGCGAGCCATGCACCCGCCCCGAGGCCAGAGCCCAGCCGATAAAGGGCTGAAACGGCGGCCCGCCAAAGGGGAAAAGCGCGGTGGCGTCCAGGTCCTTTGCCCAGTCGGTGATGACCCGGCGCGACCAGCGGTCCATCGGGTCGGGCTGCGCGTCGTTGAATTCGGGGCTTTGGGAATAGGCCGGCCAGAAGGCCGGTTCATCCGGCGACAGCAGCAATAGCGTCCGGGTGCCGGGCGGAAGGTCGTCCCGGCTTTCGCAGGCCGTTTCATCCAGGCCGGCGGTGATCGTCAGATGGCGGAGCCGCGCCTGGGCCTCCAGCTCCGCCAGGGGGGGCATCTCAGTCGCCCCTGATCAGCGAACCCGCACCGTGTTCGGTGAACAGCTCCAGCAGGGTCGCATTGGGCGCACGGCCGTCCAGGATGACCACGGCGCGCACGCCCCGGTCGATGGCGTCCAGCGCCGTCTGGGTCTTGGGGATCATGCCGCCCGCGATGGTGCCGTCCTTGGTCATCTCGCGGATCTGGCCTGCCTTCAGCTCGGTCACGACCTCACCTTCGGCGTTCTTCACGCCGGCCACATCGGTCAGCAGCAGCAGCCGGTCGGCCTTGAGCGCGCCTGCGATGGCCCCGGCGGCGGTGTCGCCGTTGATGTTGTAGGTCTCGCCATCCCGGCCCATCCCGAGGGGGGCAATCACGGGGATGATGTCGGCCTTGAACATGGCGTGCAGGATGGTGGTGTCCATCTCGACCGGGGTGCCCACAAGGCCCAGTTCGGGATTGTCGGCTTCGCAGATCATCAGGTTGGCGTCCTTGCCCGACAGGCCGACGCCCTTGCCGCCCATGTCGTTGATCGCCTGGACGATGCGCTTGTTCACCCGGCCCGAGAGGACCATTTCCACCACCTCGACGGTGGCGGCATCGGTGACGCGCTTGCCGTTGACGAATTCGGACTTGATCTGAAGACGTTCCAGCATCTCGTTGATCATGGGGCCGCCGCCGTGGACGATCACCGGGTTCACGCCGACCTGGCGCATCAGGACGATATCGCGGGCGAAGATTTCCATCGCTTCGTCGTCGCCCATGGCGTGGCCACCGAATTTCACGACAACAATCGCGCCTTCGTAGCGTTGCAGATAGGGCAGGGCTTCGGAAAGCGTGCGGGCGGTGGCGATCCAGTCGCGGTTCATGGCGGTCTGTTTTCTCATATCAAGGCCCCTTTGCTGGGTCAGCCTTGTTGATACGGCCACAATCCGCCGCTGCCAAGGGCTGCATCGGCGCATTTGTGCCGCGCCGTTTGCATCAGATGGACCCATACCCCAAATGCCGCGTTGTCCTGATGAGCGCGCGCAAGCGCCAAAGGAAATAACGGAGTAGAATAATGAAACACATCAAGACCATCGTCATCGGTTCCGCCATCGCAGTTACGGCAGGCGCAGGTGCGGTCTCTGCAGGCAACCCCGTCGCGGCTCCGGCCGATCCCGTCATCACGCAACCCGCCCCGCCGGTCCTGACGACCGACGACTGGACGGGCGCTTATGTCGGGTCCGCGCTTGGCTATGGCGATTATTCCATCGGCGGTACCTCGGGGAATGGTGCCAGCCTTGGGGGATACGCCGGTTACGACTATGACTTCGGCAACTATGTCGCGGGTGCGGAACTTCAGTACCTGGGCAATGACATCAACATCGGTGGCACGGCCCTGAACCAGGTGACCCGCGTCAAGGCGCGCCTGGGCTATGACGCCGGTTCGACCCTGGTCTATGGTGTCGGCGGCTATACCAACGCCAAAAGCAGCGCCGGCAACGGCGACGGCTATGTGGCGGGTGTCGGCATGGAATACCGTTTCAACAACGGTGTCAGCCTGGGTGCCGAGTACCTGTACAACGAATACGACAACTTTGCCGGGTCTGGGAACGACCTGACCGGCAACACGATCGAGGCACGCCTCGGTTTCCGGTTCTGATAGGACCTAGTCGATTCCCGCGATGATCGATCGCAGGGTCGCGATCCCGTCGCCCTTTTCCGAGCTGGTGAGAACCAGTTCGGGATAGGCGGCGGGATGTTTCGCCAGCGCCTCACGCGTGATGCGCAGGCTTTTCTCCAGATCGGATTTCCGCACCTTGTCGATTTTCGTCAGCACCGTCTGAAAGGTCACGGCGGCGCTGTCGAGAAGCGACATGATGTCCTCGTCCACCTTTTTCACCCCGTGGCGCGCGTCGATCAGTACGAAGGCGCGGCGCAGGGTCTGGCGGCCGCTGAGGTACTGCTTCAGCAGGCGCTGCCATTTCTCGACCACAGGCAGGGGCGCATTGGCGTAGCCATAGCCGGGAAGATCTACCAGGAAGCCTTTTTCCCCAAGCGTGAAATAGTTGATTTCCTGCGTCCGGCCCGGCGTGTTCGAGGCCCGCGCCAGGTTCTTGGTCCCGGTCAGCGCGTTGATCAGGCTGGATTTGCCCACGTTGGACCGCCCGGCAAAGCAGACCTCCATCCGGTCGGCGGGGGGCAGGCCGTCCATGGCAACGACGCCTTTGACGAACTGGGTTTCGCCCGCGAACAGCTTGCGGCCCAGTTCTCGGGCGGCGTCATCGGGTTCTTCTACAGCGGGGAAGGGCAGGGGCATCATAGCAGGGTCACCTCGTCCCCGGTGCGCAGGCGGCCGCCCTTGGTCACGATCAGCGCAACCGAGAAGTCCTGGTGTCCGAGGTCTTTCAGAATATCGAGCGTGGGCACATCGCGCTGCCCGGTGTCGGTGTTGACGGTGGTGGCCATGCAGCGGTCGATGCGACGTTCGACGCGGGCCTCGGCCTCACCCAGTTTCAGCGTCTTGCCGACCCAGTCGAATTCTTCCCAGGGCGCGGGGCCGTCCAGGAAGATGTTGCAGCGCCAGCGGTGGATCTGGAAGGGATGCGCGGCCCTGGCGGCGACGTGGTCGTGGCTGGCCAGGCTGGCCATGGAAATACTCGGGGCGCTGGTGTCGGTCAGCCCGCGGTCGGCGGGGGCCGGCACCAGATGCGTCGGCGCGGCGCGGCCTTCGGCCACCAGCGGCGCAACCCAGTTGACCAGCGCGGGGCCATCCGTGGCGGGATCGATGGTCAGATCGGGGCGGTCAGGGTGGCTGAGGTGCAGCAGATCGCCGTCCGATCGCAGGGTGACGGCCATCAGCTGGGGCGAGGAGGCACCCCGGATGAAGTTCACACAGCGATTCCAAGCCCCGTCCTCAAGCTTCGCGGCCTCATGGGCCACGGCAAAACGACGGTCGCCGGGCAGTGTCTGCCCGGCGATCAAGTCAACCTCTGTCACCTCTTCGCGGCCTATGGCCTTGATCGGGTGGCGGAAGAGATGCGCAACACGCGCCGTCATTTTCCTTCGGCCTTTTTCTTGCGGCTGAAGCTTTTGCGGATATTGCCGAAAACGTCCGGCTTGAACCCGTGGCTGCGCATGATCGCATACTGCTGGATGAACGTGATGGTGTTGTTCGTGATCCAGTAAAGCACCAGGCCAGAGGCGAAGTTGCCCAGCATGAACATGAACACCCAGGGCATCCAGGCAAAGATCATCTGCTGCGTCGGGTCCGTGGGCGCCGGGTTCAGCTTCTGCTGCAGCCACATCGAGATACCCAGCAGGATCGGCAGCACGCCAAGCGACAGGATCGCGATGAAGCTTTCCGGATCGGGCGCGGCAAAGGGCAGCAGACCGAACAGGTTCAGGATCGACGAGGGATCGGGCGCGCTGAGGTCGCGGATCCAGCCGACCCAGGGGGCGTGGCGCAGCTCCAGCGTGACGAAGATCACCTTGTAGAGCGAGAAGAAGATCGGGATCTGCAGAAGGATCGGCAGACAGCCCGAGGCGGGGTTCACCTTTTCCTTCTTGTACAGCTCCATCATGCCTTTCTGCATCGCCTGGCGGTCGTCGCCGGCCTTTTCCTTCAGCTTCTCCATCTCGGGCTGAAGCTCACGCATCTTCGCCATCGAGGCGTAGGATTTGTAGGCCAGCGGGAAAAGGATCGCCTTGAGAAGGATGGTCAGCGCGATGATGGACCAGCCCATGTTGCCGATGTGGCTGTTCAGCCAGTGCAGCACGGCAAAGATCGGCTTGGTCAGGAAGAAGAACCAGCCCCAGTCGATCGCGTCGAGGAAGCGGGTCACGCCTTCGTCGTTCTGGTAGGTGCGGATGGTTTCCCATTCCTTTGCACCGGCGAACAAGCGGCTGTCGCTGCTGGCGGTGGCCCCGGCGGGGACTTCAAGCGCGGGCAGAACGGCATCGGTCTGGAAGATCGCGCGGCCGGGGAAGTATTTCGCGGTCGAGCGGAAGCCGGCCTGCGGAATGATCGTCGACATCCAGTAGTGGTCGGTGAAGCCGATCCAGCCGCTTTCCGCCACTTCGATCCGTTCGGCGGGCACGCCTTCGCGGTCGTCGGTGTCGAAATCCTCGATCTTGTCGTATTTGGCTTCTTCCAGCTCACCATCGGACATGCGGACAAGGCCTTCGTGCAGAACGAAGAACTTTTTCAGGTCCGAGGGGATGCCATGGCGGCGCAGCAGCGCATAGGGGCGCAGGCTGACCGTACCCTGGGTGGTGTTCTCGACCCCCTGGGAGACCGAGAACATGTAATCCTGATCGACCGAGATGGTGCGCGTGAAGACAAGGCCGGCCCCGTTGTCCCAGGTCAGAACGACCGGGGTTTCGGGGGTCAGCTGGCCGTCACCCTGAACAGTCCAGAGCGCGTCTTCACCGGGAACGGCGGCGGCATCGACACCCGAAACGGGGATCCAGCCATACAGCGCATAGAACGGATCGCGTTCGGTTTCGGGGCGCAGGACGGTGACCTGGGTCGCATCGGCGTCGAGGTCGGTCAGGTAGTCCTTCAGCTTGAGGTCATCCAGACGGCCGCCGCGCAGGTTGATCGAGCCGGAGAGGCGCGGGGTGTCGATCTGCAGGCGGGGGGCCGGTTCATCGGCCTGGACCGTGGGGGCCGCCGCGGAAGGCGCGGTGGTCGTTGTCGCCTGCTGCGCCGTGGGCGTCATCGGCGCGGCCTCTTCCGCCTGGGTGCTTTCCGAGGCCGTCACGGCGTTCGGATCCTGGGTCGCTTCGGGCGGCGGGAATAGCAGGAACCAGACGACGATCACCACGAAGCTGAGCACCGTTGCGAGGATTAGGTTCTTATTCTGGTCGTCCATTGCGCCCGTTCCGTTCGAATTTGAAAGGTAGGTGGGTTCAACAGAGGAAGGCATCAAAGGTCAAGGCGGAATCGGGAAAACGTGATCATTGGCCTGTTTATCGTTGGGAGAGTCGTCCCAGGGGCGGTATCGAGTCCTGCCGTTCGCGGCTTTGCTGTTTTTGGTCGTGTTGTTTCAGGTCGTGTTGTTTTCTGCCGTGTTGTTTCTTGCTGTGCTGTTTCCGATCTCGCTTGCTCCGGGCTTGGCCCTGGCAGAGCTGTGTCGCTGTCGCTGTCGCTGTCGCTGTCGCTGTCGCTGTCGCTGTCGCTGTCGCTGTCGCTGTCGCTGTCGCTGATCGTAGCCGTGCCCGTGTCAGCCGTGCCGGTGTTAGCCCTGACGGTGATGCCGGCCCTGCATTTTGCTCCCTGTTTCGGCGCGCCTCATGCCACACGCAAAACCCCGGCAGGCGTTAGTCAACGGAGACGGAGCGATGCGACGCACCTACCACCCTTCGAGCCTTGGCCTCGAACTTTGGACCTTGAACTTTAACCCTCGTGCGCTGTCCCTGTCCCTGTCCCTGTCCCTGTCCCTGTCCCTGTCCCTGTCCGTGCCCGTGTCGGCAACTGCGACGGGGTCTCCGCCATGCCATAGGAAAGGCTTGGCACTTCGGAGCTGGCCACATTGGCGCTTCGGCGCTTCACAATGCCCTAAGTCCGACACCTTCCGTCGTTCTTTGATCCCCACAAACCCCTATCTAACTACCGCGAGAAATACGCGGGGCCTCGGCCATGCGGGCGCTGTGTTTGCGCAGCCAGTCTTCGGTATTGTCGAAGGGCATGGGGCGGCCGATGCCGAACCCCTGAACGTGGTCACAGCCCAATTGCGCCAGCATCGTGTGTTCGCCGGGGGTTTCCACCCCCTCGGCCAGGGTTTCCAGGCCCAGGCGTTCGGCCATGGTCAGGATCGCCGCCACCATGCGCTGCTGTTCTGCGTCGCGATCGACCTTCATGACAAAGCTGCGGTCGATCTTGATCCGGCCGACGGCAAAGCGCCTGATCGAGGAAATCGAAGCATGCCCGGTGCCGAAATCATCCAGGTCGATCCGGCAGCCCAGACGGGCCAAGCCGTTGACATTGCGCGACACCACATCCTCGGGAGAGGCGGCAACAACGGTTTCCAGAACCTCGATCGACAGGCGCGAGGGGTCGAGTTCGTATCGATCCAGCTCCCATTTCACCTTGTCGATCAGCTTGGGGTTTCGAAGCTCATCCGAGGAGAAGTTGACCGCGACGGTTGGCACGTCCAGCCCGGCATCATCCCAGGCCCGCAGCGCGGCCAGCGATCGGTTCAACATGACCTCGCCCAGGCGGGCGAGCTTGCCAGCGTTTTCCAGCACGGGAAGGAAATCCGCCGGGGCGATGGCACCGCGTTCGGGGTGGGTCCACCGGGCGAGAGCCTCAAACCCGGTGATGCGGCCGGTGTCGGTCGAGACCTGGGGCTGAAAATGCGGCAGGATATCCCCGCTGTCCAGGGCGGCGGCGGCCTCATCCGCGAAAATGTGGCGCGAGCGTTCGGTGCGGCGCAATTCGTCGGAATAGGACCGAATCGCCGAAGGCGCGTTGCGGATCGCCTCGCCCAGGGCGGTGGCGGCCGCATCCATCAGCCCCTGGCCCGAGTTCTCCGGCACGCGGCTGCCCTGACAGAAGCCGATCGAGACCGAGACATAGATCACCGTGCCATCCAGGATGATCGGTTCTTCGGCCCCGGATTGCAGGCGGCTGGCCAGCTGGATCGCGGTTTCGATATCCAGTTGCATCACCGGGGCCAGGGCAACGCCGAAACTGGCGTGGCC
This sequence comes from Pseudooceanicola nitratireducens, assembly GCF_900109195.1. GTDB lineage: Bacteria > Pseudomonadota > Alphaproteobacteria > Rhodobacterales > Rhodobacteraceae > Pseudooceanicola > Pseudooceanicola nitratireducens. Next base: position 769,472 of record NZ_FNZG01000003.1, on the reverse strand, counting down.
GGTGCGGCAGATGATATCGCCATCGCGCAGCACCATGCGCAGGCGTTGCGCGGTTTTCTGAAGCACGTGATCTGCGGCGGATCGTCCGTAACGATCCGTAATCACGTCGAAATCGTCGATCGCCACCATGTAGCATCCGGTCGCCCGCCGGGTCGACAGCGTGCCGTCCATGGCCGCCTGCAACGTCTTGGCCAGGGTGTCATGCAGCGGCAGGCCGGTGACGGGATCGCAGGATTGCACATGTTTCGGCGCGGTGGCGTTGAAACCGCCCAGCAGGGCGAACAGCACGGGCAGCCCAAGCGCCGTCGCCATCAACCCGGGTTCGCCGGCGAACCAGAAGGCGGCCAGGGCAAGCGCCGGCAGAAAGGCCAGCGTCTGCGGCCCGATCAGCATCCGCCGCAGGCGATCGCGCAGGGATCGTAAGTGTATACTGAATGGCCGTTTCATCCTGCCCCCGGAAATCGGTTCCGGGTCAGGCTAACGCCAAGGTTTCAACAGCTGTTTAACGCAGCTTCGGGATTTCGCCTGCCTCGCCGTGATCCTGCGCGGGCGCGGCCATGTCACGCATCAGCCCGGCAAAATCGAACAGTTTGGGGTCCAGCATATGCGAGGGCCGGATGTTCATCAGCGACCGGAACATCACCTGACGCCGTCCGGGGCTGTTCTTTTCCCAGCCATCCAGGATCTGCTTGACCTGCTGGCGCTGCAGCCCGTCCTGCGATCCGCAGAGGTCGCAGGGGATGATCGGATAGTTCATCGCGCGGGCGAATTTCTCGCAATCGACCTCGGCCACATGGGCGAGGGGGCGATAGACGAACAGGTCGCCTTCTTCGTTCACCAGCTTCGGAGGCATGGTCGCAAGGCGGCCGCCGTGGAAGAGGTTCATGAAGAAGGTCTCAAGGATATCATCGCGGTGATGGCCCAGGACGACGGCGGAACAGCCTTCCTCGCGCGCGATGCGATAGAGGTTGCCGCGCCGCAGACGCGAACACAGCGCGCAATAGGTCCGCCCCTGGGGCACCTTGTCGACGACGATGGAATAGGTGTCCTGGTATTCGATGCGGTGCGGCACCTGCATCTTTTCCAGGAATTCGGGCAGGACGGTGGCGGGAAAGCCGGGCTGCCCCTGATCCAGGTTGCAGGCCAGGATGTCGACGGGCAGAAGCCCGCGCCACTTCAGCTCGTGCAGGATGGCCAGCAGGGTATAGCTGTCCTTGCCGCCCGACAGGCAGACCAGCCAGCGCGCGCCCGGTTCGACCATGCCATATTGGTCCACCGCCTCGCGCACGTTCTGCACGATGCGTTTGCGCAGCTTCTTGAACTCGGTGCTTTTGGGGGCACCGTGGAACAGCGGGTGGATATCATCAAGATCGTCGAGCATGGGCGCGCTATCGCATTTTGCGCTGTCCGGGGGAAGAGGGATGGTGTCTTTTGACATCACAACAGGGAGGCAACAGGAGGGCGGGCCATGAGCGATTATGACCTGGCGGTGATCGGGGCCGGTGTCGTGGGCGTCAGCACGGCCCTGTGGGCGGCAATGCGTGGACATCGGGTGGTGCTGATCGACCCGGCCGCGCCGGGATCGGGCACCAGTTCGGGCAACGCCTGCACCATCGCCACCTATGCCTGCCTGCCGGTCAATGACCCTTCGGTCCTGAGCGGGCTGCCGGGGCTGCTTCTGGGCAGCAACACGCCGCTTTCGGTCAGCTGGGGCCATGCGCTGCGCCATCCGCTGTGGATGCTGCGGTTCCTCGCCAATTGTCGGGCCAAGCCGTCGTCGCGGATCGCCGCGGCGCTGGCCGGGGTGCTGGCCCATGCGGACGCCGGGCTGAACCCTCTGATCGAGGCTGCCGGGGCCGGGGACCTGGTGGTGGCGAGGGGCCAGATCTCGGTCTGGTCGACGCGGGCCGGCGGGCAGGGGGCCGAAGCGGGGCTAATCCGGCGGCGCGACCTGGGGGTGAACTGGCAAGAGATGACCCCGGAACAGGCGCAGGAGGCCGAGCCGGGGCTGCGCCTGAGCATCGCCCGCGCGGTGCATTTCCCCGATGCCCGTCACATCCGCGACCCCGAGGCGCTTGTCGGCCGCTTCCACGCGGCTTTCCTGGCCCAAGGCGGCGCGCATCTGTCGCAGCGGGTGCTGTCCGTGGCGCAGCAGGGCGAGAGGGTTGTCATCAGCACGGATGCGGACGCGGTCACCGCCCGGCGGGCGGTTGTGGCGGCGGGGGCGTTCTCGGGCCGGATCACGGGGAGCGGGGCCGAAAACCTGCCCCTGGGCACCGAACGCGGCTATCACCTGATGTTCCCGGGCGAGGCCGCGCGCGTCACCCGGCCCGTCGGCTGGGGCGAGGGCGGTTTCTATGCCGTGCCCATGGCGCGGGGGCTGCGGCTGGCCGGAACGGTCGAGATCGCGGGGCTGGACGCGCCGGCCAATGCTGGGCGGCTGGCCTATCTGAAACGGCGCGGGCAAGAGATGCTGGGCCCCTTGCCGGACCCGGACAGCAGCTGGCTGGGCTTCCGTCCGACCCTGCCGGATTCGCTGCCCGCGATCGGCTTTGCGCCGGGATCGGACCGGATCCTGCATGCCTTCGGGCATCAGCACCTGGGCCTGACCCTGGGCGGGATCACCGGGCGGATCATCACCGATCTGGCGGAAGGGCGTCAGCCGAACCAGGACATTGCCGCCTTCGATCCCGGGCGGGCGTTTTCCTGAGGTCGAGGAGGACCGGCCCTGCCGGACCGAGGAGACATGCGCCGCGACGCCAGCCATGGCGCGGTCAGATGGGGATCAGTCGGGAACGTCGTCCACGCCCATGCCGCCCCAGGGGTGACAGCGCGAAATCCGCCGCAGGGTCAGCCAGCCGCCCTTGATCCCGCCATGTTTCCGCAGCGCTTCCAGCGCATAGGCCGAACAGGTGGGATCATAACGGCAATTGTGCCCGACCCAGGGGGAAAAGACCGCGCGATAGGCCCGCACGGGCAGCGAAAACAGGGTGGCCAGGGGGCTCATCCGTGCAGCTTCCGCAGGGCGTAAAGAAAATCCTGCTGCAGGTCGGCAAAGTCCCTCTCGGCGGTGTTGCCCCGGCTGCCGATCAGCACGTAATCCCAACCGGGTTTGCCGTTCTCGGGCAGCAGAAGCCGCGCCACTTCGCGCAGGCGCCGTTTGGCGCGGTTGCGGGCCACCGCATTGCCGACTTTCTTGGAACAGGTGAACCCGACCCGGATCAGCGGGTCGTCATCGCCGCGCGCCCGGGCCTGGACCAGCATGCCCTTGGTGCCCTGCCGCCGCGCGCGGGCGCAGGCCAGGAACTCGGGGCGTTTGCGCAGGGTCTCGACGGTGTGGGGCATGGCGACCTGTAACGGCAAGGGAAGGGCGTGCCTTGTGCCACGTGAATGGCAATCAAGCGGCGGCTGTTCAAAAGACGGGCAGACAAGCGAAAACCGCCCGGACAGACGCCCCGGCGGTTTTTCAAATCGATATCCGATCCCGGACCGCCAGGGGCGTCCGGGCCGCGTCTTATGCGCTCAGCGACTTGCGGCCGCGGGCACGACGTGCGTTCAGGATCTTCCGGCCGGCCTTGGTGGCCATACGTGCGCGGAAGCCGTGACGCCGTTTGCGCACGAGGTTCGAGGGTTGGTAGGTGCGTTTCATCGCTCCGTCTCCGTTTACTTGCGCCTTGCGGCGTGTGGCGCGCCGTAGCGGGGCGCAAGGTGTCCAGATCGCGGGGCCGGGGTGTGCGGGAATCGCCCGCCGGTCCGCAGGTGTTCGAAGCCCGCTCTATAGGGGTGGGTTGGGATTATGTCAAACGGGCAGAGCGGGAATTTCGCGATTTCCCCGGTGCCCGGGTGCAAAGCGTGGCGCGGGGCTGATCCGGCCGGTCATTTGTCTGTCGTTCGCCCGCCTGTCTAGCGTCGTTCAGGCGGCTGTGTCGAGCATTGCGGGCTTCGGTGCCCCTTGGTCCCGGCATCTGCCTAAAGTGCGCCTTTATAACAGCGCATCACTGCCGCGTGAGGGGGCTTCCCCCGTGCCGCCATCGCGGCCATTCTTTGCGGATCCTGCACCAACCACAAAGCCCGCTTGATGACTGTCCAGACCCGCCCCTCCCCGTTGCGCCGTTTCGGACCGCTGGCCCTGCTGATCCTGGCCGCCGGTCTGGCCTATGTCGCCCTTGGCGACCGGCTGGGGTTCGAGGCCCTGCAATCCGGGCACGAGGCGCTGCAATCCTATCGGGCTGCCCATCCGGTCCTGACCGGGCTTCTTCTGGTGCTGGCCTACACGGGCATCGTGGCGCTGTCGCTGCCCGGGGCAACGATCGCGACACTGACGGGCGGGTTCCTGTTTGGCATTTGGCCGGGCACGGCGCTGAACGTGGCCGGGGCGACCCTGGGCGCGATCGGCATCTTTCTGGCGGTGCGTGCGGGCTTTGGCCGGGGCATCGCCGCGCGGCTTGAGGCCAGCGAAGGGCGCGTGGCGCGGTTCAAGCGGGGGCTGGACCGAAACCAATGGTCGATGTTGTTCTTCATCCGGCTTGTGCCTGTCATTCCCTTCTTTGCGGCAAACCTTTTGCCTGCGCTTCTGAACGTGCCGCTTGGCCGCTTTGCGATTTCGACCGCGCTTGGCATCCTGCCCGGCGCATTGGTCTATACCTCGGTCGGGGCCGGGCTGGGCCGCGTGCTTGAGGACGGCGGACGCCCGGATCTTGGCGTGATCTTCCAGCCGCATATCCTGCTGCCGCTGCTTGGGCTGGCGGCGCTGTCGCTGATCCCGGTCCTGTTGCGCGGGAAGGCCCCGGTATGAAGGAGAGCGACATGAAAGAGAACGCGGATCATTTCGACCTGATCGTCATCGGGGCGGGGGCTGCGGGGCTGTCGGTTGCCTCTGGCGCGGCGCAGATGGGGGTGCGGGTTGCTCTGATTGAAGCGCGCGCGATGGGCGGGGATTGCCTGAACTCCGGCTGCGTGCCGTCCAAGGCGCTGATCGCCGCCGCCGCCCGGGCGCAGGCCATGCGCGAGGCCGAAGTCTTTGGCATCGAAGCGGTCGAACCCGTGGTCGATTTTCCCAAGGTGATGGAGCACGTCGCAGATGTGATCGCCCAGATCGCCCCGCACGACAGCCAGGAAAGGTTCGAAGGCCTTGGCGTCACGGTTATTCGGGGTATGGCGCGGTTCACCGGGCCTGACGCGTTGGAGGTCGAGGGGCGCCGGCTGACCGCCCGTCGTTTCGTCATCGCCACCGGATCGCGCCCGGCCATTCCGCCGATCCCGGGGCTGGAGGATGCAGGTTACCTGACGAACGAGACGATCTTTGACCTGCGCGAACGGCCCCGGCATCTGATCGTGCTGGGCGGTGGGCCGATCGGGGTCGAACTGGCGCAGGCTTTCCGCCGTCTCGGGGCGCAGGTCACGCTGGTCGAGGCCGGGACCATCCTGAACCGCGAGGACGGGCAGGCTGTGGGTGTGCTGCGCCAGGCGCTCCTGCGCGAAGGCGTCAACGTGCGGGAAGGGGCGACAGTGCAGGCGGCGGGGCGGGGGCCAGACGGCCCCTGGCTGGATCTGGACGGCGACAGGAACGGCGACAGGATCAAAGGGTCGCATCTTCTGGTCGCCACCGGACGGGCGGCGACGGTTGAAGGGCTGGGGCTTGAGGCCGCCGGTGTGGCACATGACCGCAAGGGCATCGCGGTGGACGCGCGGCTGCGTACGTCGAACCGTCGGATCCATGCCATCGGCGACGTGGTGGCGGATGCGCCCTCGTTCACCCATGTGGCGGGTTATCATGCGGGTCTCGTGATCCGTCAGGCGGTGCTGGGCCTTCCCGCCAAGGCGGATCACGCGATGATTCCGCGCGTCACCTATGGCGCGCCCGAACTGGCGCAGATCGGCCTGACCGAGGTCGAGGCCCGCAAGGCCCATGAAAGAATTCAGGTGATCCGAAAGGATCTGGCCGAGAACGACCGTGCCCGGGCGGATCGCGCCACCGAAGGGTGGATGAAACTGATCCTGCATCGCGGGCGTCCTGTCGGGGTGACGATCGTGGCCGCTCATGCGGGGGAAATGCTGGCCCCCTGGGCGCAGGCGATGGCCGCAGGCACCCGTCTGTCGAAGCTTTCTGGGATGGTTCTGCCCTATCCGACCGTCGCGGAACTGGGCAAAGCGGTAACTGGCACCTATTTCTCGGAGAAACTATTTGGTAATCCGTGGGTTGAGCGGGTGGCCCGGGCGGTTCAGCGTCTGGTGCCCTAGACCCGCGGACCGGGACTGACAATGCTGCGATCTCTTTCCGGACGTTTCCTGATCCTCACGGTGCTCTTCGTGATGCTGGCCGAGGTCATGATCTTCGTGCCCTCGGTGGCGCGGTTCCGGCAGGATTATCTTTTGTCGCGTCTGGAACGGGCGCAGATCGCGTCGCTGGCCCTGCTGACGGGCGACTTCATCAGCCCCGATCTGGAAGAAGAACTTCTAAGCAATGCCGAGGTTTACAACGTCGTGCTGCGCCGTGACGAGGCGCGGCAGCTGATCCTGTCGTCACCCGTGCCGGGGGAAGTGACCCAGACCTTCGATCTGCGCGACGCCGGCCCCTGGACGCTGATGCGCGATGCGCTGCAGCGGCTGGTGGACCCCGAGCCGCGGGTGATCCGGGTGATCGGTAACCCCGTGCGCGAGGCCGGTCTGCTGATCGAGGTGACGATGCCCACGGCCGGATTGCGGCTGGCGATGATCGACTATGGCTGGCGAATCCTGTGGCTGAGCTTTGCGATCTCGGCGCTGACTTCGGCCTTTCTGTTCCTGGCGGTGCGGGCGCTGCTGGTGCGGCCGATCAAGCGGGTCATCGAACAGATGCAAAGCTATGCCGCCGCGCCCGAGGACACCCGTCGCATCATCGAACCCTCCGCTGGGGTGACAGAACTGCGCGAGGCGGAACAGGCGCTGAAGGCGCTTGAGACCGAGCTGACCGGCGCATTGAAGCAAAAGGAACGCCTGGCCCAATTGGGCGGGGCCGTGGCCAAGATCAGCCATGACCTGCGCAATATCCTGACCTCGGCGCAGCTGTTCACCGACCGGCTGGAGCAATCCGAGGATCCGACCGTGAAACGCCTGGCTCCCAAGCTGGTCGGCTCGATCACGCGGGCGGTGAACCTATGTGAAAGCACGCTGGCCTTTGGCCGGGCCGAGGAACCTGCGCCGCGCCTGGCCATGGTGCCGCTGGCCGAACTGGTGGGCGACGTGATCGACGGTGAACGGCTGGCGATCGGTGACGCAGACCTGAGCTTCTCGGAAGACATCCCCGCCACGCTGATGGTGCGGGCGGACAGCGAACAGCTTCACCGTGTTCTGCTGAACCTGGTGCGCAACGCCCGGCAGGCGATTCTTGCGACCGGGCAGGGGGGCGAGATTTCGGTCTTCGCCGAAGAGGACGAGGCCAGCTGGGTCATCCAGGTGACCGACACCGGCCCCGGCCTGCCGCCCAAGGCGCAGGAGAACCTGTTCACCCCCTTCACCGGCGGCACGCGGCGCGGTGGCGCGGGCCTGGGCCTTGCCATCTCGGCCGAGCTGATCCGCGGCCACGGCGGCCGCCTGATGCTGGACCGGACCGACGCCACGGGCACTCGGTTCCGCATTGTCCTGCCCAAGACCCTTGCCGCGCTGGATCCGGCCGCCGAGTGATGCGTGCCCCGTCAGCTGGTGCGCAACCGCGCCAGATGCCCGCCCGATATGCCCCGCAAAATGCCGCCAAACGCCCGCATCGAAACTTTGTCACTTTTCTTGCAAGTTTCTGCTTGCGCTCCCCCGGGGTGGGGTCTAAATGCACGCCCTACGGACCGATAGCTCAGCTGGATAGAGTACTTGACTACGAATCAAGGGGTCGGGGGTTCGAATCCTCCTCGGTCCGCCACTTGACCAAAGAACCGCCCCTCGGGGCGGTTTTTTGTTGCCCTGATCCTGACCCTGGCCTTGGCCGGGCATCCCCTGCACAATCAGACGTTTCCGCAGTCTCGGCCCTTGGTCCGCGCGGCTCTGTGCGTTTTTGCAAGGTGCTCTGGCGAAATCCGCACTGGCCGGGCGCGGGGGGCGGGGCTAGGTTGTCGCCCTGCGAACAGGAGGATGGGTCATGGCACCGATCTTGCAGATCAATGATCTGAAAAAGACCTACAAGGGTGGGTTCGAAGCGCTGAAAGGCGTGACACTGGACATCGAAGAGGGTGAGATCCTGGCGCTGCTCGGGCCGAACGGCGCGGGCAAGACGACGCTGATCTCGACCATCTGCGGCATCACCATGCCCAGCAGCGGGTCGGTCACCGTGGGCGGCTTTGATACCGTGGCGCAGTACCGGCAGGCGCGCAGCCTGATCGGGCTGGTGCCGCAGGAAATCAACCTGGAGCCTTTTGAAACCGTCTGGAACACCGTGCGGCTGACACGCGGGCTTTTCGGCAAGTCGCGCGACGATGCGGCGTTGGAAAAGATCCTGCGCCGCCTGTCGCTGTGGGACAAGAAGGACAGCAAAACCAAAGAGCTGTCGGGCGGGATGAAACGCCGGGTGCTGATCGCCAAGGCGCTAAGCCACGATCCCAAGGTGCTGTTCCTGGACGAACCGACCGCCGGCGTCGACGTAGAGCTGCGCAAGGACATGTGGGACATCGTCGCCGATCTCAAGCGCGACGGCGTCACCGTGATCCTGACCACCCATTACATCGAAGAGGCCGAGGCCATCGCGGACCGGGTCGGCGTCATCAACGGTGGCAAGCTGCTGCTGGTCGAGGACAAAACCGCCCTGATGGCCCGCATGGGCCAGAAACAACTGACGATCGAGCTGCGCGAACCGCTGGCGTCCGTGCCGGCCGGGCTGGCCGAGTTCGACCTGACGCTGGCGCAGGACGGGGCGGCGCTGGTCTATACCTATGACACGAAACAGGACCGCACGGGGATCACCGCGCTTCTGTCGGCGCTGAGCGGGGCAGGCATCGGCCTGCGCGACATCTCGACCCGGCAATCGTCGCTGGAAGAGATCTTCGTGGGCCTGGTGAAGGAGAGTGCGGCATGAAACTGACGGCCGTCTGGGCGATCTATCGCTATGAAATGACGCGGTTCTTCCGCACCTTGTTGCAAAGCTTCATCTCTCCGGTGATTTCGACGTCGCTGTATTTCGTGGTCTTCGGCACCGCCATCGGCAGCCGCATCCAGGAAGTCGAAGGGGTCAGCTATGGGGCCTTCATCGTGCCGGGGCTGATCATGCTGTCGGTGATCATGCAGTCGATCTCGAACGCGTCCTTCGGGATCTACTTTCCCAAGTTCATCGGCACGATCTACGAACTGCTCTCGGCCCCGGTGTCGTTTCTGGAAATCGTCGCGGGCTATGTGGGCGCGGCGGCGACCAAGTCGCTGTTCATCGGGGTGGTGATCCTGGGCACCGCGTCGCTATTCGTGGATCTGACGATCCAGAACCCGCTGGCGATGATCGCCTTTCTGGTGCTGACCTGCGTGTCCTTTTCGCTGATGGGGTTCATCATCGGGCTCTGGGCCGGGAATTTCGAACAATTGCAGCTGGTTCCGCTGCTGATCGTGACGCCCTTGGTGTTCCTTGGCGGGTCGTTCTATTCGATCTCGATGCTGCCGCCCTTCTGGCAGACCGTGACCCTGTTCAACCCGGTGGTCTACCTGATCTCGGGGTTCCGATGGGCGTTCTTCGGGCTGGCGGATGTGCCGATCGGGATCAGCCTTATGGCGATTTCCGGGTTCACCGCGCTGTGCCTGGGGATCATCTGGTGGATCTTCCGCACCGGCTGGCGCCTGCGGGACTGACCCCGGCGTGATCGGTCGGGGCCTTCGCGCCCTTGGAAAGATGGCGGCGCATCCGAGGCGCAGGTCCCGGGTGCGCCGATTGCCGGTGTTAGCGCGTCAAACTGCGCGTCAAACTGCATGTGAATCTGCATAGGCACCCGTGTCGCGCCTTGTCGGCGGGGGGCATCGCCTCTACATCGCTGTCATGCAGATGATCCAACGTATCAGGAAACGTCCCCCCCTTGTCGCCGTGATCCGGCTGCAGGGAATGATTTCGTCCGGCCCGCGCGGGCCCCTGTCGGATGAGGCGCTGGCCCCGGCCATTGAACGCGCCTTTCGCAAGGGCAAACCCGCGGCCGTCGCCCTGCTGATCAATTCGCCCGGCGGATCGCCGGTGCAATCCTCGCTGATCGCGGCGCGGATCCGGCGGCTGGCGGATGAAAAATCCGTGCCCGTCTATGCCTTTGTCGAAGATACTGCGGCCTCGGGCGGCTACTGGCTGGCCTGCGCGGCGGATGAGATCCATGCAGACCGCTCGTCGGTCATCGGGTCCATCGGCGTCATCTCGGCCAGCTTTGGGGCGCATGTGCTGCTGTCGCGCCAGGGGCTTGAGCGTCGGGTGCACACCGCAGGAAAGTCCAAGTCGATGCTGGACCCGTTCCAGCCCGAGAAAGAGGAAGACGTCACCAGACTCAAGGCCTTGCTCGGCGATATTCACGCGGCCTTCATTGACCATGTGAAAGACCGTCGTGCCGGAAAACTGCAAGAGTCCGAGGATATCTTCACCGGTGAATTCTGGCTGGCCGAGAAGGCCCAGGCCCTGGGGCTGGTCGACGGGATCGGCCACCTGGTCCCGGTGATGAAGGCCAAGTTCGGTGAAAAGGTGCGTTTCCGCCGCTATGGGCCCAAACGCGGGCTGCTGTCGCGGTTCGGGGCGCGGGTCGTGTCGGATGCGCTGCAGGGGGTCGAGGAACGGGCGGCCTATGCCCGGCTTGGCCTCTGACGTGATCCTGAAGATCGTCACTTTATTCCTGGTCGCCATGGGTGTGTTGGCGATGTTCGGCAAGCTGAAGCTGCCGAAACCAGGCCAGTTCAGAAAAGCGTCTGGCCGTAAATGCCCGCATTGCGGGCGGTACAAGATCGGCAAAGGGGCCTGCCCCTGCGGAGGCAATAAATGATGCCATGGATCATGACCGGGCTTGGCCTGGCCATCCTGTTGTTGGCGGGCGACGTGCTGGTGCGCGGCGCCGTGAACCTGAGCCTGAGGATCGGCATACCCGCCCTGATCGTCAGCCTGACCATCGTGGCCTTCGGGACATCCGCGCCCGAGCTGCTGATCGGGATCAGCGCCATCCACGAAGGCAAGCCGGGACTGGCGCTTGGCAACGTGGTTGGGTCGAATACGGCCAACGTGCTGCTGGTGCTGGGCCTTCCCGCGATCCTGTCGCGGATGCAGACCAGTCGGATCGATACGAAACGCAGCTATTACATGATGTTGCTGGCCACGGTCGGCTTTATCGGCTTGGCCTTCCTTGGTCCGCTGACCTGGGTCAGTGGCCTGATCCTTCTGGCCGGCCTGGCCGTGGTTCTGGGCGATCAGGTCCGGGAAGCGCGCTGTCACATGGCTGACGGGGCCGAGGGCAAGGACTGCACCCCGGAGGCTGACGAGATTTCGGACCTGGAGGGCGCGGACCCGGACATGCCCTGGTGGAAGATCGGGCTGTATGTGGTGCTGGGCCTTGTGGGCCTGCCTATGGGGGCGGATCTTCTGGTCGACAATGCCTCGATCATCGCGCGGGCCTACGGGGTGTCGGACGCGGTCATCGGGCTGACGCTGGTGGCGCTTGGCACCTCGCTTCCCGAACTGGCGACGACGGTGATGGCGGCGCTGCGAAAGCAGGCGGATGTGGCCATGGGCAACGTGATCGGGTCGAACCTGTTCAACCTGCTGGGCATCATCGGGGTCACGACGCTGTTCGGCACGATCCCCGTGGATCCCGAATTCCTTCAGTTCGATCTGTGGGTCATGCTGGCCTCGGCTTTGGTGCTGGCCCCCTTCGTCCTGTTCCGCCGCGATCTGGGCCGCCGTTGGGGCCTGGTCTTGACCGCGCTCTACCTGGGCTATGTTACCGTGGTGCTGATGTAAGGAGAGCCCATGACACGCGCCCTGGTAACCGGAGCCGCCAAACGGATCGGACGCGCCCTTGCGCTGGAACTGGCAGACCTGGGCTGGGACGTGGCGGTGCATTACGGCGGATCGCGCGAGGCGGCGGAAGAGGTCGCAGGTCTGATCCGCGCCAAGGGCCGCAAGGCCGTGACGGTGCAGGCCGATCTGACCCAGGAAAATCAGGTGCAGACCCTTGTCGACCGCGCGGGGCAGGGGCTGGGCGGCGCGCTGGACTGCCTGGTCAACAATGCCTCGGTTTTCGAATTCGACACGCTCGACACGGCCAGCCGCGCCAGCTGGGACAAGCACATGGAGGCGAACCTGCGCGCGCCCTTCGTGCTGACCCAGAGGTTCGCCGCGCAATGCCCTGATGTGGAAACGGATGACGGGGGCGAGCCGCGCGCGCGGGGCGTCATAATCAACATGCTGGATCAGCGCGTGCGCAAGCTGACGCCCGAGTTCATGACCTACACCCTGTCGCGCGCCGCGCTTTGGGATCTGACGCAGACCAGCGCCCAGGCCCTGGGGCCACGCATCCGGGTCAACGCCATCGGGCCGGGGCCGACATTGCGCGGTGGACGGCAGGATGAGGACCAGTTCGCAAGGCAGCGCGCCGCAACGATTCTGGGCCGTGGCAGCGATCCGCAGGACATGTGCGATGCGCTGCGATATCTGCTGACGGCGCGGGCTGTCACGGGGCAGCTGATCTGCGTTGATGGCGGTCAGCATCTGGCCTGGGAAACCCCCGATGTGACCGGGTTGGAGTGAACTTCCCGCCTGACCAAGGGGAAGTTGTACACCTCTCGACGGGACGTCACAAAAGAGTTACCAAAACTTTAATGATTTCAGTTGGTTGACGCGGTCAAGAAAAAGAATTGATTGAAATCAGTGGGTTATGTTTGCGCTGAATTTTTAGGCAATGCCAGCAATGCCCCGGTTTACAAGGGGATTTTCTGAATGGAAAGAATTTGCCCTCAGAGTTATCCACAGAAGTCGTGGATGTCTTATCCCTTGTCCAAGTGGTCAGAAATTTGCAGCCATATGTGAGAATCACCATCTGGATATGATGACCGCATCGACACCCGAATCCCTGACCGGCTACGCGCTGATTTCCTCTCTCCTGGCGACGCTTGATTCGTCCCCGGGGGTCTACCGCATGCTCGATGAGGAAAGCCGCGTGCTCTACGTCGGCAAGGCGCGGAACCTGAAGGCGCGGGTGTCGAATTATTCGCGCCCCTCATCGCAGCATTCGGGCCGGATCGCGCGGATGATCAGCGAAACCGCCTCGATGATGTTCCTGACGACGCGCACGGAAACCGAAGCGCTGCTGCTGGAACAGAACCTGATCAAGCAGCTCAAGCCGCGCTACAACGTGCTTCTGCGCGACGACAAAAGCTTTCCCAATATCCTGGTGACCAAGGACCACGACTTTCCCCAGATCGTGAAGCACCGCGGCGCGAAGAAACGCAAGGGGGCCTATTATGGGCCCTTCGCGGGGGCGGGGGCGGTGAACCGGACGCTGAACCAGCTGCAGAAGGTCTTCCTGCTGCGCAATTGCTCGGATTCGATGTATTCCAGTCGCTCGCGCCCCTGCCTTCTGTACCAGATCAAACGCTGTTCCGCCCCCTGCACGGGCGAGATCTCAAAGGCCGACTATGCCGCCTCGGTCGCCGATGCGGAACGGTTTCTTCAGGGTCGGTCGACCCAGGTTCAGGAAAAGCTGGCCCGCGAGATGTCCGACGCGTCAGAGGCGATGGAGTTCGAACGTGCCGCTGCCCTGCGCGACCGGATCCGCGCGCTGACCCATGTGCAGTCAAGCCAGGGCGTGAACCCGCGCACCACCCCCGAGGCCGATGTGATCGCCCTGCACATGGAGGGCGGGCAGGCCTGCGTTCAGGTCTTCTTCATCCGGGCCAACCAGAACTGGGGCAACCGCGATTTCTATCCCCGCGCGGGGGCCGATGTCTCCGAGGCCGAGGTGCTTCAGGCCTTCCTGGGCCAGTTCTACGACACCAAGGACCCGGCGCGTCTGGTGCTTCTGTCGCATCCGATCGAGGACAGCGACCTGATGGAGGAGGCGTTGAGCGAGAAGCTGGGCCGCAAGGTCGAGATCGCCGTGCCGCAGCGGGGGGAAAAGGCCGAGCTGATCGAGAACGCCGCCCGCAACGCCCGCGAAAGCCTGGGCCGGAAGATGTCGGAAAGCGCCACGCAGGCCAAACTGCTGAAGGGCGTGCAAGAGGCCTTTGGCCTGGACCTGGTGCCGCAGCGGATCGAGGTTTACGACAACTCTCATATCATGGGGACGAACGCGGTCGGCGGCATGATCGTCGCGGGGCCAGAGGGGTTCCTGAAGAACCAGTACCGCAAGTTCAACATCAAGGGCGAGGATCTGACCCCGGGCGATGACTTCGGCATGATGAAAGAGGTTCTGACCCGCCGCCTGACCCGCCTGCTGGAAGACGACCCCGAACGGGACAAGGGCCTGTGGCCTGATCTGCTGCTGATCGACGGTGGCGCGGGGCAGGTTTCGGCCGTGCAGGAGATCCTAGAGGAACAGGGCGTGCCCGACCTGCCGATGGTGGGCGTGGCCAAGGGCGTGGACCGCGACCACGGGAAAGAGGAATTCCACCGCCCCGGCAAGCCGCCCTTTGCCCTGCGCATGAACGACCCGGTGCTGTATTTCATCCAGCGCCTGCGGGACGAGGCGCACCGCTTTGCCATCGGCACACACCGCGCCAAGCGCGCCAAGGCCATGTCGGCCACCCCCCTGGACGAGGTGCCCGGCGTCGGTGCCGCCCGAAAGCGCGCGCTTCTGGCGCATTTCGGATCGGCCAAGGCAGTGAGCCGGGCGGGGCTGGCGGATCTCAAGGCGGTCGAGGGGATTTCCGGTGCCATGGCCGAGACGATCTATGCCCATTTCCACGAAAAGGGCTGAGCGGTGATCCGAAGGCGCGCGCGTGCCGCGCGCACGCGATCCATGGGTCTGCAATCGGGGCGATTGCAGACCGGTGCCTCCGGCGGGAGTATTTCGGGCAAGATGATCGAGGGCGTCCTGATCCCCCATCATCTTGCCGAAAATACTCCGGGGTGGCGGCATTCGAAGGATGCCGCCAGGGGCAGGGCCCCTGCAGCGCCGCTTGCGGCGCTTCCCTTGCGGGGCGGTCGGGGCCACTGGGGACGGGAATTCGGGGATGTGAGACCTTCGGGTTCTTTTCCTGATGTCGGGAACAGGGTAGGAGGCTGATATGCGCATGACACTTCCCAATATCCTCACATTGATCCGCCTGCTGGCGGCCCCGGGGATCATCCTTGTCTTCCTGCTGATCCCGCGGCCTTACGCGGACTGGCTGGCCTTTGGTCTGTTTGTCGGGGCCTCGGTCACTGATTACATCGACGGCTACCTGGCGCGGAAGTGGAACCAGATCAGCCGGATCGGCACCATGCTGGATCCGATTGCCGACAAGGCCATGGTCGCGCTGGCGCTTCTGGCGCTGGCGGTCTGGTCGCCGCTGAAGGTGGCGGTGATCCTGCCTGGGGCGGTGATCCTGTTCCGAGAGGTCTTTGTGTCGGGGCTGCGCGAATTCCTGGGCGATGTGGCAGGCACGCTGAAGGTCACCAAGCTGGCCAAGTGGAAGACGGCCGTGCAGATGATCGCCATCGCGCTGCTTCTGGCCCAAGGCGGGTTGAACACCACGCTTGGCATGGCGGTCTTCGGGATGGATGCGCCGATGATCACGGCGATCCTGGACGGCAGCGAAGAGGATCCCCTGGGGATCCGGGGCATGCTGGTCCGGGCCGAATGGGCCGGTTACATCGGCTTGATCCTGATCTGGCTTGCCGCCGGGCTGACGGCCATCACCGGCTGGGATTACTTCAGCAAGGCGCGCGCACATCTGGGGGAAGACTGATGGATGTTCTTTACTTCGCATGGGTGCGCGAGAGGATCGGCCAGCCGCGGGACGTGGTCGAGACCCAGGCCGCCACAGTGGCCGAGCTGGTCGAGGAGCTGAAGGCGAGGGAAGAGCGCTACGAGGCCGCCTTTGCCGATCTGTCGGCCCTGCGCGTCGCCCTGGACCAGGAGCTGGCGGATTTCGATGCGCCGCTTGCGGGCGTGCGCGAAGTGGCCTTCTTCCCGCCCATGACCGGGG
This sequence comes from Pseudooceanicola nitratireducens, assembly GCF_900109195.1. Taxonomy (GTDB): domain Bacteria; phylum Pseudomonadota; class Alphaproteobacteria; order Rhodobacterales; family Rhodobacteraceae; genus Pseudooceanicola; species Pseudooceanicola nitratireducens. The sequence goes on along the minus strand of NZ_FNZG01000003.1, from coordinate 753,383 downwards.
GCTGAGCCATGCGGATCGCGGTGCAGAGCGCGGCATTCGACGCGGGCGCAGAGCTGAACGCCTTTTCCGAAGGGCATAGCGACGTGGGCGCGGTGGTCAGTTTTTCCGGCCTCGTGCGCGCGGACGGCGGGCTGAGCCGGCTTGAGATCGAACATTATCCCGGCATGACCGAACGGGCGATCACCAAGATCGCCGAGGAGGCGCAGGGGCGCTGGTCGCTTGGCGACGTGCTGGTGATCCACCGTCACGGCCCGCTGGAGCCGGGCGAGGCGATCATGATGGTCGCTACCGCCGCGCCGCACCGCAAGGACGCCTTTGAGGCGGCCGAATTCCTGATGGACTACCTGAAAAGCCGCGCGCCTTTCTGGAAAAAGGAACTCGGGCCGGACGGATCCGACTGGGTTGCTGCCAAGGACGAGGACGAGGCGGCGCTGACCCGCTGGTAGGCGGGGGCGGGCCGAGGGGCCTTGGCTTGCCAGGTTCAGCTTTGGATCGCGTGAAATGACCTGTAGCCGCACTTCTACAGGACGTGGTGCAAAAAACGGCATGGCCTGCCAGATCCGGACGGATTTCTGATCTTGGGACGACTCCGTGGCCGACCGCGCCAGAATTCCAGCTTTGGTCGCCTGCCCGATAGGGGCGGTTTCAGGGGTCGGTTATAGGGGCCGATTTCCGGGGGCGGGGGCGGCGTTAGTGGCCGCGTTCCAGCTGAGTGCGCAGGTCTTCGGCTTCGTGGCGGGCTTCGCGCAGGCCTTCCATGGCGGCGGAAAGCTCGGCCTCGGTCTGGGACAGCTGGTTGGTCAGCTCGGCCTCGCGCTGCTGCAGGTAGGTGATGGCCTGGTCGCGCATCTCTTCGGCTTCGTGCAGCTCTTGCGCCATGCGCTCAAGTTCGCCCATGTCGGCCTTGGAAACGCGGGTGAAGCGGTGGATCAGCCAATAGGCAAACCAGCCAAGGCCAAAGGCAATAAACAGGATGATCGCGATGGCGATCACAAACTCGGCTCTGTTCATTACTCTGTCTTCTCCTGACCCGCGGCACTGCCCTGTTCTGCGTCGGAACCATCGGTGGATTCAAGTGCAGAATCACCAGAGGAATCCGAGGCTTCAGGGTCCGCATCACCGTTGTCTTCGACGTCGTCGCCGCTGCCCTCATCGGCGGTCTCGGTGGATTCGGTGCCCGTATCTTCGGCCGCGTCATCCGCGGCCTCATCGGTGGCAGAGGCAACAAGAGTGAATTCGATGCGGCGGTTGGCCTCGCGGCCCTCTTCGGTGTCGTTGTCGGCGATCGGCTGGGTTTCCCCGAAGCCGGTGGCGACGAAACGGCCGGTCTGGACGCGGCGCTGGCGCAGCTCGGTCAGGACGGTGTCGGCGCGTTGCTGCGACAGGTCGAGGTTCATCGATTCACGCCCCTGGCTGTCGGTATGGCCGCCGATTTCCAGCGCCACGGGGCCGCAGAAGGTCAGGACGCGGGCCAGGTCGTCCAGGATCACGCGGCTGTCGCCGGTGACCGTGGCCGAGCCGGGTTCGAAGTTGATCTTGCGGTTGGACTGGATGGCCTGGACATCGGCCAGGCATTCCTGCGGCGTGGGCAGGGCGGCCTCGGGGTCGAGCTTTTCGTCATAGGCGACGTCGATCGAGAAGTTTTCGCCTTCGCCCAGCCGTTCCGAAAGGATGCGGGCGATGTCGGCGCTGGCGTCCTGGTTGCCGGTCACGCCGCGCACGTCGACATTGGCTTCGCGCACGACCACGGCCCCGTTGTTCAGCGCCGAAAGCGCCTCGATGCCCGCCAGGACGCGCAGCGACCAGGGCTGGGGCAGGGTGTCGTCCATGCGGGCGGCGAAATAGACCTTTTCACTGCCGAAGCGCGACTTGGCATAGCTTTCGGCGGCATCGCGGGACAGGTCATCGCGGATGCGGCCGCGCAGCTGGACCTGGCCCTCGGGCGAGAGGATGGCGGTGAATTCCACCGGGCCCTGGGGCGTCGCGGCTTGCGCATCGGGGAAGACGGCGTGCAGGGCGAAGACATCGGGAAGGGCGTTCTCCAGTTCCCCCACGACACGGTCGAATGTGGCGCGGTCGCTGGCTTCGGCGGCGATCAGGGTGATGTCGGTGTCGGAAAAGGTGACGCTGCCTTGGCCGATGCGGCCTAGTGCGAGGATGGCCGAACTTGTCGCCTCGGCCCATTCCGGGGAAGGCACGCCCAGTCCGAGGGTGCAGCGCGCATCGCCGGAAAAGCCGGTGCCACGGGCGGCGGTCAGGATGCGTTTCTGCGCGGCCTCGGTGTCGACGGAACAGGCGTCAAAGCGGGCACCGTCGCCGTCGATCAGGTAGCGCAGGGTAAAGGGCGTGATCACCGGGCGCGGGGCCGAGATATCCAGGGTCAGCGCGACGGGGCCGGGCGCGCGGCGGGTCAGCTGGGTTTCCAGCTGGCGCTTTTTCTCGGCGCTGTTGGCCATGGCAGTGATGGTGACATCGCCGGCGGCGAGCGAAATCTTGGACCGGGGCAGGTCGCGCAGGGCGGCGATGGCATAGTCGACGGTCAGCGGCCAGGTTTCCGGCGTGGCATAATCGGCGGTTTCCAGCAGGTCCGAGACCTCGTTCACGCCGGGCAGCTTGGACAGGCGCGCGATCAGCTCGTCCCGGTCGGTCGAGGCGGGGATCAGGCCGATCAGGTTCAGCCGGCCGTCATTGCGCAGCATCTCGATGGAAAAGCGCGGCGGGGCGATGCCCTTGGAGGCGGTGACCTCCATCTCGTCGATGACGCGGCTGGCGTCGACCACGGTGCCGGCCAGGGTCATGGCGCGAAAGCGCAGCGCCTCGCTCGGGGCGGTGCCGGTCAGTTCGATGCGCAGCCCATTGGCGGTGACATCGGCCCAGTTCATCGCCTCGCGGTCAAGTTCGTAGCGCACGCCATCGGCCGAGGACCGTTCGACCGCGAGGGCCGAGAAGAAGGCGACGATCACCGAAAGGAGGGCAGCGGCGGTGAAGGTGCCGCCAAGGATCGTGACTGTAGACAGACGCATGTCGGCCCCGGAGTAGTGGCGAGTTCTTTAGCGATGCGGCGGGTTTAAGGGCAAAGCCCCTGCGGCGCAATCACACCAGAAGGGCAGCGGCGAAAAACGGCAGAGGCAGAAGGCCCGCATCGCGGTTGGCGCGGAACAGCATCAGGCAGCGGTCGTTGTCGTCGATGTCGAGCCGCCGGAGCTGCCAGACCATGTGCCAGCCAAAGGCCCAGGGACCGGCAAGCGCCAGCACCAGCGCCAGCGGATTGGCCCCGGGCAGCATCGCGCCCAGCACCGTCAGGGCCATCAGCGCAACCGAGGCCACGAGGAACCGGCGCAGCCAGCGCGGCGTCTGGTCTGCAAACAGGCGGGCGGTGGATTTCACGCCGATCAGCGCGTCGTCTTCCTTGTCCTGATGGGCATAGATCGTGTCGTAGAACAGGGTCCAGGCGATCCCGGCGATATACAGGACGAAGGGCGGCCAGGACAGCGATCCGGTATGCGCCGCCCAGGCCAGAAGCGCGCCCCAGTTGAAGGCGAGGCCCAGGAAAATCTGCGGCCACCAGGTGAACCGCTTGGCAAAGGGATAGATCGCCACCGGCAGCAGCGACAGCACGCCCAGGGCGATGGCGGCGGGCGGGAAGGTCAGCAAGATGCCAAAGGCGATCAGCGCCTGCAGGGCCATCCAGACGGCCGCCTGTTTCGCGCTGACCTGCCCCGAGGGGATCGGCCGCGACCGGGTTCGCGCCACGGCCCCGTCAAAGTCGCGGTCGGTGATGTCGTTCCAGGTGCAGCCCGCACCACGCATCAGCCAGGCCCCGGCCCCGCAGCCGACCGCGATCCACAGATCGGAAAGTGAGGCGCGCCCGTCCGACAGCATCGCCAGCAGCAGTGACCACCAGCAGGGCAGCAGCAGCAGCCAGGTGCCGATCGGCCGGTCCGCGCGGCTGAGGCGCAGGTAGGGGCGCGTCCAGGCGGGGGCATAGCGGTCGACCCAATTGCCGCGCACCGCGTCGGCGACCTCTCCCTGTGTCGTTTGGGTTGCGGTTTCGGTGGTTGCGGCCTCTGGTGTCGGGTCGTTGGCGGACATATGTTGGGCCTCATGGAACGAGCAAAAGTCAGGCTGTATGTAGATCAGCCCCTGGGGCAGGGGCAAACGGTTCCTCTGGACCGCGATCACGCCAATTATCTTTTCAACGTCATGCGCATGGGCGTGGGTGATGCCGTGGCCCTGTTCAACGGGCGCGACGGCGAATGGCGCACAGAGGTGGTGCAGGCCAACAAGCGGGCGGGTGTTCTGGCCTGCCAGGGGCTTTCGGCCCCGCAGGGCGAGGTGCCGGACCTGTGGCTGATCTTTGCGCCGATCAAGAAGGCGCGCACGGATTTCATCGTTGAAAAGGCCGCTGAAATGGGCGCGCGACGGATCCTGCCGGTGCTGACGGAATTTACCAATTCCGAACGTGTGCGGGTGGACCGGCTTCAGGCGCATTGCGTCGAGGCGGCCGAGCAATGTGGTGGCACCTATGTGCCCGAGGTGGCGGAACCGGTGAAGCTGGACGCGCTTCTGGCCGATTGGGACCCGGCGCGGCAGTTGATGTTTTGCGATGAATCCCTCGCGGGCGGCTCCTCCGCCCTGTCCGGCGTCGTCGCGGGCCAGCCCTGGGCGATCCTCATCGGGCCCGAGGGCGGATTTTCCGAAGGAGAGCGCAAGCGGCTGCGGGCGCTGCCCTTTGCTCATCCCGTGTCGCTTGGTCCGCGGATCCTGCGGGCGGATACGGCGGCGGTGGCGGCCATGGCGCTGTGGCAGGACTGCCTGGGCGACTGGTCATGAGCGCGCTGATCCGGCCCGAGCTGCGCGGTTGGGCCGCACGCTGGCGCGAGGCGCTGATGGGCGCGGGCGTCGGTCTGCTGGGGCTGTACTGGGCGCTGAGTTCCTTCGGGATCCTCGCCTGGATCGGCTGGGCGCTGATCCTGGCCGCACCGGTGCTGATCTTTGCCGGGGTCCAGCGCGGGCGCTTCCGCGCGGGCAGCGGCGGGCCGGGCGTGGTGCGCGTGGACGAAGGGCAGATCGCCTATTTCGGCCCGCTGAACGGTGGCATGGCCGCGCGCAGCGAGATCCGCCGCCTGTCGCTGGACAGCCGGTCGGACCCGCCGGTCTGGGTGCTGGAACAGCACGGCCAGCCGGAACTGGCGATCCCGCTGACCGCCGAAGGGGCCGACGCGCTTTTCGATATCTTCGCCGCGCTGCCGGGGATCCGCACCGACCGGATGCTTGAACAAATGCGCACAAGGGGGGCACCTCACCGTGCCGTGATATGGGAAAGACCGGCCCGGCGTCTGCATTGACACCCCCGGCATTTCCGACCATCCCTGTCAGACAACAAGCAAGATCGGAGGCCGCGCCCCCATGTCCATTCCCCAATCCGGAGGCGGCCCGATCGAGCGGCCCGAACAGCTTTCCGAATACCTGGAAAGTGGCTGCAAACCCAAGGACGCCTGGCGTATCGGGACCGAGCATGAGAAGTTCGGCTATTGCAAGGACAGCCTGAAGCCCATCCCCTATGAAGGCGAACGGTCGATCCTGACCGTGCTGGAAGGGCTGCGCGACGGCCACGGATGGGCCCCGCTGGAAGAGGGCGGCAAGCTGATCGGCCTGACCAAGGATGGCGCGAACATCTCGCTTGAGCCGGGTGGTCAGCTGGAACTCTCGGGCGCGCCGCTTGAGACGATCCACCAGACCTGCGACGAGGTGAACGACCACCTGCGCGACGTGAAGGACATTGCCGACAAGGTTGGCGTGGGCTTTATCGGGCTGGGCGCCGCGCCGGACTGGACGCATGAGGACATGCCCCTGATGCCCAAGGGGCGGTACAAGCTGATGGACGCCTATATGCAGGACGTCGGCACCACCGGTCAGATCATGATGCGCCGGACCTGTACGGTTCAGGTGAACCTGGATTTCGCCTCCGAGGCGGACATGATCCAGAAGATGCGCGTGGCCGTGGCGCTGCAGCCGGTGGCCAATGCGCTCTTCGCCAATTCACCCTTCTTCGAGGGCAAGCCGAACGGCGTAAAAAGCTATCGCAACTATGTCTGGCGGCATCTGGATGCGGCCCGCACCGGCATGATCCCCTTTGTCTTCGACGAAGGCTTCGGGTTCGAGGCCTGGGTGCAATACGTTCTCGATGTGCCGATGTATTTCGTCTACCGCGACGGCAAGTACATCAACGCGCTTGGCCAGTCCTTCCGTGATTTCCTGAAGGGCCAGCTGCCCGCGCTGCCGGGTGAGGTTCCGACCCTGTCCGACTGGGCCGATCACCTGACCACCGTCTTCCCGGAGGCGCGGATGAAGAAGTTCATCGAGATGCGCGGCGCGGATGGCGGCCCCTGGCGCCGCCTGTGCGCCCTGCCGGCCTTCTGGGTCGGGCTGACCTATGACCAGTCGTCGCTGGATGCCGCCTGGGACCTGGTCAAGGGCTGGAGCGCGGAACAGCGCGAGGCGCTGCATGTGGCCGCGGGCGAACACGGGCTTCAGGCCAAGGTCGACGGCATCGACATGGCGACCCTGGCGGCCCAGGTGGTCGAGATCGCAGACGCGGGCCTGCGCAACCGGGCGCGACCCGGGGCAGGGGGCCTTGTCGCGGACGAGACGCATTTCCTGAACGCGCTGAAGGAAAGTCTGGAGACCGGCCAGGTGCCGGCCGATGAGCTGCTTGAGAAGTATCACGGCGAATGGAACGGGGATCTGTCACGGATCTACCCGGAATATTCCTACTGATCCCGACTGATCCCGACTAACCCCGCCGGGGCGCGTCCATGGACGCAAGCCCGGCCGCCAGGGGCCGCAGGGCAACGCCGGACAGACAAAAGGCCACCTAGCTGGTGGCCTTTTTCTTTTTCTTCTTGGGTTTCAACGCGTCGCCGGACAGAAGCGCGCCGATCTTCGATCCGATCCGCAGCAGCGACAGCTTGGACGCGCGCGGCAGCTGAGAGATGTCGTCGTACCACCCGTCCAGGGTCTGCATGATCTCGTAGGTTTCGGCGATGCGCGCGCGGACTTCGGGCGGGGTGTCGTCGCCCTCGGCCTGGCCCTGGATGTCGCGCAGGGCGGTCAGGGTGGGGGCAAATTCACGTTCGCGCCGCGCCTCGATCACCGTCTCGACCAGGTCGAAGATGTCGCCGACGCTGGTGAAGTAATCCCGCCGGTCGCCCAGCTGCCGCGTGGTGCGCACCAGCTTCCAGGCCTGAAGTTCCTTCAACCCGTTCGAGATGTTCGACCGGGCTAGATTCAGCGTGCCCGCGATCTCCTCGGCGGTGAGCGGATCGGGCGAAAGGTGCAGAAGGGCGTAGATCTGCGCGACCGAGCGGTTGAGACCCCATCTGGATCCCATGTCGCCCCAGTGCAGGATGAATTCCTGCATGGATGGGCTTAGCTGCATCAATCGTCCCCCTGTTCAATTTCTCTGGTCTATCAAAGACTTCGTAAAAATTCAACGACAGTGGGGGCGATTGGGCGTGACTACTTCTTGCCGATCTTCGGTTCCTGCCCCGCCAGCAGCCGCTGGATGTTCGGACGGTGCCGGATGAAGACCAGAAGGGCCAGCACGATCAGCATGAGGGTGGCATCGGCGCGGCCCAGCAGCAGCGCCCAGATCGGGGCCATGGCCGCCGCCACCAGCGCCGACAGCGACGAGATCCGCAGGATCAGTGCCGTCGCCAGCCAGGTCGCACAGGCCGCCAGGCCAAGCGGGAAGGCATAGGCCAGCAGCAGACCCAGAAAGGTCGCGACGCCCTTGCCGCCCTTGAAGCGCAGCCAGACGGGGAAGCAATGGCCCAGGAAGGCCATCAGGCCGGCCAGCTGCACCGCATCCTCGCCCGCCAGGGCGCGGGCGATCAGCACGGCAGCGGCCCCCTTGGCCCCGTCCAGCACCAGCGTCAGCGCGGCGGCGGTCTTGTTGCCGGTGCGCAGCACGTTGGTCGCACCGATATTGCCCGACCCGATGCTGCGCAGATCGCCCAGGCCAAAGACGCGGGCCAGCACGATGCCGAAGGGGATCGAGCCCAGAAGGTATCCGGCAAGGCCCCAAATCAACAGGGCGGCCGGCGGGGTGATCAGGTCAGGTGTCACTGGGGGCCTCCTAGCGGATCTCCGAAGACCTGGGTGCCGCCGACCCAGGTGGCCTGCACGCGGCCCTGCATCCGGGCTTCGTCAAAGGGGGTGTTGCGCGATTTGGACAGCAGCTTGAACCGGTCCAGCACGAAGGGCGCATCGGGATCGAACAGCACCAGGTCCGCCGGCGCCCCGACGGACAGGCGGCCGCTGTCCAGCCCCAGGCGGCGCGAGGGGTTCAGCGACAGCGCGCGCCACAGCTGCGGCAGGCTCAGATCGCCGGAATGCACCAGCCGCATGGCGGCGGGCAGCAGGGTCTGCAGGCCCACGGCGCCGCTGGCGGCGGCCTCGAACGGCAGGCGCTTGCTTTCCTCGTCCTGGGGCGTGTGCATCGAACAGATGATGTCGATCAGGCCCGAGGCCACGGCCTGGACCACGGCCATGCGGTCGTCTTCGCTGCGCAGGGGCGGCTTTACCTTGAAGAAGGTGCGGTAGTCCGCAACGTCCAGTTCGTTCAGCGTCAGATGGTGGATCGAAACGCCGGCGGTGATGTCCAGCCCGTTGCGCTTGGCACGTTCCAGCGCGGGCAGGGCGCGGGCGGTGGTGATCTGGTCGACGTGATAGCGCGCGCCGGTCATCTCAAGCAGGGCAATGTCGCGGTCCAGCCCCATGCGTTCGGCCATCGGGCTGACGGCGGGCAGCCCGCGGAGCGAGGCGAATTTGCCACTGGTCGCCGCCGCACCCGCGGACAGGATCGGTTCCTGCACATGGCCCACCAAAAGCGCGCCGCGCGACCGGGCATAGGTCAGCGCGCGCGACAGGGCCTTGGTGTCGCTGACGACGTGATCGCCATCGGTAAAGGCCACGGCCCCGGCATCCATCAGGAACCCGATCTCGGTCATCTCGCGCCCGGCGCGGCCCTTGGTCAGCGCGGCCATTGGCAGGACCCGCACGGGCGAGGCTTCGCGCGCGCGGCGGGCGACGAATTCCAGCGTCTCGGGGTTGTCGATGGTCGGCTCGGTGTCGGGACGCGTGACCATGGTGGTCACCCCGCCCGCCGCCGCCGCCGCCCCGGCCGAGCCAAAGCTTTCCTTGTGCCGCTCGCCCGGTTCGCAGATCTTCACGCCGATGTCGACGATGCCGGGGGCCAGGCACATCCCGCCACAGTCGATGCCCTCGGCCACGCCTTCATGGCGCGCGGTGATGAGGCCATCTTCCAGCGTCAGCCCGCCCAGGGTTTCCTCTCCGGTCTCCGGATCGATCAGGCGGGCGTTGGTCAGGGTCACTGTTGTGCGGCTCATGCGCCACCTCCCATCGTGCGGGCCAGGATCAGGCCAAGCACCAGCAGCACCGCCGCGCCCAGCACCAGCCAAAGGCTGTAGCGGTTGCGCCCGGCCGTCACCTCGGGGGCGGTCGGGGTCACCGGCGGGACGGATCCCTGCGCGGTCTCGGCGCTCAGCGGCTCAAGCGTTATCGGGGCCGGGGTCAGCGCCCAGCTGCCCACATGGGCCAGCGGCGCGCGCGGATGCAGCGGCACATGCGCGCCGTCAAAGCCCGCGCCCTTCACGATCACCACCGATCCGCTCAGCGCGTCGATGCGGGCGCGGTCGGGGGCGATGGCACTGTCCTCGACACCGATGCCCTCGGTCAGGAACCCGGTCAGGCCGATGCCCTCCAGGTCCTCGGCCACGGCCCCCTCGACCGCGGCTTCGTCCAGGGCCTCGACGCCAAGCGCATCGCGCAGGGGGAAATCCCCGCTGTCGGGGTCCTCGGTGACGAAATCCCACAGCGCGTCTTCGGGCAGGTCGACCGTGAACAGGTGGATCGTCTCGCGCGGGCCTGATGTCAGATCGCTCATGCCGCGGCCCTCCGGGCGCGCAGGTTCCGGGCCAGAAGGTCCATGGCGGCCATGCGCACGGCCACGCCCATCTCGACCTGTTCCTGGATGACCGACCGGTTGATGTCGTCGGCAATGGAGCCGTCGATCTCGACACCGCGGTTCATCGGGCCGGGGTGCATGACGATGGCGTCGGGCTTGGCATGGGCCAGCTTCTCGGCGTCCAGGCCGAACAGATGGTAATATTCCCGTTCCGAGGGGATGAAGCCGCCGTCCATGCGTTCCTTCTGAAGCCGCAGCATCATGACGACATCGACGTCGCGCAGCCCCTCTTCCATGTCCTCAAAGACCTCACAGCCCAGCTCGGCCATGCCGGCGGGCATCAGCGTGGGCGGGCCGACCAGCCGCAGCCGGTTCTCCATCTTGCCCAGCAGGATCAGGTTGGATCGGGCCACGCGCGAATGGGCGATGTCGCCGCAGATGGCGATGGACAGCCGGTGCAGCCGCCCTTTCTTGCGCCGGATGGTCAGCGCATCCAGAAGCGCCTGGGTCGGATGCTCATGCCGTCCGTCGCCGGCGTTCAGCACCGCGCAGTTCACCTTCTGCGCCAGCAGATCGACAGCCCCCGAATGGGGATGGCGCACCACCAGCAGATCGGGCTGCATGGCGTTCAGCGTCATGGCCGTGTCGACCAGCGTCTCGCCTTTCTTGATGGACGAGGCCTCGAGCCCCATGTTCATCACATCCGCGCCCAGCCGCTTGCCCGCCAGTTCGAAACTGGCCTGGGTCCGGGTGGAATTCTCGAAGAACATGTTGATCTGGGTCAGACCCTTCAACGCATCGCCATGCTTGTCGGCGCTGCGGGACAGGGCGACGTAATCGTCCGCCAGATCAAGGATTTCCCCGATCTCATCCGGGGCCAGCTGTTCAATGCCCAGCAGGTGATCCTGTCGAAAGCCCATCGGTACCCCCATCTTTCGCCCGCTTATAGAAACCCGCCGACCTCAGGACAAGGGCGAGGAAGGGCAAGGACGCGCGCGGGCCCATCCTCTTTGGTTTTCCCGAAATATCCTCGGGGTAGGCGGCCGTGCCCCCGGCACGGACGGCGCAGGGGCAGACAGCCCCTGTCGCGCTTTTCGCACCTCGATCCCGCCGGGACTGCAGCGCCCCCCGCGACCCGCGCGCCGCACCCGTGAGGGGCGGCAAGCCGCCGCGCAGAGGGTGTCGGTCGAGCCGAGGGTCAGGCCAAAAGTTAGGGCCGGAAGACGCCTTCGTAGATCGGCTCCATCGTCGTCGTCTCGAACAGCGACGACACCGAGGTGCCGTTCCAGATGTTCAGCGTCGCCTGGGCGAACAGCGGCGCGGTCGGCAGGATGCGGATCTGCGGGCAGTTGCGCACCGGCTCGGGTGCGGCGATCGTGTCGGTGATCACCAGGTTCTTCAGGACCGAGTTCGAGATCCGGTCGACCGCGGGGCCGGACAGCACACCATGGGTGACATAGGCGTGCACCTCCTTCGCGCCGTAATCCAGCAGCAGCTCGGCCGCCTTGCACAGGGTGCCGGCGGTGTCGCACATGTCGTCGATCATGATCGCGATCTTGTCCTTCACGTCGCCGATCACGGTCATCTCGGCCACTTCGCCGGGCTTCTCGCGGCGCTTGTCGACGATCGACAGCGGCGCGTTGATCCGTTTCGCCAGTTCTCGCGCGCGGGCCACGCCGCCCACGTCCGGAGAGACCACCATGATCTCGTCCATGCGGTCCTTGAACTGTTCGCGGATATCCAGCGCGAAGATCGGGCTGGCATAGAGGTTGTCGACGGGGATGTCGAAGAAGCCCTGGATCTGCGCGGCATGCAGATCCATGGTCAGCACCCGGCTGACACCGGATTCCACCAGCATGTTCGCCACCAGCTTGGCCGTGATCGGCGTACGGGGCTTGGTGCGGCGGTCTTGGCGGGCATAGCCGAAATAGGGGATCACGGCGGTGACCCGCTGTGCCGAGGACCGGCGCAGGGCGTCGGCCATGATCAGCAGTTCCATAAGGTTGTCATTGGCCGGGTTCGAGGTCGACTGGACAATGAACATGTCCTCGCCGCGGACGTTCTCGAAGACCTCGACGAAGATCTCGCCATCGTTGAAGCGTTCGACGCGGGCGTCGACCAGATCGATGCTCTTGCCGCGGTGTATCGACATCCGCCGGGCGATGGATTTGGCCAAGGGCAGGTTGGCATTCCCGGCGATAAGCTTGGGTTCGACGACGTTCGGCATGGCAGCTCCGATTGCGGTATTTGCAGGTGCAGGATGACAGATTCGTGACGTTGAACACCGCTTACCACCCCGCTAGGGTCTTGCCAAACCGCCGAAAGGGTTAACATGCCGCATATCGACTATTATTTCGTGACGATCTCGCCCTGGACCTATCTTGCAGGCACCAAACTGGAAGAGATTGCCGCGAAACACGGGGCGACGATCACCTACAAGCCCTGCGACATGAACCGCGTCTTTGCCTCGACCGGGGGGCTGCCGCTGGCGGAACGGGCCCAGGCGCGCAAGGATTACCGCATGCAAGAGCTGAAGCGCTGGCGCGCCGCCCGCAATATGCCGCTGACGCTGCAGCCTGCGTATTTCCCGACCAATCCCGCGCCCGCCGCCTATGCGATCATCGCGGCGCAGAATGCGGGCGGCGGTGACCTTGGACAGCTGACCCATTCGATCCTGCGCGCCTGCTGGGCCGAGGAAAAGGACGTTTCGGACGAGGCGGTGATCCGCGATTGCCTTTCCTCTGCCGGGTTCGACCCCGAGCTGGCCAACAGCGGGCTGCTGACTGGGGCGATGACCTATGAATCCAACGCCGACGAGGCGGTGCAGGTCGGCGCCTTCGGCGCGCCCTTCTACCTGGTCGACGGAGAAGAGAAGTTCTGGGGCCAGGACCGGCTTGAGCTTCTGGACCGCTACCTAGCAGGAGAGCTGGGGTGACATCACGGATTTACGCGGGTCACGAGACGGCCCTGCGCGCCTGGGACGGCGGCGAGGGCCGCGCGCTGATGGTGCATTGTTCGCTTGGGCACTCCGGGGCCTGGAAGGGCGTGGCCGGGCATCTGGCGGCGACGCATGCCTCGCGCGGGTTTGATCTGCCGGGGCATGGGCGCAGCGGTCCCTGGGACGGGCAGGGCGTCTACCAGGACGTGGTCTGTGCGCAGATCCGCGGCATGATCGCGGATTGGGAAGCCCCGGTCGATCTGATCGGCCATTCCTTTGGCGCGACCGCCTGCCTGCGGGTTGCCTGCACCTCTCCCGAGCTGGTGCGGCGGCTGGTGCTGATCGAGCCGGTGTTCTTCACCGCCGCCTACCGCGCCGATCCCGCCTTTGAAGCAGAACAGATGGCCAAGGGCAGCGAGGTCTACGACAGTTTCCGCGCCAAGGATTATCGCAGCGCCGCCCGCGCCTTCCTGCGCGACTGGGGCGGCGGGCAGCCGTTCGATGCGATGTCGCCCGTGCAGCAGGACCAGTTCGTCGAGCAGATGAAGCTGGTCGAGGCGGTCTATGTCACCAACAACGGCGATCCCGACGGGATGCTGGGGGATGGTCTTGTGGCGCGGCTGCCGATGCCGGTGCTGCTGATCGACGGGGCCGAAAGCCCCGAAGGCAGCCACAGGATCGTGCAGGCGCTGGACGATCTGATCCCCGACAGCCGGTTGGTCACGATCCCCGGAGCGGCGCATATGGTGCCGATTACCCATGCGGATTCGGTCGGGCCGCTGGTGGCGGAGTTTCTGGCGTAGTATTTTTCGGGGCGGGTCGCTTGCTGGCCCTTGCGGGCCTTGCGCGCTGATGGGTGCGCCGTTCCGGCCCGTGTTGCGGGCGGAGAGGGCGACAGGGGCTGTCTGCCCCTGCGCCGGACCCGGGCAGGCCCGGGTCCGGCTACCCCGAGGATATTTTTGGCAAGAGGATGTTTGGGGGTGGTACCGGGTGAAGGGGCCGGGTGGTTTCGTGTGTCAGCCGGCGGCGAGGGCGAGGAAGCGGTCGATCTCGGTAGGGGCGATGGACCAGTCGGTGACCAGTCGGATGGTGACGGCATCGTCGGTGTCGGGCGAGCCCTGCATGATATTGAAGGCGGTGCCTTCGGCCTTGAGGCGTTTGGCCAGGGGCGAGGGGATCGTCAGGAAGGCCATGTTCACGGCCGGTTCATAGTCGAAGGTAACACCGGGGAACTTGCGCAGCCCGTCGGCCAGGCGCGCCATGTTGTCGTTGGCCTGTTTCGCCGTGGTAAGCCAGAGATCGTCGGCCAGGTAGGCGACCATCTGGGCCGAGAGGTAGCGGTGCTTGGAGAAGAGATGCGCCCCGCGTTTGCGGCGCAGCTGGAATTCCGTGGCGCGGGCGGGATCGAAGAGGATCACCGCCTCGACCCCCATGCAGCCGTTCTTGGTGCCGCCGAACGACAGCACATCGACCCCGGCGCGCCAGGTCATCTCCGCGGGGGTGCAGCCCAGGGCGACAAGGGCATTGCCGAAGCGCGCGCCGTCCATATGCACGGGCAGGTCGTGGGATTTGGCCACCGCCGTCAGGGCGCGGATTTCATCGAGCGTGTAGATCTGGCCGCGTTCCGTCGCCTGGGTCAGCGACAGCGGGCCGCGGGCGGGGCCATGGGGAAAGCGGTTGCCCTCGGCCTCGATCGCGCGGGCCAGTGCCTGGGGCGAAATCTTGTCGTCCGTGCCGACCAGGGTCAGCTTGGCCCCGGAGGTGTAGAATTCCGGCGCATTGCATTCGTCTTCGTGGATATGCGCGGTTGGCGAACAGAAGATCGTATGGGTCGGCGGGCAATGGCAGGCGAGGCCCAGGCAATTGGCGGCGGTGCCGGTGGCGACCAGGAACACCTCGGCCTCGGGCGCATCGAAGATCTCGCGCAGCTGGGTGCGAGCCTGATCCATCAGCGGATCGGCCCCGTAGGATCCGGTGAAGCCGGTGTTGGCGGCGACCAGGGCCTCCATCACGGCGGGGTGCACGGGGCCGGTGTTGTCAGAGCCGAAATACATCAGATGGGTTCCTCGATGATATGCTCTTCCCAGTCTTCGTCGGCGATTTCATATTCCGAATAGGTCATGCCCCGGACCGAGACGCCGGCCTGGTGCACGGTTTCCGGATCGCCCGAGATCAGCGGATGCCAGGGGAAGAGGGGGCGGCCTTCGTAGACCAGGCGATAGGCGCAGGTCTGGGGCAGCCAGTACATGTGATCGCCGATGGAATCGGCGGTGAGAGAGATGCAATCCGGCACGAATTGCTTGCGGATCGGGTATTGCGAACACAGGCAGGTGGCATCGTCCAGCAGGCGGCAGGCAACGCGGGTCAGGGCGACCTCACCTGTGTCCTCGTCCTCGAGCTTGTTGAGGCAGCATTTGCCGCAGCCGTCGCAGAGCGCTTCCCATTCCCGGTCCGAGAGCTTGTCGAAGGCGGTCTTTTCCCAGAACCGCGCACGCAGCCCGCTACGGTCAATGGGATCGCTGCGGTCGACGGGGGCGCGGGGCGGAATCGGGCGGCTCATGCAGGGTTCTGTGGCGTGTGGGCCTGAAGATCGTGGGCCAACAGTTTGCGGGCCTCGGCGCAATCGGCATCCATCTGGGCCACAAGGGCGTCGAGGCTGTCGAACTTGGCCTCGGGGCGGAGATAGTCGACCAGCGCGACCGAGAGGGTTTCGCCGTAAAGATCGCCCTTGAAGTCGAAGACATAGGTCTCAAGGTTGGGCGTTTCGCCATTGAACTGCGGCCGCAGCCCGAGAGAGGCGGCCCCGTGATAGCTGCCCTTGTGCGGGCCGGTCAGCACGTCGACCAGCACCGCGTAGACGCCGAATTTCGGCTGGTGCAGCCCGGCGATGGACATGTTGGCCGTGGGATAGCCCAGGTCGCGGCCGCGTTGATCGCCACGGATCACCGGGCCTTCGATGCGGTGCCAGTGGCCCAGCATGGCGGCGGCATCGCGCGGGCGGCCGTCGCTGAGGGCGTTGCGGATGGCGGTCGAGGAGACCTCTTCGCTGTCTTCGGCCACCAGATCGGCGATGGTCACGCCAAAGCCCAGGTCCTTGCCAAAATCCTTCAGCATCTGAATCGTTCCCGCCCGTTTGGCCCCGAAGTGGAAATCCGCGCCGACAACGACGTGGCGCGCGCCCAGGCCCTGGGCCAGCACGCGGGTGGCGAAATCCTGCGGCGACAGGCTGGCCAGCGCGGGGTTGAAGGTCAGTTCATACAGGATGTCGACGCCGATCTTGTCCAGCCGGTGCGCGCGCGCCTCGGTTCCGGTCAGGCGGAAGGGCGGGGCGTCGGGGGCGAACAACTCGCGCGGATGCGGTTCGAAGGTCAGTACGCCAAGCGGGGCGTTCAGGTCCCTTGCCGCCCTGCGGGCCAGGTCGATCACGGCCCGGTGCCCGATGTGGACGCCATCGAAATTGCCGATGGCGACGGAAGCGCCCCGATCGGCCTGGGTGGTGAATTGGTAGTCGCGCACGATCCTCATGGGGCAGGGGTAGCCCCGTGCTGCGGCGGGCGCAAGTGGCGGAGTTGAGGAGGGGCGCTGCCCCTCAAACTCCCCGGAGTATTTCGGGCAAGATGATGATCAGTCGAATTTGCGCGAGGGGGCCAGTACGGTTGCTTCGCCCATCAGGACCTTTTTGCCGTCGACCATGCAGCGGCAGTCCAGTTTGACCCGGCGCTTGGCGTGGTCGATGTCGATCACCTCGACCTCGGCCAGGACCATGTCGCCGGGGCGCACGGGGGCCAGAAACTTCAGCGTCTGCCCCATGTAGACGGTGCCGTGACCGGGCAGCTGTTCGCCGATCACCGCCGAGATCAGCCCGGCGGTCAGCATGCCATGCGCGATGCGGCCTTCGAAGATCGTGTCCTGGGCATAGGCGTCGTCCAGGTGCACTGGGTTCCGGTCGGTGGAGACCTGGGCGAACATCTCGATATCCTCGTCGGTCACGATTTTGCGCAGGTGGCGCGTCATGCCCATTTCGATGTCTTCGATGCAGATCGTTCCGCGCGGGAAATTGTCCAACATACTCTCCACCTTTCGGTTGTCCGATTGGGCGCTGAGCAATAAATGTCCGAAGCTACCCGCTTGTGGGTAACTTTATTACTTTGCGGGCGCAGAAAATCAAGTGGCAATTGGTCCTATCTGAGGAAGCCGATCGCATAGGTGGGCGCGGCCTGTTCGCCATTCAGATAGGCCGTGAGCGCCTGTGGATCAGGCTGTTCGATGGTTTTCGTCTCGCCCGCCGCAAGGCCGCCGGTGATGAAGAGGCTGTCGATCTCTTCGCCCATGGCCCCACGGATGTCGGTGGCGATGCCGTCGCCGATGGCCAGCATCGATTCGGGCGCGACGGATTTGCCCAGAGCCGTCAGGCGGCGGCGGGCCAGGTCATAGATCGGCGGATGGGGCTTGCCGAAGTACAGGCTTTCGCCGCCCATCTCGGAATACAGCTGTGCCACCGCGCCGGCGCACCATTCGCGCCGTTCGCCGCGGTCGACGACGATGTCGGGGTTGGCGCAGAGAAGTTTCAACCCGCGCGTCTTGGCCAGAAGCAGCTGCGGCCGCAGGTCTGCGGGATCGGCCAGCGGGTCGAAGGGGCCGGTGCAGACGATGCCCTCGGCCTCGTCCACGGGCACGGTGGTGATGTCGATGGGATTGTCCTGGATCTTCAGCGGCTGAAGAAAGACGTCCTCTTCTTCCGGCAGACCGATGAAATAGACCTTTTCGCCCACAGCCCCGTCAAAGGCGGCGGCGCGGGCGCTGTCGCCGGATGTGGTGATCACGTCCCAGGCGTCGCGCGGCACGCCGAAGCCTTCGATCTGGGTCTCGACCGCGCCTCGGGGGCGGGGAGAGTTCGTCAGCAGCACGACGGTGCCGCCGCGCTTGCGGTAGGCGACCAAGGCGTCGCAGGCGGCGGGGAAGGCTTTGACCCCGTTGTGCACGCAGCCCCAGAGATCGACGAGCAGCACGTCGTATTGGTCAGAGATCTGGTCGAGCGAGGTGATGATCTGGGTCATGTGGGATCCGTCGGTGAATGGGGTCGCGTTGATCGGCAAGCTAGGCCGGTGCCGGCCGGAAGGCCAGAGCAGGCGATGCGCGGGATGGGCGATTTTCGGGCGCGGGCCGGGGGCGGGGGATTGCAGAATCCTGAGTCTTTTGAATCTCTTGTCCCCGGTTTCTGCGTAGATGATTCAGCTTATCTGATCTTTTGGCTTTGCGCGGGTGATGCGGTGGCGCAGGCCACCCGGCAAAGAAAAAGGGCGCATGACGCGCCCTTTTTGCAAAAGTCGTAAGGTGCAGATCAGACCTTGAGGTTGGGGATGATCTGCTTCTTGCGGGACATGATGCCGGGCAGGACGACGGTGTCGCCATCGACGGTCGCGCCAAAGCTTTTCTCGGCCACGCCCTTCACCAGGTCGTTCGGCACGAACAGCGTGGCTTCTTCGTTCAGGATGTCGACGACGAAAAGCAGGACCTGGTCCACGCCGTCTTCGGCCTCGACCGCCTTGAAGCTTTCCATCAGGCTGTCCTTGCGGTCCAGCACGATCTTCGGTGCGGTGGTTTCCAGAACCGAGACGCGGAATTTCGTGTCGCCGACGGCGTATTCCTTGCTGTCCATGCGGATCAGGTCAGCGTCGGAGAAGGCCGAGACATCGGATTTCGCTTCGAACATTTCGGACGCATAGGCCGAGAGGTCGATGTTCAGTTCCGCCGCCAGCTTGATCGCCAGGTCCTTGTCCTGATCGGTCGTGGTGGGGGACCGGAATTCCAGCGTATCCGAAAGGATGCAGGACAGCATCGCGCCCTTGATGTTGTCGGGCATCTTGGCGGCGTTTTCGCCCATCAGGTTGTACATGATGGTCGCGGTACAGGCGAGAGGCTTGATCGTGATGTCGATCGGGCCCTTGGTTTCCAGGCCGCCGGTCAGCTTGTGGTGGTCGATGATCTGGATGATGTCCGCGTCGTTGATGCTGTCGGGCAGCTCGGCGGGGTTGTTGGTGTCGACGATGACGACCTGTTCACCCTCGGCGACGGTGCTGATGATCTCGGGTTTTTCGAAGCCCCACTTTTCGATGACAAAGGCCGCTTCGGTGTTCGGCTCGCCCAGCAGGGCGGGGGTGGCGGGCGTGCCGCGCACTTCGGAAAGGTACCAGGCCCAGATGATGGGAGAGCCGGTGGAATCGGTGTCGGGCGATTTGTGACCGAAAACCTTGATCGTCATTTTGAGTATCCTGTCGCTGTTCGTTCGCGGGCCTTGGCGCGGTGGCGTCAATTCGGCGCCCTTATAGGCGCGGTCGCACGACTTGTCACCCGGTCGCTGCTGCGATGCGGCGACGCGGCTTGGGGCGGGCGTATCGGGGTCCGTCGGGACTCGCCCAGGTTGTTAGAAGAACGAGCGTTAGGGGTCTGGATTCACGCGCTTTAACTTTACTTGTTTTTTACAAGCAAAAGGCGATATTCTTTAATTGCAGAATGCAAGTGATGTGGACTCAGGGGGCTTTCATGTCGAAACCGACGTCTGAAAACTGGTCCGGCTGTCCGATCCGATACGGGGCCACGGTGCTGGGCGACGCCTGGGCGCTGGTGATCCTGCGCGACCTGATCTTCAAGGAAGCGAAACATTTTGGCGATTTTGTGGCGGCGGGCGAAAGGATCTCGACCAACATTCTGACGGACCGCCTGAAGCGGCTGGAGGACGAAGGCGTGATCACCCGCCGCAAGGATCCCGACCGGGCCGTGCGGGTGATCTATGAGCTGACCGAGAAGGGGCGCGGGCTGGTGCCGGTGATGCTGGCGCTGATCGACTGGTCCGAGGCCTGGGACCCGCAGACCGAAGTGCCGGGCGATTTCATCGCCGCCTATCGCGACGATCCGGGCGCGTTTGCCCAGGCGATCATCGAAGGGCTGACGCCCGAAGGGGCGTCGCCCGAGTAACGCGGCAGATCACCCGCCCAGCTGGGACAGGGCAAAGGCGATCAGCAACCCAAGCGTGACGGCGATGCCGGTGGCCTTGTGGTCCTCTTTGTAGGCCTGGGGGAAAACCTCGGTCGCAAGCGATGCGGTCACGGCCCCGGCGGCAATGGCGCGGATGGCGGCCAAGGGCGCGTCGCCCAGGTCTTGCAGCATCAGGAAGCCGACCACTGCGGCCAGCGCCAGCAGTGCCGCCGTGCCGACCCATAGCGCCATGACCCGGCCGCGCGACATGCCCGATTCCGCCATGCGCTTTGCGCCGCCCGCGGCCTCGGGCAGGTTGGACAGAAGGATGGACCCGGCCAGCGCCGCGACCTCGGGCGCGCCGGTGCCGATCAGGGCGACCCCCAGGGCCAGGTTTTCCGGCACGCCATCGAAGGTGATCGCCAGCAGCAGGCCCTTGCCCTCGGACCCGTCCGAGGCGCGTTCCAGCGCGCTGTCGGCCAGGGTGAAGCCCACGGCCCCAAGCGCGACTGCCAGCGACAGCCCCCAAAGCGGCAGATGGGCCGAGGCCGGCTGGATCAGTTCCGACATGACCGACACGATCAGCGCGCCCCCGGCAAGGGCGACCAGAAAGCCCTCGGTCCGGTCGGGCAGGCGGCCGTACAGCCCCCATGCCGCCCCAAGGATCAGGGCGGCCGAGACGGCGACAACGACAAGTGTCAGTGTAAGCATGTGAAGTCCGGGTTTGCGGGCAGGTCCGGGATCAATGCCCGGCGGCACCCTCTTGTTCCTGACCCCTCTTGTTCCGGACTGGGGCCGCGCCGTAAAGTCCGCCCATGGCCAAACTGCGCGAAACCGACCTGTATCCCCCGATCAAGGCCTATCTCGAGGCCCAGGGGTACGAGGTGAAGTCCGAGGTCGCCGGGGCCGACGTCATGGCGATGCGCGACGATGATCCCGATCCGGTGATCGTCGAGATGAAGACCGGCATGAACCTGACGCTGGTGCAGCAGGGCGTGGCGCGGCAGGCGATGACCGATTGGGTCTATCTGGCGGTGCCGACGCTGAAGGGCCGCAAGGCGCTGACCGGGCACCTGTCACTGTGCCGCCGCCTTGGGCTGGGGCTGATCACGGTGCGGGCGCGCGATGGCCATGTGCATGTGCATTGCGATCCCGCCCCCTTCGTGCCGCGCGGATCCAAGCCCCGGAAGGGGCGGTTGTTGCGGGAATTCCAGCGCCGGGTCGGGGACCCGAACGCCGGCGGATCCGTCGGGGTCAAGCTGGTGACGGCCTATCGTCAGGACGCTTTGCGCTGTGCCGCCGTGCTTCAGGCGCAGGGCCCGCTGCGCGGGGCCGAGGTGGCCCGGGCCGCCGGTGTGCCCAATGCCACGACCCTGATGCGCGACGATCATTACGGCTGGTTCGAGCGGGTCGAGCGCGGGGTCTATGCGCTGACCCCCAAAGGCGCAGAGGAACGCGGGCAGTTCGATGCGGGGGATCTGATTGCCCCCGCACCAGCGGAAGAAACAGCGGAACAAACCGCCTGACCCGGGCTGCACCGGGCGTTAAACTGGCGGCGCATCGTCAGCGGGAATCCCCGCCCTCCCGGCGAATTGGTGGCATTTCGATAAAATCCTCCCCAAGTTTGTGGCGCAGTTTCCTTGACAGCCCAAATTCCGGTCCTTATCTCCGGGCCGTTAGCACTCGCAGGGTGTGAGTGATAACGCCTCGCTGTCCGTCGCTGAACGAGGGCAGGGAGGCAGGGAGAAACTTTGAGCCAAGGAGCCTCAGAGATGGCATTCAAACCGCTTCATGACCGAGTGCTGGTCAAGCGCGTGGAAAGCGAAGAGAAAACCGCAGGCGGGCTGATCATCCCCGACAGCGCCAAGGAAAAGCCAGCGGAAGGCGAAGTTGTTGCTGTGGGCGAAGGTGCCCGCAAGGACAGCGGTGAGCTGATCGAGATGGCCGTGAAAGCCGGCGACAAGATCCTGTTCGGCAAGTGGTCCGGCACCGAGATCACCCTGGACGGCCAGGAACTGCTGATCATGAAAGAAAGCGACATCCTCGGCATCATCGCCTGAGGGGAGGCAGGGTAAGACCCCAGCCCCACGCATTCTGAACACAACGACTTAGTCAGGAGAGACACATATGTCTGCAAAAGACGTCAAGTTCGACACCGAAGCCCGCAACAAGATGCTCAAGGGCGTCAACGTGCTGGCCGACGCCGTGAAAGTGACCCTGGGCCCCAAAGGCCGCAACGTGGTCCTGGACAAATCCTTCGGCGCGCCCCGCATCACCAAGGACGGTGTTTCGGTCGCCAAGGAAATCGAACTGGAAGACAAGTTCGAAAACATGGGCGCACAGATGGTGAAGGAAGTTGCTTCCCGCACCAACGACGAAGCCGGTGACGGTACCACCACCGCAACCGTGCTGGCCCAGGCCATCGTGAAAGAGGGCATGAAAGCTGTCGCAGCTGGCATGAACCCGATGGACCTGAAGCGCGGCATCGACCTGGCAACCGCCAAGGTCGTCGAGGCCATCAAGGCCGCAGCCCGCGACGTGACCGACAGCGACGAAGTCGCCCAGGTCGGCACCATTTCCGCAAACGGTGAAGCCAACATCGGCCGCATGATCGCAGACGCGATGCAGAAAGTCGGCAACGAAGGCGTCATCACCGTCGAAGAAAACAAGGGCATGGAAACCGAAGTGGATGTCGTCGAAGGCATGCAGTTCGACCGTGGCTACCTGTCGCCCTACTTCGTCACCAACCCCGACAAGATGACTGTCGAGCTGGAAGACGCAATGGTTCTGCTGCACGAGAAGAAACTGTCTTCGCTGCAGCCGATGGTTCCCCTGCTCGAGCAGGTCATCCAGTCCCAGAAGCCGCTGCTGATCATCGCCGAAGACGTCGAGGGCGAAGCCTTGGCGACCCTCGTCGTGAACAAGCTGCGTGGCGGTCTGAAAATCGCAGCCGTCAAGGCACCGGGCTTCGGCGATCGCCGCAAGGCCATGCTGCAGGACATCGCGATCCTGACCGGCGGTCAGGTGATCTCGGAAGACCTGGGCATGAAGCTTGAGTCCGTGACCATGGACATGCTGGGTACCGCCAAGAAAATCGGCATCACCAAAGACGAGACCACCATCGTTGACGGCGCCGGCGACAAGGCCGAGATCGAAGCACGCGTTGCCCAGATCAACACCCAGATCGCTGAAACCACGTCCGACTACGACCGTGAGAAGCTGCAGGAACGCGTTGCCAAACTGGCTGGCGGTGTTGCTGTCATCCGCGTCGGCGGCATGACCGAAGTCGAAGTGAAAGAGCGTAAGGACCGTGTGGACGATGCTCTGAACGCGACCCGCGCTGCTGTTCAGGAAGGCGTCATCGTTGGTGGTGGTGTTGCCCTGGTTCAGGCCGGCAAATCGCTGGAAGGCCTGACCGGTGCGAACCCCGACCAGAACAACGGTATCGCCATCGTGCGTCGTGCCCTGGAAGCGCCGCTGCGTCAGATCGCTGAAAACGCAGGCGTCGACGGTGCCGTCGTTGCCGGCAAGGTCCGTGAATCGACCGACCTGAAGTTCGGCTTCAACGCTCAGACCGAAGAATATGGCGACATGTTCTCCTTCGGTGTGATCGACCCGGCCAAGGTGACCCGTACCGCGCTGGAAGACGCAGCCTCGATCGCTGGTCTGCTGATCACGACCGAAGCCATGGTTGCCGACAAGCCCGCCAAAGACGGCGGTGCCGGCGGCGGCATGCCCGACATGGGCGGCATGGGCGGCATGGGCGGCATGATGTAATCACGCCTGTCCTGACGGACAGCGCATGTGATTTTCATGTGAGCCAAGACTTGGAAAAGGGCACCGTTTCGGTGCCCTTTTTCGTGCGCGGGGCCCCGGTGGCGGCATGGACGGGCGCGGGGGATTGGCGAAAAAAACTGGTCCCGGACGGGCAAAGAGATAAACTTGGTTTATTCAGATGACGGAATTGCCATGATCATTCGCCCCTTCCGCCCCGGTGACGCCACCGGTGTCAGCATCCTTCTTGATACCGCTTTCGAGGGCCAGGCCGAGCTGCGGCTGGTCCAGGCCCTGCGCGAGGCCGATCAGATCGCTGTGGAACTGGTGGCCGAGCTTGAGGGCCATGTGGTCGGCCACATCTGCTTTGCCCGGCTGGTCGCGCCGGAAGGCTGGCTGTCCCTGTCGCCGCTGGTCGTTTCGCCTTCGCAGCAGGACCGCGGGATCGGGTCGGACCTGGTCCGCGCAGGGCTGGATGCCGCGCGGCAGGCGGGGGCAAAGGCGATCACCGTCCTGGGCGCGCCCGACTATTACACGCGCTTCGGCTTTACCCTGAAGGCGGCCGAGAACCTGCACACCCCCTATGACCGCGATTATTTCCTGGTCTATCCGATTGCGGCGGGGACGTCGGGCCACCTGGGCAAGGTCATCTACCCTTCGGCCTTTCAGGGGATCTGAGGGGCGGCGAGCCGGGGGCTGCGCCTTTGAAACCCGACGGGCCTTGATTCCGACGATATGCCGGGACAGAAGACCCCCCATGTCTGGATCCTTGTCTGCACCCGATTTCCATATCCAGGGCGCGCTGTCGCTGCGCCCCGATGGCCTCTCTGGCGCTGCGATTGGCGTCTCGGCCGGGGTGCTGACTGATGCCCATGTGGGTCGCGCCGTGCATCTGGACGGGTGGGAGCTTCGCCCCGGCCTGATCGACCTGCATGGCGACGGGTTCGAACGGCACCTGGCCCCGCGACGCGGCGCGATGAAGGATCTGTCCGTCGGCCTGGCCTCGCTCGACACAGAGCTTGCGGCAAACGGCATCACCACCGCCTACCTGGCGCAGTTCTATTCCTGGGAAGGCGGGATGCGCGGCCCTGAGTTCGCCGCCCGGATGCTGTCGGCATTGCAGGCAACGCGCGCCCGGCTGGTGACAGACATGCGGGTGCAGCTGCGCGTCGAAAGCCATCTGATCGACGACTACCCGAAAATCGAGGCGCTGATTGACCAGCACGATATTCCGTATGTCGTGCTGAACGATCATGTCCCTCATGCGGCTTTGGCACGGGGCAAACGTCCGCCCCGGCTGACCGGGCAGGCGCTGAAATCCGGCCGCAGCCCCGAGGCGCATCTGGCCCTGCTCCAGGATCTGCACGCTCGCAGCGCCGAGGTTCCCGGCGCCGTCACCGCGCTGGCCGCCCGTCTGGCGGCCAGGGGGGGCCTGACCGGAAGCCACGACGATGCGGATGC
Source organism: Pseudooceanicola nitratireducens (assembly GCF_900109195.1). GTDB lineage: Bacteria > Pseudomonadota > Alphaproteobacteria > Rhodobacterales > Rhodobacteraceae > Pseudooceanicola > Pseudooceanicola nitratireducens. The sequence goes on along the minus strand of NZ_FNZG01000003.1, from coordinate 728,244 downwards.
CGCCGCCCGGCGGGATGCACAAGCGCAGGGGCTGACCATCTCTGAATTCCCCGAAAGCCGAGAGGCCGCGCTGGAGGCCGCTGGGCAGGGTGCCCCGATCGTGCTGGGCGCGCCGAACGTGGTGCGGGGGGGATCGCATCAGGGCAAGGTCTCGGCCGCCGATCTGGTGCGTGAAGGGCTGTGTTCCGCGCTGGCCTCGGATTACCATTACCCCGCGCCCTTCCAGGCGGCGCAGCAGCTGGCAGGGGATGTGGGGGTGCCTGCGGCCTGGGCGCTGGTGTCGTCGGGGCCGGCGTCGGTTCTGGGCCTGGCGGATCGCGGTCAGCTTTTGGCTGGGCTGCGCGCCGATCTGGTGGGGATCAACCCGGCGACGGGGCGCATCGGGTTGACGGTGACGGGCGGGCGCATCGCCTATGCCGACCCGCAGGCGGCGGCGGCCCTTCTGGCGGCCTGATCGGGCCGGATCAGGCCGGATTGCCGCGCCAGCCCCCGGAACCCTCTGTTTCCGGGCGTCCAAAGCCGCAGCCCGCTTGACTTCCGCGCCTATCCCATGTGTATCGGCCCCTGCCGAAACCGCGGCTTCTGACCAGAGGAAACGACCATGCACGCCTATCGCAGCCACACCTGTGCCGATCTGACCGCCGCCAATGTTGGCGAGAATGTCCGCCTTTCCGGCTGGGTGCATCGGGTCCGCGATCACGGCGGCATCCTCTTCATCGACCTGCGCGACCATTACGGCACGACCCAGGTCCTGTGCGACCCCGACAGCCCGGTCTTTGCCGAGGTGGAAAAGGTCCGGTCGGAATGGTGTATCCGCATCGACGGCAACGTGAAGGCGCGTGACCCGGAACTGGTGAACCCCAAGCTGCCGACCGGTGAGGTCGAGGTCTTCGTGCGCGACATCGAGGTTTTGGGCAGCGCCAAGGAACTGCCGCTGATGGTCTTCGGTGATCAGGAATACCCCGAGGAAACCCGCCTGCGGTATCGTTACCTCGACCTGCGCCGCGAGAAGATGCAGACCAACATGAAGCTGCGCTCGGACGTTGTGGCCTCGATGCGGAAACGCATGTGGGACAAGGGCTTCCGCGAATTCCAGACGCCGATCATCACCGCATCCAGCCCCGAAGGCGCGCGTGACTTCCTGGTGCCGTCGCGTCTGCATCCGGGCAAGTTCTACGCCCTGCCGCAGGCTCCGCAGCAGTTCAAGCAGCTGCTGATGGTCTCGGGCTTTGACAAATATTTCCAGATCGCACCCTGCTTCCGCGACGAAGACCCGCGCGCCGACCGCTCGCCCACGGATTTCTACCAGTTGGACATGGAGATGTCCTTTGTCACCCAGCAGGACGTCTTTGACACGATTTCCCCGGTCATCGGCGGCGTGTTCGAAGAATTCGGCGGTGGCCGCAAGGTTGACGCCCCCGCCGACTGGCCGCAGATCACCTATGCGGATGCCGCGCTGAAATATGGCTCGGACAAGCCCGACCTGCGCAACCCGATCGAGATGCAGGTGGTGTCCGAACATTTCGCGGGCTCGGGCTTTGCGATCTTCGCCAAGCTGCTGGAACAGGACGGCACCGAGATCCGCGCCATCCCCGCCCCCACGGGCGGCAGCCGCAAATTCTGTGACCGCATGAACGCCTTCGCCCAGAAAGAGGGCCTGCCGGGCATGGGCTATATCTTCTGGCGCGATCAGGGCGACGGCATGGAAGCCGCCGGTCCCCTGGCCAAGAACATCGGCCCCGAACGCACCGAGGCGATCCGCCAGCAGCTGGGCCTGGGCGTCGGCGACGCGGCGTTCTTCCTGGGCGGCAAACCCAAGTCCTTCGAATCCGTTGCCGGTCGCGCCCGCAACGTCATCGGCGAAGAATTGGGCCTGACTGACAAGGACCGCTTTGCCTTTGCCTGGATCGTCGATTTCCCGATCTACGAAAAGGACGAGGAAACCGGCGAGATCGATTTCGAACACAACCCCTTCTCGATGCCGCAGGGCGGGCTTGAGGCGCTCGAATCCGATCCGCTGTCGGTGAAGGGCTTCCAGTACGACCTGGCCTGCAACGGCTATGAGCTGGTGTCGGGCGCGATCCGGAACCACCGCCCCGAGATCATGTTCAAGGCCTTCGAGATCGCGGGCTATGGCAAGGACGAGGTCGAGAAGCGCTTTGGCGGCATGGTCAACGCCTTCCAATACGGTGCCCCGCCGCACGGTGGCTGCGCCGCCGGTGTGGACCGCATCGTCATGCTGCTGGCGGACGAGGACAACCTGCGCGACGTCATGCTGTTCCCGATGAACCAGCGGGCCGAGGACCTGATGATGGGCGCGCCGTCCGAACCGACCAGCGACCAGCTGATGGAGCTGTCGCTGCGGGTCATCCCACAGGAGTGATCCTGGGGTCAGATCTTTTATGACGGGCGGCGGGGCAACCTGCCGCCCGTTTTCGTTGCGCCCAGTTTGGTCTGCCGTTTGGCCGGTCGTGTCGTAGGTCGTTTTGTCTGTTGCGTTGCCCCTTGTCTGGCCAAGGGGTGATTGACCGGGCAGGGCAGGGCGGAACCTGACCGGAAACACCACCCCGGCTGCGGTTGATTTTCAATTTGGAAAGTTGCATTTTCCTATTGAAATGATTCGAATTTTTCCCATTGGAAATCGATTGATTGTTTTGCGTTCGAAAACGACATCAATCTAAGGTTGAATCAGGTTATCTAGATTTCTTCAGAAACGGTGTCGCCTGCGTGATTTTGGCCAAAAGTGGCGAAAATAAGCCCATCATTGGGGGTGTCACGTTAAATTTCAACGCGGCGCGATCTTAAGGCGTGATATTTAATAATGTGTTTCAGAGTATGAGGAGTTTATATTCATGAACATTTTGAAGACCCTTAAGTTCGCTGCTGCGGCCTTGATCCTGGGTGTATCCTCGGCTCATGCGCTTACCGTTAGCGGATTGACGATTGTCGGTCAGGAAACCAGCGGCAACTGCCCTGTAGATCTGAATGGCGACACGAAGTGCTTCCTGTCCAACGGCGGCTCGAACGTCATTCTGACGATCACCGCAGATGCAGGGTACACCTTCGACGTTGCGCAGGTGTCTTACCTGCTGACGGGCGGTGGCCAGCTGCGTAAGTTCAACGTGTCTGGTAGCAACTTCGCGACGTTCGAAATCGACAACGTGCCGCCTACCGGGGTCGAAACCGTGAACCTCACGGGGCTGACTTTCCTGCAGTTTGCAAACGTCGGCAATGCCTCGGCGCGGATCGATTTTAGCACGCTGGTTGTGACCCCGCCGGCGGTTCCGCTGCCTGCAGCCGGTTTCCTGCTGCTGGGTGGCTTTGGTGCCCTTGCCGCTGTGAAGCGTCGCAAGAAGGCCTGAGCCGCGCGAAAGCAAAGCGAGCCATGAAAACGAAAACGGCACCGATCTCGGTGCCGTTTCTATTCTGCCTGCTCGGGAAATGGGGTCAGACGTCCTGACCGGGGCGGGCCGGCAGGATGAAGCCGTTGACCGGATAGGTCTGGCCGTATTGGCCGGGGTTGGTCTCGACCCGGACCTTGCTCCAGTCGTTGTTGGGGCTGACGTCGATGACGCCCATGCCAAGCGAGACCTTGTTGCGGTGCCAATTGGCGTGGTCGATGCGGATCTCGCGGTCCGAGATGCGTTTCGACACGACGGCCACGTGCCCCATGGGCATGCCACGGGTGGCGGCAAAGGCCATCACGGCCCCGACAGCGGGCGTCTTGCTGCGCTCGTAGCTGCCGGCGGCCTGGGACCACCATGTGTTTGCATTGCCGTGGATCTGCACGCCGCTGGCGGTACGGGCGAAGGGCACGCACCAGACGCGGATGCCGCGGGCGCGTTTGACATTGGCCTCGACCACGGCCATGTCGCGTAGTTCCATGTTCAGCACCGCGCGGTCGGCGGCGTCCTGGGCGGAGTAGTTGGCGCATGCCGCGCCGGTCAGAAGAAGCGCCGCGGCGGCCAGACGGATCGTCCGGCGCAGCGGCTGGGTGGTGGCGCGTTTTACGCTCATTTATGCCTCGGTTGCCTGTTCACACCTGCCTCACAATTCTGCAAGACCCGGTGCTCATCCCCGATTAATGGCCTTGAAACAACCCCTTTGGGGTCGAAGCGGCGGGAACCTGCCCACGTCTCGCGCGTTGAGCCTGTTGACCCGCGCCCCGGACCGGGCGATCTGGGTCCTGTTTGCGCCCCGATCTGCCAGGGTATTCGATCCGCCAGAAAGGCCCGGGCCGGGCCGGAAGAGAGACCCGCATGCAGCGCCGCGCCGTCCTGACCCTGTTGCCCGCCGCCCTTGCGGGCTGTGCCATGCCCGAGGCACCCGAGGCACCCGAGGCACCCGAGGCACGCGGGGGGCAGGCCCCAGACGCGGGGCGCGCGGATGTGGCCGCCCGGATCGTTGAATTGGAGCGGGATATCCTGGCGCTTTCCGGGGCCGAGGGGATCGCGCCCGAAGACGCCGCCCGCGCCGCCCGCATCGCCGTGACCTATCCGCTGGAGCTGCGCGCGCGCTACGGTGTCACCGATCCGCCGCTGGTGCATAACACCAAGGTCAATCTGGGCTTCCGCGACCGTGGGCTGTGCTGGCACTGGGCGGATGATCTTCAGGCGCGGCTGGCGCAGGAAGGCTTCCAGACGCTGGATCTGCACCGGGCCATCGCCAATGCCACAAGCCTGCGGATCGACCATTCGACCGTCGTGATCTCGGCGCGCGGGGCGGCAATGGAGCAGGGGCTGGTGCTGGATCCCTGGCGGCAGGGCGGGGTGCTGTTCTGGGCCCCGGTGCTGCAGGACCCGCAGTACACATGGGAACGCCGCGCCCGGGTGATGGCGCGGCGTCGCTAGGCGGTATGGGGATCATGGGCCTGTCCGGGTCGGTCTGATCGGGCGCGATCTGGCCGCTTTTGATCAGACCGGGTTCAGTCAGACTGGCTTCGGTCAGACTGGGTAGGACCGCGTGCAGACCGGGCAGGACCGCACGGACAGGCGGATCAATCCTCCAGCGCGTCCTCGCGTTTTTCCTCGATCAGGTCCATCTCCTTGGACTTCCGGGTCAGGAACTTCTGGCCGAAGCTGTCGTTCTCTTCCTTGCCGATCACTTCCTTGGCCCGGGTGAAGACCTCGTTTTCCTCTTCTTCCATGTGGTGTTCATAGTCGTGCTTCAGCGTCTTGAAGCGGGTCAGCCAGCCGGGTGAAGACATGTCCATCTCGCGCAGCTCTTCCAGGATCTCGTCCATCTCGGCGTGTTCATGCACGGAATGGCGGGCGGCGTCCTGACCCCAGGTCTGGGTCATCAGCTTGGAATAGAAGGTTTCTTCCTCGGCAGCGGAATGACTTTTGACGTCGCGGTAGAATTCGTCCCAGGCCTCGCGGCGGTCCTTGCTGTCGCCCTCGGTCCGGGCGATGCGGTCCAGAAGGTCGCGGTGGCGGTTATGGTCTTCGATGATGGCGTCGTAGATGGATGGCATTCCGGCTCTCCCTTGATGTAGTTGCAGGGGGAACGTCGCGGGCGGGGTGGCGGTTCCCGGGGGCATCAGGATCAGTCAGCATGGGGCAGGCGGTTTTCGCCCTTGGCTTTCCCGCAGGCGCTTCCTAGGGTCCGGGGCCTGCCCGAGGGAAAGATCCGAGAAAGGGAAATTCCATGCGTGACGCCCGCCCCATTGGCCCCGCCGTGACCGGCTGGACGCCGCCCCCCGCACCGGGACCGGACCTGGTTTTAGAGGGCAGGCATGTGCGGCTGGAACATCTGAGCGCACAGGCCCATGCCGCGCTGCTGTTCCGCGAGATCGAGGGCGAGGATTGGCTGTGGGATTACATGCCCGTCGGTCCGTTCAATTCCGCCGCCCAATTCCACCGCTTCGTGCACGAGACAGAGGACAGCCGCGATCCGCTGTTCCTGGCGATCCGGGCCAGGGGGGATGACCGGGTGGTGGGCTTTGCGTCCTTCCTGCGGATCACGCCCGAGGCCGGGTCGATCGAGGTGGGGTTCATCCTGATGTCGCCCCGCCTGCAGCGCACGCCGGCGGCGACCGAGGCGATGTTCCTGATGATGCAATGGGCCTTTGACGCGGGCTATCGCCGGTACGAATGGAAATGCGACGCTCTGAACCGCCCGTCGCGCCGCGCGGCGCAACGGTTCGGGTTCAGCTATGAAGGGGTGTTCCGTCAGGCCACGGTCTATAAAGGGCGCAACCGCGACACCGCCTGGTTTGCGGTGATCGACGCCGATTGGCCTGCGCTGAAAGAGGCGTTCCAGGTCTGGCTGGCCCCGTCGAATTTCGAAGGTGAGGGGCAGCAGAAGGAAAGCCTTGCGGATCTGACTCGCCTGGTGCGGGTGGCGTCGGACCCGGCGCTTTAAGGTTTCGGCGTCGGGCCATACGCTTCAAAATATTCGCGTGGGGCCCGGGGGCTGCTTCTTGCGCCTTACGGCGACGCGTCGCGGCGGGCGGCGGCGCCCCCGGCGCGGCGGTACCCGGGGTCAGAGCGTTTCGGCACCCGCGGCCCAGTCCCAGTACATCTCGCGCGCCTGGCGGGTCAGCGGGCCCATCTGATAGCTGCGGTCCTCGATCCCGGTCACGGGGGTGACCTTGGACATGTTGCCGGTCAGGAAGACCTCGTCCGCGGCGTCGAAATCCTCGTAGCGCAGCACGGTTTCATGCACCGTCACGCCGTTGTCGCGGAAGTTCTTGATGTGGCGGGCGCGGGTGATCCCGGCCAGGAAGGTGCCATTGGCGATCGGGGTGAACAGCTCTCCGTCGCGGGCCATGAAGATATTGGCCGTTGCGCTTTCGGCGACATTGCCCAGGGCGTCGGTCACGATGGCATTGCCGAACCCGCGGGCGCGGACCTCTAGCAGCATGCGGGCGTTGTTGGGATACAGGCAGCCGGCCTTGGCATTGACGACCGAGGACGACATCACCGGGCGGTGAAAGCTGGTCCGGCCAAGCGTGGTCGAAGCATCGGGGGCTGCCATGGGGATTTCTTCCAGGCACAGCGCAAAGCCGGTGGAATTCGGGGCCGGGTCCACCCCGAGCGTGCCGCCATCCAGTGCCCAGTACATCGGGCGGATGTAGACGGGGGTGCCGGGGGCATAGGCCGACAGGCCCTCTTTCGCGATTTCGACCATGGCGTCGGTTTCGACCGTCGGGTCGATCATCAGCGCCTTGGCCGACCGGTTCACCCGGGCGCAATGGGCGGTCAGGTCGGGGATCAGCCCGTTCACCATGCGCGCGCCGTCGAACACGGTCGTGCCCAGCCAGGATCCGTGATCGGCCGCCTTCATCACGGGGATGTCGCCGTCGTGCCAGGTGCCCTGAAAATAGGTGCGGATATTGGTGCCGGTGGCCATGGGGCGATCCTTTCCTTGCTGGACCCGTGTGTCGCGCGATTTATGGCAGGCGGGGCGGGGAAGGGAAAGCCCGGTCGGGGGCAAAGGCGGGCCGTGCAGGGACGGCGGTGCGAGACGAGAAAAGAATACCCCCGGTCCGATAGGAGACCGGGGGGAGGGGATGAAATGACTTTGATAGCTTCTGACTTGGGGATGAGGGCCAAGCCCTGCGGCGTCAGTCTATCGCAGCGCTGCAACGGTTTTGCGACAGCGGGCGTGGTTGGGCACGTGGCCGGCGCAGATAGCCGGCGGCAGGGGTGTCAGGCGGCTTCGTCCAGCAGGGCCTGAAGATCCAGCGGGCTGTTGACCATCGACAGGTTGCCCTTGGCGTCGCGGGGCCAGTCGGCTTCGGGGCGGTCGCGGTAGAGTTCAACCCCGTTGCCGTCGGGATCGCGCAGGTAGATCGCCTCGCTCACGCCGTGGTCGGCGGCCCCGTCCAGCGGGATCCCGGCCTCGACCACCCGGCGCAGCGCATCGCCAAGCGACGCGCGGTCGGGATAGAGGAAGGCGGTGTGATAGAGCCCGGTGTGCCCCGGAGGCGGCGGCGTTGCACCACGGCTTTCCCAGGTGTTCAGCCCGATGTGGTGGTGATAGCCGCCAGCCGAGAGGAAGGCCGCCTGGCTGCCGAACTTCTGCTGAAGCTCGAACCCCAGCACGCCGGAATAGAAGGCGATGGCCCGGTCAAGATCGGCGACTTTCAGGTGGATGTGACCGACACGGGTGTCGGGATGCACTGGTTTGGTCATGGAATGATCCTTTCGCTTTGATCCCAAGATACGCCGTGCCGGGCGCTGTGCCTACGCCTGTGGGCGCAGGGACTCTGTGCAGAATTGTGGGCGGCGGTTCGGTGTCCGAGCAGGCGCAAGCGGCGGGCGGTCAGGCCCGGGGCAAAAGGAAAGGGCCCGGAGCGGATGCCTCGGGCCCATTCGATCACAACTGTCGTCTGGTCGTGCCTTATGCAGCGTTCGACCCCGCACCGCCCTTGCGGCGGCGCTGGCGGTTCGGGCGCTTGGCCCCGTTGGCGTTCTGGGGGCCCTTGCCAGCCGATTTCGCGGCCTCGCCACCTCCGGCGGGACGCCCACGACGGCCACCGCCACCGCCACCACCGCCGCGACGGCGGTTCGACTTGGACTTGGGCGCATTGCGCGGGGCGGGGCGGGTGCCACCGGCGGTTTCGATCTGGTGACCGATGACCTTTTCGATGTCGCCCAGCTCGCCCATTTCCTCGGCCGAGCAGAGGCTGACCGCGCGGCCGTCCTTGCCGGCGCGGGCGGTGCGGCCGATGCGGTGGACATAGTTGTCCGCGACGTTCGGCATTTCAAAGTTGTAGACGTGGCGCACGTCGGGGATGTCGATGCCGCGCGCGGCGACATCGGTGGCGACCAGCACGCGCAGCTCACCGGATTTGAAATCGTTCAGGGCGCGGGTCCGCTGGCCCTGGCTTTTGTTGCCGTGGATCGCGCCGACGGCGAAACCGGCATGGATCAGCTTCTTGGCCAGCTTGTCCGCGCCGTACTTGGTGCGGGTGAAGACCAGGGCCAGTTCCTCGCGGTGTTCGTCGAGAAGGTTGATCAGCGCAGCCTGCTTGTCGGCGGGTTCGACGAAGACGACGGATTGGTCGATCTTGTCGGCGGTCTTGCCCGGAGGGGTCACCTCGATCCGCAGGGGATCGTTCAGGAAGGCCCCGGCGATTTCCGCCATCAGCTTGGGCATGGTCGCCGAGAACAGCAGGGTCTGGCGTTGTTCGGGCAGGCGCTTGGCGATTTTGCGCAGGTCATGGATGAAGCCCATGTCCAGCATCTGGTCCGCCTCGTCCAGCACCAGGTAGCGCGTCTTGGCCAGGCTCAGCGATCCGCGGTCCAGCAGGTCCAGAAGGCGGCCGGGCGTGGCGACAAGGATATGCGCGCCGCGTTCCAGGCGCTGCGCCTGGGCATTGATCGACGCCCCGCCGACCACCAGGCCGATGCGCAGGTGTGCGCCTTGCAGGATGTCACGCAGGTTGTCGCTGATCTGCTTGGCCAGCTCGCGGGTCGGGGCCAGGATCAGTGCACGCGCGGTGCGGGGATCGGCCTTTTCCGAGGTGGCCATCAGGGCGTCAGCAATGGGCAGGCCGAAGGCCAGGGTCTTGCCGGTGCCGGTCTGGGCCAGGCCCATGATGTCCCGGCCCTTCAGCGCCTCGGGGATGGCGCGGGTCTGGATCGGGGTGGGCGCGGTCAGGCCCCTCTCATCAATGCGAGAGAGCAGGGCGGGGCGCAGGCCCAGCTGGTCGAATGTCATATGGAATGTCCTTTCGGGCCTGCATCCTGCAGGCCGCATGTCGTGCCCGGATCGGGCAGGGTGATGTCGGGTCGCGTGGGTCCATGCGATGACCTGACGGACCGGATTGTCCGCAGGAGGTAATCGCAGATGCGCCTATGTGCCTTGTCGGGAAGCAGGCCCAGGGGGCCGTTTCCGGTGGCTGGCACGCGGACGGGGCGAGGCCCCGCGCCGGTTAGGGGCCGACGATCACGGGCTGCACATGGGGCCTGGCGGGGAATAAGTCAATGGGTTTCGCTGCAGGGCAGCGAGGGCGGTGACAAAAATGGCCCGCACCGGGGATCGGGCGGGCCATGTTGGATCGAGGTGAAGGGACCGGGCCGCTTAGCGGATCATCCCCACGATATCATAGGTCTTTTTCAGGACGGGCGCGGCGATGGCGCGGGCGCGTTCGGCCCCGTTGCGCAGGATCGCGTCGATTTCGTCGGGGGCTTCCATCAGGCGCGCCATTTCCGTCGAGATCGGCGACAGCTTGGCCACGGCCAGCTCGGCCAGCATCGGCTTGAATTCCGAAAACTGCTTGCCGCCCACATCCGCAAGCACCTGGTCGACGGTCTGATCCGCCAGGGCGGCGTAGATGTTGACCAGGTTGCGAGCCTCGGCGCGACCCTCCAGCCCGTCGGCTTCCGAGGGCAGGGCCTCGGGGTCGGTGCGGGCCTTGCGGATCTTCTGGGCGATGGCGTCGGCGTCATCGGTCATGTTGATCCGCGCCATGTCCGAAGGATCGGACTTGGACATCTTCTTGGACCCGTCGCGCAGGGACATGACGCGGGTCGCCGCGCCCTCGATCACCGGTTCGGTCACGGGGAAGAAATCGACGCCGTAGTCGTTGTTGAACTTGATCGCGATGTCGCGGGTCAATTCGATATGCTGCTTCTGGTCCTCGCCGACGGGCACGTGGGTCGCGTGGTAGACCAGGATGTCGGCGGCCATCAGCGACGGATAGGCGAACAGCCCCAGAGAGGCGTTCTGCTGATTCTTGCCCGCCTTGTCCTTCCACTGGGTCATCCGCTGCATCCAGCCCATGCGAGCGATGCAGTTGAAGATCCAGGCCAGCTGGGTGTGTTCATGCACCTGGCTCTGGTTGAACAGGATCGCCTTGGCCGGATCCAGGCCCGAGGCAATGTAGCCCGCGGCCAGTTCGCGGGTCTGGCGGCGCAGGGCCTCGGGGTCCTGCCAGACGGTGATCGCATGCAGGTCGACCATGCAGAAGATCGTCTCGAACCCGTCGTTCAGACCCTTGTCCTGCCAATCGACAAAACGACGCATCGCGCCCAGGTAGTTCCCAAGCGTCAGCCCGCCCGAGGGCTGGATCCCGGAAAAGACGCGGGGCTGAAAGGTGGTGCCTGTCGATGCGGCGTCGGTCATTGGGGGATCCTCCGGCTGGATTTCCGTGCCGCGCTGGCTTACCCATGGGCCCGGCCCCCGTCAAGCTTGGTCCAGCGCCGCTGGTCCCGGGCCGGGGATGGGCCGACCCTGCATCCAAAGACCGGAGTGACGATGTCCTTTTCCAGTGATGAACGCGCCGTGAACCCCATTCCGCCGCTGATCCTTGCGCTATTCGTCGTCGCCATGGGGGTCGAGGTGATGTTCCAGCTGGGCACAAGGGGGATCATCGGCGGGCCCTCGGCCGTGGGCTGGCGTCAGGCGGCGCTGACCGACTATGGCTTCCAGGGGCAATATGCGCGGTTCATGGTCGAAACCGGGCAGCTGCGGCCCGAGTTCCTGCTGCGCTTCGTGTCCTATCCCTTCGTGCATCTGTCCTTCACACAGGCGCTGATTGCCGGGGTCATGCTGCTGGCGCTTGGCAAATTCGTGGGCGAGATCATGCATCCCTTTGCGGTCTTCGTGCTTTATGTGCTGTCGACCATCGGCGGGGCTTTGGCCATGTGGGCGCTGGCCGGGGACAGCGAATGGCTGTTTGGCGGCTTCCCCCCGGTCTACGGGCTGATCGGAGGGTTCACCTATCTGCTGTGGGTGCGTCTGGGGGCCGTGGGGGCAAGCCAGGTGCAGGCCTTCCGGCTGATTGCCGTGCTGGCGGGGCTGCAGTTCCTGTTCGGCGTGCTGTTCGGCTTCGCGCCGGACTGGCCGGCGGACCTGGGCGGCTTCGTCTTCGGCTTTGCCCTGTCGCCGCTGCTGGTGCCCGGCGGGCTGTCGGCGCTGGTCACGCGGCTGCGCAAGCGGGGCTAGGGCTCCGCCGCACCGGCGCAGGGTTCAGAACGCAGGGTTCAGAACATCGCCGAGGGCAGGATCGGGATATAGCTGGCAAAGCGACGATTGCGCGCGGCCGGGTAGGGCAGGATCATCGCGTCCCGGTCTTCCGGGCGCAGTTCGCTGGCGGATTTGGCGGTGCTGAACCAGGTCGCGGCCAGCTGGCTGTCTGCGTCCGACACTTGGCGGCCCAGCCATTTCGTCGCCAGCCGCTGGCGCAGGTGGCGGATGGCGGCGGGGTCTTGGAACAGGACCGAGGCCTCGGTATCCCACAACAGCGACCGCCCGTTCAGGTTGGCCGAGCCGACGATGCCAATCCGTTCGTCGATCAGCGTGACCTTGGAATGCAAATAGATGATGCCCGCGCCCTTCACCGGCATCGGTGTATGCGGGTCCGCCGGGCGGGGCTGCACCGGGGATACGATGGCCAGCCGGTCGCCAAAGGCGCGGCGCAGGATGCCAAAGCAGCGCAGTTGCAGCGCCTGGGCGTGGCGCGCATCCGTGCCCGAGGCACGGTCGAAGATCACCCTCTCGGGTTCTGTCGGAATGACCAGCGTCATCTGCAGATCCGGCACCTCGCGCGCACGGGCGGCCAGGGCACGGGCCAGGGGCAGGTGGCGGAAAAACTGCGTCTCGATATAGACCGAGCGTTCGGCTTCGGTGAAGGCCTTCAGCAGCGTGTCTTCGTGTTCCTTGACCTCAGTCACCGGGCCAAAGTGCAAAGGACCTGTGCCATGGGTCGAGACGGTGCGCAGCAGCCGCGGCGCGGGGGGCGACAGGCGGTCCCCGTCCGAACCGGTCGAGGCCGGAGCCTCGGCCACGGGAACAGGCAGCGGGCGCAGTACCGTGGCCCTGGCGCTGAAGACGGTGCCACAGCCGACGCGGGCGCGATCCCAGCAACAGGCGAAATGGCGGCGCAGCTCATGCGTGATCGGGCCCGATACCTGCATCGAGACATCGTGCCAGGTCTGGTCCGGGCTTTGATCGTGGTCGTGGTCGTCCCAACGGCGTTCGTCCACGTCGATGCCGCCGATGATGGCGCGGGTGCCGTCGGCCACGGCGAATTTCTGATGCAGGGTGACGGGCCGCAGCCGGTGACGGCCGTTCAGGGCCTGCAGCTGAAGGGCGGTCAGATGTTCCTGCGGGGTATTGCGCAGCTTTTCCAGCCGTTTGCGGATCTGCGGGCCAAAGACCCGGCCCCAGATCGGGGCGGGGGTGCAATCGTGCAGGGAACAGATGATTTCGGCATTGGGATGGTCGGTCACCCGCGCGGCAAAGCGGCCGGCGCTGATCCAGGCGTCGTGGTGCAGATCGGCAGTGAAGACCGGGTCGAAATCGGCCAGCAGTAGCCGGATGGTCACGTCACGTTCGGCCACATGGGCAAAGAGGTCGGCCCAGGTCTTCAGCCCAAGGCTTTGCGCCGCGTGGCTGCGCAGCCCGGTGCGGGCGTCGAAGATGCGGAAGGCCAGCAGCACCTCGGCCCTCGCGTCCAGCACCAGTTGTTCCAGCGCCGGGAACATCTCGGCGGCGGTGATCAAAGGGTTCAGCGCGGGCCAGGGGGCGGCTTGCGCCCCGGTGGTCTTTGTTTCGGCTTGGATGGCCGCAAGGGTCATGGTGGGGTCCCGATCCTGTCCTGTCACGGGACCAACACCAAGCGGTGCGGCTGGGTTCCCCTTCCGGCGTGCGCGGGCGGTTTTACCCGCCGCGCTTCACCGCCGATTTCAGCTCCGACAGGCGGAAGGCGTTCAGCACATGGCTGATAATGAAATAGATCACCGTGCCGCCCAGGATCAGCAGCGCCAGCGCGCCGGGCCGGGTGACGGCGAAGACCGGTTCAAGCGCGATGCGCCCGACCCAAAGCGCGACCCCCAGCAGGGCCGAGGCCAGGACGATCCGCCAGATGCGCCGCCGCAGCCTGTCGTCCAGCGTGACGGAACTGCCCATGCGGCGCGATCCGAACCACAAAAGCACCACCATGGCCCAGCCTGCGGTGGTGGTGGCGGTGGCGGCAGCCATATAGCCGATCGCCGGGGCCAGCCCGATGGCCAGGCCCGCGTTCACCACCATGGCGACGACGGCATAACGGAAGGGGCTTTTGGTGTCCTCGCGCGCGTAGAACAGTGGCTGCAGCACCTTTTGCAGCACGAAGGCGGGCAGGCCCAGGCCATAGACCGCCACCGCAAGCGCGGTCGCCTGGGCGTCCGCGACCGTGAAGGCCCCGCGCTGGAACAGCGTCAGGATCAGCGCATCGGGGATGACCACCAGCGCCACAGCGCAGGGCAGAGTCAGGAACAGGGCGAATTCGGCGGCGCGGTTGAAGCCATGGCGGCCTCCGGCCTCGTCCCCCGCACGCAGGCGGCGCGACAGGTCGGGCAGAAGCACCACGCCGATGGCGATGGCCACAACGCCAAGCGGCAGCTGGTACAGCCGGTCGGCCAGGTTGAGATACTGGATCGAGCCTTCGAAGAAGCTGGCGACTTGGCGGCCGACCAGCAGGTTCACCTGAACCACGCCTCCGGCCAGGGCGGCGGGGGCGGCGACGGCGGCCAGCTTTCGCATCTCGGGCGTCAGGCGGGGCATGCGGGGCTTTAGGGCAAAGCCCGCGCGGGCCGCCGCATACCAGACCAGCGCCAGCTGCGCGGCCCCGGCCAGGGGCACGCCCCAGACCAGCGCCCGGCCAATGTCCATGCCGCTGCGCGCGCCGATCACCATGGCGGTGACAAGGATCACGTTCAGCAGCACCGGCGCGGCGGCGGCGGCGGCAAATCGCCCGGTGGCGTTCAGAACGCCGGAGAACAGCGCCGCCAGCGAGATGAAGAAGATATAGGGAAAGGCCACGCGGCCATAATCCACCGCCAGGTCAAAGCGCGCGTCCCCCACGAAGCCCGAGGCCATGGCATAGACCAGCGCCGGCATGAAGATCGTCGCCAGCAGGGTCAGCACGATCAGCGCCGCCCCCAGCATGGCCATGGCCTGTTCGGCAAAGTCGCGGGCATCCTCGCCCGCTTCGACCTTCTTGGCGAACTGCGGCACGAAGGCCATGTTGAACGCCCCTTCGGCAAAGAAGCGGCGGAACATGTTGGGCAGGGAAAAGGCCACCACGAAGGCCTCGGCCACGGGACCGGCCCCCAGGTAGGCGGCAAAGAAGATGTCGCGGGCAAACCCGAGGATACGGCTGGCCAGGGTCCAGACGCCGACGGTAAGAAAGCCCCGGATCAACCGGATCGGCTTCACGATCTGGCCCTTTCCTGACCTTCGGAAATCGCGTCGCGCAGCTTGGCCTCAAGCGCCTTCTGCTTGGATTCGCTGTAAAGTTTCAGCCCGAACATGTCTTTCACATAGAAGCTGTCGACCGCCTGTTCGCCGTAGGTGGCGATCACGGCCGACGAGATCTGGATATTCGCCGCCGCAAGGGTGCGGGTCAGGTCGAACAACAGGGCGGGGCGGTCGCGGGTGTCGACCTCGATGATGGTGTAGATCTCGGATCCGTCGTTGTCGAAGCTGATCGCGGTGTTCAGCTTGAAGGCGCGTTCGCGTTTCTTGATCTTGTCGCGGTCCTTCATGGCGTCGCGGGCCACGACCTCGCCCTTCAGGGTCTTCAGGATCATCAGGCGCAGGCGCGGCAGGCGGGCTTCTTCATAGGGGTGGCCGTCGGCATCCTGGATCCAGAAGGCCGCCGTGGCATAGCCATCCTTCGAGGTATAGGTCCGGGCATCCACAACGTTGGCCCCGACCAGCGCCAGCGCCCCGGCCAGGCGCGCGAAGATGCCGGGATGGTCCTGCATGGCAAAAAGCGCGCGGGTGGCATCGCGGTCCTCGTCCGGGTGCAGATCCATCGAGATCTCGTTTTCGCCGATGTCGCGCAGCATCTGGGCCAGGACGGTCTGGGCGGTGACATGCAGCCCCTGCCAGTAGGTCGGGTAATGGCGGCGGATCTCGCGGTCGAGGTCGGCCTTGGTCCATTCGGGCAGGGCCTCGCGCAGGGCGCGCTTCGCTTCGCGCGACCGGGTTTCGCGGTTCAGGTCCTCAAGCCCGGTTTCCAATGCGCGGCGGGTCTGATTGTACAGCCCGCGCAGCAGGGCGGCCTTCCAGTTGTTCCAGACGCCCGGGCCGACGCCGCGGATGTCGCAGACTGTCAGCACGCACAGCAGGTCCAGCCGTTCGCGGGTGCGCACGGCCTTGGCAAAGTCGCGCACGGTGCGCGGGTCGGCGATGTCGCGTTTCTGCGCCATGTCCGACATCAGCAGGTGATAGCGCACCAGCCATTCCACGGTTTCGCATTCCGCGGGCTTCAGCCCCAGGCGCGGACAGACCGAACGCGCGATGCGCGCGCCGACGATGGCGTGGTCTTCTTCGCGCCCCTTGCCGATGTCATGCAGCATCAGCGCGACATACAGAACCTTCCGGTTCACCCCTTCGCGCAGGATGGTCGAGGCAATGGGAAGCTCTTCCTTCAGCTCGCCGTGTTCGATCATCGCCAGGTGGCGCAAGCATTGGATGGTGTGTTCGTCCACCGTGTAGTGATGGTACATGTTGAACTGCATCATCGCCACGATGGGTTCGAATTCCGGCAGGAAGGCCGCAAGGACCCCCAGTTCGTTCATCCGGCGCAGGGCGCGTTCCGGGTTGCCGTGGTTCAGCAGCGTGCCCAGGAAAATGCGCACGGCCTCGGGGTCGGAGCGCATGTCGTCGTCGATCAGGTCAAGGTTCGCGGTGACCAGGCGCATGGCGTCGGGGTGGATCAGCATGCCGGTGCGCATGCCTTCCTCGAACAGGCGCAGGATGTTCAGCTTGTCCGCCAGGAAGGTGTCTTCGTCCTTGATGGCCAGGCGGTTGTGCACCACCTCGTAATCCTTGTTGACGGTGCGGCGGCGGCGGAAGACCCGTTCCAGAAGCGGTTCGCTTTTGACATGGGCGGCTTCCATCTTGGTCAGAAAGATGCGCGTGACCTCGCCCACCACTGTGGCGTGGCGGAAGTAATCTTGCATGAAGACCTCGACCGCGCGGCGGCCCGCCCGGTCGCGGTATCCCATGCGCTCGGCCACGACGACTTGCATGTCGAAACTCAGCTGGTCCATGGGGCGGTCGGCGATCAGGTGCAGATGGCAGCGCACCGCCCAGAGGTAATCGTCGGCCTTGTAAAACTTGGCGTATTCCTCGTCCGAGAAGACCCCAAGCGTGACCAGCTGCGAGGTGTCCGAGACCCCGTGCACGTATTTCGCGATCCAGTAGAGCGACTGAAGATCGCGCAGCCCGCCCTTGCCCTCTTTCACGTTGGGTTCGACCATGTAGCGCTGGCCGCCCTGTTTCAGGTGGCGCGACTGGCGTTCGTCCAGCTTGGCAGTGATGAAGTCCTTTTCCGTGCCGCGGAACAGATCCGACCAGAGGCGGTCGTTCAGGTCGTCGAACAGCTTGCGTTCGCCGGTGATGAAGCGGCCTTCCAGCAGGGCGGTGCGGATGGTGTAATCCTCTGCCCCCAGCTTAATGCAGTCGCGGATGGTGCGGCTGGAATGGCCGACCTTCAGGTGCAGGTCCCACAGGATGTACAGCACCCTCTCGATAAGGCTTTCCAGGTCGTCGCTAATCTTGGTGTTGGCCAGGAACAGCAGGTCGACGTCGGAATGCGGCGCCATCTCTCCGCGGCCATAGCCGCCCACGGCACAGAGCGCGAAGGCACCGGGCTTGGCCTTTTTGTCGGCCAGGTGGACCTGCGCCATGCGCAGCGCGGCGGTCACCAGGCCGTCGGTCAGCCAGGTATAGGCGCGGGTGGCGGGGCGGGCGATGCGGGGGGTTTCCTCGAACGCGGCCTTGATGCGGGCGCGGCCCTTTTCCTGGGCCTCCTGCAGCAGGGTGATGGCGGCCTTGCGGAAGGCCTTGTCATCCGCGTGCGTCTTGCGGGCGGCGTCGATGGCCGCGCAAAGCGCTGCGGGATCCAGGATTTCCTGCGCGGGCAGGATCAGATCCTCGGGCAGCGCGTCATGCGGAGCCGAAGGGGAAGAGGCGGAGGTGCGGGCCGGACCCGAGGAGGAAGCGTTCTTCATGGGGCTGTAAAGAATATAGCGCGGGGCGTTTGCCAAGGGATAAATGCAAAGACGGGGGCTGTGTGGCCCCCGTTCTGTGTCTTGCTGCGGCGCGATGCGCGCGCTTTTGCCAATGGGGCCGGGATCTTCCCGGACCCCGAGAGAGTCGGGCGGATCAGAAACCGATGCCAGCGAAGCCGCGCGGCGCGGGGTCGATCACCACGACCTGCTTGTCGCGGATGGTGGCCACGGCCAGGCCACGCTCGACCACCCCATTGGGACGGAAGCGGAAGACGCCCTCGACCCCCTGGAAGCCCGCGCCCTGGGTCAGGGCACTTGCGGTCAGCGCATCGGACTTGCCCTGTTGGACCAGCGCACCGATGGCGGCGATCCCGTCATACGCCAGGCCGGCCAGCGGATGCGGGCCCGAACCATAGGCCGCCTGGTAGCGAGCCGAGAATTCGCCGCTGCGGGCCGGGTCGGGCAGGGCGAACCAACCGCCTTCAAGCCCCTGAAGGTCCAGCGTCTGCGGCGGCACGTCCCAACGGGTCAGACCGATGTACTGGGTCACCGCCGGGTTCACGCCGCTTTCGGGCAGCAGCTGGGCAAAGAAGGGCAGGGCCGCATTGGTGTTCGAGGTCATGAAGATCGCATCCGCCCCGGTCGAGGAGACGGTGGAGCGCACCTCTTGCACGGCCTGGATCACGCCCTGCTGCGAATAGCTGTAGCTGACGTTGCCGACGACGCTGGCCCCCGCGGCGCTTGCGGCCTGGGCGATGGCGGCACGGCCCAGCTCTCCTGCCGCATTCTCGGCCGAGACGGTGACGATCTTGCGCTTGCCCTGCGTGGCGGCATAGCTCGCCAGGCGGCGGGCGGTGTTGTCGAAGGTATGGCCCAGGACGAAGACGTTGCCACCAGCGAGCGAGGCGTTGTTGGTAAAGGCCATCACGTTCACGTTGCGCTGCGCCGCCGCGATCCCGGCCGCGTTGGCGTTGCCGCCATACAGCGGGCCCAGGATGATCTTCGCGCCGTCTGCGATCGCTTGCTGGGTGACGGCGGTGGTCTGCGCCTCGTTCCCGGCGGTGTCATAGACCCGCAGGTCGATCCTTGTGCCGGCCAGGTCCGCAATCGCCAGACGCGCCGCGTTCTCGAGCGAGGCCGAGACGACCGCATCGCCCGACCCGCCGGACTTGGGCACCAGAAGCGCAACCGGAACGGGTTTCGAGGTGTCGATGGTCTGGCCTCCGCCGCCAAGGCTGACGGGCTGACAGGCTGCCAGCGCAAGGGCAAAGAGACCGGCGGCCAGCCCCCTGGCCGACTTGCGGCCGGGAAGAGGGCGGGTTACGGCCTTGCGAGGCGCGCGCAAAAGGGCGAACATGAAACACTCCTTGATAGACGGCGGATTTCCGGGCGCGGCGCGCCTGCAACCTGCCGGTGTCATATGGCTTTGCGGTAATCATAGCCGCCTGCGGATGAGGGTCCAGAAATGAATCGGGTCACGACGGAACAGACGGGCAGGATGCCGCCCGGGCTGACATTGGTCAGCGTGCCGATCGGGACGGCGCGGGACATCACACTGCGGGCCTTGGACGTGTTGCGCGACGCCGATGTGCTGGCCGCCGAAGACACGCGATCCCTGCGCAAGCTTCTGGATATCCACGGCATTCCCCTGCGGGATCGGCCCATGGTGGCCTATCACGACCACAATGGCGACCGCGCCCGCCCACGCCTGATGCAGGCCCTGGAGCAGGGGCTTTCGGTCGCCTATGCCTCAGAGGCGGGAACGCCGCTGATCGCCGATCCGGGCTATGACCTTGCGCTAGCCGCGCGCGAGGCGGGCTATGCGGTGACGGCAGCGCCTGGGGTCTCGGCGGTGGTGACCGCGCTTAGCCTGGCTGGGCTGCCGACGGACCGGTTCCTGTTCGCGGGCTTCCTGCCCAATGCCACCAAGGCCCGCCGCGAGGCGCTGGAGGCCCTGGGCAATGTCCCCGCCACGCTGGTCTTCTACGAATCGCCCAAGCGGCTGGACAAGATGCTGGAGGACGCGGCCCGCGTGCTGGGCGACGGACGAGAGGCCGTCGTCGCGCGCGAGTTGACCAAGAAATTCGAGGAAATCCGCCGCGGATCCCTGTCGGACCTGGCCGCGCATTACCGCGCCACGCCGCCGAAGGGCGAGATCGTCGTGCTGATCGGGGCGGGAAAACGCGAAGACATTAGCGAAAAATTCGTGATTGATGCGCTAAGGTCGGAACTGGATGCGGGGCTTTCGGTGCGCGACGCGGCGGCTGCGGTCTCGGAAAACACGGGCTGGCCCCGGCGCAAGGTCTATCAACTGGCGCTGGATCTGTGCCGGGGGTGATCGGCACCCCGGAAGGGGATGCACATGAAGCACTGGGATCATTCGTCTGATGCACTGCCCGCGGTGGCCGTCCCGTCGGACCGGCGGCGACAGCGGGGGCAGACGGCCTATCACGCGGGCCTCGCGGCCGAAGACAGTGTTGAACGCCACTATGTGGATCGCGGGCTGCGCCCCCTGGCGCGGCGCTGGCGGGGGCCGGGCGGGGAAATTGACCTGATCCTGCTGGATGGCGATGCGGTCGTCTTTGTCGAGGTAAAGAAAGCCGCCAGTTTCGACCAAGCTGCCCTGCGTGTCCGTCCGCGTCAGGCGCAGCGGATTGGGGCCTCGGCCCTGGCCTATCTTGACCACATGCCGCGCGGATCGCTGACCGACATGCGCATCGACGTGGCCTTGGTGGATCAGGTGGGCGCGGTTCAAGTTCTGGAAAACGCATTCGCGGACTTCTGGTAAAGGCGCATTGCGCCTCTCGCGGGTTTCCGCCATCAAGTTGGCGAAATGTTATTCGGGAGAAGCGCGATGAAAGTTGCCATCCAGATGGATCCGGTCGGCGCGATCAATATCAACGCGGACAGCACCTTCCGCCTTGCGGAAGAGGCGCAGGCGCGCGGGCATTCGCTGTTCTATTACACGCCCGAGCGTCTGTCCTATCAGGAGGGCCGCGTCATGGCCCGTGGGCAAAGCCTGACGGTGCGCCGGGAGCAGGGCAACCACGCCGATCTGGGCCCCATGGAAGAGGTCGATCTTGCCGAGTTCGACGTGGTCTGGCTACGACAGGATCCGCCCTTTGACATGTTCTACATCACCACCACCCATCTGCTGGAACGTCTCAGCCCCGGGACGCTGGTGGTCAACGATCCCTTCTGGGTGCGCAACTTCCCCGAGAAGCTGCTGGTGCTGAACTTCCCCGATCTGACGCCGCCCACGGCCATTGCCCGCGACCTCGAGACCATCAAGGCCTTCCGCGAGAAGCATGGCGACGTGATCGTCAAACCGCTGTACGGCAACGGCGGGGCGGGGGTCTTCCGCATCACGCCCGAGGATCGCAACCTGGCGTCCCTGCACGAGATGTTCACCGGCTTCTCGCGCGAGCCGCTGATCGTGCAGAAGTTCCTGCCGGCCGTATCGAAGGGCGACAAGCGGGTGATCCTGGTCGATGGTGAGCCCGTGGGCGCCATCAACCGTGTTCCGGCCGAGGGCGAGACCCGGTCGAACATGCACGTGGGCGGCCGGCCAGAGAAGGTCGGCCTGACCGAGCGGGATCTTGAGATCTGTGCAGCCATCGGGCCGCTGCTGAAGGAAAAGGGTCAGATTTTTGTCGGCATCGATGTGATCGGCGACTGGCTGACCGAGATCAACGTGACCTCTCCGACCGGTATCCAGGAGCTGGAGCGCTTTGACGGCGTCAATATCGCCGGCAAGATCTGGGACGCGATCGAGGCCCGTCGCGCGGCCTGATCTTTGTGTTTTCCGAGACAATGGGGGCATCGCTTTGGCGGTGCCCTTGTTGTTTCGGGGACGGGATTTAGTCGGTTTCCAACGCGGAATTTTTGCACCGAAAGGGCCATCAAACTGAACCGCGAGGGGTTGACTGCACCCTTGATCAGATGCGCTCCTCGCTCCTCGCTCCTCGCTCCTCGCTCCTCGCTCCTCGCTCCTCGCTCCTCGCTCCTCGCTCCTCGCTCCTCGCTCCTCGCTCCTCGCTC
>NZ_FNZG01000003.1:0-706233 GCF_900109195.1 Pseudooceanicola nitratireducens | reverse complement strand
GCTCCTCGCTCCTCGCTCCTCGCTCCTCGCTCCTCGCTCCTCGCTCCTCGCTCCTCGCTCCTCGCTCCTCGCTCCTCGCTCCTCGCTCCTCGCTCGGGGACAGTTGGCAAGCGGGTTGGGATGAGGCTCGGACTCTATTTTTGATAAGATTCGCTCTGGGGACGCTGTGTCAGGAGCTGTGCATAGGGTGCCAAGGTCTTTCAGGGACATGTCTTGAGCGTGAGCAGAAGTGCCTTGGTGTCGGGCCGTCGCCTGTTATTTGTCAAAATGGGAAGAGGCGTTTTCGCGATTAGAACAATCTCGGAAATCACAGCCCCGCAGTGTTAGGTCCTCACCCGAGTCCGGAAACGCGACAGCTGCCGCCGTCCCATTGCCCGTCAAGACCATCCCCCTCAAGCTGCGCGATCCCCCGGCCGCTCCACCGTCAGCCGATAGGACAGGGCTTCCGCCACGTGGCGGGAGGAAACATCCCGCGCCTCGTCCAGATCGGCAATGGTGCGGGCGACACGCAGGACGCGGTGGTAGCCGCGGGCGGTCAGGCCGAAGCGGTCGGCGGCGCGGTGCAGAAGGTCGCGCCCCTCGGCGTCGGGCGTGGCGATCTCGGCCAGCATCTGTCCTTCGGCATCGGCGTTCTGGCGGGCCGTGGGATGGCCGGCGAAGCGGCGGGATTGAATGCTGCGGGCGCGGGCGACGCGGGCGGCCACGGTTGCGGAACTGTCGCCGGAGGCCGGCAGGTCGAGGTCGTGGAAGGCGACCGGGGGCACCTCGATCCGCAGGTCGAAGCGGTCCATCATCGGGCCCGAGATGCGGCCCAGGTAGTCCAGTCCGCATTGCGGCACCCGGGCGCAGGCGCGCGACGGATCGGGCAGGTAGCCGCAGCGGCAGGGATTGGCGGCCGCGACCAGCAGGAACCGGCAGGGATAGCGGGCGTGGGAATTGGCGCGGGAGACCACGACCTCACCGGTCTCGATCGGCTGGCGCAGGGTGTCCAGCACGGCGCGGGGAAATTCGGGCAGTTCATCCAGGAACAACACGCCGTTATGCGCCAGTGAGATTTCGCCGGGTTTCGATCCCCGCCCGCCGCCGACGATGGCCGCCATGGAGGCCGTGTGATGCGGATCGCGGAAAGGGCGGCGGCGCGACAGCCCGCCGTCTTCAAGCAACCCGGCGAGGGAGTGGATCATCGAGGTCTCCAGCGCCTCTTCCGGGGTCAGATCGGGCAGGATCGTCGGCAGCCGCGCCGCCAGCATGGATTTGCCGGACCCGGGCGTGCCGGTGAACAGCAGGTGGTGACGCCCTGCCGCGGCGATCTCCAGCGCGCGTTTGGCGCGTTCCTGGCCTTTCACGTCGCGCAGGTCGCGGGGGCTGGGCGCATCGGTGACCTCGCCCGGCTGGGCGGGGCGGATGGCGGATTGGCCGGTCAGATGCTGGACAAGGTCGGACAGGCTGCGGGCGGCGATCACCTGGGTGGCGTCGATCCAGGCGGCCTCGGCCCCGCAGGGCTGGGGGCAGAACAGGGCGCGGTCTTCTTGCGCGGCGGCCATGGCGGCGGGCAGGCAGCCCAGCACCGGGACCAGGGTGCCGTCGAGCGAAAGTTCCCCCAAGGCCAGCGCCCCTTCGACCGCGTCGCGGGGCAGGATGTCGATGGCGGCCAGAAGCGCCAGGGCAATCGGCAGGTCGAAATGGCTGCCCTCTTTCGGCAGGTCGGCGGGGGAAAGGTTGACCGTGATGCGCTTTGACGGCAGGGCGATCTGCAGCGCCGACAGGGCCGAGCGGATGCGGTCGCGCGCCTCGCTTACCGCCTTGTCGGGCAGGCCGACGATGGCAAAGCCCGGCAGGCCGGGGGACAGGGCGCATTGCACCTCGACCGGGCGGGCTTCGACGCCGTGAAAGGCGCAGGTGTAGGCTTTGGCGCTCATGCGGGTCCCCCGCCGGAGAGGCTAGCGGGGGAATGGTTGCCAGATGGTTAATGCGTGATGTTGATGCGGGATCAGGCGTCGCCGGGCCAGGGGCGGGTGGCCAGATCACGGGCGTAAGGCACGGGATCATAGGTCTTTTTCAGCCCCTCGGTCCGCCATTTGCGGAAGGCGGGATCGTCCAGATGGGCCTGTACATAGGCGCGCGCGGCGTCCGAGACAGGCAGGTCATAGCCGGTGATCCGCGCCGCGACCGGGGCATAGAAGGCATCCGCGACGCTGTAGTCGCCGAACAGCCAGGGGCCAGAGGACCCAAAGCCGTCGCGCGCCATGGACCACAGCGTTTCGATCCGGGCCAGGTCGGCCAGCACCGCGTCCGAGGGTTTGAAATCCGTATACTGGTGCAGCAGCTGCATCGGGCAATCGCCCCGCAGGGCCGAGAAGCCGGCGTGCATTTCCGACACCAGCCAGCGCGCCTGTGCACGGGCCACCGGATCGGCCGGCCAAAGGCCCGCATCGGGGTGACGTTCGGCCAGGGTTTCCGCCATGGCCAGGGTTTCGCCGATGACGAGGCCTTCGGGCGTTTTCATGGTCGGCACCAGCCGGGCGGGGGCCAGGGGGGCCATATCCTGGGCCATGGTGCCGGAATAAAGGCCGATCATGTGCTGGGTGTAGGGGATGCCGAATTTCTCGAACATCAGCCAGCCGCGCAGGGACCAGGAGGAAAAGCTTTGGTCGCCGATATAAAGGTCGTAGGTCATGATATGCTCCGATTGCTGCGGCAGAGCATAGGGTGCACTCAATCATTCTCAAAGTGAATGTTTGAGTGATTATTTATCAATAATTGTGATTAATCAGATGGACGTCCCAGCCTTCGGTCAGGCGCTGGATCGTCGTTACCGAGAGGTTGTCGATTTTCTGCCCAAGCGACTGGTACGGATCAAGCCCCTTGGCGCGGCCAAGCTGGGTCAGGATCATGCCAAAGTGTCCGACGATGATAATATCGGCACCGGAGTGCGCCGCGTGCAGGCGTGACAGCACCCCGGCCACCCGGTCGGCGACGCCGTTCCAGCTTTCTCCGTTCGGGGCGCGCAACTCGCCAGGGGTTTCCCAGAAGGCACGCGACAGTTCGGGGTGGCTCTCGCTGACCTCGGTATGGTGCCGCCCGTCCCAGTCGCCGAAATCGAATTCGCGCAGGTCGGGGTCATGCGGCAGGCGCTGGCGGCCCATGCCGATGGCGTCGGCGGTGTGCACGGCGCGGATCAGGTCGGACGAGATCAGCAGCGCATCGCGGGGCAGGGCGGCGTCCAGCCGCGCCAGGGCCTGGGTGTCCGACAGATCGGCGGGCACGTCGCGCCAGCCGACAAAGGTCTTTTCATGCGTCGGCCCATGGCGGACCATGTGGAAGGTCGTCATGTCAGGCTGCCTTTCAACAGGTTCGGAAGGCCGGCCACCACCTGAATCACCGTGTCGGCGCGGGCGGCAATGCGGATGTTCAGCCGTCCCTGCGCATTGCGGAAACGGCGCGACAGGGCGTGTTCCGGCACGATGCCCTGGCCGACTTCGTTGGTGACGAAGGTCACCGGTGCGGGGCAGACATCCAGCGCCGCAATAAGATCGTCGGTGGCGGCGACAGGGTCACGCTCGGCCAGGATCAGGTTGGTCAGCCAGAGCGTCAGGCAGTCGACCAGCACCGCATGGCCCGGCGAAATCCTGCGCAGCGCGCCGGGCAGATCCAGCGGTTCCTCGATCGTGGTCCAGCCCGATCCGCGCGCCGCGACATGATCGGCGATCTTTTCGCGCATCTCGTCGTCAAAGGCCTGTGATGTAGCCAGGTAGATGCGCGGAAGCCCCTGATCCGTAACGATTCCCTCGGCGAATGCGGATTTGCCGCTGGCCGCGCCGCCCAGGACCATTGTCACCTTCTGCGTCATTTATTTCGCCTTCGCGTGAACCAAACAGGGGTCTCGTGCGTATAGCTTAATGAGACGACAAATCAACGGGCCTGAAATCGGGGCAGAGATCCGAAGGGCCCAGCTAACGACCCGGGGGGGCCATGGCACTCGATCATACCACCGACATGTCACTATCGCGGCGCGCGATGAAAGCGGAACTTCTTGATGCAGAGACCGAGCTGTCGCTGGCCTATGCCTGGCGCGACGACCGCAACGAACAGGCGCTTCACCGGCTGGTGACGGCCTACATGCGGCTGGCGATCTCGATGGCGTCGAAATATCGCCGCTACGGTGCGCCCATGAACGATCTGATCCAGGAGGCCGGGCTGGGCCTGATGAAGGCGGCCGAGAAGTTCGACCCCGACCGTGGCGTGCGCTTTTCGACCTATGCGGTCTGGTGGATCAAGGCCTCGATCCAGGATTACGTGATGCGCAACTGGTCGATGGTGCGGACCGGCTCGACCTCGTCCCAGAAAGCGCTGTTTTTTAACATGCGCCGGGTGCAGGCCCAGCTGGAGCGCGAGGCCATGGGCCGGGGCGACACGCTGGACAAGCACCAGCTGCATCAGCTGATCGCGACCGAGGTGGGCGTGCCCCTGCGCGATGTGGAAATGATGGATGGCCGTCTGTCGGGGTCCGATTTCTCGCTGAACGCCACGCAGTCGGTGGACGATGAAGGCCGCGAATGGATCGACACGATCGAAGACGACGGGGCCCAGGCCGCGGAGACGGTCGAGGAAACCCGCGACCGCGAGACCCTGCGCCGCTGGCTGGTTCAGGCCATGGGCGCGCTGAACGACCGCGAGACGCTGATCGTGAAGGAGCGCAAGCTGCGCGACGCGCCCCGGACGCTGGAAAGCCTGGGCGAGGAACTGGGCCTGTCGAAGGAACGCGTCCGCCAGCTAGAGGCGGCGGCCTTCAAGAAGATGCGCAAGCACCTGGAAAGCCGCGGGGTTGCGGCGTCCGAGCTGCTGCATTGAGCCTGGTTTGATCGGACCGGTTCGGGCCGATACGGGATTTGGAAAGGCGGGACGCGGGTCCCGTCTTTTGCTTTTTTCGGGACGTGCCGTGGGGGGCTGGGATTGCTTGTGTTGCGGCGGGCAGGGCAATAGGGTCGTCGGACGTCCGGTTCAGGGACATCGCAGGGCAGTGGAGAGCGCAGGATGCTGGCAGGCAGGCAGATATTGCTGATCATCGGGGGCGGCATCGCGGCCTATAAATCGTTGGAGCTGATCCGCCGTCTGCGCGATCGCGGCGCATCCGTCGTGCCGGTGATGACCAAGGCGGCCGAGGAATTCGTGACGCCCATGTCGGTCTCGGCCCTTGCGGGCCATGCGGTGCATCGTGATCTGTTCGACCTGGGCCACGAGGCCGAGATGGGCCATATCCAGCTGTCCCGCGCCGCCGACCTGGTGGTGGTCGCCCCGGCGACCGCGGATCTGATGGGCAAGATCGCCGGGGGGCTGGCGAACGACCTGGCCTCGACCCTGCTGATGGCGACCGATACGCCAGTTCTGCTGGCCCCGGCGATGAATGTGCGCATGTGGGATCACCCGGCGGTGCAACGCAACGTGGCCTGGCTGCGCGATCAGGGCTTTGGCTTTGTCGGCCCGAACGAGGGCGACATGGCCTGCGGCGAATTCGGGCCCGGGCGGATGTCGGAACCGATGGAAATCCTTGCTGCGATTGAGGCCCGGCTGTCGGATGGGCCGCTGAAGGGCAAGCGCATCGTCGTGACCTCGGGGCCGACGCATGAACCGATTGATCCGGTGCGGTATATCGCCAACCGGTCCTCGGGCGCGCAGGGCACGGCGATTGCCCGGGCGCTGGCGTCCCTGGGGGCGCAGGTGGTGTTTGTCACCGGCCCGGCAGATGTGCCCCCGCCCGAGGGGGTCGAGGTCGTGCGGGTGCAATCCGCCCGCGACATGCGCGCGGCGGTTCTGGCGGCGCTGCCGGCGGATGCGGCAGTGATGGCGGCGGCGGTGGCCGATTGGCGCGTGGCCTCGGAATCCAAGTCGAAGATCAAGAAGACCAAGGGCGCGCTGCCGGTGCTGGAGTTCGAGGAGAACCCCGACATTCTGGCCGAGGTGTCGCAGATGGTACACGGCCGGCCCGGGCTGGTGGTGGGCTTTGCCGCCGAGACCGACGACGTGATCGCCCATGCCACCGCCAAGCGGGCGCGCAAGGGCTGTGACTGGATCGTTGCCAATGATGTCAGCCCCGAGACGGGGATCATGGGCGGCACGGAGAATGCGGTGCATCTGATTTCGGACGCAGGGTCCGAGGACTGGCCGCGCATGGGCAAGCAGGCGGTGGCGGATCGTCTGGCAGACCGGATTGCGGCGGCGCTGTCGTGACGCCTCCGGCGGGAGTATTTTGGGCAAGATGATTTCGGTCGACATCAAACTGGCCTGGGTCGCGGGGGCGGATCGCGACGTGGCGCTGCCATTCTATGCCAGCGCGGGGGCGGCGGGTGCCGATGTGCGCGCCAACCTGCCGGATCGCGGAAGCGTGACTTTGGAGCCGGGGGCGCGGGCGCTGGTGCCGACGGGGCTGCGCATGGCGATCCCGGAGGGGTACGAGGTGCAGGTGCGGCCACGCTCGGGCCTGGCGCTGAAGCATGGGGTGACGCTGGCGAATTCTCCGGGCACCATCGACAGCGATTACCGAGGCGAGCTGGGGGTGATCCTGGTGAACCTGGGCGATGCGCCCTTCGAGGTGGTGCATGGAGAGCGGATCGCGCAGCTGGTGGTGGCCCCGGTGACGCAGGGCGTCTTTGCGGTGGTCGAGGATCTGGATGAAACGGCGCGCGGGGCGGGGGGCTTTGGCTCGACCGGGCGGGGCTGATGGGCATCGTTCTTCTGATTGCGGCACTGATCTGGGGTGCGGGCGTGGTCACCGGCGCGCCGAGGTCGCTGCGCTGGATGGGGATCGGGTTGCTTTGGGCGGCGGTCGTGCTGGCGCAGCTGGTGCTGCCCGAGGGCGCGGCGCTGCGCACGGCGACGGGGGGCAGCGCCGCCCCCTGGCTGATCCTGGGCGGTCTTGGGCTGATCGTGGCGGGCTATCGCGCGGTTCTGGTCCGGCTGAAGGCGCGGGCGCGGCCGGTCGAGGTGTCGGGGGAACCCGAGGGCCCGTTCCGGGAGGCCGAGCTGCGCCGCTATGCACGGCATATCATCCTGCGGGAAGTCGGCGGGCCGGGGCAGGTGCGGCTGAAACAGGCGAAGGTGCTTGTGGTGGGGGCCGGCGGCCTTGGGTCGCCTGCGCTGATGTATCTGGCGGCGGCGGGTGTCGGATCGATCGGCGTGGTGGATGACGATGTTGTCGACGGGTCGAACCTGCAGCGGCAGGTGATCCATGGCGACGCGGATATCGGGCGGCCCAAGGTGCAATCGGCCGCCGAAAGGATGCAGGCGATCAACCCCTTTATCGAGGTGCGCAGCTATCAACGGCGGCTGGGCGCGGCGGATGTGGATGCGCTTTTGGCCGAGTATGATCTGGTGCTGGACGGGACCGACAATTTCACCACCCGGTATCTGGTGAATGAAGCCTGCGTGAAGGCAGGCAAGCCGTTGATCTCTGGCGCGCTGACCCAATGGGAGGGGCAGGTGTCGGTCTTTGATCCGGCCCATGCAGCGCCCTGTTACCAATGCGTCTTCCCGGAAGCCCCGGCCGAAGGGCTGGCCCCATCCTGCGCCGAGGCGGGGGTGATCGGGCCGCTGCCCGGGGTGGTCGGGTCGATCATGGCGCTGGAGGCGGTCAAGCTGCTGACCGGCGCGGGGGCGGCCCTGCGCGGTGAGATGCTGATATATGACGGGCTTTGGGGCGAGACGCGGAAAATTCGCGTGAAACCGCGGGCGGATTGCCCGGTTTGTCAGGGGCGGGGACTGGCGGAGGCCGCCCCCAGGGCATAGGTTTCCCGGCAAAGGAGATCCAAGATGACCAATGTGCTGCTGTCCCCCTGGGAGACGCCGTTCGACCTGCCGCCCTTCGATCGCATCGACGACGAGGATTTCGCCCCGGCGCTGGAAACCGCGCTGATCGAGCATAATGCCGAGGTGGCGGCCATCGTGGCGAACCCGGAGGAGCCGGATTTCGAGAATACGATCGCGGCGCTTGAAGGTTCGGGCGCGGCGCTGGAAAAGGTGCTGGCCCCGTTCTTTGCCCTGGCCGGTGCCGATGCGACGCCGCGCCGGCAGGAGCTTCAGCGCCAGTTCTCGCCCAAGCTGGCCAAGCATTTTGCCGATATCTCGGGCAATGCGGCGCTGTATCGGCGGATCCGGGCGGTCTGGGATCGCCGTGACGATCTGGATCTGGACGCGGCGGATGCGCGGCAGCTGTTCCTGGTGCATCGCGGCTATGTGCGCGCAGGCGCGGCGCTGACCGGGGCGCAGGCGGATCGCATGAAGCAGATCAAGGAACGTCTGGCGGTCCTGGGGACGGAGTTCACCCAGAACCTTCTGAAGGATGAGAGCGACTGGTCGATGGATCTGACCGAGGCGGACCTGAACGGGCTGCCGGATTTCCTGGTGGATGCTG
Organism: Pseudooceanicola nitratireducens; assembly: GCF_900109195.1. GTDB lineage: Bacteria > Pseudomonadota > Alphaproteobacteria > Rhodobacterales > Rhodobacteraceae > Pseudooceanicola > Pseudooceanicola nitratireducens. Next base: position 697,826 of record NZ_FNZG01000003.1, on the reverse strand, counting down.
CGAGGGCCGCAGGGGAGGAAAAGGGCAAGGATGGGCCGGTTATCACGCTGTCCCGGTCCTTGATTGTTCCATTTCTGCAATTCTCTCCGCGCCGGGAATTGCGCGAAACGGCCTGGAAGGCCTGGGTATCGCGCGGGGCCTTTGGCGGTGAGACCGACAACCGCGCCATCGCCGGTGAGATCCTGGCGCTGCGCGAGGAACGCGCCAAGCTGCTGGGGTACGACTCTTTCGCGGGTTACAAGCTTGAGACCGAGATGGCCGGGGAACCGGCGGCGGTGCGCAATCTGCTGATGGAGGTCTGGGAGCCGGCCAAACGTCAGGCCCTGGCGGATCAGGAGGTTCTGTCAGAGATGGCCGCCGAGGATGGCGTCAACGGGCCGATCGAGGGCTGGGACTGGCGCTATTACGCGGAGAAGCGGCGCAAGGCGGAGCATGACCTGGATGAGGCGGCGCTGAAGCCTTACTTCCAGCTCGACAAGATGATCGAGGCGGCCTTTGACTGTGCCAACCGGCTGTTCGGGCTGGAATTCAAGCCGCTGGAGATTGGATCCTATCACCCCGATGTCAGGGTCTGGGAGGCGACGCGCAACGGCGAACATGTGGCGATTTTCCTGGGCGATTACTTCGCACGGGGGACCAAGCGGTCCGGCGCCTGGTGTTCGGCGATCCGGTCGCAGGCGGTGCGTCCGCGCGAACAGGCCCCGGTGGTGGTGAATGTCTGCAACTTTGCCAAGCCACCCAAGGGGCGCGCGGCGCTCTTGTCCTATGACGATGCGCGGACCCTGTTCCACGAGTTCGGCCATGCGCTGCACCAGATGCTGTCGGATGTCAGATGGGAAGGGGTTTCGGGTACGTCGGTGGCGCGGGACTTTGTGGAACTGCCGTCGCAGCTGTATGAGCACTGGCTGGAAGTGCCCGAAGTGCTTGAGAAATTCGCCGTGCATGTGGACACGGGCGAGCCGATGCCCAAGGCGATGCTGGACAAGGTCCTGGGGGCGGCGAATTTCGACATGGGGTTCCAGACGGTGGAATATGTCGCCTCGGCCCTGGTGGACCTGGAGTTCCACGATGGCGCGGCCCCGGCGGATCCGATGGCGAAACAGGCCGAGGTGCTGGAGGCGCTTGGCATGCCGCGCGCGATCCCGATGCGCCACGCCACGCCGCAATTTGCCCATGTGTTTTCCGGTGACGGCTATTCCTCGGGGTATTACAGCTATATGTGGTCGGAAGTCATGGATGCCGATGCCTTTGCCGCCTTTGAAGAGGCGGGCGGGGCGTTCGATCCGGATGTCGCGAAATCACTGGAGGAGAATATCTTGTCTATGGGGGGATCGGTGGAGGCCGCAGAGCTATATGAGCGGTTCCGGGGACGGCTTCCGGGTGTCGAGGCGCTGCTTAAAGGCCGGGGCCTCGCGGCCTGATGGGGCAGGTTTCCCGAGGGTACATGGTCCATCTGCTGACCGGGTCCGGCGCGGTGCTGGCGATGCTGGCGCTGATCGCGGCGGTGTCGGGCGACTGGGCGGTGATGTTCCTGTGGCTGGTGGCGGCGCTGGCAGTGGACGGGATCGACGGGCCGCTGGCGCGGAAATATGACGTCAGCCGGACGGCGGCCAAGATCGACGGGGTCTTGCTGGACCTGATCGTCGATTTCCTGACGTACGTTTTCGTGCCGGGCTATGCGCTGTTTGCGTCTGGTCTGGTGCCGGGGGTCTGGGCCTGGGTCGTGCTGATCGGGATCGTCTTTCCTTCGGTGCTGTATTTCGCGGGCGACTGGATGAAGACCACGGACAAGTCGTTTCACGGCTTTCCGGGCTGCTGGAACATGGTGGTTCTGGTGATCTTTGCGATCACGCCGCCGGTCTGGGTGATCGTGCTTCTGGTTGCGGTGCTGGCCCCGGCGATGTTCCTGCCGCTGCGCTTCGTGCATCCGGTGCGTACCAAGCGCTGGCGCGGGGTGACGCTGCCGGTGGCGCTGATCTGGCTGGGAAGTGCGGCCGCGGCGGCCTGGCAGGGGTTCTATGCGGGCGACCTTGTGCAGGCGGCGCTGGTCGGGTCGAGCCTGTATCTGCTGGGCGTGGGGCTGGTGCAGCAGGGGCTGGATCGGCTGGGCTGAGCCTGCTCGTCGCGCCCTGACGTGCGCGCCTCGCGCTGTGGAGAGATAGGAGAACGGGCGCGCAGGCCATATCCGGCGCGCCCGTTTTTTTGAGTATTTATTGCAAGATGATGATCAGATCTCGATCGGGGAGAGGATCTCGGGTTCCACGATATTGGTGTCGGGCAGGGCCGAGAGCAGCTCTTCTGCGGATTGTGCCAGAAGCGGGAAGGTCTTGTAGTGGCAGGGGATCAGCGTCTTGAAGTTGAAGAAGGTTTTCGCGGCATAGGCGGCGCGGCGCATGTCCATGGTGTAATGACCGCCGCAGGCGAGGATGCCGATGTCGGGCTGATGCAGGTCGTTGAAGATCTTCATGTCGGCCATGACGTCGGTGTCGCCCGAAAAATAGATCGAATGGCCGTCGCCTTCGATGATGAAGCCGGCCTCGGAGCCCGCATAGGAGCCATCGGGGGTCGAGGAGGAATGGGTGGCGTTGACCATGGTGACCGAGGCCCCGCCCAGGGTGACGGTGCCGCCCTTGTTGAAGCCGGTGGTGTTGTCGACGCCCTGGCCGTTCAGCCAGCCGGCGAGTTCGACCATGGTGTAGATCGGAAGGGATTTTTCCTTGGCGATGTCGATGGCGTCACCGACATGGTCGCCGTGGCCATGGGACAGGAAGATAGCGGTCACGCCTTCGGAGGCCTCGGCCTTGCGGTCTTGGGGGAAGACGGGGCTGCCGGTCAGGAAGGGGTCGATCAGCAGGCATTGGTCCGCGATCTCGATCTTGAAGCCGGAATGGCCGAGCCAGGTGATTTTCATGGGGAATGCTCCTATCTGATACCTATGTTCGGGGCAGAGCCTAGCGCGGGACGCGGGCAAGGGAAGAGCGAATGGACAGTGATGTGATCGACGCCTATTGCGAAAGGCTGGGCCCGGGGCTTTGGGCCGAACCGTGGAATGCGGTGACCAACCTGGCCTTCGTGATTGCGGCGCTGGTGGTCTGGCAGCGCGGGCGCGGGGTGCTGCCGGTGCAGGTTCTGGCGGTCGTTTTGCTCGCGATCGGCGTCGGGTCGGGGCTGTGGCACATGCTGGCGGTGCCCTGGACGGGGGCGGCGGATGTGCTGCCGATCGTGGTCTTTGTGCTGGTCTATATCCACTGCGCGAACCGGTATTTCTGGGGGCTGCGGGGCGTGAAGGCCCTGGGCGCGACGCTGCTGTTCTTTCCCTTTGCGGCGCTGGTCATTCCGCTGGCCGCGAAGGTACCGGGGATCGAGAGTTCCGCCGCCTATATGCCGGTGCCGCTGATGATCGCGGGATATGCCATCGCCTTGCGCCACAGGCTGCCCGAGGTGGCGAGAGGGCTGGGGATCGGCGTGGCGATCCTGGCCGTATCGCTGGCGATGCGCATGCTGGACGAGCCTATGTGCAGCGCCTTTCCCATGGGCACGCATTTCGCCTGGCACCTGCTGAATGCCCTGATGCTGGGATGGATGGCCGAGGTCTTGCGACGCCACCTTGCGGGGGAGGCCGGGGGGCGGTAAACCGACCCGGATTCAAGGATACCCGAAGATAGGGGGATGGTCATGTCCATCGACGAAGGCACTGCCGCCAAAGTGGCCAAGCTGGCCCGGATCAAGGTTGAAGACGACGCGCTGCCCGCGCTGGCGGAGGAGTTCAACACGATCCTGGGCTTCATCGAACAGCTGAACGAGGTCGACGTTGACGGCGTGGAGCCGATGACCAGCGTTACGCCGATGAAGCTGAAGCGCCGCGAGGACGTGGTGACGGATGGCGATCAGCAGGACAAGGTCCTGGCCAATGCGCCCGACGCCCGCGAAGGCTTTTTCGCCGTGCCCAAGGTTGTGGAGTGACATCATGAGCGATCTGACAAAACTGACCATCGCCGGGGCCCGCGACGCGCTGCGCAAGGGCGATGTGACCAGCCTTGAGCTGACCGAGGCCTGCCTGTCCGCCATTGACGGGGCCGACGCGCTGAACGCCTTCGTGCACAAGACCCCCGAGATCGCGCGCGAGCGTGCCAAGGCCGCCGACGCGCGGATCAAGGCGGGTGATGCGCCCGACATGTGCGGCATTCCCGTGGGCATCAAGGATCTGTTCTGCACCAAGGGCGTGGACAGCCAGGCGGCCTCGCGCATCCTGGAGGGTTTCAAGCCCGAGTATGAATCCACCGTGTCCCAGAACCTGGTCGACGCGGGCGCGGTCATGCTGGGCAAGCTGAACATGGACGAATTCGCCATGGGCTCGTCCAACGAAACCTCAGCCTATGGCAATGCAGTGAACCCCTGGCGCCGCGAAGGCGACGATACGCAGCTGACGCCCGGCGGATCCTCGGGCGGTTCGGCCGCGGCCGTGGCGGCGGATCTGTGCCTTGCGGCGACCGGGACCGACACCGGCGGGTCCATCCGGCAGCCGGCGGCCTTTACCGGCACCGTGGGGATCAAGCCAACCTATGGGCGGTGTTCCCGTTGGGGCGTCGTGGCCTTTGCCTCGTCCCTGGACCAGGCGGGGCCGATGACCAAGGACGTGCGCGATGCGGCGATCATGCTGCAGGCCATGTGTTCGCATGACGCGAAGGATTCGACTTCCGTCGATTTCCCGGTGCCGGATTTCGAAGCCGCGCTGACCGGCGACATCAAGGGCAAGACCATCGGTATCCCCAAGGAATACCACATGGACGGCATGCCGCAGGAGATCGAGGATCTCTGGACCCGTGGCAAGGAAATGCTGGCCGATGCGGGCGCGAAAATCGTCGACATCAGCCTGCCGCATACGAAATACGCGCTGCCGGCCTATTACGTGATCGCCCCGGCCGAGGCCTCGTCGAACCTGGCGCGCTATGACGGCGTGCGCTTTGGGCATCGCGCCAAGCTGGCCCAGGGCGACGGCATCACCGAGATGTACGAAAAGACCCGCGCCGAAGGCTTCGGGGCCGAGGTGCAGCGCCGCGTCATGGTCGGCACCTACGTGCTGTCGGCGGGCTTCTATGATGCCTATTACAACCGCGCACGGAAGGTGCGGGCGCTGATCAAGAAGGACTTCGAGGATGTCTTCGCCCAGGGCGTTGACGCGATCCTGACCCCGGCGACCCCGTCCTCGGCCTTTGGGCTGGGCGAGATGAAGGATGCCGACCCGGTCAAGATGTACCTGAACGACGTCTTCACCGTGACCGTCAACCTGGCCGGTCTGCCGGGCATCGCGGTGCCTGCGGGGCTGGACAGCAAGGGCCTTCCGCTTGGGCTTCAGCTGATCGGGCGTCCCTGGGAAGAGGGCGATCTGCTCAACACCGCCTACGCGCTTGAGAAAGCCGCAGGTTTTGTGGCCAAGCCCGCGAAATGGTGGTAATTTCCCTGTAGTCAGCCCGGGCGGGGCGGCCGGAAGGCCCGCCCTCGGCCCGGTCTGAAACCCGGCGCGATGCCGGGCGGATTGAACTAGGGCAGATTGAAAACGGGCACATCGCATGGTGTCCGGGGCAGCGGGTGGCACGGATGATCCAGATGAAACGCGATTTTCGGGCGGCTGCGTCCGGACTGGCCCTGATTGCCCTTGCGGCCTGTCAGCCGGCGGTGCCCGACAGCGGGGCCGGCGTCGGCTTTGACAGCTATTCCCAGTACCAGCGCCAACGCGAGGCGCAGCTGTCCGGCCAGGCCTCGGCCCTGCCGCCTGCGGCTGCCGTGTCGTCGGAAACCCTGCCGGGCAGCGGCACGGGGGCTGTCGCTTCGACCGCCACGCCAAGCGAGGCCGAAAGCCTGGCCGCCGACACCCGCGCCGCGCTGAATGCCGCCAATTCCAACAGCGGTGTCGCCCCGCTTGAGGCAAGCCCTTCGAACCCCGCGCCGGTGGCGGTGAACACCGTGGGCATCAGCCAGGAAAACGACTTCAACGCGGTGGACGAACAGCGTTCGATCGCGGCGGACAAGGCGCTGATCGAACAGAACAAGGCGAACTATACCCAGGTCCAGCCCGAGGCGCTGCCGACCCGGACCGACACCGGCCCGAACATCGTCGCCTATGCGTTGCAGACCCGCCATCCGGTCGGCCAGCAGATCCACCGCCGCACCAACCTGCCCGGGGCAGAGGGGCGGTATCAGCGGGTCTGCGCCTCTTTCCCCTCGCCGGATCTGGCACAGACGGAATTCCTGAAAGCCGGCGGGCCGGATCGGGACCGCCGTGGCATGGACCCCGATGGCGACGGTTACGCCTGTTCCTGGGATCCGCGCCCCTTCCGCAAGGCGGCAGGCGGCTGATCCATTGACCGGCGGGTATCGTCACCCCAAGGCCCTTTGGCATCCATCCCCCAATTTCAACGCGCGGCGTCATGGTGGCCCGGCCGATATGGTCGTGCTGCATCACACCGCCATGGCCACGGCCGTTGCCGCGCGGGACCGGCTGTGTGATCCGGACCCGGGCGAAGGGCTGTCGCCGGTATCATGCCACTACGTGATCTCGGAAACCGGGGACCTGTGGCAACTGGTGGACGAAAGCGATCGCGCCTGGCACGCCGGGGCAGGGGCCTGGGGTGCGGTTTGGGACGTCAATTCCCATTCCATCGGGATCGAACTGGCCAATACCTCGGCGCATCCCTATCCCGAACCGCAGATGGCCGCGCTCGAGGTGCTGTTGCCCGGCCTCCTCAGCCGCTGGTCGATCCCGCCGGAACGGGTGATCGGGCATTCGGATATGGCCCCGGACCGCAAGTCTGATCCCGGGCCCCGGTTTGACTGGCGCAGGCTGGCGTTGCGGGGGCTGTCGATCTGGCCCGGCGCTTCGACAGGCGAGGCCCGCACGTCAGGGCGGGATGAGCAGCGGTTTTGCGAGGATCTGAAAACGATCGGCTATGTCCCGCCCGAGGGCGCGGGGCTGGATCTGATGCTGCGGGTCTTCCGCATGCGGTTCTGTCCCTGGGCGGAAGGTCAGGATCTCAGTGCCCAGGATTGCCGCGTCGCCGCCGATCTGGCCGCGCGCTACCCGGTGGATCGCGGGATCCGCTGACGCATTAGCGGGGGCGGTGGATATGCGCGCTTTGCACCAGGCCAAAGCCCACCATCAGCACCAGCATGGCCGACCCGCCGTAGGACACCAGCGGCAGCGGCACGCCGACCACAGGGGCCAGGCCCATGACCATCGACATGTTCACCGCGAAGAACAGGAAGAAGGTCGTCGCAATCCCAAGCGTCAGGATCGAGGCAAAGCGATCCCGGTTCGCCAGCGCCGATGAGACGCAGAAGACGATGATCAGCGCGTAAAGCCCCAGCAGCGAAAACGCCCCGACAAAGCCGAACTCCTCGGCCAGGGTGGTAAAGATAAAGTCGGTGTGCTTCTCGGGCAGGAAGTTCAGCCGCGACTGCGTGCCCTGCATATAGCCCCGCCCTGTCCAGCCGCCCGATCCTAGGGCAATCTTGGCCTGGGTGATGTGATAGCCCGCGCCAAGTGGGTCGTTGGACGGATCCAGGAAGGTGTCGATGCGGCGGAACTGGTAGTCCTTGATCAGCTGCCAGTCGGTGCCGCGCGATTGGAACACCGCCGTGACCGTGGCGATCCCCGCCGTCAGGACGGCCACGAAATAGGCCCAGTGCACGCCGGCCAGGAACATCACCGTGCCGCCGCCGATCATCAGCAGAAGCGACGTCCCGAGGTCCGGCTGACGCAGCACCAGGAAGGTCGGCACGATGATCAGCAGCACGGGGATCGCCACCCACAGCGGGCGCGAGGTCTTGTTCAGCGGCAGCGCGTCGTAATAGGCCGCCAGGATCATGATCAGCGTGATCTTGGTCAGCTCGGACGGTTGCAGCCGCATGAAGCCCAGGTCGATCCAGCGCTGCGCGCCCATGCCGACGGCGCCGAAGAATTCCACCGCCAGAAGCAGCACAAGCGATCCCAGGTAGGCCAGCACCGACAGGTTCCGCCACAGCCAGATCGGCACCATGGCGATGAAGAACATCACCGTCAGCCCCAGGATATAGCGTTTCAGCTGCGGTTCCGCCCAGGGGGTCATGGACCCGCCCGCCACGGAATACAGCATCAGGAACCCGAAGGACGACACCGCCGTCAGAAGAAGCACCAGCGGCCAGTTCAGGTACAGCACCTTGCGGATGCCGCTTGGGGTCGTCTTGACGTTGTACTCAAGAAAACTCATGCGCGGCTCTTGCTGTCTTTGCCGGTCGACGGGTTGTAGTCGCGCAGCCGGTTCTGAAGCTCGCGGATGCGGTTGCGGTCCTTGGTCGGATAGGCGTCCAGCGGCGGCTCGCCTCCGTATAGCGCCTGAAGCGTGATGTCGCGCGCCACCGGAGCCGCGGCCGAGGACCCGCCGCCCCCATGTTCGATCACCACCGCCACGGCGATGCGCGGATCCTCATAGGGGGCGAAATCGACAAACAGCGCGTGGTCGCGGCGTTCCCAGGGCAGGTCGGCGTTCGACCGCACGCCCGCTGCACGTTCCTTGGCGGTGATGTTGCGCACCTGGCTGGTGCCGGTCTTGCCGGCCATGCGGAAGCCTTCGGCGATGATCCGACTGCCATAGGCCGTGCCGCGCCGGTTGTTGGAGACCGAATACATCGACTTGCGCACCTGGCGCAGGTGGTTTTCGTTCAACCCGAGAGGGGGGCCTTCGCCGCTTGGCTGTTCGATGCCGTTGATCTTCTTGATCAGTCGCGGCGTCACGGCAGTGCCGCTGGCGATCCGCGCGGTCATCACCGCCAGTTGCAGCGGAGAGGCCAGAACATAGCCCTGACCGATGGAAGAGTTCACCGTATCGCCGATCACCCATTCCTGCCCGCGCGCTTCGCGTTTCCAGGCCTTGGTCGGGGTCAGGCCGGCCGCGACGGCTGACATGGGGATGTCCATGCGTTCACCCAGGCCCAGGCGGTTGGACATGGCGGTAATCTTCTCGATCCCCAGTTCCAGGGCGAGTTCATAGTAATAGACGTCGCAGCTTTCGCGCAGGGACCCTTCGAGGTTCACATGCCCATGGCCCGCGCCTTTCCAGCAATGGAACCGCCGCCCCGAGACCTCGAGGTGGCCGGGGCAATAATAGGTGTCCTCGGGGCCGACGAGGCCGGCATCCAGCGCGGCCAGCGCCACGACCATCTTGAATGTCGAACCGGGCGGATAGATGCCCTGCACCGCCTTGGCCGCCAGCGGGCGATATTTGTTGTCGGTCAGCGCCCGGTAATCCGCCACGGAAATCCCGCGCACGAAGAGGTTGGGATCGAACGACGGGGCCGAGCCGATGGCCAGAAGATCGCCGTTGCGCACGTCCATGACCACGGCGGCGGCGCTTTCGCCGTCCAGCCGGGCCTGAAGATAGTTCTGCAGATCCGCGTCGATGGTCAGCTGCAGGTCGCGCCCCTGCTGGCCTTCGCGGCGGTCAAGTTCGCGCATCTCGCGGCCGATATGGTTGACCTCGACCCGGCGGGCCCCGGCCTTACCGCGCAGGTCATCCTCAAGCTTGGATTCCACGCCGACCTTGCCGATCTGGAAGCGCGGGATCAGCAGAAGCTGATCGGGGGCCTCCATCTTGGACAGGTCATAATCCGAGACCGGGCCGACATAGCCGATGACATGGGCGAAATCGGACCCGCGCGGATAGGTGCGGGTCAGGCCGACCTCGGGGGTGACGCCGGGCAGGGCGGGGGTGTTCACCGCGATGCGGGTCACATCGGTCCAGTCGACCTGATCGGCGACGGTGACCGGGAAGAAGGGCTGGGTGCGCTTCAGCTCGGCCCGGGCGCGTTCCAGTTCTTCATCATCCAAAGAGACAACGGCCTGAAGCCGCGCCAGCACGGCGTCGACGTCGCCCGCGTCTTCGCGCGTCAGGGTGATGCGGTAGGACGGGTCGTTCACCGCGATCGGCACGCCGTTGCGGTCGAAGATCTCGCCCCGCGCGGGGGGGATCAGGCGGATGTTGATGCGGTTTTCCTCGGCCAGAAGTCGGAATTTGTCGGCCTCTTCCACCTGCATATAGCGCATGCGCAGGGCCAGAAGCCCCATGAAGCCCGCCTGCGCGCCGCCGACGATCAGCGCCCGGCGCGACATCTTGCGGAAGCCCGCAGCGGTATCCTTGCCGGGCCGTTTCATATGCGATGCCCGTGGCTGTCGATTTCACCCGGCGCGACGCGGCGCACGCCGAACAGCGCGACACTGCCCAGAACGATCACCGGGTAGGCGAAGATCGTCGACACCATCTGACTGACCGCCAACAGAAGCGGCGCCTGCGGGATCATGAACAGCGCCAGCACGATGCGATAGCCGATCAGCACGCCCAGCACCGCCAGCGCCGCCGTCAGCCATTCGACTGAAAAGGGCAGGGTGCGCAGGTTGTCGGACCGTGCCCGCAGCGCCTCGGAGGCGAGAACGGTCAGCCCGGCCAGAAGCCCCGGGGGACGATGCAGCAGCAGATCGCCCAGCAGGACCGCCACGCCCACGGCCCAGGCGGGCACGTATTCCGGGCGGCGCAGGGCGAAGGTGAAGGTCAGAAGCAGCACCAGTTCCGGCCCGGCAAAGCTGCGCGGTTCGGTCTGCAGCGGCAGCAGTTCAAGCATCAGGATGCCCATGCAGATGCAGATGTATATCAGCCGCATGGACCATGCGCGGGCGGGGGACAGGGCCTGTTGTTCAGCCATTGGTGCCTCCGCTGGTGGAAAGCGCGGGGGCATCGGCGGGGGTGGCATCGGGGGCGGGCGGCTGTTCAGGTTCGATCAGGTTGCCGGGGTCCTGGATTTCCTCGGTGCCGAGGTGACGCAGCACGCGCAGGTATTCCAGCCGTTCGAAATCCGCCGCCAGGCGCACGCGCAAGCGGCCGCCGGGATCCTCGGCCACGCGGCCGACCAGAAGGCCCGCCGGAAACACCCCGCCATCGCCCGAGGAAATCACCCGGTCGCCGGGGCGCACCTGTTCGGGAGCCTCAAGAAATTCGATCGGCGGGGCGGCGGAATTGTCGCCTTCGATCAGCGCGCGCTGACCCGAGGGCTGGATCGTCACCGGCAGGCGCGACGACGTATCGGTCAGCAGCAGCACGCGAGAGGTCTTGGACCCCACGCCCGAGATCCGCCCGACCAGCCCGATGCCATCCATCGTGGCCCAGCCGTCGACGATCCCGTCGCGCGCGCCCACGTTCAGCAGTACGGACTGGCGGAAGGGCGATCCGCTGTCGGCCATGACCACGCCCGTCACATGGGTCAGCCGGGGATCCAGCCGCACCTTGTTCAGATCCAGAAGCCGGGCGTTTTCCTGTTCCAGCTGCAGGGCGGCCTCTTTCCAGGCCTTCATCTGCTGCAATTCGCGCCGGAGGTCCTGGTTCTGCTGGTGGATGCGGGTGTAGCTTTGGAAATCGCGCACGATGTTCATCGCGCCATTGACCGGGGCCATGGCCCAGTCGAACGAGGGGACGACTTGATCGACCACCTGCGCGCGGAAGCGTTCGACCCGGGGGCTGTCGATCCGCCAGATCAGGAAGGTGCCGAACAGGACAAGCAGCACCACCCCCGTCAGAAGACGGCGGAGCGGCGTGAAATAGTCCTCTTCCTGTCTGCGATCCTTTGCCAAAACGGCCCCTTTACGATCAAAGGCCCCTTGCAGATCAAAGGGTTGTCAGGTCAGCTGTCGTAATCAATCGCGTGCCGCAGGAGCTTTTCGAACTCCAGCGCCTTGCCGGTGCCAAGCGCCACGCAGTTCAGGCTTTCATCCGCGATCGACACGGCCAGCCCGGTCTGTTCGCGCAGTGCCAGATCCAGATCGCCCAGCAGCGCGCCGCCGCCGGTCAGCATGACGCCCCGGTCGACGATGTCGGCGGCCAGGTCCGGCGGGGTGGCTTCCAGCGCGGTCATCACCGCTTCACAGATCTGCTGCACGGGTTCCGACAGCGCCTCGGCCACCTGGGCCTGGGTGATCTCGGTTTCCTTGGGCACGCCGTTCAGCAGGTCGCGGCCGCGGATGTGCAGGCTTTCGCCGCGTCCGTCGTCGGGCATGCGGGCGGTGCCGATCGTGGTCTTGATGCGTTCGGCGGTGGCTTCGCCGACCAGCAGGTTCTGCTGACGCCGCAGGTAGGAAATGATCGCCTCGTCCATGCGGTCGCCGCCGACGCGGACGGACCGGGCGTAGACGATGTCACCAAGCGAGAGCACCGCGACCTCGGTCGTGCCGCCGCCGATGTCGACGACCATGTTGCCGGTCGGATCGGTGATCGGCATGCCGGCCCCGATGGCCGCGGCAATGGGTTCGGCGATCAGACCCGCGCGGCGCGCGCCCGCGGACAGCACCGACTGGCGGATCGCGCGTTTCTCGACCGGGGTGGCCCCATGGGGCACGCAGACGATGATCTTCGGTTTCGAGAAGGTCGAGCGTTTGTGCACCTTGCGGATGAAATGCTTGATCATCTCTTCGGCCACGTCAAAGTCCGCGATGACCCCTTCGCGCATCGGGCGGATCGCCTCGATCGTGCCGGGGGTCCGGCCCAGCATCAGCTTGGCGTCTTCGCCCACGGCGAGCACCTTTTTGACGCCGTCCTTGACGTGATAGGCGACCACGGAGGGTTCAGACAGAATGACCCCTTTGCCTTTCACGTAGACCAGCGTATTCGCTGTGCCGAGGTCAATCGCCATGTCCGAGGAAATCAGCCCCGGTATCTTGTCCCAAAACGCCATTTATCCGGTAGTCCTGCAAATACCCCCAAGGGCCCGCGACTCGCGTCAAAACGGGCTGATCGGTCTTTTAACGGGGGGAGGCGCAGGGTGAAAGTGCCGGGCCGAACAAATCAGCGTCATTCCGCCAGAGGCGTCCAGCGGAAATTGGCGAAAATGTTGGAAAAGGGAAAGCCATGCTGTCGTATCAGCACCTTTATCACGCGGGAAATCCGGCCGATGTGCACAAACATGCAATTTTGGCCTGGATGTTGGACCGCCTGATTCAGAAGCCGAAACCGCTGACATATATCGAAACGCATGCCGGTCGGGGGCTCTATGACCTCGGCTCTGCCGAGGCGCAGAAGACCGGAGAGGCCGCCGCCGGGGTGGGGCGGATGCTGTCGAAATTCGGGCAGGACAGCGCCTATGCCCGGGTGATTTCGCAGGTCCGCGCGCAGCATGGGGCGCAGGCCTATCCCGGATCGCCGCTGATCGCCGCGACGATGCTGCGGGCCGAGGATCGCATCCACCTGGCCGAATTGCATCCGCAGGAACACGCCGCGCTGTCCCTGGCCCTGCGGGGGCGGGTGAAACCGCGCAGGGCAGACGGGTTCGAGCTGGCGCTGTCGCTTTGCCCGCCCGAGCCGCGACGCGGCGTGGTGCTGATCGACCCGAGCTACGAGATTAAGGCGGATTACGACCGGCTGCCCAAGATCATCGGGCAGATCCACAAGGCCTGGAACGTGGGCGTGATCGCGCTGTGGTATCCGATCCTGAAGGACGGGCGGCACCGGGCCATGATCCGCGCGCTGGAGGGGGCGGATCTGCCCAAGGCGGTAAAAAGCGAGGTGAGCTTTCCACCCGTGCGCGAAGGTCACGGGATGGTCGGATCGGGCATGTTCGTGGTGAATACGCCCTTCGGGCTTGAGGACGAGGCGGCGGCGCTGGCGAAGCTTTTCGGCTGACCGGCGGGCTCATCGCGCCCTGACGTGCGCGCCTCGCAACAGGCGAGGCGAGGAAGCCTGTAAGGGCTGAGGAGCATTCGGCGGATAGATGCCAAAAGAAAAGGCCCGGTCGAAACCGGGCCTTTGATGTCTCAGCTGACGTCCTTGTAGCTGATCTCGCGCCGGTCGGCCCCTTCGCCGACCTTGCCGCGCCGCACCAGCAGGCGGTTGAGTGCGTGGATATAGGCCTTCACGCTGGCCACGACCGTATCGGTGTCGGCCGACTGACCGGTGACGATGCGGCCGTCTTCGTTCAGGCGGACAGAGACAGTGGCCTGGGCGTCAGTGCCCTGGGTCACGGCGTGCACCTGGTACAGCTCAAGCTTGGCGCCATGTGGGAAGATGTCCTTCACCGCGTTGAAGCAGGCGTCGACGGGGCCGTCACCGGTGGTCTCGGCGCGCTTTTCCTCACCATCCACCAGCATGACCATATCGGCAGACTGGCCGTCGGTGCCGCAGACGACCTTGAGCGATTTCAGCTCAAGCCGGTCGGGCGTTGCGTCTTCTGCATCGCGCACCAGCGTCCAGAGATCGTCTTCGTAGACCTCTTTCTTGCGGTCGGCGAGGTCCTTGAACCGCACGAACAGGTCGTTCAGCTGGTTCTGGCCCAGTTCGATCCCAAGCCCTTCAAGCTTGGAGCGCAGCGCGGCCCGGCCCGAGTGCTTGCCAAGGACGATGTTGTCCTCGTTCAGCCCGATGTCGGCGGGTTTCATGATCTCGAAGGTCTCGACGTTCTTCAGCACGCCATCCTGGTGGATGCCGGATTCGTGCAGAAAGGCGTTCTTGCCGACGATCGCCTTGTTGTACTGCACCGGAAAGCCCGAAACGGTGGCGACGCGGCGCGACAGCTTCATGATCTTCGTGGTGTCGATGCCGGTGCGGTAGGGCATGATGTCGTTGCGCACCTTCAGGGCCATCACGACCTCTTCCAGCGCGGTGTTGCCCGCCCGTTCGCCCAGGCCGTTGATCGTGCATTCGATCTGGCGTGCGCCGGCCTCGACCGCAGCGAGGGAGTTCGCCGTCGCCATGCCAAGGTCGTTGTGGCAATGGGTGGCAAAGACGATTTCGTCCGCACCCGGCACCCGTTCCAGCAACATGCGGATCAGGTCGGCGCTTTCGCGCGGCGCGGTATAGCCGACGGTGTCGGGGATGTTGATCGTCGTGGCACCGGCCTTGATGGCGATTTCCACCACGCGGCACAGGTAATCATGTTCCGTCCGCGTCGCATCCATAGGCGACCATTGCACGTTGTCGCAAAGGTTGCGCGCATGGGTCACGGTCTCATGGATCTTGTCGGCCATCTCGTCCATGGTCAGGTTCGGGATGGCGCGGTGCAGCGGCGAGGTGCCGATGAAGGTATGGATCCGCGGCTGGCGCGCGTGTTTCACGGCCTCCCAGTTGCGGTCGATGTCCTTGAAGTTGGCGCGGCTCAGCCCGCAGATCACCGAGTTGACCGAGTTCTTGGCGATTTCCGAAACCGCGTTGAAGTCGCCTTCCGAGGCGATCGGGAAGCCGGCCTCGATGATGTCCACGCCCATTTCGTCCAGCGCCGCGGCGATTTCCAGCTTTTCCTCGTGCGTCATGGTCGCGCCCGGGGATTGTTCGCCATCGCGAAGGGTCGTGTCGAAGATCAGGACGTGGTCCTGTTTGGTATCGGTGGTCATGTGGATATTCCTTTTTCTCCTAAAGCCATGGCGCGAGACGGCATACCTCTGAGCGGTCGCGCCTGTATGGCACGCTCAGAGGCGGATTAGGAGTAGGCACAGGGCATCGCGGCGCGTCATGCGTGCCTTTGCGATGGTGATATGCCCGGGTCTGGTCATGCGGTTTCTATAACCCGGGGAGGCGGGGATGGAAAGCCGTCAATCATGCCGCAGGGCAGCATCGGGGTGGCGGCGCGGGCAGGGGCGGGTTTGCATGCCCCGGGGGCGTGGCCCCAAGGGCAATTGGCGTTTGATCCAAAGGGCGGGTGCCCCACGTATCAGGGGCATGAAACAGGCTTTGATCATAGGTGCCTCGGGTGCCATCGGGGGGGCAGTTGCCACCCATCTTGAAGGGCAGGGCGTGGCGGTGAACCGCCTGTCGCGCCGTGCGGACGGGCTGGACCTGACCGATGCGGCCAGCGTGGCGCGGGCTCTGACGGGGCGCGGGCCCTATGATCTGGTCCTCGTTGCCACCGGCGCGCTGGAGATCGCCGGGAAGGGCCCCGAAAAGGCGTTGAAAGAGATCGACGCCGACGCCATGGCCGCGCAATTCGCGCTGAACGCCATCGGGCCGGCGCTGGTGCTGCGCCATGCGGGCGATCTTTTGCCCCGGCAGGGGCGGTCGGTGCTGGCGGTGCTGACGGCGCGGGTCGGGTCCATCGGCGACAACCGACTGGGCGGCTGGTACAGCTACCGCGCCGCCAAGGCCGCCGCCAACCAGATCGTGCATACCTCCGCGATCGAACTGGCCCGAAGCCACCGCGACGCCATCGTCACCGCCCTGCATCCCGGCACCGTGCAAAGCGATCTTACCGCGCGCTATCTGGGCCGCCATCCTGCCGTGCCCCCGGCGCAGGCCGCCGCGAACCTGATCCGCGTGATCGACGGGCTGGGGCCGCAGGACAGCGGGCAATTCTACGACTGGAAAGGGGATTCAGTGCCATGGTGAGGCGTGTGATCCTTGTGCTGGGCGATCAGCTGACGCCCGAATTGCCGGTGCTGCGCGATGGCGACCCCGAACAAGACCTGATCGTGATGGCCGAGGTTGCGGATGAAACCGGCTATGTGCCGCATCACCCCAAGAAGATCGCGCTGGTCCTGTCGGCCATGCGCCATTTCGCGCAGGACTTGCGCGATGACGGCTGGACCGTGCGGTACTTCAAACTGGACGAGGACGGGCCGAAATCCATCTGTGGCGCGCTGATGCAGGTGCACCAGGATGAACACCCCGAGGAAATCATAGCCACCCGCCCCGGCGAATGGCGCCTGATTGAGGCACTTGAGGCCTGTCCCGTCACCGTCCGCCTGGTCGAGGATGACCGTTTCTTCTGCTCCATCGACCGGTTCAAGACATGGGCCGAAGGGCGGAAAGAGCTGCGGATGGAGTGGTTCTACCGCGAGATGCGGCGCGAAAGCGGGCTGCTGATGCAGGGCAAGGACCCTGCCGGCGGGCAGTGGAATTATGACAAGGACAACCGCAAGCCCGCACAGCGATCCATGCTGCAGGCGCGGCCGATGGAATTCACCCCCGATGAGATCACCGACGAGGTGCTGACCCTGGTCCGCGAGAGGTTTTCCGACAATTTCGGCAGCCTTGATCCCTTTGTCTTCGGCACCACCCGCACTCAGGCGCGCCGTGCGCTGACCCATTTCGTCAAGACCCAGCTGCCCGAATTCGGTGACACCCAGGACGCCATGCTGCTGGACGAACCCTATCTGAACCACGCGCTGGTCTCGATCTACCTGAACATCGGGCTCTTGACCCCGCGTGAGGTCTGCGACGCCGCCGAGGCCGCCTATCGCGCCGGTGACGTGCCGATCAACTCGGCCGAGGGGTTCATCCGCCAGATCCTTGGCTGGCGGGAATACGTCCGCGGCATCTATTTCCTCAAGGGACCTGACTACACCGGGTCCAACACGTTGGAGCATAAACGCGATCTGCCCGCCGCCTATTGGGGCGGGGACACGGACATGCGCTGCATTTCCGAGGTCGTCGCCCAGACCCGCGACCTGGCCTATGCCCACCATATCCAGCGGCTGATGATCACCGGCAACTACGCGCTTCTGCTTGGGGTGGACCCGGCGCAGGTGCATGAATGGTATCTGTCGGTCTACGCGGACGCCTTCGAATGGGTCGAGGCCCCGAACACAATCGGCATGTCGCAATGGGCGGACGGGGGCGTGGTGGCGTCCAAGCCCTATGTGTCTTCGGCCAATTACATCAAGAAGATGTCCGACTATTGCGCAGGGTGTGCCTATGATCCCGACGTGAAACTGGGCGAAGGGGCCTGCCCGTTCAACCTATTGTACTGGGACTTCCTTGTGCGCCACCGGGACCGGTTCGAGGGCAACCGGCGGATGGGGGTCGTCTACAAGGCCTGGGACAGGATGGACGAGGAGAAGCAGCGGGAGATCTTGGCGGGGGCGGGGAAGTTGACCTGATATGGCTGTAACTTATTCGGATTGTATATTTGGGCTCTTTGACGCAAAGTAGCGTCGATTTCTTGGAAATGAGTTTCATGCGATCCAATAGCGATAAATCGCGCATTGACTTCGCGCTGACATTATCGACCGCAGCTATCATATTGAATGTGGTCGTTTTGTTTGTCGTTCTACTCAGATGGAACCTGATGGGCACTGATCCCAACTTGGATCCAGTGGCCGTATCTTTAACGGTCTTGGAGATTTTTCTTGCGGTTATAGCTTTAGGTGGTTTTTGGTTGTTTCGTGGCATCGTTAAAGAACATGCTGAAGAAATCGCCAAAGCTGTTGCAAGAGAAGTGTCTGAGACAGAAGCCGCCGATACAGCGTATGTCGTAGCCTTGCGAGTAGCCGAAGCTACGATTTCTGCTAAGATGGGCATTGACGAGAGTGCTACTCAGGCCCAAGTAGATGCTTTCTCGGAGGATGATGAGTGATGAACATGGACCAAGATGTTCTGGATACAGTTGCTCGGTTCTCAAAGCAGGGCCCGGTGGATGTCCGTGCGATTATCTCAGCGCTAGGAATCGATTATGATGAAAAGACGCTTCCTTCTGGTGCTTCGGGGCAAATCACGTATCAGGATGGATCCTTTCAGATTGTGGTGAACGCGGCCGATGTGGAAGCCCGGAAGAGATTTACCGCAGCGCATGAATTAGCTCACTTTATGCTGCATAGGGATCTTTTGGAGAAGAGAGGTAAGCTAAATAGGCACACAGACATTTTGTTCGGAGACAACGCTCAGAACAATCCGCCCGCTCCTTTCAGCCCCTCGCATGAGGTGCAGGCGAATCGATATGCTGCGGAATTGCTGATGCCGGCGGCGCGGGTCCGAGCCTCTTGGAACAAAGCTGAAGACAACGTTGAACAGCTTGCTAAGAAGCTAGGCGTTTCGCTCAAAGCTATGAAAGTTAGATTGAAAAATTTAGGGCTGAGGGACACCGTTGACTGAATGGTTCTCAAGGGTAACTATCGCCTGACTGCCATGTGCGGACCTCACCCAACCCTGTTCACATGCCCCATCTTCCGACCGGCCTTGACCTCGGCCTTGCCGTATAGGTGCAGGGCGACGCCCGGTTCTTGTGCCAGGGCCGGCACGCGGGACATGTCGTCGCCGATCAGGTTCTCCATGACCACGTCGGCGTGGCGCGTGCCGTCGCCCAAAGGCCAGCCGGCCACCGCGCGGATGTGCTGTTCGAACTGGTCCACGACACAGCCGTTCTGGGTCCAGTGGCCGGAATTGTGCACGCGCGGGGCGATCTCGTTCACGATCAGGCCCTGGGGGGTGACGAAAAGCTCGACCCCCATGACACCGACATAGTCCAGCGCATTCAAGATTTTGGCCGCCAGTAGCACAGCATCGGTGCGGGCCGAGGCGGGCAGGGTGGCGGGCACGGTCGTCGTATGCAGGATGCCGTCGCGGTGCACGTTCTCACCGGGGTCATAGCAGGCGACCGATCCGTCCAGGCCACGGGCCGCGATGATCGAGACCTCGGAGGTGAAATCGACGAAGCCTTCCAGGATCGAGGGCGCGCCCTTCATGTCGGCCAGCGCCTGATCCGCGTCCGAGGCCGCCTTGATCCGCGCCTGGCCCTTGCCGTCATAGCCGAAGCGCCGGGTCTTGAGGATCGCGGGGGCACCGATGCTGTCCAGCGCGGCACTCAGGGCGGCAGCATCGGGGATGTCGGCATAAGGCGCGGTCTTCAGGCCGAGGCCCGTCAGGAAATCCTTTTCCGTCATCCGGTCCTGGGACACGCGCAGCGCCTCGCGGCCGGGGCGGATGGGGCGGATGTTTTCCAGAATATCCAGCGCCGATGTCGGGATGTTCTCGAACTCGTAGGTGATGACATCGACGGAGGCCGCGAATTTCTTCAGCGCCTCGACGTCGTCATACTCGGCCTGGAAATGGTAATTCGCGACGTGAGAAGCTGGGCAATCGCCGCCCGGCTCAAAAATGCAGGTCTTGAAGCCAAGGCGCGAAGCCGCGACCGAGAGCATCCGGCCCAGCTGGCCGCCGCCCAGGATACCGATGGTCGATCCGGTCGGGAGCATGTCGGGTGTCTTACGCATCGGTCGGCTCATCGGGAATGGAGGCCGAGAGCGCCTCGCGCCAAGTGTCGAGGCGGGCGGCCAGATCGGCATCGCTAATGGCGAGGATCCCGGCGGCCATCAGACCCGCATTGGCGGCCCCGGCGGATCCGATCGCCATGGTCGCCACGGGGAAGCCCTTCGGCATCTGGACGATGGAATAAAGGCTGTCGACGCCCGACAGCGCGCGGGTCTGGACCGGCACGCCGATCACCGGCACGCGGGTCTTCGACGCCATCATGCCGGGCAGATGCGCCGCGCCGCCGGCCCCCGCGATGATCACGTGCAGGCCCCGTTCCGCGGCCGTCTTGCCATAGGACCAGAGCCGGTCCGGGGTGCGATGCGCCGAGACGATTTTTGCCTCGTAGGCGATGCCCAGCTCGTCCAGAATACTGGCGGCTTCC
Source organism: Pseudooceanicola nitratireducens (assembly GCF_900109195.1). Taxonomy (GTDB): domain Bacteria; phylum Pseudomonadota; class Alphaproteobacteria; order Rhodobacterales; family Rhodobacteraceae; genus Pseudooceanicola; species Pseudooceanicola nitratireducens. Next base: position 677,417 of record NZ_FNZG01000003.1, on the reverse strand, counting down.
TTCATCGTCGGCCAGTCGGACTGGCTGCCCATGATGATCCCAACCTTGATATCGCTCATCTTCGTCCCCGGTCGTTGGCGGAAAGCGGCCCTGCGGTCGGGCCCGGTCTTCGATCCCCGCGTTATAAGCGGTTGCGCGGAAGGTGCAATTGTTCAAGCGGGGGGTGAGGGGGCGCTGCCCCCTCACACTCCCCCGGGATATTTCTGGCAAGAGGATGGGAGCGGGCGGTTGTTAAGAAAGCGTAGGGTGTGGAGTGGGGCGCGAGGGTCAGGCGATGATGTCGGGGGTCAGGCGGTCCTCGATCAGGGCGATGCGGTCCTTGAGCAGGAGTTTCTGCTTTTTCAGGCGTTGCAGCGTCAGCTGATCCGAGGTGCCGCGGTCCTGGAGGGCGCGGATCGCCTCATCGAGGTCGGAATGTTCGCGACGGAAGACCTCGAGCTCGACCTTGAGGACATCGTCCGTTTTCATCGAGATATCGTCGCGCATGTTCATTGGCATCCCCTCGGGCAGCAGTGCCTTGATCATAGACACTTTCCCCAGGTGCCGCAAAGCCCTTGCAAGGGGCGGGCGGGCTGACCATATTCAACCCATGGGTCGCCGAAACGGGGCCCTGCCAGACTGTCGCTTAAAGACCAAGGACGTGTCATGACGAAAATGACCCTGGGGGCACACCCCTACATGCTGGGGTTCGAGCAGCTGGAACGGCTGCTGGAACGTTCGGCGAAGGCCGGGAATGACGGCTATCCTCCGTTCAACATCGAACAGACGAGCGCGCGGTCCTATCGGATCACGCTGGCGGTGGCCGGATTCCGCGAGGAAGACCTGGCGATCACGCTTGAGGACAGCCAGCTGGTCATCCGAGGCCGACAGAGTGACGACGGCGAGGGACGCCATTTCCTGCATCGCGGTATTGCCGCCCGACAGTTTCAGCGCAGTTTCGTACTGGCCGACGGTGTCGAGGTGGGCGACGCGATCATGGAGAACGGATTGCTGCATGTCGACCTGACCCGGGTGGAGCCCGAGAATGTCGTGCAGACGATCGCCATCAAGAAAGGGTAAGTCATGGACGCCACTTATGAATTCGACACCGACCAGGAACGCATCGTTTACGTGCGGTCGGTGAATGTTGCCGATCTGCCCGAGGATGTGCAGGAACAGGCCGAGGGTCTGGACCACCTTTATGCGGTGCATGATGCCAGCGGTGAAAGACTGGCGCTGGTCAAGGACCGCAGCATGGCCTTCGTGCTGGCGCGGCAAAACGACCTGGCCCCGGTGCCTGTGCATTGATGATGTGTCTGGAGCTGTGGTCCGGCCAATCCGGCGCAGTGCGCCTTGGGGCCGCCGAAGGGCGGGGGCGCTGAATGGTCCGCAGGGCCGCGTTCCAGATCAACGGGATCGAGGTTGCACCGGGGCAGACGGCCTCGGTCGATCTGCCGGTTTCGGTGCTGCCTGACCACACGCCGGTGAACCTGCGGGTGATCGTCGTGCATGGCCGGACCGAAGGCCCGACCGCCTTTGTCAGCGCCGCGATCCACGGAGACGAGGTCAACGGGGTCGAGGTCGCGCGCCGTCTGCTGGGGCAGAAGGCGCTGCGGGGTCTGAAGGGCACGCTTCTGGTGGTGCCGATCGTGAATACCTTCGGCTTTCTCAACCGGTCCCGGTATCTGCCCGACCGGCGCGACCTGAACCGGTCCTTCCCGGGAAGCGAAGGCGGATCGCTGGCCGCAAGGTTGGCGCATCTGTTCCTGCATGACGTGGTGCTGCGCTGCGATTTCGGCATCGATCTGCATTCGGCGGCCGTGAACCGCACCAACCTGCCGCAGACGCGGGTCAGCCCCGACGACACCGGCCTGATGGAGCTGGCGCGGGTCTTCGGGGCCCCGGTCATCATCCCCTCGACCGAGAGGTCCGGTTCGCTGCGGGCCGAGGCGCGCAAGCGCGGGGTCGAGACGCTGCTTTATGAAGCCGGAGAGGGGCTGCGGGTCGATGACGCCTCGGTCAAGATCGGGGTGGCGGGGATCCTGAAGGTGCTGCGCCATCGCGGCATGCTGGGCGTGCGCGGGCAGACAAAGGCCCCAGCCAACACACCGGCGAAACCACCGACGCGCAGACCGCGTGCGCCGCTTCTGGCCCGACGCAGCCTGTGGGAACGCGCCCCGATTGGCGGGATCCTGACCACCTATCGCAAGGACGGCGACATCGTGTCGGAAGGCGATCTTCTGGCCCGCGTCGCCAACCCCTTCGGAGGCGAAGAGGCCGAGCTGCGCGCCGGTGTCGACGGGCTGGTCATCGGCCATGCGGTCATGCCGGTGGTGAACGAAGGCGATGCGGTCTTCCACATTGCCCAGATCGAACGCCCCGTGACCGAGAATGTCGTTCTGGACGAGATCGCCCAGCATCTGTCGCGCGATCCGCTATTCGACGAAGACGAAATCATCTGAGGGCATTCTGCCATTACCATCACAAAGGAAGACGAGCTGGAGGGCCTGCGCGTCATCGGCCGCATCGTGGCCAACACGGTTCAGGCGATGAAAGACGCGATGGAGCCGGGCATGACCACTGCCGAGCTGGACCAGATCGGTGCGCGTTTCCTTGAAAGGGAAGGGGCCGTATCCGCCCCGCAGGAGATCTATGATTTTCCTGGTGCGACCTGCATCAGCGTCAACGAGGAAATCGCCCACGGCATCCCCGGCCCCCGCGTGATCCGGGCGGGCGATCTGGTGAACATCGACGTGTCCGCCAGCAAGGACGGGTTCTTTGCCGACACCGGGGCCACCTTCCGGGTCGGGCCGGTCAAGCCGCGCCTGGAGAAACTGTGCCGCGACGGGCGACGTGCCTGCCAGATCGGGATTTCCCAGGTCGCCAGCGACCGGCCCCTGGTGGGGATCGGCAAGGCGGTTGGTAAATTCGCCGAAAAGGGCGGCTATACGCTGATCCGCAATCTGGCGAGCCATGGGGTCGGTCGGTCCCTGCACGAAGAGCCGGGCGAGATCCCGACCTGGCCGACGCGCGGTGACCGGCGGCGGATCAACCGCGGGCTGGTGCTGACGGTCGAACCCTTCCTGTCGCTTGGCGGGCTCTGGGCGGATGAGGGCGATGATGGCTGGACGCTGTTCGCCCAGCCTGCGGCCCCGGTCGTGCAGTATGAACATACGGTCGTGGCCACGGATCGCGGGGCCATCGTGGTGACGCTGCCCGGCTAGGGGTGCGCCCCGTCCCGAAGACATGGCATGAAGACGACAATGGAACGAAAAAGGCCCGGAGGATGCTCCGGGCCTTTTTATTGGGTCATGGTGCGATCAATGCGCGGCGATCAGGCCGAGGCTTTCCAGCTTCAGGATCACCTGATGGGCGCAGTTGTCCACATCGACATTCTCGGTCTCGACGCTCAGCTCGGGGTTGGCGGGCACGTCATAGGGATCGGAAATCCCGGTGAATTCCTTGATCTTGCCTTCGCGTGCCAGTTTGTACAGGCCCTTGCGGTCGCGGCGTTCGCATTCCTCGATCGAGGTGGCGACGTGCACTTCGATGAAGGCACCGAATTGCTCGACGTCCTCGCGCACGGCGCGGCGGGTGGTGGCATAGGGCGCGATCGGGGCACAGATGGCGATACCGCCGTTCTTGGTGATCTCGCTTGCCACATAACCGATGCGGCGGATGTTCAGATCGCGGTGCTCTTTCGAGAAGCCGAGCTCGGAGCTGAGGTTCTTCCGCACAATGTCACCATCAAGCAGCGTCACCGGACGGCCGCCCATCTCCATCAGCTTGACCATCAGCGCGTTGGCAATGGTCGACTTGCCCGACCCGGAGAAGCCGGTGAAGAAGACGGTGAAGCCCTGTTTGGACCGCGGCGGTTTGGTTTTGCGCAGCTCGGCGACGACCTCGGGGAACGAGAACCACTCGGGGATCTCAAGGCCCTCGGCCAGGCGGCGGCGCAGTTCCGTTCCGCTGATGTTCAGGATGGTGACGTCATCGCGGTCGGCGATCTCGTCATTGGGTTCGTACTGGGCGCGTTCTTGCACATAGACCATGTGTTTGAAGTCGACCATTTCGATGCCCATTTCTTCCTGATGGGCGCGGAACAGGTCCTGCGCGTCATAGGGGCCATAGAAATCGTCACCGGCAGAGTTCTTGCCGGGGCCGGCGTGGTCGCGGCCGACGATGAAATGGGTGCAGCCATAGTTCTTGCGGATCAGCCCGTGCCAGACCGCTTCGCGGGGGCCGGCCATGCGCATCGCCAGCGGCAGCAGCGACATGGTGGTGGTGGACTGGGGGTATTTGTCCAGCACGGCCTCGTAGCAGCGCACGCGGGTGAAGTGATCGACATCGCCCGGCTTGGTCATGCCGACAACCGGATGGATCAGCAGGTTGGCCTGGGCTTCGCGGGCGGCGCGGAAGGTCAGTTCCTGGTGGGCACGGTGCAGCGGGTTGCGGGTCTGGAAGGCCACGACCTTGCGCCAGCCCAGTTTGCGGAAATAGGCGCGCAGTTCATTGGGCGTGTCGCGGCGGGCGCGGAAATCATAGTGCACGGGCTGCTGGATGCCGGTGACCGGGCCGCCCAGATAGACCTTGCCAGCGGTGTTGTGCAGGTAGTTGACGGCCGGATGCGCGTCGTCGTCGGCCCCAAAGACCTTTTCCGCTTCGCGCGATTTGTTCGGGGTCCAGCGGTCGGTCACGGTCATGGTGCCCAGGATCACGCCTTCTTGGTCGCGCAGGGCGATGTCCTGGCCGATTTCGATGCTGTCAGCGAAGCCTTCCGAGACGTCCAGGGTGATCGGCATCGGCCAGAGCGTGCCGTCGGCCAGGCGCATGTTCTCGACCACGCCGTTGTAGTCTTCTTCCGACAGGAAGCCCTTGAGCGGGTTGAACCCGCCGTTCATCAGCAGTTCCAGGTCGCAGATCTGACGCGGGGACAGATCCCAGCTGGTCAGATCGGCGGCTTCGACCTTCAGTTTCTGCGCACTGTCGTAGGAAACGAACAGCTCGGGGATGGGGGCGAGATTGTTGGTGGTCATCGGATAACTCTCGGTCTGAAAATATCGTCGTTCGGGTGGCACGCGCGGTCGCGTTTGGGGGCTGGATAGTCCCGCGGTTAATGTGATGGCAAGCGATGGACGATCAATGCGGCACAATAAGGGCCGATTTGATGCTAATTTCCCCCGATTGGCGAATTCGGTTCAAGAATGCCGGGGTGGCCGGGAAATTGTTTCGACCCTGGCACCGGGGGCTGCCTTAGTTGGTCATAATTCCCGTGGACAATGTCTGGAAGGTCGCCGCATTGGCTGTTTTGTCGACCAGCGCACGAATCATGTAGCGCGCGCCTTCGGGGGGCTCGGGATCGGTAAAGCTGTTGCCCTCGATCGCCTCGGGACCAATGCGGGTGAAGGGGGCGTCGCCCGTCGCCCGGTACAGCCGATAGCGCGCGCCGGGCTCGCGGCTGACGGTCCAGGTCAGCTTTGCGCCATGATCGGTGTCGCGGCGGGCAAAGTCAGATGGCGGCAGGGCCGGGAAGGCGTGCAGCGTCGGATCGCCCAGCAGGTTGCCCCAGATCGGATAAACAAACAGGTAGGGCCCCGTGGGCAGGTAATCGATGCTTTCGATCCCTTCGCCGGGGCGGGGGCCGTTGTTGACCGTGCGCAGCTGCGCCTGGCCGATGGTTTCGCCCACGGCCATGCCATGCAGCCGCCAGGCGGGCCGCGCGCCCCAGGCCACGGCAAGCGTCTGGTTGGGATGGGCCAGCATCGCCGCCATCTGGTTGCCTGGCCGGTCGATCGCCAGCTTGTGCGACCCGAAGTTCATCGCGAAGACCGGGGCCTCGACCGGCTGTTCGAAATAGGCCTTGCTCTGGGCCTTGCCGAAATCGACCCCGAACAGCCAGCGCTGCGGATCGGTGGTTTCATTGTGGCCGCGCGCGTCCAGCGCCTGGGCCCCGACGATATTGGTCAGCCCCGCTGCCTCGACCATCAGATGCCCGCGCGCACCGGCATAGGCGCGGCGCAGGTCACCCCAAAGCCCGTGCCGCCAGGCGTGGTTGCGATCGAAATAGCGGCGCAGCATCTCGATCTCGGGAACCGATCCCTCGGGGCCGACGTTGTGTAAATCGATCCTGCCGATCGACATCTCGATCTTTCCGTCCGGCAGGATCGAGGGCAGCAGGTCCCCGTCCGGCTTCACCGGCCAGCGCCCGCCGATGTCGGCATAATACAGGTCGGTCCCGAAGGCGCGGGCCTGGTGACCGTCGGGCGCGATCTGGCCGCTGCGCACAAGGGGAAGATTGCCGATCAGGATGATGGTGAAATCGCCCGTGGTGTGGTCGATCCGGGCGCGGATGATCTGCGATTTCAGCGCATCGGCCCTTTGGCGGACTTGGGCCGGGTTCTTGGTGATATCCCGCATCGAGGGCGCGTCAATCCGGGTCACCTGCCAGCCGTCGCCGATCAGATCATTGCGGAACCTTTCAAGTTCGGGGGCAAGCGGTTCGGCAATGGTGTCGTCCACGATCATCAGCGCGGTGCCACGATCTTCGATCGCGGGCAGGTCGATCCCGGCGGCGACATAGCCCTGGTCAACGACCTCACGCCCGATGCGGCGCACGCGGTATTCCCAGGGCGTGCCGGGCGCGGCCCCCGCGTCGAGATAGGCCATGACGGTGCCGGCCTGGGGGGCGATAACCTCCCAACTCTCCAGGTCCGTCGCGCCCAAGGGACGGCGGCTGATTTCCACGTTGCCGACAAAGCGCGGCTTGGCCGTGGGCCAGATCAGGCGGATGCCGCCGTCGCGGATCTGCACATCCACGGTCAGGGATTTCGGCATGGCCGTGCGGGGGGATTGCGCCGTGGCGGGGTGGGGCAGGATCAGCAGACAGGTCAGGATCAGGACAAGCCGGGCCACGAAGCTGCGGGCGACATGCCCGTTGATCCCGTGTTTCAGGGCCGAAACCCATCCCGCAGTGCCCGGTGACGTCATTCCAACTGCTCCCTGTCCGCGCCTTTGGCGGCAGGCTACAGGCGGCGGGGGCGGGGGGGAAGCCCTGCGTGCCGGGCGGCGCAGGGCACCCGGAATGATCAAAGGGCGGACCCATGGCCCGCCCCTTTGTATTCTCAAACTGGGGCGCGATGCCCCGGAGGTCAGATCACTCCTGCTCGGCCAGCCAGCGTTCGGCGTCCAGCGCGGCCATGCAGCCCATCCCGGCCGAGGTCACGGCCTGGCGGTATTTGTGGTCGGTCAGGTCGCCGGCGGCAAAGACGCCGGGCACGCTGGTTTCGGTCGTGCCGGGGGTTACCTTGACATAGCCGCCGTGGTGCAACTCCAGCTGGTCCTTTACGAGCTCGCTGGCCGGGGCGTGGCCGATAGCGACGAACACGCCCTTGGCCGGGATTTCCGAGACCTCGCCGCTGTCGACGTGCTTGACCTTGATGCCGGTGACACCCTTGGGGCTGTCCTCGCCCACGACCTCTTCGAGGACGTGATGCCACAGCGGTTCGATCTTGGGGTTCTTCATCAGGCGGTCGATCAGAATCTTCTCGGCCCGCAGTTCGCCACGACGGTGAACCAGCGTCACCTTCGAGGCGAAGTTGGTCAGGAACAGCGCCTCTTCCACGGCGGTGTTGCCACCGCCGATCACGACGATCTCCTGGCCGCGATAGAAGAAGCCGTCACAGGTCGCACAGGCCGAGACGCCAAAGCCCTTGTAGGCCTCTTCGCTGTCCAGACCCAGCCACTTGGCACGGGCACCGGTGGCCAGGATGACCGCATCGGCAGTGTAGATGGTGCCGCTGTCGCCCTTGGCGGTGAAGGGACGTTTCGACAGGTCGAGGTCGGAAATGATGTCGCCGATGATCTCGCAGCCCATGGCCTTGGCGTGGGCCTCCATCCGGACCATCAGATCGGGGCCCTGAACCTCGGTGTCGCCGGGCCAGTTCTCGACCTCGGTGGTGGTGGTCAGCTGGCCACCCGGTTCGATCCCCTGGACAAGGATCGGGTTCAGCATGGCGCGGCTGGCATAGACACCGGCGGTATAGCCGGCGGGGCCGGAACCGATGATCAGGACGCGGGTGTGGCGGGTGTCGGACATGTCATTCCCTCTGGCAGCTTTGGCGCAGATATAGGGGAGCGGTTGCCGAGATGAAAGATGCCCTGCACTTGGCGGCGTTGTTGCCGGAGCAGGGGCAGGGACGCAGGAAGGCCCGGCAACTTGGCCGGGCCTTCGCAAGGGTGTTTGTTCCGTCCCGAGACGTCCGGGTTACGACTTGCGGCGGCGGGCCACAGCAATGCCACCCAGGGCCGAGATCAGCAGCAGACCGCCCGCAGGCAGCGGAACCGCCGGCGGGTTCACGATCTGGCCAACGTCACCGATGGTCATGTCGTCGAAACCGAAGACGTCGCCAGAACCCGGATTGTTCAGGAACTGAATCATCGAATAGCTGTCGGTCGTATCGATGAAGCCGAAGAACAGCAGCGACCCGTTGCTGTCACCATTGCCGACGGCGAGGTCGACGATGCCACCGCCCGACTTGGTCAGGCGCAGGGTCAGCTGATTGCCGATGTCACCGATGTCAGTGCCGTAGAAGCCAAAGGCAGAAATGGCGGTGGAGAAGGAGATCGAGAAGTCTCCGCCGCCGCCAGTTTCATAGATCTTGCTTCCGGATGTCGCAAAACGACCTGCGGACGGCAGGTTACCTTCAACCTCACCGGACCCACTTAGAGTTGCAGTGATTGCACCGCTGCTGCCGGTGAAGGACAGGGCGGGGTTGTTGGTGCCATCTGAAAAGCTTTCGAAGTCTTCGGTCCCGACACCGCCGGAAAGAGCCCCGAGGAACTGGTTCCGTTTGGCTTCAACAGTTGCCGTGACGGTGTTGCCGGGGGTCAAGTCCTCGGCGAAATAGGTGAAGGGGGCTGCGATTGCGGGGGCGGAAAGGAAAGAAGCGGCAAGGATGCCAATTGAGATTTTTTTGAACATTTTCATATCCATGTACTAGTTTACCCAGGGTGCGCCGAAAAGGTGACGCTGGGGCAGTGTACATGGATTCGCGACGATGTGAGATTTTTTAAGGAATTTTTAACCTTTTGGTGGGAATCCGCTGACGCCAATCGATCCCCGAAACCGAAAAAGGCCCGGCACTGGAGCCGGGCCTTGCGAAGGCACTTTGGGGGAGAGGGGCCTTCGCCTGGGGAAACGTCAGGCCTTCCAGCGGCGCGCCGCCGCGAAACCACCGATGGCAGAGATCAGCAGCACCGCACCGGCAGGCAGGGGAACCGCCGGAGGCTGCAGGATCTGGGACACATCGCCAACGGTCATGTCGTCAAAGCCAAAGACGTCCCCGCCACCCGGCAGGTTCAGGAAGTCGATCTTGGTATAGCTGTCGCCCGCATCGATGAAGCCGTAGAACAGCAGCGATCCGTTCATCGCGCCGTTGCCGACCGACAGATCGACCGTGCCCCCGGCTGAACGGTAGAGCCGCAGCACCAGGCTGTTGCCGATGTCGCCGATGTCCGTGCCGTAAAAGCCGAAAGCCGAGATCGCGGTGTTGAACGAGATCGAGAAATCGCCGCCGCTGCCGGTTTCATAGATCTTCCGGCCCGAGGTGGCGAACCGCCCGGCGTACAGATCGTCCTGGACCTTGCCGACACCGTTCAGCGTCGCGGTGATCGTGCCCGAACCACCCGTGAAGGACAGCGCCGGGTTATAGGTTTCGTCGGCGAAGCTTTCGAAATCCTCGGTCGCGATATTGCCCGTCAGCGACGACAGGAACTGCGTCCGCGCGGCCGAGACCGATCCGGTGATCGTGTTCAGGGGCAGCAGGTCTTCGGCGAAATAGGTCGTGGGCGCAGCCATGGCCGGGGCCGAGAGGCAGGCGGCAATCAGGCCGCCGATCAGGGTCTTCTTCAACATTCTCAAATCCTCGCTACGGGTTGTTCCGGCAGTTTCCCCTCCTGGGAGCGAGGGATCCGGAACTTGACGCTCGTCAAATTAGGGGCTGGGAAGTGCGCTCTCCAATCGTTAAATGACCCTCCAATCCGTCAGGATCGGGGGCACCTATCCAAAGGGATCAAGGGGGCTATCCCACTGGTCTGGCGGGAAAAATCAGGATTTTGGCTGTGATTTCACGCGGTTCGGAAAGAATGTTGTCTGATCTTGAAATAATCTTGCGCAAATACGCGTTCCAGCTATAACAAACGTAAACCTCGGGGGTGCAAGATGGCGGGCACGCGTCTGGACGCGATAGATCGTAAAATTCTGGCCGAACTGCAGGCGGATGGTCGCATGACCAACGTCGAGCTGGCCAAAAGGGTGGGGATTTCGGCCCCTCCCTGCCTGCGTCGCGTGCGCACGCTGGAGGAATCGGGCTTCATCAAGGGCTATCACGCCCAGGTGGACAGCCGCGAGCTGGGGTTCGAGGTGCAGGTCTTTGCCAGCGTCGGGCTGGTCAGCCAGGCCGAATCGGATCTTTCCGCCTTCGAGGCCAAATGCCAGGACTGGCCGCTGGTCCGCGAATGCCACATGCTGAACGGCGAGGTGGATTTCATCCTGAAATGCGTCGCGCCGGATCTGTCGACCTTCCAGTCGTTCCTGACCGGACAGCTGACGGCGGCGGACAACGTGGCCAGCGTCAAGACCTCGCTGGTGATCCGGGGGGCCAAGGACGAACCGGGCGTGCCCTTCGACATCCTTGAAGAACGCCTTAGCCGCAGCGCCTGAGGGCGCGACGGCTGACGGCAGGATGGCAAAGCCCCCGTCAGGGGGCTTTTGCGTGTTCAGGCGGCGTCGCCCAGGGCGTTCAGCGACAGGCGCGGATGCGCCAGGCGGCCGAAATCGGCGACACGCCGGATATGCGGGAACATCGACAGGAACAGGTCGCGGGTATGGTGGCCCATCTGTTCCAGGATGGTCATGCCGGGATGGAAGGTCTCCATGTCCAGCCCGCCGACCCGGATGGTGCCATGGCGGCGCAGCGCGATGTGATAGGTGTCGGTCGCCATGCGCGGGGTGATCGCGATCACGCCATCCCCATCCACGAAGTCGCGCAGCGGCGTATAGGCCAGCTTGTCCCCGTTATCGAACTGCGCGCCCGAGGGACGGTGCAGCATCCGCGCGCCGGGGCCGGCGATCAGGTCCATATGCGGCAGGGCCGGCCCGAAGCGGCGGGCGGTGACCCGAGTCAGCAGGGGCGAGCGGCCGGTCAGATGGGTCATGATGCCGATCCACATGATTTCCTGCGCGCCGCGTTCCCGGGTGATGACCTTCATGCCCGGGCGCAGATCCTCGACCGCCACTTCCCCGCGCGATGTCGCGATCAGGGACCCGTGGGCATAGGCGTTGAAGGCGCTTTGGAATTCCGGCGACGCGGGCGCGCGGACCTCGCGTTCCTCGATCCGGCCGGCGTCGTTCATGTACATCACATGATAAGGCCGCAGCGCCACGGCGGGACGCGGGGTGAGTTCGGGCGAGACGCGGGTATGGGGAAGGCTGGCCGCGTAGGACGGCCTATAGGGAACAGACATCAGCAACACCTTTACTGGCGTCACATCTGAGTCGGCCCCCACCAACAACACGAGACGAGACTTTCGTGGATCAGATGGGGAAAATCTGCCGGTTCCGGGGGGGATCTGTCAAAGATCGTCACCGATTGACCGGGATGCCGGGGCAATCGGGGTGTGTGCGGAAAATTGTCGCCGAAATCGTGGTTAATTCTGCCTCAATTCGGCATCCGGGCCGCGGGGGAAGACCCCGGGGCGGCCCGGACCGGGTCCGAACGCGATTCGCTTTGCAGCCATGCGGTCGGCGCATCTGCTCTGCTTGGCCCGCCAGGGAGGGCGGCGGGAGGAAGGGGAGGAGAGATGGCGAGAGCAGATGCCATCTCTCCTTGCGGGGACGTGCCGGGGGATACGACCACGTCTCCTACGTCCGGGGACAGCCAGACGTATTCTGATGGCGCCGCCGGGGGCGGGGCCGGGGGACTTCGGTCTTCAGGCGGCCTGGCGCTTGACGGTGCCGCGCAGGCGGCGGGCCACGGCGGCCCGGTTGCCGCGCTGGAAGGGAAGCTTGGTGTCGGTGGATTTCGCGGTCTCGACGACCGATTGGATCCAGCGTTGTTGTTTCGTCTTCATCGGGTGACCCCTTTGGTGTGCTGCTCTGTCAGATTGTTCCGATCCTTGCAGCAATCCTGCCGGTGCTTTGGGGCCTGAGTAGGACGAATATGGGCGATTTGAAGAAATAACCACGGGCATGTGACGCCAATGCGCCCCCAGTTGCCACAATCTATATCGCTGTCTTTTCAGAGGGTTGGGTGATGCCGGGGCGGAAACAATCCGGCATCAATCGGGCAGTCAGGCCCGGATGACGGAAATCAGCCGGCCATAGTCGGCCTCTTTCGCGTGGGTCGTGCGGCGGAAGGAATAGAAGCGGTCTGCATCGTGATAGGTGCAATGGCCTGTCCATTCAGCATCCCCCACGCCGGCGTCGCGCAGCCGGTGCAGGCCAAAGGCGGGCAGGTCGAAATGCACCCGGTCGCCGTCGCCACCTGCGAAGAACCGCGAATAGTCCGGGTCCTCGGCCAGGAAACGGTCCAGGAATTCGGGCCCGACCTCATAGGCGCGCTGGCTGATGGTGGGGCCGATCACGGCACGGATGCGGGTGCGGTCGGCACCCAGGGCCTCCATCGCGGTGACGGTCTGGTCCAGCACCCCGTCCAGCGCCCCGCGCCAGCCCGCATGGGCCGCGCCGACGACACCGGCCTGCGGGTCGGCAAACAGCACCGGCTGGCAGTCGGCGGTCAGGATGCCAAGCGCCACGCCGGGGGTGTTCGTTACCAGGGCGTCGGCCTCCGGGTGCTCTTCTCCCGGGCGGGTGACGGTAACCACATTGGCGGAATGCACCTGCGAGACGGTGACCAGTTCGTCATCGGGCACGCCCATGGCCATGGCCACGCGGGTGCGGTTGATTTCGACGATCTCGCGCTGGTCCGAGGATCCGAAGCCGCAGTTCAACCCCGAGAAGATCCCCGAGGATGCGCCGCCCCGGCGGGTGAAGAACCCGTGGCGGAACGGCTCAAGGCTGCGCGAGGTGATGATCTCAAGCGTCATGAAAACGGTCTTTCGGGGTCGGTCATGCCGGCGACGGGCGGCCGTCCGGGCGCGGTCAGGGCGAGTACTTTGAAGAGCGTCCCCATTTCCTGCGGATGGGTCAAGCGGCGATGTGCGGCAATATGGGCGTCCAGCGCCGACCCGGTCAACCGCTTGGCCAGCGCCTGGGCGCGGGTGGTGATGCCCAGCCGTTCCAGAAACACGCCCTGGGGCGTCAGCAGGCTGGGCACGGCGGGGGCGGCGGCGCGGGCCAGTGCCTCGAAATCCACATGGGCGGTCAGATCGGCACTGCCGGGGGCCTCGAAGGGGGACACCGGCTGATGATCGCGCAGCGCCTGGAAGGTGTCTCCCTGGGACCGCCAGTCGCCATAGTCGAAGATCAGCGCCGCGCCGCCATGGGTGGCGATCCGCTGACCGACCGTGGCGGCGACGGATTGCGCGGGGGCGGACCATTCGACCACGTCGCCCTCGGCGGTGTCGTCAAGCCGGTGCGCCAGTTCGGGCAGGGGGGTGGGCGTCATCAGGGCCAGGGAAAGTCCGGCGTCATCCGCCGTCACCACCCGTTCGGCCCAGCCATCGCCCATGCGCTGCGCCTGGCGGATCGGCAGGGCGTCGAAGAATTCGTTGGCCACGAAGAACAGCGGCCGTTTCGGCAGATCCTCGATCCGGTCGGTCCAGGCGGGGGTATAATCGGCCAGGGTGTCGCCCTGGATGCGGCGCAGGGTGGGCGAAGCCTCGATCAGGACCAGCCGCATGGCGTCGTGAAAGCCGGGCACGCCACGGGTGGCGCGCAGGATGTCGGCCATCAGGGTGCCACGGCCCGGCCCGGCCTCGGCCAGGGTGAAGGGCGCGGGGCTGCCGTGGTCCATCCAGGTCTGGGCCAGCGCCAGGCCGATCAGCTCTCCGAACATCTGGCTGATCTCGGGGGCGGTGATGAAATCGCCCTTGGTGCCCAGGGGATCGCGGGTGGTGTAATAGCCCTGCGCCGGATCAAGCATGCAGATCTGCATATAGTCCGACAGCGGCATGGGCCCCTGAAGGTTGATGCGCTGAAGGATCCGATCCAGAAGCGGGGCCTGGGTCATTGGCTTGTCCCGGCGTCGCGCCACTGGCGGCGGCCGATCGCGATGACGGCCAGGCCGATCGCGATCATCGGCAGCGACAGGATCTGCCCCATGGTGATGCCCAGGGTCTCGGTCAGGCGCAGGACATGGCCATAGGGATTGTCCGGCGTGATGAACTGCGCATCCGCCAGGCGGAAGAATTCGACGATGAAGCGCGCCACCCCGTAGCCCGCAAAAAAGACGCCCGCGACCAGCCCCGGCTTGCGCAGGGCCCTGGCCCCGAAGGCCAGGATCAGCAGCGCGGCCCCCAGCAGAAGGCCTTCCAGCCCAGCCTCGTACAGCTGCGACGGGTGGCGCCCGCAGGGCAGACCATCGTCACACAGCGCGTATTGGCCGGGGAAGACCACCGCCCAGGGCGCGTCCGAGGGGCGGCCCCACAGCTCGGCATTGATGAAATTCGCGGTGCGGCCCAACAGGATGCCCGGCGGCGTGGCCAGGGCCAGAAGATCGGCGGTCGACAAGGCCGCAAGCCCGTTGCGCCGGCAATAGATCCAGGTGGCCACCACCACGCCGAGGAACCCGCCATGGAAGGCCATGCCGCCCTGCCAGATCATCGGGATCTCGGCCGGGTTCCGCAGGTAATAGCCCGGCTGGTAGAACAGCACGAAGCCCAGCCGCCCGCCGATCACCACGCCCAGGATGATCCAGGTCAGCAGGTCCTCAAGCTGGGCGCGCGTCATGGGCGGGCTGTCCTTGGCCCAAAGGCCGGGACGCGCCAGCGCGGTGCGGGCGATCAGCCAGCCCAGTAAGATGCCGACGATATAGGCCAGCGCGTACCAGCGCAGGGCGAATTCCATGCCGAGAAGCGACACCGAGAAAAGCTCGGGCGAGATTTCGGGGAAGGGCAGGACAGCAGGTATCATGGGCGCGACATGAGTATGGGAATTGTGGGAAGTCAACCTTGTGACTTCCCCGGTTGCGTCCCATATAGGGGCGGACTGTGCCCCCGGTGCAAGACCGGCGCGACACCGATGTGACAAGGGAGACCGCGATGCAGACCCGTTCGAAGTTTTTTGACGACATGTCCCAGCTGATGACCAATGCAATGGGCGTGGCCCAGGGGGCCAAGGACGAAGCCGAAACCGCCTTCAAAAGCATGGTGGACCGCTGGCTGGCCGACCGTGATTTCGTCACCCGCGAGGAATTCGATGCGGTGCGCGCCATGGCGCAGAAGGCCCGCGAAGAGAACGAGGCCCTGAAGGCCCGCCTGGACGCGCTTGAAGCCAAGGCCTGAGCCGATCAGACCAAGCTGACGCGACGCCGTGCCGGGGGACCGGGGCGGCGTTTTCCTTTGCCGGGGATCAGGTGGCGGGCGGCAAAGTGATTGCCGTTCGGGCCCCTTGGGGGATGATCCCGGCCCGATCCTGCGGAAGACCCATGGAAGACCCGCGGGATTCGTCATCAAGATATGGTCCCGCCGACATATCCCCGTCACGCAAGCTCTGCCTTGGGGATATTCTTGCGCTATTCTTGCTCTAATCCACAACTTACTGGGTTTATCCCCAATAAATTGCTTGCCACAGGGGCGCATGGCCCTCACCATATCTCGTAGGGGCACCGGGAAATCGCCCAGCCCCTAGAGCAGGCACCTAGCGCTAGGGGCGCTTTTGCGGCCCCGGCGCTACAACCAAAAGAGGTGGCGCAATGGCATTGTCCGAGCAGTTTCTGACTGAAGAACTTCATCCTATCGACATCGTCGAACACCTGGCCGAACACCATGAATGGGACTTCGACCGGATCGGGGACGATCAGATCGCGATGGCCGTTGAAGGTCAGTGGCGCACCTATTCCGTGACCCTCGCCTGGTCACATTACGATCAGACCCTGCGTCTGGTCTGCACCTTCGAGATGGAACCGCCCGAGGCGGCCCTTCCCGGACTTTACGAACTGCTGAACCTGGTCAACGACCAGTGCTGGGCCGGGGCCTTCACCTACTGGAAGGAACACCGGATGTGTGTCTTCCGCTACGGGCTTGTCCTGTCGGGTGACCAGATGGCCAGCCCGGAACAGATCGACACGATGATCACCCAGGCCGTCGTGTCGTCCGAACGGTTCTACCCGGCGATGCAGCTGAACATCTGGGGCGGGCAAAGCCCTGCCGATGCGATGCAGGTCGCCATTGCAGAGGCCTACGGCCGCGCCTAGTCTGGCCCCCTGAACGGGGCGCGGGGATGCGCCCCGAAGAGGGAGCATGACATGGATGACGCAGTGGCCCGCAAGGGTCTGGTTCTTGTGGGCTGTGGCAAGATGGGGGGCGCGATGCTCTCTGGCTGGTTGAAGGGCGGATTGCCTGCCTCCAGCGTGTGGGTGAAGGATCCCTATCCGGCCGACTGGCTGAAGGATGCGGGCGTCCACCTGAACGAGGATTTCCCGCAGGCCCCGGCCGTGGCCATCGTTGCGGTCAAGCCGCAGATGATGGGCGAGGCGCTGCCGCAGGTGGCGGCCCTGGGCGGCGGTGAGACGCTGGTGATCTCGGTCGCGGCCGGTACCCCGATTTCCAAGTTCGAAGAGGTCTTCGGGGCCGGCACCCCGATCGTGCGTGCCATGCCCAACACCCCGGCGGCTGTCGGGCGCGGCATCACCGCGATCATCGGCAATGCCACCACCACCCCGACCCACATGGCCCTGGCCGAGGATCTTCTGTCTGCCGTCGGGCAGGTCGTGGCGCTGGAACGCGAAAGCCAGATGGATGCGGTGACGGCCGTGTCGGGCTCGGGTCCGGCCTATGTCTTCCACCTGATCGAAACCCTGGCCGCGGCCGGGGAAAACGTCGGCCTCTCGCCCGAGCTGTCGTTGAAACTGGCGCGCGCCACCGTGGGCGGCGCCGGTGTCCTGGCCGAAGAGGCGGATGAAACCCCCGGCCAGCTGCGGACCAACGTGACCAGCCCGAATGGCACCACGCAGGCCGCGCTCGAGGTGCTGATGCACCAGACGACGGGGTTCCCGGCGCTGCTGGACCGCGCCGTCAAGGCCGCCGCCGACCGCTCGAAGGAGCTGGCCCGGGATGAGTGAGCGCCAACCCGAAATCAGCTTTGACGATTTCCTGAAGGTCGACATCCGCGCCGGTCGCGTTGTCCGGGCCGAACCCTTTCCCGAGGCGCGCAAGCCCGCGATCAAGCTGTGGATCGATTTCGGCGCGGAGATCGGGGAAAAGAAGACCTCGGCCCAGATCACCGATCACTACACGCCCGAAGGGCTGATCGGCAAAACCGTGATGGCCGTGGTGAACTTTCCGCCGCGCCAGATCGGGCCCTTCATGTCCGAGGTGCTGACCCTGGGCGTGTCGGACGCCAATGGCGCCGTCGTGCTGATCTCGCCGGATGGTGATGTGCAGCCCGGAGGGCGGATGCATTGAAACGGGTTCTGATAAGCCGACCGATGCCGCCGCGGACGCTGGCGGCCGCCGAGGCCTTGTTCGATATCGAGGTGCGCGACAGCAACAAACCGATGTCGCCGGGGGAAATCCGTGCGGGCTTTGCCGTCTATGACGGGATGATGATCACGCTTGGCGATACCATCGGGTCCGAGATGCTGGCCGACTTCGGCCGCCCGCGTTGCAAGATGGTGGCCAACTTCGGCGTGGGCTATAACCACATCGACGTGGCGGCCTGTGCCGCGCATGGCGTGACGGTGTCGAACACCCCCGGTGCCGTGACCGATGCCACCGCCGATATTGCCATGACGCTGATGCTGATGACCGCCCGCCGCGCGGGCGAGGGCGAAAGGATGGTCCGCGCCGGTCAGTGGGAGGGCTGGCACCCGACCCAGTTGCTGGGCCTGCATCTTAGCGGGAAGACCGTGGGCGTGGTCGGCATGGGCCGGATCGGCCAGGCCATCGCGCGGCGCTGTCATTTCGGTTTCGGGATGGAGGTGCTTTACGCCAACCGGTCCGAAAAGGCGGTGGATTTCCCCGCAACCCAGGCCCCGCTGTCCGAGGTCGCGGCGCGCGCCGATGTGCTGGTCGTGGCGACGCCTGGTGGCGACGACACCCATCATCTGATCAATGCCGATGTGCTGGCCGCGATGCAGCCCCATGCCATCCTGGTCAATATCGCCCGTGGCAATATCGTGGACGAGGCCGCGCTGGTCACCGCCCTGCAGGACGGCCAGATCGCGGGCGCGGGGCTGGATGTCTACGAACAGGAACCCAAGGTCTCACCTGGGTTGCTGAAGATGGAAAACGTCACCCTGCTGCCGCATCTTGGCACCGCATCGCAAGAGGTGCGCGAGGACATGGGGCTGATGGCGGTTGAAAACCTGCGCGCCTACTTTGCCGGGGATAGGGTGCCCAACAAGGTCAGTTAGGGGCCGGCCCCTGATCTGGTCCCTGATCGGATGGGGCCGGGGTCAATCGGCGACCTCGGCCACATCCACCGATTGCTTGGAGCTTTGGTCACCCATGCTGCGCATCGCACCGCAGACCGGGGCTACATCGTCATAGTCGCGGCCATAGCCGATGGTGACATAGTCGACACCGACGCCCTGGTTATTGGTGGGATCGAACTCCAGCCAGCCGATTTCTGGCCCGACCCAGGCGCAGACCCAGGCGTGCATGGCATCGACGCCGACCAGCTTTTCCTTGCCCGGCGGCGGGAAGGTCCGCAGAAACCCCGAGACATAGCCCGCAGGAATGCCCACGGCCCGCAGGCAGGTGATCATGATATGGGTGAAATCCTGGCAGACCCCTGCGCGTTTTTCAAAGGCGACGGCGGCGGGGGTGTCCACGTCGGTGGCCTTGTCTGAAAACTCCATATGCCGGTGGATCGCCCGGCCGATGGCGCGCACCGCATCGGCGGCGGACATGCCCGGGCGCAGCGCGGCACGGGCGAAGTCACCCATGCCGGCATGGGCGGGCGTGCGGCGCGAGGCAGCGGTGAAATGCAGGGGCGACCGGGCCGAGACATCGCGTAGCGCCGCCAAGTCCTGACCCAAGCGTGACAGCGGGGCCGCCAGCGACAGGAAGGGATCCGAGCGGAGACGCTCGGCCTGCAGCGACAGGCTGATCTGCACCGCGTCGATCGGATAATGCCAGACGGCCGAGGTGACGGTATTGCCGAAGAAATCGGTGAAATGCGCCTGTTCCGAAGGGCGCGGGGTCAGCGCCAGCGTCCAGTCACCGATCACCTGCGTGCCCGGCAGGTCATGGGGCAGGATCCGCAAAAGGTTGCGCGTCCGGTCAGTCGGATGGCTATAGCGGTAGTCGATGTTCAGGGTGATGTCATAGCGCATGGATCACCTCAGATGCGCTTCGGCCAGGCGGTCGGACATGCGGGCGACGGCTGTGCGGATGTCGCCCAGAACCGCGGTGGTCAGCGCCTCGGGCGACAGGATCTCAAGCTGGGTGCGCACGGGCAGAAGTTCCCGCACCAGCGCCGTGGGCCGGGCCGAAAGCGTGGCACCGGGCAGATCCTCGGCCAGGCGCTGCATTTCGCGGATCTGGAACAGCAGCGACCGGGGGTTGCCGGTGTCATGGGCCAGCAGGTCGACGACGCTGTCGCGGGTCGGTTCCAGCGCATAGCGGCGGCGATGCGACATGGTGCCATCGGCCACGGCCAGCGCGACCTCCAAGGCGCCTTCCGGCGCGTCCTCGGGGGCAAAGTGCTGCAGGGCGGCGGCCAGGCTGTCGGTCCGTTCCAGCGCGCGACCGATCGACAGGAAGCGCCAGCCATAGAAGCGATAGATGTTTTCGGTCACGATCCCGGAAAAGCCGGCGGTCTTGCGCAGCAGCACCGACATGGCGCGGGCGGCATCGTCGCCCGGGGTGGCGGTATCGACCATCTGGCGCGTGGTCTTGACCAGGTCGTTCAGCGCATCCCAGCCGTCGGGGGAAAACCGGTCGCGGATCTTGGACGCACAGCCATGCGCCGCGAACAGCCGGTCGCGCAGCCCGGCTGGGATCGGCGCGTCGACGGAAATGTCGACGGCCTTCAGGGCCTTGGCGATCAGCGTCAGCAGGGCGTCGTCGGTGCGGTCGGTCACCGCCAGGCGCAGGTGATAGGCGCGAAGCAGGCGCGCGGCCTCTTCAAAGCGGACGATGTAGCGGCCCAGCCAATACAGGTTGTCGGCCGCCCGCGACGGCAGGGCGGCGGATTCGGTGCGCACCCGGCGCACCCCGGTCGCATCGGGCGCGGCCTTTGGAACCGTGGGTTCCGGCACCGGCCTGTCCGAGATGATCTGCACATCCGCCACCGACCCGCCGCGCTGCATGGCCAGGGCGTTGGCGTCGCCCTCGGGGCCGATCCGGGCGTAACCGCCCTGCAGGAACTGCCAGCCCTTTTCGGTCCGGGCGGTGAAGACCCGCACGGTCATCGGGCAGGGGGTCAGGCGCGGGCCGTTTTCGTCATCCACCCAGGCGGGTGTGGTCGACAGGCTGACCGCCTCCTGGCCCACAAGGTCGGGGGCGGGGGTGTCCAGAAGATCGACGATCTCGGGTTCGGCCCCGCGCACGGTTTCGGAATTGCTGTCAAAGGGCAGGTCGACCGCCAGGGCGGGGGCGATCATCATCCGGTCCATGTTGTCGCGCACATAGGCGCGGGCGCTTTCGTCGCCGCACCACCAGGTGGCGATATTGGGCATCTCAAGCGGCGCGCCGGTCAGCTGTTGGCAGATGCGCGGCAGAAAGGCCATCAGCGCCCGCGTCTCCAGCACGCCCGAGCCAAGCGCATTGACCATGGCAAGGCTGCCCGAGCGCACGGCATCCACCAGCCCCGGCACGCCGATCTGGCTGTCGGGGTCCAGCTCCAGCGGGTCGGCAAAGTTGCTGTCGATCCGCCGCCAGAGCAGCCCCAGGGGCACAGGCCCGTCGATGGTGCGGACCATGGCCTGGCCGTTCTGCACCACGATGTCCTCGCCTTCCAGAAGCAGCATCCCAAGATAGCGCGCGATATAGAGGTGTTCGAAGAAGGCGTCGTTGGCGCGGCCCGGGGTCAGCAGGCCGAACTGATGCGATTCCGTGCGGTTGGTGGTGGCCAGCTGTTCCAGCGCCTTGCGGAAGTTTTCGAAGAAGCCGGCAAAGCGATGCGTATAGGCGCGGGGGTAATCCTCGGGGAAGACGTGGCGCATAGCCATGCGGTTTTCCAGCGCAAAGCCCGCGCCGGAAGGGGCCTGCGTCCGGTCGCCCAGCACGAACCAGCTGCCGTCCGGGGATCGCCCGATCTCGAACGCGAGGAAATGCAGGTAGTGCCCGCCGCGCGGCTGGATCCCGACCATGGGGCGGTGCCAATGCGGGTTCTCGGTCACCAGGCGGGGCGGCAGATGGCCCTGCTGCATCAAAAGCCCGGGGCCATAGAGGTCGGCCATCACCTGTTCCAGCAGGTTGGCGCGCTGGTCCAGCCCGCGGCAGATCTGGTCCCATTCCGTTTCGTGCAGCAGCACCGGCATGGTCGACAGCGGCCAGTCGCGTTCGTTCAGCGGATCATCGGAATACTGCCGGAAATAGACCCCCGCATCGCGCAGGTACTGCCGCCCGCGTTCGAACTTGGCCCGCAGGGCGGGCACCGGCAGCGCGGACAGGGCCTTGAGGAAAGGCACCCAGACCGGACGCATCCGGCCCGAACTGTCGAACAGCTCGTCCGCGACGCTGTCGGACAGCGCGTAATCGGCAAGCAGCGGGCTGCCCAGGTCCGTCGGGGTGGGTTTTGTCATGGCATCCTCTTGGGGATGTTACTCCAATCCCGGCGGGCGGCGAAGGTCAAGTGTCATTGGAAATTCCGGGTGCGGGATTTCCGGCTGCGGGCGGTATGGCGCGGGGGCATGGCCATGCGGTTCGAACCGGGCCAGGCGGCGCGCCTCGGCCTCGTAGCCGTTGACGGGGAAGGTGTCGTAGTTGCGCCCGCCCGGATGGGCGACGTGATAGGTGCAGCCCGCAAGCGCCCGGCCGGTCCAGTCATCGTAGATGTCAAAGGTCAGCGGCGCGTTGACGGGCAGGGTGGGATGCAGCGCCTCGGGCGGTTGCCAGGCCTTGAACCGGACGCCGCCGACACTGACGCCAGAGGTGCCAGTTCGGGCCAGCGGCACGGGGCGGCGGTTGACCATGATGCGATAGCGGTCCTGATGCAGTGTGGTCATCTTGACCTGAAGCCGTTCGACCGAACTGTCGGTATAGCGCACCGTGCCGCCGATCGCGCCCATTTCGCCCAGCACATGCCAAGGCTCCAGCGCCTGGCGGACCTCAAGGTGCACGCCCTCGGCCTCGATCTGGCCGCAGAAGGGGAAGCGGAACTCGGCCTGGGCCTCGAACCAGGTGGGATCAAGGTCATAGCCATGGGCGCGCAGGTCGCCCAGCAGGCTCAGGAAATCTTCCCACAGGTAATGCGGCAGCATGAAACGGTCGTGCAGGACGGTGCCCCATCTGACGGGCTTGCCGGTCACGGGCTTCTCCCAGCAGCGCGCGATGATGGCGCGCAGCAGCACCTGCTGGGCCAGGGACATGCGGGCATCGGGCGGCATTTCAAACCCGCGGAATTCCACAAGGCCAAGGCGTCCGGTCTGGCCATCGGGGGAATAGAGCTTGTCGATGCAGATCTCGGCCCGGTGCGTGTTGCCGGTGACATCCGTCAGCATGTTGCGCAGCAGCCGGTCCACCAGCCAGGACGGCGGGGGCGGCCCCATGTCGGGCGACTGGATCTGCGCCAAGGCGATTTCCAGTTCATACAGCGTGTCATGCCGCGCCTCGTCGATGCGCGGGGCCTGTGACGTCGGGCCGATAAAGAGGCCCGAGAACAGGTAGGACAGGCAGGGATGCCGCTGCCAGATCAGGATCAGCGATTTCAGCAGATCGGGGCGGCGCAGGAAGGGGCTGTCGTTGGTCGTGGCCCCGCCAAAGACGATATGGTTGCCGCCGCCGGTACCGGTGTGCCGCCCGTCGATCATGAACTTGTCGGCCCCCAGGCGAGATTGCCGCGCCTCTTCATAGATGGCCTCGGTCGTGGCTACGCAGTCTTCCCAGGAATGGGCGGGGTGGATGTTGACCTCGATCACGCCCGGATCGGGGGCGACGCGGATGTTGTTCAGGCGCGGGTCAGAGGGGGGCGAGTAGCCCTCGATATGGATCGGTAGGTTCAGTTCCGCCGCCGTATCCTCGGCCGCGGCCAGCAGTTCCAGGTAGTCTTCCAGGCTGTCGCAGGGCGGCATGAAAAGGCACAGCCGCCCGTCGCGGGGTTCAATGGCGATGGCGGTGCGCACGGCCCCGGTTTCGGGATCGCCGCCCTCCTGCAAGACAACCTTCTGGCGGGTGTCCGCCGCCTGCTGGCCGGGCTGGGACGGCTGGTCGTGGCCGGGGCTCACGTCAGGCATCAGGCGGGCGCGGTCTTCGGCTTCCTCCGCCGCGATGCGGTCGATTTCCTCCTGCACGGCGCGGCGGCGTTCGGCGATCTGGGCGTGGAAATCGGGCAGGGCACCGCGATCCACGGTCGGATCGGCGGGGTAGGAATAGGGGTAATGCGCGGGCGCTATATGCGGCAGCGCGCCAAGCGGCAGGCGGAAGCCCACGGGGCTGTCACCGGGGATCAGGTAAAGGTTGCCGCGCCGAGGCTTCCACAGCTCGGACCGCCACTTGGACGCCTTGGCCTGCCAGCGCTGGATCGGCAGAACGTACCCCGCCGGGTCATTGAGCCCGCGGTTGAAGACCCGGGCGTATCGCGCGCGGTCCTCGGGGTTCTTCAGCTTGGAATTCTCGGGTGTGACATTGGGGGGCAGGTTGGATTCCTTCAGGATCCATTCCGCCGGGTCCTCAAACGCGGGCTGGGCGTATCCGGCATCGAGGCCCAGAGCCTCGGCGAACTTGCCCATGAAGCGGCCGGCGTCGTCGGCCGTAGCGGGGGCGGGGGTGTCTTCCTTGGCGATCAGATCGGGGTTTTTCCAGACCGGCTGACCGTCGTTGCGCCAGTAGAGCGAGAAGGTCCAGCGCGGCAGGCTTTCGCCCGGATACCACTTGCCCTGACCGTAGTGCAGGAAGCCACCGGGCGCGAAGCGGCCCTGCAGCCGGCGGATCAGCGTATCCGCCAGCGCACGTTTCTGCGGGCCGACGGCTTCGGTGTTCCATTCCGGGGACTGGAAATCGTCGATCGACACGAATGTCGGTTCTCCGCCCATGGTCAGGCGCACGTCGCCGGCGGTCAGCCGCTCGTCCACATGTCGGCCAAGGGCGTTCAGACGCTCCCACGCCTCGTCCGAGAAGGGTTTCGTGATGCGCGGATGTTCGGCCACGCGGCGGATCTGCATGTCGAAGTTGAAATCGACCTCAGGTGCCCCGGCCGAGGAATAGCCGCCCACAATGGGGGCCGCGTTCTGGTAATGCGGCGTGGCGGCCAGGGGGATGTGCGATTCCCCGGTCATCAGGCCCGAGGTTGGATCAAAGCCGATCCAGCCCGCGCCGGGCAGGTAGACCTCGACCCAGGCGTGCAGGTCGGTGAAATCGTGATCGGTTCCAGACGGGCCGTCCAGCGCCTGCAGATCCGGCTTCAGCTGGATCAGGTAGCCCGAGACGAACCGCGCGGCAAAACCAAGGTTGCGCAGCAGTTGCACCAGCAGCCAGGAACTGTCGCGGCAAGAGCCCGACTTGACCGTCAGCGTTTCCTCGGGCGTCTGCACCCCCGGCTCCATCCGGATGGTGTAATCGACGGCCTCGGAAACACGGCGGTTCAGTTCGACCAGGAAATCGACGGTGCGGGCCTCGCTCCGGTCGATCTGGTCAAGGAAGGCGGTGACCAGGGGCGTCAGCGGCTCGGGCTTGCGGTAGATCGACAGATCCTCGGTCAGTTCCGCCGGATAGTCGAAGGGCCAGGTTTCCGCCGTTTCATCGACGAAGAAGTCGAAGGGGTTGTAGACGGTCATGTCCGCGACCAGGTCGACCTCGATCTTGAATTCGCGCACGGGCTCGGGGAAGACAAACCGCGCCAGCCAGTTGCCATAGGGGTCCTGCTGGTGGTTCACGAAGTGACCGCCCGGCGAGACCTTGAGCGAATGCGAGATCACCCGCGTGCGGCTATGCGGGGCGGGGCGCAACCGGATGATCTGCGGCCCGAGCGTCACCGGACGGTCGTAGGTGTACTGCGTCAGGTGATAGATGCTTGCGTAAATCGCCATGGTTCGTCCTGTCCCGCCCATCTGGCCGGGCGGGATGCGTCCCGCGCCGCCCCCGGGCCCGTCTGAGAGTGTCGGACCCCGAAGGGTCCGCAGATGGACCAACGGTAACGGGGCTGGGGGACAAAGCAAGCCCGGCGCAAGCCTCCACGCGGCGGGGCGCGCATTTTCCCCTGTATCACCCGGTGCTTGCGTGCCCCTTGGGCATCCGCAGCCAGCCATGGGCAAAGCCAAACTTGCCCCGCACCCCGTCGGTCAGGACGAAGGGATAGACATCCGGCAGGTCCAGCGCCCGGTTCACATGGTTCACCGCGATCGACAGGTCGATGGCGCGGCTGACGATCGCGTCGGTTTCGGTGTCGGCATAGGCGTCCATGGGGGCAAAGGGGATCAGCCCCGCCGCCGCGCCGCTGTCGGCCAGATCCACCAGGTGCAGCAGATGGGCGATGGTCTCGGCCCAGTCTTCATGCGGGTGGGCGGTGGCATAGCTGGTGACGTGATCATTGCTCGGCGGTTTCGGGGCGTCGTAATGCGCCTTGAGGGCGGCCCCGTAATCGGCACGCTCGTCACCGAACAGCGCCCGGAAGGCGGGCGGGAAGTCGGGCAGGTCAGACAGGCGCAGGAACAGGAAATGCGCGATCTCGTGGCGGATATGGCCGGTCATGGTTCGATACAGTTCACCCAGTTCTTCCTGCCGGCGGGCCAGGACGGCATCGCTGGATTCGGTGACGTTGATGGTGATCTCACCATCCGCATGGCCCATGGTGATCGTCTCGCCCCCGGCGGCGGTCTGTTCGGACAGCATGTGGAAGACGGGGCGCGCGCCCGGATCGGACAAGGTGAACCAGCCCCATTTGCCCAGGTTGGCCAGGACCCAACGTTTGGCCAGCTCTGCATGGGACCAGAGCGGCAGGTTCGCGGGCTCGCGCAGGTCCGGCACCACCTGGGTCATCGCGCAGGACCGGCACAGGCCGTCCGCCTCGGCCGTCCAGTTGCAGCCGATGTCGGCGCGGTTGGAGCAGGCGGTGGTTTCGGCGTCGCTGTCGGTCAGGGCGTGCATGTGCTGATCCTCGGGCGAGAAGACCAGCGCCTGGCCACAGCTGCAGGCAAGGTTGTGGAAATAGACCCGACCCTGGCAGGTCGGGCAGGCAAAGATCTGCATGATGTCATCCTGTGACGGGACGGGACAGGCCATGACGGGACGGGGATGTCCCGGCGGCTTGGGGGGAACCCGGCGCGGGGCGATCAGGTTCCCTTTTGTCCCGTCTGTCAAGCTACGGCCACCAAGCCGGGGGGGCTGGCAGGGGCGATCAGCCGGGCCTGTCAGCTGGTCGGTTCAGCTGGTCGGGTCGCCCATCTCCTGCCGCCAGTGGCGGCGACACAGCGAAACATAGGTTTCATTGCCGCCGACCTGGACCTGCGCGCCTTCGCGCAGCGCCTTGCCGTCGGGGCCGCGGCGCACGACCATGGTGGCCTTCTTGCCGCAATGACAGATGGTGCGGACCTCGCGCATCTCATCCGCCAGGGCCAGAAGCGCGGCGGACCCTTCGAACAGTTCGCCCAGGAAATCCACCCGCAGGCCATAGCACATGATCGGCACCTTCAGGTCGTCCACCGCGCGGGCCAGGTGCCAGACCTGATCGCGGGTCAGAAACTGCGCCTCGTCCACGAAGACACAGGCGCAGGGGCCTTGTGCAAGGCGGTCGCGGATACGGTCGAACAGGTTGTCCTGGGCGGTGAAGGTATCGGCCTCGGCCCCGATGCCGATGCGGCTGGCAATGCGGCCGGTGCCGGCGCGGTCGTCCAGGCGGGCGGTCAGCAGATAGGTCTGCATCCCGCGTTCGATGTAGTTGTGCGAGGCCTGCAGCAACACGGTCGATTTGCCCGCGTTCATGGTGGAATAGTGGAAGTAGAGCTTTGCCATGGCGACAGATAGGCGGGCGGTGTCCCTGCTGTCCAGAGCCGGAGTTCAGACCTTGCGTCCGCGCAGGGGCGATGTGCGGGAAAATCCGTGCCGAAGGGGTGCAAGAGCCGCACAGCCGCGTTACATCGCGTGGCAGGGAGAAGGACCCCGCCGCGAAAGGACCCGAAGTGACCCGTGATGACCTGCCCGCCCTGGATGGCGACAAGCTGAGCCCGATTGACGTCGATCTTCTTGCCGCGCCCGGCGATCCGCGCCACCCGCCGCGTATCCTGCTGCTGTATGGCGCGCTGCGACCGCAAAGCTATTCCCGGAAAACGGTGCAGGAGGCCGAGCGGATCCTGCGGGCCCTGGGCTGCGAGACGCGGATCTTCGATCCCGCGGGCCTGCCGCTGTACGATCCGGCCGAAACCGACCACCCCAAGGTGCAGGAGCTGCGCGAGCTGGCCGTCTGGTCGGAAGGCATGGTCTGGTCATCCCCGGAACAGCATGGTGCCATGTCGGGGCTGATGAAGCTGCAGGTGGACTGGCTGCCGCTGTCCATGGGTGGGGTGCGGCCGACACAGGGCAAGACGCTGGCGCTGATGCAGGTCTCGGGCGGGTCGCAAAGCTTCAACGCGGTGAACCAGATGCGGATCATGGGGCGCTGGATGCGGATGGTGACGATCCCGAACCAAAGCTCGATCCCGCGGGCGTTTCTTGAGTACGAAGAGGGCGACCGCCTGGCCGAGGGGCCGTTCTATCGCCGCGTCGTCGACGTGATGGAAGAGCTGGTGAAATTCACCTGGCTGGTGCGCGGCCGGGCCGAGTACCTGGTGGACCGCTATTCCGAACGGGTGGAAAGCGCGGCCGAGGCCTCGAAACGGGTGACGTCGAAATAGGCGTGTCGCGCGGGTCCTGATCCGGGGACCTGATCCAAAGGCGCAAGGGCCCGGGGGCCCTTGCATGCGATCCGTGGCCTGCGGATCCCCGCAGGCGGTTGGCGCTTCTGGTTGGCGGCGGGCCTTAGGTCATCTGGTGGCGCGGCTGGCGCAGGACAGACAGCGCACGCCCCAGGAAGATGCCCGAGGCCACGCCTTCGAACACCGCGAAGCCATGCGGGACAGGCAGGGAGCTGGCCAGCTGCGGCGCGACCGCCTGCGCCATGCCAAGGGCGAAGTTCACCCCGAAAAGCGCAAGCATCAGGATCAGCGTCAGGTATTCGCCGCGAAGCGTAACTGTTGGGCCGGACCGCGCCACGGTCCACCGGGGTTGCAGTTTCAGCCCGAGCAGGACGCCAAGGCCATAGGCGATGGCAAAGAGCGCCCAGACCAGAGGCGAGACCTGCAGGGCGATCAGGCTGCGCAGGCCCAGGAACACCAGGGCCGAGGGCAGGATCAGCAGCCAGACCGGACTGGTTCGGTCGCGGGAGGACCGCAGGCCAAGAGCGATCAGACCGGCGAGCAGCAGCCAGACCCAGAGGGGCACGTGCTGAAAGATGACGATGGGGCTCATTCCGGCACCTCATTTATCTGAGGGCGCAGCGAAAGGGCCCGAGTTTGAGCGGTCTGGCCGGATCGGGCGGCGGTCAGGAGAAAATCGGGTAAACGAATGGGCATGTTCCTCATCCCTTGGTTTGGAAATGAGGCAATTGGAGCCCTGATTTCAGGGGCTTGCAAGTCGGAAGTGGATGGTGCGGCGCGGTGTCGCCTCGCCGGTTGTCTGCCCTTGGGTCCTGATCCGGTTTGAGGGCCTCAGGTGTCGAACCGTCCCTGTTCGACGTCCTTTTTCAGCGCCTCGGCGGCGAAGACGCGGCCGTTCATCACGCCCCATACACCCGCGGGCAGGATCTGGGCCGCGGTGATCGCGCCGCCAAGGTTGAATTCCCCGTCCGAGGTATAAAGCGAGAAGGGCCGCATCGCCCCGGTCAGCACGACGGTCTTTTCGGCTGCCGCCCCGGTAAGCGTGTCGGCAAGGTAGCGCGCCGTGTCGCCCATGGTGCCGGTGCCATGGGTGATGACCAGCGCCTCTTCTTCCGCGTTGGCGACCGCATCGGCGATGGCCTTTCGGTCGGCGTCGTCGAAATACAGGCTGTCCTTCAGCAGGACGATCTGCACGGCGGGGAAATGGCAGCGGCCGATGCGCAGCATCTCGGGGATATGGGTGGCCCCGTCGGGCGAAAACGAAAGCCCTTCGGTACGGGTGTCATGCACCTTGTCGATGGTGCCGCCGGTGACGAGGATGCGCAGGTCTTTCATCGGAATGGGCCTTTTGGACAGGGTTTGGGACGTGGGATCGGACGCGTCATGGCGCGGGTCGCAGGGTTCTAGACCGGGGTGATGCGGCTTGCCAAGTGTACTGCGGTATATGGGGGCTGGGAATGCGCCGGGTTTGGCGGTCGGGGTCTTGGATCGAGGCGGTGCTTGCGCGGCGGTCAGGGGATGCTGTGCGGTCTTGTTTCGGCGCAAGGGGGACGTTGGCGGAGGGAGGGGGCAAGGTTGACTGATTGTGGAAGTACCCCGGCGCGGTACGTGGTGGTCAGTTGGCACGTGGGGCCCTTGCCCGAGGGCGGTGCAAATGAGGGAGGTGGCAGGGGGCCGAGTTATACCGTTGTTTGCAGTGCCCCCGTCGCGAGACGCGGGGGCCATGTGCGACATCGCTACCTTATCCGAGGGAAGTGCAAATGACGGAGGGGGAAGGGGGCCCAGTCTAACTGTTATTTGCAGCGCCCCCGGCGCGAGGCGCGGCGGCCAGGTGCGACATCGTTCAAGTTCCCGGAGAATGTGCAAATGACAAAGGGGAAAGGGGGCGCTGCCTTACCGTTGTTTGAAGTTTCTCGGGGATGCTCTCAGCTATGCAGCGTCGTCGCCGGAGTTTCGTCGGGACCGTAGCTAAGCACGGGCTTGCGGGGACATTCTGTAGTCATGTGTCGTCGGAGAAAGCTGTGCCGGACGGTCGCTCTTAGGGGCCGCCGTCCGTCTACCTATCCAGTCCTCGACTGGAAAGCCAGCGGCCGCTGTGTCGAGCGTCGAGCCTCGGCGACCTGCGCATAGGTATGTCGCAAAAAGTTTAGGGCACGGAGGTTGCCCCCGTGCCCTTATTAACACCGATTCTGGCTGTGAACGTCAGGCGTCAGCTTTGTTGTCCGACCCGGCCTTTCTGGACCGGTCTTTCTTTTCCCGACGGCTTTCTTCCACACGGGTGTTCAGCTCGTCCCGGACCGCCTCTGGGCAATCCGGGTGGCCCGCAATCAGTCGAGCATCAGACATCTTTGCCACCCGGCAGAGCAGTGAGAAAATGTCGTGGATCAACCGATCATCGTCGCACTGCCACAGGGCGTCGTTGAAAGTGTCCCTCATGGCATTCAGCGTCTTGAGCTCTTCCGCGCGTGCGTCGATGGCAAGCTTGTCGCGCATCTCGTCGATGCGAGCTTCGGCCTTCTTCTGGCGCTCGGATTGGCGACGGCGGTCGATGATCGGGCGTTTCTTGGGTTTGGTCATTCGAGGTCTCCTCAGAGGCAAGTTTCGTGGGATGCCGCGGGGCCCCGGTTGGGGAAAAACCCGCGATCCGGATGAAGATGCGTATCTTCGAAATCGGACAGAAATCTCCGGCGGAACTTTTTTTACCTCTGGTCTGAAGATTTCTCGGGCGGGTCCGGCAAGCGGCTAATCTTTCGAGAAATACCTATGATCGCGCGGGACAGAGACTTCCTCGCGTTTGCGATCCGTTCCCGCGCCGACTTGCCCAGTCCTGTCGCGATTTCGACGATGGCGTCATCGGCCCGCCGGATTTCGTCGAACGCATCCTTCAGGTCAGCGCGCGCCTCTGACCGCGCCTGTTTGTGGAGCACATCCAGGGCTCGGCCGAATAGACGCTGTGCAGGAATCTGCGTCGCGGGAGTTGATGCCGTCTCATCTTCGCGGTTGCTCGCATCGCGGGCTCCGAGAACCACGCGGCCTTTAGCGACATCCCGCGCCACCGACAGGGTCGCAATCGCCTGGGCGGTCTTCTTGTCTGCATGCGTCTCGCGGGTGACAACGGAAGCTTCCTTGGCTTCGAGCTGCTCTTCCCGCGTCTCCTGAGCCAGATCGCGCTCCGCCAGCCTTCGCTCCTGTTTCTCTCTCCAGACGCGCGGGCTGACGTGGCGCCGCTTTTTGGGCACTTCGACCAGGTCCAGGGAGTCCGCCTCGCCGGCATTGTAGGCTTCGAGCGCCTTCCTGTTGTGTTCCAGGGCCTTGCGAAGCTTCCGCTTCCGCTTTTTCCCTCGCTTCAAACCGACGGCCTTGAACCAGTCGCCTACGTCATCCTGACCCTTCTCATAGCTCGCGATCACCGGGTGGATGGAAGGCTGGAGCATGCGCTTGCCACACGGGAGCGTCGTCCGCGGCATCACCACCGCATGGATGTGATACGTCTCCTCGTCCACATCAGCCCGAGCATGGATGCAATCATCGCCGAAAGCGTGCTTCAGCCAGCCTATGGCGCATTCCTCGAACTGCTGCTCGAGCGTCGGGCCGCTTCCGCCGACGAAGTCCTGCAGGTCGAGTGCGAACCACTTCTTGTTCGCCGTCAGGATCACCTCACGCATGGGCCCATGCTTGGAGGCCCTCCACGGGTCCTTCGGTCCTTCTCGGAGGAGCTGCTGGAGGTCGCTCTTGTGCCGTCGCTTCTTCAGCCCTTCCAGCTGGACGAGGAAGTTCTCCGAGCGCATCTCGGCAATCTCGTTCCAGGCTGTCTGGGCCCAGTCAGCTTCCCCGATAAGCAGCCGGTTCAGCAGTCTCTTGTTCGGGTCAGAGTGGCCGACATCGCCGCCATCTCTCCTCCGGTGGGACTCGTAGCCTGCGAGCTGGTGGGGCCACATGCCCTCCATGCGCATCGCGATGCGGAACTTCTTCGATTTCTTCGCCATGTCGTAGCCTCCTGTTGGGGAGGGCAGGACATGGGGCGACGACCTTTTCCCCGAAAACGCGAAGACGATACGCCGATCTCATCTTTGATCGTGCGGCTTGGCTTCCAGCGAAACGTCAAGTCGCCGCCGCGCATTTCTTGACATGACCGTCATCGTAGGTGACCAATTGCACCATATGCGAGGAGCATTAGTCGTCAGCAGGGGCGGCGTATCTTTGCAGCTTGCTGTGTTCCACACGGCATTCGAACTGGAAACGACAACATACTACAGCTCTCTGCTGGCGCACCCCTTGGGCACATTTTGGAAAAAGTTCTAGAAAAAGAAATCGTAGCGGAAGCAAAAAGGAGGCTCGGCAGATACGAGGACCGGCTACGCTATCGAGAAAAATATCTTGAGAGAGTTCAAAAGAGAACAGGCGTCCGGGTTACTTCGCCCACTGTCCGCAAACCAAGGATATGGAGCCATCATAAGCAGTTCCACCCAGCTTATTGCTTGAGTCATGCGCGTTTCTTGGCAAGGTCGATTGTTAGATCTGTCAGGCTGGATCAATACAATCCAATCCCTTCATTTCGTTTCAGCTTCAGGAAACCGACTGGTAGCCTTCGTCATGTTGACGTCTTCAGCATTCCTGATGCAGCGCTAGCAAAGCTCTTGAGTGAGGCGATGCGGGAGCGCAACCAGAAAGTATTCTCCGCGACTAGCTTCGCGTATATGTCGAGCAAAAATTCCTTGGATGCGGTTTTTCGGCTAAAGCAATACTTGAAATCTGATAAGGTTTACATCTCGAAGTATGATTTCTCGGATTATTTTGGATCAATATCTACGGGATTTATAGAAGAAAAGGTTCTCTCTTCGGGTGATTTTCTGTTGACAAAGTTCGAGGAGCGAGTGGTGCGAAGCTATTTGGGCCATGAGTATATCAAGAGAGATGGAACCAGTGGGAGGAGATCCATGGGGACCCCGCAGGGGAATTCGGTTTCATTGTTTGTGGCCAATGCAGTGGGGCATCACTTGGACTCAAGCCTCGACAAACTTAGCGGAAACTATATCCGATATGCTGACGATAGCGTCTTGGTGAACTATAGCTATGAGGACGCAATCGGCGCAATATCGGCCTATAGAGATTTCTCGCGGGATACCGGCGTGACAGTGAATCAGGTAAAGACGACTGGCGTTAGTATATTCTCTCAACGAGATGAAGAGATGCGCACAGTTTCTAAAATGGATTTTCTCGGATACCAATTTTCGGAAGGCGGTGCGACGATTTCGAATGCTGGCGTTGAGAGAATCAAAAAACGTTGCGCGCAAATACTTTACGAGTCTCTGATTTTATACCCTGAGAGACACAAGTCTCTGAACTGCAAGCGGATAGATGGAAATCGCTTGGATTGGGACTTCGTTTCCAGCATTCACAGGCTGAGAAGCTATATAAACGGCCCGTATTCAAATGCGCAACTGCAAGACTTCTTAGACGGGCGAAAGCGCATAAAGGCGCTCTCGGGATGCGTGTCCTATTACTGCTTGGTGGATTCTATAACGGACTTTTCAAACCTAGACGGATGGCTCGTTTGGGCAATTAAAAGGGCACTGACAAAAAGAGCCAAGTTGATAAAGAAGTACTGTGGCAACGCAAACTGGACGGAACTCACCTCACAAGAATTGATTTCTGGATCGTGGTTTGATCGCGACAAATTTGACTACGATGTCAGTCTGCCCAGCTTTGTTCTAGCGTTAAGAGCTTCAAAAAAATGTTGGGCCCAGCATGGGGCATTGGGAGTGGAGAAGCCGGATGACGGCAGCAGCGGATAAAGAAATTGACCTAGAATACTATGAGCGTCTTGTCGGGAAGATTGAGAAAACCGCATATATTAGGTTTAATCTTTCGGAAAGATTGGAGGCCGAAGAAAAGGCTTCTATGGCGTTCTCTTCAGTCCTGACGATATTTCTTGTTTGCGCGTCTATCGGGCTTTATGCGGATTCAAGTTTTGCTGACACTGTCGAGGGTCACGCTGTATCATTAATTAGCATTGTAGCCTCCATATCTTTGCTGGTAGTGAATCTTTTAGATTACTCAAAGGGCCGGTCTGTGCTTGCGAGGGACATGCAGGTCCATGCGCAGAGGTTGTTGAGGATATCCGGGAATATGCGAGCGGAGATACAGTCCGTCAAGCCCGAGGAGGAAGTCCTAAGGGCATCTCTGACAGCATTCCATGATTGTATTGAAGGGTTCGGTCAAAATCATTCGGCTTGGGACAACAAGCTCTTTGAGGCCATAGAGGCCAAGAGGAATGAGAAAATCTCTATCTGGGTGCCTGGTTGGTTCTCGCATAAATTTCTTTGGGTGTCGCGGTTAGCGATTGGGTGGTGGTTTCACACTGTCATTTTTGTTGTCTGCGCAATCGGTTTCTATCTTTTGGCGTGTAGAGCAGCGTCGTTTCTGATTGGCTGATGCGAGAACCCATCGGATAGCGACGTCGAACTCCGATGGGTTCGTTGTCCAAGTTTTTACTCACTAAGTAACCCGCGCAACCGTCCTTCGGACGCTCGCTCGGGCTACCGTTCGCCGGGGGCTGTCGCCCCCGGACCCCGGCGCCGCTGACGCGCCGCTCGGGAGACGCGCTGCCCTCCCGAACCCGCCAAGGGCCTCCAGCCGGGACAGGGCGTCGTTCCGCACTCCCCTGCACCCCTGCTCGAAGGGTCATCGTTCGCCACTCCCCCTTCACCCCCTGGCAGCCTTCGGCTCGACCAGGGCGGCATTCCATTCGCCCTGGACCCACCCCTGCAGGGACACTCGCCGTTCCCTGCTCCCGAGGCCGCCTTCCGCGGGACCGGACGGGCGCTTGCCACCCCTTCCGGACTTCCCCGGCCTGAGGCCCGGTCCCGGCTGCACGCGCCTTGTGACGCGCAGCCCGGGCCAGCCCTCGGAGAAAAGGGGAGGTCGGGACGCGTCGATCATCCACCAAAGGAGAGATCGATGTTCGATCACAAGACCGAAGAGACGGCCCACTGGGCCGATGACATTCAGCGCGGCGATATCGTGCTGTTCAGGTTCCCCGTGCGCAACTCGCAGGCTGCCGACGGACTGCCCGTCGCGCGTCCGTGCCTCGTGATGGAGGTCGATGGCGAGGGTGAGAACCAGCGCCTCGTGCTCGCCTATGGCACCTCACGGATCGCGGCCACCAACACCGGTTACGACATCGCTGTGAAAGGTGTTGAACTGAGGGCCGCAGGCATGACGCGGCCGACACGCTTCATCGGTGCGCGGCTGCTGTCCGTCAGTCCGAACCATTCCGGCCTCATGACCGGTGACCTCGGCACGCCCCTGGTGGGGCGGCTCACCGGCAAGAGCCTCGACCGGATGCATTGGGTGCGCGGGCGGCTCCACGCTGAGCACGACATCGCGGCGGAACGCCGAAGGGAGAACACTCCGCGCACGGTCATGGTGGAGCATCGCGCTCGCCGCATGGCGACCCCCGGACGCCCAAAGGCAGCGTGACGACCGGCTGCGTGACCGGCCCCTCGCATGAGGGCCGGTCCCACACCGGCTCGCAGAGATGGAGATGAAGATGTTCCCGACACCGACCACATTCCCGACTGAAAACACGCATCGGCTGGTGCTGTTTCTCGACCAGAAGCTTCACGGTGACTACGAGCGGATGGAAGACATTCTTGCCGACGCCGCCCGCCACATGCGCCGTGCGGAAGAGGCGATCGCTCAGCTTCCCTACGACGCATTCAAGCCGATCCAAAGCTGGGTCAGGGACCTCGACAAGCACGTGGAGAAGCGCCGCTTCCTGACCGAGGATTTCCGCCATGCCGCGCAATCGGCGCTTCGTGAACTTGCCAAGCTCGACCCGGACGAAGCGCCCGCTCTGATCGACAGCGCCATGCGCCACCTGCGGGATCCGCTCGAGTCGTCGCACCGGGTCACCGACCTCCTTGCCGCCGAACAGGAGATATCCCGGCATCGCGGTCAGCATCGCTGACACGGAGATCGGCGGGACTGGATCCCCCGCCGATAGGGCGCGCCGGCACGGAAACACCCTTTCTGCTGCGAAAGCTGGCGCGCCCGACAAACCAATCAGCAGAGGCGCGTCCGCGAGGTGCCTTGCCGATCTCAATGTTCAGGAGGAGCAAGCGATGACGCTGCGTGACAATAGGGCGAAACACCTGGGATTGACCGAGATGGCACTTCGAGCCGCCAACCCGGATCTGCCGAACCTGCGGTTGATGGGACAGTCGCATTACTGGCCGATCGACAGCCTCGCCTTTGTCGAGGTGCACGGCGGACCTCGGGATCGCGATCATCGGCGCGCACTCCGCGCCGAAGCCGAGCGCATCTTGCTTCATCTTGGCTGCGAAGTGCGTCTCGAGCACGGGCGCGACATCTATCTGCTCGAACCGCAACGACCGGAAACGGCGCACGAGGAGCTGAGGCTGCTTCTCAGGCTGCGACGAGCCCTTCCTGCTGCCAGCCGAGCTCCTAAAGGCCGATAAGAAATGACATGAAAACAAAGTCTTGAAGTGCGTCGCCAGTCGCGCTGAAACAAAAGTTTCTGTCTTCTTGCAAAAACAACATCTCCTTCGCGGTCGAATGACATCGGCCAGCGCCCACCCGCACCGGTGGAATGGACAAGGACATCCCGATGCCCACCAAAAACGACACCCGGCACGAGGTTTCCGTGCACGCCACCACGATCGTCTGCCCTCCCGCGATGATCGGCCTGATCGGCATTCTGGCCAAGGCGACCGCCCGTCAGATTGCCGAAGCGGCGACCGCCGCGAACGTTGATTGCGCACCGGCCGAAAAGGTTCGGCTGTGAAGAGGCGGGTCGCGATATACGCCCGCTACAGTGCCGACCTTCAGAAGGCGACCTCCATCACCGACCAGGTGGCGATGGCGCAGAAATACTGTGACGAACAGGGATACGACGTCGTCGAGATATTCACGGACGAGGAAATCACGGGGCGCCATTTGCGTCGTCCCGGATTTCAGGAGCTGAAGAAGGCTGTCGAGGAGCGTCGCATCGATCTCGTTGTGGTCGAAATGCTCGATCGCCTTTCCCGCCGGACAGCCGATGCTCTCCATAGCTGGGAGCTGCTGAAGTTCTCCGGTGTCGATCTGTTCTCGATCAAAGAAGGTCAACAGGACTTCCTGACCGTGCTGCTGCGCGGATACGGCGCTCAGGCTTTCTCCGAGAGCGTCGGCTTCCATACCCGCCGCGGCATGCAGGGCGCATTGGGCCGGGGTCGTTTGCACACATCTGCCTTCGGCTACCGCGTGCTTTCCGAGAAGACGGAGGGCCTCAGTCGCGAAGTGGATGCGGAGCAGGCAGTTGTCGTTCTTCGGATCTACGAGGAGGCAGCCGCAGGGAAATCTGCGCTCCAGATAGCGCACGGCCTGAACGCCGACGGCATCAAGGCACCTCGCGGCGGCACCTGGGACGCGTCGACGATCCGTGGAAACCGGAAGCGAGGCGAAGGCATCCTTCACAACCGGCTCTACATTGGCGAGGCCCAGGTCTGCCGGACCACGCAGAGCTATCATCCGGAAACCGGTGCACGCAGGGTCGATCTGTCTCCGAACGAGATGGTGTCGGCGACCTTTCCCGAGCTTCAGATCGTGCCGGACAAGCTCTGGGCTGCGGTCCAGGCAAAGCTGAAGGAAGATCAGGTCGGTCGGACAGAAAATCCCGTCCGATCTCGACGTCGGAAGCATCTCTTCTCCGGCCTGATGGTCTGTGGTTGTTGTGGCGCTCACTACGTCAAGATGAGCAGCACGAGCTTCGCCTGCAACGAGGGGCGCAAGAAGGCGTGCAAGAACCGCACGAACATCTCGCAAAAGCGGCTCGAGCGCAGAGTCTTCGGTCGCCTGCGTGATGCATTTCGCTCTCCAGAGCTTTTCGCGGCCTTCGAGGCAGCCCTTCGCGAGGAGCGGCAAAAGCTCGCCAGCTTTGACCCCGCGACCGAGATCGCGCGCCTCGAGTCTTTGATCCGCAAAGAAGAGGCGAAACAGGAGAGCATCTTTCGCGCGATCGAAGAAGGCGCACCCTTCGCTGCATTCCGGGCCCGGTCAAAAGCGATTGATGGAGAACTCACCGCTCTGCGGGCGCGACTGGAGGAGGCCAGTTCACGCGGTCGGGTTGCAGCGCATGATCTTCCGGATACCGCTACGCTCTTCGCAAGGGCCGTAGATGCCATGGAGACACTGTTGGGCGACCCAGACCTCGTCCACCAGGCGCATACCTATCTGCGCAACCTGATCACCCGTATCGTCCTTGTGCCGGACCCGGCAGCAGAGCACGGGGTGTCGATCAAGCTGGAAACCGACTTCGCGGCGCTCTTGGGAGGGGCCGACACCGGTCACGCTCACGGGCTCGCCAGCTGCCTCATGTGCTAAGCTTTTGAAATGACGAGACGCCGAGGGCATCCTGCCCTCGGCGTCTTCCTTGGATAGAAAACTTCAAATATCGGTTGGGGAGGGGGCGCTGCCCCCTCGGCGTCAAAGCTGAAGCTTTGAAGCCGACCCCCGGGATATTTGGGAAAACCAAAGAGGGGGAAGGTGTTCGGGCCCGGAGCGGTGTGCGTCCGGGCCCGAAAGATGGGTGTTTGGAAAGGTGGGGGCGCGGTCAGGCGCGGGCCAGTTCCTGAAGCGAGGTCACCTCTAGGCTGTCGGCATCGCGAGAGGCGATAGCCTGGGCCGCGGCCTGGGCCCCGGCAGCCGTGGTGAAATAGGGGATCTTGTCATAGAGGGCGACCTTGCGGATTTCGCGGCTGTCCTCAATCGACTGCTGGCCTTCGGTCGTGTTCAGCACCAGGGCGATGCCGCCGTCCTTGAGCAGGTCGACGATGTTCGGCCGGCCCTCGTAGACCTTGTTGACCACGTCGCAGGCGATCTCGGCCCCGGCAAGCCAGGCGGCGGTGCCGCGGGTGGCGAGCAGGGTGAAGCCAAGCGTGGACAGGGTGCGGGCGGCTTCCATCATCGCCTCGGTCTTGTCTTCGTCCCGGATCGAGATGAAGACGCGGCCGGAGGTCGGCAGGTCGGTGCCGGCACCCAGCTGCGCCTTGAGGAAGGCGCGAGCGAAGGTGGTGTCGGATCCCATGACTTCGCCGGTGGAGCGCATTTCCGGGCCCAGGATCGTGTCGACACCCGGGAAACGGGCGAAGGGCAGCACGGCCTCTTTCACGGCGAAGCGGTCGATCTGCGGATCCACCAGGTCGAAGGTCGAGAGCTTTTCGCCAGCCATGACGCGGGCGGCGATCGAGGCGATCGGACTGTTCACGGCCTTGGCCACGAAGGGCACGGTGCGCGAGGCGCGCGGGTTGACCTCGATCAGGTAGACCACGCCGTCCTTGACCGCGAACTGCACGTTCATCAGGCCGACGACGTTCAGTTCCTTCGCCAGCGCTTCGGTCTGGCGCTTCACC
This sequence comes from Pseudooceanicola nitratireducens, assembly GCF_900109195.1. GTDB lineage: Bacteria > Pseudomonadota > Alphaproteobacteria > Rhodobacterales > Rhodobacteraceae > Pseudooceanicola > Pseudooceanicola nitratireducens. Next base: position 637,891 of record NZ_FNZG01000003.1, on the reverse strand, counting down.
TCGGCGATGATGTCGGCAGGAAGCGAGTAGGGGGGCAGCGAACAGGCGCTGTCGCCCGAGTGCACGCCGGCCTCTTCGATGTGCTGCATGATGCCTGCGACATGCACTGCTTCGCCGTCGCAAAGCGCGTCGACGTCCAGTTCCACGGCGGAAGACAGGTAGCTGTCGAGCAGCACGGGGCTGTCGCCCGAAACCACCACGGCGTCGCGGATGTAGCGTTTCAGCCCGTCCATGTCGCGCACGATTTCCATGGCGCGGCCGCCCAGCACGTAGGACGGGCGGATCACCAGCGGGAAGCCGATGTCGCCGGCGATCTCCAGCGCCTCGGCGTCGGAATGGGCGATGCCGTTCTTGGGCTGTTTCAGGCCAAGGCGGTTGACCAGGTCCTGGAAACGTTCGCGGTCTTCGGCCAGGTCGATGGCGTCGGGCGTGGTGCCGAGGATCGGGATGCCTTCTTCTTCCAGCGCATTGGCCAGTTTCAGCGGCGTCTGGCCGCCGAACTGGACGATCACGCCGTGCAGGGTGCCGTTCGACTGTTCGACGCGCAGGATTTCCATCACGTGTTCAAACGTCAGCGGTTCGAAATACAGCCGGTCCGAGGTGTCGTAGTCGGTCGACACGGTTTCCGGGTTGCAGTTGACCATGATGGTTTCATAGCCCGCGTCGGTCAGCGCGAAACAGGCGTGACAGCAGCAGTAGTCAAACTCGATCCCCTGGCCGATCCGGTTCGGGCCACCGCCCAGGATCACGACCTTCTTGCGGTCCGAGGGGCGGGCCTCGTCCTCGACCTCGCCCATCATAGGCTCTTCATAGGTCGAATACATATAGGGCGTCTGGGCCTCGAATTCGGCGGCGCAGGTGTCGATGCGCTTGAAGACGGCGTTGATGCCCAGGTTGCGGCGGGCGCGGCGGACCTGGTCTTCGTCACGGGCCGAGAGCTTGGCCAGGCGCGCGTCCGAGAAGCCCATCATCTTGAGCTTGCGCAACCCGCCTTCGGTGACGGGCAGGCCGTTCATGGCCACTTCGGCCTCGGCGCGGACGATTTCGCGGATGCGGGCCAGGAACCACGGATCGAAGGAGGTTACCGCCTGGATTTCATCGTCCGAGAGCCCGTGGCGCATGGCCTGGGCGATCACGCGGATGCGGTCCGGGGTCTGTTTCGACAGCGCCTTGGTGATGGCGGCCTTTTCCGGCGCGCCTTCGATCTCGATCTCGTCCAGGCCGGTCAGGCCGGTTTCCATCGACGACAGCGCCTTTTGCAGCGACTCGTGGAACGAGCGGCCGATCGCCATCGCCTCGCCCACGGATTTCATCGCCGTGGTCAGATGCGGTTCGGAGCCGGGGAATTTCTCGAACGCGAAGCGCGGGATCTTGGTGACGACATAGTCGATGGTCGGCTCGAAGCTGGCGGGCGTGACCTTGGTGATGTCGTTGTCCAGCTCGTCCAGCGTATAGCCCACGGCCAGTTTCGCGGCGATCTTGGCGATCGGGAAGCCGGTGGCCTTCGACGCCAGCGCCGAGGAGCGCGAGACGCGGGGGTTCATCTCGATCACGACCATGCGGCCGTCTTGGGGGTTCACCGCCCATTGCACGTTCGAGCCGCCGGTTTCGACGCCGATTTCGCGCAGAACCGCGATCGAGGCCGAGCGCATCGCCTGATATTCCTTGTCCGTCAGGGTCAGGGCCGGGGCGACGGTGATGGAATCACCCGTGTGCACACCCATGGGGTCCACGTTTTCGATGGAACAGACGATGATGGCGTTGTCGGCGCGGTCGCGCACGACTTCCATTTCGTATTCCTTCCAGCCGAGCAGGGATTCATCGACAAGGATCTGGCCGACCGGAGAGGCCTCCATCCCGGAGCGGCAGTAGTATTCGTAGTCGTCGCGGTTGTAGGCCACGCCGCCGCCGGTGCCGCCCAGTGTAAAGGCGGGGCGGATGATCGCGGGCAGGCCGATGTCTTCCAGCGCGGCCATCGCTTCGGACAGGCCGGCGGCGATGTCGAACTTGCCGTCCTTCTTGGGGGCGGTGACGATGGTGGCCTTGGGGTTTTCCAGGCCGATGCGATCCATAGCTTCGCGGAACAGCTTGCGATCTTCCGCCATTTCAATGGCTTCGCGCTTGGCCCCGATCATCTCGACGCCGAATTTCTTCAGCACGCCCATCTCTTCCAGAGCAAGAGAGGTGTTCAGACCGGTCTGGCCGCCCATGGTCGGCAGCAGCGCGTCGGGGCGTTCCTTTTCGATGATCTTGGCGACGACCTCGGGGGTGATCGGTTCGATATAGGTCGCATCCGCCAGGCCGGGGTCGGTCATGATCGTGGCGGGGTTCGAGTTCACCAGGATGACGCGGTAGCCTTCCTCGCGCAGGGCCTTGCAGGCCTGGGCACCGGAATAGTCGAATTCGCAGGCCTGGCCGATCACGATGGGGCCGGCCCCGATGATCATGATGGACGAGATATCTGTTCTTTTCGGCATGGTCATCCCCGGGTCAGCGCAAATTGTTGCGCGTTATAGCCATGAAGCGACCCGGCGCAAGGGGCTGCGACCCGGATCGCACGGAAAGGCGGCGTTTCGATCGGATAGGGCGAATCAGCGCCTTGTATCTCGGAACGAGGTGATTAGAATAAGGCACAACGCAAGGGGGCGGTACGGGTGACGTGCCGCCTTTGGTTCTAAGTGGCCCCGGGGGCTGCGCAGAGTGAAAAGGAAGGCGTCCATGTCCTGGACCGATGAACGTGTCGAGCTGCTGAAGAAGATGTGGACCGAAGGCCAGTCCGCCAGCCAGATCGCGAAAGAGCTGGGCGGGGTGACCCGCAACGCCGTGATCGGCAAGGTGCACCGCCTGGGCCTGTCCAACCGCTCGGGCGGGGGCAGCGCCAGCGCCGCCCCGGCTGCCGCCGCCAAGCCCGAGGCCAAGCCCAAGCCCGCCGCCAAGCCCGCAGCGGCCCCGGCCCCCGCGCCGGAGCCCGAGGTCGAAGAGGACGACGACGAGCCGCGCACCACCTCGGCCGCGCCGCAGGGTGTGCCGTCGCGCAAGGCCATCGTGCCCGCCGGTCAGCCGCTGCCGCCGCAGCCCTCGGCCAACGAGATCAGCCCCGAGGCCCTGGCCAAGGTGAACGCGGTCGAGAAGAAGGCGAAGAAGCTGTCGCTGATGGAGCTGACCGAGCGGACCTGCAAATGGCCCGTCGGCGACCCGGCGACCGAGAAGTTCTGGTTCTGTGGCCTGCCGGTCCAGGCTGGCAAACCCTATTGCGAGGCGCATGTGGGCGTGGCGTTCCAGCCGATGTCCTCGCGCCGTGATCGCCGCCGCTGATCGGGCTGTCCCGTTGTGAGGGTGCTGCGCGCCGGTCCTGAGGGGCGGCGCGGGCGGAAAGGGGGAAGGGGGCTGTCTGCCCCCTTCGGCGCAAATGCCGGGGCATTTGCGCCTACCCCCGAGGATATTTTCGAAAACCAAAGAGATATGTCCGTCAGGCGTTAGTCAGGCGTTGTGTAGGCCGGGTCTGAGGGCTGGCCAGGGGGTGGAGCGGTGTGCCGTTTCCTCAGGCAGCAGCGCACGTAGTGTCACGAGCGGTAGGGGCTGGGACGTGCCGATGAGCGCACGAAAGAGAGGGAAGAGGCCCGGGCGCAGGTAGCTGGACCAGTGGCAGATGCGCGCCTGGGGCGGGGCCAGCGGAAAGCCGTAGTGGCGCAGCGCCGCAAGGGTTGCGGCATCGTGGATCGGCAGGGTCAGCCAGTTGGGCCGCTCCGGCGCGCGCAGGCTGAGCGCGCGGTCGCCGGGGGCGGGGGCGCGGGTGATCAGCTCGAACCCCAGGTCATATGCGCGGTTTTCGCGGGCGGTGATGTGCAGGACCTCGGTCCGGCGTCCGGCAGGGGTGGCCAGCGCGGCCTCGGCACGGCTGGTGTATTCGGCCCCGTTCAGCAGCAGCATCCGGTCGATCCCGCCCGCCGGCAGGTGGCGCAGCGCCGACAGTGCGACACGGGCACCAAGCGAATGGGCCATCACATGCACCCGTCGGCCGGGGCTCTGACCACGCAGCAGCGTGATCAGCCGGGCAAGGGCCAGGCCCGCCTGATCGGCGCGGGCGTAAGCCTTGCGGAAGGCCCCCCGCGCGGGCCAGCCGAAGGCGATCCCAAGGCTGTCGCCAGTGCCGTCGCTGCCCAGCCCGCGCGGCCAGGACAGGGCCTTGCGGCAGCGGTGGTCGGGGCGCAGCGACAGGATGTGGTCATGCGGGCAGTGCCGGGCGTCGCCGGGGGCAAAACGGTAGCCGTGGATCATCACGATCACCGGCCCCGTGCCATTTTGCTGGGCAGATAGCGCTTGGGCCAAAGGGATCTCCGGGGTCCCGTGCAGCGCAATCCCGCCCGTGGTGTCCGTCATGTTGATCCTGAGAATGCCCATCCCAGAGCCCCCTGGTGATCGTGCAACATCTTCATCTTGGGTCAGATTAGGGCGGGGATACGAAACCTTGGTGATGCTTGGGTAACAGCGCTGTGACGCAGGCGGCCTGGGCGGGTCGGCGGCACGGCAAGGGGGCCGATTTCCCACCTCTTGACCCCGGGGGGCGGGCGGCGGTAGACCCTGCGCCGTGGCGATTTGTTGCCGGATTGCGGGCCACGAGAAACATTCCGCTAAAAGGCCAGTCGTCGGGGACCCCCACGCTTGGCCGCGTCTGGGGGTTTTATTTTGGCCGACCCGCCCCCGAAGTGGTTGGCCGCCCGAAAGGGGCAAGTCAGAGGGCGATAGCGATGACGAAGAACACTTGGAACAAACGGACCACCCTGGTGCACGGGGGCGCTCGCCGCTCGCAATATGGCGAGGTGAGCGAGGCGATCTTCCTGACGCAGGGCTTTGTCTATGACAGCGCCGAGGCGGCGGAACAGCGGTTCCAGTCCCTGGGCGAAGACGAATTCATCTATGCCCGCTACGGCAACCCGACCGTGCGCATGTTCGAAAACCGCCTGTCGCAGATCGTCGGATACGAGGACGGCTTTGCCTGCACCAGTGGCATGGCGGCTGTCACCGGCGCGCTGACGGCGCTGCTGAAGGCGGGCGATCACGTGGTGGCGGCGCGGGCGTTGTTCGGGTCGTGCCTTTATGTGCTGGAAGACGTGCTGGGCCGCTTCGGGGTCAAGATCACCCTGGTCGACGGCACCGACAATGCCGCCTGGGAAGAGGCGATCACCGATGAGACCGCGCTGGTCTTTCTGGAAAGCATCTCGAACCCGATGCTCGAGGTTGTGGACCTGCGCCACGTGGTCAAGGTGGCCCATGCCAAGGGCGCGCTGGTTGTGGTTGATGACGCCATGGCGACGCCGATCTTTTCGTACTCGGCCGCTTGTGGCGCGGATCTTTGCGTGATCTCGACCACCAAGCACGTGGACGGGCAGGGGCGGATGCTGGGCGGCATGATCTGCGGGTCCAAGGACCTGATCCGCGGCCCGATCGAAGCTTACATGAAGCACACCGGCGGCGCGATGAACCCCTTCACCGCCTGGGTTCAGCTGAAGTCGATGGACACGATGGACCTGCGCGTGCGGGCGCAGGCGGCATCCGTGCTGAAGATCGCCGAGGCGCTGGACGGCCATCCCAAGCTGAACAGCGTGCGCTATCCGCAGCTGCCCAGCCATCCGCAGCATGACATTGCCATGGCGCAGGGCGAAAGCGGCGGCACCGTGCTGGCCTTCGAGGTGAAGGGCGGCAAGGAAGCCTGCTTCAAATTGCTGAACGCGCTGGAGATCTTCACGATTTCCAACAACTTCGCCGACAGCAAGTCGATCGTGACCCATCCCGCGACCACCACGCACCAGCGTCTGCCGCAGGACCAGAAGGACATCCTGGGCATTTCCGACGGGGCCGTGCGCCTGTCTGTTGGTCTGGAAGACGCGGATGACCTGATCGCCGACCTGATGCAGGCGCTGGACCAGATCTGATCCGGGGCGGGCAGGCCTGAAAATCGCAAATCGCAAACCGGATGGCGGATAAAGTCATCCGGTTTCCGACCCAAAGCGTATCCCCATTTGACCACCGAAAAAGTGGAAATGGGCCATCGGAGGGCCTATATATTGGCCGGACCAAAGGGGGACCGCATGAATATCCATCCGAGCGATATGCAACCCATGCCTGACCGGGACGAGGCGAAGGATGCCCTGGCCCGTCTGCGGCAGTGGGCCTCTGCGGCCTCTGACGCCGAGATCAACGCCCTTGATCCGGCTGTGGCCCGCCTGTTGAACGACAGCGAATATCCTTTGCTGAACCGGGTTTACCCGGCGGACTTCACGTCGGACCCGGCCTATCGCGCGACTCTGCCGGATCTGCAGAACGGGCCGTCGAGCCTGATCCGCGGGGCGCATCGCACGATCCAGCACGTCGGGATTTCCAACTTCCGCCTGCCGATCCGCTACAAGACGCGCGACGGCGGTGAGGTGATGCTGGAAAGCTCGGTCACCGGGACGGTCAGCCTTGAGGCCGACAAGAAGGGCATCAACATGAGCCGCATCATGCGGTCCTTCTATGCCCATGCGGAAAAGACCTTTTCCTTCGAGGTGATCGAAGCCGCGCTTGACGACTACAAATCCGACCTGGAAACGCTGGATGCGCGGATCCAGATGCGGCTGTCCTATCCGCTGCGGGTGCCGTCGCTGCGGTCGGGGCTGTCGGGCTATCAGTATTACGACATCTCGCTGGAACTGGTGGATACCGCCGGGTCGCGCCTGCGGGTGCTGCATCTGGATTACGTCTATTCCTCGACCTGCCCCTGTTCGCTTGAGCTGTCGGAACATGCGCGTGAACAGCGCGGGCAGCTGGCCACGCCGCATTCGCAACGCTCGGTCGCGCGGATTTCCGTTGTGCTGCAGGGGGATGATCCGTTGTGGTTCGAAGACCTGATCGAAATCGCCCGCAAGGCCGTGCCGACGGAAACCCAGGTCATGGTCAAGCGCGAGGATGAACAGGCCTTTGCGGAACTGAACGCCGCCAACCCGATCTTCGTCGAAGACGCCGCGCGGCTGTTTGCGCAGGGGCTTGAGGCGGACGACCGGATCGGCGACTTCCGCGTGGTGGCGAGCCATCAGGAAAGCCTGCATTCCCATGACGCGGTCTCGATTCTGACCGATGGCCCGACGTTCGAGGCCGCCAGCCTGGATCCGCGCCTTTTCGGCACCCTGCATCACGTTAGGTAAGCCTGTGTCGACGGCCCGGTGCTGCCTATGCGCCGGGTCGCTTTGCACGGATTTTGTGCAACTTTCCCCGTGATGCGCGAAATGCGGGCGCGGGGTGAAATTCCCACTCCCCCTTGCGGATGAAGCGGTTAGTCTTCTGGCGATCAGGGGGACGAACCAATCACTGCCGAGCCAAGATTAACGACGCGTGACGGGGCGGGTGCCGCCGTGCCGGTCTGGCCGGCCAAGCCGGCTCAGCAACCGCGCGCGCGGGGGCGGGCCGAGGTTTCGGCGCGGCTTCGCGGCGGGGTGTCGCGGATCGGCGATCTGCATCAGGCGGGGTCCTCCAAGCTGTTGTTTCCGCAGGTCCGGGGGGGCGCGCTTCAGGCGGTGTCGCTCAACACCGCCGGCGGCGTGACCGGGGGCGATCAGTTCCACATGGCGGCGCGGGCCGAGGCGGGCGCGCATCTGGTCATGACCACACAGGCCGCCGAACGGGTCTATCGCGCCCAGCCGGGCGAGGTCGGGCAGGTTCAGACCCGGCTGACCGTGGCGCAGGGCGGGCGGCTGGACTGGCTGCCGCAGGAAACCATTCTTTACAACCACGCCGCGCTGCGCCGCCGGCTGGACGCCGATCTGGCAAGCGACGCCCGGCTGTTGGCGGTGGAGCCGCTGATCCTGGGCCGCGCCGCCATGGGCGAAGTGGTGCAACAGGCGCAGTTCCGCGATTGCTGGCGCATCCGGCGCGATGGCGCGCTGGTCTTTGCCGACAACCTATCGCTTTCCGGTGACGTGCAGGCGCTGATGGCGCGCAGCGGCACCGGGGGCGGGGCGGGTGCGCTGGCCTCACTTCTGCTGGTGGACCCGGACGCGGATCTTTACCTAGACCGCCTGCGTGATGCGATCGGCGGACAGGGCGGGGCCAGCATGATCCGGCCCGGCGTGCTGTTCGCGCGGGTGCTGGGCAGTGACGGTTTCGATCTTCGCCGGGCGCTGATCCCGGCGGTACAGGCGCTTTCGGGCGCGGATATTCCCAAGACATGGATGCTCTGACATGCAACTGACCCCCAGAGAAAAGGACAAGCTTCTGATCGCCATGGCGGCCGAGGTCGCGCGCAAGCGCCTGGCCCGCGGCGTGAAGCTGAACCACCCAGAGGCGATCGCGCTGATCACCGACTACGTGGTCGAAGGTGCGCGCGACGGCAAATCCGTCGCCATGCTGATGCAGGAAGGCGCGCAGGTGATCACCGTCGATCAATGCATGGAGGGCATCGCCGAGATGATCCACGAAGTGCAGGTCGAGGCGACCTTTCCCGACGGCACCAAGCTGGTGACCGTTCATAACCCGATCCGCTGAATGATCCGTTAACGACCCTGTCAAAACCCGAGGGAGGGTAACATGCAGAAGTTGATCCAGAAAATCGCACGAGTTTTGCGCGGGGCCCTGGCCCCGGCCCCCCGGCCGATCGCCATCCGGGTCGAGGCGCGCCGCCCGAATGACCCGTTCATGAAAGGCCCGCGCCGATGATCCCCGGTGAAATTCTTCCCGCCGAGGGCACGATCGAGCTGAACGCAGACCGCGAGGCGATCACCCTGATGGTCGCCAATACCGGCGACCGCCCGGTGCAGGTCGGATCGCATTACCATTTCGCCGAGGCCAACCCGTCGCTGGATTTCGACCGCGCCGCCGCCCGCGGCATGCGTCTGGATATCGCCGCCGGCACCGCCGTCCGGTTCGAACCGGGCCAGCGGCGCGAGGTCAACCTGATCCCCGTTAGTGGCAAGCGCGAGATCTATGGCTTCAACCAGCAGGTCATGGGCGGGCTGTGATGCGGGGCCTTCGGATCGCCATTCTGTCGCTGATCGGGCTGGCCCCCGCGCTGCCTGCGCTGGCGCTGGATTGCAGCCAGCCGATGACGCAGCGTGACATGAACCAATGTGCTCAGCTAGCCTATGAGGCCGCGGATCGCGATCTGAACGCGGCCTACCAGGTCGCCATGGCGCGGGCGAAATCCTGGGACATGGCCGACACGCGCGGCCCGCGCGCGACCGACACCTTGCGGGATGCGCAACGCAGCTGGATCAGCTTTCGCGATGCGGCCTGCCTTGCGGAATCGCTGCGGTATCGGGGTGGGTCGATGCAGGGCATGGAATATTCCCGCTGCCTGGAAAAGCTGACCCGCCGCCGGACCGATGACCTGAACTACCTGGGGGCGGAATACTGATGGCCTCCTGCTGCCTTTCTTCCGGTTTTCCCGCCCCGCGCCTGTCATCCGCGCAGGAATGGGCGGAAGCTGGCCGGCCTTCGGGCAAGGCGCTTTCCTTTTATGCTGCGCTGCGGCATTCTGAGGGCGCGCGTCACCGGAGGATCGGTCATGGTTACCCCCACGGAATTTGCCTTTCGCACCGGCTGGGCCCTTTGGCGGCTGGGCTGGGAAGCGCAGATCGTCATGGCCTATCGCATGGCCGGGCTGGTCGGCGCGGTGCCGCTTCCCCCCGGAGAGACGAGCCGCATGGTGGACGAGAAGGTCAAGGCCTTCACCGACGCGGCAATCGACGGCAGCTGGGCGCTGGCCTCGGGAAAATCGTTGGACGTGGCCACCCGCGCGGCGATGAAACCGGTGCAGCGGCGCGTGTCGTCCAACAAGCGGCGGCTGACGCGGCGCTGATCGCGGCTGTCCTCAACCAATTCAACTTACAAGACAAAAACGCCTTTGGGCGACAAATCAAGGAGTCCTGCTGATGGCGACCCGGATCCCCCGTGCCGATTATGCGGCGATGTTCGGCCCCACCACCGGCGACCGTGTCCGGCTGGCCGATACCGACCTGATCATCGAGGTCGAGCGTGACCTGACCACCTATGGAGAAGAGGTGAAGTTCGGTGGCGGCAAGGTGATCCGTGACGGCATGGGCCAGGCCCAGACCACCCGTGCGGACGGCGCTGTGGACACTGTGATCACAAATGCGCTGATCCTTGACTACACCGGCATCTACAAGGCCGACGTCGGATTGAAAGACGGCCGGATCCACAAGATTGGCAAGGCCGGCAACCCCGATACCCAGCCCGGCGTCGACATCATCGTTGGTCCGGGAACCGAGGCGATCGCGGGCGAGGGCAAGATCCTGACCGCTGGCGGGTTCGACAGCCACATCCATTTCATCTGCCCGCAACAGATTGAAGACGCGCTGCATTCCGGCCTGACCACCATGCTGGGCGGCGGCACGGGCCCGGCCCATGGCACGCTGGCCACCACCTGTACGCCGGGGCCCTGGCACATCGGGCGGATGCTGCAGGCGGCGGATGGGTTCGCGATGAACCTGGCCTTCGCGGGCAAGGGCAATGCCTCGCTTCCCGCAGCGCTTGAAGAACAGATCAAGGCCGGTGCCTGCGCGATGAAGCTGCACGAGGACTGGGGCACCACTCCGGCGGCCATCGATTGCTGTCTGTCGGTCGCGGATGATTATGACGTGCAGGTGATGATCCACACCGACACGCTGAACGAATCCGGCTTTGTCGAGAATACGGTGAAGGCGATGAAGGGCCGGACCATCCACGCCTTCCACACCGAAGGGGCGGGGGGCGGTCATGCGCCTGACATCATCCGCATCTGTGGCGAAGAACACGTGCTGCCGTCCTCGACCAACCCGACGCGGCCCTTCACCGTCAACACGATCGACGAACACCTGGATATGCTGATGGTCTGCCATCACCTGGACAAGTCGATCCCCGAAGACGTCGCCTTTGCTGAATCGCGCATCCGCCGCGAAACCATTGCGGCAGAAGACATTCTGCACGACATGGGGGCGTTTTCGATCATCGCGTCCGACAGCCAGGCCATGGGCCGCGTGGGAGAGGTGATCATCCGCACCTGGCAGACCGCCGACAAGATGAAGAAACAGCGCGGCCGCCTGGCCGAGGAAACGGGCGACAACGACAATGCCCGCGTCAAACGCTATGTGGCCAAGTACACGATCAACCCCGCCATCGCCCACGGCCTGTCGCATCAGATCGGCTCGATCGAGGAAGGCAAACGCGCGGACCTGGTCTTCTGGTCGCCTGCCTTCTTTGGGGTGAAGCCGGAAATCGTGCTGATCGGCGGCATGATCGTGGCGGCGCAGATGGGCGATCCCAATGCCTCGATCCCGACGCCGCAGCCGGTCTATACCCGTCCGATGTTCGGGGCCTATGGGCGCGCGGTGGAAAACTCGGCCGTCACTTTCGTCTCGGCCGCCGCCCAGGCGGAAGGTGTGCGCGACAAATTCGGCCTGGCCAAGGAAACCGTTGCGGTGCTGAACACCCGTAATATCGGCAAGCGGGATCTGAAGCTGAACGACGCCCTGCCGCATATCGAGGTGAACCCCGAAACCTACGAAGTCCGCGCCGACGGAGAGCTGCTGACCTGCGAACCGGCCAAGGTCCTGCCGATGGCGCAACGCTATTTCATGTTCTGACCATGGCTTGTGATCACAAAATTTCGCCAAATCCTCGCCGCGTTGCAGCAATTGCATGGCGGCCTTGCCGGATTGGTTCTGGTTTGGTCGCCAGTACTGACCTAACTTCAGAGCAAGGGAGGAAACCGGAACACAAATTGATCGAGGTTTCCAATGGCAAACGTAACGACTCACATCGCAGACGCCGGCATCCGTGGCGGTTTCTACAACTTCTTCCAGGCCTTCGGCCGTGGCATGACCGCCTACATGGAACGCCGCTCGCGTGCCGACCAAGTTGCTGCGCTGAACGCAAAATCCGACGCCGAACTGGCCAAGCTGGGCATCACCCGCGACGGCATTCCGGCCTACGTCTTCCGCGATCTCTTCTACGTCTGAGATCGCTTAAGACACAGCTGCGGGGCGTGGCGGCATGAGCCGCCCGCCCGTTGCACACAAGGTCCTGCGCGCCGATGCGCTGGCAGGGCAGGTGGCCCGGGATACGGTCACCCTGGATTACGAAGCACGCTTTTTGCGCCGCAAAAGCCTGCTGACCGACGATGGGCTTCGGTTCCTTGTCGACCTTTCCGAAACACTGTCGCTGGAACATGGCGATTGTTTCGTGATCTCTGGCGATCCCTCTGATGATGCCTCTAGTGATACTGGCACACCTGTGCTGATCGAAGTCCGCGCCGCGGATGAGGCGCTGATCGCCGTCACTGGCCGCGACCTGGTGCGCCTGGCCTGGCATATCGGCAACCGTCACACCCCCTGTCAGATCGAACCCGACCGCCTGCTGATCCGGCAGGACAAGGTCATGGCCGACATGCTGCACCGTCTTGGCGCGGATGTGGCGGATGTCATCGCGCCCTTCCGTCCCGAGGGCGGGGCCTATGGGCTGGGCCGGACCCACGGCCACGACCACAGCCACGTGCATGTGCATGTCGGACACGGGCATTCGCATGATCATGACCACGATCACGACCATGACCACGGCGACGGCGATGGCGACGGCGATGAGGACGGGGTGAAGGATGACCTCTGACACTGCTGTCACTGATCCGGCGTTGATCCTGCATCAATGGTTGTCCCCGGCCTTTCCGGTCGGTGCGTTTTCCTATTCCCACGGGCTTGAGACCGCGGTGGCCAGCGATCAGATCCGCGACGCCGCGTCCACGCGCGACTGGATCGAGGATGCGCTGCAACACGGGGCAGGGCAGGCCGATGCCATCCTTCTGGCCGCCGCCTGGCATGCGCCCGACCGCGATGCCCCTGACGAAGACCTGGCCGAGCTGGCCCGCGCGCTTGCCCCCTCGGCCGAGCGTCTGTTGGAGGCCGACCGCATGGGCGCAGCCTTTGCCGGGGCGGTGCGGGCGCTGTACGGGATCGACATGGCGGATGCGCCCTATCCGGTGGCCTTCGGGCGTGCCGCGCGGGCGCTGAACCTGCCGTTGCCGCTGTGCCTGACGCTCTTCGTGCAGGCCTTCGTGGCCAATCTGGTGTCCGCCGCCGTGCGGCTGGTGCCGCTTGGTCAGACCGATGGCCAGCGCATCACCCATGCGCTGTCGCCGCTGATCGCGCAGGTCGCCACCCGGGCGCAGCCGGGCGAGGTCGATCAGATCGGCAGCGCCGCTTTTGCCGTGGACATCGCCTCCATGCGGCACGAAACCCTTGTCACCCGCCTGTTCCAGAGCTGAGGAAAGGACATCCCATGAACTCTCCCCATGGTCCGCTGCGTGTTGGTCTTGGTGGCCCGGTCGGGGCCGGCAAGACGACGCTGACCGCCGCCCTGTGCCGCGCCCTGCGCGATCAGCTGTCGATGGCCGTCGTCACCAACGACATCTACACGCGCGAGGATGCGGATGCGCTGACGCGGATGCAGGCGCTGCCCTCGGACCGGATTCGCGGCGTGGAAACAGGCGGTTGCCCCCATACGGCGATCCGCGAGGATGCTTCGATCAACCTGGCGGCCATCGCCGATCTGAACGCCACCTTCGACGACCTGGACCTGATCCTGGTGGAATCGGGGGGCGACAACCTGTCTGCGACCTTCTCTCCGGAACTGGTGGACATGACGATCTATGTCATCGACGTCGCCGCCGGGGAAGAGATCCCGCGCAAGGGCGGGCCGGCGATCACCCGGTCGGACATCCTTGTGATCAACAAGATGGACCTGGCGCCCTACGTCGGGTCCGATCTGGGCGTGATGGAGCGGGACGCAAGCGTGCAGCGCGGCGCGCGGCCCTTCGTTTTCACCAACCTCAAGACGGGTGCCGGTCTGGACCGGGTGCTGACCCTGCTGGCCGAGATCGGCGGGCTGGACATCCGCCTGCCGCAGGGCGCGCCGGACACGGCGAAAGAAACCGCCTGACATTCCCGGCCGAACCCCCTATGGATCGCCGCCAGCGGGATCGGCCTTGGGGTGCGCCCTTGGGGTGGGCCATCTGGCCCGGCCCCGCATTCCAGGCTTGCCTTTGGCCGGCCTTCGGGCCCAGTGTCGGGGGCCAAGGGGCCGCTTGTGCGACCCGACATCCGACCCGCCGTTTCCAGCCCGGTCCCCGGGCGACAAGGTGATCTGACGTGACTGCCCTTTCCCCCCCGCGCCGCCATCGCAGCTTTATCGACCTTCGCCCGATCGGCTATGTGATCGGCCTTCTGGTCGCCTGTCTTGGCCTGACCATGCTGCTGCCCCTGGCCGTCGACATCGCGGAAGGGCGTGGCCACTGGCCTGCCTTTGCCGAAAGCGCGATCCTGACCTTTGCCATCGGCGGGCTGACCGCGCTGTCGTGCCAGAACGGCAACGAAGAGGGGCTGACCCTGCAGCAGACCTTCCTGCTGACCACGGGCGTCTGGGCGACGCTGCCGATGTTCGGTGCGCTGCCCTTCATGCTGGGGGATACCAACGCCAGCTTCACAGACGCCTTTTTCGAGGCGATGTCAGGCATGACCACCACCGGATCCACCGTGTTTTCCGGCCTTGATACGATGCCGCGCGGGATCCTGCTGTGGCGGGGTATCCTGCAATGGCTGGGCGGCATCGGCATCATCGTCGTGGCCATGGTTTTCCTGCCGGAACTTCGGGTCGGCGGGATGCAGGTCTTCCGGTCGGAAGCCTTTGAAACCATGGGCAAGATCCTGCCGCGCGCCACGACGATCGCGGCGCAGATCTCGGTCGTTTACGTGGCGCTGACGGTGGCCTGCGCGCTGACCTACCTGTTCCTGGGCATGGATCCTTTCGACGCCTCGGTGCATGCGCTGACGACGATTTCGACCGGCGGGTTTTCGACGCGGGATGCATCCTTCGGGGCCTTCGCGGGGCCGATGGAATATGCGGCCTCGGTCTACATGGTCCTCGCGGCGCTGCCCTTCGTGCGCTACGTGCAGCTGCTGAACGGCAACCGGCGGGCGATCTTCACCGACAGCCAGGTGCGCGCCTTCATCTATACGATCGGGGCCTTTGTCGGCGTGACCTTCCTGTCGCTGCTGCACATCTTCCCCAACCACTGGGAACAATCGCTGCGCGAGGCGCTGTTCAACATCATCTCGATCATGTCGGGCACCGGCTTTGCCAGCGTCGATTACATGGGCTGGGGCCCCTTCGTGATAACGATCTTCTTCTTCGTGGGCCTGGTCGGGGGCTGCGCGGGATCGACGGCCTGTTCGGTCAAGATCTTCCGCTACCAGATCCTGTTTGCGGCCATCCGCACGCAGATCAAACGCATCCACCTGCCGCACGGGCGGTTTTCGCCCAAGTTCGACGGGCGGCCGATTTCGCAGGACGTCATGGGATCGGTCATGTCCTTCTTCGTGTTTTTTGTGGTTTCGGTCGGGCTTCTGGCCGTGGCGCTGGCGCTGACGGGGCTGGATTTCACAACCTCGATTTCGGGCGCGGCGACGGCGATTGCCAACATCGGCCCGGGGCTGGGGGACATCATCGGCCCGGCGGGCAACTTTGGCCCTCTGAACGACACCGCGAAATGGCTGCTGGCCGTCGGCATGCTCTGCGGCCGGTTGGAGCTGATGGTGGTCTACGCCATCCTGACGGTCCAGTTCTGGCGGGCGTGATGCGCCGCGCGCCGCCGGATCACCAGGCTATCTATAACCGCAACGCGGGTTATTTCGCCGATCGCAGGCGCGGCAGCGTGATGGAGCGGGGCTGGATTTCACGGTTCGCCGAAGCACTGCCCCCGGGCGGAGAGGTGCTGGACCTGGGCTGCGGCTGCGGGTTGCCCAATGCGGCGGCGCTTCTGGATCGCGGGCTGCGGGTCACCGGGCTGGATTTCTCGGACCGTCTTCTGGCCATCGCGGAACAAGAGCTTCCGCAGGGCCGCTGGCTGCAGGGGGACATGCGCCGTCTGAACCTGGGGCAGAGCTTCGACGGCATCCTGGGCTGGCATTCCTTCTTCCATCTGACCGAGGCCGAGCAGCGCGCGCTGCTGCCGCGCATCGCCGCCCATCTGAAGCCCGGCGGCTGGCTGATGCTGACCGTGGGCCATATTCCGGGCGAAGCCTGGGGGCACGTGGGCGAGGATGAGGTCTTTCACGCCAGTTTAAGCGAGACCGACTATCGCGCGATCCTGCTGGCCCATGGGCTGAGCGTGGTGGATTTCGTACGCCAGGATCCGCTGTGCGGGCTGGCAACGATCCTTCTGGCGCAGAAGGCGGGCAAGGCGGGCGGATAAGTCCCCGGATCCGGGGGCTGGGTCAGCCCGCGCGCGGGCCCCATAGGATCAGACCCGCCCCGCACAGACAAAGCGCCGCGCCGGTCAAATCCCAGCTGTCGGGGCGCTGCCCCTCGACCAGCCAGAGCCAGGCCAGCGAGGTCGCGATATAGACCCCGCCATAGGCCGCAAAGGCGCGTCCCGCCGCATCCGCAGGGCTAAGCGACAAGATCCAGGCAAAGGCCATCAGGCAGGCAAGGCCGGGGATCAGCCACAGCGCGGATTGGTCCTGACGCCACCAGGCCCAGACTGCAAAGCAGCCGGCGATCTCGGCCAGGGCGGCCAGAAGGTAAAGAGGCAGGGTCATGCCGGGCTCCGCTTCGGACGGTCAGGGGCGGGGAAGGCCCCAAAAGCACGAAACGGCCGCCTGGGCCGTTTCGAAGTGGTTTGCAATCACCGCTGGTCTGCCGTGGCCAAAAGGATCATTCCCAGCAGGACACCAGCGCGGTGACGTTCATGCCGACGCGGTTCACGTCCTCCGGGGCCAGGCTTGCATCGGGGTTGCCGGCCAGGGCCGACAGCCCGGCCTTGCCCAGCAGGTCGACCAGCACGCTGCTGTCGACGGCAAAGCTGACACCGGGGGGCAGCTGGCGGCCATCGGCGCTGGCCGGGCGCAGCATGCCGATCACCGACCCGGACTGGTCGATCACCGGGCCACCGGCGTCACCGGAGAGCGACGAGATCGACAGACGTTCCACCCAGGTCTCGCCCGAAAGGCCCTGAAGCTCTTCGACGCGGCCAAAGTTCAGCGTCGGTGCGGACAGGCGGCCCTCGTAGGGATAGCCGGCGGCGGCGACTTCGCCCTGCAGGCGCGGGGCGGTGGTGGCGAACCGTGCCACGCCCAGGGGGGCGACACGGTCGACCGGTTTCAGAAGGGCAATGCCGGTGGTCTCATCCTGGGCCAGAACCTCGGCGTCGACCTTGTTGTCCAGGGTGATGCGGCCGCATTGCGCCACCGCCTCCAGGGTCGTCAGGGCATGGCCCGTGTCGCTGACGTAGAAGCCCGAGCGCGACATCACCGGCTTGCGGATCTCAAGACCCGAAAGCAGGTCGATGCTTTGTGCGTCGTCGGCGCCCATGGCGCTTGGCATGACCTGACCGACCACGCGCTCAAAGCTTTTCTGCATCTCGCCAAGAAGGCGGGTGCGGCGTTCCTCGTCCCCCGAGGGCCAGACCAGCACCCAGCCCTTGATGCGGCCGTTCTGCAGCGTCACCTCGGTATGGGACACGATGCGGGCGTTTTCACCAACGATGGTGAAGCCGTCGCTGCGACGTTCGCGGGGGCCGTCGGTCGGGATGATTTCCAGCGTCTGCAGGATGTCATACAGGCCAAACAGCGTCTTCTGGTCGCCTTCCTGGGAAATCAGCACGACGCGGGCGTCGATGTCGCCGGTCGGTTCGTAATGGGCAAAGGGGGCTTCATAGCGGTCGAAGGCCACGGCCCCCATGGGCAGGACCATCTGGATGCCGGCGGTCTGGTCGGTGACCATCTGCAGGTCCAGCCCTTCCAGGATGGCGTTGTACTGGCGCAGCAGGGCCGCGCGCTGGCGGGTGGTCAAGACGCCGGTGGCCTCATAGCCGTTCTGCGACTGCCAGCCTGCCATGGAGCCGCGCGTGCCGCGGCCAAAGGCACCGTCGATGGCGCTGTCGTAGAAACCGGCCCATTTCAGCGCGACCTGAAGCTGCATCCGTTCTTCCCGGGTCAGCAGGGATTCGCTGCGGCGTGCCTCGGCCGGGGTTTCCTCGGGTTCGGGGGCGGGCTGGGGGGCAGGGGTGACGACGGGCTGAACCTGGTCCTGCACCTGCTGTTGCGGCTGCGGGGCGGGTTCGGCCGTGGGCTGATCCTCGGCCAGCTGTTCCGCCAAGGCCTCGGCCAGTTCCTCGGTCTGCGCCTCTTCGGCCACCTGCTGACCCTGCGGGCCAGTCACGGCGGGCGTGTTCAGCGCATCGCCACCACGGGGCCAGAACTGCTGACGGAAGGCCGAGGGCTGGGCGATATAGCTGTCGCGCGGGATCGCGCCTTCCGACCGCAGGACCTGCAGCACGCGGCCTGCATCTTCCCGCGAATAGGGGCCAAGCGCGATACCGTACCAGCCGCCGCCAAGCGAAAAACCGTTCACGTCCTGAAGCCGGTCGGCATAGCCGCGGATCGCATCCTCGGCCAGGGCCAGAGAGGGCTGCGCCTCGATCTGGACCCAGACGGTTTCCGCGTCCTGCGCGCGTAGATCCGTGACCTGCACATGTGTCAAAAGTACCAATGCGCATGCCACGCGCGAAATGAAACGGACCATAAAAACGCCTCTGCCCAGTGTTCTTGTCTTTTCCTCCGGGCGACTTTTATCAAAAACACGGGGTCATGCACCCAAATAATGCGTTATCGCCAGATTGACCGCATCGTCAGATTGACCCCGGTGCGGCGCGCTCGTAGGACAGGGCCGCCGACCGGACAAAGGACGCGACATGGCCCAGACGACAGACACGCCCCGTTCCTTCCAGGAGATCATCCTGAGACTTCAGGCCTATTGGGCCTCGAAAGGCTGCGCGATCATGCAGCCCTATGACATGGAAGTGGGGGCCGGGACGTTCCACCCCGCAACGACGCTGCGCTCTCTCGGGTCGAAGCCCTGGGCGGCGGCCTACGTTCAGCCCTCGCGCCGTCCGACCGATGGCCGCTATGGCGAGAACCCGAACCGTCTGCAGCATTATTATCAGTACCAGGTGCTGATCAAACCCTCGCCGCCGGACCTGCAGGACCTGTATCTTGGTTCGCTGGCCGCGATCGGCATCGACATGGAGATGCACGACATCCGCTTTGTCGAGGATGACTGGGAAAGCCCGACGCTTGGCGCCTGGGGCCTGGGCTGGGAAGTCTGGTGCGACGGCATGGAAGTGTCGCAGTTCACCTATTTCCAGCAGGTCGGCGGCCACGACTGCCACCCCGTCTCGGGCGAGCTGACCTATGGTCTGGAACGTCTGGCGATGTATGTGCTGGGCGTGGATCACGTGATGGACATGCCTTTCAACGATCCGCAGGCGCCGATTGCGCTGAGCTATGGCGATGTCTTCCGCCAGACCGAACAGGAATATTCCCGCTGGAACTTTGACGTCGCCAACACGGAGGTGCTGTTGAAGCACTTCGAAGAGGCCGAGGCCGAATGCGAGGCGATCCTGGCGCAGGCCCACGACGATCCCAAGACCGGCAAGCGCATCGTCATGGCGCATCCCGCCTATGACCAGTGCATCAAGGCCAGCCATCTGTTCAACCTGCTGGACGCGCGCGGCGTGATTTCCGTCACCGAACGCCAGGCCTATATCGGCCGGGTGCGGGCGCTTGCGAAGAAATGCGCCGATGCCTTCGTGCAGACGGATGCCGGTGGCTGGGTGGCCGGTGAGGTCACCGCCTGATGGGCAAGTTCCTGGCCGCCCTGATCGTGATCTGTGCCGTCGGCGGCGGCGGTCTGCTGTATTACCTGCAGGTCTACGGCTATTACGAGACCATCGTGCCGACCGGAGAGGACGTGATCCTGACCGACCTCACCGGGGCCGAGGATCTGGTGACCTATGCCGATTTCCAGGCCATCGACGCCTATTCCTCGCCGATCCGCTATCGCGCCTGTTTCACCACCGACGTGACCGGCGCGGCGCTGGACAGCTATCAGCCCTATCCCGATGCCGAACCGCTGGAAGCTCCGGGCTGGTTCGACTGCTATGACGCAGATGAAATCGGGGCGGCGCTTGAAGATGGCCGGGCTCGCGCCGTGCTGTCGGTTAAGAACTATGTCTATGGTGTCGACCGCGTGGCCGCGATATTCCCGGATGGGCGCGGTTATGTCTGGCACCAGATCAACCATTGCGGAAAGGTCGTTTTCGATGGCCGTCCCGCCCCCGAGGGCTGCCCCCCGCCGCCCTCCGAAAACTGAATGTGACTGAACTGACCCGGCCCAATCGGCCGGATCTGCAATTGCCGTTGCCGCGGCTGACCTGATAGAACGACACGTCGAAAGCGATGATATGCCCGACCTTCTGATCGAACTCTTCTCTGAAGAAATCCCCGCCCGGATGCAGGCGCGCGCCGCGCAGGACCTCAAGGCGCGGATGACGGACGGTCTGGTCGAGGCCGGTCTGACCTATGCCGGGGCCGCCGCCTTCCACACGCCGCGCCGGCTGGCTTTGGCCGTGGACGGGCTGCTCGATGCCTCTCCGACGCTGCGTGAGGAACGTAAAGGCCCGCGCGTCGATGCGCCGGAAAAGGCGATTGAAGGCTTCCTGCGCGGGGCCGGCGTCGCGCGCGAGGATCTGAAGGTTCAGGACGACAAGAAGGGCCAGGTCTATGTCGCCGTGATCGAGAAGGCCGGTCGCCCGGCGGCCGAGATCGTCGCCGAGGTGCTGACATCGGTTATTCGCAATTTCCCCTGGCCCAAATCCATGCGTTGGGGTGCCGGTAGTCTGAAATGGGTAAGGCCGCTGCATTCGATCGTCTGCGTTCTGACGACAGAAGCCGGCGCCGAAGTGGTGCCTTTGAACATTGACGGCATCGCCTCGGGTGACCGGACGGCGGGGCATCGGTTCCACGCGCCGGATCGCTTTACCGTCACCGGGTTCGAAGATTACGCCGCCAAGCTGAAGCGCGCCCATGTGGTGCTGGACGCGCAGGAGCGCGCCGATCACATCTGGCAGGACGCCACCAACATGGCGTTCGCCGCCGGCCTTGAGGTTGTCGAGGACAAGGGCCTTCTGGCCGAGGTCTCGGGCCTGGTCGAATGGCCGGTCGTCCTGATGGGCGACATCGGCGCGGAATTCCTGGGCCTGCCGCCCGAGGTGCTGCAGACCTCGATGAAGGAACACCAGAAGTTCTTCTCGGTCCGCAATCCCAAGACGGGCCGGATCGAGAAGTTCATCACCGTGGCCAACCGCGAAACCCGCGACAATGGCGCGACGATCCTGGCGGGCAACCAGAAGGTGCTGGCGGCGCGTCTGTCGGATGCGCGGTTCTTCTGGGAAAACGACCAGCGCGTCGCCAAGGCGGGCATGGGCGAATGGCAGGACAGCCTGAACAACGTGACCTTCCACAACCAGCTGGGCAGCCAGGGCGAACGCATCGACCGCATCGCCGCGCTGGCGCGGGAAATCGCGCCCATGGTCGGTGCGGATGCGGCGCTGGCCGAACAGGCCGCGCGGGTGGCCAAGGCCGATCTGTCGTCGGAAATGGTCTATGAATTCCCCGAACTTCAGGGGCTTATGGGTCGCTATTACGCTCAGGCCGCGGGCTTCCCCGACGAGGTCGCCGCCGCCGCGCAAGAGCATTATTCGCCGCTTGGCCCGTCGGACGACGTGCCCTCGGCCCCGGTGTCTGTCGCCGTGGCGCTGGCCGACAAGATCGACCTGCTGACAGGCTTCTGGTCGATCGACGAAAAGCCGACGGGATCGAAGGACCCCTTTGCGCTGCGCCGTGCCGCGCTTGGGGTGATCCGCCTGGTTCTGAACAACAATCTGCGTCTGCGCCTGGACCGTCTGTTCGATGCGCAGATCCTGCGTCACCGGATCAATCCCGATGGCACCAGCGACCGCGCCCTGCTGGACGAGCTGCTGCAGAAGGTCGCCGATCACGGTGTCATCGGCGCGGCCTTCCGGTCGGTCCTGGATCAGGTCGAAAACAAACCCGCCTGGGTCGAGAAGATCACCGCGCACAAGCCCGACCTTTCGGACGACCTGCTGGCGTTTTTCCATGACCGGCTCAAGGTTTACCTGCGCGACGAAGGGCTGCGGCACGATGTGATCGACGCCTGTCTGGCGATGCCCGGCGCGGATGATCTGTCGCTTCTGGTCAAGCGCGCGCAGGCCCTGGGGAGCGTGCTGGCGACCGAGGATGGCGAGAACCTGGTGCAGGGCTTCAAGCGCGCCAACAACATCCTGGCCCAGGCCGAGGAAAAGGATGGCGTGTCCTATGAATTCGGCGCGGATCCCAAGTTCGCCGAGGACGCCAGCGAAACCGCGCTGTTCAACGCGCTGACCGCCGCCAAGCCGCAGATCGACGCCGCCATCGAGGCCGAGGATTTCAACGCCGCGATGGAGGCCCTGGCCGCCCTGCGCGCCCCGATCGACGCCTTCTTCACGGCCGTCCAGGTCAATTCCGACAACCAGGTCGTGCGCCGCAACCGTCTGAACCTGCTGCACACGATCCGCGAAACCTGCCTCAAAGTCGCCGATCTGACCAAGCTGGAAGGCTGAGCGATCTGAATATCTTAGGGGAAGGGGGGCTTTGGCCCCCTTTCTTTTTGGCGCGGGTCAGGAGCAGATCGGACGGCTGCCCCGGGTGACCATGCGTTTCAACGCGCAGGGCCGGGGCTTTTTCCTTGCCCCATGGGCCAAGCGGCGTATTCTGCAGCGATCAGAAGGATTGCCGCAGTGCAGCACGACATAAATCGCCCCAAGTCCCGGTCCGACGCCAATTCCCGCCCCGAGCTGATCACGCCCACGGCCCCGATCGCCGTGGCCAGCCATGGCGGGCGGGCCAAGTGCCTTCAGCGCCTTGTGCGCATGGATCTTCCGGTGCCGCGCACCGTGGCGCTGTCGTTTGATACGGTGCATGGCATTGCCTCGGGGCAGATGCCCGACATGACCGCCCTGTTGGAGCCCTTCGGGCCGCAGCCGCTGCTGTGCGTGCGCCCCTCGTCTGAGGATCCCGATTGGGGCGGGCCGGGCGCGGTGCTGAACGTCGGCATGAACGATGCGCTGTTCGTCGATCTGTGTGATCGGATCGGCCAGGATGCGGCGACGGCGATCTATATCCGCTTTGTGCAGGGCTATTCGATCAACGTGGCCCGACTGGATCCCGACATGTTCGACGGCCTGATCCTTGAGGGGCGCGAAGGGCTGCACCAGGTGTTGTCGGCCTATGAAGAAGAGACCGAAGAAGCCTTTCCCCAGGATCCCGCCGTTCAGCTGGCAGGTGTGCTGCGGTCCATGTCGCGTGCCTGGGAAGGCACCACCGCCCGCCTGCTGCGCCAGGCCAAGGGCGCGCCGGCGGATGCGGGGCTGGGGCTGATCGTCCAGGAAATGGCTTATGGTCTGGGCAAGGGCGAATGCGGGTCGGGCGTGATCCAGCTGGTCAGCTCGTCCACCGGGCGGCCCAAGATCACCGGCCGCTATCTAAGCCAAAGCCAGGGCCGCGATGCGCTGCGCAAGGACGGCGGTTCGATCTATCTGGCGCGCGACCCCCGGGGCCCGTCGCTTGAGGATCTGGCCCCCGAGGCTTTTGCGGAACTGATTGATTACACGCGGCAAATGCGCATTCGGCTGCGCGAAGAGATGCAGACCGAATTCACCATCGAAAACGGTCAGGTGCATGTGCTGGACGGCGTGCGCATCCGGCGCACCCCCCGCGCCGCCGTGCGGATCGCCGTGGCGCTGGCCAATGACGGGGTCATCCCCCCGGCCGAGGCGATCCTGAGGGTCGAGCCGCGCGCCGTGACCGAGATGCTGCACCGCCAGGTCGATCCCGAAGCCCGGACCGAGGTGATCACCCGGGGCATTGCCGCCTCTCCCGGGGCGGCGGCGGGGAAGATCGTGTTCTCCTCGGCTGCGGCGCAGACGGCTGCGTCCCGCGATGAAAGCTGCATCCTGATCCGGCGCGAAACCACGCCCGAGGATATTCGTGGCATGCATGCCTCGGTCGCGGTGCTGACCGAAAGGGGCGGGATCACCAGCCATGCGGCGGTGATCGCGCGGGGCATCGGCCTGCCTTGCGTCGTCGGGGCCTCGGACCTGCGGGTGAACCTCAAGCGCAAGACGGTGACCATGGCCGACGGCCGGGTGCTGAAAGAGGGCGACGAGATCACCGTGGATGGCACGAACGGATCGGTCATTCTGGGATCGGCCCCATTGCACGAAGCAGCGCTGGACGAGGCCTTTCAACAGCTGATGGCCTGGGCCGACCAGTTCCGCGACATAGGCGTGCGGGCCAATGCCGATACCCCCGCGGATGCTGAAATTGCACGACGTTTCGACGCGCAGGGCATCGGACTTTGCCGGACGGAACATATGTTCTTTGATCCCGGCCGCCTGACCGTGATGCGCGAGATGATCTTTGCCGCGCAGGCCGATGACCGGAAGGCCGCGCTGGAACAGCTGCTGCCGATGCAGCGCGCCGACTTTGTCGAATTGTTCCGCATCATGCAGGGCAAGCCGGTGTGCATCCGTCTGCTTGACCCGCCACTGCACGAATTCCTGCCCACGGACCGCGACGGCATCCGGTCCCTGGCCGAGGCGCTGGACCGTCCGCTGTCGGACGTGACCCGCCGGATCGAGGAAATGGCCGAACACAATCCGATGCTGGGTCTGCGCGGCGTGCGCCTGGGCATCACCATGCCCGAGATCTACGACATGCAGGCCCGCGCCATCTTTGAGGCGGTGCTCGAGGCGAGCCGCGACGGTGCGCAGGTCGTGCCCGAGATCATGATCCCGCTGGTATCCGCCAAGCGCGAGGTCGAGCTGGTGAAAACCCGGGTCGAGGCGATGGCGGCGCTGGTCCGCTCGGCCTCGGGGCAG
This sequence comes from Pseudooceanicola nitratireducens, assembly GCF_900109195.1. GTDB lineage: Bacteria > Pseudomonadota > Alphaproteobacteria > Rhodobacterales > Rhodobacteraceae > Pseudooceanicola > Pseudooceanicola nitratireducens. The sequence continues at coordinate 613,035 of NZ_FNZG01000003.1, read as the reverse complement.
AGCTTCGATTTCCGGCTGGGCGTCATGGTCGAAACCCCGCGCGCGGCCCTGCGCGCCGGTGAGATCGCGCCACATACCGCGTTTCTGTCGTTCGGTACGAACGACCTGACGCAGATGACCTATGGCCTGTCGCGCGATGACGCGGGGCGGTTCATGAAGACCTATGTGCAGCAGGGGGTTTACCCCGAAGATCCCTTCCACATCCTCGATTCCGACGGAGTGGGAGAGCTGTTGCAGATCGGTGCCAACCGGGGCCGCGAGGCGCGAAAGGATCTTGTGCTTTCCATCTGTGGCGAACACGGCGGCAACCCCGAATCAATCGCCTTCTGTCGGCAGGCCGGGTTCGATTATGTCAGCTGTTCACCCTACCGGGTTCCGGTCGCTCGGCTGGCTGCCGCTCAATTGGCGGTGAAAGAGGCCATTCGCCCTTAAGTGTAAATCGCAGATAAATCAAAAGCCTGCTGCGGGGTCGTGCCGGATTGCCCGTTCTGCGTCCATTTCGCGCGGGTGCCGCAGGGTAGACCGCAGCGATTTTTTCGGTTAGGCGGACCCCCGGATCAAGGATTTAGGGGCGACGGTTCACCGGAACCGTGTTGATGATTGTCATGCGTGGATTGATTTTTGGGCTCGCACTGATGTGCGCCGGGGCCGCTTGGGCCGAAGGAACTGTCGGAGACATCGCCACAGCAGAGCGTTCGGGCCTGAACGCCGTGGGCTCGGACAAGCTGGCGTCGCTTCTCGATATCGACGCGCTGCGCGACACCCGTCCCAAGGCCCGCAAGAACCCCAAGATCGAATACTCCCGCGCCTTTCTGGCGAAACAGTCCAAGCCGGCGCTTGGCGCACAGGCCGCCTGCCTTGCCGAGGCGCTGTATTTCGAAGCCCGCGGTGAAAGCATCAAGGGTCAGTTCGCCGTGGCCGAGGTCATCCTGAACCGCGTCGACAGCCCGTCGTTCCCGAATTCCATCTGTGGCGTCGTGAACCAGGGCACCGGGCGCAAGTACGCCTGCCAGTTCACCTATACCTGCGATGGCCACCCCGAGGTGATTTCCGAAAAGGGGGCCTATGCCACGGTGTCCAAGATCGCGGCGATCATGACCAAGGGCGCGGCCCGTCCGCTGACAGATGGCGCAACCTACTACCACACAAGGGCCGTGGCCCCGTCGTGGTCGCGCAAGTTCGCCCGCACCGCCAGCATCGGCGTGCACCACTTCTACCGCCGTCACACCCGGCTGTCGTCGAACTGATCCCGCGATTTCCCCGCTGAACGCGCCGTTTTTGACCCGTTTTGTGACGGGTCGGGCTTTGCCATTCCGGCCGCAAGATTGTACCCCTTCGCCAACGTGAATGGGGGCGCAACGTGAGCGACAGCATTTCTCAGGCCTTCGGCCATCCGATCGAACGCGCCGAGGCCCTGGCCGGCGCAGAACCGCGCGACCGGATTTCGCTGCGCGACTATGTCACCCAGGTCGACATCGGGGCCTTCCAGACCGAACGCGGCCACCGTCAGCGCCTGCGTTTCAACGTCGTGGTCGAGGTCCAGCCCCTCGCCGATCCGCTGAACGATGACGTGGACCGGATCCTGTCCTATGACGTGGTGACCGAGGCGATCGAGGGCGAACTGGCCTCGGAACGGCTGAACCTATTGGAAACGCTGGCCGAACGGGTGGCGTCGCATATCCTGGCGGAACCCCAGGCCGAACGCGTCTTCGTACGGATCGAAAAGCTGGATCGCGGCCCCGGTGCGCTTGGGGTCGAGATCATGCGCAGCCGTGCCGACGCCCAGCCCCTGGCCGAGGAAGAGGGCGATCTGGCCGACCACGCGCCGCGCATCTTCTTTCTGACCAATTGCGACATCGCCTCGGATCAGCTGGGCGCGGTGCTGGACCGGATCGAGGCAACCGGAGAGCCCGCTATCCTGTGCTGCGGCCCGTCCGACCTGGCGGTGCCCGCAACCGGATCGGCCATGGTGCAGCGCCGGATCGACCTGCTGGCGATCGAACAGAATGCCTGGGTCCTGGCGGCGCGGGATTCCCGCTGCGTGGTGGTCAACAGCCGCACGGAACTGGACTGGGCGATGAAGCACGGCCAGATTTCCGTCTGGGCCCCGTCGAAAATGGTGCTGGACGCGGTGGACGGCCCGAAACTGGGCGCGGATCCGCAGGATTTGGCGCTGTGGCTGGCGGAAAGCCTGGGCGCGGCGCAGCTGATCCTGCCGCCGGGCCGGGGCGATGCGGGGTCGGGCGTGGTGCCGGTGGACCGCGTGGCCTTTGGCGACGCCGCATGAGCCGCCTGCGTCCGCTGCCGCTGATCGGGGCCTCGGGCGGGCTGGCGCTGGCCGGGCAGGGGCATGTGCGCTTTACCCATGTGGCGCAGGGCGACCGGGTGGTCGACGTCGCGGCGCTGGATCCAGCCGCGCGTGACCGTCTGGCAGGTCCGCGCGCCGATGTGGCCGGCGTGGCAATGGACCGTCCGCGCATCATGGGCATCCTGAACATCACGCCGGACAGTTTTTCCGACGGCGGGGCCTATAATTCGGTCAAGGCCGCCGTCGCGCGGGCCAGGGCCATGGTGGGCGACGCCGACATCCTTGATATCGGGGGGGAATCCACCCGTCCCGGGGCCGACGACGTCGAAATCGAAGAAGAGATCCGCCGCACCGCCCCGGTGATCCGCGCCCTGCGGGACGAAGGCGTGACCCTTCCGATCAGCATCGACACCCGCAAGGCCGCGGTGGCCCATGCCGCGATTGAGGCCGGGGCGGATATCGTCAACGATGTCTCGGCCTTTGCCTATGATCCCGAACTGGCGGATCTGGTGGCCGAAACAGGCGTGCCGGTCTGCCTGATGCATGCCAAGGGCACGCCGAAATCCATGCAGGACAACCCCAGCTATGGCGATGTGGTGGCCGAGGTCATCGACGCGCTTGAGGACCGGATCGGTTTCGCCTTGTCGCGCGGGGTCGCGCGCGGGCAGATCATCACCGATCCAGGCATCGGCTTTGGCAAGACGGGGGTGCACAACCTGATCCTGCTGCGGCATCTGGCGGTGCTGCATGACTTGGGGCTGCCGGTCTTGCTGGGGGCGTCGCGCAAACGGTTCATCGGCACGATCGGCGGGGCGGATGAGGCCTCGGCCCGGATGCCGGGGTCGCTATCTGTTGCGCTTTACGGGGCCGGGCAGGGCGCGCAGATCCTGCGTGTGCACGACGTGGCCGAGACCGCGCAGGCGCTGCGGCTGTGGCTGGCGATGGCGGGCTGAGGGGGCGTAGCCTCGTCTTGGTGCGAATTCGCGCTATTTGGTGAATTATTCACCTTTCGGTGCAAGAATTCCGGACCAAGTGCATGTGAATTGCATCTTCGCGCCGCGCGCACTGGTCAGGATTTGCGAACCGTCGCAGGATCAAGCTCTGGGAGGACACGCCTGAAACAGGAGGCCCTTCCATGTGCCTGACGACTCAAGCCCTGATGCTGTTCATGAACCTGCTGCCACCCGAAATCGTCGAGCTGGGCGACGACCGGATCATCGTCCGGGCCGAAACCCGCGATGCCATTTGGGTGGCCAAGGGTGATGAGTGGTGCACGAACGCGCCCAAGCTGGATCGCGCGATCCGTTTCAAGCAGGGCGAACCAGCCTGACGTGAAAAGGCCCGGGGTTCCCGGGCCTTTGTCGTTTGGATCAGCTTTTGCGGCGACGCAGCCAGCCAAGGGCCGCGAAGACACCGGCCATCAGCGGCAGACCGGCGGGTAGGGGCACTGCGGCTGCCGGGCTGTATTCGGTGAAGACGCGGACATAATCGCCGGGCGTGCTGGCACGCAGATCCACCATCAGACGCTTGGAGTTCGTCGGATCGATCCAAACGCTGTCCTGGCCGGACTCAAGTCCGCGCAGCGAGGGGTTCAGATAGTCCACGTCCGAGCGGGCAAGCCAATCCGATGCGAACAGCTGTGCGGTCAGGGTCGCGATGCCGAAGATGTCGCTGTCGAAATCCACATAGCCGACCAAATCTTGGGTCGGGCCGGGATCGAAGAACACATAGTGGCTGGCCACGAAACCACCGGCCAGCGGGCTGGAGCCGATGTTCACGGCGACATCCGCGGTCAGGGAAATGTTCTGGCCTTCGTCAAAACCAAAGAGGTGCGGCAGCTGGAAGGTGTTGTTCCCGACATCATTCGTGCCGTAGTCGGTGCCGCCGGTATCTTCGAAATTCCCGGCTGAATTGATGTCCAATTTATAGAATGTTGCGCCGGTCGGACCGGACGTGACGCCGCCTCCGACGATGGTGGCCGAGGCCGGAGCGGCCAAGAGCAGGCCTGCAAATGCAAGGGAAATGGACGTGCGAATCATGAAAACCTCCTGATTCTGAACGACAAAATACACAGGGGCCAAAATTTCCGCACCCCTGAGCAACGTTAGCAAAAACTTAACGTTCGGTCACTTTTCCATCTGAAAACGTCACCTTCTACCCGGCGGCAATTGGGCGGAAGAGCACAAAAAAGGGGAGAGCATCTCTGCTCTCCCCCAATTCTGTCCCCGAGGGGGAAGACCGATCCCGAAGGGATCAGTTCTTTTCCTTGTCGACCATCTTGCCGGCGGAAATCCAGGGCATCATCTCGCGCAGTTTTGCGCCGACCTGCTCGATCTGGTGTTCGTCGTTCAGGCGGCGGGTGCCCTTGAAGAACGGCTGGCCAACGGTGTTTTCCTGCATGAAGTCACGCACGAACTTGCCGGTCTGGATGTCGGTCAGGACAGCCTTCATGCGCGCCTTCGTCTCGTCGTAGGGCAGGACGCGCGGGCCGGACACGTATTCGCCGTACTCGGCCGTGTTCGAGATTGAGTAGTTCATGTTCGCGATGCCGCCTTCGTAGATCAGGTCCACGATCAGCTTCACTTCGTGCAGACATTCGAAATAGGCCATCTCGGGGGCATAGCCCGCTTCGACCAGGGTTTCGAAACCGGCGCGGATCAGTTCGACCAGACCGCCACAAAGAACCGCCTGCTCGCCGAAGAGGTCGGTTTCGCATTCTTCGCGGAAGTTGGTTTCGATGATGCCCGAACGGCCGCCACCGATGGCCGAGCAATAGGACAGGCCGATTTCCAGCGCCTTGCCCGAGGCGTCGTTGTGCACGGCGACCAGGCAGGGCACGCCGCCGCCTTTGGTGTATTCGCCACGCACGGTGTGGCCGGGGCCTTTCGGGGCCATCATGATGACATCGACACCGGGCTTGGGCTCGATCAGGCCGAAGTGTACGTTCAACCCGTGGGCAAAGGCGATCGCCGCGCCTTCGCGCAGGTTGTCGTGCACGTATTTCTTGTAGGTTTCGGCCTGCAGTTCATCGGGCATGGTGAACATGATCAGGTCACACCAGGCGGCGGCTTCGGCGATGCCCATGACCTTCAGGCCTTCGGCTTCGGCTTTCTTGGCAGATGCCGAGCCTTCGCGCAGGGCGACGACCAGGTTCTTCGCGCCGCTGTCGCGCAGGTTCAGCGCATGGGCGTGCCCCTGGGAGCCGTAGCCCAGGATGGCAACTTTCTTGTCCTTGATCAGGTTGATGTCGCAATCGCGGTCGTAATACACGCGCATGATCTATTCTCCTATTGGGCCGTCATCGTGACGGGATGTCTGGCATCATACGGAGGGGATGGGGATAAGCTTTGCAAATGTTGTAAAAACTTCCACATATGTTAGAAATTCATTCTTCACTGGCAAGTAAGGCGTGATTTCCATGTTCGATGACACCGATCGGCGCATCCTTCGACAGCTGCAAGAGGATCCCACGATCTCGACCGCGCAGCTGGCGGACCGGGCCGGCGTGAATGCGGCCACCTGCTGGCGGCGGCTGGAACGTCTGCGCGAGCGCGGCGTGCTGCGGGGTGCCCGGGCGGTGATCGACTGGCAGGTGCTTGGCTTCACGGTCGAGGTGTCGCTGCGGGTCACGCTCGACAAGACGGTGCCCCGCGCCTTCGAGGATTTCGCCGCCGCCGCCCGAGAGATCCCCGAGGTCCTGGAAATCCAGACCTTCCTAGGCCAGGTGGACGTGCGCCTGGGCCTGATCGCGCGGGACCTGGCGCATTACCAGGCGCTCTACCGCGACAGCATCCTGACCCTGCCGCATATCAACGACCTCGAGGCGCTGATGCATGTGGCGCGGATCAAGACGGACGAGACGGTGCCGCTATGACCGATCCCATTGCCCTGGATGACATCGACCGCGCACTGCTGCGGCACCTGTCGCAGGACGCAGGCCTTTCGGCCTCGGCCCTGGGCAAACGGGTCGGCCTGTCGCAGCCGGCCGCCTGGCGGCGGGTGCAACGGCTGCAAGAGGCCGGCGTGTTCTCCGGCGCACGGCTGGACCTGGACCTTGCCGCGCTTGGCTTTGGCGTGACGGTCTTTCTGGGGGTCAAACTGGGCACCAAGGGGCGCGTCAGCTTGGCGGATTTCGAACGCGCCGTCAGCGCCATCCCCGAGGTGCAGACGGTGGAACACGTGCTGGGCCTGTACGATTACCGCCTTCGGGTCACGGCGCGCGACATCGCGGATTTCGAACGCGTGCTGCGCCGGCGGATCATGACGCTGCCCGGGGTGGCCAACGTCGACGCCAATGTCATGCTGAGCGAGGAACGTCTGCCGGGCCCCATCTGACCCGGTTGCGCCGGAATGGCCCCTTCAGGGGCCATCAGGGGGCGCTGCCCCCTGGCGTCAAAGCCGAGGCTTTGCCGCTGACCCCCGGGATATTTCAGAAAACCAAAGAGGGGGGGCGGCGGCCCTGGTTTGCCCGATGTTTGTCGTGCTGCAGGGGCGAAGTCCGGCATTCAGGTTTGGTTTCGCCCTCTGAGCGCGAAGACACCTGGACAAGACAGAGGAGGAAGCGGGCCAACACCAGCCGTCGGTTGCGACGCCCCGTCAGGCGGCCGTTGGCAAAAATGTCAAATGGCCATGCAAACGGCGAAGGTCGCCGCCCCCTCCTGCTTCTCTTTGGTTTTGTAAAATATCCCGGGAGGTCAGGAGGGCAGCGCCCTCCGGCACCCGCCCGCCGTAGGCGCAATGGCGTGGCTGACAGGAAGGGCGGTTGAGTTCAGAAGGCATCAGCCCCTTGCCCCAAGTCCCATCTGCATCAGCATCTTGCGCACCGGCGCGGCCCCGTAGAGCGCCGATAGGCCGGCAGCGCGCAGATCGCGCAGGGGCTGGGCCGAGATCTGAGAGGCGCGGTTCAGCGCGTCGATACCGGCGGCACGCAGGCGGACCTCTGCGTGGCGGCGGCGGTCATAGGCCTCCAGCATCGCACGGTCGCCCAGGGTGGCGGGCGCGGCCAGGGCCAGATCCCGCAGGCAGCGCAGATCGCCAAGCGACATGTTCAGGCCCTGAGCCCCGATCGGGGGCACCACGTGGGCGGCCTCGGCCAGAAGCGCGATGCGTTCGCCGGACATCCGGTCAGCCACCTGGGTGATGATCGGCCAGAGGGAACGCTCGGTCGCCAGGCTCAGCGGGCCGAACAGCCCGCAGGAGCGGGTCATCATCGCGGCCTCGAAACCCGAAACGGGCAGGCGCGAGAGGCGCAGCGCCTCGGGACCGTCTTCCATCCAGACCACGGCCGAGCAGGGCAGGCCGTCGCGGTCGGGCAGAGGCACCAGGGTGAAGGGTCCGCCCGAGCGGTGGATCTCGGTCGAGACATTGTCGTGCGGGATGGGATGGGTGACGGCAAAGGCCAGGGCTTTCTGGCCGTAGCGCGTGGTCTTCACGCCGATCCCGGCGGCCTCGCGCATCGGGGAATTGCGGCCATCGGCAGCGATGACGAGCCGGCTGCGCAGGCGGGTGCCGTCGCTGAGCGTCACCAGCGCCTCGCTTTCGCGGGTCAGCAGACTGGCGGTGCCGGTGCCGGGGCGGAAGGTGACATTGGGCATCTCGGACAGGCGCGCGACTATTTCGCGACGAAGCAGCCAGTTCGGCAGGTTCCATCCGAAGGGACCGGAGGAGATATCGGCGGCATTGAATTCCCGCACTACACGCGGCTCGGGCTCTGGCCCGCCGGCATCGACGATGCGCATGATCTGCAAGGGGGCGGCGTGGGCCGAGAGGCGATTCCAGAGGCCGATCTCGTCCAGCAGTTGCTGTGCCGGTTGCAGGAAGGCGGTGGTTCGCAGGTCGGCCCCGGCCTGATCCTGCGCGATGACGGGGGGCGTGGGATCGCAAAGCAGCACGGAAAAGCCCGCGCTGCCCATGGCGGCAGCCGCCGTCAGGCCGGCCACGCCGCCACCCGAGATGACGATGTCGTAATCGGTGCTCATGTCGGTCTGTCCTCCGGGCTCTTCGGGCGGCTGGGGGCTGGCCCCTGGGTCGATGCTTTAGATAGGCCGCAGATCAGGGAGGGGAAAGCGGCAAAGCGTCTCGGGGTGGGGCTTTGTCCGGGCGCTTGTGCGGGTGGCGGGGGCGGGATGCCTCCGGCGGGGATATTTTGGAAAACCAAAGAGGGGGCGGGGTGTGCCTTTGCCGGAGGGGGGCGTGTCGGGGCGGGGCCTTTGCCGGGGTGTTCGTGCGGGTGGCGGGCGCGGGATGCCTCCGGCAGGGATATTTGGGACAACCAAAGAGGGGGGGCTTTGCCTGACGGGGCCGGGAGGCGTGGCCTTTGTCCAGAGGCTTGTGCGGGTGGTGGGTTTGGGATGCCTCCGGCGGGGATATTTTAGAAAACCAAAGAGGGGTGGGGCGTGCGCTCGTCGAATTGGGCGCAATGCGTTCAGGGTGTGTGCCGGAGGGGCGCTCAGATCAGGTGGGTGAGGAAGGCCGAGAGGTCGTTGGTGTGGTGATGGATATGTGGCGCGGGCGCGGGGGTGTCGGCCACGTGCACCGTCTTCATGCCAAGCGCATGGGGCACGGCGAGGTTGCGGGGGTCGTCCTCGAACATGGCGGCGCGGGTGGTGTCGAAGCCGTCGGTGGCAAAGACCTGGTCAAAGGCGGCACGGTCGGGCTTGGGGTGGAAGCCCGCATGTTCGACCCCGTAGATCGCATCGAAGAGTCCCGAGAGGCCCCGCGCGGCGATCACCCGTTCCGCATAGGGGGCGGTGCCGTTGGTGTAGATGATGCGCCGGCCCGGCAGGGCGGCAATCCGCATCGCAAGGTCGGCATCCGGCAGCAAGGGCGAGAAGTCGATGTCATGGACCGTCTCGAGATAGGGGCCGGGGTCCACGTCGTGATTGCGCATCAGACCCGCCAGCGTCGTGCCATGGTCGCGCCAGTAGCGGGATCGTAGGGCGTCGGCCTCGTCCCGGGGGACGTTAAGCGTGGCCATGACCCAGTCGGTCATCCGGACCTCGATCTGATCGAACAGCCGGGCCGAGGGCGGGTAGAGCGTGTTGTCCAGGTCGAAGACCCAGGTGGTCACATGCGAAAAAGCGGCGGAGATATCGGAATTTGCCATGGTCAAAGCCTTAGGGGGGCGCGACAATGGGCGCAAGTGCCGCAGCCCCGGTCGGCGACTAGGGTGGCGCGATGCGCAGGATGAGACGCAGGAAGTGACAGGGGCTGGCCCGCGCGCCGGCCCGGAGGAGAGGACCGCCAAGATGCAGAAAGACGCCTATACGCTGATCCTCGAAGCGATCGACCACGGGACCTATCGCCCCGGCGACCGCCTTGTGGAAAGCGAGCTGGCCGAACGCTTTGGCGTGTCGCGCACCCCGATCCGCGAGGCGCTGCAGCGGCTGGAGACGCAGGGCATGCTGACGCGGGACGGGCGGTCGCTGATCGTGGCGTCGTTGGATCACAACCAGCTGGCCGAACTGTATATCGTGCGGACCGAGCTGGAGGGGCTGGCGGCGCGCCTGGCCGCGCGCCATGCCACGCCCGAAGAGGTCCGCGTGCTGCGCGACATGGTCGAGGAAGACCGCAAACTTCTGGGCGATCCCTCGGCGCTGTCGCGGGCGAACCGGCGGTTCCACAAGCAGATCCACTTGGCCTCGCACAACCGGTTCCTGGTGCAGCAGCTTGAGATGGTGCACCGGACGATGGCGCTTCTGGCGCTGACCTCGCTTGCGGCGGCCGGCCGGGACGAGGCCGCGCTGGCCGAACATGACGCCATCGTCACGGCCATCGAGGCGCGCGACGAGGATGCCGCCGACCGGATGCTGAGCGATCATATTTCGAAGGCCTTCGTGACCCGGCTGAAGCTGGATTCCGGTGAGATCGGGGCGATTGGCTAAGACGGTCGGCCTGAGTGATTGATCAACGCGGCTGATCCGGGGGATCTGGCGGTGCATCGGGCAGAGAATGGCCGTGCGGGGTCTTGTCCCAGTAATAGGGCGCAGCGATCAGTTCGATCAGCGCCTTCCACATGGCGATGCTGCCCATGGGCCAGTACAGGTGCAGCGTCGGCAGCCAGGGCCAGAGCGCGCGATGCGTGGCGCGGCGCGTGGCGATGGCCCCCAGCAGGATGGTCAGCACCTCAAACCCCAGCAGGGCAAGGGCCAGGCGGCGCATGGCCGGCGCGGTGTCCATGTGCAGAAGCGGCAGATCCACCCCGAAGACCACCAGCCACAGCAGCCAGAGCATCGGGGCCAGGGTGAAATGCAGGATCGCCGTCAGGAAATGCGCCTGAAACCCCACGAATTGCCACGGCCCGAGGTCACGCAGCAAGGCCAGGGGGCGGCGCATATGCACCATATAGGTCATCAGATAGCCCTTCAGCCAGCGTGAGCGTTGGCGCATCCATTGCACGGGGCGGGCGCTGGCCTCTTCTCGGGTGGTGGTGTCGATGACCTCGGTCCGATAGCCGAAGCGGGCCAGGCGCATGCCAAGGTCGGCGTCTTCGGTCACGTTATGGGCGTCCCAGGCCCCGACCTGTTCCAGCGCCGCGCGGCGGAAAAAGATCGTGGTGCCGCCCAGGGGCACGGGAAACCCCAGCTTGGCCATGCCGGGCATGATCAGCCGGAACCAGGTGTTGTATTCGATGGCAAAGCAGCGGGTGATCCAGTTTTCATAGGTATTGTAGTAATCCAGCGCCCCCTGAAGACAGGCCACGCGGGGGGGCGCGGCGGCAAAGCGGGCAACGACCTTGCGGATCTGGTCGGGGTCTGGCGCGTCTTCCGCATCGTAGACGCCGATGATCTCGCCCAGTGCAAAATCCAGGGCGTAGTTCATGGCGCGGGGCTTGGTGCGGGGGCGGCCTTCGGGGACGGTGACGGTGCGGACCCAGGGGGGCAGGCGGGCCGAGCGGATGGCGCTGGCGGTCAGGTCGTCGCTTTCTTCGAGCACCAGCAGGATGTCGAGCCGGTCGCCGGGATAGTCGAGCCTTTCCAGACGTTTGAGAAGGGCCGAGGCGATCCGCGTCTCGCGATAGAGCGGCACCAGGATCGAGACCATCGGCGGGTCCTCGGGCAGGGGCGGTGCGGTCTGGTCGTCGGGGCGGGTCAGGTGGCGCAGCGCGGCCGAGACCTTGAGCAGCGAGGCCACGGCAACAGCCCCGATGGCAAGGCTGGTCAACAGATCCGGCAGGTTCAACGGGCCAGCAACCCAGAGCGCAAGAAGGCAGGAGAGGAGCACGGCGATCATGCCGCCCAGGGCGCGGCCGGGATGGGTGCGGGCCGAGAGGGCGGCGGCGGTGCGTGTGGCCATGCGCTGCGTCAGGGGGGCGCGGTGCGGTTCGGCCAATGCCCGCTGGATGGCGTCGCGGCTGGCCACCACGGGTCTGGCCTGAAGGCCGGGCGGCAGGCCAAGGGGGAAAAGTGCGGAAAGGGCGCGAGGGAAATCCTCGGGCGCGGCGGTGGCGATCCAGATTGTGCCGTCCCTGTCGCGCCAGGGCAGGCATTGGTGCTGCAGGCACAGCGCCGGGTCATGGGCCAAGGCAAGCGCGGGGTCCGGCGGGGTCAGGGCCAGGTCGATGCGCTGGCAGCCACAGGTGCGGGCGAGCAGGTCGAGCATCCGCGCCTCGCTGAGGTCACCTTGAGCGTAGGCGCGGCGCAGATCCCTTGCCTGGGCTTGCAGTGCAGCGGGTGGCAGGGCCCCGGGGCGCGTCGGGATCGGAGTGACGGCGGGCGGATCGGGAAGGCGTAGGCTGTGTGGTGGCGAGGGGCGCGCGCGCGGGGCGGGCACAAACAGCGATTGGGCGTCGGCGAAGCCGGGGGTTTTGGTTTTGTCGCTGGAATTGGTGGCGCGGTCGGGATGCGTCGGAGTGGTGTCGGAGAAGGTATTATCTGTGGCGGCGGAGTGACCGGCGTTCATCCCAGGCCCGATGTCGCGGTTCGACGTGCCGTAGGGCAAAGTACCGCTGGTGAAACTGGCCTGGCTGTCCGGACCTGTCGGGCCAACAGGGTGATCCGCGCGGGGCGGAGCCTTGGCCTCCGGAACGGGGGCGTCCCAGGACTTGGTGCGATCGTCGGAAAGGGGCGTGCGTGCCGGGTTCGGCCAATGGGCAAAGGGTTCCGAAACAGGGGGCTGAGGCGCAGGACCGGGGGCCTGCGCAGTGTCAGACGACACGCCACCGACAGGCCCGCCATTGCCATCGGATGGCCCTGATTGTGGTCGTACCTGTCTGCGCAGGTCTTTGGTCGACATGAAACCGCCCCCGAGAATGCTCTGACCCGAGGATTGAGCGGGGGCGGTTAATATTGCCTGAAGATCTGGTTAACGGCCGATGGAAATCCGATGGAAAATCGCCAGAAAGCTGCCGGAAAACCCGTGCAAAACCTGGCGAAAAGGCAGCGGCACAAACGTCACGGGGCCCACGTGGGGCCCCGGTCGTAAAGTGTCCGCTTAGCCGCGATCAGGTCAGCTGCGCGCGTCCATCGAGGCCGCGAAACGCTCGAACAGGTAGAAGCTGTCCTGCGGGCCGGGGCTGGCCTCGGGGTGGTGCTGGACGGAAAAGACCGGGCGGTCCTTCATGCGGATGCCGCAGTTCGATCCGTCGAACAGCGAGACATGGGTTTCCATCACGCCCTCGGGCAGGGACTGGCTGTCCACGGCGAAGCCATGGTTCATCGAGGTGATCTCGACCTTGCCGGTCTCGTGGTCCTTCACCGGGTGGTTCGCGCCGTGGTGGCCGTGGTTCATCTTGACGGTCTTTGCGCCAAGCGCCAGCGCCAGCATCTGGTGGCCCAGGCAGATGCCGAAGATCGGCAGGTCGGATTTCTCCATCACGCCCTGGATCATCGGCACGGCATAGGCACCGGTGGCCGCCGGGTCGCCGGGGCCGTTCGACAGGAAGACGCCGTCGGGGTTGTGGGCCAGCACCTCGTCCGCGGTGGCCGAGGCGGGCAGGACGGTGACGTCACAGCCGGCCGAGGCCAGGCAGCGCAGGATGTTGCGCTTGGCACCGTAGTCGATGGCAACGACCTTGTGCTTGGGTTCTTTCACGGTGCCGAAGCCCTCGGGCCAGGCCCATCTGGTTTCGTTCCAGCGATAGGACTGGGCGCAGGTGACGTCCTTGGCCAGGTCCAGGCCGACAAGGCCGGGGAATTCGCGCGCCTTGGCGACCAGCGCCTCGATGTCGAAGTTACCTTCGGGATCATGGGCCAGCGCGGCATGGGGCGCACCCTGGGCGCGGATGGCGCGGGTCAGCCGGCGGGTGTCGATGCCGCCGATGGCGATGCGGCCGCGCGCGGCCAGCCAGTCGGACAGTTCCGACGCAGCACGCCAGTTCGACGATTCGGTCGGGTTCCAGCGGACCACCATGCCGTTGGCGACGGGGTCTGCGGTTTCGTCATCTTCCGGCGTGATGCCGGTGTTGCCGATATGCGGGAAGGTAAAGGTCACGATCTGCCCCGCATAGGAGGGGTCGGTCATGATTTCCTGGTAACCGGTCATGGCAGTGTTGAAGCAGAGTTCGGCCACCGTTTCGCCGGTGGCCCCAAAGCCCTTGCCCATGAAGATGGTGCCATTGGCCAGGGCCAGGCAGGCGGTCGGTTTCGCTTGGTACGTGTGGGGCATTTTGCGGCCTCTGTCGGGTGGCAAATTGGCCACTACGTAAGGGTGCGACGAAGGAGGGTCAAGGCCGTTCCGGCAGGGTTTTGCCTGCCATTCGGACAGGGGTGCCGCCAGTCTGCCTATACGGGTGCATAGGTTCGGGGCATGGCTGGCCAGATGCCGGGTGCCGTCGCGGCGCAACGGTTGTGTCCGCGGCGCGGCGGGGATAGGGTCCGGCCTCTGAACCATGTGGGATGAATGGATGCAACTTCGAGACCAGATCACCGGCGCGCTCAAGCAGGCGATGAAGGATCGTGATGCCGACCGGCTTAGCACGCTGCGGTTGATCAATGCCGCCATCAAGGACCGCGACATCGCGGCCCGGGGCGATGGCCGTGAGGATGGCGTGGACGAGGCCGAAGTGCTGGCGATCCTCGGCAAGATGGTCAAGCAGCGCCAGGAAAGCGCGCGCGCCTATGAAGAGGGCGGCCGCATCGACCTGGCCGAACAGGAACGCCACGAGATCGGCTATATCGAGGCCTTTCTGCCCCGCCAGCTGGAAGAGGAAGAGGTCGCCGCAGCGATCGACGCCGCCATCGCCGAGGTGGGCGCCGAGTCGATCCGCGACATGGGCAAGGTCATGGGCGTGCTGAAGGGCAAGTACACCGGCCAGATGGATTTCGGCGCGGCCGGTCCGATGGTGAAAGACAAGCTGGGCTGAGTGTCCGGCCCGGGATCTCGCTGGCCGAAGGGCCGGGGATCGCGGGAACAGGGGCCTGAAACAAAGGCCCGGAAACAAAGGCCCGGAAACAAAGGCCCGGAAATATAGGATTGCGCCCGGGACAGGGGCGCAATCCGTCCGGCGGGAAGACCGCCGGGATGTCGCCGGACAGACCGGCCTTCAGGAACAATCCGAAACCCCGGATCAGCCCGCCTGATACTGCGGTGCCGTGGCCAGGAACTGGCCGTAGGCCCCCGCGTCGGGATAGCTGAAGATTTCCTTCAGCGGGTTCGACCGTTTCCACCGGGTTGCGCCCATGTCCTGCATCAATTCGTCGAAATGCTGGAAATGGAACGGGGCCGAACACAGCCCGCCATAGACCTGCGCCGCCGGGCGTTCCTTGCGGCGCCAGTGCAGCATCTGCTCGATCGAGCGGTCCATCTCATCCCGGGAGGGCTGGCGTTTCAGCTGGCCATCCATGTAGCGCACCAGCCAGTTGGCGATCATCTCGGCCGAGAGGACGGTGCAGAAGGATGAGTTGAAGCCGACAAACCCCATGTCGGGCAGGTCCGGGTTCACCGACAGGCGGTAGGTGCGGTACTGGCCGTCCTCCTCGATCAGCTTGTCGCGGTAGTCCTGCGCCAGATAGGGCACGCCCAGCTTCCAGCCGACCGCAAGGATCGACAGGTCGCAGGGGATCGTGTCGCCCGTGGTCAGGGTGACGCGGCCCGGCTCATAATGGTCGATCGACCCGATGACCGGCTTGATCGTCCCGGCATTCAGCGCCTCGAACAGGCCCGGGGTGACGATGGGCAGGGAACAGGAGGCCTCTTTCTCGATCGGGGCGTCGGGGACCATGTTATGTTTCTTCAGACCCAGCTGAAGCTTCAACAGCGTCTCAAGCCCGCGGAAATTGGCCCAGACCAGCGGCTTGGTGATCGCGGCCAGCGCCTTTTTCAGCGGACCGCGGCCCCAGCCGTTGAACTGCATCTCCTGCGCCCGCATGTAGAGCAGCCGCTTGAAGTTGATGCCGCCGACGAAATAGGGCACCCGCCAGACGTTTTCGCGATAGACCAGATGCACCGATTTCGCGCCGTTCTTCGCGGCATTCACCGCGATGTCGGTGCCGGACTTGGACGCCCCCAGAACCACCACGTGCTTGCCCTTGCACATCGCCGGATCGGTGTAATCCGAGGAATGCAGGACCGTGCCGCCGGCCTCTGTGAATGCCTCCTGACCCGGATGGGTGAGGATGTTCTTTTCCGAGAACTGGCCGGTGCAGATCGCGACAAAGTCGAAATCCTCGGACCATTCGTTGTCACCTGACCGCAGACGCAGGGTCCAGCCCGGCTGACCATCGGTGCGGCGGTCCATCGACAGCACGTCGGTGTTCAGCTTGAACAGGCGCGCCAGCCGGTGTTTCGCGGCGTATGAATGCAGATAGGCATGCACCTGCGGACCCTTGGGCCATTCGGGATAGTCCTTGGGCATCGGCAGATCGGTATAGCAATACAGATCCTTGGGCGATTGCGTCTGCACATCGGGGTAGGATCGGGACAATTCCCAGACGCCGCCGAAGTCGTGGCTGCGTTCGAACCCGCAGACGCGGTGTCCCTTTTCGTCAAAGGCCTTGGCAGCGGCGAGGCCCGAAACCCCGCCGCCGATCACGGCCACCTTCTTGCGATTGACCATGAAACGTCCCCCTTATTCCGCCGGCGGCGGCAGGAAGTCGACTTCGTGCGCGGCCGAGATGCGCACCAGCTCTTCTGGGTCGGTGACGCCATCAAGCTGACCGAACAGATCGAACAGCTTGCGCGAGGGCGCGACACCGAAGACGCAGGTCGCCTCGGCCCCCGACACGTTCGAGATCCCATGCGCAATGCCCATGGGCATCTTGACCGTGTCGCCGGGGCCGGCCTTGACCACCTTGTCGCCAAAGGCGACTTCAAGGTTGCCGGTCAGCATGACGATCCATTCGTCCTGCGTGGGGTGGATATGCGGCGGCACGCCGGTGCCATCGGGGATGATGGCATGCCAGATCATGGCGTTTTCGCTGTGCAGCTTGGGGGTATAGGTATGGCCTACGACATTCCACTGCTTGCCTTCGACGGATCCGTCGGCGGGGGTGACTCCTGGTTCCATTTCGCGTTTCCTTCCTGTTGGGGTGGCCCTTTGGCGGGCCTGTTGGTGCGGGCCTGTGCGGGCCCGTCCCCCAAACTCTGCCCGAGTTTCCGGCCAGCGCTTATCCAGATTGCGAATCCGAATGGGCCGGGGGTGCTTCAAGCTTGAAATAAATGTGACACTCGCCCAGACTTTGAACATGGCTCAGGCGATGCACCTTGCTTTGGACGGCTTGCTGGCAGGATTTCCCATCCTGCGGACCGAAGACCTGTCCGAAGCGCGCGAGGTCGTGGGCCGTGCCTTCTGCGATCACCGGCTGGACATCCGGCAGGGCACGCGGCTGGCGGTGCAGCACGATCACATCGGCGGGGCCGAGCTGTCGTTGAACGCGCTTGGCTACGGGGCCGAGGTCGCGATCGACCCCGGACGGCTTGAAGATTTCTATCTGTTGCAGTTCCCGCTGCGTGGGCAGGCACGGATCACGCATCGCGGTGAGGTGGTCGAGGCTGGCGCGCAGGTAGCGACGATCCTGAACCCGGACCGCGAAACCACGATGATCTGGGGGCAGGGCTGCCGCAAGCTGTTGTTGCAGGTGAACAAGGGGCTGCTGGACCGGGCGGCGGAAAGCCTGATCGGCGCGCCGCTTCCCGGGGCCGTGCGCTTTGATCCGCGCGTGGATCTAACCCGCGCCGGCGGGCAGCGGCTGTTTGGTCGCGTCGTGGCCGCTGCACGGGCCGCGGGTGACGGGGACCTGTGGTCCGGTGATCCGGGGTTGAACGAGGCCTGGGCCGAGCTTCAACTCGCCTCGGTCCTGCTGGAGAGCCAGCCAAGCAACGTCAGTCACATGCTGTGGCGGGCGACACGCGCCCCGCAGTCGCGCCAGATGCGCCGTGCGCTGGAATACCTGCATGAAAACATCGCCGATCCCCTGCGGGTCGAGGATATCGCAAAGGCCGCCGGGCTGAACGTCCGGTCGCTGCAACTGGGGTTCAAGTCGGCCTTTGGCGTGTCGCCCATGCGTTACCTGCGCGACGTGCGGCTGGACATGGCGCGTTACATGCTGGCGCGCCGGCTGAACCGCGCCTCGGTGACCGAGGTCGCCTATTCCGTCGGCTTTTCCCATCTGGGCCGGTTTTCGCGCGACTATCGCGACCGCTTCGGGGAAAGCCCCTCGGTCGTGCAATAAGCCGCCGGGCAAGCTGCTGAAATTATTTTCGCGGGCTCCTTGTGCGGGGGGGCGGCAGCATCCCACCTGAGGGGGGCGGCCGCGAGAGGCAAAGCGCCGCGTCATGGTCGCGATCCCGTCGGGGACGGGCCGTCAGGAAGGACAAAACCGATGCTGACCGAAATCTGGGCGCCCCTGCTGGGCGGGCTGGTGCTGCTGATCCTGGGCGGGGATTTCCTAGTCCGCGGGGCGGTGCAGGTGGCCGAACGGCTGGGCGTATCCCCGCTGGTGATCGGCTTGACGCTTGTGGGCTTCGGCACCTCGATGCCGGAACTGGTGACATCGGTGCGCGCCGCGTTGTCGGGCGCGCCGGGCATCGCCTATGGCAATATCGTCGGGTCGAACATCGCCAATATCCTGCTGATCGTCGGGGCCTCGGCCCTGGTGACCCCGGTGGTGGTGGCGCGGGCGGCGCTGCGGCGGGATGCGGCGGTCATGCTGGTGGTTGCGGCGGTGTTTGCCGCGCTGGCGCTGGTGGTGCCCTTTGGCCCGCTGGTCGGCGGGGGCTTTGTGCTGGCGCTGGTCGCCTATATCTGGCTGACCATTCAGCAGGAGCGGCGGGGGGCACCCACGGGCGCGCTGCATGACAAAGAGGTGGCGCTTGGGGCCGTCGATCCGGCGCTTGAACCGGGGGCCAAGCGCCCGGCGATCTGGACCGCGCTGGCGCTGGCCCTTGGCGGGCTGGTGGCGATCCTTCTGGGCGGCGGGCTGCTGGTCGACGGTGCGGTCACGCTGGCGCGGACCTTCGGCATCAGTGAAACGGTGATCGGGCTGACGATCGTGGCCATTGGTACCTCGATGCCCGAACTTGTGACCTCTCTGGTGGCGGCGCTGCGCAGGCAGGGGGACGTGGCCTTTGGCAATATTGTTGGGTCCAACATCTACAATATCCTGGGCATCGGGGGCGCGACGGCGCTGATCGCACCCGGCACCGTGCCGGTCGAGATCGCGCGGTTCGATGCGCTGGTGATGCTGGGGGTCACGCTGCTGCTGGTGCTGGTGGCCGCGACCGGGCTGAAGGTCGACCGGCGCGAGGGCGGGGTGCTTCTTGCCGGATACGGGATCTATCTTTTCGCGCTCTGGCCGTGATGTCCAAGCCCCAAGCAATGCAAAAGGCCCCGCAGTGCGGGGCCTTTGTTGTTCCGGTAACCGGGGATCAGTTCTTCAGGCGGAAGCGCTGGATCTTGCCGGATTCGGTCTTGGGCAGCGCCTTGGTGAACTTGACCGAGCGGGGGTATTTATAGGGCGCGATGGTCGCCTTGACGTGTTCCTGCAGCGCCTTCACCAGTTTCTCGCCCGGCTCGTGCCCTTCGGCGACGACGACGTGGGCCTCGACGATGGTGCCGCGTTCCTCATGCGGCTGGCCGATGACGGCGCATTCCACCACCGCCGGGTGTGACAGAAGGGCGGCTTCAACCTCGGGGCCCGCGATATTGTAGCCCGAGGAGACGATCATGTCGTCGTTGCGGGCGGCAAAGTGCAGATAGCCGTCTTCGTCCATGAAGAACGCGTCGCCGGTGATGTTCCAGCCGTCCAGCACGTATTTCTTCTGCCGGTCATCGGCCATGTAGCGACAGCCGATCGGGCCACGCACGGCCAGGCGTCCGACCGTGCCGCGCGGGACCTCGGCCCCGTCGTCGTCGATCACCTTGGCCTCGTATCCGCGTACGGGCTTGCCGGTGCAGGCGGGGCGGTGGTCGTCAAAGCGGTTGGTAATGAAGATGTGCAGCATCTCGGTCGCGCCGATGCCGTCCAGCATGGGCTTGCCGGTCTTTTCGATCCATTCCTCGTAGACGGGCGCGGGCAGGGTTTCCCCGGCAGAGACGGCGGCGCGCAGCGACGACAGGTCCGCGCCTTCGTCCATCGCGCGCAGCATCACCCGGTAGGCCGTGGGCGCGGTGAAGCTGACCGTGGCCTTATATTTCTGGATGATCTCGATCATATTGGGCGGAGAGGCGTTTTCCAGCAGCGTCGCCGCCGCGCCGAAGCGCAGCGGGAACACCGCCAGACCGCCCAGCCCGAACGTGAATGCGAGCGGAGGGGACCCCACAAACACGTCTTCGGGCGTGACGCCCAGGACCTCTTTCGCGTAGCCATCCGCGATGATCAGGATGTCGCGGTGGAAATGCATGGTGGCTTTCGGCGACCCGGTGGTGCCAGAGGTAAACCCAAGCAGCGCCACGTCATCGCGCCCGGTCTTCACCGCGTCGAAATGCACGGGCTTTTCCAGCGCCAGCCGGTCCAGTTCCGCGTCGTGGTTCGAGGTGCCGTCAAAGCCCACGACCTTTTCCAGGTATTCCGACGTTTTGGCGCAGGTGGCCATTTCGTCCATCAGCCGCGTGTCGCAGAAGGCGAACTGGATCTTGGCCTTGTCGACGATGGCCGTCAGTTCCCCCGCGCGGAGCAGGGGCATCGAATTCACCACGACCGCGCCGGCCTTGGTGGCGGCCAGCCAGACGGCGACCATGGCGGGGTTGTTGGCGGACCGGATCAGCACGCGGTTGCCGGGCTGCACGCCCAGATCCTCGGCCATGGCGTGGGCCAGGCGGTTGGTCCAGTCGGCCAGTTCCTTGTAGGTGCGGCGGCGGCCGTTGCCGATCAGGGCGGTGTTGTCGCCAAAGCCCTTGTCGACCATGGCATCGGTCAGCTCGACGCCGACGTTCAGGTGATCGGGATAGTCAAAGCCATCCATCAGCAGATCGGGCCATTGATCCGCCGGGGGAAGGTTGTCGCGGGTGTATGTGTCGACATGGGCCGAGGGGCCGAGGTTGAGGGTCTGAGGTGCCATCTTTGTTGTTTCGAACTCCCTGTTGCCGGTCCATGCCGGTTTTTGTTTTTCTGGTTTCGTCAGCCGGCCAGTGCTGCATCCAGCGTCTGGCGGGCGATGATGACTTTCTGCACGTCCGAGGCCCCTTCGTAGATCCGCAGCGCGCGGATCTCGCGATACAGACGTTCGACGGTTTCGCCGGATTTGACCCCGTCACCGCCATGCAGCTGAAGCGCCGCGTCGATGACCTTCTGGGCCTCGTCGGTGGCGAAAAGCTTGGCCATCGCGGCCTCGCGGCTGACGCGGGGGGCGCCGCTGTCCTTGGTCCAGGCGGCGCGATAGACCAGCAGGGCCGAGGCATCGACGCGCAGCGCCATTTCCGCGATATGCGCCTGAACCATCTGCAGATCGGCCAGGGGCTTGCCCTGGACCTTGCGGGCCATGACGCGGGCCGTGGCTTCGTCCAGGGCGCGGCGGGCAAAGCCCAGGCCGGCGGCGGCCACGGTGGTGCGGAAGACGTCCAGCACCGACATGGCGATCTTGAACCCCTGACCCGGCGCGCCGATCAGCGCCGATTTCGGCAGCCGCGCGCCGGTGAAGCGCAGGGTGGCCAGCGGATGCGGGGCGATGGTGTCCAGCCGCTCGGCGATCTCGAAGCCGGGCGTGTCCGCGGGCACGATGAAGGCCGACAGGCCCTTGGCCCCCGGGCCTTCACCGGTGCGGGCGAAGAGCGTGTAGACATCCGCGATCCCGCCGTTCGAGATCCAGGTTTTTTCCCCATCCAATACCCATGCGTCGCCGTCGTCGCGGGCCGTCATGGTGGAATTGGCGACATCCGACCCGGATTGAGGTTCCGTGAGTGCAAAGGCGGAAATCGCCCGACCCGAACGGGTCAGGGGAAGCCATTCACCTTGTTGTTCGGGCGAACCGAACAGCGAAATTGCCCCGGTTCCAAGGCCCTGCATGGCGAAGGCAAAATCGGCCAGCCCGTCATGACGGGCCAGGGTTTCGCGGGACAGGCACAGGGTGCGCACGTCCAGCGGCTGCGGGTTGGCGGGATCGACGGCCGTGGGGTTTAGCCAGCCATCCGCGCCCAGTTTCGCCACCAGCGCGCGACAGGCGTTGTCGGTGTCGCGGTGGTCGATCGCGCCCAGCCCTTGGGCCCATTGGTCCAGCGCCATGGCGTGGTCCTTGTGGGCGGGCGTCAGGAAGGGCCAGTCAAGGAAGGTCCGATCGGCCATCAGTCGCCCTCGAACACGGGTTTTTCCTTCGCGACGAAGGCGTTGTAGGCGCGGGTGAAATCCTCGGTCTGCATGCAGATGGCCTGGGCCTGGGCTTCGGCCTCGATGGCCTGGTCCAGCGACATGGACCATTCCTGCTGCAGCATGGTCTTGGTCATCATGTGGCCGAAGTTCGGGCCCTCGGCGATCTTCCTGGCCCAGGCGACGGCCTCGGCTTCCAGCTGGTCGGCGGGGATCAGGCGGTTCCAGAAGCCCCATCTTTCGCCTTCGTCGGCAGTCATGGCGCGGCCGGTGTAAAGCAGTTCGTTCGCGCGGCCCTGGCCGATGATGCGGGGCAGCATGGCGCAGGCGCCCATGTCACAGCCGGCAAGGCCGACGCGGGTGAACAGGAAGGCGCATTTCGCCTCGGGCGTGGCGACCCGCAGGTCGGACGCCATGGCGATGATCGCGCCGGCACCGACACAGACGCCATCGGCGGCGGTGATGATCGGCTTGCCGCAGTTCAGCATGGATTTGACCAGATCGCCGGTCATCCGGGTGAATTGCAGCAGCTCCTTCATCGACATCCGGGTGAGTGGGCCGATGATGTCATGCACATCGCCCCCGGAGGAGAAATTGCCGCCATTCGAGGCAAAGACCACGGCCTTGATCGTGTCGTCGTAGTGCAGATCGCGGAACCAGTCGCGCAATTCGGCATAGCTGTCGAAGGTCAGCGGGTTCTTGCGGTCGGGACGGTCCAGGCGGATGGTCGCGATGCCGTCCTCGATCTGGCACAGAAAATGTTTCGTATCGGCCCTCATTGGCCTTCCTCCTCATCATCATCGCGCATCATGTCGAAATGGTCCGAGACCATGCGCGCCTCCTCGGGCGTGAAACTGCCCAGCAATTCATCGATCCAGGCCTCGTGGGCGAGGGCCTGGGCGGCAAAGACCTCTTCCCCCTTGCGGGTCAGCCGCACGAGAGAGGCGCGGCGGTCGCCGGGGACCTGCACGCGCACCACCAGTCCTTCGTCGACCAGACGGTCGACGATGCCGGTGACATTGCCGTTCGATACCTTCAGCACGCCCGACAGGGCGGACATCTTCAGCCCGTCGGAATAGCGCGACAGCGCGGCCATCACATCAAAGCGGGGCAGGGTGGAGTTGAACTCGGTCCGCAGGTTTTCACGCAGCTGCGCTTCGACCCGGCGGGTGCTTTTCAGCATCCTCAGCCACATGCGCAGACGTTCCTTCGACGGGGTGCCAAGGGCGGCGGCGGGGCCGTCGCTTTGGGCCTTCTCGGTCTTGGGGCCGTTCATCGTCACAGAGCCCTCCGGCGTTGTTTGCGGTGTCGATGATCAAAGGCTAGGCAGGCCAAAAAATTATTTCAAGCAAAAAAGGTTTGAGCTTGAAATATATTTGAGTGCGGGTAACGTGAGCTTAACGAAGCGGCATTCGTGACCCTGAAAACAGGGCGGGGATGTCAATAAAACAAGGCCTGAAAGGGAGGTCTGCATGGTTGCTCACATCGTCACCGATTGGGATGACGCCTATGAGAACGCGCGCAATATTCCGGGTGGATCCGGCTATCCCGCCGCCTGGGTCGGGCCGTCGTCTGCCTTCCGCGAAGGCGCGGATGCGCGGCTTGATATCGCCTATGGGGCGGGGGTGCGCCACCGCTATGATCTGTTCCTGCCCGAGGGCACGCCGAAGGGTCTGTTCGTCTTCGTGCACGGCGGCTACTGGGTCGCGCTGGACAAGTCCTTCTGGTCGCATCTGGCCGCTGGTCCGCTGGCGCGGGGCTGGGCGGTGATGATGCCGTCCTATGATCTGTGCCCCGATGTCTCGATCGCTGAGATCACCGCGCAGGTCGGGGCGGCGATCAACCATGCGGCGGGCGAGGTCGCGGGGCCGATCGTCCTGTCGGGCCATTCCGCCGGCGGTCACCTTGTCACTGCGATGATGTGCGAGGACACGCCGCTCTCCGGTCCCGTACGTGACCGGCTCGCTCATGTGCTGTCGATCTCGGGGCTGCATGACCTGCGGCCGATGCTGAAGACCGCGCGCAACCAGGTTCTCGGGCTGGACATGCAAAGCGCCGAGGCCAACAGCCCGGCCCTGAAACGCCCGCTGCCGAACGTGCGGCTGACGACCTGGGTCGGCGGTGGCGAGCGGCAGGAATTCCTGCGCCAGTCCGCGCTGCTGTCGAACATCTGGCACGGGCTGGGCTGCGTTACGCAGGATGTGCCCGAACCGGACCGGCATCATTTCAACGTCATCGACGGATTGATGGATCCGGAAAGTGCGATGTTGCGCGTCGTGCTGGGGGGCGAATGACGAGGTGACCAGAAAATAACTTGCATCTGCAACGCGTTGCCCCGCTGAATGCCCGGTGTGACGCGTCAGGCAAAGAGGCCTAGCGCCCAATCAGACGGCAAAAGCCGCATGTCTCAACAAGGGAGTTCAATCATGAACCACAAATCCAGACTACTTGCATCCACCGTCCTGGCCATGGGCCTGACGGCCCCTGCAATCGCACAGGATGTGCCCGCCGGGGCCAGCGACGATGTGCTGAAGATCGGCCTTGTCTACACCCTGTCCGGCCCGCCCGCGGCCCTGGGCGAGCAGGCCCGCGACGGGTTCCTGCTGGCCGCCGAGAAGATCGGCGAGCTGGGCGGCATGAAGACCGAGATCATCATCGTCGATGACGAAGGCAAGCCCGACCTGGCCGCGCAGAAAGCGAATGAGCTGGTGCTGCGCGACAATGTCGATTTCGTCGTCGGCCCGATCTTTTCCAACATCCTGATGGCCATCGTGCAGCCGGTCACCTCGACCGGGACGGTTCTGATCTCGACCAACGCAGGGACCTCGACCCTGGCGGGCGAGGCCTGCAATCCGAACTTCTACACGACCTCGTATCAGAACGACCAGAACCACGAAGTCATGGGCGCCTATGCCCAGGCCCAGGGGTACAACAACGTCTTCCTGATGACGCCCAACTACCAGGCGGGCAAGGACAGCCAGGCAGGGTTCAAGAATTCCTACAAGGGCGGCACGGCCGGCGAGATCTACACCGAACTGGGGCAGCTGGACTTCTCGTCCGAGCTGGCACAGATCGCGGCCTTCCAGCCCGATGCAGTCTTTACCTTCATGCCCGGCGGCATGGGTGTGAACCTTGTGAAGCAGTACAGCCAGGCGGGCCTGTCGGGCATCCCCTTCCTGTCGGCCTTCACCGTGGATGAAACCACGTTGCCCGCAACGCAGGATGCCGCCGTCGGCATGCTGGGCGGTGCCAACTGGGCCCCGGACATGGACAACGCCGCGAACAAGGAATTCGTCGACGGCTATATCGCCAAATACGGCGCGGTGCCGGGCACCTATGCCATGCAGGCCTATGACGCGGCCCAGCTGATCAACAGCGCCGTCGCCAAGGTGGGCGGAGACCTGACGGACCGTGCCGCGCTGCACGCCGCCATCAAGGAAGCCGATTTCGACAGCCCGCGCGGCGACTTCTCGTTCGGGAAGAACAACTTCCCGATCCAGGACTTCTACCTGGTCGAGGCGGTGAAGCGCGAGGACGGCATGTACGGCACCTCGGTCAAGGAGAAGATCTTCGACGACTACGTCGATAACTACGCCGACCAGTGCAAGATGTGATCGGTTAGACGGCCAGGGGGATTACGACCATGATGAACCTTTTTGTCCTGCAACTGCTCAACGGCGTACAGCTGGGCGTGTTGCTGTTCCTGATTGCGGCGGGCCTGACGCTCGTCTTCGGGATCATGGACGTGATCAACCTGGCCCACGGCGTCCTGTACATGGTGGGCGCCTACCTGATCGCGACTTTCGCGGCGGCCACGGGCAGCTTCTGGTGGGGTTTCCTGCTGATGCTGCCGGCCGCCGTGCTAGTGGGGCTGATCCTCGAATTCGTGGTGATGCGACGATTATATGCGCGCTCACACCTGGACCAGGTGCTGGCCACCTTCGGCCTGGTGATGATCGCAACCGAAGCGGTCAAGATCATCTGGGGCACCGCGCCCCTGTCGGTGCCGATGCCGGATGTCTTCTCGGGCTCGATCCCGCTGATGGGGCCGCTGAAATACCCGGTCTACCGCATCGCCATCATCGTGGCGGGCCTGGCCGTGGGCCTGGGGCTGTTCGTGATGGTCAACTACACCCGCGTCGGCATGCTGCTGCGGGCCGGGGCCACCAACCGCTCGACCGTCTCGGCGCTTGGCGTGGACATCAACCGGCTGTTTGCCGTGGTCTTCACCCTGGGCGCGGTGCTGGCCTGCCTGGCTGGCGCGCTGGTTGCGCCGATCCTGTCGGTGGACACCGGCATGGGGGAATCCGTGCTGATCCTGACCTTCGTGGTTGTCGTCATCGGCGGCATCGGATCGGTCAAGGGGGCGTTTCTGGGCGCGCTGCTGGTTGCGGTGGTGGACACCGTGGGCGGCGTCTTTGGCCCGATCTGGCTGCGTGAGATCATGGATCCCGCCGCCGCCGGACAGACGGGCCGCGTGCTGGCCCCGATGCTTGTCTACATCCTGATGGCCGTCATCCTGTCGGTCAAACCCGCCGGCCTGTTCGGGAGGACCGCATGAGCGACGCAACCGCAACGCTGACCGCGCCGCGCCGCGCCCTGACCGGGCGACTGAAAGCTGCGCTGGTCCTGTTTGTCCTGTTCGCGCTGATGCCGCCGCTGGCGGCCGCGCTGAACGATCCCTTCTACGTGCTGATCGGCACCCGGATCCTGGCCTTTGCCATCGCCGCCATGGCGCTGGACCTGATCCTTGGCTACGGCGCGATGGTCAGCTTTGGCCACGCGGCCTACCTGGGGTTCGGCACCTATGCGGTGGCGATCCTGGCCAGCTGGGGCGTCAATGACCTGGTGCTGCAGATCCTTGCGGCGATCGCGATCTCGGCCATCTTCGCGCTGGTGACGGGGGCGATTTCGCTGCGCACCAAGGGCGTCTATTTCATCATGATCACCCTGGCCTTCGGCCAGATGGCGTTCTTCTTCTTCATCTCTCTCTCGGCCTATGGCGGGGACGACGGGGTGGCGCTGATGCAGCGGTCGACCGTGCTGGGGATGGATCTGCTTAAATCCGACTTCGGGCTCTATTACACCACGCTGGCGATCCTGGTCGCGCTGTTCGTCCTGTGTCACCGCATTGTCGGGTCGCGCTTTGGCCGGGTGCTGACCGGCATCCGCGAAAACCCAACCCGGATGGAGGCCATCGGCTATTCGCCCTTCCGCTACCAGCTGACGGCCTTCGTCATCTCGGGCTGCATCACGGCGGTGGCCGGGGTCATGCTGGCCAACCAGGCGCAATTCGTGTCGCCGGCCTTCATGTCCTGGCACCGCTCGGGAGAGCTGATCGTGATGGTCGTGCTGGGCGGCGTGGGCACGCTGGCCGGGCCGATCGCGGGCGCAGTTGCCGCGCTGCTGCTTGAGGAATGGCTGGGCGCGCTGTCGGAACACTGGAAGCTGTTCTTCGGGGTGTTCCTGGTTCTCATGGTGCTCTTCTCGCCGCGTGGCATCACGGGGCTTCTGGAAAAGGCCGGTATCGCAAGGAGACAGGAATGACGTCTTTGACGGTTCGCAACCTGACGAAAAGCTTCGGCGCGCTGAAGGTCACCGATGACGTGTCCCTGGCGGTGGAGCCGGGCGAAATCCACGCCATCATCGGCCCGAACGGGGCCGGCAAGACGACGCTGATTTCCCAGCTTTCCGGGCAGCTTGGGTCCGACGGCGGGTCCGTGTCCCTTGGGGATCGCGACATCACCCGGCTGTCGATGCCCGACCGGGTCAAGCTGGGGCTGGCGCGGTCGTTCCAGATCACATCTGTCCTGCCGGGGTTCACCACGCTGGAAAACGTGGCCCTGGCGGTGCAGGCACGGGAAGGGTCGTCCTTCCGGTTCTTCGGCACCGTCGCGCGGGAAGAGGCGCTGAACCGCGCCGCGCTGAAGGCCCTGGCCGAAGCGGGGCTGGATCACCGGGCCGACGTTCTGGCCAAATCGCTCAGCCACGGGGAACATCGCCGGTTGGAGCTGGCGATCGCCCTGGCCACCGAACCTTCGGTGCTGCTGCTGGACGAACCCCTGGCCGGGGTAGGGGGCGAGGATGCGGAAACCTTCGTCGCCAACCTGCAACGGCTGAAGGGGCGGTTCACCATGGTCCTGATCGAACATGACATGGACGCGGTCTTCCAGCTGGCCGACCGGGTTTCGGTGCTGGTCTATGGGCGCATCATCGCGACCGGCACACCGCAGGCCATCCGGTCGGACCCGCAGGTGCGGGCCGCCTACCTGGGCGAAGAAGAGGAGGCCGCGTGATGCTGGACGTCAATGGGCTCGAGGCCGGCTACGGCGACAGCCAGATCCTTTTCGGCATCGATTTTCGCGTCCGCGAAGGCGAGGTCGTGACCCTTCTGGGCCGCAACGGCATGGGCAAGACCACGACGATCAAGTCGATCTTCGGGCTGGTCAAGCCACGCGCCGGGTCGGTCAAGATCGGCGGCAAGAACCTGACCGGGGCCGATCCGCACCGGATCGCGCTGGCGGGGCTGGGCTATGTGCCGGAAGGCCGGCAGATCTTTCCCACCCTGAATGTCGAGGAGAACCTGCGCGCCACCGCCCGTCCGGGCAAATGGACCCTGCAGCGGATCTACGACCTGTTCCCCCGCTTGCACGAACGTCGGCGCAATATGGGCAACCAGTTGTCGGGCGGGGAACAGCAGATGCTGGCCATCGGCCGCGCGCTGATGACCAATCCCCAGCTGGTCGTCCTGGACGAGGCGACCGAGGGCCTGGCCCCGCTGATCCGCGCCGACATCTGGGCCTGCCTGGAACGGCTGAAACAAGAGGGAGAGGCGATCCTGGTCATCGACAAGAACGTCGATGCGCTGACCCGGTTCGCCGACCGCCACGTGGTGGTCGAAAAGGGCCGCGTTGTCTGGACCGGCTCTACCCCCGAACTTCTGGCCTCACCGCAGGTGAAGGACCGTTTTCTACATGTCTGACAGTCAAGGAGACCCCCGCCCATGATACCCGGCGTCACGAAATCCAATACCGGCATCGAAGAAATCAGCTGGAACATCCTGGGCCAGACCTATGTGCCCAAGCAGAAGTCCGAAAACTCGATGGCCTGGCATGCGACCCTGCCCAAGGGGACCTTTGTGCCGCCGCATATCCACCCCACGCAGGACGAATTCATCTACGTGCTGGAAGGCCGGTTCGACGTGCTGCTGAACGGGGTCGAAACCTATGCGGAACCCGGCGACCTGATCCGCCTGCCCAAGGGCATTCCGCACGGCATCTACAACAAGACCGACCAGACCATCAAATGCCTGTTCTGGGTCGCACCGACCCGCAAGCTGTTCGATCTGTTCTGGGCGCTGCACAACCTTGGCCCCGATGCGAACCCGGCCGATGTGGTCGCGGTCTCGGCCAAGCACGAGGTCGACTTCCTACCGCCCGAGGAGGAGTGATCCATGACGGTCCTTATCGCAGGGGCGGGCATCGGGGGTCTGACGACCGCCCTGATGCTGCACGCCCGGGGCATCCCCGTTCAGATCTATGAAGCCGCCCGCGAAGTCCGCGAAGTGGGCGTCGGCATCAACGTGCTGCCCCATGCCATCAAGGAACTGGCCAACCTTGGCCTGCTGGAGGCGCTGGACAAGGTCGGCGTGCGCACCCGCAAGCTGTCCTACCTGACCAAGCAGGGGCAGGAGGTCTGGACCGAGCTGCGCGGCATGCATGCGGGCCACGACGTGCCGCAGTTTTCGATCCATCGGGGGCGTTTGCAGAAGGTCATCTATGACGCGGTGATCGACCGGCTGGGCCCGGATGCGATCCGCACCGGGCGGCGGCTTTCGGGCTTTATCCAGGACGAGTCGGGCGTGACCGCGCATTTCACCGACAGCGTGCTGGGCGATGCGGGTGAAACGCACCGGGCCGAAGTTCTGATCTGCGCCGATGGCATCCATTCCGCCGGGCGGCGGCATTTCTACCCGAACGAAGGCGCGCCTTCGTGGCAGGGGGTCGTGATGTGGCGCGGCGCGGCCGAATGGCCGGTCTGGGAAGACGGCGAGAGCATGGCGATCGGCGGCGGCCTGGGCGGCAAGTTCGTGCTGTATCCCATTGCGCCTGCGGTGAAGGGCAAGCAGCTGATGAACTGGGTGGTGAACGTGCGGATCAAGGATCCGGCGGTCTCGACCCCGCCGCCGGACAATTGGTCGCGTCAGGTGTCGCTGGCGGATGTGCTGCCCCATGCGCTGCGCTTTCACGTGCCGGGGATGGACATTGGCGGGCTGGTCAGGAAGACGCCGACGATCTTCGAATATCCCATGGCTGACCGCGATCCGCTGCCGCGCTGGACCTTTGGCCGCGTGACGCTTCTGGGGGATGCGGCGCATCCGATGTATCCCGTGGGTTCCAACGGCGCGTCCCAGGCGATCCTGGATGCGCGCTGCCTGGCGGATGCCCTGGCGCGGGCCGAACACCCCCGTGCGGCGCTGTGGCAGTACGAAAAGGACCGGCTGCCCAAGACGGCCGAGGTCGTGCGCACCAACCGCATCGGCGGCCCCGAAAGGGTCATCGACGAGGTCGAGAAGCTGGCCCCCGCCGGGTTCAAGACGGTCGATCACGTGCTGTCCTACGAGGATCGCAAGGCCATCGTCGGCGGCTATGCCCAGATGGCGGGCTATTCGCGGGTCAAGCTGATACAGCGCGCGTCCTAGGCGCTTCCTAGGCGCATCCTGCCCAGAACGATCCTGACCACGAAGGCCCCGGTGACGGGGCCTTTTTGCTGTGCGGGATGCGTCAGTTCAGCGGTTGTGCGACCGTTTCGGCATAGACCCGGCGCATGGCCGCGATCAGTGCGGTGACGGGGCTGCGTTCGGGGCGGTCGGCCAGCTGGGCGACGGCCAGTTCAAGCCCGATCGGTTCGCTAAGCGGCAGGACCCGCATGCGGCTGCCCTTCAGCGCGGGCACCGACAGGCGATCGACAACCGTGCACATGCGCGCGCCCCGGGCCAGGCCGACGGCAAAGGGGATGCTCAGCGCGGTCAGGCTGCGGCGGGGCTGGATGTTGCGGCGTTTCAGCTCGGCCTCGACCCGTGCACCAAGGGGGGCGTGTACGTTGTGGGTGACGAAATCGGCCCCCTGCAGCCAGGCCAGATCAAAGGCGTCTTCGCTGGCGCGGGGGTGGTCGTCCGGCAGCACCGCCACCAGGGGCATATGGCCGATGGTCCATTGCCGCAGCTCGGGCCGGCCGTCCCAGGCCCCGCCGACAGCCAGATCGACCGACCCTTCGTGCAGCGCCGGCAGCTGGTTGCTTTGCCGCCCGCCGTCCACCACGATTTCCAGGTCGGGGAAATCCCGGCGCAGCTGGCCCACGGCCTCGGGCAGGACCGAATGGGCCAGGGCGGTGGTGGCCATGATGCGCAGCGCCTCGTGCTGGCCGCGCCGGATCGAGTCGACCGATTGCGCCACCTGGCCTAGACGTTCGAACAGCCCGCCGCTTTCGGCATAAAGCCGTTGCGCCTCCCAGGTCGGTTCCAGCCGGCCCGCGACATTGCGGAAAAGGGTCAGGTTCAGCTCGTCCTCGAAGATCTGCAGGTGGCGGCTGATGGTGGGCTGCGACAGGCGCATGGCGCGGGCGGCGGCGCTGACGCTGTCGGTTTCGAAAACGGTGCGGAAGACCTGAAGCCTGTGCAGGTTGATGCCGTCCATCTCGGCCCCTTTGCTTAATCTTTAATCATTTGTGGCGTCCCCCCGCGCGGGCCTTCGGGCGCTGAACCTGCGGCCGGGGCAGGGGGCAGGCGGTGCCGAACGTGAAATTTTCGTGACGCTTCAATGAAAGTCATACGTCATGCGTATGGGTCGGGCAATATTTATCGTATTGCCTATAGGGCGGCAAACCCCTTCCTTGACGGAAAGGAGACCCCGATGCCGTTCATACCCTTCCTCTTTCTGCTGGCGACGCTGCTTTCGGGCAGCGCGATTGCCTATTTCGTCGGCGGTGCAACCATCGTCGGTTTCTTCACGCAGGATCAGGCGCGCTATTTGGCCGCCCTGCCGCAGCGGGCGATGAGCCAGCTGGATGTCTTTGCCTTCCTCGCGATGCCGCTGTTCATTCTGACCGGAGAGCTGATGAACCGCGGCGGCGTGACCGAGGCGCTGATCCGCTTTTCGCTGTCGATGCTTGGCCGGTTCAAGGGCGGCATGGCGCATGTGAACATCCTGACCTCGGTCTTCTTCGCGGGGATCTCGGGCTCGGCCACGGCGGATGCGGCGGCGCTTGGCAACACGCTGGTCCCCGAGATGGAGCGCCAGGGCTACAGCCGCGACTATGCGGCGGCGATCACCGCGGCCTCGTCGATCATCGGGCCGATCATCCCGCCCTCGATCATCCTGATCTTCTACGGCGCGCTGCTGAACACCTCGGTCGTGGCGCTGTTTGCGGCGGGCGTGGTGCCCGGGCTGCTGCTGGCGGCGGTGCTGATGGTGGTGAACGCCATCCTAGCGCACCGGCACGGCCATCCGGGCGGCAAGGGATCCGAGATCCCGCCGTTCTGGGGATCGCTGTTCCAGGCGCTGCCCGCGCTGTCGCTGCCGGTCATCATCCTGTCGGGCATCCTGTTCGGCTTCATGACCCCGGCCGAGGCCGCAGGCGTCGCATCGCTGGCCGCGCTCGCTGTGGGCATGTTCTATGGCCGCCTGACCCTGAAGGACGTGCACGAGGCGCTGAACCGCACGGTGATCCTGTCGGGCGCGGTCTTCATCATCCTCGTGGCGGTGGCGACCTTTGGCTACCTCACCTCGGTTGAACAGCTGCCCCGCAAGCTGGCCGAGATGATCGGCGAGATCGGGCTGGATGCGACCGGCTACATGATCGTGCTGAACATCATTTTCCTGCTGGCGGGCATGATCATGGACGTGAAGGCCGCCGTGGCGCTTCTGGGTCCGCTGCTGATCCCGCCGGCGATCGCCCTGGGCGTGGACCCGGTGCACATGGGCATCCTGGTCGGCTTCAACCTGACCGTGGGCCTGCTGACGCCGCCGCTTGGCGGGGTGCTTCTGATCCTCTCGACCGTGGTCGACATCGGCTACTGGCGGCTGGTCCGCGCGACGCTGCCCTTCCTGGTGGTCGAGCTGATCCTGCTGGGCGTGCTGATCTACGTGCCCGCCATCTCGCTGACGCTGCCGCGTTACCTGGGCCTTATCAACTGACTTCCGAAAACCAGAACCAACAGGAGTATTTTCCAATGAAACAGACGCTTATGGCCGCAACCCTGGGCCTGGCCGCCCTGACGGCAACCCAGGCCACCGCGATGGATGACGTGATCGTCGCCTTCGCCGGCACCGAGGACCTGAAGAACGACGCCGAATATGTCTTCATCCATGCCTTCGCCGAAAGCCTGTCCGAACACGGCGTCAACGTGGTCGTGCACCCGTCGAACACCATGGGCAAGGAAAGCGACCGTTTCGACCAGACCTCTCAGGGGCTGATCGCGGTGAACATCGGCAACGGTGGCGCGCTGATGAAGGCGTCGAAATGGGCCTCGACCCTGTTCCTGCCCTTCCTGACCTCGGACGAGGCGTCGTTCGACCGCATGGTCGCGGAAAGCAAGGGCCTGGACCGGATCAACGAAGAAGCCTCGCGCTTGGGGCTGCGGGTGGCCGGTTTCGCCATGCGCGGCGGGTCGCTTGGCCTGTTCAACACCGAAAAGCCGGTCAGCACGATCGACGACGTGGCCGACATGCGCCTGCGTGCGCAGAACGGCGACCAGGTGACTTTCATGTCCGCATGGGGTGCCAAGCCGACCGTCGTGTCCTGGGCCGAGACGCCGAACGCACTGCAGACCGGTGTGGCCGTGGGCCATTACAACCCGCCCTCGACCGTCGTGGCCGCCGGTCAGGTCGAGCTGCTGAACTACTTCACGCCGATGAACGCGGGCCCGGTGCCCAAGGTCATCATGCTGTCCGACGACTGGTATTCCATGCTGAGCGACGAGGAACGCACCTGGGTCGATGACGCGGTTGCCCATGGCGTCGCCGTGAACCGCGCCTGGGCCGTGGAACAGGCCCCCTACTTCGAGCAGGTGATCGTCGATGGCGGCATCGAGATCACGCCGCTGGAAGAGGGCGAGCGCGCCAAGTTCGTCGAAGCCTCGCGCGCGGTCTGGGATCAGATCGTGCCCGCCGAAGACGCCGCCTTCATCGCGAAATTCGCCGACTGATTTCGCGTTGATCCCGGGGTCCGTGCCATGCGGGCGCGGGCCCCGGACCCTGACATCCCAAGCAAGGCCCCTATCATGCAGTCCATCGCGACCTTCCTGACCTACCTCAGCACCGGCATTGACCGGGTTCTGCGCCTTGTCGCCCTTGTGGGGCTGGTGCTGATGGTCGGCTTCATCGCCCTGCAGGTGGTGGCCCGCTACGGGTTCGCCGCGCCGCCGGCCTGGACCGAAGAGGCCGCGCGCTATGCGATGGTCTGGGTCGGTCTGCTGGGGGCGGCGATTTCCTTCAAGACGGGCTTCGACCCCCGGCTGGTGAAACTGCCGGTGACGCTGCCCCGGCCCGTGCTGGCCCTTGCGGCCCTGCTGCGCGGGTCCGCGGTCGTCGTCTTCCTGGGCCCGATCCTGTTCTACTGCTTCTATGGCCCCGGGATGAACCCGGCGCGGTCCTTCCTGGCGCGCAACCTGCACACTACGGCCGAGACCTTCGACATGCCGACGATCTTCGTTGCCATCACCGTGCCGATCTTCATCATCGCCATATTCATTCACGGCCTGGCCCATTGCGCCAACGCGCTGGTCCCGACCCAGGCCCCTGCCAAGACCCCTGCCAAGACCCCCGCGGAAAGAGAGACGAATGCCCCCGATCACGCCTGACGACCTGCGCGCCGATACCGATTTCATCGACCGCCTGACCCAGCTGCGCCGCGACATCCACGCCCATCCCGAAACCGCTTTTGAAGAGGTCCGCACCTCGGACATCGTTGCCACCCGGCTTGAGGCAATGGGGATCGAGATCCATCGCGGGCTGGGCGGCACCGGCGTTGTCGGCACCTTGCGCGGCAAGCGCCCGGGTCAGCGCGCCATCGCGCTGCGGGCGGACATGGACGCGCTGTTCATCACCGAGGAGACGGGCAAGCCCTACGCCTCGACCGTGCCGGGCAAGATGCATGCCTGCGGCCATGACGGCCACACCACCATGCTTCTGGGCGCGGCCGAAAAGCTGGCGGCGGATCCCGATTTCGCCGGCACCGTGCAGTTCATCTTCCAACCGGCCGAGGAAGGCCTGGGCGGCGCACGGGTGATGATCGAGGACGGGTTGTTCGACCTCTTCCCGGTCGATGCGGTTTACGGGGTGCACAATGCGCCCAAGGAACCGCTTGGCCAGGTGCAGACGCGCGTCGGGCCCTACATGTGCGCAGGCGATACCTGGGAAGTGATCTTCGAAGGCACCGGCGGCCACGGGGCGATGCCCCACAACGCCACCGATCCGACCATTCCCGCCGCGCAGTTCATCGCATCGCTGGCGCAGATCATTTCCCGCAAGGTGCCGTCGAACGACCCGGCGGTGGTTTCGGTCGGTCATATCGGGGCAGGGGATTACAACAGCCCCAACATCATCCCGTCGCGGGTCGTCGTGCGCGGTACGGCGCGGTCCTACCGGCCCGAGGTGCGCGATATCCTGGAACAGTCGATCGGGGCTTTTGCCGAAGGCTGCGCCCAGCCCCATGGGGTCAGCGCCCGGCTGATCTATACCCGCCGCTATCCGCCGCTGGTGAACGCGGCCGAAGAGGTCGCGCGGGCGGTTCAGGCCGCCGGCGCAACGGTCGGGGCCGACCTAGTCGATGCCGAAGCGCCGCTGGTTGGCGGGTCCGAGGATTTTTCCTTCATGCTGGAAAAGGTGCCTGGGGCCTACGTGATGATCGGCAATGGCGACGGGCCTGATGCGGCCTTCGTGCATACGCCCAGGTTCGACTTTAACGACGATCTGATCCCGATCGGCGTGGCCTATTGGATGAACGTGGTCGCAGCGGAGCTCTCGGCCTGATTTGGCCCTTTGTGCCCCCCATGATCTGGCATGATCTGAACGCCGCCCGGTCCCCCCGGGCGGCGTTTTTCGTCAGGTTTCCCCGCCCGAGATCGAAATCGCCTGACCGGTGATCCCCTCGGACCCCGGAGAGCAGAGCCAGAGCGCGGCGGACGAGACCTCGGAGGGTTGGATTAGCCGCTTCTGCGGTGACATGGCCGCAAGCGAGGCGCGGGCCTCGGCGTCGGTCTTGCCGGTCTTTTCCATGATATTGGCGACGGAGTGGTCGGTCATCTCGGTGTCGAGGAAACCGGGGCACAGGGCGTTGACCGTGATCCCGGTCTTGACCATCTCAAGCGCCGCGCTTTTCACCAGCCCGATTGTGCCATGTTTCGCCGCCGTATAGGCCGAAACGTAAGGATACCCCTTCAGCCCGGCGGTCGAGGCCACGGCGATCAGCCGCCCCCAGTCCTGGCCCTTCAGGCGGAGTGCGGCCTCTCGCAGGGTCAGGAAGGTGCCGGTCAGGTTGACGTCCAGCATCTGTTGCCAGCTGGCCAGCGTCGTGCGGGTCAGCGGGGCGCTTTCCGACGCGCCCGCATTGGCGATGACGATGTCGCAGGGGCCTGCCGTGTCGAACATGGCCGTGACCTGCGCCTCATCGGTGATGTCGGCGGTGACGGTGCGGATGTTCGGATGGCGCGCGGCGGTGGCTTGCAGGGGCGCGGGGCGGCGCCCGGCGATCCAGACCTCGGCCCCCTGATCGGCAAAGCGCAGCGCCAGGTCCGCGCCCAGCCCCGAGCCGCCGCCGGTAATCAGCGCGCGGCGGCCCGCAAGCAGGGTCATACCTTGATCCCCAGACCTTCGCCGCGTTCCGCAAGGCGGCGCATCTGGTCGCGGCCCGC
Source organism: Pseudooceanicola nitratireducens (assembly GCF_900109195.1). Taxonomy (GTDB): domain Bacteria; phylum Pseudomonadota; class Alphaproteobacteria; order Rhodobacterales; family Rhodobacteraceae; genus Pseudooceanicola; species Pseudooceanicola nitratireducens. The sequence continues at coordinate 576,140 of NZ_FNZG01000003.1, read as the reverse complement.
CAGGTAGGGCAGGGGCCATTCCGTTGCCTCGTCGCCCAGGGCAGCGGCGGCATGCAGCGTCCAGTAGGGATCGGCCAGGTGCGGTCGCGCCAGACAGACGAGATCCGCGCGCCCGGCCATCAGGATCGAGTTCACGTGATCGGGTTCATAGATATTGCCGACCGCCATGGTGGGCAGGCCGCCTTCGTTGCGGATCCGGTCCGAGAAGGGGGTCTGGAACATCCGGCCATAGACGGGCCGCGCATCGGTGCTGGTCTGCCCGGCCGAGACGTCGACGATATCGACACCGGCGGCACGGAACATGGCGGCGATCTGCACGGCTTCTTCCGCGGTGACGCCGCCCTCGACCCAATCGCTGGCCGAGATGCGGACCGACATGGGCTTGGCTTCGGGCCAGACGGCGCGCATGGCGGCAAAGACTTCCAGCGGATAGCGCATGCGGTTTTCCAGCGACCCGCCATAGTCGTCATCGCGAGTGTTCGACACGGGCGAGATGAAGGACGACAGCAGATAGCCGTGGGCGGCATGCAGTTCGACCATGTCGAACCCGGCGCGGTCGGCCATTTCGGTGGCGGCGACGAACTGATCGCGGATCACGTCCATCTCGGCCCGGTCGATGGCGCGCGGCGCGGCGTGGCCCTGATCCCAGGGGATAGAAGAGGCCGAGACGGTCTGCCAGTTGCCGTCCTTCAGCGGCGCGTCCATGTCGTCCCAGCCCAGCTGGGTCGACCCCTTGCGCCCCGAATGGCCGATCTGCATGCAGAGCTTCGCGGTCGTTTCGGCATGGATAAAGCCAGTCAGGCGTTTCCAGGCCTCTTCATGTTCGGGCGCATACAGGCCGGGGCAGCCGGGGGTGATCCGGCCTTCGGGGCTGACACAGGTCATTTCGATATAGACCAGACCCGCACCGCCCTTGGCGCGTTCGGCGTAATGGGTGAAATGCCAGTCGGTCGGGCAGCCGTCGACGGCCTTGTACTGCGCCATGGGGGACACCACGACGCGGTTCTTCAGGGACATGTCGCGCAGACGGTAGGGGGCGAACATCGGCGCGCGGTGCACACCGTTCTCGCCGGCTTGCGCCTGGAACCATTCCTCGGCTGACCGCAGCCATTCGGGATCGCGCAGGCGCAGGTTCTCGTGGCTGATGCGCTGGCTGCGGGTCAGCAGGGAATAGGTGAACTGGACCGGATCCAGGTGCAGGTAACGTTCAACTTCCTCGAACCACTCGGTCGAGTTGCGGGCGGCCGATTGCAGGCGCAGCACGTCCAGGCGGCGATCTTCCTGGTAGGTCTTGAAGGCCTCTTCCAGGGTCGGCTTGCTGTGCACCAGTTCGGCCAGCGCGATGGCGGATTCGATGGCCAGTTTCGACCCGGACCCGATCGAGAAATGCGCCGTGGCCGAGGCATCGCCCAACAGCACGACATTCTCGTGATGCCATTTCTCGCACAGCACCCGGTTGAAGTTCAGCCAGGCCGAGCCGCGCAGGTGTTTCATGTTGGAAATCAGGTCGTTGCCGCCCAGGTGGTCAGCAAAGATGCGTTCGCATTCCGCCACGGTCTGGTCCTGGTCCATCTGGTCGAAGCCAAGGCCCGTCCACGTGTCTTCGGCGCATTCCACGATGAAGGTCGCGGTATTGTCGTCGAACTGGTAGGCATGGGCCCAGATCCAGCCGTGATCGGTCTTCTTGAAAATGAAGGTAAAGGCATCGTCGAACTTGGCATGGGTGCCCAGCCAAATGAACTTGCAGGCGCGGGTGTCGATCTCGGGTTTGAAATGCTCGGCATAGCGGGTGCGGGTCTTGGAGTTGATGCCGTCGGCGGCCACCACCAGATCGTATTCGGACTTGAGCCGGTCGATATCGTCGACCTCGGTTTCGAACCGCAGCTCGATCCCCAGCTCTCGGGCGCGGTTCTGCAGGTCGATCAGCATCTGCTTGCGGCCCAGGCCGCAGAACCCATGGCCGGACGAGGTGATCGCGACGTCCTCTTTCACCACCTTGATGTCGTCCCAATAGGCGAAATGCTTGGCGATGGTCGCGGCGCTTGCGGGGTCGTTGGTCCGCATGTTGTCCAGGGTTTCATCCGACAGGACGACGCCCCAGCCAAAGGTGTCATCGGGCTTGTTGCGTTCCAGCACAAGGATTTCGGCCTGCGGATCCCGCAGCTTGAGACTGATGGCGAAATACAGGCCCGCGGGCCCACCTCCGAGACAGACAACCTTCATGATCTTCCCTCCTGCTGAGCGGTTCTTGGGCAGAGCCTTCCATCCCTTCCGAGAAATTTCAAGTATAAAACTTTAGGCTTGAAATTTCTCTGTGGCTGGCCGAATGTGACCCCAGTCGCAGGGCAGTTTCTGCCCGGTTTTCAATCGCCCGCCCCCTCGGGGCCCCGGAGGCAGGAGCCGCCATGGCCATCTTTGCGCATCAGAATGCGGTGATGTTCCAGCACTGCGACCCGGCGGGGATCGTCTTCTACCCGCGCTATTTCGAGATGATAAATGCGGTGGTCGAAACCTTTTTCGACGCCGTGGTCGGCTGGTCCTTCAACCAGATGCACGTGGTCGAACGCATGGGCGTTCCCATGGGGCGCATCCAGTCCGATTTCCATGCGCCGACACGTCTGGGTGACGTGATGGAGTGGTCCTTTGCCTTTGCCCGCGTCGGCGGGGCCAGCGCCGATTTCACCCTTCAGGGGCGGTGCGGCGGGCAGGATCGGCTGACGGTGCGGGGCACTTTGGTCCTGGTCCACCTGGACCAGATGAAAGCACAGCGCTGGCCGCAGGCCGTGCGCGAGATATTGGTGAACTATTCGGAGGAAACGGTGTGAGCACACTGACGATCCATCCAGAGGGCTGGAAACCGGCCAAGGGATATGCAAACGGCATGGTGGCCGAGGGGCGCGTGCTGTTCGTCGGCGGCCAGATCGGCTGGACCGCTGATCAGGTCTTTGAGGCGAAGGATTTCATCGGCCAGATGAAACAGGCGCTGCAGAATATCGCCGACGTGGTCCATGCGGCCGGCGGCAAAGTCGAGGATATCACCCGCCTGACCTGGTATGTGACCGACAAGAAGGAATATGTCGCGCATCAGGGCGAAGTGGGTCGCGCCTACCGCGAGGTGATGGGATATCACTTTCCGGCCATGACCATGGTTGTGGTCAGCGCGCTGGTGGAAGACGATGCCAAAGTCGAGATCGAGGCGACGGCGGTCCTGCCGTCCTGAGGCCATGGTCCGACACAGTGACCGAAGCAGAGACCGACGCCGACCCCTTGGGGATCGCGACAAGAAGGAAGCAAGCCATGCAATGTGTGTTCGTGCAGATTCAGTGCAAACCCGGCCAGGCCTACAAGGTCGCCGACGCCATCGCGCTGAAGGAAGTGCATTCGGAACTCTATTCGACCTCGGGGCAGTATGACCTTCTGCTGAAGATCTACGTGCCCAAGGATCAGGATATCGGCCATTACCTGAGCGATACGATCTTCTCGGTCGAGGGGATCGAGCGCACGCTGACCACAATGACATTCACCGCCTTCTGATCCCTGCGGGGACGTCTGGCGAACAAGGGGGGAGGGGCGCATGAGCGACGCCTATGATCCGGCGGGCGACGGGGCCCGCATGTCCTTTGCCAAGGACATGAGCTATGTCGATTACCTGTCCTTGGACCAGATCATCGGGGCACAGGCCCCCCGGTCTGACACCCATGACGAGATGCTGTTCATCATCCAGCACCAGACGTCCGAGTTGTGGATGCGTCTGGCGCTGTTCGAACTGGCCGCCGCGCGGCGGGCGGTCGCGGCCGGGGAACTGCGGCAAAGCTTCAAGATGCTGACGCGCGTGGCGCGGATTTTCGAACAGCTGAACAGCGCCTGGGATGTGCTGCGCACGATGACGCCCAGTGAATACGGGGCCTTCCGCGATGCGCTTGGCCGGTCGTCGGGCTTCCAGTCGCATCAGTACCGGCTGATCGAATTCGTGCTGGGCAACCGCAATCCCGCGATGGTCAAACCGCATGAACACCGGCCCGAACTGCTGGCGATGCTGCAGGATGAACTGGCGCAGAAGTCGCTGTATCACGTGGCGCTGGATCTGCTGGCGCAGGAGATGGGGGTCAGTTTCGATGCTTCCGTCTATCGCATGGATGCCCCGCACCAGGCCGATGACGCGGTGACCCAGGCCTGGACCCGCGTCTACCAGGATCCGCGCAAGTACTGGTCGCTGTATGAACTGGCCGAGAAGCTGGTGGACCTTGAGGATTACTTCCGCCGCTGGCGCTTCAACCACGTCACCACGGTCGAACGGATCATCGGGTTCAAGCGCGGCACCGGCGGCACCAGCGGCGTGACCTACCTGCGCCGCATGCTCGAGGTCGAGCTTTTCCCCGAACTCTGGAACCTGCGAGGAGCCCTATGAGCGATCCCGTTACCCAGCCCGTAACCCTGCCGGTGAAGGACCGGTTCCACCTGCCCGAAGGGGTGATCTATCTGGATGGCAATTCCCTGGGCCCGCTGCCGCGCGCCGTGGTGCCGCACCTGGACAAGGTCGTGCAGGAAGAATGGGGCCAGCACCTGATCAAGGGCTGGAACGTGGACGACTGGATGGGCCAGCCGGTGCGCGTCGGCAATCAGGTCGCCCGGCTGATCGGCGCGCCCGAAGGGTCGGTCGTGATGGGCGACACGCTGTCGCTGAAGGTCTACCAGGCGCTGTCCGCTGCGCTTTTGATGCGGCCTGACCGCCGGGTGGTGCTGTCGGACAACGGCAATTTCCCGTCGGATCTCTATATCGCGCAGGGGCTGATCCGGCACCTGGACCGCGGCCATGAACTGCGCGTCGTCGACCCCGAGGCGGTGCTGGACGCCATCACGGACGAGATCGCCGTGGTCATGATCACCCAGGTCGATTACCGCACCGGCCGGATGCACGACATGCAGGCGATCACCCGCAAGGCGCATGAAAAGGGCGCGGTGATGATCTGGGACCTGGCGCATTCCGCCGGGGCCGTGCCGGTCGACCTGGCCGGGTCGGGCTGCGAATTCGCCGTGGGCTGTACCTACAAGTACCTCAACGGCGGGCCCGGGGCGCCCGCCTTCATCTATATCCGTTCCGACCTTGTGGGGCAGGCGCAGCCGGCGCTGTCCGGCTGGATGGGGCATGATGCGCCCTTTGCCTTCGATCTGGACTATCGCCCGGCGGTGGATATCGAACGCATGCGGGTCGGCACCCCGCCGGTGATCCAGATGTCGGCGCTGGAAACCGCCATGCGCGCCTGGGACGGGATCGAGATGTCGGCGGTCCGCGACGCCTCGGTCGCGCTGAGCGAGACCTTCATCCAGGAGGTCGAGGCCCGCTGCCCCGCGCTGCGGCTGATCAGCCCGCGCAACGCGGACGAACGCGGCAGTCAGGTGTCCTTCGCCTTCGAGCAAGGCTATGCTGCGATGCAGGCACTGATCGCCCGGGGCGTCATCGGCGACTTCCGCGCGCCCGACGTCATGCGGTTTGGCTTCACGCCGCTTTATATCGACCGGGACGACGTGATCGCGGCGGTGGATATCCTGGCGGATGTGATCGACAACCGCTTGTGGGACCGGCCGGAATATCATGCCAAGGGTCGCGTGACCTGAGCCTTCCTTCGACTGTGGACAGTAAAGAACGCCCGGCCATCAGGTCGGGCGTTTTGCGGTGTGCCGTCCCGGGCGTGGAACCCTACGGGAGAGGGGGGCGTTTTCCCGGTGACCCCGCGAAGACGTTCGAACAGGAGAGCACCCATGAAAGCCCAGTCCAAGGCCCAGCAACGCGCCGCAGGTGCCGCCCTGTCTGCCAAGCGGGGCGACACCAAGGTGAAGGACCTGCAAGGCGCATCGAAAGAGATGTACGACGACATGAGCGAGGCCGAGCTGGAAAAGATGGCCTCGACCCCGCATGACGATCTGCCCGAGGAAGCCTGAGCCCGCAGGGCTATTGTTCGGAAACGGGACTGGATCGCGCCAGCCAACGGATATTCCGCTGGACAGCAGCGGTATCCCGCATTCGACGGACTGACGGACTGACGGACTGACGGACTGACGGACTGACGGACTGACGGACTGACGGACTGACGGACTGACGGACTGACGGACTGACGGACTGACGGACTGAGGACTAACCGGACAGGCACCGGTTCGCCCGGGGTGCCGAAGCAACCGCTACCGCAGCTCTCGCATCCGGCTGGCCAGTTCACCGTACAGTGCCTTGCGTTCGTCTTCGGAGAGGAAGGCCCCGATCTCGACCTCGCGGCCGTTGCCGTTCAGCGTGACGTAGTGCGGGACCGGGCCGCCGGTGTCGTGTTTGGTCACACGCACCCAGTGGCCGTTGCAGCGCCACTCCTGCACGGAACGGTCGGGGTTGGTGCGGGTCAGGGTGACCTCCGGATCCTCGATCGCCAGAACCTCAAGGATGTCGCCGTCGCGATAGCTGCGTTCCAACCCCCACCACAAAGCGCCCAGGGCGATCATGGCAAAGGGCAGTAGACCCCAAAGCACCATGGTCCCCAGCATGGCCGTCAGCGGCACCAGGATCAGCACGAAGAACAGGCCGATCACCCCGGCAAAGCCACGGCGGGGCAGGGACCTGTGGGGGCGAAGCTCCAGCCGGTCGGGGGTGGTCCAGCGATAGGTCATGGCCTGTCCTCTTTCCTGGGATCCGTCATGCAGTCCGCCAAGTGGTCCACCGTGCCATCCTTCATGGGGGGCGTCTGCAAAAGGAAAAGGCCGGGGTTTCCCCCGGCCTTTGATCTTGCCTTACCTGGCCGGGATCAGTGGGCGTGGCCCTTGTCCCAGTCCTCCTGCTTGGGGAGGATTTCGAAGGTATGCTCGGGCGGCGGAGAGGGCAGGGTCCACTCCAGCGTGTCGGCATATTCGTTCCAGTAGTTGTTTTCGGTGATCTTGGTGCCACGCAGCAGGGCGTAGATCATGATGCCGAAGAACAGCAGGAAAGAGGCGAAGGACAGGAAGGCACCCATGGACGACCAGTAGTTCCAGGTCGCGAAGGCCTCCGGGTAGTCGATGTAGCGGCGGGGCATGCCCTGACGGCCCAGGAAGTGCTGGGGGAAGAAGGTCAGGTTGGCACCGATGAACATCATCCAGAAGTGGATCTTGCCCAGGGTCTCGGGGTACTGACGACCGGTCATCTTGCCGAAGTAGAAGTAGATCCCGGCGAAGATGGCGAAGACGGCACCCAGGGACATCACGTAGTGGAAGTGTGCAACCACGTAGTAGGTGTCATGGTAGGCGCGGTCCACCGGTGCCTGGCTCAGCACCAGGCCGGTCACGCCGCCCACGGTGAAGAGGAACAGGAAGCCGAAGGCCCAGAGCATCGGGGTCTTGAACTCGATCGAGCCGCCCCACATCGTCGCGATCCAGCTGAACACCTTCACGCCGGTCGGAACCGCGATGACCATGGTGGCCATCATGAAGTAGCTTTGCTGGGTCAGGGACATGCCCACGGTGTACATGTGGTGCGCCCAGACGACGAAGCCCAGAACACCAATTGCGATGATCGCCAGAACCATCGGCAGGTAGCCGAAGATCGGCTTGCGCGCGAAGGTGGAGATCACGTGAGAGATAATGCCGAAGCCGGGCAGGATGATGATGTACACTTCCGGGTGGCCGAAGAACCACAGGATGTGCTGATACAGGATCGGGTCACCACCGCCCGACGGGTCGAAGAAGGTCGTCCCGAAGTTGCGGTCGGTCAGCAGCATGGTGATCGCGCCGGCCAGCACGGGCAGGGCCAGAAGGATCAGCCAGGCGGTGACGAAGATCGACCAGGCGAACAGCGGCACCTTGAACAGGGTCATGCCGGGGGCACGCATGTTCAGGAAGGTGGTGATGATGTTGATCGCACCCAGGATCGAGGACGCACCCGAAACGTGCACGGCAAAGATCGCCAGATCCATCGAGGATCCGCCTTCGGTCGTCGACAGCGGCGGGTACAGAACCCAGCCCACGCCGGACCCGGCCTGGCCGTTGCCACCCGGTGCCAGCAGCGATGCGACGCCCAGGGCCACACCGACGAAGTACATCCAGAAGGACAGGTTGTTCATCCGCGGGAAAGCCATGTCCGGCGCACCGATCTGCAGCGGCATGAAGTAGTTGCCGAAACCGCCGAAGAGCGCGGGAATCACCACGAAGAACATCATCAGGACGCCGTGATAGGTGATCATCACGTTCCACAGATGGCCGTTCGGCGTACAGGTCGCACCGCTGTCGGCGATGAACCGCGCGCCCTCGAGGCACATGTATTGCACGCCCGGATGCATCAGCTCCATGCGCATGTATACGGTGAAAAGAACGGAGATCAGGCCTGCCAGCGCCGAAACGACGAGGTAGAGGATCCCGATATCCTTGTGGTTGGTGGACATGAACCAGCGGGTGAAAAACCCACGGTTGTCTTCATGTCCATGGCCGTGAACGGCTGCGTCAGCCATGTCTCGCCTCCTGCTGATGTTACGGATCCCGCCCAGCCCATGGGCCGTGCGAGAATTATTCGGGTTCTAGAATGATCAGGGGTTGCGGGCAATGGCCGGTATTGACGCAGATCAAAGAAATTTGTCGCACCCCCTTGCGCCTTTGGTCGCGGATCCCGGTGGATTCTGCGCCTGCTGCCGCCGTGGGGCGCAAGGTGCAGCCCGGGCAGCGGGACCGGGCAGAGCCGAGTCGCTCTGTCGTGTCGACCTGTCATGGGGGATGACGAAGAAGGTGCCATGCCGGTGTAGCCGGGGCATGGAGTTCGGGGCTGGGTTCTCTGGTAGCAGTGGCGTGGCTGGCATTCGAACTTTTGACCTTTGGGTCGTGGGCTTCAGACGGCTGTTCGCCCGCGGCCCCTCATGCTTTAGATCATTCCGACGTACCTACGGGCCCTGATAGGTCAAGAATCCGGCTGTGGGGCACGCAATCCGGGCCGCTCCTGCGAAGCGCAGCAAGTGTGTCCGACTTTGCCCGCGTACTCTGACTGGCCAACCCGCTCCGCACCGCCACGTCCGCTTGCCAGTCCCCTGAGAACACGTGGCAATCCCTTGGCACCCCGCCATTTTTCCGCAGAATTTCGGCTTGCGGCGAAAAATGCGCAAAATCGGTCTGGACAAGCCCTCCGCCCCCGCATAGAACGCCGCAACCCGAAGACGGCATCGCCCGTCTTGACCCGTGCCCGGGTAGCTCAGGGGTAGAGCAGTGGATTGAAAATCCTCGTGTCGGTGGTTCGATTCCGCCCCCGGGCACCACTATTTCAAATAGCAATCAGTGGTTCGGCCCGGGATAGGGCCTTTGAGGGCCGGCTCCTTTGTTTTTCGTCCGCTCTCGTGTCAGGCGGGGTCGCGGGCTGAGTATGGTCGATCCGCGAAAACGACAAGATCCCAAAGTGACTGGAACGCACTTGACCCGGGGCTATGGCTGGCCGTCACATCCCGGCTGATCCTCGTGCCGACATGCTTGGGAAACGGACCCGCCATCATGCGGCATTCGGCATGCGTCGGCCGGAGGTCGATCGTTCAGATCACGCCAAAGAAAAACGTGGCCACATACCAGGCGGTAAGCGCGAATAGAGCGCAGGCTGTTGAGATCAGCAGAAACCGCGAGACCCTTGAAGGGGAAAGCGCACCCAGAAGGCAAACCAAAGCAACAATTGGCATGGCGAAGGGAAGGAGGATCGATAATATCATGTCAGACTTTCACTATAGTACTTGATCAATTTCCAAATTGCCGTGTCGCCGGGACCAACTTTGTTTGCCAGTTTTGGCGCAACCTATTGAGCCAATGAGCGGCCTTCGGTGTCAAAAATATCTTTAGATCAGAAGAAGATGAGGTGAACAAGATGCGTCCGACGATTGCTCTTCTTGCGTGGCTGGGCGGGGCTTCTTTTGCCGTCGCACAGGATTTCACAATCGACCCGCATTTGATCGATCGATGCCTGCCGGTCGTGGATAACCAGATGCAATGTGTCGGTCAGCAGGCATATGACTGCATTCACCGAAACGGGGGCGGGCCCAACATGGTGCTTGGGGCATGTTATGAAGCCGAAGCCGAGGTCTGGGACGACTGGCTCAATTCCACCTACAAAGGCCTGATTGCGACGGCGCGTGATCTTGAGGCCTCTGACAGCGGCTGGGATCCGGGATCACTTGTGGACACTCTTCGTGAGATGCAGATCGCGTGGATCGCGTATCGGGACGCGACCTGCGCCCAGGAAATGGCGCTTGCCAAACCCTTCGGGTCGCGGGTGTCGTCGGTTTCCGCCTTGTGCAGGCTAAGGGAGACGGCGCGGCAGTATTTTGAATTGCAGCGCGTCCGGAGAGACCTTGCCGCCAACTGACGGCCTGGCATCCTTTTGGAACGACCGGAGGTTCAGGTGAAGACGCTCTCAGGGATGATTGGTCCGATCCTTTTCGGTGTGGCGGTCATCTGCGCCTATTTCTTTCATGCCACGTACTACCGTTGGCGCGGTTGCTTTGATGCAACGGGGCGCTGTTTCGATCCGCAGGCCGGGGTGGTTTATCATCAACAGGCCGGGCTGGTTTGGGGGGTGCTGTTCTGTGTGGCGATCGTCGGCGCGATTGGAGGGTCCCGGCTGTTTCGGAACCGGACGTGAGCGCCACAAAGGCATCCTGAGAGGCCTGCGGGCTCAGCCGATGTGGCGAAGTTTCCGCAGCACAAGAACCAGCATGCTCAACAATACCGATATCCAGACGCCCAGGAGCAGTCGAACCAGCAAGCTGGGTTGCGGGAAAAGCGCGACAACGCAGATCAGGCACAGGGCGGTTCCTATGGTCAGGGCAAAGGCCCGTCCCACCCAATAGGATGCCGTAAGCGTTGCGGCCCCGGCGATGGCAAGAGCCAGGCCAAGGCTTTGGACGCCGATACCGTATCCCACCCCGCGCGACGGAGGCCCAAGGACATGCGTCACCGCGTCAATCGAAGCCGCGGCGAGGACAAAGAAGACGCCTGTCGCAATGGGTGCCGCAAGATAGCGTATCAGGTGTTTTCTTATCATAGGGTTCGTTTGGGTCTGATCTTCGGGTGGTACGGGGGGGGGACCCTTCCCCGAAAGTGGGGTTGGCTGGGCACGTGTCGAGGAAGGTAGATGTTCCCCGGTGCGATTGCCATCTTCGCGGACCGCATGTGCAAGGCTGTACCTGAAAGGCGGCCCTATTAAACCAACGGGCGCATTGCAGGCGGGCGGCAAAGATCACTCATCCCCGATGCGGTGTTCCTTCCAGCGGATCACCGCGTTGGCCCCGATGTCCCGGAACGGGCGGGGGGGCAGGCGGCGTGGGGCGGCTTCGGCGGTGAAGTGACGGGTGATGTCAGAGGTCACGCCGCAGGCCAGTTCAGCCGCGCCGATGCCGGTCAGCGTGCCGCGCGTCGTGCCAAGGCCGTTCTGAACGCAGGCCGAGAACAGGCCGTCATCCAGGCACTGCATCACCGACACGCCGTTCAGCGTCAGGCACAGGTGCCCGGCCCATTCGTATTCCGGGGCCATGCCGGCCAATTGCGGGAACCTCTGGTCGAATTTCGCGCGCTGGAGGGCGGTGGCGCGGGTCAGGTCGCGGGCGGTGCTTTGCATGCCGGACCGCAGGGTGGCGCAGGTGCGGGTGACGATCCGGTTACCGCCCTGGGCCCCGTGAATGCGCCGCACCGTCGTGCCCATGGGATCGGAAGGCGTGATGCCCCAGTCAGGCGCGCCGCCCAGGCGCGACAACGCCGCATCGTCCAGGTTCGGCGTCATTGAGGCATAGAGGAACACATGCATCAGCCGTCCCTTGGCAAAGCCGAAGCTTTCCAGGTGCCCGTTGGTGGCCAGGATCACGCGGGGGGCGGTGACGGATCCGCCGGGGGTGTCGACCCGCCAGTCGGATCCGATCCGGGTCAGGCCAAGGGCGGGAGATTTTTCGTGTAGCGCGATCTGCGACGACAGCCCCGTCGCCAGGCCCCGGATATAGCCGGCGGGCTGCAACAGCACGGTGCCCGGCGTATAGAGGCCCGAGTGATAGTGGCGGCTGCCCGTCAGCTCCTCCATCGCCTGCGCGTCGAGGTGTTCGTAGGTTTCGCCCAGGCTGTCCAGGTGCGCGGCGTAGGACAGGTTGTGGTCACGCGCCTCGGTGCTGACGGCGCCGTTCACCTTGCCCGCGCGGTCGAACCAGCCGGGGGGGATGTCATAGGCCTGGGACGCCTCGGCGGCAAAGGCGATGGCCTGGCGGTTCAGCGCGATCATCGCCCGGTCATTGCCGGACCCGGCGTAATCCGCGCTTGTCAGCTCGTGCGGCAGGTCGATCATGAAGCCGGAATTCCGCCCCGAAGCCCCTTCGGCAATGCGCCCGGCCTCAAGCAGGACAACCCGCGCGCCCGGCTGCAGCTGGGTCAGGCGACGGGCGGCCGACAGCCCCGCAAAGCCGCCGCCGATCACGACGAAATCGGCCGTGCGCTGATCGGAGAGGGCGGGGTACTCTGCCCCGGGGCCGAGGATGGCGGACCAGGCCGCCACCCCGCGATGCACCGGGAGCTGACGCGCCCGGTAGGTTGTCATGACACGGCCTCATCCTCGTCGTCGGCAAGGTCCAGCCAGATCGTCTTGAGCTGGGTGTATTGATCGTGGGCGTGCAGGGAATTGTCGCGCCCGCCAAAGCCCGACTGCTTCCAGCCGCCGAAGGGCGTCGCGATGTCGCCTTCGCCATAGCTGTTCACGGTGACGGTGCCCGCCCGCAGCATGCGCGCGCCGCGCAGGGCACGCTTGGCATTGGCGGTGAACAGCGAAGCGCAAAGCCCGTAGTCGGTGTCGTTGGCCATGGCGATCGCCTCGTCAAAGCTGTTGACGGTCAGCACGGACAGGACGGGGCCGAAGATCTCTTCCCGGGCAAGGGGATGATCATTGCCGGGAAGATCGACGACCGAGGGTTCGACAAAACCGTCCTTGGCACCCCCGCCCAGAAGCACCGTATCGGCCTTGTCCAGGTAGCCCGCGACCTTGGCAAAATGCGCGGCCGAGACAAGCGCGCCGACCCGGGTTTCGGGATCCAGCGGATCGCCCACCACCCATTCGCGGGCATGGGCGCGGATCCGCTCCAGCAAGGCGTCCTTGACCCCGGCGTGTACGATCAGCCGCGAGGTGGCGGAACAGTTTTCGCCCATGTTCCAGAAGGCCCCGTTGACCACATGCGCCGCGACCCGGTCCAGGTTTTCGGCGTCGTCCATGACCACGGCGGGGTTCTTGCCGCCCATCTCCAGCACGACCTCCTTGGCGTTGCTTTCGGCGGCATAGGTCAGGAACCGCTTGCCGGTGACGGTCGACCCGGTGAAGGACACCATGTCCACGTCCATGTGCCGGCCAAGCGGTTCGCCCACCTCGGGGCCGGACCCGGGCAGGACGTTCAGCACACCGGCGGGCAGCCCGGCCTCGGTCGCCAGTTCCGCCACCCGCAGCGCGGTCAGAGAGGTTTCCTCGGCCGGTTTGACCACGACGGAACAGCCGGCGGCCAGCGCCGGGCCGATCTTCCAGGCCAGCATCAGCAGGGGGAAGTTCCAGGGCAGGACCAGGCCAACGACGCCAATCGGTTCGCGCAGAACCATGGCGATGTGATCGTCCGAGGCCGGGGCAATCTGGTCATAGATCTTGTCGATCGCCTCGGCGTGCCACTTGATGCAGTGGATCGTTTCGGGGATGTCGACGGTTTCGCAATCATAGATCGTCTTGCCACTGTCGAGGCTTTCCATCACCGCCAGTTCGCGGGCGTTCCTGGTCAGCAGCTTCGCAAAGCGGATCAGAACGTCCTTGCGGTCCGACGGATGCAGACGCGACCAGCGCCCGTCCTCAAAGGCGTCGCGGGCCTTCTGCACGGCGAAATCCACGTCCTCGGCACCGCAGGCGGCGACCTGGGCCAGAACGGTGCCGGTGGCGGGATTCACAGTCTCGAAGGTCTTGCCCGATGCGGCGGGGCGATAGCCGCCATCGATATAGGCCGCGGTCGGGAAGGTCATGTCGCCTGCAAGGGCGGCGTATTCGTCTTTCGTCAGCAGTGCCATGGCCTTAGCCCTCCGCCTGGATGTCGGCGATGGTGCGTTTCAGCACCTTCACCACCTGTTCGAGTTCGCGTTTGTCGTCCTTGTTCAGTGCCTTGAGCGGCGCGCGCACGTGGCCGCAGTCGATGCCGGTCAGGGTCACCCCGTGCTTGATCGTCTGGATGAACTTGCCGCCCTGTTCGAGCACATGCATCAGCGGCAGCATCGCCGACATGATGCGCCGACCCTTGGCAAAGTCGTTCTGGACAACGCAGGCCTCGTAGAGGGCGACATGTTCTTCGGGCAGGAAGTTGGATCCGCCGCAGACCCAGAAGGGTGCGCCCCAGGCAAAGAATTCAAGCGCCTGGTCATCCATACCGCAGCCCAGCTGGATATGCGGGTAGTCGCGGGCCAGCAGGTGCACCCGGTTGATATCGCCCGAGCTTTCCTTGATGCCGCAGAAGTTGCGCGACCGGCCGACCCGGTCCAGGAAGTCTTCGCCCATCATGACGCCGGTGCGGCCGGGGTAGTTGTACAGCATGATCGGCAGATCCGCCGCCCGGTCGATGGCCAGGGCGTTCAGCGCGTTTTCCCGTTCCGTCGGAACCGCATAGGGCGGAGAGGCCAGCAGGATCGCGTCGCAGCCCATGTCGCGCGCGGCGGTGGCCAATGCAATGGAATCCGCCGTCAGCATCGCGCCCGTGCCCATGACAAGGGGCAGGCGACCGCGGATCTGCTGATGGGTGAAGCGCGCGATTTCGATCCGTTCCTCGACCGTCTGGGCATAGTTTTCGCCGGTCGACCCGCCGGTGATCAGCCCATGCACGCCCTTGTTGATCAGGTGTTCGATCACGTCGGCCAGCCCGTCCCATCTGACGGTGCCGTCAGGATGCATCGGGGTCACGACGGGCGTCCAGATGCCGTCAAACTTGAATACAGGGGTCATCTGCACCTCATGCGGTTCGGGGTTGGGGCATCTGCCCAAGGGGCTGATCCAGTGCCTCGGGCATCAGGAACAGGCTGATCTGGTCGCGCGACAGCGCCCAGTGGTCATCGGCCAGGCGGGCGGCGGTGGCGGCGTCCCCGGCTTCGATCGCGGCGATGATCTGGTCGTGCTGGTCGCTGGCCAGCCCCATGTCCATCGCGGTGTCACTGCCCTGGGGGCGGTAGAAGGTCATGCCGATCCGCGCGTGGTCGATCAGCAGGCGATGGAAGCTGGGCATCAGGTAGACGCTGCCGGCCATCTCGCCGGTGATTTCGTGAAAGCGGTAATTGGCCAGCGTGCGATCCTCGGCCGATCCGCTTTGCAGCGCGGCGCGGAAATCGTCCTGGGCGGCCTTAAGCGCCGTGATCTGGTCGGGCCGGGCATTGCCCGCCGCCAGGCGCAGCACGGCGCCGTAGATCATCGGCGCGGCCAGGAAGAAGTTGCGCAGCGTGACATGGCTGAGGTCCGAGACCTTGGGGCTGCGCTGTTCGCGGATCTGCACATAGCCCAGCCCGTCGAGATCGCGAAACACCTCGCGCACGGGGGTGCGGGACAGTCCGAAGCTGTCGCACAGCTGGGTTTCATCCAGGTCGCTGCCCGGGGCCAGCTGCAGCGTCAGGATCTGTCGCTTGAGCCAGTCGGCCAGGTCGGTCTTGCGGGTCTTGGGGGCCATGCGGGGCGCGCCTTTGATCGGGTCTGAAGGTCTCTGCGACTCGGCCTAGCAGAAAATACAACTTGTATGCAAACTGAATTCTGCGGAATATACCGGCATCAGAAACGGAGACTCGGATGACCGAACATGTCGTTTTCGCCCTGGTCGAGGACTTCTCGCACCTGGCCTTCGCCAACGCGGTAGAGCCGCTGCGCATCGCCAACATGGTCAGCGGCAAAGAGCTGTATCGCTGGTCCTTCCTGTCGCAGGACGGCCATGCGGCCAAGGCGTCAAGCGGGGCTGCAACGCTGGTGCATGGGGATTTTGCGGGCGGCGGCGGGGTACTGGATGCTGATCGGCTGTTCGTGGTGTCGGGCAATAACGTGCGTGACCATGTTTCGCGGTCACTGCTGGCGCTGCTGCGGCGTGAACGGCGGCGCGGCATGAAGATCGGGGCGATCTGTTCCGGTGCCTATGTCCTTGCTGCGGCAGGCATGCTGAACGGGCGGCGCGCGGCGGTTCACTGGACCTTGCACGACACTTTCGGTGAAGATTTCCCGCAGGTCGAGCTAAGCAAGAGCATCTTTGTCGCCGAGGACGGGTTTGCCACGGCTTCGGGCGGGGCGGCTGCGGCGGATCTGATGCTGCATTTCATCGAAGCCACCCACGGAGAGGACGTGGCGATCCGGGTGGCAGATCAGATGGTCTATACTGCAGTGCGGGACGAAAGCGCACGCCAGACCGTATCGGTGCAATCCACCTTTGGGCGGCGCAATGCCAAGCTGAACGCCGCGATCCGCGTCATGCGCGACACGCTTGAGACGCCGATTCAGACGCCTGATCTTGCCGCGCGTGTCGGCATCTCGACCCGGCAGCTTGAAAGGCTGTTCGGGTCACATCTGGGGACTTCGCCGCAAAGCTATTATCGCCGGTTGCGCATGGATCGCGCCCAGAGGCTTTTGCTGCAGACCGACATGTCGGTGATGCAGGTGGCAGTGTCCTGCGGCTACGGCAGCACCACCCATTTTGCGCGGCACTACAAGGGCGCTTTTGGCGTCAGCCCGTCCAAGCAACGCTTTCGGATGTGCGAGGCCCGGCATTGATTGCGGTTTCGGTCCAGGCATTGGTCCGGGCCCCTTAGGCAAACGCCAAAGGGGCGAAGGTCCGATTGAAGTCCCGGCAATGGGGCGGGGCAGGGCGGT
Organism: Pseudooceanicola nitratireducens; assembly: GCF_900109195.1. Lineage (GTDB taxonomy): Bacteria > Pseudomonadota > Alphaproteobacteria > Rhodobacterales > Rhodobacteraceae > Pseudooceanicola > Pseudooceanicola nitratireducens. Next base: position 559,282 of record NZ_FNZG01000003.1, on the reverse strand, counting down.
CTAGCCCGCGTATTCCGCGTCTGACACTTTTTCCAGCCAGGTGACGGGACCTTCGCCCAGGGTCTCCTGTATCGCGATATGCGACATGGCGGTGTCCGGTGCGGCCCCGTGCCAGTGCTTTTCGCCGGCGGGAAAGATCACCACGTCGCCTGCGGTGACCTCCTCTACCGGGCCGCCATCCCGCTGCACGCGGCCCCGCCCGAAGGTGATGATGATCGTCTGCCCGGCGGGATGTGTGTGCCAGGCGGTGCGGGCGCCGGGCTCGAACGTCACATGGGCCCCCGAGGTACGGCCCGGGTCCGGCATCTGAAACAGCGGATCGATGCGCACGGTTCCGGTGAAATAAACCTGCGGGCCAGGGCCCGAGGGGGTGCTTCCGCTACGAATGATCTGCATGGGGCGGTTCTTTCTGAAAAGGGGCGCTGTGTCTGCGGGCGTTGTGTCTGTGGGGGGAGTGTCGAAGAAAGTCCTGCAAGGGTCAAAGGGATCCTGACGCGGATCGCGGGGGCATGATGATGTGGCGGGCCCCGGCCCAGGGGTTAGCCCATCTGGAAAGTGTCCCTCAGCCAGTCGTGCACCTGCGCCACCTTGGGATCCTCCATCCCCGACAGCGGGCGCAGCACGTAACCCCGGTCGCTTTCCAGGAACTGCGGCACGGCGCGGACCAGGCCCGCATCGGGGGCGTCGAGGTCCAGAAGCCCTTCCCAGCACAGCGCCACACCCAGGCCCGACCGGGCGGCGCGGATGACGTGATCGAAGGAATCGAAGGCGGTGTATTCGCCGCGCATGCCGCCCGCGACCCCCAGTTCGGACAGCCAGGATCGCCAAGTGTACCAGGGCGCGTCCTCTCCGGCGACAAGGTCGATGGCGGTCTGCACGGGCAGGTCCTGCGGCACGCGCAGTTCCGGGTGGTCGGCCTTGTAGCCGGGGCTGCAGACGGCCGAGACACGTTCGCGGAACAACAGCGTATCGCCGCCCTGGGGCGGCTCGGCGATCCTCTCCATCCGGATCATGAGGTGGGCGTTCGGACTGTGGCTGGCGTCGGGCATCTGCCGCGACATCAGCGACACGCCCACATCGGGAAAGGCGGCGTTCAGCGACGGGAATTCGGGCAGCAGGCGAAAGCTGGCAAAGGCGATGTCGGTCAGGATCACGACCTCTTCGCGGCGGGGCACACGGCAGAAGGTTTCAAAGGCGGTGCTGGCCTCGTGCAGGGGGCCCTGAAGTGCAGTGAACAGCGCGCGCCCGTCCGGCGTTAGCCGCACCCCGCGCCGTTCCCGCACCAGCAGCTGGCGGTCCAGGCTGTCCTCGAGCGCGCGGATGCGCTGACTGACCCGGGGCTGGGACAGCCCGGCCTCTTTCGCGGCAGAAGACAGCTGACCGGCCCGGGCGACCAGGACGAACAGGCTGAGATCGGCGCTGTAGCGGCCAAAGGTGGCATAAGGATTTCGAATATCAGGCATAACCAGTATCCAAATGATTTCTTATCGCACCTTGCTACCCTGTCTCCTGTGCCAGCGCCAAGGCGAATACCACCCACGGGTGCGCATAGGGGGCTGTCACAGGTGATGACCGTACCCCGTGCCCGATTTTTCCGGGCAACCGCAGGCAAATCATCCGGACAGGTGCCGGATCCGACATCCACGGCCAGGCCCGGCAGGGTCAGACGCAAAAGGCCGAATATTCCAGGGATCACATGACCAAGACCAAAAGCCCCAATATCCTGATCCTGATGGTCGATCAGCTGAACGGGACGCTGTTCCCCGATGGTCCGGCCGAATTCCTGCATGTGCCGAACATCCGGGCGCTGGCCGATCGGTCGGCCCGGTTTGCCAACAGCTACACGGCCTCGCCGCTGTGCGCGCCGGGGCGGGCCAGCTTCATGTCCGGGCAGCTGCCCTCGGTCACCGGGGTCTATGACAACGCGGCGGAATTCGCGTCGTCGATCCCGACCTATGCGCACCACCTGCGGCGCGCGGGCTATCACACCTGCCTCTCGGGCAAGATGCACTTCGTCGGCCCCGATCAGCTGCACGGGTTCGAGGAACGGCTGACCACGGATGTCTACCCGCCGGACTTTGGCTGGACCCCCGACTATCGCAAACCCGGTGAGCGGATCGACTGGTGGTATCACAACATGGGGTCCGTGACGGGCAGCGGCGTGGCCGAGATTACCAACCAGCTCGAATATGACGACGAGGTTGCCTATAACGCGACCCGCAAGATCTATGACCTGGGCCGTCGCCATGACGACCGCCCCTGGTGCCTGACCGTCAGCTTTACCCATCCGCACGATCCATACGTGGCGCGGCGCAAATACTGGGACCTGTACGAGGACTGCGACCACCTGCTGCCCGAGATCGGGGATCTGGGCTATGACCAGCAGGACAGCCACTCCAAGCGGATCTTCGACGCCAACGACTGGCGCAGTTTCGAGATCACCGAAGAGGACATCCGCCGGTCGCGCCGGGCCTATTTCGCCAATATTTCGTATCTTGACGACAAGATCGGCGAGATCCTCGAGGCGCTGCGCGGCACCCGGCAGGAGGAGGACACCGTGATCCTCTTCGTGTCGGACCACGGGGACATGCTGGGCGAACGCGGCCTCTGGTTCAAGATGAGCTTCTTTGAAGGCTCGTCCCGCGTTCCGCTGATGGTCTGTGCACCGCAGGTGCCCGCGGGCCGCGTCGACACGCCGGTCAGCAATATCGACGTCTGCCCGACACTGTGTGATCTGGCCGGGGTCGACATGTCCGAGGTCAGCCCCTGGACCGAAGGCCACAGCCTTGTGCCGGTGGCAAACGGGGCAGGGCGTCCGCCCGTGGCGATGGAATACGCGGCCGAGGCGTCCTATGCGCCGATGGTGGCGCTGCGCGAGGGGCGGTTCAAATACACCCGCTGCGCGCTGGACCCCGAGCAGCTGTTCGACCTGGACGCCGACCCGCACGAGATGACCAACCTGGCCGAGGACCCGGCCCATGCCGAAACGCTGAAGGCCCTGCGCGACAAGGCCGACGCCAGGTGGGATCTGGACCAGTTCGACGCCGACGTGCGCAAAAGCCAGGCGCGCCGCTGGGTCGTTTACGAGGCGCTGCGCAACGGGGCCTATTTCCCCTGGGATCACCAGCCTTTGCTGAAGGCATCCGAGCGCTACATGCGCAATCACATGGACCTGAACGTCGTGGAGGAAAATGCACGATACCCGCGCGGCGAATAGGGTCGCGCCCCCCGGATCGGGTGCCAAGGTGCACCTGACCCTGGGTCAAGATGTCGAAAAACGACACGAAACGCGTCGCTTATCGTCATTTCTGCCTTTCATCCGGCATGACGCGCCCCTTAGGATGGGGACCAGCCGATGAACGGACACCTTTCCCCGGTCCGCGCTGCGGGCAGGGGACACCAACGGCGGGGCAACCCGCGACAGAAAAAGAACGCTGATACTCAGGGAGTTAACTGCAATGCGTAAGATCCTTCTCTCCACCGCCCTTCTGGGTGCCTTTGCCGCCCCGGCCTTTGCTGAAAGCCACGGGTCCTGCGGTGAAGTTTCGATCACCGAAATGAACTGGGCCTCCTCGGCCGTTGTGACCGCCGTGGGCGAATTCCTGATGGAACAGGGCTATGGCTGCGACGTGACGCGCGTGCCGTCCTCGACCAACCCGGCGCTGACCTCGGTTGCGGAAACCAACGAGCCCGACATCCTGACCGAACTTTGGGTCAACGCGGCGCCCGTCTATGACCGCCTGGCCGCCGAAGGCAAGGTGAAGCCGCTGACCGACGTCCTGTCCGACGGCGGTGTCGAAGGCTGGTGGCTGCCCACCTACCTGGTCGAGGAACACCCCGAGCTGGCGACGCTGGAAGGCGTCCTGGCCAACCCCGACCTGGTCGGCGGCCGGTTCCACCAGTGCCCGGACGGCTGGGCCTGTAAAACGGTGAACGCCAACAACCTGCGCGCCGCAGGCGTCGAAGAGGCCGGCATCGAGATCTTCCAGCACGGTTCGGGCGAGACGATGGCGACCTCGATCGCGGCCGCCTTCGAAGACAAGGCCCCCTGGTTCGGCTACTACTGGGCCCCGACTTCGGTCCTGGGTCAGTTCCCGATGACCAAGGTCGACGTCGGTCCCTTTGACGCCGAGGCACACAAGTGCAACGGCCTGGAAGAATGCGCCGATCCCAAGCTGTCGGACTTCCCGGCCGCGAAGGTTCTGACCGTGGTCACCGACAGCTTTGCCTCGGAGAACCCGGAAGTGACCGACATGCTGTCCAAGATGCAGTTCACCAACGAACAGATGAACGGCGTGCTGGCCTGGCAGGAAGAAAACAATGCTTCGGCAGACGAAGCTGCGGTCTACTTCCTGACCACCAACAAGGACATCTGGGCCGACTGGCTGAACGATGCGGCCAAGGAAAAGCTGGCGGCACTGCTGAAGTAATTCGGCAAGGGGCGGGCGTCACATGATGCCCGCCCTTTTCAGATGCGCGCGACAGATAGCAACGGGACGGGACAGGGAAGATGGCACATTACGACGGTGTGTTTAACACACTGGGATTGAGGGATTGGTGCGACGCCGGCAAGGAAGACGGGCCCATGACCATGGCGCAGCTTCTGGCCCAGGCCAAGGGTGCCGACCCGAACGAGACGACCGGGCCGCTGCCCTTTCCGTCGCTGGACAGCCTGCATGACGCCTGTTCGCGCATTCCCCAGACCCGCGAGATGACTGCGGGCCTGGAACGGTTCTTCCTGGACATCAAGAACAGCCTGAAGGTCGTGCTGGATCCGATCACGCAGCCGCTGTCATGGATGCTGGACGGGGCGCTGTGGCTGTTCACCACGATCCCGTGGTGGGTGCTGATCCCGATGCTGATCGCGCTGACCTGGTATGTCTCGCGCTCGCGCGCGGTGACGATCTTCGTGGCGCTGGCCTTTGTTTTCCTCGGCGCGATCGACCACCTGGAGGTGGCGATCCAGACGCTGGCCATCATCTTTGTCTGTACGGGGCTATGCGTGATATTCGGGGTGCCGATCGGCATTGCGATGTCGAAGAACGACACCTTGCAGAAGGGCACGATACCGGTGCTTGACCTGCTGCAGACACTGCCGACATTCGTTTACCTGATCCCGCTGATCTTCCTGTTTTCGGTCACGGAATCGAAACTGTACGGGATCGCGATCATCCTTTACGCCATCGTGCCGGTGATCCGCCTGACGGACCTGGGCATCCGGCTGGTCGACAAGGATGTGATCGAGGCCGCCGATGCCTTCGGCATGACCTCTCGTCAGAAGCTGTTCAAGGTCGAGATCCCGCTGGCGCTGCCCAACATCATGGCCGGTGTGAACCAGACCATCATGATGTCGCTTGCCATGGTCGTGATCGCCTCGCTTGTCTCGGCCCCCGGCCTGGGCGTGCTGGTGCTGCGCGGCATCCGCAACCTTGAAATCGGCGTCGGACTGATCGCGGGCCTGGGCATCGTGCTGCTTGCCGTCATGCTTGACCGGGCCTCCAAGGCCGCGCTGAACCGCGTCGACGTGTCAAGGAGCACCCGATGACCGAGACCACATCGAAACCCGAACCGCAGATCAAGATCCGCGGCCTGTACAAGATCTTCGGCGCGGACCCCGAAAGAGTCCTGCCCGAGGTGCAGAAGGGCATGTCCAAATCCGAGGTGCTGGAAACCACCCAGCATGTGGTCGGCCTGCGGGCCATCGACATCGACATGTATCCCGGCAAGACGACGGTGATCATGGGGCTGTCGGGGTCGGGGAAATCTACCCTGATCCGCCATCTCAACCGTCTGATCGAACCGACGACCGGGGAAATCCTGGTCGACGGGCAGGACGTGATGAAGATGAACCCGGCCGAGCTGCGGGAACTGCGCCGCACCCGGATGTCGATGGTGTTTCAGAAGTTCGCGCTTCTGCCGCACCGCTCGGTCCTGGACAACGCCGCGATGCCGCTTGAGGTGCGCGAGGTCCCGGAAGAAGAGCGCCACGCCGAGGCGCAGAAATGGCTGGCCCGTGTGGGGCTCGATGGCTACGGCGCGTCCTATCCGCACCAGCTTTCGGGCGGGATGCAGCAGCGGGTCGGCATTGCCCGGGCGCTGACCTCGAATTCGGACATCATGCTGATGGACGAAGCCTTCTCGGCGCTGGATCCGCTGATCCGCACCGACATGCAGAACCTGCTTCTGGAACTGCAGGAGGAACTGCACAAGACCATCGTCTTCATCACCCACGATCTGGACGAGGCGCTGAAGCTGGCGGACCATCTGGTGATCCTGAAGGATGGCGAAATCGTCCAGCAGGGCGAACCGCAGCGCATCCTGATGCACCCCGAGGATCCCTACATCGTGGACTTCATTTCCGACATCAACCGCGCCCGCGTTCTGCGTGCCCGCACGGTGATGACCGAAGGGATCACGCCGGATGCGGTGGTGCATGGCGACGTCGACGTGAACGACACGCTGGAAAGCGTCATCGCCCGGGCCGAGGGCCGCACCGATCAGGCCTTCCGCGTGGTGCGCGACGGCCAGCCCGTGGGTCATCTGTCGATGACCGACGTGGTTCTGGCGCTGGTGCCCACGGATGCGTCCGAGCAGCGGCAGGCAACGGTCTGACCCTTCATCGGGCCGCAGGTGAAAAGGGAAACCCCGGTGCCGATACGGCATCGGGGTTTTTTATGTCCGGGGTGCGGTCCTGTCTTCGCCCGGCTTGCACGCCGGTGCGCCGAAGTTCGAGGGCTTTACCGCGATCCAGCATATCGCGGCGGAATAGGCGTGCACTGGCCCCTGGGCTGACTGTACCGGGGGCATGAAAAAGGGCCGGAGGATCGCTCCTCCGGCCCCTTTTGTTGCGCAGGCGCGGGATCAGATGATCGCGCCCATGACCCCCTGGATCACCAGGAAGATCCCGCCCGACAGCAGCGCTGCGGCGGGCACGGTGATCAGCCAGGCGGCGATGATCGTCATGAAATGCGACCGGCGCACCAGCTTGCGGCGGCGGCGTTCCTCGGGGGCGAGGATCGGCTGGCCCATGTCGGCCTTCATCTTGCGCATCCGGCGTTCGGTGTCCCATTCCCGGAAGAATCCCACGCCAAAGACGCCGCCGACCGCGATATGGGTCGAGCTGACGGGCAGGCCCAGCCAGCTGGCGACGATCACGGTGATCGCGGCGGAAAGGGCGACGCAATAGGCGCGCATCGGGTTCAGCTTGGTGATCTGGCCGCCGACCATGCGGATCAGCTTGGGGCCGAAAAGGAACAGGCCGAAGGAAATGCCAAGCGCACCGATCACCATGACCCAGGTCGGGATGCCGACCGCATGGGTGAAATCCCCGGTGGTTGAGGCCTGGACGATCGCCGCCAGCGGGCCGACCGCATTGGCCACGTCATTAGCCCCATGGGCAAAGGACAGAAGCGCCGCCGAGACGATCAGCGGAATGCCGAACAGCACCTTCAGCGACTTGTTGCGGTTCTCTAGGCCCTGGGACTGGCGGCGGATGATCGGGATCATGATCAGCCAGATGACCACGGCCGCGGCCAGGCCGATCAGCAGCGCGTCGCCCAGGTCGATCTTGACGATCTTCTTCACGCCCTTCACCGCCAGGTAGGTGGCAAAGGCTCCGCCCATGATGCCGACCAGGACGGGCACCCAACTGCGGGCGGCGGCGATCTTGTCGTCGCGGTAGATGATGTTGGCCTTGATGAACCACAGGAACCCCGCGGCGATCAGCCCGCCCAGCAGGGGGGAAATCACCCAGCTGGCGGCGATCGCCCCCATCTGGCCCCAGCTGACGGCGGCAAAGCCGGCGGCGGCGATGCCTGCGCCCATGACGCCGCCCACGACCGAATGGGTGGTCGAAACCGGCGCGCCGATCCAGGTCGCGAGGTTCACCCAAAGCGCCGAGGCCAGCAGCGCCGCCATCATCGCGGTGACAAAGGCCGAAGAGGTGCCAAGGTTCTCGGGCGCGATGATGCCCTTGGCGATGGTCGAAACCACGTCACCGCCAGCCAGCAGCGCGCCCGCACTTTCGAAGACCACGGCGATGGCGATGGCCACGCCCATGGTCATGGCATTGGCCCCCACGGCGGGGCCCATGTTGTTGGCCACGTCGTTGGCCCCGATGTTCAGCGCCATGTAGGCCCCGAAGGCGGCGGCGACGACGACCACGAAGGCGTTGTTGGCCTGACCGAACAGCAGCGCGGCCAGAAGCGCGGCGAAGACGACGAAGACAAGGCCGACGCCCAGTCCGATCAGCGGGCGGCTGACGTAGATCGTCGCCTGCTCCAGCGTCGAAAGCCGGCCAAGGTCGCGGTCAAGCGTCTCCAGATGGCTGGGGTCAATATTCTGGTCTGGCATCGGCGTCTCCCTGCGTCGGTCATTCCGGGCCTCGCGATCCCTGTCCGGGTTGGGCAGGGCGCGGGCATCGGGGGGCGATACCGCATGGCGGGCGTTCAGGCAAGTTTGCACGCGCCACGGGCGCGGCTGCCCGAGGATCGGGTACGGGGGCGCAATCGGCCCATTGGGCCGGTCGAGGCGGGTTTTTCAGAACGAAAGGTCCGGCATTGGCCCGGGATGGCACCGGATCAGAGGCTGCGCAGCAGGTCCTGAAGACCGGGTTCGGCGACCAGGGGCGCGGCCTCTTGCGGGGTCATCCAGGCACGCTTGCGCTGACCGACCTCGGGAAAGTCGTCCGAGAGGGAGCGGACCCAGACACCATAAACCAGTACCTCGACCGGGACGGGCAGGCCGCCGCGCTTCACCTTGTGATAGGTGTAGGAACCGATCGCCTCTCCTCCGACGTTGGAGGGGCAGACGCCGGCCTCTTCCCAGGCCTCGATCTCGGCAGCCTGGGCGGCGGTCTTGCCGCGCATGGTCCAGCCCTTGGGAATGATCCAGCGGCCTGAGCCCCGGCTGGTGATCAGCAGAACCTGGCGCTGACCTTCATGCATCCGCTGGCACAGCGCCGCGATCTGCAGCGCGCGGGGGCGTTGCAGCATCGACAGGGCGTAGTCGCCAAACACGTTGAAAACGCGGGATGTGAAATGTCTGCTCAAGGTTGGTCCTGGCTTGTCTTGCGTGTCTTGCCACCGCGCCATCGGCCTTCTGTCAGGGCGGGCGACTTGCGGGCGGGGTAGCGCATTACATGCGGCAAAAGCGGGCCGAGGACCAGAGTCTGTGGATAATTTTAAGCAGTTCTTGCCTAATCTGATGCTAATTTGCGTCAATTTTGGGCGGAATGCCGGGTCCGCTGGCGCTGTGCTGCCGGTCAGGGGCGCAAATCCCATGCCCCGGGGGCAGGCCACTCGGGCCAGTCTCGGTGATGAAAAAGCCCGCGCGGACTGGAGCGCGCGGGCCAGGAAAAGCCGGCAGTCTTAGCCGCCGTGCTTCTTGATCAGGTCTTTCGCCTGCTCGATCAGGGCGGCGCCGTCGATGCTTTTCGCCTCCATATCGGCGATCCAGCGGTCGGTCACGGGCCCGGCCTTTTCCTTGAACTTCGCCACCTCGGCCTCTGACAGGGCGTTGATCGTATTGCCGTTCTTCACGGCAATCTCACGCGCGGGGGCGTCCGCATCCCACATCACCTGCGCGGCGAATTCCGACAGCTTCATGCCGGATTGCGCATCCAGAACGGCCTTCAGGTCGTCGGGCATGCTGTCGTATTTCGCCTTGTTCATCACCATGATGATCGTCGCGGTATAAAGCGCCTGATCCCCGGTGAATTCGGTGTGGTTGTTGGAAAGTTCCGCCAGGCGGATGGCCGGCGTGACCTCCCACGGGATGACGGTGCCGTTCACGACGCCCTTGGACAGGGCTTCTGGAATGGCGGGCAGGGGCATGCCGACGGGCACGGCACCCAGTTCCTTGAGCATGTCGTTGATGACGCGGGTCGGGCCGCGCATCTTCACGCCCTTCATGTCCTCGACCGACAGGATCGGCTTGTCCGCGTGGATCACACCGGGGCCATGGACCCAGGCCCCCAGGACCTTGACGTCCTTGTATTCGCCGTCCTGCAGATCGGTTTCCACCAGGTCCTGAAAGGCCATCGAGGTGGCGACCGGGTTGGTCATCATGAACGGCAGCTCGAAGACCTCGGTCTTGGGATAGCGGCCGGGGGTATAGCCCACTACGGTCATGACGATATCGGCGACGCCATCGATGGCCTGGTCGATCAGCTCCGGGGGTTTTCCGCCCAGGGTCATGCTGTCGTAATGTTCGATCTTGATACGCCCGTCCGAGGCCGCCTCAACCTCGGACGCCCAGGGTTTCAGGATCTTGGCAGGTACGGTGGCCACGGGGGGCAGGAACTGGTGCAGCCGCAGCGTCACCTCCTGCGCGGTGGCAAGGCCGGGGGCAAGCCCGGCGGCCAGGGTGGCAGCAGCCACCGTGGTCATGAATGCGCGACGGATCATATGGTATCCTCCCTTGGTCGCTATAGTGTCAGTCTTGGTCTTGTTTTTATTTTTTTTTGTCGTGCCAGGGCCGGTGCCTGATCGACCGGCCCCGCGTCCGTGAGTGTTCAGTTCAGTGTCACCGGCAGGCTCAGCGGTCCGCGAAATCCGAAGCCGCGGAACTTGACCACGCCGGGATCCGGCAGGGTCATGTTCGGGAACCGGTCGAAGATCATCGGCAGCAGGATCTGCGCCAGCATCCGGCGGGCGATATGGGTGCCCTGGCAGAAATGCGGCCCGTTGCCGAAGGCCTGGTGCGGGGCACGCGGCCGGAAAATGTTGTAATCCTCGGCCTCTCCGTAGACCTCTTCATCGCGGCAGGCCGAGGCCTGGATGGTCATCACGACCTCGCCCTTGGCGATGTGGTGGCCGCGGATCTCGCAGTCCTGGGTCACCAACCGGGACGAGGCCTGGATCGGCGCCACCCATCTGACGCCCTCTTCGAAGGCGGTGTCCCACATGGCATCCCGGACGCAGGCGTCGCGCTGGTCGGGATTGGTGAACAGCCCGAAGAGGATCGTCAGGAAGGCATCGCGGGGTTCGTTGATCCCGCCGCCGATGGCGATCTTGATGTTGGAATAGATCTGCCTGGTCTCGATCGGGTCGTCGGCGTTGACCATGGCCGACAGGGCAGAGGCATCGGGATCGGCGCGGGCGCGGTCCGCACAGGCGTCGAACAGCGCGTTCATTTCGTCATTCGCGGCGTCGGAGCGTTCATACAGCGCGGGGACATTGCCGAAATTGCCGGCCCCGTCGATCAGCGTCTGGGACCAGCGGATCATCTGGTCGTCCGTGGCCTCGGGGATGCCCAGAAGATGGGTCAGGCAGCGGGCGGCATAGGGCGCGGCAAGGTCGGTGAACAGATCCACCGTCTCGCCCCGGGGCAGGCGGCCGACGTAGTCTTCGGCGACTTTGGTGTAGATCTCTTGCCAGCAGCCGCGGATGTTCTTGGGCGAAAAGGCCGGGGCCATGGCATTGCGTTCGCGTTTGTGCGCCTCGCCGTCCTTGCGCATCAGTGTTTGGGTCTGGAAGGCCCGCGCCATCGGCGTCAGCGGATCGTCCGAGCTGAACAGCTCCCAGTTGTCCTTGACGTATTTGGTGTCCGCCGCCTTGGTCAGAAGGATGCGGTTCACGGCTGGCACGCGCAGCACCGGGGCCTCGGCCCGCAGGCGGCGGTAGATCGGATAGGGATCCTCTGTCAGCTGGGCAATGGTGATCGTGTCGTCCACCGGGACGTCTGACCCTAGCACCGTGGTCATCCTTGCTTTCCTCCCCAAAAGCGATGTCCGGGAAGGGTAGGGGCAGGTTTGACATCGGGCAATTCGATTGCCTTTATGAAGTCTATCGATGAAATCTATGGGGGCCGTGATGTCACGCGATCCGTTCACCCTGGACTTTTCCGCGCTGCGCACGCTGCGGGCGGTGCATGTGCATGGCAGTTTCTCGCGCGCGGCGGATCAGCTTGGGCTGACCCAGCCGACGGTCAGCTACACGATCGCGCGGCTGCGCGAGGTTTTCGAGGACGAGCTGTTCGTGCGGCAGGGGGCGGGGATCGTGCCGACCGAACGCTGTACCGAGATCGTCGTCCAGGCCGTCGATCTGACAGACCGCTTCGAGGCGCTGATCACCCCGTGCGATTTCGATCCGGCCACGGCCCGCGCCGATATCGTCATCAGCTGCAACCTTTACGAACGGATCGTGATCCTGCCCCGGGTGATCCATCGCGCCCGACAAGAGGCGCGGGGCCTGCGGCTACGGATCATCCCCTCGACCGTCTATGGCCGCGATCAGCTGACCCGGTCGGAAAGCGATATCCTGATCGGTCCGATCGCGATCAAGGACGAAGGCTATTACCGGCGCGGGCTGCTGCAGGAAGGCTATTCCTGCGTGATGGACCCGGCCAACCCGCTGGCGCGCAACCCTTTGGACATGAAGGTCTATGTCGAGGTCCCGCAAATCGTGGTGAACTATGGCGGCAACTTCCGGTCGAGGTTTCTGGTGATGCTGGATGCGCAGGGGCACAGCCTGAACACGGTGATCGAGGTGCCCAGCCCCGCCGATATCCCCGACCTGCTGCGCGGCACCGACCTGATCGCCACCGTGCCGACCCGCGTGGCGCAGCATTTCGGTGCGGCCGTTGCGGCGGTCCCCTGTCCGGTGCCGGCGCAGATCAGCATCGCGATGCACTGGACGGCGCGGACGCATCGGTCTGGGCCGCACCGCTGGATCCGTGACCTGATCGCGCAGGCTGCAGCCGAGGTGGTCGAGGCCGAGGCCTAGGCTGGGGGCTGACAAGCTGCCCGGCCCCGGATCTCTGCCCCGGACAGCCACATCGGGCGGCCCCGAAAGGCGCATCCGGATAGGCCCGGCATATTCGACCTTTCGCCAATACGCGGGCCTGTGCAAAGCTTGGTATAGTCGGACGGCACGAAGAGGAGCGGGCCGTAAGATGACAGGACCAACAATCAGGGTGGAGGGCGCTTTGAACAGCGCGTTGATTATCGACGACCATCCCCTGTTCTGCGACGCCTTGTCGATGACGCTGAAGGCCAGCATCGGGATCGAGAAGGTTGCGACCGTCGGCGCGCTGGAAGAGGGGCTTTCGCATCTGGAGGAGCATGGCTTTCCCGATGTGATCCTGCTGGATCTGAACCTGCCGGACGTGAACGGGCTGGAAGGGCTTCTGCGGCTGGTCAAGGCCTGCCCCGAGGTGCCCGTGGTCATCGTATCGTCCATGTCCGAACCGCGGCTGATGCGGTCGGTCATCCGGATCGGGGCTGCGGGCTTCGTGCCCAAGCATTCGCCCCGCGCGACCTTCCGTCAGGCCTTTGACAAGATCATGCGCGGTGAGGTCTACGCCCCCGAGGATGCGCTGGCCGACAGCGACGTGGACGGGCCGCCCTCGGCCCGGGAAGACGCGCTGGTGCGGCTGTCGCATCTGACCCGGCAGCAGGCGCGGATCCTGCAGCTGATCTGCGAAGGCCAGATGAACAAGCAGATCGCCTATGAGCTTTCGATTGCGGAGACGACCGTAAAGGCGCATGTTACCGCGATCATGCGCAAGCTTGGCGTGCAAAGCCGCACTCAGGCGGTGCTTATCGCGCAGGAGGCGAATTTCAATTCCCTGCTGCCCGACGCCTGAGCGCGCGACATAAGCATACCGGGCAAGGGGAGGGCCCGTGTCCATGCGTCGGATAGAAGACTTCGCGGGCGGTGTGGCCAAACACCCCTGTGTCCGCAGCGCCGAAGCCGAAGCCTCGGACCCCGAAGCGGTGCGCAAGCTGGCGCGCAGCCTTGGGCCGGGGCCCTTTGCGATCGTTCTGGTGTTCTTCTCCGTGGCCGCGAACCGGGTGTCGCTGGCCATGCAGTTGCAGACGGAATTTCCCGCCGCGCGGATCATGGGTTGTTCCACCGCAGGAGAGCTGACCGCGCAGGGCTATGACGACGACAAGATCGTGGCGATGGCCTTTCCGGCGGATCATTTCGCGGTGGAAACCCTGCTGGTGCCGGATCTTCAGAAACTGGCCCCGCGCGACCTGATGGGCGGGCTGATCCGGGCGCGGCAGAACCTGATGCGCCGTCAGCCGACCTTCACCCATGAATTCGCCATGCTGCTGGTCGACGGTCTGTCCACCCGCGAAGATCAGCTGACCGCGGCGCTGGCCTCGGGGCTGGGGGCGGTGCCGCTGTTCGGGGGATCGGCCGGGGACGGGGCGCGGTTCGAGGAAACCTTCGTGCTGAACGGGCACGAGATGATCCAGAACGCCGCCGTGCTGACCTTCTTCCGCACCGATTGCCCGGTCCGGGTCTTCAGCTTCGACCATTTCGAGGCGACCCAGACCCATATGGTCGTGACCGAGGCCGACCCCGAACACCGCGTGGTCAAAGAAATCAACGCCGAACCCGCGGCGGTGGAATACGCCCGGCTTGTGGGTGTCGACCCCGAGATGCTGGACGACACGATATTTGCCGCCAACCCCCTGGTGGTGCAGGTCGGCGGCAAGCATCACGTGCGGTCCATTCAGGGTGCCGACGAAGACGGCGCGCTGACCTTCTTTGCCGCCATCGACGAAGGGCTGGTGCTGACCCTGGCCAAGCCCAAGGATATCGTGCAGCACCTTGATCAGGCGCTGAGAGAGCTGGGCGCGGCGCAAAGCCCGGCGACGATCCTGGCCTGCGACTGCGTCTTCCGCCGCACCGAGGCCGAGCTGAGCCAGAAGGGGGCCGAGGTCTCGCGCCTGCTTTCGGCGCATAACGTCCGGGGCTTTTCCACCTATGGCGAACAGATCGGCGCGATCCATGTGAACCAGACCTTCACCGGGGTCGCGATCTATCCGCCGACGGGGATCTCATGACGCTGCGGTCCGAAAGCCTTCTGAACCCCGCGGATACGCCCGAAAGATCGCGGGAAAAGCTGCTGAAGATCGTGGATGTGCTGATGCAGCAGGCCGAACAGCGGTCGGCCGAACATGGTGTGGCCTATGGCCAGTTCCAGCGTGCCGCCCTGCTGGAAGAAGAGGTCCGCCAGCGCACCACCGATCTGGAACACACGCTGGATCTTCTGTCGGTGTCGAACGCCCGCCTGGCCGATGCCAACCGCGAACTGGCGGCGGCGCGGCGCAACCTGACCAATGCGATCGAGACCATCCAGGAAGGCTTTGCCCTGTTCGACCGCGACGACGTGCTGGTCATGTACAATTCGCGCTTCGCGTCGTTCCTGCCAGATGTGCGGGCCGAACTGCGGGCGGGCATCACCTTTTCCGACTACGTCGAGATGGTCAGCCGCTCGGCCTATCTGGACCTGACCGACAAGGACAATTCCGACGCCTGGGCCAGCCGCCGCCGATTGCGCCACCGCGACAGCCACGTGGTCTTCAACGTGCATGTCACCGGCAACCGCTGGATACAGATTGCCGAACACCGCACGATGGACGACGGCACCGTCATTCTTCAGACCGACGTCACCCATATCGTCTTGTCCGAGCGCGAGGCGATGACCAAGGTGCTGGACGATCAGGCCAGCATGATCCGCGCCACGCTGGAACATATCACCCTGGGCGTCTGCATCTTCAATTCCGAGAACAAGCTGGCGGGCGTGAACCAGCGGCTCAGCTATCTGCTGGGGCTGCCGATTTCGCATTTCCGGCTGGGGCGGGATTTTCAGGACCTGTTCCGCCAGGTCTCGGACGAGATGGAGAGCATTTCCGGCCTGAAGGGCGGCGGCCTGCTGAACTGGGTCGCGGGGGCCAGCCCGCGCAGCCCCATCCGGTTCGAGGTCGTGCGCCGCAATCGCCTTGTTCTGGTGATCTCGGCCGAGGATCTGCCCGACGGCGGCTTCGTGATGTCGGTGGCCGATGTCACCGCAGAACGCCGCACGATGGAAGACATCACCCGCGCCAATGAAACGCTGGAAGCGCGGGTCAAGCAGCGGACCCTGGACCTTGAAGATGCACTTGGCCGGGCCGAACGGGCGAATTCCGCGCGCTCGCGCTTTGTTGCGGCGGCCAGCCACGACCTGTTGCAGCCGCTGTCGGCGGCCAAGCTGTTCGTCGCCTCGGCCGAGGATGAAGCGCCGGATGACAATGCCCGCGTGGTTCTGACCAAGGCGCAGAATGCGCTGGCGAGCGTGGAGAACATCCTGTCGGCGCTGCTGGATATATCCAAGCTCGAGGCCGGGCATTCCTCGATGTCGATCATGCCGGTGCCGCTGTCGCATCTGCTGCGCCAGCTGCGCGACGAATTCGCCCCGATGGCGGCGGCCAAGGGGATCGACCTGGCGGTCGTGGGGTCGTCCATGGTGGTGGAAAGCGATGCGACCTACCTGCGGCGGATTCTGCAGAACCTTCTGTCCAACGCCATCCGCTATACCGAAAGCGGGCGGGTGCTGGTCGGGGTGCGGCGCAAGCCCAATGACCGCCTGCGGGTCGAGGTCTGGGACACCGGCCCCGGTATCGCGCCCAAGGATCAGCAGAGCATTTTCAAGGAATTCCATCGGCTTGGGGTCTCGGCCTCGGCCTCGGCCGGGATGGGGCTGGGGCTGGCCATCGTGGATCGCGCCTGTGCCCAGCTGGGCCATCCGATCCACCTGGACAGCGAGGTCGGCCATGGCACGCGCTTTGGCATCGACCTGCCGGTGTCGCGGATCTGGGGCAGCAACGGATCGGTGCCCGGCGCGGGGCTGGACCGCGTGCCCCTGCCGTCCGAGGCCGGCCAGGTCGCCCTGCTGATCGAAAACGACGCCGAACTGCGCCCCGCCATGGTGCACATGCTGGAACGCAAGGGCGTGCAGGTGATCGACGTGGAATGCGGAGAAGAGGCCCTGGACCTGATGGAGGTGCTGGACATCACGCCCGACCTTCTGCTGGTGGACTACCAGCTGGGCGAGGGGATGGACGGGCTCGAGACGCTTCAGGCGCTGTTCGACCGCTTTGGCCGTCTGCCCGCGCGTCTGGTCACCGCCAACCGCAGCCAGGAGGTTGCGCGCGCCGCCAAGTCCGCCGGGGTCCAGATCTGCTACAAGCCCATCAACCCGCGCGAGATCGAGCTGTTCCTGAGCGACCCGAGCTAGGGGCGCGGGGGCCTGATCGCGAAGGGCTTACCGCACAGGTCACGCCGATCCGCGCCAGCGGCCCGCGGCCTCTTCCCATCGGCGGATCACCAGCATCTCGATCGCCAGCATGACGGTGACGAAGGTCAGCGCATAAGCCAGCACATGGGCGGTCTGGAAGTTCTGGAAATGCAGGTGGATCTTGAACCCGATGCCGCTGGACCGGCCCAGGAATTCCACCACCAGTACGATCTTCCAGATCATCGCCAGCCCGTTGCGCGCGGCCACGGCAAAGAACGGGGCCAGCTGCGGCAGCAGCACGTGGCGCAGATGGGCCATGCGCGACATGCCAAAGACCTGCGCCATGTCGTCGTGGTCGGGGTTGGTCGCACGGGTGCCGTCACGCAGCGTGGTGATCACCTGCGCCACCTTGTTCAGCGTCACCGCCGCGATGGCCGCTGTTTCGTTCAGCCCGATCCAGAGATAGCACAGAACGATCACCACCAGCGCGGGGATGTTCAGAAAGACCGTCACCCAGGGGCCAAAGAAGCGATCCGCGCCGGGATGGCGGCCCAGAAGGATGCCGATCACCGATCCCAGGCCCATGGCCAGGGTGAAGGCGATGGCGACACGGATCAGCGTGGCGCGCATCTGGATCCACAGCTCTCCCCTGGCGGCAAGCTCGGCCCAGACGGTCAGGGTGGCGCGGGGCGAGGGCAGCACAAGCGGATCCGCCTTGACCGCCGAGGCCAGGGCCCAGAGCGCCACGAGGCAGACCAGTGACAGGGCCGCGACAATCCAGTCTTTGCGCATCTTCTCCTCCGGGGGTGATCCTAGTGCTGAAGGGGTCGGAACGGGCGCTGGACTTTGGTCGTATAGGGGCGCGCAGAACGCAGGAGTAGCGTCACCCCATGTGGAGGAACATCACCGGATTTTTGCTGTGCATGGCGCTTTGGGTCGTGGCGCTGCCCCTTGGGGCGGTGGATTGGCCCGTCTCGCCCCGCGCCGCGATCGCGGAACGGATCGTGCCGCCCTATGCCCTGGGCGAGGGGATCAACGACAAGGGCGTCTATCACCTGCTGAATTCCGGCGGGGCCGAGATCGGCTATGCCTTCGAAACCGGGCCGCTGGCCCCTTTGCCGGGGTTTTCGGGCAAGCCGATCAACGTGCTGGTGCTGCTGAAACTGGATGGCACCTTCATCGACGTAAAGCTGCTGTCACAGCACGAACCGGTCTTTGTTGCAGGGCTGGGCGAAAAGCCGTTTCGCGATTTCCTGGAACAATACCCGGGCCTTGCCATCACCCAGAACCTTGTCGTCGGCGTGCCTTATGGCAGCGGCGGGGGCGGGTCGGATCTGATCTATCTGGACGGGGTGACAAAGGCGACGGCCAGCGTGCGGATCGCGCATGAATCCATCCTGGCCGCTGCGCTGTCGGTGGCGCGGGAAAAGCTGGCGGGGATCGGCGGCGGGGCCTCGGCCCGGCCTGACATGGCGGTCGAGGAAGATCTGAGCTGGCAGGACCTGATCGACCAGGGGATAGCGCAGCGCCTTGTGGTGACAAATGCCCAGGCCGATCAGGCCTTTGCCGGCACGATCTGGGCACGGGACGATCCGATCGCGCAGGACGAGCCGGAGGGGATCTATATCGACCTCTGGCTGGTCGACGTCGGCGCGCCCGCGGTGCAGCGGGCGGTTTTCGGGCCTGAAACGCTGGACGATCTGGCGCGGCTTTACGCGGTCAGCCCGGATGACGAACCGCTTCTGGTGATGGACTATGGCCGCCATGGGCTGGTGTCGCAGAATTTCGTGCGCAACACCGCGCCCGACCGGCTGTCGGCGACGCAGGGCGGCTTTCCGGTGGCGCTGCGCGATGCGGATCTGTTTGTCGAACTCCACCCGGATATTCCTGAACCGCAGGCGGTGATGATCCTGCGCGCCGACCGGCGGCTGGGCTTCAACCCGATTGCCGACTGGACCCTGCGCGTGCAGGCGGTTCGCGAACACGGCATGTTCCACCCCGAAATTGGAGATGCGCATTTCGAACTGACCTCTTCCGCGCCCGGGCGGTTCTATGTCACGCCCAAGGTGATCAAGCCGCGCTCGCCCTGGGTCGATGCGATCTTCAACCGGCAGGGCGATCTGATCGGGCTTGCGGTCTTTCTCGCGGGGCTGCTTGTGCTGCTGGGGCCGGGCATGACCCGGCTGGCGGGGCACCGGCATTACACCGCGATCCGGCTGGCGATCCTGGCCGTGGTGATCGGCTTTGTGGGGTACTGGGGGCAGGGGCAGCTGTCGATCGTTACCGTGCTGGCGGTGCTGCGGGCGGCCCTGGGGGACGGGTCCTTCCAGGTGCTGCTGTATGATCCGTTTTCGCTGCTGATCTGGGGCGTGACGATCCTGGGGTTCGTGCTGTGGGGGCGGGGGCTGTTCTGCGGCTGGCTGTGTCCCTTCGGCGCGATGCAGGAATTCGCGCATCACCTGGGGCGCTGGCTGCGCCTGCCGCAGATCACCCCGGGGCGGCGGCTGGACCTGTGGCTCAAGCGGGTGAAATACCTCGTGCTCTTCGGGCTGATCGCCACGGCCTTCCTGTTGCCCGACCGGGCCGAGAAGATGGCCGAGGTCGAGCCCTTCAAGACGGCCATCACCGTGCATTTCCAGCGCGAATGGTTCTACGTGGCCTATGCCATGCTGTGGCTGGTACTGGGCACGGTCTTCTTCAAGGGGTTCTGCCGCTATGTCTGCCCGCTTGGGGCCTTCATGGCCATCGGCGGGCTGCTGCGCGGACGCGACTGGATCGCCCGGCGCGAGGCCTGCGGATCCCCCTGTCAGCTGTGCCGGGTCAAATGCCCCTATGGCGCGATCCGCAAGACCGGAGAGATCCAGTATGACGAATGTTTCCAGTGCCTGGATTGTGTTACCATCCACGATGACCCCGCCCAATGTGTCCCCCTGATCCTGGCCAACCGGAAAAGGAAAGCGGCATGAGGATGACCCGACGCAGGTTCCTGACCCTTTCCGCCGCCGCTGTGTTGCCCGGCACGGCGCGGGCAGCGTCGCAAAGCTGGCGGGGGATCGCCTTTGGCGGTGAGGTCTCGATCACCATCACCGGACGGGCGGATCGCATCGCCGCGGATCTGAAGGCGCTGGCCCTGCGGATGCGGCAGATCGAGGCGCGGTTTACCCTGTTCGACCCCGGATCGGACCTGCGGCGGCTGAACCGCCTGGGCCGCGCGCCGCTTGGGGCCGATCTGGACGCGGTGCTGGAGGTTGCGCGGGCGGTGCATGACGCAACGGACGGGATGTTCGATCCGACGGTGCAGTCGCTTTGGCTGGATCTGGCGGAAGGACGCACCCCCGACCCGGGCCGCATCGGGCTGGGCCAGCTGCGGCGCGAAGGCGGGGATCTGGTGCTGGGGCCGGGGCAGCAGCTGACGCTGAACGGCATTGCCCAGGGGTTCGCGGCGGATCAGCTGCGCGACATGCTGCGCGCGCGGGGCTATGCGCGGGCGCTGGTGGACATGGGCGAACAGGCGGCGCTTGGCGGGCACTTCCGGCTGGGGATCGAGGATCCCGCTGCCGGTCCGGTCGGGCGGGTGTCGATCCGCAATGCCGCCGTCGCGACCTCCAGCCCCGGGGCGATGCGGATCGGCGGGCGCGACCATATCCTGCACCCGCGCGGCGGGGCGGCGGTCTGGTCGACGGTGACGGTGGTGGCGGGGCAGGCGGCGCTGGCCGATGCGGCCTCGACCGCGTTCTGCCTGATGGATGTGCCCACGATGCGCGTTGCCCGCGACAGGCTGGGCTTGCACCGGGTGCTTTACGTCGACCGGGATGGGGATGTGCGCAGCCTGTAAGGGCTGTGCCGCGTGGGTCAGCGGTCGGGCTTCAGCGGTCGGGCTTTAACGTTCGGGCTTTAACGTTCGGGCTTTAACGTTCTGGCGGCAGGAAGGTCAGCCCATGGGCGGCAAAGATTGCCTGGATCCGGCCATCCGCCAGCGCCTTTTCGATTGCGTAATCCACGGCATAGCCCAGATCGCGGTGCTGGTGGTTCACCGCCACGCCTATGGTCCAGTCCTTGCGCACCAGCCCCGGGTAGGGCGGCGTGTGCAACTTGTGATCCCTGCCCAGGTCCTCGCCCAAACCGGCCTCAAGCGCGGCGCGCGGGCCCATGGCGGCCATGGTGTCGCCCCGCGCCAGGGCCTTCACGGCCTGGTCGGTGGTGGCAAAGCGCCGGATTGTGCCCGAGGCCGCGCCGCGCCCGAAGGACGACAGGTAGAAATCCGAGAGAGAGTCATTCTCGACCGCCACCGTGTCATAGCGGAAATAGGCCGGCGTCGGCGCATCGCCGTCGGGATAGGCTGATATCGCATAGGCGATGGCCAGTTCCTCCATCGCGTATTGGCCGGTGAACACCACCTGTTCGATGCGGCAGGTCAGGTCGCTGTCATAGGGCACATGCAGCATCACGTCCGAGACGCGGCCGCCGACAATGGCCCCCTTCCAGACGTAGTTGCGCAGATCGGCATCCAGTGTCTCGTCGGCCTGGACCAGGCGAAAGCGCGGCTCGACCCCGATGTCTTCGGCGATCAGGCGGCCGATCTCGATATCCACGCCCTGCGGCTTGCCGGCTTCTTCGTAGGACCAGGGGGGGAAGTCTTCGTAGACGGCGAATTCGATCCAGCCGTCGTCCAGGATGGTGTCGAATTCCCGGCCCACGTCCTGCGCAAAGGTGTTCTGCGGCTTGGGCTGGGGCACGTGATCTTCGCAACGCGCAAAAGCCTGCCCCGCAAAAGCGAGGCAGGCAATGCCGCTGAGAACAGCAAGGGTGCGTGTCATGGCGTCACTGCGTGGCAGATAGGCCGATGGTCAGGATATCCCCGGCCTTTTTCCAGCTGGTCTGATCGTCGCTGAGAATGCGAGAGGCCTCGAAGGCGACGGAATCCGCAACCGGGGCACCTGAACCGGTCTCGACCTCGGCGGCGATCCCCGAGAGCTCTTCCTTCAGGGCGGCGACATCGGTCACCGTGCCGGCCAGAAGGCTGTCGCGAATATCGGCAAGACGCGCGGAATGGCTGTCCAGGGCCCCGTCATCGGGCCGCGTTTCAATATAGGTGCGGATGGCCCAGGCGGCTTTCTGGCCCAGCAGTTCGCCAAAGCCGGGCATCTTGGTGATGCCGTTCTGGGTCATGCCATAGCGGAAGCGTTCCACGTACCATTCGTCGCCATATTCCTCGGCTTCCAGATAGCGCAGGTCGGGGGCCAACCCGCCGGACACCGCGCCCAGCCCGTGGCAGCGCGCGCAGTTCTGGTTGTAGCCCGAGGATCCGATCTCGATCGCCTTGATCCAGGTGTCTTCCCCGACTTCCTCGGCGCGATAGGGGTTTTCGGTCAGCCATTCCTCGCCCACGTCGGGCAGGGCGTCGGTGTTCACCGGCTGCGGGGCGACATCCCCATGGGCCAGCGCCATACCCGACAGCGACAGGGTGGCGAGGGCGGCAAGCGTAAAGATCTGTTTCATGGTCTCCTCCGAGCGTTTCACAATCAATAGTCCCGCCGGTGCCCGACCCGCCATTAGACCTTGGTCCCAAAGCCGGGCGGTGCCCCTGCGACCAAGGTCTAATGGTGGGTCGGAGGGCCTGTTCCTAAGCTCGGGTTCGGAGGAGAATTTTCATGGCACTGACTGGATCTGCCCCGATGCGGGGCGGCATTTTGGGTTCCGTCGCGATGGTCGCCGGCCTGCTGGCCGGGGCGGCGCAGGCGCAGGACGTCAAGGTGCAGGTCACCTATCTGCGAGTGGAGGAGCCGCCCGCGGTCGTGCTGTCGAACCTGGACCCGATCCCCGAAGATCGGGGCATCAAAGGGGCGCAGCTGGGGTTGGCAGACAATGCCACGACGGGGCAGTTCATGGGCCATGCCTATGCGCTGGATGTCGTGTCGCTTCCTCCGGGCGGCGACGCGGCAGCCGAAGCGGCACGCCTGGGCGAGGCAGGCCAGCTGGTGCTGACCGACATGGGGCTGGGCGATCAGCTGTCTGTGGCGGATCTGCCGGGGCTGGCGCAGGCGCTGATCTTCAACGTCTCGGCGGAAGACGGGGTGCTGCGCAACGACCAGTGCCGCGCCAACCTGCTGCACACCGCGTCGGAACTGCGGATGCGCACGGATGCCTTGATGCAGGTGCTGCTGGCCAAACGCTGGACCAAGGCCGCGCTGATCGAGGGCGAGGGCCCCGAGAACGCCGCCCTGGCCGAGGCCTATCGCGCCTCGGCGACCAAGTTCGGGATCAAGATCGTGTCGACCGCAGCCTGGTCCGAGGCCGGCGATCTGCGCCGCAATGCCGCACAGGAAGTGCCTTTGCTGACGCAGGGTTTCAAGGATCATCACGTGGTGTTGGTGGCCGATGCGGCGGATGATTTCGCGCGCTACATCGAACACAACACCTGGGTGCCGCGACCGGTGATCGGATCGACGGGGCTGCGGGCGCTGACCTGGGACCGGGTGGTCGAACAATGGGGCGCGGCGCAGCTGCAATCGCGGTTCCTGGCCCTGGCAGGCCGCGACATGGGCCCGCGCGATTTCGCCGCCTGGGTCGCCATGCGCGTCATCGGAGAGGCCGTGACCCGCACCGGATCGGCCGATCCGCAGATGATCCGCGACTATGTGCTATCGCCCGAGTTTGAACTGGCCGCCTTCCTGGGCCGTCCGGTCAGTTTCCGCACCTGGAACGGCCAGCTGCGGCAGCCGATCCCGGTGGTGAACGCCCGCGCGGTCGTGGGTGTCGCGCCGCTGGACGGGTTCGAACATGCGCGCAATCCCCTGGACAGCCTGGGGACGGATGCGCCGGAAAGCACATGCACTGAATTTGAAACAGCCTTGAAAAAGGGGAACTAAGATGCTGCGCGTTTCGACACTTGCGCTATGTCTCGGGCTGGCAAGTCCCGCTGTGGCCTCGGAAATCTGGGTGACCAACGAAAAGGACGACACGATCAGCGTGATCGACATCGACACGCTCGAGGTCGTGCGCACCATTCCCACTGGCGAACGTCCGCGCGGGATCACCTTCAATTCCGACCGCTCGCGGGTCTATATCTGCGCCTCGGACAGCAATGCGGTGCAGGTCATGGACCCGGAAACGGGCGAGATCCTGCATGATCTGCCCTCGGGGGCAGATCCTGAACAATTCGTGCTGTCGCCCGATGACCGCTATCTGTGGATCGCCAACGAAGACGATGCCGTGACCACGGTGGTCGACGTGGAAACCCGCAAGGTCGTGGCCCAGATCAACGTCGGCATCGAACCCGAGGGCATGGCCGTGTCGCCCGATGGCAAGACGGTCATCACCACCTCGGAAACCACGAATATGGCGCATTGGATCGACACCGAGACGCGGTCGATCCGCGCCAATACCCTGGTCGATGCCCGCCCGCGCCATGCCGAGTTCATCAAGGACGGGGCCGAGCTTTGGGTCTCGGCCGAGATCGGCGGCACGATCTCGGTCTTCGACACCTCTAACCAGTCCGAGATCACCAAGATCCGTTTCGACATTCAGGGCGTGCACCCCGACCTGATCCAGCCCGTGGGGTTTGAGCTGACCCCGGATCAGAAGACCGCCTTTGTCGCCCTTGGCCCGTCCAACCACGTCGCCGTGGTGAACGCCGAAACCTACGAGGTCGAAGACTATCTGCTGGTCGGGCGCAGGGTCTGGCACATGGCGTTTTCGCCCGATCACAGCCAGCTGTTCACCACCAACGGTGTGTCTGGCGACGTGACGGTGATCGACGTGGCCGCCCGTAAGGCGGTGAAATCCATCAAGGTCGGCCGCTTTCCCTGGGGCGCGGCAACCCGTTGAAAAACGAATAGAAAGGAAATGAACATGCGGATGATGACGGCTGCGGCCCTGACCCTTGCGATGGCGGCTTTGCCCGCGCTGGCGGATGACGATGATGATGACGACAAGGGCTTTGGCATGGCCGGGATCCTGTCGGCCACCAATTCCGAAGACCTGCCGCCGATCCTTCTATCGGCGGGCCAGCCCCTGGCCGATGCGCCGCTGGAATTGAAATCCGGCACCTATTACGAGATCGAGATCGAGGCCGACGGCAGCCAGGAACTGGCGCTGATGGGGCCAGAGTTCTTCCGCGCCATCTGGATCGACGAGATCGTGATCGAGGGGCTGGAAATCCGTCCCCTTGGCATCGACAGCTTCGAATTCGACGAGGCCGGCGTGATGGAGGTGGGCTTTGTCGCGATCAAGCCCGGGTCTTACCAGCTGTATGTGCCGCAGTCGCGGGGCGATCTTCAGCGGCTGGACATCACCATCAAGTAGGGGGCGAAATCCGCCACGATGACCAGCGACAGCGCAGGGATCACCGTTCAGGGTGTCAGCTATCACTGGGGGGCGAAACGCGCCCTGGACCAGGTCAGCTTTGCCGTGCCCCGGGGGGCGGTCTGTGCGCTTCTGGGGCCGAACGGGGCGGGGAAATCCACGCTGTTCGGTCTGCTGACCGGGCTGTTCCGCCCCGAGGCCGGGCAGCTGGTGCTGGCCGGTCACGACATCGCCCGCGCCACCCGTCCGGCCCTGGCCGCTACGGGTGTCGTCTTTCAACAGCCGACGCTGGATCTGGACCTGAGCGTCTGGCGCAACATGCTGTATTTCGCAGGACTTCACGGGCTGCGCGGGCAGGACGCGCGGGACCGGGCCGGGGCCGCGCTGACCCGTCTGTCCATGCAGGAAAGGGCGGGCGAAAAGGTGCGCGCCCTGAACGGCGGCCACCGCCGCCGGCTGGAAATCGCCCGCGCCCTGATGCACGACCCGCAGGTGCTGTTGCTGGATGAGCCGACCGTGGGGCTGGATGCGCCGACCCGCGCCGCGCTGACCGATCAGGTCCATGCGCTGGCCCGGGACAGCGGGATCAGCGTGCTCTGGGCCACCCATCTGACGGATGAGGTCCAGGCAGGCGATCACCTGGTCATCCTGCATCAGGGGCGGGTCTTGTCCGAAGGGCCGACGCCCGCTGTCGGACCAGCGCTGACGGATCATTTCCTGGCCGTGACCGGGGACCAAACCGGGGCCCCGGCATGACCCACGCGCTAACCGCCCTGATCGCCATCTGCACGCGCGAGGCGCTGCGCTTTTTCGGCCAGCGCAGCCGCATGATCGCGGCGCTGGTGCGGCCGCTGATTTGGCTGCTGGTCTTTGCGGCGGGCTTTCGCGCGGCGCTTGGCCTGTCAATCACCGAACCCTACGAGACCTACATCACCTACGAGACCTATATCGTGCCGGGGCTTCTGGGCATGATCCTTCTGTTCAACGGCATGCAATCCTCGCTGTCGCTGGTCATGGACCGCGAGCTGGGGACCATGCGGCTGTTGCTGACCGCGCCCCTGCCGCGCTGGTGGCTTTTGTCGTGCAAGCTGATCGCGGGGGCGCTGATCGGCGTGATCCAGGCCTATGCCTTCCTTGGGATCGCAGCGATTTACGGTGTAAGTTATCCCGCCTTCGGCTATGTTGCGGCCTTTCCGGTCATGCTGATCGCGGCCTTCATGGTCGGGGCGCTTGGGATCGCGCTGTCCTCGACCGTGCGGCAGCTTGAGAATTTTGCCGGGGTGATGAACTTTGTCATCTTCCCGATGTTCTTCCTGTCCTCGGCGCTTTACCCGCTGTGGAAGATGGCCGAGGCCAGCGCGCTGTTGCACGACATCTGCATGGTGAACCCCTTCACACACGCGGTCGAGGCGCTGCGCTTTGCGCTGTACCTCAAGCTCAATCCGCTGGCGCTTGGGGTGACGCTTGGGGCGGTGGTGCTGTTCATGGCGCTGGCGCTTTGGGGCTATGACCCGGGGCGGGGCAGCGTGCGCCGCAAGGCCTAGGGGCGCGCCGATCGGGGCCGATCCGGGGCACAGGCGGGGTCGCAGTCGGGGTCGTATGCGGGGGGCGACTTAGGTCGGATAGGCCCGCGCCGTGCTTGCTGGCACCCTTCCGCACGGAGGAGCCTGCCATGACCCGTCGACCACTTGCCCGTTTCCCGTCCCTTTGCACTGTGTCCGCGCTGGTGGCCCTGACCGTCGCGTCGCCAGCTTTGGCAGACGACAAGGCGATGGACCCGGGCGCGGATACCCAGGTCACCGAACAGGGCGTGCTGAACCCGCACGAGATGTCGATGGCCAGCGTCATGGACAAGATCCGCGAAGGCCAGACCGGCATGGTCATCTGTTCGACCGGCTATCTGATCACGAAATCCGGCCGGCATGAACTGGCGAGAGAGCTGTTCACCCGCTGCGCCGAGGCCGGGTACACCGGCACGATGACCTGGATGAGCCAGCTGGACGACGTGGGCCTGGGCGGGCCGCAGGACCTTGCAGCCGCCGCCGAATGGAACCGCCGCGCGGCCGAGGCGGGCGATCCTGTCGGCAAGTTCAACCGCGGCCTCGACCTGATGCGCGGTTGGGGCGTGGCACAGGACGATGCGGCCGGGCGTCGCCTGATCGACGAGGCGGCCAAGGACGGTCTGGACGTGGCGCAGCGCCTGAAGGGGGCCGACTACGACCTGGACGAGGTCACCCCGGACGCGGATGAGTGGCGCTATCAGCGGCTGTTCTAGGGGTTCGGTGTAACGAGTGGTCTACGACTTTGGTCGTAGGGGCCCTCCGACGAAGGTCGGGGGGCTTTGTTGTCCTGCATCAAATGCCGCCCCGGCCCCCCGTGCGAAATTGTGGTGTCTCATGATTTCAAAGGGGAAAGAGATGTCCAACACAGGCCTTTCAACCATCGCGGCGCTTGTCTTGGCGATTGCCGCCGTGCCCGCCGGCGCGGACCAGATCACCGACATCAAGACGGAGGCCGGAGAAAAGTTCTTTCACAAGGAATGCTACCGCTGTCATTCGGTCGATGCGGATCGCGACAGCTATGGCCCGCTGCTGACCGGGGTGGTGGGGCGCAGGGCGGGGGCCCAGGACGGCTATCCCTATTCCGAAGCGCTGGCGCAGGCGGGGTTCGTCTGGACGCCGGGCGCGCTGAAGGCCTGGATGATGGACAACGACGGGTTCCTGCCGCGCACCAAGATGCGCCACGTGGGCATTGCGGATCCGACGGTGCTGGATTTCATCGTCAGCTACCTTGGGTCGATTTCGGACTAGGGGCGCAGGCTGAGGCGCGATCCCGCGCAAGCAGGGATCAGGCGGCCCCGGCCAGACGGGCGGGGCTGCCCTGCAGCCGCAGGATGCGGTCGGCCAGGCGGTCGGCCTCGCGCGGGTCGTGGGTGACCAGCAGGGTGGTGACGGGATGGGTGGCGCGCAGATCCTCGAACAGCGCCATCATCTCGTCCGCCAGCCCAGGGTCGAGCGAGACGAAGGGTTCGTCCAGCAACAGCAACCTGGGCCCCGCGGCAAAGGCGCGGGCCAGGGCCAGGCGGCGCTGCTGGCCAAGCGACAGCTGGCGCGGCATGTGATCGGGCTTGTCGCCCAGGCCGACGGCCCCCAGCCAATGGGCGGCCTGATCGGGGGTGCAGCGGGTGGTCAGGGTCAGGTTGTCGCGCGCGCTGCGCCAGGGCAGCAGGTTGGGATCCTGGAAGACCATGGCGATGCGGCCCTGCGTGGCGGGGCCGGTCACGCTTCCCCGATAGCCGCGATGCAGGCCCGCGACGACCCGCAGCAGAGTGGATTTGCCGATGCCGGAAGGCCCGGTCAGGGCCAGCGTTTCACCGGCGCGGACGGCAAAGGACAGCGCCCCCAGGATGGGGACGCCGCCGGCGTGCACGGACGCCAGATCAAGGATCAGATCAGGAGGCGGGCTCATAGAACAGGCCCTCGGGCAGGGTGGTGGCCTTGCCGACCAGGTCCGCGCCGCCCAGGCTGGCCATGATCGCCAGCATCTTCGACGCATCCTCGCGCGAGACGGGGCCGGGGGCGGGGATGCCCGCGATCCAGCCGGCCTTCAGCGCCTCGAACTGGGCGTCGGTCTTGGCGCGCATCTTGTCGCGCAGGCGGTCCCAGGCGGCAGGATCGCTGGCCAGCAGGTCCTTGGCCCGGCGCGAGGCGCGGACCATGCCTTCGACGATCTCGGGGTTGTTGCGGACGAAGTCGCCGGTCAGGACGTAGCCCAGCAGCGGGGTCTCGGGGTTCAGGCCAAGCGCCAGCGCGGCTTCGGACGTCGAGGCAAGCAGACGCATCCCCGAGGCTTCCATCTTGGCCCCGAAGTGCCAGAAGTTGATCGCGCCGTCGACCTCGCCCGAAAGCGCTGATTTGAAGATCAGCGGCGGCGCGCCAAAGACCTGTTCGCTTTGACCGGCCAGGTCGAAATCCATTTCTTGTTGGGCATAGGCGCGCAGGATCAGCCAGCTTTTGTCGTTGGGCCCGCCGGCGATGCCGATCTTGGCCCCAGCCAGATCCGCCAGCGTTTGTGCGGTGCTGTCCTTGCCGACGTAAAGCCCGCCGACCGCCTTGGAATAGGGGATAAAGACGTAATCCTTGCCCTCGGCCCGCTGTGTCGCCACCCAGAGCCAGTCTGCGACGATCATGTCGACCTCGCCTCCGGCCAGGGCGACGCGACCGGCGGCGCCCCCGGCGATGTCCATGACCTCCATCTGGAAGCCCGCATCGCGGTCGAACCCGTTGTGCTGGATGGTGTCGACTTCCCAGGCGACGGTGCCCGACATGTAGAGCGCGGCCTTCAGGCGGGGCAGGTCTTCGGCCAGGCCCGGGGATGCGATAGCGGTGGCGATCGCGGTGCCCATTACGGTGCCCAAGGTAGTACGGCGCAGGAACGTGGTGAATGCAGTCATGGTGTCCTCCCTCTTGCGCTCAGGATAGGGCCGCGAGGGCGCCGCGCGAAATACGACCAAAGGACGAAGCGGGGCGGTTTGGGCCCTATCCTGAAGGATGGGGGGCGGTCGGGGCCGCGACGCGGCGCGCGTCTGGGCGGCGCAAGAGGCTAGGTCGTACCGGGACTACGACCAATCGCCAATACCCGCCCGAGGGGGCATGGCCAATACTTTCACAAGTCTGCGAGCTGCCCGTCAGCAAGGCGGGCCATCGATCCAATGGGAGGAAACAGATGAACAGGTTTGTAAAAGCCGCCGTCGCGGCGACCATGACCTTTGCGTTCTCGAATGTCGCCGTTGCGCAGGTGACCGAAGAGGACCTGGCGAACGACCAGGCGACGCCCGGCGATATTCTGACGAACGGCATGGGGCGGAACCTTCAGCGCTATTCCCCGATGGAGACGCTGAACAAGGACAACGTCGAAAACCTCGTGCCCGCATGGGCCTTTTCGCTTGGCGGGGAAAAGCAGCGCGGCCAGGAAACCCAGCCGCTGGTGCATGACGGCGTGATGTACATCACCGGGTCCTATTCGCGGCTGTACGCGATCGACCTGAAAACCGGCAAAGAGCTGTGGCAATTCGATGCCCGCCTGCCCGAAGGTATTCTGCCCTGCTGTGACGTGATCAACCGCGGTGGCGCGATCTATGGCGACAAGATCTATTTCGGCACGCTGGACGCGCGGATCGTCGCGCTGGACCTGAAGACCGGCGACACCGTGTGGAACAAGAAGATCGCCAACTACAAGGAAGGCTATTCCTACACCGCAGCGCCCCTGATCGTGAACGGGCTGGTGATCACCGGCAACTCGGGCGGGGAATTCGGCATCGTCGGCGCGGTTCAGGCGCGCGATGCGGAAACCGGCGACCTGGTCTGGGAACGCCCCGTGATCGAAGGTCACATGGGCATGCTGAACGGTGAAGAATCCACCATGACCGGCACGCTGAACGCGACCTGGCCGGGCGACATGTGGAAGACCGGCGGCGGCGCGACCTGGCTGGGCGGCTCTTACGACAAGGACACCGACACGCTGGTCTTCGGCACCGGCAACCCGGCCCCCTGGAACAGCCACCTGCGCAACGCGGGCACCCCGACCGAGGGCAACACGGGCGACAACCTTTACGCCGCCTCGCGCCTGGGCATCGACCCGGCCACGGGCGAGATCAAGTGGCACTTCCAGACCACGCCGCGCGAAGGCTGGGACTTTGACGGCGTGAACGAAGTGGTGGCCTATACCGACCGTTCGGGCAACCAGCGTTTCGCCACCGCCGACCGGAACGGGTACTTCTACGTTCTCAACCGTGAAGACGGGGCCTTTGTCTCGGCCTCGCCCTTTGTCGAAAACATCTCCTGGGCGGATGGCATCGACGAAAACGGCCGCCCGATCTTTGTCGAGGACAACCGCCCCGGCAACCCGCTTGAGGCCGACAAGGGCGAGATGGTCTTTGCCGTGCCGTCCTTCCTGGGGGGCAAGAACTGGATGCCCATGGCCTATTCGGGCCGCACCGGGAACTTCTACGTGCCCTCGAACGAATGGGGCATGGACATCTGGAATGAACCGATTTCCTACAAGAAGGGCGCGGCCTACCTGGGTGCGGGTTTCACCATCAAGCCGATCTTCGAGGATCACATCGGGTCGCTGAAGGCGATCGACCCGGATACCGGTGAGATCAAGTGGAACTACAAGAACGACGCGCCGCTGTGGGGCGGGGTCATGACGACGGGCGGTGGCCTGGTGTTCTTCGGCACCCCCGAGGGCGAGTTCATCGCCCTGGATGACGAAACCGGCGAAAAGCTGTGGTCCTTCCAGACCGGCTCCGGGATCGTCGGCCAGCCGGTGACCTATGAACTGGATGGCGAGCAGTATGTCTCGATCATCTCGGGCTGGGGCGGTGCTGTTCCGCTCTGGGGTGGGGAAGTCGCCAAGAAGGTGAACTACCTCAACCAGGGGGGCACCCTCTGGACCTTCAAGCTGCCCAAGCAGCTTGCATCGGCCAACTAAGACAAAGTTCCTCTCCAACTTCGCCCCGCCTCTCCCGGCGGGGCGTCTGTCTTAGTGTTCGGTGTAAGGCGCGTCCCAGTTCGGGGCGCGCTTTTCGTTGAAGGCCCGCAGACCTTCGGTCAGGTCGCGGCCCTGAAGATGGATGCAAAAGGCGTCACGTTCGGCCCGCAAGCGGTCATCCAGCGGGCGGGCCCGGGCGTCGGGCGCGGTCAGGCGGCGCAGGGCGCGCAGGGTCTCGGGGCTGCGGGCGGCGATTTCCTGCGCCAGGGTCCGGGCGCGCGGCATCAGGGCGGCGTCGGGCAGGACTTCGGTTACCAGGCCCCAGTCGCGGGCGGTGGCGGCGTCGATCAGGTCGGCCGTCAGGAACAGATGCGCGGCGCGCATCGGGCCGATGCGGTCGGGCAGGCGGGCGGTCGCGCCCCCCGTCGGCACGATGCCATAACGCGCGTGGCCGTCCCCGATCCGCGCGCTGTCCGCCGCCAGCACGATGTCGCAGGCCAGCAGCATTTCCAGCCCGCCGGCCACGGCGGTGCCGTTGACCGCGCCGATCACCGGCATGGGCAGTTCGGCAATGCGGCTGATGATGCGCTGATTATAGGCCAGTGTGTCGGCCAGCCGGCTGTCGCCTTCGGCCCGGGCGGCGTCGAATTCGCGCAGGTCCCCGCCGGCGCAGAAGGCCCGGCCCGCGCCGGTCAGGATCGCCGCGCGGAGGTCATCGCGCACGGCCAGTTGGGTCAGCCGATGGTCCAGCGACCACATCAGCGCCTGGGACGCCGCGTTTAGCTGCGCAGGCCGGTTCAGGGTCAGGGTGGCGATCGGCCCGTCGGTGGTCAGATCCACGCAGGCGGGCAGGATCGCATAGCTTTGCGGCAGAGGGGCCAGCGCCTGTGCCAGCGCCGCCTGGCCTTCCGCATCGGCATCGGCAACAAGCGCCTGAACGCACAGGCGCTTCTGGGCGTCCTGGGTGACGCGGACATCGACGCTGGCCCCGGGGCTGCAGTGTTCCGCGACCTCAAGGCGCAGCTTCTCGGCGATGGCCAGATCGCGCAGCGCGGGTTTGAAGATCTTGCCCACGGCGGTCACCGGAAGCGCGTCGATCTGAAGGATGCGGCGGGGGCGTGCGGGCGGCTCGTGCAGCCCGTCCTCTAGCTGCTGGTGCAACGCGGCCAGATCGAAGGCCTGCCCGTCGCGGGGCACCACGAAGAGAACCGGGACCTCTCCGGCGTATTGGTCGGGCATGCCGACGGCGGCGCTGATCTCGACCCCCGGCAGGGCGTTGGCCACGTCTTCGATCGCGGCGGGGTCGATGTTGTGGCCGGACCGCACGATCAGGTCCTTCTCGCGCCCGGTCAGCACAAGGCGTTCGTCGTCGGTCAGGTACCCCACGTCGCCGGTGCTCAGCCAGCCATCCGCATCCAGCACGCCCTTTGTATCGCGGGGATCGGCGTAGCCGGGAAAGACCTGCGGGCCGCGCACCTGCACCAGCCCGCTTTCGCCCGGCGCGCAGGGGATGTTGTCAGTGATCCGCAGGATCCGGGTTTCGGAATAGGGCGGGCGCAGGCCGACGCTGCCCGGCACCGGAGGCGCAGCCCCGGGGGTAAAGGCGATGGCGGCGCTGGTTTCGGTCATGCCATAGGTTTCGTGGATCGGAATGCCGGTCACCTGCCGGAACCTGTCGCCCACGGC
The DNA here is from genome assembly GCF_900109195.1 of Pseudooceanicola nitratireducens. Lineage (GTDB taxonomy): Bacteria > Pseudomonadota > Alphaproteobacteria > Rhodobacterales > Rhodobacteraceae > Pseudooceanicola > Pseudooceanicola nitratireducens. The sequence continues at coordinate 525,787 of NZ_FNZG01000003.1, read as the reverse complement.
CGCGGGCAGCACCGCGCCGCCGGTCACCGCCATGCGGATGCGCGACAGGTCGCGGCCCGGTGTCCAGGCCGCCGCCATCGCGGCAAGCGAGGTCGGCACGCCGCTGACGATGGTCGCGCCAAGCGCCTCGGCCAGGTGCCAGTAGCCGGTGATGACCTGCGGCGGACGCAGCGCATAGGGCGAGGGCACGACCATATGCCCGCCCGCTGCCAGTACCGAAAGCCCCACGGTCATTGTCCCGCCGACGTGGAAGAACGGAAACCCATTCAGGACGGTATCGCTGCGGTCATAGCCAAAGACCTGACCAAAGGCGAAGGCGGCGTGGATCTGGTTGCCATGGGTCAGGGGCACCAGCTTGGGCCGTCCGGTGGTGCCACCGGTGTGAAACAGCGCGCAGACCGTGTCGCGATCCTGCGTGGGGGCAAAGTCCAGCGCGTCGGGGGATTGCGCCTCAAGCAGCGGCTCCAGCGCGGTGAAACCGTCGGGCAGGGGGCCTGTCGCCCCGATGACCAGGATCCGGTCCAGCCCGGGCACGTCGCGCAAAAGGCCCTGCGCCTTGTCCCAGCACAGGCTGTCCAGATCCGGGGCGGGAACGATCAGCAGGCGCGCGTTTTCTGCCCGCAGCAGATCGACTAGCGTGTCGCGGTTCAGCAGGTAGTTCAGCGTACTGGCCACACCGGCGATCTGCGCACCCAGGTGCAGCACCGGCATCAGGGGCAGGGTAGGCGTCAGGAAGGCAGCAACGCCGTGTTTTTCGCCCGGATTCGCACGCAGCCCCAGCTGGTGAAACAGGTTCGCCGCCTGTGTCACCGCGCCCAGCAGGCCGGCGTGGGTTAGGCTTAGCCCGATGTCATCGGGGTCGGGGCCGTTCAGCACGGTCAGAGCGGGACGGTCGCCGCCGTCCTGGGCCGTGGCGCGCAGCAGGTCGTGCAGGTTTCGGGCCGGCACGGCCTGGTCATAGGGCAGAGCCTCGATCGCGCGGATGTCGTCGATGCCCGTCACGGGCCGGATCGGGCGGGTGGTCCTGAGGGCGGGCATCGCGGGCTCCTGTCGTTTGGCGATCCTTGCGTGGTCGGGCGCAGTCGGGCCCAGTCGGACGCAATCTGGGCGCAATCCGTGCGCGGTCAGGCGCGGCGGGCGTATCCGGCATGGGCCAGTTCCTGGCGGCCCTGCGCCTCGCCCGAGGCGGGGATGCTTTCGCCGCTGCGGTCGGTGACCTTGGGCCACAGCCGGGCCAGATCCTCGGGGGCATTGGGGCCGGTGCTGACAAAGCTGCCCTCGGTCAGGGTGATGTTCGCCGTGGCGAAGCCGCCCGCCCCGGCACATAGGATCGTGCGGTTGGGTGCCTCCGGCGTCAGCAGGTGCAGCACGCCGGGGCTGACGAATTCGGGGCGCAGGTGATCCAGTTCCGCCTGGGGCAGCAGCCCGTCCAGCATCTGCGTGGCGGCCGTGGGCGCGATGCAATTCACCCGGATGTCATGGCGCGCGCCTTCCAGCGACAGCGTCTGCATCAGGCCGACCAGCGCCATCTTCGCGGCACCATAGTTCGACTGGCCAAAGTTGCCGTACAGCCCCGAGGACGACGTCGTCATCACGATCCGCCCGAAGCCCTGGTCGCGCATCAGCGGCCAGACCGAGCGGCAGCAATGCACCGCGCCCATCACGTGCACCTCCATCACCAGGCGGAAATCCTCGATCGGCATCTTGGCGAAGCTCTTGTCACGCAGGATGCCGGCGTTGTTTACCAGCCCGTCGATTCGCCCCCATTGCGTGGCGATGTCGTCGACCATGCCCTGCACGTCGTCTGCATCCGCGACCGAGGCGGGGGCGGCCATGGCACGGCCCCCCTGTTCTGTGATCTCGTCCACCACCGACTGGGCGTGATCGGGGGAGAGATCGTTCACCGCCACGCGCGCGCCGCGCTTGGCCAGCAGCAGGGCATGGGCGCGGCCCAGGCCTGCGCCTGCGCCGGTGACAAGGACAACGCGTCCGTCAAGATCGATCATCTGGGGTCTTCCGTTCTGGTTTTTTTATTCTGGGCCGCCCGGTGTGGATCCGGGCGGGTGGATTCCGGTGTGATGGGTTTGCGCAGGGCTCAGCCGAGCGGGGTCGCGGTGCCGACCAGCCAGTTCCAGGGCTGGGTGCCGGTGGCGCGACGGCGGGCGAAATCGGCGTCGATCAGGTCATACATGCCGGGGAACAGGTCACGGCGGATGCGTGGCTGATCGGTGATGTGCAGGATCGCCTCGCCCTGCGCAAAATCGGGCCAGTCGGGGGCCCCTTCGGCAAGGGGCACACCGTCACGGGCAAAACCGGTCCAGTAGTCGCCGAAGATGCGGGTCAGGGTGGCCTCTCCCTCGGTGTCGGGGGCCTTGGGCCAGGCGGGCGGAGACTGGCGCATCGTGTCGAACAGATAGGCCAGTTCGCAGGCATGAAAGGCGTGCAGATCGCGGTCGTCGGCCTCGGGGTAGCCGTGGTCGAAGTAATAGACCTGCGCGGCGCGGCCATTGGCCACCTGAGCCTTGGCGGCGGCCAGAACCGTCCACCCGAACAGCGCATGCCCGGCGGCGTCCTCGCAGCTGCGGCGCAGATTGTCCGAAGGGTAGAGCGCCAGGAAATCCTCGGTCAGATCGCCATAGGCGGCGCGGATCTGTGCCTCGTAACTGGCGGCATCGGCGGGCACGGGGGGCATCAGGAATTCAAGCGTCGGGATCTCTCGCGCGTTGAAGCCGGTCAGCAGGGGGGCATCGGCGCTGCGCCCGTCGCGGAACATCATCAAAGGCTGATCGGGCAGGTGGTGACCGTCGATCACGCCCTGCGCGGCAAAGCCCGCCGCATCGGCGGCCAGCGCCAGCTCTTGCGCGTCCCATTGGCGCAATTCGTCGATGCTGCTGGCCCTGAGCTTTTCCAGAAGCGCCCGACCGCTGTCTTCGCCGGTGCCCATGCCATGACGGTTGGCGCGCAGGTGCTGGGCGGAACAGATATGGCCGCTTTGGGCCACGGCGCGGGCGAACAGCCCCTGCGCGGCGGGCGCGCACATCAGGTAATAGACGCTCAGCGCCCCGGCGGATTCCCCGGCGACGGTGACATTGTCGGGATTGCCGCCGACGGCGGCGATATTGTCGCGCACCCATTCAAGCGCGGCGATCTGGTCCAGCAGGCCGTAGTTGCCCGAAACGCCATCGGGGTCCTCGGCGCTGAGATCCGGGTGGGCGAGGTAGCCCAGCACGTTGAGCCGATAGTTGATCGAGACGACAACCTGACCGCGGCGGGCCAGCGCGGCCCCGTCGGTCAGCGCCTCGCTTCCGGCACCGCGCAGAAGGTTGCCGCCATGGATCCAGACAAAGACGGGTAGGTCGCGCGCGTCCTTGGGGGCCCAGATGTTAAGGTTCAGGCAGTCTTCGTCCTTCAGCAGGATGTCGCATTCATAGACGCTGCCCTTGCGCCGGAAGGGCTGGGGGCAGGCGGGGCCAAAGGCGGTGGCGTCCCGGATCCCGTCCCATGTCGGGGCCTTCACGGGCGCGCGCCAGCGCCGGTCCCCGGTCGGCGGCAGGGCGTAGGGCAGGCCCCGATAGACATGCAGGCCGCCTTCGGCGCTGCCCCGGGCGCGGCCGGCGGGGAAGTCTGCAAGGGGGGCGGAAGCCTGATCCCGGTTCAGATCTGGGGTCGGATCCTGGGTCGGATTTGGGGCGGAGGCGGTATCGGTCATCTGCGGCGTGGTCCCTTTTGCGGTCGTCCTGGCGGGGTCAGATGACACCGGATGCCCGCAGTCGGGCAATATCGTCGGACGAGAACCCGGCCTGGGCCAGGACGGTGTCGGTATCGGCCCCAAGGCGCGACGGGGCGCTGGCGGGATGGCAGCTGGCCCCGTTGGCCTTGAAGGGCAGGTTGGGCACATGCACCGGGCCGTCATGATCGCCGCCCGCCAGGGTCATCTCGGATACCAGGTCGCGGGCGGCGAACTGGTCTTCCTGCACCACTTCGTCCAGGCTGCGGACACGGGCGGCGGGCACGGCGTGCTGGGCCAGCAGATCCTCCCACTCGGCCGCGCTGCGGGTCAGGAACAGGGCGACCAGTTCATCCCGGAGGGCGGGCGCGTTGTCGCGGCGGGCCTGGGGCGTGGACCAGCGCGGGTCGTCCAGGATGTCCTGACGTCCCGTGGCGCGGCACAGCAGATCGAACTGGCGGGCGTTGTTGGCGGCCAGCATCAGCACGCCGTCGGCGGTCTGGAAGGCCCCGGACGAGGGGCTCTGGCTCCAGGCTTCGTTGCCGTTCTGGGCGGGTTTCCACCCGGCGGTCAGATGCTGGGTCACAAGCGAGGCCATCAGCATCAGCGCGGTGTCCAGCATCGCTACGTCCAATTGCACGGCGCGGCCGGTGCGGCGCACCTCGGCCAGGCCCGCCATGATGGCCATGGCGGCGTTCATTCCGGTGGCGTAATCGACGTAAGGCGCGCCGACCTTGGTGGGGCCGTCACCCTGCTGGCCGGTGGTCAGCATGATGCCGCACATGCCCTGGATCACGTGGTCATAGGCCGGGCGCGGGCGCAGCGGGCCGTCCTGCCCATAGGCCGAGATCGAACAATAGACGATGCCGGGGCGCAGGGCGCTGACGTCCTTGAACCCCAGGCCCAGACGTTCGGCGACACCGGGTTTGAAGTTCTCGACAAAGACATCCGCCGTGGCGATCAGGCGGCGCAGGGCCTCCAGCCCCTCGGGGGATTTCAGATCCAGCGTGACGGATTTCTTGGCCGCGTTATGGGCCAGGAAATTCAGGCCCATGCCGATCTCGCTTAACCGGGGCGAGGGGCCGCCGTTGCGGGTCCAGTCGCCTTCGCCGGGCTTTTCGATCTTCAGAACCTCGGCCCCCAGAAGCGACAGCTGATAGGTGGCGAAGGGCCCGGCCAGGACCTGGCTCAGATCGACGACGCGCAGCCCGGCCATGGGGCTGAAACCGGTGTTGACCGCACTGGGGGTTTCCTGGGGTGCCGCGACAGTCTCCTCTGCCGTCGGGGCGCGATAGGTCTTGGTCATCACGGTCTCCTGCCTTCTCGTGACGGGCCGGAAAATTTCCACCCTCCCTTGCCATACGGGGCGGGGGTCAATAAAAAAAATTCAAAATATCTGTAATGTGATAGGTCGCGCTTATGGCTCATTCCCCCCAGCATCTCGACCGGCTGCGCCTGCGCCACCTGCGCCTGCTTGAGCTGATCGAGGACCACAGATCGCTGCGCGCGGTGGCCGAACAACTGGGGCTGACGCAGCCCGCCGTGTCGCAGATGGTCAAGGATCTTGAGTTCGCATTCGGTGCGATGCTGGTCGATCGCTCTGTTCGCGGGGTCGAGCTGACAGGGCTGGGGCGGCTGGCGCTGCAGCGGTCGCGATCAGGGCTGGCGGCCTTCCACACGCTTGCGGCGGAACTGGACGAAGGCCTGCCGCCGGTGCTGCACGTGGGCACCAATCCGGCGATGATGTTCAACATGATCCCCGCGGCCCTGCGCATCGCCCAGTCCAGGGCCGGGCAGGATGCCGTGCCGACCCGCTACGCCCTGCGCACGGGGCTGGCCATGGACATGGCCCGCGCGCTTTGGGACGGAGAGATCAATTGCTACGTCGGCCGTATCGACTGGGAGGTGGTGCCGGGCGACATGAAGCAGAGCCTGCGGCACGATCACCTGTATGAAACCGATCTGGTGGTGGTCTGTTCGCAGGCGCATCCGCTGGCCGGGCGCAGCGATCTGGTCCCCGAGGATTTCCGCGACACCATCTGGGCGCTGCCGCCCGAGGATTCCAAGAACCGCATGGGCCTGTCCGCCGCCTTCCGCAACAATGGCCTGCCCGAGCCGTCCATCGCGGTCGAGGTGGCGGCGGATCCGAACGGGCTGATGAACATCGTGCGGGAAATGCCGGTGCTGGCGGTGATCCCCCGGCTGGTGCTGAACACGCCCGCAGCGGGCACGCAGCTTGTGGCGCTGGACGTGGATTTCCTGCGGCTCGCCCCGGTCGAGATCGGTTTCATGACGCTGGTCGAACACGAGCATCTGACCGGCCTGCAGGATTTCCGCGCCGCGCTGATGGCCGCAGCGCAGGAGATGCCGTTCTAGGGCGGGGCATCTTGGGGGGACGGGCCGCGCCGGATCGGGGATGTCACCGGGGATAGGTTTAGGGGATGGCAGGGACCGACGGGTGCCGGTTGAGATCCGCAGACCCGATCGCGCCTAGCAGATGCCCTGGCGCAGGTCTTTGTGTCTGTTTGTTCTGGCCGGGATCTTTCGGTCAAGGCGCTCTGTCTACGAATGTCGGTTCGGGTCCGTTACCCGAGTTGCGCTGACATGGATGCCTCGAAGCTTCAGTCTTGGCCTGTCGGATCGGCCAAAATGCCCGAAGCGGGGCACAATCGCGACGCATCAGCCGCCTGTCCTCACCCCGGTCGGGTGGCCCCTGCGCGCCTTGGGGTTCGCAATGCGGCGGCCCGGAGGGGCCATCGCATCTGCCGGGGCCATAACGCCCGGGCCTATTTGCTTTCGAAGATCACCGGGCAATCGCCGATCCGGTCCTCGACCAGGTCCAGCCAGCTGCGCGCGCCGGGTTTGCGGGCCACATGGGCGTCCAGGAAGGCCGTTGTGACCAGCTTCAGCGCGTCGAACTGGTCCTTGATCGTGTCGCCCTCGGGCGTGAGGCCGCCCAGATAGTGGTTCGCATCGTCCAGCACTGCCAGCACCTTGTCGCCCGGAGGGGACAGGTGGAAGGGTTCGCATTTCCAGTGCCAGTCCTGCCCCTTGGCCCCGCCATCCGCCTTGCCGGTAACGGTCAGCATCGGGCCGGTGATGGCGTCCCAGGATCCGTCGCGCAGGCCCTGCTGGTTGCGTCCCTGACCAGAGAGGACCAGCGCGGCGCGAAAGCGCGGATCGTGGAACCGGCGCGGCCCGTCGGGCAGGTCGATCTCGGCCCCGGCGAAAAGCTGGGCGGTATAGGCGCCAAAGCTGTGACCGGCGATGGCCAGCGGAAAATCGGCGTCGCGCGCCAATCCGGCGGCATCCAGCACGTTGCCCAGCCCGTCCAGCACCGCTCGCACGATGCGCACCCGGTCCAGCCAGTGCTCGGGGTCGTGCAGGATGCGGAACATGGTCATCCGTGCCTCGGGCCGTTGCCGGGCCCAAAGCACAAGGGACGGATCCTCGGGGTCCAGCCCCAGTTCAGGGTGCCGGCGCGCAACCGCAGAGATGCTGTCGGCAAAGGTCGGATGGATCACCACATAGCCCTGCTGCACCCAGGTTTCGGTCAGGGTGCCATAGGCTTCGCCGCTGGATCCCAGGCCGTGGCAGAAGATCACCACGCCGCGCGCCGACGTGCCCTTTGGGTGGCGGACCACAAGGGGCAGGGGCGCGTGCTGATCGGTTGCCAATGTCACGCGGGTCATCAGGGGGGAGTATCTGTCGCAGCTTGCGCACCAGGGCATGTTCATCAGGCGGGCTCTTTCCTTGGTGGGGTGTTGCTTGCGGGGCCCTTGGCCCCGGGCGTGGTCTGCTGCGCGGGCGGGGTGGTGCCCGAGGGCTCCAGCAGGTGACATTCTGCGGTGCCGCCCCCCGGAACGGCAAGGGCCCGGGGGCTTTCGCTGCGGCAGCGGTCGATGGCCCGCGGACAGCGGTGCCGATAAGGGCAGCCCTGCACGGCGATGCGCGGCAGATCCGTCGGCGGCGCGGCCCGTCTGGCGGCGCGGCGCGCGCGCTGGCGTTCGGGATCCAGCAGCGGCACGGCATCCAGAAGCGCGCGGGTATAGGGGTGCGCGGGCTGGTGATAGACGCGGTCGGCGGGGCCTTCTTCGACGATATGGCCCAGGTACATCACCGCGATCCGGTCCGAGATGTGGTGCACCAGCGCTAGGTCATGGGCGATCAGCAGGTAGGACATGCCGGTGGCATCGCGCCGTTCGTACAGAAGATTGATGATCTGGTTCTGGGTCGAGACATCCAGCGCGCTGACCGGTTCGTCCAGCACGATCAGCTTGGGTTGCAGCGCAAGGGCGGCGGCGATGGCGATGCGCTGCCGCTGACCGCCCGAGAATTCGTTGGGATAGCGGGGCAGATGCGTCTCGGGCAGGTTGACCATGCGCAGCAGTTCAGCCGCGCGGGCGCGCCGGTCGGCGCGGGTCATCGTGGCGTGGATCTTCAGCGGTTCGGTGACGATCTGTTCCACCGTCATCGACGGGTTGAGCGAGGAATAGGGATCCTGGAACACCGCCTGGATCTTGCGCCGCACCACGTCCGGGTAGCCGTCCTTCATCTGCGCCAGGTCGGTGCCGTCGAACATCATTCGCCCGGACGAGGCGGGGACCAGCCCCAGCAAGGTATTGGCGATCGAGGATTTGCCGGACCCGGATTCGCCAACCAGCCCAAGGGTTTCGCCGGGGCGGATCGTCAGGTTGGCCCCCTTGACCGCATCGACGCCGCGGGTCTTCAGGCCCAGCAGGCTGCGCCCGCCATAGGTGACGGTCAGGTCTTCGATCTGCAGCAACGGGTCGGTCATTGGGCGGCCTCCAGGGTCAGGTCGGTGGCGCGGATGCAGCGGGTCAGGCGCTCGGCGTTGGTCGTTGTCTGACCGGGTGTCAGGTCCACGGGCAGGGCGCAGCCGGGCGCGGCATGGGCGCAGCGCGGGGCAAAGCGGCAGCCCGTGGGCCAATGGCCGGGCGTGGGCACCGCGCCGGGGATCACCGGCAGGGGCGGCGTGCCGCTGGCCCCGTGCGGCATGGCCGACAGAAGGCCGGCCGTATAGGGATGGCGCGGGTCGCGGAACAGCTGTTCGACGGGCGCGGTTTCCACGACCTCGCCACAGTACATCACCGCGATGCGGTCGCAGATGTCGGCGGCCACGGCCAGGTCATGGGTGACGAACAGCATGGCCATGCCCATTTCATCCTGAAGGTCGCGGAAAAGGTCCAGGATCTCCTGCTGAACGGTCACGTCCAGGGCGGTCGTGGGTTCATCCGCGATCAGCAGCTTGGGGCCGCAGGACAGGGCGCGGGCGATGGCGATCCGCTGTGCCATCCCGCCCGAAAGCTCGTGCGGGTAGGCGCGGGCGCGCTCTGCCGGGCGGGGGATGCCGACACGGTCGATCAGCTCGACGGTGCGGTCCCAGGCGGCGCGGCGCGACAGGCCCTGCTTGATCCGCAGCACCTCGGAAATCTGCGAACCTACGGTGTAAGCCGGGTTGAGGCTGGTGGTCGGATCCTGAAAGACCATGGCGATGTCGGTGCCGCGTGCTTTCTCCAACCCCGAGGGCGGAAGTTGCAGCAGGTCGGTGCCATCCAGGGTGACCTGGCCGGCGGTGATGCGGCCTCCGGCCCCGATCAGGCCCATCAGGGCCAGGCCCGTCACGGTCTTGCCCGACCCGGATTCCCCGACAAGGCCCAGGGTCTCGCCCTTGGCGATGCGGAAGGACATGTCGGTCACCACGGGCACCGGATCGCCCCCTTTGGGCGAGACCATGACCTCGAGCCCGTCAACCCGCAGGGCGTCGTCTTCGCGGGCGGGCAGGGGCGCGGTGCCCTTGCGGGCGATGGCGGCGCTGCGGGGCCTGGGTGGCGTGGCGGCGGGCAGGCGCACGCCGCGCCCGATGGAATCCCGCAGCACGTCGCCCAGAAGGTTCACGGCCAGAACGGTCACCACGATGGCCAGGCCCGGCGGTACGGCAAGAAAGGCGTTCAGCTCCATATAGGCGGCGGCGGTGTTCAGCATGGTGCCCCAGCTGGCCTGCGGTGGCTGCACGCCAATCCCGACAAAGCTGAGCCCGGCCTCGGCCAGAAGCACGGCCCCCACAGTCAGGGTGACCTGCACGATCAGCGGCGGGGCGATGTTCAGGAAGATATGCCGGATCAGGATCCGCCGGGGCGAGGCCCCGATGACGCGGGCGGATTTCACGTAGACCTCTTCGCGTTCGGTCAGTACCACGGACCGGGCCAGCCGCAGGAAGGCGGTGGAGTAGAGGATGCCAAGTGCGAACATCGCCTTGTGCAGACCGGAGCCCAGGATGGCGATGATGACGATGGCTACCATGATGCCGGGGATCGAGACGATGGCCTCGACCGCGCGCATGGTGATCCAGTCCCACCACCCGCCGCGATAACCGATGAACAGCCCGATCGGCACGCCGATCAGCACAGCCAGGCCGGTGGCCTCGGCCGCGGCGATGACGGCGATGCGGCTGCCGTGGATCATCCGGGACAGCACGTCGCGGCCCAGGTCGTCGGTGCCCAGCCAATGCTTGGCCGATGGCCCCTGTAGCGCGTCCATCAGGCTTTGCTGCAGCGGGTCGTAGGGCGACAGGGCCTCGGCGAACAGGGCGCAGATCAGCAGGGTCAGCAGCACCAGCGCCGAGGGGATGACCACGGCCAGGGTCGAGGCGCGCCAGCGCGGGCGGCGTCTGGTGGTCGCTGCGGTGCCGGTGGCGGTTGTGGGGGACAGGGTCGGGGCGCTCATGCGGGACGGGCTTTCGGATTGATAAGGCCGTAGACGATGTCGGTCGCCAGCTGGACCCCCATCACGACCAGAACAAGGATCAGGACAATGCCCTGGATCATGGGGATGTCCTGTTGGCGCACGGCGGCGATGGCCAGCGATCCGATGCCGTTGATGGCATAGACCTGCTCGACGATCAGCGCGCCACCCAGCAGGACGGTGATCTGAAAGGACAGCACGGTGACCACGGGCACCAGCGCGTTCTTCAGCGCGTGGCGAAAGATCACCCGGCGGGACGACAGGCCCTGGGCGCGGGCCGCGCGGATGTAGTCCTGTTGCAGCACGCCCACCATGGCGGACCGCACCTGGCGCGCCAGCGCCGCCGAGGTCGACAGCCCAAGCGCCAGCGCGGGCAGGGTGATCGACAACAGCCAACCCAGGGGATTTTCGCCCAGGGGAACGTATCCGGTGGCGGGAAACCAGCGCAGCGTGACCGCAAAGACAGAAGCCAGGATCAGGCCGAACCAGAAGTTCGGGATCGCCTGGCCGATGGTCGCCCCGAAGGTCGCCAGCCGGTCAATCCAGGATCGCGGCCGCAGCGCGGCGGCCACGCCCGCCCCAAGCCCCACGACCACGGAAATCAGCACCGAGGCAAAAGTCAGCGACAGGGTCGCGGGCATCCGCAGCAGCACCGCATCCGTCACCCGGACCGAGTTGAAGAAGGACGTGCCCAGGTCGCCCTGAACCGCCCGTCCCAGCCAGTCGAGATAGCGGGTGACGAAGGGATCGTTCAGCCCCAGCCGTTCCCGCACCTGTTCATGCTGTTCGTTCGAGCCACGGTCGCCGATGATCAGGTCGACCGGATCGCTTGGCAGCAGGGCGGTGAAGGAAAAGGTCAGGATCGAGACGATCAGCAATAGCGGAACCATTGCCAACAGTCGCTGACCGACAAGTTTGATCATGACCTTTTCCCCCGGTCGGTGGTGTCAGAAAGATGAAGGAACGCTGCGCCGGTACGGCGGTCAGTTGTCCAGGCGCAGGCCGCGGAAATAGGGCACGTCGGTTCCGGGCCGGAACTTGACCGTGTCGTTGGCGGCGATGGCGTCCGAGGCCCCGAACAGGATCGGCGTGGTGGTGATGAAGATCATGTAGCTTTCATCAGCCAGCCGGTTCAGCATCTCGTGATAGATCGGCGCGCGCTCGGCTTCATCGGCGGTGGCCAGTCCGGCGTCGGACAGGCGGACCAGCTCGGGGTCGGGGGCAATCCGGTAGGGATTGAAGACCGCATCCTCGCCCACGTAGTAGGTGGTGATGAACTTGGGGTCGATGGCGTTGTTCCAGACCAGGTTGGTTGCCGGGAAATCCGTTGTGCGCGACCGGCGGGCCAGGGTGCCTGGCTCGACCGTCTGGATGTTCATCTTGATGTTGATGTCCTTCAGGAAGCCGGCCACAGCTTCGAGCCGCGAGGCAAAAATCGGGATCGAGGGCATGTCGAAGGCAAAGCCATCTTCATAGCCCGCCTCTTTCATCAGCGCGCGCGCCTTGTCGAGGTCGTAGGCATAGCGGCCTTCCAGCGTCGGGTCATGTTCCCAAAGCCCCGCCACATAGGGTTGCGACGCCGGGGTCGACAGGCCGAATTCGACCGCTTTCGAGAAAGCTTCGCGGTTGATGGCATAGTTCATGGCCATGCGCACGCGGGTGTCGGCGAAGGCGGGCACCTTGGTGCCGTCGCGGTCCAGGATCGACAGGTGATAGGTGGTGCCGCCCGGCTGGCGCAGCAGCTTCAGCCCTGCGGTCCGGTCCACGATCGCCGCCTGGGGCGAGGACAGGAAGATCGCCAGGTCGACCTGACCGGTCTTCAGGGCGTTGACGCGGGCAGTGTTGTCGGGGATCTCGGAAATCTCGATCCGGGCCAGGCCCTGGTCGTCGGGCGTGCGATAGTTCGGCGTGGGCAGGTAGACCCGCACTTCACCTTCGCGGGATTCGTCCGCGGAATAGACGAAGGGCCCGGTGCCGACGGGATTGCGATCCAGCGCCGGGTCATCCAGCGCGGCAGCGCTGACCATCATCCCGGCCGTGCCCGAAAGCGCGTCGATGATCGAGGGGTCGGGCGATTTCAGGGTGATCGTCACCTCGTTCTCGCCGGTGACTTCGGCCTTTTCGGCCAGTTTCATCCCGGCGTTCACGCCAAGTTCGATCACCCGGTTCAGGTTGCGCGCCGCCAGGTCGGCGGTGAAGGGCGAGCCATCGGAAAAGGTGATGCCCTGTTTCAGCTGGATGGTGATGATGCTGCCGTCAACCTTGTGGCTTTCGGCCAGCACCGGCACGATGTCGCCCTCGGCATTGCGGTCGAACAGCGCCTCGTAGACCGGGCGCAGATAGGAAAAGCCGCCGCCGGAATGCTGGTGCGGATCCATGGTGATCAGCTTGGCCTGTTCGGCAAAGCGAAAGGTGCCCGCGGGCTCTGCCATGGCGGGCAGGGCGGTCAGCGCGGTGCTGGCCAGCAATGAGAATGCAAGTGTCTTGATTGAAATGGTCATGTCAGGCCCTCCCTGCCCGATGTGTGTCTGGCGAGAGGTACCGCAGGCCAAGCGATCAAAAAATTCGGAAATTTCTTGCGGATGATAAATCAAGCTTATCGCATTGTGGCTTGCCTGCCGGGTCATCCGGCAGGCAGGCCCCGGCTGCCAATGTGATAGGCTGGGCTAATCACATGTAAGATACTTTCGACTATATTTATCGCTGGCGATCTGGTCCGCTGCACCCGGTCAAGGGTGCCTGTGCAAGTGAGGAGCTTGCACGCCACCGGGAGCTGACCGATTGCTGCGCCTTGGCGCAACCATCGCGGAGGAGAAGATGCGGATCGCAAACCTGATATCGGGGGCAGTGCTTGTCCTGTTTGGCCTGGTGATGCTGGCGCTGGTGATCCCGGCCCAGATCGAAGAAGGCCCCGCAGGCATGATGTCGCCCCGGCTGGTGCCGCAGATGATGGTCTGGCTGATCCTTGGCCTGTCGCTTTTGCTGATCGTGACGAACCTGCGCGCATCCTCGGGCGAGGCGGGGCCTTTCACACGGGACGAGGTCATCGCCTTCCTGCGCATCGGCGGGGTCTTTGGCCTGTCGCTGGTGCTGTTCTTCGCGCTCGGGGTCCTGGCGGCCTCGCTTGCGCTGATCCTTGGGGCGCTGCTGGTGCTGGGGGAACGGCGGCCGCTGGTGCTGGTGTTGATGCCCCTGGGGCTGATCGGCGCGGCCTATGTCCTGTTCACCCACGTGCTTGGCACGGTCTTTCTGTGAGGCCGGGATGCAGGCGCTGATCTCTGGCTTCGCGGATGTGCTGAACATTTACACCCTGGCGTGGATCTGCGTCGGCGTGACCCTGGGCTATGTCCTGGGGGTGCTGCCGGGGCTGGGCAAGGCGACGGGCGTCGCGGTGTCGATCCCGCTGACCTTCTACCTGGAACCGGTCGCGGCCATCGCCCTGCTGATCGGCATCGCCAAGGGATCGGCGGCGGGCAGCGCGGTGTCGGCCATCCTGCTGAACACCCCGGGAGAGCCGTCTTCGGCCCCGACCGCGCTGGACGGCTATCCGCTGGCGCGGCAGGGCAAGGCGCAGAAGGCGTTGAAAATGGGGCTCTTTGCCTCGGTCATCGGGGATTTTCTGTCGACGCTGGTGCTGATCTGCCTGGCCGCCCCGCTGGCCCGCTATGCCTTGCTGATCGGCCCGGTCGAACTCTGCGCGATCCTGGTCTTCTCGATGACTTTCATCGGCGGGCTGTCGGGCAAATCGCTGATCAAGGGGCTGATCGCCGGGGCCTTTGGCGTGCTTTTCGCCACCGTGGGTCTGGAGACCGAAAGCTTCATCCCGCGCATGACCTTCGGCCTGCTGGAGCTGGACGACGGGCTGCCGCTGGTGCCCATTGCCATCGGTATGCTGGCCGTGGCCGAGATGATCGTGCAGGCTGGCAACATGCGCCAGCTGGACGCCGAGACGGCCCGGATCGTCGACGGCGGCGCGCCCGAAGATCGCGTGGTCCTGTGGTCGGAATGGAAACGCTGCCTGGCACCGATCCTGCGCGGCACGCTGATCGGGTCTGTCGTCGGCATCCTGCCGGGGCTGGGGGCATCGGTCGGGTCCTTCCTGTCTTACGGCGCGACGCGCCGGGCGTCGAAAAACCCCGAAGAATTCGGCACCGGCCGGATCGAGGGCATCGCCGCCGCCGAAAGCGCCGACAATGCCGTGGTGCCCGCCAGTTTCGTGCCGCTGTTTGCCCTGGGCATTCCGGGCAGCGTCATTGCCGCGATCCTGATCGCCGCCTTCGTGCTGCACGGGCTGACGCCAGGGCCGCGCATGTTCCAGGAACAGCCCCAGCTGGTCGCCGCCGTCTATGCCGCCATGCTCTGTGCCAGCGGCGTGTTGCTGCTGATCGGCTATACCGGTCAGCGCATCTTTGCCCAGGTGACCCGCGTGCCGATCCGGCTGATCATTCCCGGCGTGCTTTTCCTGTGCTGCATCGGTGCCTGGATGGAGACCGGGTCGATCTTCGCGATCTACATCATGCTGGCCTTCACCGTCTTCGGTTTCCTGGCGAAAAAGCTGGATTTCTCATTCGTCACCTTCCTGATCGGCTTTGTCATCGGCCCCAGTGCCGAACTGTCCTTCCGGCAGTCGCTGCAAATCCTCGATCACCGGTGGACGAAGCTTCTGGATCACCCCATTGCCCTGGTCTTCATCGCCCTGACGCTGGTCGTCCTGGTGGTGCTGGCGCGGGGGCGCAGCGCGGGCCCTGCTGGCGGCGTCAGACCCGCCCGGGATCCGCAGATCACACCGACACATCACGAAGGGAGGATATCGTGAGAGATTTCATTCAAAGGCCGACACGGCGCCGTTTGACCGGCTGGCTTGCTGCCGTGGCCCTGGGGCTGACCGGACTGGCCGGCATGGGCACCGGGGCGGGGGCTGCAGACTATCCGTCCCGGCCGATCACCATGCTCGTGGGCTATAACGCCGGCGGTCAGACCGACCTGGTGGCGCGTGCCGCGGCGCAGGTCATGTCCGACGCGCTTGGCCAGCCGATCAACGTGGTCAACAAGCCCGGCGCGGGCGGCGGTGTCGCCGCGCGGGAACTGACGCAGGCCAAGCCCGACGGCTACACCATCATGTTCCACGCCAATTCCGTGGTGAACAACGATCCCTTCCTGATGAAGCGGATCACCTTCACGCCCGAGGATTTCGAATGGGGCGGCTTCATCACCGTCTACCAGGCCGGGCTGATCACCCAGAAGGACGCGCCCTATGACGATCTTGACGGTTTCGTCGCCTGGGCCAAGGAGAACCCGGGCTTCAACTACGCCACGCTCAGCCCCGGCGCGCGGATGATCATGCAGGAGATCGCCAAGAAGGAAGGGCTCGACGCCAATTACATGCCGGTGAAGGGCGGGGGCGAGATGATCAATGCCATCCTCGGCCGGCAGGCGGTCATGGCGATGTCGGGCGGGATCCATGCGAAATATCCCGACGACATCAAGACGCTGGCGGTTCTGACGACCTTCCGGCAACCCTCGTGGCCCGAGGTGAAGTCGATCGACGAATTCGGCTATGCGCTTGGCATGGACGGGCGTGCCGGGCTGATGCTGCCCAAGGGCACGGATCCCGCGATCGTGCAGGCCCTGTCCTCGGCGCTGCAGAACGCCGAGACGGACGCGACCTTTGCCAAGGTCACGGGGGCGGCGAATATCCCGATCATGTTCCTCGATGCCGATGCCGCCAAGGCCGAGATGGAGCGCACCTACAAGGAATACGGTGAGATCTACCGCCGCGCGGGCGTCGAGCCGCAGTAAGGCGAAGGTCTGTTGGGCGAGCTGTAGAAACCGATATGAGGCCGGGCAGACGGGCAGGGGCGGTGACCGAAAGGCACCGCCCCTTTTCCTTTGCTGCGTGTCCCGGGGGAAGGGCCGGGCGGGGCGTGGCGGGGGGCTGGCCGCCCCGCGACCCCGGCCTATTTCCGTTCAGGCGGATGTTCGAAAATCGACGGCCGCGCGCCTTGAAGTCAGTTCGTTCAGTACATATTGAACAATATGAACTTGGAAGGCCGGGCCATGCACGACACCACGGACGAGAAATTCATCGAAACCATCGGACTGATCTGGCAGGCCGAGGGCAATCCCCGCATCGCCGGTCAGATCCTGGCCTGCCTGATCCTGTCCGACGATCCCCGATCCCTCAGCGAGATCGCCGAGACGCTTGGCGTGTCTAAGGCCTCGGTCTCGACCAACGTGCGGATGCTCGAAGCGCGCGGGCTGACCGAAAAGGTATCGCGCGTCGGTCAGCGGATCGATCTGTGGAAGGCCGTGCCGCATCCCCAGGGCGCGACCCTGCGGGCGATGTCACAGCGGTTCCGGCGCAATGCCGACCGCATCACCGAGATCGCCCATGATTTCGGCCCCGAGGCGCGGGGCAAACAGGACAAGGTGGCCCAGTTCGGGGACTTCTACCGCTCTTCCGCGGATTTCCTCGAACAATGGGCCGACCAACTGGACAAGGCGGCACCGGCCAGGACGACCGCCCCCCACATCGAAGACGAGACCGAAAACCATGGCTGACCGACCCCAAGAACCGCCCAAACCTGCCACTACAAAGCCTGATTGGGCCAAAACGCACCGTGAACGCAAGGCGGATGCCGCCCATGCCGAGGGGCGCAAGCCCCCGCGCCGCCGCTGGCCCTGGATCGTCCTGCTGATCGTGGCGCTTGGGGCGGGGGCCTTCTGGGCGCAATCCTCGGGGCTGATCGGCGGCGAGGAGGGCGCAGGGGCCGGCACGGCCCCCGCGACGGAAGAGCCCGCCGTGGCGGCAGAAGACGCCGCGCCCGCCCGCGAGGTGACCATGCAGCTGCTTCCGGCCGAAGTGACGCGGATCGAGGTCCGCGCCCTGCGTGACAGCGTGCGGATCACCGGAACGCTGACACCCTCGCGCCATCTGGGCATCCCGGCCGAGGTCTCTGGCCGCGTCGACGCGGTGATGAAACGCGCGGGCGACCGGGTCGAGGCCGGCGAGGTGCTGGTTCAGATCGACCTTGAAACGCTGGAAAACCAGCTGGAGCAAAGCCGCGCCACCGCCGACGCCACCCGCGCCCAGCTGGATTTCGCGAAGGGAGAGCTTGAGCGCACCCAGAGCCTGGTGGATCGCGGCGTCGCGACCTCGTCCAACCTCGACAGCGCGCGCAGCAACGTGCAGCAGCTTCAGGCCAATCTGACCGCGCTGGAACAGCAGGTCGCCACGGCGGAACAATCCATCGGCAAGGCCACGATCACCGCGCCCTTCGCCGGCCAGATCGCCGACCGCAGCGTCGATCCCGGGGCCTATGTCAGCCCCGGCACGGCGCTGATGACGCTGGTCGATATCTCGTCCTTGGAACTGGAAGGCGCGATCCCGGTGAACTATGCGCCTCAGATCGCCACCGGCCAGCAGGTTGAAATCAATGTCGACGGCTTCGGCTCCAAAAGCTTCGAAGGGCAGGTCGAACGGGTGGCCCCCGTTGCCAGCGCCGGCACCCGCATGCTGCCGATCTACGCCACGATCGAAAACGCCGACATGATCCTGCGCGGGGGCATGTTCGCCTCGGGCGTGCTGGTGCTGGAAGAGGTGACCGATGCGATCGGTCTTCCGGCCGAGGCCCTGCGCAAGGATGACCAGGGCGATTTCGTGCTGAAGATCGTGGATGGCAAGGCGCAGCGTCAGGCGGTTACCGTCGCCCGCACCTGGGATCGGGGCCGCGTGGTGCAGATCGCCAAGGGTCTGTCGCCCGACGACCTGGTCGTCAGCGCCGCGCTGGAACGGCTCCAGCCCGGCATGTCCGTCACCCTGATCGGAGAATAAGGGCATGTTCCTGACCCGCATTTCCGTCGCCCAGCCGGTCTTTGCCACGATGATCATGGTGGCGATCTTCGTCATCGGCCTGTTCTCGTACCAGCGTCTGCCGGTCGAACAGCTGCCCGAGGTGGATTTCCCCGTCGTGGCTGTCGTGACCTCTTACCCCGGGGCCACGCCCGAGGCGGTCGAGGCCGACATCATCAAGCCGATCGAGGATGGCGTATCGACCCTGTCGGGCATCGACACGATCTCCTCGACCGCGCAGACCGGGTCGTCCATGGTTCTGATCCAGTTCGAGCTTGAGGTCGACAGCTCCATCGCCGCGCAGGACGTGCGCGACCGGATCGCGCAGATCCAGGGCAACCTGCCCGACGCGGCCGAGGATCCGCAGATCCTGCGGTTCGACCCGTCCGAGCTTCCGATCATCTCGGTCGGCCTGTCCTCGGATCGCTATGACGCCGGGGTGCTGACCGCCCTGGCGGAGGATCAGCTGGCCACGCGCCTGTCGAACATCCCCGGGGTGGGGCGCGCCTCGGTCGTCGGGGGGCTCCCGCGTGAGGTGCATGTGCTGCTGGATCCCGAACGCCAGTCCGCCCTTGGCATCGGCGCGTCCGAGGTTGCGGCGGCGCTGGCGGCGGAAAACACCGATCTGCCCGCCGGTTCGGTGACCGAAGGGGCCTCCAAGCAGTCGGTGCAGGTCGAAGGCCGGATCGAGAACCTGGCCGACTTCGAGGAAATCATCATCGCCCGGCGCGGCGGCTACCCGGTGCGTCTGGGCGATGTGGCCAATGTCGGCACGGATCTGGCGGAACGCACCAGCCTGGCCATGCTGGACGGATCCCAGGCTCTGGCCATCGACATCGTGAAGACCCAAGGCGCCAATACCGTCGCCGTGGCCGAAGCGGTGCGCGAGGAAATCGCCAAGCTGGCCGAGGATCCGCTGTATGACGGCATCGAGGTCTCGATCATCCGCGACAACGCGGTGCCGGTCGAGCAAAGCTTTGAATCGGTGCAGTCGATGCTGGTCGAAGGCGCGCTTCTGGCCACCGTGATCGTGTTCCTGTTCCTCAATTCCTGGCGGTCGACGGTGATCACCGGGCTGACGCTGCCGATCTCGATCATCGGGACGATGGCGGCAATCTACTTCCTGGGCTTCACGCTGAACATGATGACCATGATGGCGCTGTCGCTGGCCGTGGGCATCCTGATCGACGACGCCATCGTGGTGCGTGAAAACATCATGCGCCACCTGCACATGGGCAAGGATCACCATCAGGCGGCGCTGGACGGGACCAATGAAATCGGTCTGGCGGTCTTTGCCACCACCCTGTCGATCGTCGCGGTCTTTCTTCCCGTGGCCTTCATGGAGGGCATCCTGGGCCGGTTCTTCCTGCAATTCGGGGTGACGGTCTCGGTTGCGGTTCTGATCTCGCTTTTCGTGTCGTTTACGCTGGATCCGATGATGTCCTCGGTCTGGTACGACCCGGCGGCGGACAAGAACGCCAAGCGCGGCCCCCTGGGCCGGGCGATCCACCAGTTCGAGATCTTCTTCGACTGGCTCGGCCGCCGCTATCGCGGGCTGCTGAAGCTCGCGCTGCGCTGGCGCAAGATGACTTTGATGGTGGCGGTGCTGGCCTTTGTCGGCGGGCTTGCCCTGTTCCCGGTGGTCGGCGCGGAATTCGTACCGCCGGCGGACAATTCCGAGGTCCAGGTGGACCTGGAGCTGCCTGTGGGCACGCCGCTGGACCGGACGGCAGAAAAGATCGCCCAGGTGGACGCGGTGCTGCGGACCTTCCCGGAGGTGATCGGCACCTATGGCACCGTGAACTCGGGCACCAATTCGGGGGAAAACGCGGCATCCATCATCGTGCGCATGACCGGCCCGCTTGAGCGCGAGGAAACG
Organism: Pseudooceanicola nitratireducens; assembly: GCF_900109195.1. Taxonomy (GTDB): domain Bacteria; phylum Pseudomonadota; class Alphaproteobacteria; order Rhodobacterales; family Rhodobacteraceae; genus Pseudooceanicola; species Pseudooceanicola nitratireducens. The sequence continues at coordinate 505,564 of NZ_FNZG01000003.1, read as the reverse complement.
CCCACCACCCTGACGCCCGCCCTGCGCGAGGCGCTGGCGGCCATTCCCGGCGTCAAGTTCCGGGTCGGGGCCGCGGGCGGTCTGGGCGGCGGCGTTGCCACCCCGATCGAGATCAAGATCTTCGGTGAGGATCTGGACGTTCTGACCCGCCTGTCGCGGCAACTGGCCGACGACCTGGCGGCGCGCCCGGGCTTTGCGGATGTGCGGACTTCGCTGGACGATCCGCAGCCGACCATCGGTATCCGGATCGACCGCGACGCGGCCTCGGACCTTGGGGTGTCGCTGGCGCAGGTCGGGCAGGCGCTGTCGCCGATGATTGCCGGTCAGACCGTGTCGGACTGGACCGCGCCCAATGGCGACAGCTACGACGTGCTGCTGCGCCTGCCGGAAGAGGTCCGCAATGACGCCAGCCGGCTTGGATCCCTTCCCGTGGCGACCAATGCCGACGGCACCGGCGTGGTGCGTCTGGACCAGATCGCCGTGGTCGAGGAATCGCGCGGCCCGGGGGAGATCACCCGCGAAGGGCGCGAACGCTCGGTCCAGGTCACCTCGGGTCTCGACGGGCTGGATATCCGCACGGCACAGCCGCAGATCCAGGAGGCGCTGGCCGCGCTGGAACTGCCGCCCGGCTATCGCACGGGCTTTGGCGGTGACAGCGAACAGATCGCGGAATCCGGGGCTTCGGCTGCGGCGGCGCTGCTGCTGGCGGTGGTCTTCATCTACCTCGTGCTGGCCTCGCAGTTCGGCAGTTTCGTGCAGCCGCTGGCGATCATGTCGTCGCTGCCGCTGGCGATCATCGGGGTGATGCTGGGGCTGATGGTCGGAGGATCGACGCTGAACATGTTCTCGATCATCGGCTTCATCATGCTGATGGGCTTGGTGGTGAAGAACGCGATCCTTCTGGTCGACAATGCCAATCAGCATCGCGCGGCAGGCATGAATCTGTTCGACGCCCTGGTCGAGGCCGGCACGACGCGCTTCCGTCCCATCGTGATGACCACGCTGGCGATGATCTTCGGGATGCTGCCGCTGGCGCTGAACATCCACGGCGGGTCGGGGCAGAACGCGCCCATGGCCCACGCGGTGATCGGGGGGCTGATTTCCTCGTCGTTGCTGACGCTGGTGGTGGTGCCGGTGCTGCTGACCTATATCGACGCCTTCCTGCGCGCGATCCGGCCGCTGCTGCCGCGCGCGCCGGATGACAGCCACGCCTGAACCTGTCAGGGTACTCCCGGGTAAGACGACCAGGAGGACCCTGACATGCAGATTGACCGCGACGCGACCCTGGCCTTTGACGTCTATGGCACGCTGATCGACCCGCACGCGCTGACCCCGGTGCTGACGGACCTAGTCGGAGGCCAAGCTGCTGCGCTGTCCCAGCTTTGGCGGCAGAAGCAGCTGGAATATTCGTTCCGGCGCGGGCTGATGCGGGATTTCGTGCCCTTCTCGGTGGTGACTGGCCAGGCGCTGGATTTTGCCCTGGCCGCGACGGGCCTGCGGCTGGACGACGCCGACCGCGTCCATCTTCTCGATCGCTATCGCAGCCTTGATGCCTATCCCGACGCCGCGCCCGCCCTGCGTGCGCTGGCGCAGCTTGGGGTGGGCCGACAGGCGTTTTCCAATGGCGATCCCGCGGATATCGTGGCGCTGTTGCGCGCCCAGGGCCTTTGGTCGGATCTGCAGGGGGCGGTCTCGGTTCTGCCCGTGGGGACCTTCAAACCCGATCCCGCCACCTATGCGCATTTCTGCGCCAGTACCGGCGCGCGCCCCGAAAGCTGCTGGCTGGTGTCGTCGAACCCTTTCGACGTGATCGGGGCGCTTGGGGCCGGCTGGCGCGCCGTGTGGATCCAACGCGATCCCGCGCTGCCCTTCGACACCTGGGGCGTTGCGCCGACGGTGACGCTGAACACCTTGGCGGATCTGCCCAAGCTGATTGCAGGCTGATCGCGGGTTGAGAGCAGGCAAGGGGGCTGTCTGCCCCCTTCCGCCACGACTGCCCTTGGCAGCCATGGCGACCCCCGAGGATATTTGAAAAAACCAAAGAGGGGGGGGGGCGGTCTGCTGCTCTTTGGTTTTTTGAAAATATCCCGGGGTGAGGTGCCAAGGCGCCGAGGGGCAGCGCCCCTCTAACCCCCATGCCAGAATTCGATACGTCGGGTGTTCGGTCTTCGGAGATTGACAAGCCTTTCCAACGCTTCCAAAAATATCCAACATTTTTCAGGGGGAGGCCCGATGCTGTTCAAGCGATCGGAAACTGGCGGTACGAAGGACGGCGACACGGTCGTCGCGATGCTGGCCGCCGCGCTTCGGCGCGACATCTCCTTCGGGGCGCTGCTGCCCGATCAGAAGCTGAAGATCGAGGCCCTGCGCCAGCGCTATGGCGGGTCGAACCATTCCATGCGCGAAAGCCTGCGTCTTCTAAGTGCAGAGGGCCTGGTCGAGGCCACGGCGCAGCGCGGGTTCCGCGTCACCTCGGCCACGCAGGAGGATCTGCGCGACATCTGCCTGGTGCGCGGCGAGGTCGAGAAGATCGCCCTTGGCCTGGCCATCGCGCAGGGCGACACGGCCTGGGAAGGGCGCGTTGTCGCGGCGCACCATGCCCTTGGCAAGGCCGAGCGCGCGGTGGCCGGGGCCCCGGACGATCTGACCGCGCTGGAGTGGGACGAGGCCTGCCGGGCCTTTTCGCATGCGCTGATCTCGGGCTGCGGATCGCCGCGTCTGATGGATCTGCATCGCAAGTTCTTTGATCAGAGCCGCCGGTTCCGCCTTGCGCTGTTGCGCGAGGGGCGGCTGGATTTCGCGGGCCGCGCCGCGCGGCGGGATGGGCTGTTGCAGGCCGTTCTGGACCGGCAACAGGACAGGGCCATCGCCCTGCTGGATGCCGATATCGCGGCGGATTTCGGTCTGGGGGCAGTGGGGGCAGTGGGGGCAGTGGGAGGTGCGGATGCGTCCTCGGGCCCGGTCCCTGGCTGAGACAAGTTGAAACAATCGGCCCAGGGAAGATCCAGACGGCCGGAAGATGGGAAGAGCAGGGTCCGGGGGACCGGACCTGAGAACAGGACCAAGTGGGGCGGGACGCACAGCTGCGGCTCTGTCCGAAGATCATCGGGAGGAGAGATCATGATCAAACTCAACCGCCGTCAGGCACTCATCATGGGCGGCGCAGCCGCTGCCACCGCCCTGGCCGCGCCGGCCATCGCGCAGGGCACCAAGATCAAGGTGGGCGCGCTGCGCTTCACCTCGCATTCCGGCAGCTTCGTCGCCAAGGACCGCGGCTATTTCGCCGATGCGGGCCTGGACGTCGAACTGGAGTTTTTCCAGGCGGCCCAGCCCATGGCCGTGGCCATCGCCAGCGGTGATATCGACTATGCGGTCACCGCGATTTCCGGCGGGTTGATCAGCCTGGCGCAGAAGGGCGCGATCAAGGTCATCGGCGGCGCGCTGATCGAGGAAGAAGGCATCGACGGTCAGCAGATCCTGGCCTCGGACGCGGCCTTCCAGGCGGGCGTCACCGATCCGTCGAAGCTGGGCGGCAAAAGCTATGGCGTCACCCAGACCGGGTCGTCCTTCCACTATGTCGGGTCGCGCATCGCTCAGGCCGAGGGCATCGAGATGTCCTTCAAGCCGCTGCAGAAGGTCGGCGCGGTCGTCGGTGCGATCAAGTCGGGCCAGATCGACGCCTGGAACATTGTTCCCCATATCGCCAAGCCGCTGGCGGGGTCCGGAGCCGTGCATATCATCGGCGCGGTGCAGGATTACCTGCCGGGTTACCAGACCACGACCGTCTTCACCTCGGCCAAGAATGCGGCTGATCAGCGCGACAAGACCGAGGCCTTCCTGGCCGGGTTCTCCAAGGGTGTCGCCGACTATAACTCGACCATGATCGACCAGTCCGGCGGCGACGCGGGCATCGACGAGATGGTCAAGCTGATCCACCAGTATGTCTATGCCGACCGCCCCTTCGAGAAGGCCAAGCCCTCGATCGTGAACGGTACAATGCGGATCAATGAGGGGGCCAAGCTGAACATGGCCTCGGTGAAGGATCAGCTGGAGTGGTTCCAGTCCGGCGGCTACGTCGATGCCAGCGTCACCATCGACGACCTGGTCGACACCTCCTACGTCGAGATCGTGGGCTAAGCCCTTTCCGCACCAAGAAAAACGCGGGCGTCCGGTACGATGTGCCGGGCGCTGGCGCATCGCCGGCGACAGCCATGGGCGATGCAGGACGGCCCGAGCAATTTCCGGGCAAACCACAGGATCGGAGCCCGGCCGGGACCAAAAGGACAGACATGGACATCAAGCTAGAGGCCATCGGCCATTCCTACGACGGGGTCCGTGTGATGCGCGACATCACGCTGGATATCCCGGACGGCAGGATCGTCTGCATCGTCGGCCCCTCGGGCTGCGGCAAGTCGACCCTGCTGCGGTTCATCGGCGGGTTGGAACGTCCCATGGAGGGCCGGGTGGTGCAGATGGGCGAGGCCCCCGAGGGCTGCCTGAACCCGCTGACCTATATCTTCCAGGACTTCGCGCTGCTGCCCTGGCGGTCTGTCGCGGGGAACATCTCTCTCGTGCTGGAAGACCATGGGATCAAGGGGGCGAAGGCCAAGGCGATCATCGACGACGTGCTGGCCCGCACCAAGCTAAGCGATTTTGCCCAGGCCCTGCCCAAGCAGCTCTCGGGCGGGATGAAACAGCGGGTCGCCATCGCGCGGGCGCTGGCGGTGAACCCGGCGGTGATGCTGATGGACGAACCTTTGTCGGCGCTGGACAGCCAGACGCGGGAATTGCTGATGGACGATCTCGTCTCGCTCTGGTCGCGGCAGCCCTTCACGGCCGTTTATGTCACCCACAACCTGAACGAGGCCGTGCGCCTGGGCCACAAGATCGTCGTCCTGTCGCGTCGGCCCGGCCAGATCCGCGAGGTGGTCGAAATCGACAAGCCGCTGGATCAGCGCCAGTTCGGCGATGCGGACCTGGACGAGAAACAGAAATACCTTTGGCAGCTGATGCGCGAAGAGGCGCGGGCTGCGGATGCGGAGCTTTTGAATGTCTGACGCCACGCTTAACACGTCTCGCGCGGCCGGCACGCAAGGGCCGGACAAGCAGGCCGCCGCCATGGGTGAAACCGGCAAGCCGGTGGCCTTTCGCGGTGGCGGCTTCGCGCCGCGCTCGCCCAAGTGGGTGGGGGTCGCGGTCTTTGTCGTTCTGATCGCCATTGCCGAATGGGGCACGCGCACGGGCTGGATTTCCGCCCTGACTTTGCCGCGCCCGTCGGACGTGCTTGCCACCTTCCAAGAGCTTTACCAGTCCGGCATGCTCTTCAAGCATCTCGGGCCGTCGTTGGCGCGTCTGGCCGTGGGCGCGCTGATCGGGGTCAGCGTGGGCGTTAGCGTCGGTGTGTTGATCGGGCTGTTTTCCTATGTTCGCGCGGGCCTTGTGCCTCTGGTCGCGGCCATCTTCCCGATCCCCAAGATCGCGCTTCTGCCGCTGTTCGTCATCTGGTTCGGCATCGGTGAGGGGTCGAAATACGCGCTGATCGCCTTTGGCACCTTCACGCCCACGGTGGTCGCCACCTATGGCGCGGTGGACAATGTGGACCGCACGCTGATCCGCATGGGGCAAAGCTTTGGCCTGTCGTGGTGGTCGATCGTGCGCAAGATCGTCCTGCCGGGGGCGATGCCGGGGATCCTCTCGGGGCTGCGGATTTCGCTGGCCATCGCCATTATCCTGCTGGTCGCGGCGGAAATGCTGGGCGCGGAATATGGCATCGGGGCCTATATCCTGCAGGCCGGGTCGCTGTACGATCTGGAACGGCTGTTTGCGGGCGTGGTGATCCTGTCGGTGCTGGGGGTGGTGACCAGCACGGTGATCGGGTTGATCGAACGGCGCGTGCTGGGGTGGCGGACATGACGACCGGCCCGGATTACGACGTCATCGTCGCGGGTGGTGGCACGGCCGGTGTGGCGGCGGCCGTGGGCGCGGCGCGCGAAGGGGCCAGGGTGCTGCTGCTGGAACGCCACGGCTGTCTGGGCGGTGCTGCGGCGGTGCGAAATGTGCTGACGCTGTGCGGGCTTTACACCCTGGGGGACGACATGACCCCGGTTGTCGGCGGCATCGGGGCCGAGGTCGTCGCGGCCCTGGAAGACCGAAGTGCCATCACCGGGCCGCAGCGGTTCCGGGGGGTCTTTTCCTCGTTCGAGCCCGAGGCGATGAAGCTGGTGCTGGATCAGCTGGTGGCGGGCGCGGGCGTCGACACCCGCTTTGGCTGTCACGTCAGCGCCGCGACGCGCGACGGCGACCGGATCACCGGCGTCACCTTTTCCGATCATGGCGGCGACACCAGCGTCACCGCCCGCGCCTTTGTCGATTGCACGGGCGAGGGCGATCTGGCGCATCTGGGCGGGGCCTCGACCCGCTATGGCAATACGGATGGCGTGAACCTAGGCACGCTTGGCACCCGCTTCGGCGGGATCCCGGCCGATGTCACCGTCACGGCCCAGCAGATCGCCGAGGCGATCGGCGACATTGGCTTTGCCCCCGGCACGGTCACCAAGGACCGCTGCGTCATCGTGCGGCTGCCGGGATCGGCGGACATGGTGCTGTATCTCGCCTCGGCGGATTATGACCCGCGCGATGCCGCCAGCCTCAGCCGGGCCGAGATGGACGCCCGCCGCCAGGCCTGGGCCTATCTGGATGCGATCCGCACCATTCCGGGCTGTGCCCGCGCCTACCTGGTGTCGACGGGGCCGGAAATCGGCACCCGCGAAAGTCGCCATCTGAACGCGAGGCGACAGTTCACCTGGGCGGATATCGAGGCACGCGCCAGCCACGACGACACCATTGCCCTGGGGGCCTGGGCCGCTGAATGGCACGACCGGGGCAGTTATGCGTCCAGCTTCGATTACCCGCCCGAGAAGGCCGCCTATGAAATCCCGCTGTCCTGCCTGCATTCGGTCGATACGCCGAACCTGTTCTGTGCCGGGCGGCTGGCGGATGGCGACCGCAAGGGCGGCGCGGCGATCCGGGTGATGGGCACGGCCATGGCCACGGGGCAGGCGGCTGGTGTGGCGGCGGCGCTTGTGGCCCAAGACGCCTTTGACCCGGCCGAGGTCCGCGCAAGGCTGCGCCAGGGCGGGGCCCTGCTATCGGTGCAAGACCTGTCTTGAGCCAGGATACCCCCTGACAGCCCAGAAGGGGCTTGGCGGCGGTCCCGGGGCCTGTCACCAATGCCCCCGACATAATCGCAACGGGAGGAGACGCGGCGATGCACGAGGAGAGAGAGATACTCTGGACCCCCAGTCCGGAACAGGCAGAGGCATCGCGCATGGCGGAGTTCCTGCGCTGGCTCAAGGACGAACGGGGGCTGGAGTTCGAAGATTACCAGGCGCTCTGGCGCTGGTCGGTCAGCGACCTTGACGGGTTCTGGACCGCGATCATCGCCTTCTGCGACCTGCCCGTGTCCGGCTGGCACGCGGTTCTGCCCGAACGCAAGATGCCCGGGGCCGACTGGTTCCCCGGGGCCAAGACCAACCTGGCCGCCCAGATCCTGCGTCATGCCAGGGACCGGCCGGAGGCCGTGGCGCTGGTCGGCCAGTCCGAAACCTTCGGCCGCGAGGAACTGACCTGGGCCGAGCTGGACGTCCGCGTCGGATCGCTTCAGGCCAGCCTGCGCGCCATGGGCGTCGGGCGGGGCGACCGGGTGGTGGCCGTGCTGCCCAACACGCCCGCGTCGGTCATTGCCTTTCTGGCGGTGTCCGGGCTGGGGGCGATCTGGTCGCTGTGTGCGCCGGACATGGGTCATGTGGCGATCCTGGACCGGTTCCGCCAGATCGAACCCAAGGTGCTGATCGCGCAGGACGGCTATGCGCATGGCGGCAAGACCCACGACCGTGGCGATCTGCTGGCCAGCCTCGCCGGAGAGCTGGAGACGCTGGAGGCGAAGATCATGCTGGCCGCCGTGCGCGAGGGGGCCGGTTGGACCGGGCAGGGCTGGACGCTCTGGTCCGAGACCCAGGCGGATCCGCAGCCGGCAACGGTCGAAATGATGGAATTCTCGGACCCGGTCTGGGTGGTCTATTCCTCAGGCACCACGGGCAATCCCAAGCCGATCGTGCACGGCCATGGCGGCGTGCTGATCGAAGGCGCGAAACAGGCGCTGCATCAGGATCTTGGCCCCGAGGATCGCTTCAGCTGGCTGACCTCTTCGGGTTGGATCATGTGGAATTCGCAGCTGAACGCGCTGTGTGCCGGGTCGATGGTGGCGCTGTTCGACGGGGCCCCGAATTATCCTGACATGCTGGAAGTCTGGCGCATGGTCGCCCGCGAGAAGCTGACCTATTTCGGCGCGGGGGCGGCGTTCTTCCAGGGCTGCCTGAAGGCCGGGGTGCGGCCGGGGGCCGCGCTGGACCTGTCGTCGCTGCGCGCGCTTGGATCAACCGGGTCGCCGCTGAGCCAGGAGGGCTATGACTGGATCTATTCCGAGGTGAAGCGCGATCTCTGGCTGGGTCCGATCTCGGGTGGGACCGACCTTGCCGGGGCCTTTGTCGGGTCGAACCCCATGCTGCCCGTCCGCGCCGGAGAGATGCAGTGCCGGATGCTGGGCAATGCTGTGCGGGCCTTTGACGAGGACGGCAACGAGGTCATCGGCCAGGTCGGTGAATTGGTCTGCACCGAACCCCTTCCGTCGATGCCGCTGTATTTCTGGGGGGATACGGATGGGTCGCGGCTGCATGACAGCTATTTCGACACCTATCCCGGCATCTGGCGGCACGGCGACTGGATCGAATTCTCGCCCGAGGGCGGGTCGGTGATCTATGGCCGCTCGGACGCGACGATCAACCGGCGCGGGCTGCGGCTGGGCAGTTCCGAGATCTACCGCGCGGTCGAAGGGCTGGATGCGGTGCTGGACAGCCTGGTGATCGACCTGGAATTCCTGGGCCGCGACAGTTTCATGGTGCTTTTCGTGGTGCCGAAACAGGGCGGGCTGACGGAGGCCCTGCGCGATCAGATCCGGGGCGCGATCCGCGAGGCGGTTTCCGCCCGGTTCCTGCCGGATGAGATCGTCGAGATCACGGATGTGCCGCGCACCCTGTCGGGCAAGAAGCTGGAAGTGCCGGTGAAGAAGCTGCTGCTGGGGCAGGACCCGGCCAAGGTCGTGAACCGCGACAGCATGGCCAATCCCCACAGCTTCGACCAGTTCCTCGCCTATGCAAAGTCGCGTGAGGCGCTGGCGGGCTGAAAGGGCGTTCGGTCCCGTCCGGAGGCTTGCGCCGGGCGGGGTCTGCTCCTCCGCCCTTTTGGGCGTCCTCGCGCGAGCTTACGCTGTAAGTTTAGCCGTCGCGCCAGCGGGGATCGTCGGCGGGGCCGCGTTCAGGGTCTGGATCGCAAAGCCGGCGGCCTGTTTGTAGACGGCCATCAGATCGTCCTTTTCCTGCGGGCTGACCACGTCGTCGATGTGGTCGAACTGTCCGCCGCAGCGGTCGTCGATCAGGTTCAGAAGGGCAAAGGGCCCGGCGCCGCGATTGCGCAGCACCAGCGCCGAGACCGGTTCGCACAGCGCCGCGTCAAAGGCCGATAGCGCGGCAGGCGTGACGCCATGGGCCAGCATCTGCGCCCCGATCACGCGGGCGTCGATGATTGCCTGGCTCGCCCCGTTCGATCCCGTGGGATACATCACATGCGCCGCATCGCCCATTAGCGCCACGCGGCCATCAGCCCAGGTCGGCACCGGGTCGCGGTCGATCATCGGGTATTCCCAGACGTCCGAGGTGGCATTCAGCAGGGCAGGCACGTCGAGCCAGTCGAAGGTCCAGCCATCGAAGTGATGCACGAATTCCGAATGCTCGACCTTGCGGTTCCAGTCGCCCGACCGCCAGCCGCCCGAGTTGTCAAAGGTGACCTCGGCGATCCAGTTCATGGTGACCAGCCCGTCGGCATCGGGGTGCGAGATCGGATAAAGCACCATGCGGTGGCGCGAGGTGCCCAGCCCGATGAAGGACGCGCCCGTTCGCATCGGCGCGATCTTCGTGGTGCCGCGCCACATCACCGCGCCGCCCCATTGAATCGGCGGCTGGTCGGGATACATATGCGCCCGCACCGCCGAATGCAGCCCGTCCGCCCCGATCAGAAGACGCCCGCGGGCAGTGTCCTCGGTTCCATCGGCGCGGGTGATGCGGGCGGTGACGCCGCTGGCGTCCTGGTCATAGCCGGTGACACGCGCGCCCAGCACCAGGCGATCCGCGCCCAGACGCTCGATCACCTTGTCCAGCAGCATCATCTGCAGCTGGCCCCGGTGCACGGCATATTGCGGCCAGTTGTATCCGGCCTCTTCCCCGCGGGGTTCGGCATAGGCCTCTTGTCCGCGCAGGCCCAGCAGGGTCCATTCGCGGATCGGCAGGCCGATGGCGTCCAGATCCGCGCGGGAAATCCCCAGGTCGATCAATTCGCGCACCGCATTGGGTTGCAGGTTGATGCCGACGCCAAGGGGGCGGGGGTCTTCCACGGTTTCAAAGACGCGGCAGGGGACGCCGATCTGATGCAGGGTCAGGGCCAGGGCCAGCCCGCCGATACCGCCACCGGCGATCAGGACCTCTTGGGATGTTTCGGCCTGTCTGTCTGCTGTCATCTTCGGTCCCTTTGCCTGTTCCCCCATGCCCGGGCGATGCCCGGACGCACTGTCGGGCGGTTTTACCATCCGGCGGGTCAGTTGCAACGCTCAAGGGCAGTGGCGGAGGGGTGCCGATCATAGTTGACATAAAAAGTCGGGATTGACTTGTCCGAGTGTTTTGGTCAGTTTCTGCGTCAGAAACGGAATCGAGCCATGATGTTTTTCGCCCCAGGTCCTTCTTTCCTTAGTCCTTTTAGTGCCGGACCTTCTGTATCCGGGCCCAAGTCCCGCAGCTTTACCGTCCCGGCGCAGCCCGGCCGAAAAGGGGGTCCCCATGCGTCCTGAGGCCGGAGCAAGCCCCGTCGGCAAGATGGACATGCTGCCCAAGGGAGAGGCCTGGTGGATCCGCGCGCTGCGCCTGTGGTGCGACGGGCTGGACGGGCAGATCATGCTGCGGGACGAATTGTGCGCCCGCATGGGCCCCGACAATGCCGAGGCCTTCTTTACCCGCTTTACCGATCTTGTGGCGCTGTTGCTGCGGCACGGCCGCCGGCCGCTGATGCGCCACGGGGTCACCTGCGACTGCGTCGGCGCGGACGAGGCGGTGTTTGCCCTGTTCTGCGCCCAGGCGGTGCACGACCGGGAAGAGGCGATGATGATCGCCTGCCTGATCATGCGCGCCGATGTCGCCCCGATTGCCGTTTCGCTGGCCCAGACCCTTGGGCTGGACCTTGCGCGCGGCGGTGCGGCCTCTGGCACCCGCCACGGGGCCTTTGGTGGTGCCCGGGACGACCTCCGTAAGGGCCGGCGCGATCTATCGAGCGATCTTGCTAGTGATTTTGCAAGTGATCTGACGCGGGGCCCGCAGGTGCCGCGCAACAAATTGAACTGACAGACAGGAAGACCCATGACCCCGATCAAGACAGCCACCGCAGTCCTTGCCCTTTGCGCCGCCCCCGCGGTTGCCGTGGCGCAGGACAAGGCCGCCGTTCTGACCACCTATGCCGATATCGCCCAGGCGGGCTATACCGACAGCCTGACCTCGGCTCTGGCGCTGAAACAGGCGGTCGAGGCCCTGGTCACTGACGCGAGCGAGGCCAACCTGGCCGCCGCCCGCGCTGCCTGGATCGCCGCCCGCGTGCCTTATCAGCAGACCGAAGTCTTCCGCTTTGGCAATGCGATCGTCGACGACTGGGAAGGCAAGGTGAACGCCTGGCCGCTGGACGAAGGTCTGATCGACTATGTGGATGCGGCCTATGGCGGTGCGACGGATGAAAACCAATACGCCGCGCTGAACGTCATCGCCAACCCCAGCTTCACCCTGTCGGGAGAAGAGATCGACGCCAGCGCGATCACGCCGGAATTCCTGTCCGAAACCCTGCACGAAGCCGACGAGGTCGAGGCGAACGTGGCCACCGGTTACCACGCCATCGAATTCCTGCTGTGGGGCCAGGATCTGAACGGCACCGCGCATGGCGCGGGCGCACGTCCGGCCAGCGACTATGCCCAGGGCGAGGCCTGCACGGGCGGCAATTGCGACCGCCGCGCGCAATATCTGACGGCTGCAACCGATCTGCTGATTTCGGATCTGGAATGGATGGCCGCGCAATGGGGCGAGGGCGGTGAGGCCCGCACGACCCTTCTGGCGGACGAGGACGCGGGCATCGTCGCCATGCTGACCGGCATGGGGTCGCTGTCCTACGGTGAACAGGCGGGCGAGCGGATGAAGCTGGGCGTCATGCTGAACGACCCCGAGGAAGAGCATGACTGTTTCTCGGACAACACCCACAACAGCCATTACTACGACGGGCTGGGCGTGCGGAACGTCTATACCGGCGAATATGTCGGCATCGACGGCCGTGTCGTGTCCGGTGCCTCGCTGTCCGCACTGGTGGCGGCGGCCGATGCGGGCGTGGACGCGGAACTGCGCGCCGCGCTGGATCACACCATGGGCGAGCTGGGTCAGCTGAAGGCCGCGGCCGAGGCCGGGTTCTCTTATGACCAGATGCTGGAGCGCGGCAATGCCGGCGGCGAGGCGCTGATCATGTCGGCGGTCGATGCGCTGGTCGGCCAGACCAAGTCGATCGAACGGGCCGTGACCGCGCTGCAGCTGGACCAGATCGGGTTCGAAGGCTCGGACAGCCTGGATAACCCCGACGCGGTTTTCCAGTAATCCCGCCGGGTTGACCCCGGGACGACACCAGATCGGGGCCCGCGCTGGGCCCCGGACACCCCCGCGAAACAGCACGCCAGAGATATCGGAACACCGCCATGATCGTCTGCCATTGCAATTCCATCAGCGACCGCGACATCCATGCCGCCATCGACTGGATGCGGGCCGCGGATGCGGACACGATCATCACGCCGGGCAAGGTCTATCGCGCGCTTGGCAAGAAGCCCGATTGCGGCGGCTGCCTGGATCTGTTCATCGGCACGATGGAGAAATCCGACCGTCTGGGGGTTCCTGCGGATCTGGCGAATTTGCGCCCAAGACGCGGGCGCTATGCCGTTAAATAACCGTTTTTGTTGGTTATTATTTTTTGAATGATTCTAAAAAGAGCTTGCTGGCGGGGCTTGCCAGACCTATGTTGATCAGGTGAAAATCAACGGGTCAGACACGCGGCCTGCCAGAAAGGACCATGCCATGAAGGGCGACGAAAAGGTAATCTCGTATCTCAATGATGCCTTGCGCAGCGAATTGACGGCCGTCAGCCAGTACTGGCTGCACTACCGTCTGCAGGAAGACTGGGGCTATGGCCACATCGCCGACAAGTCCCGCGCCGAAAGCATCGAGGAAATGCACCACGCCGACAAGCTGATCAGCCGGATCATCTTTCTGGGCGGCCACCCGAACCTGCAAAAGCTGGACGCGCTGCGGATCGGTGAGACCCTGAAAGAAACGATGGAGGCCGACCTGGCCGGCGAACACGACGCCCGCAACCTCTATATCGAGGCGCGCAACCATTGCGACAAGGTCGGCGACTTCGTTTCGAAGAACCTGTTCGAGGAACTGATCGCGGACGAGGAAGGCCATATCGACTTCCTCGAAACCCAGATCGAACTGCACGACCGTCTGGGGGCCGAGAAATACGGCCAGCTGCAGGCGAAACCGGCCAACGAGGCCGAGTAAGCTTTGGGCCTTCGGGTCCGCCAGATCATCCGTCAAAGGCCGCGCCCGCCAGCGCGGCCTTTTTCCTTTGCGCCTAGCGGCCGTTCAGCCCCTTGCCCTGCAGGATCATCGGGCGGGCCTTTTCGATCCGGGCGCTGCGGGTCGCGGATTGCCTGGCCTGACCGATGTGCAGCGTCCAGGCGCGGCGTCGCCCTGGGGTGAGGGCGGCAAAGGCCTGTGCCAGGTCTGCGTCGCGATCCAGGGCGTCGGTCAGTTCCTGGGGCTGGGGCAGGTCATCCTTGGCGAATTCGACCTTCCGGCCCGAGGCCTCGACCGCGATCGCAGCCTGCACGTAGGCGCGCAGGGTATCGGCCAGCGCCTCGACCTCGTTCAGGCTGTGGAACTCTACCACCCGGGCACCGCGACTGTTGGGGCCGGGCGGGCGCAGGATGTCGGCCGGATCCTCTAGCAGTGCGCCCTTGAAGAAGGACAGAACGCAGCGATCCTTGAACCCCGCCGGCATGCAGATATTGCCGCCCGCGTGGGTATAGACCGGCTGATGCCACTTCAATTCCTCGCTCAGGGGCAGGCTGCGCAGCAGTTCGCGCAGGGCCAGATGTTCTGCGCGCCACTGGGTCAGCGTGGCGTAGTGCAGTTCAATCTTTTCCGCGTCGTCCATGGGGGCCTCCCGGGCTGGCGAAGCCTAGCCCGGGGGGAGGGGCCGGGCAACGTGTCACAGGTGCTCGCGGGGTTTTCCGATTGAAACGCTCGGGAATACGTGGCACCCGGCGGGCAGAGGTAACTGCCATGCGCCAATTCGCCCAGCCGATCCTTCTGGCCGCCCTGATCGCGGCCCCCCTGACAGCCGCCGGGGCGCAGGATCTGACCGCGCCCTTCCTGAAAGTCACGCCCCGCACCGCGGATGAGGCCGCGCGCATCGCCCGGGTCACTGCGCCGACACAGGACTTCTCCGCCGCCGAAAAATTCGAGGCCAACCCCGCCGGGGCCGCCACCGTCCGCGCCCGCACCGATGCGGATGCCTTTTCCCAGCCCTCGGGCAATATCTCGTTCGAAAGGGAACTGGACTTCAAGCTGGGCAACGGGCTGTTCAAGAAGCTCTGGGTGTCTTCGCCGTCCTCGACGCTGGCGTCCGACGGGCTGGGGCCTTTGTACAACGCGCGGTCCTGCCAGCGCTGTCACCTGAAGGACGGGCGCGGCCATCCGCCTGAAGGACCCGGGGATGACGCGGTGTCGATGTTCCTGCGGATCTCGGTTCCCGCCGGTGCCAAGGACGAGATGACACGGATCGAGGCCTTCCTGACCTCGCAGGGCGAGGCGCTGATCCGCACGCGCCCCGATCCGGTCTATGGCGGCCAGATGCAGGATTTCGGCGTCGCGGGCCATCCGGCCGAATACCGTCTGGACGTCACCTGGGAAGAAATCCCGGTGCAGATGAATGGCGAACACGCCAGCCTGCGCAAGCCCACATGGACGGCCCAGGATCTGGGCTATGGTCCGCTGGCCCCGGGGGCCATGCTGTCGCCGCGCGTCGCACCGCAGATGCTGGGGCTGGGGCTGTTGGAAGCCATACCAGCCACCGACATCCTGGCCCTGGCCGATCCGCTGGATGCGGATGGCGACGGGATCTCGGGGCGGGCGCAGGTGGTCTGGTCGTTTGAACAGGACCGGCCGATGCTGGGCCGCTTCGGCTACAAGGCCGGCGCGCCGACGGTGCGGGAACAATCGGCGGCGGCCTTTGCGGGGGATGTGGGCATCTCGACCCCGCTGTTTCCCGCCCATTGGGGCGATTGCACCGACGGCCAGCCCGCCTGCCGCACCGCGCCCCATGGCGGCGATGACGCCCGCGGGACCGAGATCGACGCCGAGGGGCTGGACCTTGTCACCTTCTATTCGCGCAACCTTGGTGTGCCCGCCCGCCGGGACACGGACGCACCCGAGGTCCTGAACGGCAAGCGCATCTTCCATCAGGCCCGCTGCACCGCCTGCCATGTGCCGAAATTCGTCACCAACCGTCTGCCCGACCAGCCCGAGCAAAGCTTTCAGCTGATCTGGCCCTTCACCGACCTGCTGCTGCATGACATGGGCGAGGGGCTGGCGGACAACCGGCCCGAAGGGCTGGCCTCGGGGCGGGAATGGAAAACCCCTCCGCTCTGGGGGATCGGCTTGACGCCGCAGGTGAATGGGCATTCCTATTACCTGCATGACGGCCGCGCCCGGTCGCTTCTGGAAGCCGTGCTCTGGCACGGAGGAGAGGCGCAATCCGCCCGCGACCACGTCATCGGCCTGACGCCGCAGGACCGTGCCGATCTGATCCGCTATCTGGAAAGCCTATGAAACATCTGACCCTTGCCTCGCTGATCCTGTCCCTTGGCTGTGCCGCGCCGCTGTCCGCCGGCGTGCCCGAGGCGGTGCAGGACCACGCGCTGCCGGCCGTGCAAAGCTTTGCCGTGCAGGCCCGTGCCCTGGCGGTGAATGCCGCAGCCGATTGCACCGCCGCTGCGGTGATCCCATCCTATCACAATGCGTTCGACGCCTGGCTGGGGCTGGCGCATCTGGGGTTCGGCCCCTTGGAGACCGACGGCCGCGCACTGACGATTGCCTTCTGGCCCGACAAGCGGGGCATGGTCGCCTCGACCGTGGCGCGGCTGGTGGCGGATCAGGATGCGGCGGTGGCGGATGCCGGCGAATTTGCGCAGGTCTCGATCGCCGGGCGGGGGCTGTTTGCGCTGGAACGGCTGCTGTTCGACCCGGAGTATGCGGGCTATGGTCGCGAGGATTACAGCTGCCGGCTGGTCGCCGCCATCGCCGGGGATCTGGACCAGATGGCCGGGGCGATTGCCGCCGACTGGTCGGACGAGGCCGCGGCGCTTCTGAGCGCCGGGGAGGAGGGCAATACACGCTACCTGAATGACGCCGAGGCCGCGCAGCGCCTTTACACCGCGCTGCTGGCGGGGCTGGAGTTCGTGGCCGATCAACGGCTTGGCCGTCCGCTTGGCACCTTCGACCGCCCCCGCCCCGAACGGGCCGAGGCGCGCCGCTCGGATCGGTCGCTGCGCAATGTGACCCTGTCGATTTCGGCTTTGTCGGATCTGGCGCAGGCCCTGTCGACCGCGCCGACGCCCGTCACCGATCAGGCCTTTGCCGATGCGCTGGACGAGGCGCGGGCGCTGGATGATCCGATCTTCGACGGCGTTTCGGATCCGTCTGGCCGGCTGCGGGTCGAGATCCTGCAACAGCGGGTCCAGGCCATCCGCACTGCCGTCAGCGCCGAGATCGGCGCGCAGCTGGGCGTGGGTACCGGGTTCAATTCGGCCGACGGGGACTGAGGGCGGATTGCCGGAGGACAGGCAGGACACGGCTGGCCCCGGTCCAACCCCTCCCGGATCGCGGTTCGGCGGGATGCGGCCGTTCAGGGCGGTGACCTGGGCCGCTACCCGGTGTCGGACTGCAAGCCCGACGTGGCAGTCCAAAACGGCATGACGAACACCAACGGACAAGGCCAGGCGGGGCACCCCACTCCTTGGTCAGGAAAGGCAAAGACATGACGACACGGCGCGGCTTTCTGGCCTCCCTTCTGGCGGCAAGCACCATGCCACGGCTTAGCTGGGCGGATGCGGGCAATCCCGCCTATCTCTCCGCCGCGCGCGAGGGTGACGGGGGCTATGCGCTGTTCGGCCTGTCGGAAACGGGCGCGGATGTCTTCCGCATCCCTCTGCCCGGGCGCGGCCATGCGGCCACCGCCCATCCCACGGCCCCCGAGGCCGTCGCCTTTGCCCGCCGCCCCGGCACCTTCGCGCTGGTGATCGACTGCGTCACCGGCCATGTCGCGCATCGGCTGGAAAGCCCCTCGGGGAGGCATTTCTATGGCCATGGGGCCTTTGTCGCCGGGGGCGACATCCTGTGCACCACCGAAAATGACATCGACAGCGGCGAAGGTCGGATCGGCTTCTGGTCACGCCGCGAGGGCTATGCCCGGATCGGAGAGATTGCCTCGGGCGGGATCGGCCCGCATGAGATCCTCGCACTGCCCGGCGATGTGCTGGCAGTGGCGAACGGCGGCATCCGCACCCATCCCTCGCGCGGGCGGGACAAGCTGAATATCCCCGAGATGCGCCCGAACCTGGCCTATGCGCGGGTTTCGGGCGTGGAAGAGGTGGTCGAGCTGGATCCCGACCTGCACCTCGCCTCGATCCGCCACCTGGCGAGCGACGGCACCACGGTCGGCTTTGCCATGCAGTGGCAAGGCGACCTTCCCGATCCCGCGCCGCTGCTGGGGCTGCACCGGCGCGGCTCTGCGCCGGTTTTGTGTTCCGCTGACCTGGCCGAGCAGATGGCGATGCAGGGCTACGCCGGCAGCATCGCCATGACGGGGGATCTCGTCGGCATCACCTCTCCCCGGGGTGGGCGGGTACACCTGTTCGGGCTGGACGGGGCCTTCCGTGCCGCCCTGCGCCGCGCGGATGTCTGTGGTCTGGCTTCACGCGGCGCAGCCCTGCTGGCGACGGACGGGCTGGGCGGTGTGCTGTCACTGGCGTCCGACCGGATGGAACCGCTCCGCGTTGCGCCCCGGGCCTGGGACAATCACCTGGTTCGGATCGTCTAGGCATTGCGGGGGATGGTGCGGCCGGGCAACGTCCGCGGCCTACGCCCCCTTAATCCGCGTCACGCGGGCGAGGGGGCGCTGTTCCGTCACGCCAGAGGCGTGCAACGTAGAGGTTAACGAGGGGGCGCTGCCCCCTCGCGCTCCCCCGGGATATTTTTGGCAAGAGGATGGAGGGATCGGGTGGTTGCCTTGGGGACCGGGTGGCCCTGCGTTTGTCTGGATTGATCCGGTGCGACGGGGGCGCGGCCCCCCCTGGATCATCTTGCCGAAAATACTCCCGCCGGAGGCGTTACGCGCTTTCCGCCGGCGCGGCGATATGAGGCTGGGCGGCGATCACGAGGGGGGCGAGTTCCGCGCCGCCGGTGGCCAGGTGCGCAAGCAATTGCCGGCGCATGCGGGGTTCCCAGAAATCATTGATATGGGCGGCGACACGTTCCGCCTGATCGTCGCCGGGCTGGGAGGCAAAGAAGGTGGCGATCTGGTTCGCCATGGTGATCATCTTCTTGGGGCTCATGGGGTGTTTCCTGTCAGGCGGGACGTATGGGTGAAGGCAAGGACCGAGGCAGCCCTGGAAAGGGCGACGAGGGTCACCCCCGCGGCATCGGCCGTGGCGATGGCGCGCGTGGTCGGGGCCGAGACCGCGATCAGCATGCCCGACCCGGCGAGGGCGCATTTCTGCACCAGCTCGATCGACACGCGGGAGGTCAGGACGAAGGCACCGGTCGCGGGGGAGATCCCTTGGCGGGTCAGCGCGCCGATCACCTTGTCGAGGGCGTTGTGGCGGCCCACGTCTTCGCGCGCGAGGAGGAGGCCGTCGCGGGTCAGGAAGCCCGCCGCATGGACCGACCGGGTGGCGTCGTGCAGGGTTTGGGCGGCGCGCAGGGTCTGGGTCGCGGTAAGCACGGATGCGAGGGGCAGGCGCGGGTCTGCGGTGATGTGGGGCAGGGCGCGCGTGGCCTCTGACAGGCTATCGATGCCGCAGAGGCCGCAGCCCACGGGCCCGGCCATGGCGCGGCGGCGGGTGGTCAGGGCGCGGGCCTGATCCTCGGCCAGCCACATGCGCAGCTCCGTCCCCGCGTCGTGGGTTTCGATGGAGAGGTCGGTGATCTGGTCGGGGTGGGTGATGATTCCTTCCGTCAGGGAAAAGCCATAGGCGAAGTCCGTCAGGTCCGAGGGGCTGGCCATCATCACCGCCTGGGTCGAGCCGTTGTAGGACAGCGCCACGGGCACTTCTTCGGCCAAGGCGCGCGACACCTTGCGTGGCGGGGCCGAGGCGCTGAGCTCCAGCGCCTCGCACGTCACGGCCCCCTGTGGCAGCTGGCTCATTCCGCGGCCGGAAGGATGCGCCGGGCCTGTTCGGCCTGGGCGGCGTAGTCTTCCTGCCAGTCCGACGGCCCGTTCGAGGGCGAGATCTGCACCGCCGTCACCTTGTATTCCGGGCAGTTGGTGGCCCAGTCGGAGAAATCCGTGGTCACCACATTGGCCTGGGTGTCGGGGTGGTGGAAGGTGGTATAGACAACGCCGGGGCTGACCCGGTCGGTGATCGTGGCGCGCAGCGTCGTCTCGCCCGAGCGCGAGGCGAGGCGGATCCAGTCACCTTCGCGGATGCCGCGGTTTTCCGCGTCATGGGGGTGGATTTCCAGCAGGTCCTGATCGTGCCAGACGTTGTTGTCGGTCCGCCGGGTCTGTGCGCCCACGTTGTACTGCGACAGGATCCGCCCCGTGGTCAGTAGCAGCGGGAAGCGCGGGCCGGTCTTTTCGTCCGTCGGCACGTATTCGGTGACGATGAAGCGGCCCTTGCCCCGCACGAAGGCGTCCACGTGCATCAGCGGCGTGCCCTCGGGCGTGGCGTCGTTGCAGGGCCATTGCACCGATCCCATTTCCTCGAGCAGGTCATAGGTGACGCGGGCGAAGCTGGGGGTGGTGGCGGCGATTTCTTCCATGATCTGGGCGGGGTGGGTGTAGTGCCAGCCCGCGCCCATGGCATTGGCCAGCATCTGGGTGATTTCCCAGTCGGCATAGCCGTTGCGGGGCTTCATCACCTCGCGGACGCGGTTGATGCGACGTTCGGCATTGGTGAAGGTGCCCTCTTTCTCCAGGAAGGAGGAGCCGGGCAGGAAGACATGGGCGTAATTCGCCGTCTCGTTCAGGAAGAGGTCATGCACGATGACGCAGTCCATGGCCGCAAGACCGGCGGCCACGTGTTTTGTGTCGGGGTCGGATTGCAAGATATCCTCGCCCTGGACATAGAGCGCCTTGAAGGTGCCCTCGACCGCGGCGTCGAGCATGTTGGGGATGCGCAGGCCCGGTTCGGGGTCGATCTGCACGCCCCAGGCGGATTCGAAAATCGCGCGGACCTCTGGGTTTTTCACATGGCGATAGCCGGGCAATTCATGCGGGAAGCTGCCCATGTCGCAGGAGCCCTGGACGTTGTTCTGACCGCGCAGCGGGTTCACGCCCACGCCCTTGCGGCCGATATTGCCGGTCAGCATGGCGAGGTTGGCGATGCCCATCACGGTGGTCGAACCCTGGGAATGTTCGGTGACGCCAAGGCCGTAGTAGATCGCGCCATTGCCGCCCGTGGCAAAGGCACGCGCGGCTTCGCGCAGGGCCTGGGCCGGAACGCCGGTCAGCAGTTCGGTGGTTTCCGGCGCGTGGCGGGGATCACGGATGAACTCGGCATATTGGGCGTAGTCGTCCCAGTCGCAGCGGGTGCGGATAAAGTCTTCGTCCGCCAGGCCCTCGGTCATGATGACATGGGCGATGGCCGAGACGACGGCGACATTGGTGCCCGGGCGGAGGGGCAGGTGATGCGACGCCCCCATGTGCGGGCTGGCCAGCAGGTCGATGCGGCGCGGGTCGATGACGATCAGGGTTGCACCCTGGCGCAGACGTTTGCGCAGGCGCGAGGCAAAGACCGGGTGGCCGTCGGTCGGGTTGGCCCCGATGACGATGACGACGTCCGTATCCTCTACGCTGTCGAAATCCTGCGTGCCGGCGGAGGTGCCGAAGGTCTGACCCAAGCCGTAGCCCGTGGGCGAATGACAGACCCGGGCGCAGGTGTCGGTGTTGTTGTTCATGAAGACCGCGCGGGTGAGCTTCTGCACCAGGTAGGTTTCTTCATTCGTGCAGCGCGAGGAGGTGATGACGCCAAGCGCCTTGCGGCCGTGGGTTTCGCGGATGTTCGTCAGGCGGGCGGCGGTGAATTGCATCGCCTCGTCCCAGGAGACCTCGCGCCAGGGATCCGAGACCTTGTCCCGGATCATCGGGTTCAGGATCCGGTCGGGGTGTTCGGCATAGCCATAGGCAAAGCGGCCCTTGACGCAGGAATGGCCGCGATTGGCCTTGCCGTGCTTGTAGGGCGTCATGCGCACCAGTTTGTCGCCGTTGAGTTCCGCCTTGAAGGAACAGCCGACGCCGCAATAGGCGCAGGTGGTCAGGACAGATCGGTCGGGCGTGCCCATTTCGGCCACGGATTTTTCCTGAAGCGTGGCGGTCGGGCAGGCCTGGACGCAGGCACCGCAGGACACGCAGTCGGAGGAGAGCACAGAGTCAGAGGCCCCGCCGAAGGAGACGCGGCTGTCAAAGCCCCGGCCTTCGATGGTCAGGGCAAAGGTGCCCTGGACCTCTTCACAGGCGCGGACGCAGCGCGAGCAGACGATGCATTTCGCCGGGTCGTAGGTGAAATAGGGGTTGCTGTCATCCTTGGGGATGTAGCGGAAGTTCTCGTCCCGCCCTTGCGTGCGGGCCTCGTGATGGGTGGCGAGGGGCTGATCGGTGGCGGTGTAGCGCACGTCGCGCAGGCCGACCATGCCGGCCATGTCCTGCAATTCGCAATCGCCATTGGCGGAACAGGTCAGGCAGTCGAGCGGGTGGTCGGAGATATAAAGCTCCATCACGCCCTTGCGGAGTTTGTGCAGGCGGTCGGACTGGGTGCGGACCGACATGCCCTGTGACACGGGGGTGGTGCAGGAGGCGGGGGTGCCGCGCCGCCCTTCGATTTCCACCAGGCAGAGACGGCAGGAGCCGAAGGCCTCGACAGAGTCGGTGGCGCAGAGCTTGGGGATCCTGATGCCCGCCTGCATCGCCGCGCGCATGACGGAGGTGCCTTCGGGCACGGTGACGTCGAAGCCGTCGACCTTGAGTGTCACGGTGGCGTCGGATTTCGGCAGGGGCGTGCCCATGTCCCAGTCCTTGGGCGGAATGACGAAGTCTTTCATGTGCTTAGTCCTTTGCCTTCAGGCGGGCGAGTTCATGGGCGACGATGGCATTGGCATGGCCATGGCCCAGCCCGTGGTCGGTTTTCAGCAGGGTGACGATCTGCATGTGTTTCAGCGCCGCATTGGCGCGGACGATCGAGAGCCAGTGGTCGATGGGCTGGCCATACTTTGCCTCGATCGAGGGGAAGTAGGAGGCGGGGCCTTTGACAGGGGGCGTTTTGGTCATCGCGCGCCCTTCGGCTGGGCTGGGAGGGGGCGCTGCCCCCGCTGCCGTTGGCAGCCACCCGGGATATTTCCGGCAAGAGGATGGGGGCGGGTCATTCTGCGGCCTCTCTGGTTGCGCCGAAGTCCTGCGGGAAGAGGCGAAGGGCGGACAGGACCGGGTAGGGGGTGAAGCCGCCGAGCGCGCAGAGCGAGCCGGAGGTCATCGTGTCGCAGAGATCGGTGAGCAGGTCGGTGGCGGCGGTATCGCCGGCGCGGATGCGGTCGATGGTTTCGACGCCGCGCACCGCGCCGATCCGGCAGGGGGTGCATTTGCCGCAGCTTTCCACGGCGCAGAACTCCATGGCGAAGCGGGCCAGGGTGCCCATGTCGGCGGTGTCGTCGAAGACGGTGATGCCGGCATGGCCGATCAGCCCGCCCGCCTGGTCGAAGTCCTCATAGCCGAAGGGCGTGTCGAACTGGTGCGGCGCGAAATAGGCCCCGAGAGGGCCGCCGACCTGCACCGCCTTGACCGGACGCCCCGAGGCCGTGCCGCCGCCGATGTCGTTGACCAGATCGCCCAGGGGCAGGCCGAAGGCGGTCTCAAAGAGGCCGCCGTGGCGCACGTTGCCGGCGATCTGGATCGGCATGGTGCCGCGTGACCGGCCAAGGCCGAAGTCGGCGTAATGCTGCGCGCCCTTTTCGAAGATCACCGGGATCGTCGCCAGCGACAGGACGTTGTTCACCACCGTGGGCTTGCCGAAGGCCCCTTCGAGCGCGGGCAGGGGCGGCTTGGCCCGGACCACGCCGCGCTTGCCTTCGAGAGAGTTGAGGAGCGAGGTTTCCTCGCCACAGACATAGGCACCGGCACCGACGCGGACCTCCATGTCAAAGGCATGGGAAGAGCCCAGCAGGGAATGGCCCAGCAGCCCGTGTTCGCGGGCGATCCGTATCGCCCGGTCCATCACGGCGATGGCGTCGGGATATTCCGAGCGGATGTAGACGAAGCCCTTGGTGGCATGGGTGGCGAGGCCGGCGATCGCCATGCCCTCGATCAGCGAAAGGGGGTCGCCCTCCATGATCATGCGGTCGGCAAAGGTGCCGCTGTCGCCTTCGTCGGCGTTGCAGACGATGTATTTCTGATCGGCCTGTGCCTGGCGGACCGTGTCCCACTTGATACCCGTGGGGAAGCCCGCGCCGCCGCGGCCGCGCAGGCCGGAGGTTTTTGTTTCCTCGACGATTTCGGCGGCGGTCATTTCCAGGGCGCGGCGCAGGCCGGTCAACCCGCCGTGGGCGATGTAGTCGTCCATCGACAAGGGATCGGTGATGCCGCAGCGGGCGAAGGTCAGGCGAGTTTGGCGGGCGAGGAAGGGGATATCCTCGGTCGGGCCCAGGTTCGGGGCGGTGCCATCCAGCAGCGCGTCGATCTGATCGGCGGTGACGGGACCATGGGCGATGCGCGGACCGCCGTCGCGCGAGATCTCGACCAGGGGTTCCAGCCAGATCATGCCGCGGCTGCCGGTGCGGACCAGGCGGATGTCGATGCCGCGGGCCGCGGCGCGGTCCTGCAGGGCGCGGGCGATGTCGTCGGCCCCAAGCGCCTTGGCCGCGCTGTCGAGGGATACATAGATGGTCAGGGGATGGGTCATGCCTGGACCTCCAGTGCGGCGGTGATCCGAGGGGCGTCGGCCCGGCCCAGCACCTTGCCGTCGATCATCGCGGCGGGGCCACAGGCGCAGAGGCCAAGGCAATAGACCGGCTCGATCGTCAGGCGGCCGTCCTGGGTGGTGCCGAAGGCGTCGAGGCCGAAGTGCGCCAGCACCTGCTGGATGGTGGCATCGGCACCGACCGACTGGCAGGCCTCGGCCCGGCAGAGCTTCAGCACGTGGCGACCGGCAGGGGCAGAGCGGAAGTCATGGTAGAAGCTGACGACGCCATGCACCTCGGCCCGGGTCAGGTTCAGCGCCTCGGCGATCAGGGGCAGGGCAGTGTCTGGGATATGGTCAAAGCGCGCCTGAAGCCCGTGCAGGATCGGCAACAGCGGGCCGTCGCGGTGCTTTTCTGCCGCGATGACGTCGCGGATATCGTCATCCGTGGGGGCGGCCCGGGCGGGGCGCATCGGTGGCTGGGTGGTCTGCATCTGGCGTCCGATCTGAAAGGTCCTGCGAGCGTGCCAGCCTACCATGGGTAAATCAATATCGCAGATCCGTCGGCTGATAGGGGTTTTCTATGATGCGTTCCGGGGCGCGATGTCCTTGGCTGTCTGCATCAGCGCGGCAAGGACAGGGGTGTGGGGTTCCTGAAATTCGGTCACCAGGCCGACGCGATGGCTTAGCGCAGCCCCGGCGATCGGCACGGCCACGGTGGCCCGGCCCGCCACCAGGAAGTCTGCCATGTCGCTGGGTAGGATCGTGACCCATCCGCCGCGCGCCACGGTCGCCGCCAGAACCACCGTCGAATTGCTTTCAATCGTTGCCATAGGCGTAACCCCGGCCTCGTGGAAATTGCGGTTGATGATCCGGCGGTTCTGCATGTCGGGCGTCAGCAGGCAGAGGTTCTGCGCGCCGAGATCGCCCCAGGTGACCTGATCGCGCCCGGCCAGGGGGTGATCGCGGTGACAGACCAGGTGATAGGCCTCGGTGTAAAGCTGCACTGTGGACACCCGGCCAAGGGGTTCGTTGTCCAGATAGGTCAGGCCTGCGTCGATTTCGAGATTGTCCAGCAATGTCTTGATGTTCTGCGACGTGGTCGAGGTGATCTGAAAGCTGACACCCGGGTGTTTCACCGTCATCTCGGCGGCCAGGTGCGAAGCCCAGGTCAACGCCGTGGGGATCACGCCCAGGCGGATCTTGCCGGTCAGCCCGTCGCGTTTCGCCCGCATCTCGTCGCGCAGACGGCGGCTGTCGCCGACGATGCGCCGGGCCATGACAAGGGCGCGCTGGCCCTCGGGTGTCAGCCCGCCGAAGCGGGATCCGCGTTCCACCAGCTTGACGCCCAGGTGATCCTCAAGCTGCTTGATCCCGGCGGACAGGGTCGGCTGCGTGATGCCAAGCGCCTCGGCCGCGCGGCCAAAGTGGCGTTCCTGGGCGAGGGCGATGAGCATCTCGAGTTTGGCGATCATGGCAGGCCTTGGCTTGTGATAGGAAATTCTTATCAAGCTCGGCAGAGTTGATCTATTGAATTCGATGATCTGTCAGGGGCGGCGGGCGATAACTGCTTGGTGCCGGAAGCGTGACGGCATCGTGACGCGGCTGTGTTCGGGTCTTTGCCCGCGGCGCGGTCCTGAAGGCGGGGCCGCGCAGGGCCCGCGCGTCAAAGGGGAACCGCGCCGCCCCTGCGGATTTCCGATTGCGGGCCCCGCCGCGATGTCCTATAGCCGCCCAAGCGGCACCCATAGCTCAGCTGGATAGAGCGCTGCCCTCCGAAGGCAGAGGTCTGAGGTTCGAATCCTCATGGGTGCGCCATTTCCTTAGATTAAGATGATCGGTCGAAGGCGGTTGCGCGTTTGGATCTGGTCGGTGTCTGCCGCTTTCAGCGCCTTGGCGGGGCGACGGTGGTGGCCAAAAGGGCCGCCATGCGCGCTGGTCACGAAAAAACTTTCCACGGGTGATACCTGCGCCGAAGCGGCGAAATGGGATGTTTGCGCGGGGCGTGGCACCCGCCAAAATGCTAGTCGTAGTGCGCCGGGAAGACCCTTGGCATGAAGGCGGATCGTGGCCGGAAAGGTCCCGGAAAATCGGTCCAAAATCGCGCTGATCAAGTGATCTAAATGACTATAGGAATTACCGCTATCCCATTGGTTGTAAGGCGTTTATTCCAAAAATTACCACTTGAAAACCCCTCTTTCCACCCTGACGATCAAAGCCCGCTTTCGGAGGTGTGCGATGGCAGTGATTCAGAATGGGTTTGTGCAACTGGGCTTTTCCAGGTTTCCGGCGGAATTCAAGGCGACGAGGTTGGGGGGCATCCTGTTTGCCTCGAAAGATCAGCTGAAGGCCTGCGCGGCGGCCGGGGCGGGAAAGATCCTGCTGTCCGGGGACCGCGCGCTTGAAGTCGTCTTTGACGAATTCTCGGAGGACTGGCCCTATCTGAGGTTCAAGCTGACCTGACCAAGCGGCGCACCGGAGAAAGCGCATGGCACGGCATTCCCCGTCTTGCCGGGCGCAGGGAAACCGGGCAGTCTGCGTCCAGGGCAGGCGATGGCGTCGCCAGCGCGGATGCGCGCCCGATCACCCATCCTGAACGCCGGGGTCTTGCTTTTCGCGAACCGCAGAAAGGGGACCCGCCCCGCTGTGGTCGCGCCACAAGGAGGAATGTTCCGATGGACCGTCCCGATTTCTACCGTTTCCACCAGGGCGACCGCGTCTTGCCCTTTGCGCCCGAGGAATACGATGCCCGCCTGGCCGGGCTGCGTGCCGCGATGGAGGACGCCGGCGTCGAGGCCTGCGTTTTCACCTCGATGCACAATATCGCCTATTACTCGGGGTTTCTGTATTGTGCCTTCGGGCGGCCCTACGGGCTTGTCGTGACCGCAAGCGAAAGCGTCACCATCAGCGCTGGCATCGACGCGGCGCAGCCCTGGCGGCGCTGTCACGGCGACAACATCACCTATACCGACTGGCAGCGGAACAACTTCTGGCGGGCCGTGGCCTCGGTCACCGGGCAGGGGGCGGTCGTGGGGATCGAGGGCGATCACCTGACGCTGGTGCAGCGTGACCTGCTGGAAGATTTCCTGAACCCCGCCGTGACGCTGGATGTGGCCCCGGCGACGATGAATCAGCGCATGCACAAATCGCCGGCGGAACTGGCGCTGATCCGGCAGGGGGCGCAGGTGGCGGATGTGGGCGGCTATGCCATCCGCGACGCGATCCGGGCGGGGGCGCGGGAAATCGACGTGGCCATGGCCGGGCGCGATGCGATGGAGCTGGAGATCGCCAAGCGCTTTCCCGACGCGGAATATCGCGACACCTGGGTCTGGTTCCAGTCGGGCATCAACACAGACGGCGCGCATAATCCGGTGACGGCGCGGGTGCTGCAACGGGGCGATATCCTGTCGCTGAACACTTTCCCGATGATCTCGGGCTATTACACGGCGCTGGAACGGACGCTCTTCGTGCAAGAGGTCGACCCCGCCAGCCTGAAGATCTGGGAGGCAAACGTCGCCGCCCATGAATACGGCATGAGCCTGCTGAAACCCGGTGTCTCCTGCGCCGAGGTGACCGGGGCGATCAACAGTTTCTTCGAGGAGCGGGACCTGCTGCAATACCGCACCTTCGGCTATGGCCATTCCTTCGGGGTGCTATCGCATTACTACGGCCGCGAAGCCGGGCTTGAGCTGCGCGAGGACATCGACACGGTGTTGGAGCCGGGGATGGTGATCTCGATGGAGCCGATGCTGACGATCCCCGAGGGCACGCCGGGCGCAGGCGGCTACCGGGAACATGACATCCTGATCATCACTGAAGACGGGAACGAGAACATCACCGGATACCCCTATGGGCCCGGGTTCAACGTCGTCGGCTAGAGCTTTCGGTTAGGACGAAAAACCGCCGGCGGGGTCACCTGGCCGGCGGTGCGTGGTTCAGCGGGTGGCGCGGGCCTCTTGCACCCAGGCGATGATCGTGCGGCGCGCCTCGGGGTCCATCTGGATCGCATTGGGCGGCGGCATGGCGTGGCTTAGCCCCGCCTGCACATAGATCTGATCGGCATGGCGCGCCACATCGCCCGGCGTCTCAAGATAGACGCCCTTGGGGGCCCATTGCATGTTGCCCCATACCGGTTCGCGGGCATGGCACATGGAACAATTGCCAACCACGCTGTCATAGGCGTCGCCAAAGCTGGGCAGGGCGGCCAGGCGTTCTTCCTGGGCGGTCAGGGGGCGGGCCTCGGCCTCTTCCCAGGTTTCACTGGGGCGCGCAGTCGACAGCCAGGCAATCACGAACATCAGAAGGACGGTGACGCCCCAGGTCCAGTGCGGGCCGCTGCCGGTGCGGTGCATGGTGTTGAAGTAATGCCGGATCGTCACCCCCGTCAGGAAGATCAGCGAGGCGATGATCCAGGAATATTCCGTGGCGAAGGCCAGCGGATAATGGTTCGACAGCATCAGGAAGACGACCGGCAGCGTCAGGTAATTGTTGTGGGTCGACCGCACCTTGGCGATCTTGCCATACTTCGCGTCCGGGGTCCGGCCTGCCTTCAGATCGGCCACCACGATGCGCTGGTTCGGCATGATCTGGAAGAAGACATTGGCGGTCATGATGGTGGCGGTGAAGGCCCCCAGGTGCAGCAGCGCGGCACGGCCGGTGAAGATCTGGTTGTAGCCCCAGGACATGACCACCAGCATGACAAACAGCAGCAGCATCAGCAGGGTCGGCTGTTCGGACAGTCTGGATTTGCACAGCCAATCATAGATCAGCCAGCCGATGGTCAGTGACCCGCCCGAGATCAGGATGCCTTGCCACAGGCTCAGTTCGGCCTTGGTGGGGTCCAGCAGGAACAGCTCTCCTCCGACCCAGTAGACGATCATCAAAAGCGCGGCGCCGGACAGCCAGGTCGTGTAGCTTTGCCATTTGTGCCAGGTCAGATGTTCCGGCATCCGCGCGGGGGCCACCATATATTTCACGGTGTGATAGAAGCCGCCGCCGTGAACCTCCCATTCCTCGCCATGGGCACCATCGGGCAGGGCGCGGTTGGGTTTCAGCATCAGGTCCAGCGCGATGAAGTAGAAGGACGCGCCGATCCAGGCCATGGCGGTGACGACATGAAGCCAGCGGACGGAAAAGGCGATCCAGTCCCAGAGAATGGCAAGATCATACATGGCGGGTCCTTGTTTGCTGGCGTGTCGGGGTGGTGTGGCCACAGTCTAGGCCTGACCCATTTGTTTTGCTATTGCTGTGAAAGTTCAAGCAGCATCAAAAATATCCGAAGAATGTCCTATCTCGACAATATCCGCACCTTCGTTCGTGTCTATGAATTGGGCAGCATGTCCGCCGCCGGGCGTGATTTGCGGATCTCTCCGGCGGTGACGTCATCGCGGATTTCCCAGCTTGAGGATCACCTGGGCGTGCGGCTGTTTCAGCGCACCACCCGCAGCCTGACGCCGACGGAACAGGGCCAGACCTTCTATCGTGGCGCGACCGAGATCCTGGCCACCGTCGAAACCGCCGAGGCGCAGATCGCCAATATCACCGAGAACCTGCGCGGATCGCTGTATGTGGCGGCCCCCCTGGGCGTCGGGCGGCGGCTGATTGCGCCGCTGGTGCCGCAGTTCCTGGCCGATTACCCCGAGGTCAGCCTGCGTCTGCGCCTGACGGACCGGAAGGTCGACCTGACGACGGAAGGACTGGACCTGGCGTTCTTCCTGGGCCAGCCCGAGGACAGCAACCTGCGCATCCGAAAGATCGCGGATGTCGATCGGGTGCTTTGCGCCGCGCCCGACTATGTAGCCCGGCGGGGGATGCCCCGGGATGGCGACGATCTGGTAGCGGGCGGGCATGAATGCCTGTCGCTGCGCTTTCCGGGAGCGACGGAATTCCAGTGGCGGCTGCAGACGCCAGAGGGGCCGAAACGCTTCCGCGTCGCGGGGCGCTACGAATCCGACGATGGCGATGTGCTGACCGACTGGGCGCTGTCGGGGCAGGGCGTGGTGATGAAACCCGTGTTCGAGGTCGCCGACCACCTGGCCGAGGGGCGGCTGATCCCCGTGGCCCAGGCCACCCCGCCCGAACCGATCCAGATGGCCTGTTTGTACACGCATCGGCGCCGGCAGGATCCCAAGACCCGGCTGTTCATGGAATTCGTGACCGACCGGATCGCGGATCAGGTGCGGGGTCAAGTCGGGGGCCAGACAGGAGGCAAGGCTGGGGACCAGATCGGTGCCGGAGCCGCTGGTTAGGCCCGCTCAGCTGCCGCGATAGGTGCTCATCCCGTAGGGGGACAGCAGCAGGGGCACGTGGTAATGCGCCTCGGGATCGGCCATGCCAAAGCGGATCGGCACCTGGTCAAGGAACAGGATCTCTCCGTCCGCCTGGCCACTTTCGCGCAGGTAGTCGCCGGCGAAGAAGATCAGCTCATAGGTGCCGGGTTTGAATTTGTCCGCTGGCAGGATCGGCGCATCGGTGCGGCCGTCGGCATTGGTGACCGTCTCGGCGATCTTCTTGTGGGAATTGCCGCTGACGCGGTACAGCGCGATCTTGATGCCCTGCGCCGGGCAGCCCCGGGCGGTGTCCAGAACATGGGTCGTGAGATATCCGGTCATCTTGATCTTGCTCCTGTGTCCGGCCCGAATGGCGCGTCTTTTTTAACCTTAGCCGTGGTCTTCCTTCTGGGCCAATCCCAGGAATTAGACAAAGCCGGTCTGCCAGAAGGCTGTTTATCGTTTTTTTTGAAAAACCGCCGGCATTTTCTGGTTTAATTGTCGGGACAAGAAAAGGACTTCCAGGTGACACGCTACCCCCGAGATATGACCGGATACGGCAACCGCATGCCCCAGGCCGCCTGGCCGAACGGGGCCAAGATCGCCGTCCAGATCGTGCTGAACTATGAAGAGGGCGGGGAAAACAACATCCTGCATGGCGATGCCGCGTCCGAGGCGTTCCTGTCCGAGATCACCGGCGCCCAGCCCTGGCCCGGTCAGCGGCACTGGAACATGGAAACCATCTATGAATACGGGTCGCGGGCCGGGTTCTGGCGGGTGCATGACCTGCTGAAGAATCTACCGGTCACCGTCTATGGCGTGGCCACCGCGCTGGCCCGCGCGCCGCAGCAGCTGGCCGCGATGAAGGCCGCAGGATGGGAGATCGCCAGCCACGGGCTGAAATGGGTCGAACACAAGGACATGGACGCCGAGGAAGAGCGCGCCCAGATCCGCGAGGCGATCCGCCTGCACACCGAGGTCGTGGGCACCCCGCCGCGCGGCTGGTACACCGGGCGCTGTTCGATGAACACCGTCGCCCTGGTGGCGGAAGAGGGCGATTTCGCCTATATCGCAGACAGTTACGCCGATGATCTGCCCTATTGGGTCGAAGCGGGGGGCAAGGATCAGCTGATCGTGCCCTATACGATGGACTGCAACGACATGCGCTTTGCGATCCAGGCCGGCTTTACCGACGGCCAGCAGTTCGAGGGCTATCTGAAAGACAGTTTCGACATGCTTTATGCCGAAGGGGTCGCGGGGGCGCCCAAGATGCTGTCGATCGGCTTGCATTGCCGTCTGGCGGGGCGTCCGGGCCGAGCCCTGGCGCTGAAGCGGGCCCTGGAGCATATGGCGGGGCACGATGGTGTCTGGTTCGCCACGCGCGAAGAGATCGCGGATCACTGGGCCAAGGTGCATCCGCCCGTGCATATCCAGCGTCCGTCGCAGATGAGCCGCGCGGACTTCGTCGCGGCCTACGGCGGCATTTTCGAACATTCCCCCTGGATCGCCGAGGGCGCGCATGGGCTGGAGCTTGGACCGACCCATGACAATGCCGCCGGGGTGCATAATGCGCTGGCGCGGGTCTTCCGGTCCGCCAGCGAGGATCAGCGCCTGGGCGTGCTGCGCGCGCACCCGGATCTGGCGGGGAAACTGGCCGCGGCGGGGCGTCTGACGGCGGACTCGACGGCGGAACAGGCGGGCGCGGGGCTGGACCTGCTGACCGACGCGGAACGCGCAACGTTCACCGATCTGAACACCCGCTACACCGAAAAGCACGGCTTTCCCTTCATCATCGCGGTAAAGGACAACACCAAGGCCAGCATCCTTGCGGCCTTCCAGCGCCGCATCGACAACGACCGCGCGACCGAGTTCGCAGAGGCCTGCCGCCAGGTCGAACGCATCGCCGAACTGCGCCTGATCGAGAAATTCGGATGAGCCGCGAGATCCGCATCCAGCCGCTGACGGCGCAGGCCTTTGCCCCCTTTGGCGATGTGCTGTCCGTCGCGGGCGATCCGGACAAGATGATCAACGCGGGCCTTTGCGGGCGCTATCACGACCGGGCGCAGATGGCGTTTGACGGCGGCCGCGCCGGGATCAGCCTGTTTCAGGCCCAGCTGCGGGCGCTGCCGCACAGTCTGGATCTGGTGGAACGCCACCCCGAGGGCAGCCAGGCCTTCCTGCCGATGAGCATGGATCCCTTCCTGGTCATCGTCGCCCCCGATCAGGGCGGCGTGCCGGGGCTGCCCCTGGCCTTCCTGACCCAGCCGGGGCAGGGCGTGAACTATCATCGCGGCACCTGGCACGGGGTGCTGACGCCGCTGTCGGGGCCAGGGCTGTTCGCCGTGGTCGACCGGATCGGTCCGGGTGCCAACCTGGAAGAGCATTTTTTCGACACGCCCTATCAGGTGGTGGACTAGCGCCGCCGCGCTCAGGGCG
The DNA here is from genome assembly GCF_900109195.1 of Pseudooceanicola nitratireducens. Lineage (GTDB taxonomy): Bacteria > Pseudomonadota > Alphaproteobacteria > Rhodobacterales > Rhodobacteraceae > Pseudooceanicola > Pseudooceanicola nitratireducens. The sequence goes on along the minus strand of NZ_FNZG01000003.1, from coordinate 472,450 downwards.
TGCCCGCCGCGAAAGGGGCAGGCGGAGGATATCGGCAGGGCTCGACCCTGCCTGGTCGGCCCGGGTTCTGCACGCAGGTCCGCGCACGGGGCCGGACCGCATAATCAAGGCCCGGAAAGGGCCATAGCACAGCGGGCCGCATCCCGGACGGGCCGCACAAATGGGAGGGACACCATGTCAGACGCATCCATCGGAACGCCGGAACAGCTGCGCGATCCGAATTACACGCCACCGCTTGCCAAGGCGGTGCCCCTGGGGATCCAGCACGTGCTGGCGATGTTCGTGTCGAACGTGACACCGGCGATCATCGTCTGCGGCGCGGCGGGCTTCGGCTTTGGGTCGAACAGCGCTGATTTCCCGCAGATGATCTACATGATCCAAATGTCGATGTTCTTTGCCGGCATCGCGACCCTGTTCCAGTCGATCGGCTTCGGCCCCGTTGGCGCGCGGCTTCCGATCGTGCAGGGGACATCCTTTGCCTTCATCCCGATCATGATCCCGCTGGTCGCCGGCAAAGGGGTCGAGGCCATGTCGGTCCTGATGGGCGGCATCCTCGTGGGCGGTCTGTTCCACGCTTTCCTTGGGCTGTTCATCGGCAAGCTGCGCTTTGCCCTGCCACCGCTGGTCACCGGGCTGGTGGTGACGATGATCGGCCTGGCGTTGGTCAAGGTCGGCATCCAGTACGCCGCCGGCGGTGTGCCCGCCATCGGCACCCCGGAATACGGGTCGGGCCTGAACTGGCTGATGGCCGGCACGGTGATCTTGGTGACCCTGGGGCTGAAGTTCTTCACCCGGGGGATGCTGTCGGTTTCGGCTGTGCTGGTCGGGCTGCTGGTCGGCTATGTCGTGGCCTTTGCCCTGGGCCAGGTGAACCTGGGCAACGTCGGGCGCGCGGCCCCCTTTGCGCTTCCCAACCCGCTGCATTTCGGGATGGAATTCTCGGTCGCGGCGGTGATCGGTTTCTGCGCCATGTCCTTCGTCTCGGCGGTGGAAACCGTGGGCGATGTTTCGGGCATCACCAAGGGCGGCGCGGGGCGTGAAGCCACGGACAAGGAGATCCAGGGCGCGACCTTTGCCGACGGTCTGGGCACCGCGGTCTCGGGCCTGTTCGGGGCGCTGCCCAATACCTCGTTCAGCCAGAACGTCGGGCTGATCGCCATGACCGGCGTGATGAGCCGCACGGTCGTGACCATCGGGGCGCTGTTCCTGATCCTCTGCGGGTTGGTGCCCAAGATCGGGGCGGTGATCTCCTCGGTCCCGATCGAGGTGCTGGGCGGCGGCGTCATCGTCATGTTCGGCATGGTCGTCGCAGCCGGTATCTCGATGCTGTCGGACGTGACCTGGAACCGCCGCAACATGGTGATCTTCGCCATCGCCCTGTCGCTTGGCCTGGGGCTTCAGCTGGAGCCGGGGGCGCTGCAGTACCTGCCGGGCACGCTGAAGGTGCTGATGACCAGCGGCATCCTGCCCGCCGCGCTGATCGCGATCATCCTGAACCTGGTCCTGCCGGATGAGCTGTCGGATGAATCGACCGAAGAGGTCTCGGGCGGGATGTCCGGGCACCGTCGGTAGTGCCGGTCTGAAATGGGTAAAAGGGTCCGGGTAAGGACCCGCGGGGGCGGTGCAGCGATGCGCCGCCCTTTGTCGTTTAGGGGGTGGGTGTAAAGCGTGCTTGACATGATGCGGGCTGCGGGTATTGTAAAGGTCACTTTACACGGAGGATCCGCATGACCCGAAACAGTCTTTTGCGCCTTGCGCTGCCGGTCGGGCTAAGCCTGCTGGCCTATGTCGTCGCTCTGGTGGTGTCTTTGCGCGTGCTGGGGCGGGGGATCGACAGCCCGGCGCTGGCGACCGCGATCAGCGTCGCCCCCATGCTGCCCGCCTGCGTGCTGGCGCTGTCCATCGTCCGCCTGTCGCGCCGCGCGGACGAGATGCAGCAACGCATCCAGCTTGAGGCGATCACCATGGCCTTTGTGGGCACGGCGCTGATTTCCTTCAGCTACGGGTTCCTGGAAAACGTCGGCTTTCCGCGACTGTCGGCCTTTGCGGTCTGGCCGCTGATGGCGGGGCTTTGGGTGCTGGGCGGGATCATCGCCACACTGCGCTACCGATGAAGAACATCATCCGCGATCTGCGCAGCGAAAGGGGCTGGTCCCAGGCGCAGCTGGCCGCACAGCTGGGCGTGTCGCGACAGACGGTGATCGCGCTGGAGCGCGGGCGCTATGATCCCAGCCTGCCGCTGGCCTTTACCATCGCCGCAACCTTCCAGCGCCGGATCGAGGAGATCTTCACCCCCGATCCATCCTGAACCGCGCGGGTCAGCGGCGGATCAGCGGCGGGTCAGCGACCGGCGGGCGGACGCAGCGGCATGTGCCGGTTCACGTCCTTGTAGAGCAGATAACGGAACTTGCCCGGCCCCCCGGCGTAACAGGCCTGCGGGCAGAAGGCGCGCAGCCACATGTAATCGCCGGCCTCGACCTCGACCCAGTCGTTGTTCAGGCGATAGACGGCCTTGCCTTCAAGCACGTAAAGCCCGTGCTCCATCACGTGGGTTTCCAGGAAGGGGATCACGCCGCCGGGTTCAAAGGTGACGATGGTCACATGCATGTCGTGGCGCAGGTCGGCCGGGTCGACAAAGCGGGTGGTGGCCCATTTGCCATCGGTGCCGGGCATCGGCGTGGGGGTGATATCCTGTTCGTTCAGGATCAGCACGTCGGGCGTGTCGAGCCCCTCGACCGGTTCATAGGCCTTGCGGATCCAGTGAAAGCGCAGGGTCTGATCGCCGGTGTTGCGCAGGGTCCAGCCGCAGGCAGGGGGCAGGTAGGCATAGCCGCCGGGGGTCAGCTCGTGCGTCTTGCCGCCCACGGTCAGGGAGGCGCTGCCTTCGACGACGAACAGCACGGCCTCGGCCTGGGCGTCGGTCTCGGGGCGGTCGGACCCGCCGCCGGGCTGCACCTCCATGATGTATTGCGAAAAGGTTTCCGCGAAACCGCTAAGAGGGCGCGACAGGACCCAAAGGCGCGTGCCGTCCCAGAAGGGCAGGAAACTGGTGACGATGTCGCGCATCGTGCCCTTGGGGATCACCGCGTAGCTTTCCGTAAAGATCGCGCGGTCGGTCAGAAGCTGGTCCTGGCCGGGGTGGCCGCCGTGGGGGGCGTAATAGGTCGGTGTCATTGCGGATCCTGAGAAAGGCTGCCCCGGGGGCTGTTGGTCAAAATATGCGCCCGGGCCGGGGGCAGGACCAGAGCGAAAGCGCCAAAGGCTCTGTTCGGAAAGTTTTGATAATCACGCGGGGCTTGCGCGGTTCGGGCGAAAATCAGGGGCGCATGTCAGGGGAACCGATCACGCCCGGCGGATTGGCGTCGGGTCCGAGGCGCGGCGGATCTCTCCGCTTCTGCTGATCTTGGTGGACCGCACGATGTCCGCGCCGCGGTGTGCGACGGAAATCCCGACCTCGTTCACCTCGTCGTCGCGGCCCTGGAAACAGGCGTGCATAGCCTGCAGGATGCCCACGTCCTCCAGCTGGTTGATGCGGGGATTGGGGTTGTTGCGCACGCTCGGCACGGTGCCGGGGAACAGGTAGATGCAGGGCGGCGGCAGCCGGTAGGGTCCGACCTCGGTCAGGCGATCGGGCGTGTCCCAAAGCTTGGGGCAAGGCCGGGCCGTGGTGCCGCAGATCCAGTCCCAGACCACCAGCCCGTCGATGCGCTGATTGCGGTCGATCATCTCGGCGCTCAGCCGGGTGTGGATGCCGGACCAGACGTTGTGGCGCGGATCGGCCCCGGGATTCGAACAAACCGACCAGAGGATGAATTCATCCGCATGTGGGGGGCGTTCGAAGATATTGGTGTTGTTGCCGTCCAGACAGCCCTTCAGCTCGATACAGGCGGTGCGGCCATTGTTCAGCCGCACGGAGTAATCGTGGCGGTTGGCTTCGCCGGCGGATTGCCAATGGGCGATGTAGCCGCCCGATTGCATGTGATCCAGCACCAGCGCAACAAAGCCGCGTTTTTCCTTCATCGAGGCCGAGAACTGCCCGCGAATCCGTTCGATCGCGCCGCGGAACAGGCCGGATTGATAGAAATCCTGTTCGTCTAGCCCATGCTCGCCCAGCTTATGCGCCTCGGTCTTCAGGACCTCGGCGAAGTCGAGGATCTTGCGGCGCAGCTCCTCGTTCTTCTCGCAGGGGATCTCGCTCATGCCTGGGCCTGTTCGGGGGCGGGCTGATGCGCGGCCAGAACGGGCTGGAAGATATGCCGGGCGATGTGGCGCACGACCGGAACGGCGATGCCGTCGCCGGTCAGGTGATAGGCCTCGTTATAGCGTTCGGGCAGCTTGTAGCTGTCGGGCAGGCCCATCAGGCGCGCGGTTTCGCGGGTCGACATCAGGCGGGACCGGATCGAATTGCCCTCGACCACCATGATCAGCTGGCGCGAGGATCCGCCGGCCGGGGTGCGCAGGCAGCCGGCGATGTCATCGAACCGGATCTCGGCGCGCTGCACCTTGATGCCGTGTTCGACGCGGGTGCGCTTGTAGATCGTGCCGACCATGCGGGTCTTGGCCTGGCGGGCGGTTTCGACCTTGGCCAGGTTGACCTCGGACATCATCGACAGAAGCGCGGTTGTCTCGGCCTTGGAGTGCCACTTGCACGAGGTCGGGGCATCCTCGATCACGTCGACAAGATCCAGCGTCCGGGGAGACGGGCGGGGCATCTGCCACCACAGCCAGTCCTTCTGCAGCTTGCGCGGCAGCCGGTCATAGGCATTTTGCAGGCCCTTGGTGTGCCAGGGCAGGGTGGGGGCGCTGCCGGTCTGGTCGGCGGGAATGGCGATGTCCTGGCGCACGGCGACCAGGAACAGGCGCGGTCGCGACTGCGGCACGAACAGCGCCGCATCGGCCACCAGCGCGCCATAGCGATAGCCCAGGTTGCGCAGCGCCTCGCAGATGGCGGCAAAGTCCTGCCCCTTGTGCGAGGTCAGCGTGCCCAGCACGTTTTCCAGCGCGATGATCGCAGGTGCCCGGCCTTCGTCACGCAGCGCCTGGATCAGCGAGATGAAGGGATAGAAGGTGCCCGACCGCTTGCCACCCAGGCCCGCGCCGCTTCCGGCCAGCGACAGATCCTGGCAGGGGAAGGACCCCCAGATCAGATCGGCGCGGCCCGGCATGTCCTCGGGGGCGATGTTGCGGATGTCGTCCACCACCAGGTGGTCAGAACCCCAGTTGGACGCATAGGTCGCGCCCTTCTTTGGGTCGAAGTCATTGGCCAGCAGGCAGGTCCAATCGGATCCCAAGCCCGCGCGCGCCATGCCCCCGCCTGCGAAGAACTCGTAAAAAGTTCTCGTCATGTTCTGCTCCTGTTTTGTCGATAGAAAACAGATTGGCGGCGGGGTCGCAATAAAAAAGGCGCGGAAGACCCGCGCCTTTGTGGCTTGTGATGCGGCCGCATCGGGCCGCGCCACGGGGCTTAATCGCAGGGCTTATTCGCTGAAGGTCGCCAGATAGGCCGCCACGTCGCCGGCGTTCTTGCGCATCTTGAAGGTCATCTTCGATTTTGCGCCCTTGTCGTCCAGGGTTTCCTGCAGGAAGGCCTTGGGGTCCTCGATATAGGCGGCCAGGCTGGCTTCGTCCCAGACCAGTCCCGCGTCGCCTGCGGCTTTCAGGTCGTCGCCATAGCTGAAATCCTCGGCGGTGCCGGCGGTGCGGCCGATCACGCCATAAAGGTTCGGGCCGGTCTTGCCGCCCTTGACGATGGCCTCATCGGCCGATGCGATCATGTGGCAGGATTTGCATTTGCGGAATTCCTTCTCGCCGGTGGCGGCGTCGCCTTCGGCAAAGACAGGGGCGGCCAGGGCCATCAGGGCTGCGGCAAGGGTCAGGGTCTGTTTCATTGGGCTTCCTCGTCCTCGGATTGGGTTGCGCGCTTCGCAGCAATAAATAGGGCATCCCCGATCAGGGCAACAGTGCTTTGGTCCTGTAGAATTGTCGCACCACCTGTCGCACGGGTCCGGCCGTGGTGCAGGGAATCGGTGTGTCTGTGTGGCTTGGGGCCGGCTGTTCGGCGGGTGGTCAGGCGCCGAAGGTCTGGTCGAAGGTCACGCGCAGGGCGACGTCCAGATCCTCCATCGTGACCGGAAGGCCTAGATCGACAAGGCTGGTCACGCCGTGGCCCTGGATGCCGCAGGGCACGATGCCGTCGAAATGGCCCAGGTCCGGATCGACGTTGATCGAGATGCCGTGGAAACTGACCCATTTGCGCAGGCGGATGCCGATGGCGGCGATCTTGTCTTCGCGCATGCTGCCATCGGGCAGGGCGGGCTTTTCGGGGCGGGGCACCCAGACGCCGACGCGACCGTCGCGGATTTCGCCGTGGATGTTGAACTGATCCAGGGTGGCGATCACCCAGGTTTCCAGCTTCTGGACAAAGGCGCGCACGTCCCGCCCGCGGCGGTTTAGGTCGAGCATCACGTAGACCACACGCTGGCCGGGCCCGTGATAGGTGTATTGCCCGCCACGCCGGGTGTCGAAGACGGGGAAGCGGTCGGGGTCGATCAGGTCCTCGCGCCGGGCCGAGGTGCCGGCGGTGTAAAGCGCGGGATGTTCGACCAGCCAGACCAGTTCCTTTGCAGTGCCCGCGGCGATGGCATTGGCGCGGTCTTCCATGCGGGCCACGGCGTCGTCATAGGGGGTCAGGCCCGGCGCGATCTCCCATTCGACATCTGCATCGACCTGAGTGTTGTCGATCTGATCGGGGGAAATCTGGGACATGGCGGTACACCTGAGGGTGGAAGGGGGCTGGTCTGCAGGGATAGGCGCGGGCGCGGGGAATGTCCACGGGCGGGCGGGGCAAGGCCGGTCTTATGGGGCGGTCGGGGGCACCCGGTTAGGGATCGTCCGGTCTGAAATCGCGGCGCATTGCAATGCAATTGCAACGGGAAATCCCCGCCGCCGCAATGGCTTGGCCAATAGGTTAATCCTATCAAAATGAAAAACCACGAAATTGACTCAAAAAGGGCTTCTGAATTGCCGGGTGCCGGGCGTAGCATTGCCGCAATTTCTGACCCTAAGGAGAATTTCGATGACTAGACGCACACTACCTGTCCTTGTGGCGCTGTCCCTGGCAGTCACCGCACCGGTTTCGGCCATGGCAGACAACCTTGGCGCGGCGATCGTCGGCGGGATCATCGGCGGCGCGATCATGAATTCGCAAAAGCCTCGCCAGAAGACCTATGTTAAGAAAAGCTACAATAGCGCGGCGCGGGCCCAGAACCGCGAAGTGCAGACCTCGCTGAATTATTTCGGCTTCCCGGCCGGCACGCCGGACGGCGTTCTTGGGTCGCGGTCGCGCACGGCGATTTCGCAATACCAGGCGCACCTGGGCTATCCGGTGACCGGGGCGCTGACCGAATACGAACGCCAGTTCCTGGTGTCCTCCTACAATCGCGCCCAGCTGGGCGGACCGCAGGTCGTGAAGATCCTGCAGCGCAGCCAGCAGGGGCCGCGCGCGCTTTTGACCGCCTTCCAGAAGGAACAGGGCGGCGGCGGCACCATGATGGCCGGTGGCCACGGGGGCTTTGGCTATGCCGGGCTTCCGGTGGAAGTGTCGGACGCGGTGGATGAAATCGCCCAAAGTTCCGAGCCTTCGGCAGAACAACTGCTGCAGCGCGCGGGATTTATCCAGACGGCGGATCTGAACGGCGACGGCAAGAACGACTATGTCATCGACACCGCCGTGACCGGGTCCAGCTTCTGGTGTGGTCAGACCGAATGCGCGACGCTTCTGTTCGCCTCGACCTCGGACGGGTACGCGCGCAAGCAGTTCATGTACAAGCTGAACGCACAGCGCACGAACAAGATCACCACGGCGGATTTCCAGTGTGACTATGCCGGGTGCAAGATGAACGACCCGATGCTGGCCTCGGCCACGGCGGTTCCGGCCCCGGCACCCGCAGCACCCGCCCCGGCGGCCCCGCAGGCGGGGGGCACGACGATGGCCTCGGCCTCGATCTCGGCGATCCCGATGTTCACCGCACCGGCCCCGACGGTGGCCCCGTCGCTGGCCAGCTATTGCGACAAAGTCGGTGTGCTGACCAACTCCAACGGTGGCTATGTCACGGCTGTGTCGATGACCGACAGCCAGCTGGCGCTGAGCGAACAGATGTGCCTGACCCGGACCTACGCCATCGCGCGCGGGGAATCGATGATCACCCAGGTCGCGGGTCTGAGCGCCGAACAGGTGGACGCCCAGTGTGACGCCTTTGGTCCCGCGCTTGCGCCCTATGTGGCTGCGCTGGAAGGCGGATCCGCGCAGGACGTCATGGGCCAGGTGCGCAGCTTTGCCCTGGGGGCCAATATGTCGATCGAACAGCTGCAGTCGACCGGGGCGATCTGCCTGTATTCGGGCTATCGCCGGGACAAGCAGGACGTGGCGCTTGGCGCGGCGCTGCTGTTGGTCGGTGCCGGTCAGGTCCCCTATGCCGAGACGGTCGGCCATCACCTGTCGCAGGGCTTTGGCGTGACCCAGAACGGCGAGACCGCGAAGGAATGGTATGACCTGGCGATCACCGCGCTGGATGGCGGGGCAGAGCCTGTCTATGCCCCGAGCCAGAAGGGCCGGGTCGAGCTTCTGAAAGCCGCCACCACCGGCGTTCCCTCTGGTCAGCCCGCCGCGACGCCGCAGCCCGCCGCGCTGCCGACGTTCAAGCTGGAGTGATCGGGCAAGCCGGGATCGGCGGGCTGCAATGTTCCGCCGATTTCCCGACCAAAGGCCGGTGAAAGCCAAACCAAAGACGGACGCCGCCCCTTCGGAGAAACCCAGGGGGCGGCGTTTTCGATTTCCCCCGGCCTTGCCGATTTTTCCGCTTCACAATGGTGAAAGGTCTCGGTATACGCCCGGAACCAAGTCAAGACAGTGCGGTCGTGGCGGAATTGGTAGACGCGCAGCGTTGAGGTCGCTGTTCCTTAACCGGAGTGGAAGTTCGAGTCTTCTCGACCGCACCAAATCTTTCACCTAAAGATATGATTTATATGGACTTCCCGAAGCGCTGCTTCGGCTGGTCCCCCATCTGGTCCCCCAGGCTGCGGATAAAGTCCAAAACCTCAGACACGATCACCAGCGAAACGCCGCCGGATTTGTAGATCGTGATGTGGCCCTCACGAGCCCAGTCGTAGATCTTGTCTTTGGACACGCCGAAGACGGCAGGGGCCTCGGTTGGGCGGCAGGAGGCGGGGGTGATCGTGCGTGGATGATGGGTCATTGCGGGATCCCTGTTTCAGCCTCGGTATATCGGCCCTCGAGCCGAGCAAGATATTCTCGCAGCATTGCGATCATGCTGTCCCGGTTCCCGTTGCTGATGTAGTTGACGCGTCCGTCTTCGATTTTGCCGAATTCCGACACGAGCAAAACAAAGCCGAACCGGCGGGCGGGCATCGTTTCCGAGTTCAGGATCTTGTCGATCCCCTCGGCAAGCGCGTTCATCGTGGCGTGGTGTTGTGCTTCGATATGGTCGGTCATGCTGCGGCCTCTCTTTTGATCAAGTGCTGGGTGTTGGCTTCTGCCAAGGCTTTCGCAACTTGAGGGCAGACGCTGTTCCCGACGCAGCTGATCTGCACGTCCTTGGAGAACGCTTTGAAGGTCCAGTCGTCGCCGTTCTCATGCCAAACGCCCTCGATCACGTAGTCTGTCGGAAAGCCTTGTGCGGTGAACAGTTCACGGGGCGTGAGCATGCGCATACCGACGTCCACGACTACGTAGGTTTCACCTTCAATCTCCAGCGTAACGAATTCACGCTCGTCCCATAGGTCGTGTTCGCGAAGGAGATCGGCAACCTTGCGAGCCTTGGCTTCGTGCTCGGCGCTGAATGGCGGCGCGGCCAGCTGCGTCTGAAGGTGCCCCATCCGATCCTTTACGGTGATGGTGTGCATGGGCTCGTCAGTGCGCGCGCCGTCGCCGGTCCCGTAATATTTCGCGAAGTAGGCGGCGACCGGGTTTTGATGGCTTCCAGTGGCCGTCACGCTCGATAGCGGTGTGTCAGCTCGACGACCGATCACCCCGGTGTTGTGTTGGGCCAAGTATGCCGCCACCGGTGCATGTTTGACCCCGCCTGCTACGATAGTTCCCAAGGGCGCAGCGACGTCCAGTGAGCGGGGTGCTTGCCCTTTTCGTTCGCCGTACCCGGTTTGAACCAGGGTGGGAACGATCACCGCGTTCTGGTCTTTGAGGCTAGCCGTGATCGTATGATGTGGCGCATCAATATCGCGAACTTGGCCACCGTGCTGGGCATAGGTCAGCACCGGGGAAATTAGGGCAGAATGACCGCCACCCGCCAAAACAGTGGGGTGTGGATTTGTGATGGCGCTGTCGCGCCTGGCGGTGCCCTTCATGCTCATAAGTGATGGCGCAAGGAGGCCAAGGGGGGCTGCGCCGCCTGGCTTTTTGATCCAGCTGTTGGCAGTGACTGTTGCGAGTGGGGCTGACACGGCGTGGCCAGTGCCTCCCGTCGTGAACTTGGCGATGGAAGGGCTGACGACTGCGTGCCCGATTGCCGTCGCAGTGACGACGCCGAAAGGCGCGTCCATTGGGTACTCTCGGCGTCCGCCGCTGTCGCCGTGTGCAATGCTTACCAGGAAAGGATTTGCCGCATTCACCACATACTTGCTTAGGCCCCGGGCTACTCGGGCCAATGTATTGTGGGCCAGCGGCCGCACGGCGCGCAGGGCGTATTTTTCCATGATCTCTGCCTTGCTGTCGAAAATCGACGGGCAGGGCAAAGACCAGTCGATGCATTCCGCGGCCGTCCGCCAGGGCTGCAGTTTACCAGAGGCCACTTCAGAAGATGCCGGGTCGCCATGAGATGGCTGCGGCCAGACAATCGGCAGGCCGTCGAATCGAATGATGACGAATAGCCGCTTCCGGATTGTCGGAGCCCCGTAATCGCATCCCCGGAGCTCCCTTTGCTCGATCTTGCCACCAAGGCGTTTGATCGCCTTCCGCCACGCAGTGAAGGTCTCGCCGCGTCGATCCGGGCAGGGCATCAATCCCTTGGGTGTTTCGATCAGGGGCCCCCACGTGGCGAACTCCTCGACATTCTCCATCATCACGACGTCGACGCGCCCGCCGCTCTTCTGGATCCTCTCGATCCATCCGGGGATAATCCAAGCCAGGTCGCGGATATTGCGTGCTACAGGTTTGCCCCCCTTCGCCTTCGAGAAATGCTTGCAGTCTGGCGAGAACCACATCAGACCGATGTGCCGGCCGGCGAGATGGTCCAGCGGGTCAATCCGATAGACGTTCTCGCTCAGATGCAGCGTGTCGGGATGGTTGGCAGCATGGAGTGCCAGCGCGGCCGGGTTGTGGTTGATCGCGATATCCGGCGACCGGCCGAGGGCCATCTCGATGCCAGTTGATGCCCCGCCGCCGCCTGCGAAGCTATCGACGATCAGGGGTCGATCCACAAGCGTCGGCGGCGATCCTTCCATTTCGAAAAGGGTGCTTCCGTCCATCATGCAGCAATCCGTTTAGAAGTGGTTGATCCGAGTTTGCGGAAGGTCAGAGTGGCCATCACCAGAACCTCCCAAAGGCAATGGCGATCTGGAGGCAGGCGCTCAGGCCGAGAAGCGGGGCCAAAGCAAGGATGGCCCGATGCCATCCGCACAGAACATACGGAAGGGCATTTTTCATCATGAGAACCATCAGCCCCAACCAAGCCGACCGACAGCCCTTAAGAAGCGAGCTTGTCAGCGGCTGCACCAGGCACTTCGAACCAAGCGAGACCAATGAGCGCGATCGTACGGACCGCTTCCCCCGCGGCTGGTGGCTGGCCTTGCGTTCGCGAGCGCAGCTATTCTGCGGCGACCGGCGGCGGGCCTTGGCGGTACAGCTCATGCACGGGGTGATCATGCGGCGTCGCCTCCGTCCGGTTGGATTGCGGTCAGGCGACGTGCCAAGCTGTTTCGATCTTGGATGACATCCTTCGGTTCCCGGCTCAGGTTGGGATTGGGCGGTAGCGCTCTCGGCATATGCCCCCCGACTTCGGCGAGCGGAGCGGGCAGGCCGACGAAACGGCAAGCTGCCGCCCAAAGGTGCATCCAGCGCGAGGGTTCACCAAGTGAGGGGCGTTCAATGGTAGCGGCTATCCGATTGACCTTTACGGTCGCGCGGTAGCCAACGACGGGTCGGCAATCGTCGGCGCTGTCCAACCCCTGTAAGGAAACACCATGACGAACATCACTGCACAAGTCCGTATCAACAAGGAATTGGTAGGCAAGTTCCACCACTTCAAATCTGGCATCAACGCCAATGGCCGCTTTTATGTGATGCCCTTAGCCCCGAACGGGGTGACGGTTGTCGAGAGTGCCATCGAGACCTTCGCAACCGAGGACGAGCAGATCGCCTACACCAAGGCCCTACAGCGCACCGTACCGCAGCCGGTCGAAGTGGTGACGGATGCTGAAATGGACACCCCGCCGGATGACGATAGCTGATCCCGAGGGACCGCTGAATTTCGAGTTTCGGCCGGGGCGGAAGATCCACCCGGCCGTCGCTCTCTATGACGAGATGAAGATCATTGCGTCCGTCCGCACGGCCGAGGTGATCGAGTTCATGACGCGCCGGCCAGGCAAGGTCTCGACCTACGATGACCTAGCTCACGTCATCGACAGCGACATGACCCCGAGAGAGATCAATTTCGTGATGGGGAAGGTGCGAAAGTGGATCCGCGCCTCTGGCCTGCCGATCGAGATCATCTCTCTCTACGGCATTGGGTATGCGGCTGAGTTCACAGATCCTGAATTTCGGTTGCCCTGGTAGTCAACTCTTGCGGCGCAACCCCAAAGCGAAGACGCCAGAAACCAGCAGGGCTCCGCCTGCAGGAAGCGGGACTTCCGTGACGGTCCAATTGATCGCAAGACCTTCTGAATCGGTCAGATCTAGGTAGGTCAACGCCAGCTCACCATCTGGCGTACACGTGAAGGGCGGGGAGGGGAGGCAGTCATACGTCTCGACGGCGAAGTTGACCTGAATATCGCCAAGCGTTTTTGCAAACAACGGGAAGTCGAGATAGGTCACGCGAGCTCTAGGAAAATCTCGATTGAACGGGCCTGTGGATTTTGTGTCGATTGTCGTGGGAGTGCTGCTGATAATACGCGCTTCGAACTGGTAATCTAGGACTTCGGCGTTTTCATCTAGGGTCACGAACCCTCTGGCTGTATGGCCGTTCCAAGATGCATGATAGGTCGCTGCAAACGAAGGCAGTCCAAATACCGCCAAAAAGGCGGCTGCAATAAATCGCTTCATAGTCACTCTCCAATGAATTGAAGGGAATTTGCTGCGATTCGGCGTCAGCTGTCGAGTCTGCCACTAGCCCTGCAGTGCATCGCCGTCTTTGCGGATTGACCAATCCGACTGTTCGCGCCACATGCGAACCATGTACTTCCTCTGGATCAAATGCAGATGTGGCGCTGAAGGTGACTTCCCGATCGAGAACAGGCACTTCCGCATGACCCGGGGCGAGATCCTCTCGCTCGCGATTTGCCAGAAGTGCCGCACCAGGTCGGCGGTTGATATGAGGCGGTACTGGAACCCGACGCCAAACGCACTCGATGGTGCTCAGGAAAGAGGGCGCGGCCCAGAGCGGGATGGCTAGGATTGTCTAGGCCAAAGTGTGACCTGTCTCAAAATGCCCCATTGAAGCCGCTCTTTGAGCGTTTAGCCTGCGCCCAGTTGCTGAGGGGTGAACATGGTTGCTGGTATTCAGAGCGCATTGCTGCTTGTCGGTCCCCGCCGTTTGCGCGTCGACTACAAGGTGACGCGGAAGGGCGGTGCAATTTTTGCGGAAAATGATGTGCTCTTTGAGTGCGCCATGGATGGGGAGGCAACACTCCTTCTGACGCATGACCGTTCAATTCCAATTGCGTTCGAAGCCCATCAGCTGGGAAAGCCTTTCCTGCGCTTCACTTTGGTATGAGGCGAGGGGGAGGAGTGGTAGTGTGAGGTGGCTTGACTATGCTGGTCGAGAATGTCGCCTAAACCATATGGGCTAGTCTGTAGCGCTTATGGATCCTGATTGTTGCTGTTGGGCTCGCTTGACCGAGGAGCCGTTGAGCAGTCCGCATTGGATCAATGCTCGGCGTGCATTTTCTGTCGCGCCATACCTCTCGACGTATTCCAGAAGGGCGGTTTCGAGCAGTCGAGTTCTGTTGTCCATGGGATCCCCTTTGGCGGGCTTCGGGCAACGAGAACTCCACCTGAAAATGGTTAACAAAAGGTTTACGCTGATTGGCGATATGTGCACTCGGCCAAGGGCGCTTGGCTTGGCGACCAGCGTTTCCGAGAGCTGAGCGCTTGCGTCTCCTAATTTCTTGGCTCAGATGCTTGGGCATGAAGATATTGATGACATGCCTTTCTCTAGCCGTTGTCGACGGCGACACCCTCAAATGTGACGGCGAGAGTCTTCGACTAATCGGAAGCGGCGCGCCGAATGTCGAGGGCTTCGATACCCCGGAAACTTGGAAACCGCGCTGCCAGCGTGAACTTCAGCTCGGCCTTTTGGCAAAGGACCGCTTGGGCGAACTCGTTGAGCAGCCTGGTGCAAGGATCGAGGCGACTGCCGTCCGCGACCGGTACGGTCGGATCCTCGCATCTGTACGACTCCGCGATGGTCGCACGGCAGGGGATGTGCTGATCGAGGAAGGCTTGGCTCGCGTCTGGCGGCCTGGATACCGCGCCAGCTGGTGCGATTGAGATCAGGGGCCGCCGAGGAGGCCTCCTTTCCTAGGTACTAAGTGAGCGAGCCCAACAGAGCTTCTTTGATCCGGAGGCCACTGCCATTCGGCGGTAGGGGAAGATTCGCGAGAAGGTGAGCTGCGACTAAAAACGGGGGCAATCCAATAGGGTTGGCACCTTAGCTTCGGTGGGGCACGTTTCTTTGGTTGATCGGTGTTGTTTTGCCATCTTCCCGCTGATGTGCAGATCTCATCTCAGATTTTGTAGTGAATTGCCTTTGCTAGCAGGTTCGTCGCTTCGTCAGTTTCGCACTTGCTTCGGTGGGGTAGTATAGCGATTTCTTGCAATGACGAACGAGCCTGGCGGATGCTTCGCGTCGAAATAGATGTCTTCCTTTGGTTCCTCACCCGAGGTCGCTCGTGGCAACGTATGGCTCAAGTGAACGGACAATGGGGCTATCGGCAGGCCCTGAACATGCCCTGAACTGTCCGGATAATTGTTGAACACTCCTTTCACGCCTCCATCTTCGAGGTAGTATCTTTCATCGAACCCTGAGACTTCAGAAAGCACTTTGGCGCAGTCAGCTAAGTCTAGCTGGCAGCCAAATTCGTCAATGAGCTTTTTTTGAAGTGAATAAGTCGCTCGTGCCCTATCTTCTTTCGAATGGCTTTCTTGTCCTCCCAAATGCTCGACGCCTGTGAACCTGACCAGAACTCCTCTGGACGCTGTCGCCTTCTCTTCAAATGGCAGGTGATGAAACAATACCAAAGCATGTGTAATCTTCTCATTGGTCGTTCGGTTCAAAAAGTGCGTCTGATCGTACGAGACACTCAGGCAGATCGCTCCCCCGGCATTCTCGACAACAGCCCTTGGCTTGCGACGTTCAAGATATCCGACAACGTAGACTTGGGCGTTTTGTTGGTTGATTGCCCATCCCTTCGCTCCAATCCGGCGTGCGGGATCATCCAAGCGTAGCCAAAGGCACCGGACAGCCCCAGTATCGTGCACATAGAACCGAAAAAACGATGGGCGAGCATAGCCTGCCGCATCGGCTGAAAATAGCAGGTAGTCACCCATCAGTGGGCAATTATCTGGCACAGTTTTGGGTGCTCCGGTTCGCGAGAAGCGGCGAAAAAAGTGTGGTTCAGCTCCGGCTTCTAAACCCATTGTCGAACGCCACAAGACCCTTAGGGCTTGATTCTTCCTGGACTTGTAAGACTTCAGTTCGGGCGTGAGCTTGCAGATCGGGACTACGTAGCGTTTAGCAAAGTGGCAAGACTTGTGGTCTGTGTTGTTGAACTCCAAGAACCTGGACGCGCTGAAATTCGGAAAGCCAGCCTTTTCCCGAAGTGCTTGTGTGAGTTCCTGTAACAGCGGATCGAAGGCTAGTTCGTTTTTGGGATCGAAGCTGCCAATCAAACCCTGCAGCCGAGCGAGGCGAAAGAACTTAAACAGCCTAAGCCTCAGTGCAGGAGCGCTTTGTGGTCCATGCTCTAACGACAGGGATGCAATCTCAGCGTCAAGATTCGCATAGTAGTTTTTTTTGTTCTCAATCCTCATGATCGTGACGCTAGCATGAGGGGACTGGGAAAAAATAGGATATTCGAAACTCAACCAGAAAAAGTAGGATTTCATGGTCTTTGTGTAGCGCTTTGTTTTCTAAAGGTTATCCCGCTAGTCCCCGGGGGCATGCGGTTGCTGCGCTGCAAAAAATCAAATTTCTTTTTTTGACGCTGAGTGCAACGATAGTCCTGTGGATGGGTCGCAAAACTATCCCAGGCGTTGCAATCAGCACCGGCTGCATAAGGTGGTTGATGTCGGATTGCAATGTTTCATCGAAAATAAACAGGAGAAATCGATGTTCATGACCATGTCTGTACTGCCGGAAGATACTGACTTTACCTGGAGTGATCTGCTGCAAGCAGCCGGATTGATCCGCACACTTCTTGAGCTTCTCGGTCGGATTTTGAGGCTGCTTCACAAGCGGGAAGCGAAGAAGCCTGTCTTGGATCCTGTGCGTAAAGACTACGCTAGCTTTCTTGGGGATCGTACCTTCGCTGGCCTCTGATTGGCTCAATTTCCGGTCTTGGAAGGGGGGGCATGCGCTCCCCTTCCTTTCTAAAGGCGCTGTCCCTTTTGGCAGGTCAGAGTTCGGCAACTTTTTCCAAGTTCCTTCGCGGAGGTTTTCTATGATGCCGTATGAGCCATGGCTGGTCGGGCGTTATACATGCTGCCATTGTGGCAGGCACGCGGGGTCCTCATAGGGGCCAGCTTTCGAGCATTTGGATCTCCCGCTTGGAACGCAAAAAGGCCGCCCTTTGGGCGGCCCTCCATCATGAGTTGCTCACCAGTCTTTACGCAGAGCGCCGGCCAACTACGTTTCGACGTGAATACTGGGATGCGTGCGCATCGCGTTGAGCAGGCTCACGCAGGGCGGCCTGAATCATTTCGCTTTGCGACCAACGTTCAATAGCTGCCGCGCGGCGTTCGCGAGCATTCTTCATGAACTCGATCTGCTCATCTCTGTTCAAAGGTGCTTGACCCATGTCGATCTCCCAATGCGGTTACACGATTCGTGCATGCACAGTTCTGTATGTAGGGCAGGAGTTACGTCTTTACAAACATCCAGATGCTTTGCCCGTCGAAGCTGTTGCCTTTCCCGCCGTCGTATCCGGCGAGTCGAATCGCCTGCGAAACCTTTCTGTATTTGGTTAACGCCTTGGCGGGCAGATTAGGCTGCGAAGTTGTCATCACTATGACGTCAGGTCGCCGCTCGGCCACGATGCTGGTTATCACCGCACATATCACCTCGAGCACGGTCGTTCGGTCTGCGCCGGAGAGAAATCTTTGTGTTTCGAGCCCGTTATCAAAAAAGTTTTTGTTGTCGCCGCTTGTCTCGACAATCTCGAATAAGAGCTCCGCCTTGTTCGTACCCTCATAGGGTTCAAGGCGTATCAGAGCAACATGGGCGCTGTACAAATTGCCATTGACTGGATTGTGACCGATCGGAACTGTGGCAAGTATTTCAAGAGAATTTTTGTGAATTCTGATCTCATACGGTTCATCGTCGAAGATATCGATAGAAAACGGCATTCGTATCCTAAAAATTGGTGGTCAACGCCATCTACACTTGGTTTAGATTGCTGCACAACTTGATTTGGTCTGCTGCCTTCAGAAGTTGTTGGTTGCATAATCTGACAATTGCTCTTCGAACAGCGTGGATCCGTGCTAACTGCGGAAACAACCTCCATTTATGAGACACATATCTGATGGAAAGCCCAACTCTGACAGGTCGAAGCAGTTTTTCCCGATGCCTAATGAGGATCTCGAAGTGAACGCCTTCTACAAGACCTTCTGGATGCCGGTCCTAGTTGCTACCTGTGCCACTGTGGCAAATGCGCAGCCAATATCTCAGTTTAAGGGCTATTGGGCGTTTTCTCCGTCTGGTGACAGGGCTGCAAGAGGTTGGGAAATGTTGGGGGCTTCAACCCTTGAATGGCCCGACGGAGGTCAAGCTCTGGTAACTTATTGGAGATCTCCTTCGGGCGACGAAGCTAGTCGGTGCATCGACCACTTCGATGCGGCAATGATGCCCACAGGTGGAGTTTGCGAGGATGCGTCTGGCTCGGGTTTCGATCGGTAAAGGTGCTTTGATGCTAAATGTCCTGCGAAACAGGTACGTGCAGACGATAATCGTCATCATATTGACGCTCACTTCGCCGCTCTGGTTTCCGTTTCCGATATCGCAATGACTGGCTTGTCACTTGGCATCGCTGTGGCCTCTTGCTGCAATGCGACAAATGATCAATGGTCCCCTCGTTTGATTCTAGGTTTCAAGGGTTTTGATAATGCATAAGCTCTCTTCGTTCGCGCTATGCTTCTTGATCGCGGTATCGGGAGCTGCTCCTGCCCAGGCGCTAACGTCTCAGCAGAAGAATGCCGTTCGTTCTGCGAAGAACTACCTGTCATTCATGGCCTTCTCGCGTGCGGGTCTCATTGGTCAGCTGTCGTCGTCTGCGGGTGACGGGTACAGTGTTGATGATGCGACCGCAGCGGTCGATAGCATGACGGTCGATTGGGACGCCCAAGCCGTCAAAGCGGCAAAGACCTATCTCGACCTGATGGGCTTTTCCTGCTCTGGTTTGATCGAGCAACTCTCTTCAAATGCAGGCGATCAGTACACTCGGGAGCAGGCAGCCTACGGTGCGCAAGAGGCTGGCGCGTGCTGAAGAGATTACGCTTCCAGGGTGGCGATCTTGGCGAAGGCGGTGCCGGTCACATAGTCAGCCCAAGACTGCATGACGACGGCGCGGCGCTCCAATAGGTCCGACCGTGCGTAGCTTCTCTCCACGCTTGTTCCGATCTTGTGACCGAGGATGGTCTCTGCCACCTCAAAAGAGCATGCGTCTGTGTCTTGGACCCAGGTGCGGAAGGCCGTCCTTAAGCCGTGCGGGCGTCCTTTCTCGCCGATCCTGTCCAGATAGACCTCGACAGCCCTGGATGTCACCGAGCTGCCGCGGTGCCCTACGAACATCAGTTCCTTCGAAAGCCGGCGCTGCTGATCGACGATTTGCAACGCCTGTTTTGGTAGGGGCACCCGAAAGTCCTCGACCCGGCCGACGCGGCCTTTGACTCTGTCCTGGGGGACAGTCCAGATGTCCTGATCAACCTCGGAAACGCTTGCGGCCCTGCATCCGTCAAAGCGGACCATGGTGAGGATCATCCATCGCAGGCAGAGGCCCGAGGCCAGCTCTGGATCCAGTCTTTGCCACAGGCCGGGGATGTCCTGCCACTTCGTCGCGGTGATGTGCTTTGTGACGTGCCGTACCTCGCCGAGCATCCGCCTGGCCGCATCGACGGTAAAGGGATCTACACCAAGCCCCATGTATCGCCCCTCATCGAAGATGATCCGGAGACGCTGGATCGCCTTTTCGGCGGTCGGGTGCTTGCTGCGCCAGATTGGTTTCAGAGCGTCGTAGATGTCGTGCTGCGTGATGCCCGACATGTTTCGCCCGCCCAGCCGGGGAATGACGTGCTTGTCAATCGGGCTGCGCCAGCGGCCACGGACGCCGCCGCCTCTAAGCCCGTCCTTCTTTGCCTCAAACACAATGTCGAACAGCTCTGCCAGGGTCGGGTCGCGTTTCTCGCGCTCGGCTTCTGCGGCGCGCTCAATCTCAGCGCTGCGCTCGACCATCGGATCGACGCCGGTGGCCAAGACCTCTGCCCACTTGTCGCGTGAGGCGCGGGCCCCTGCGAGCGACAGATCTGGCCAGGGCCCAAGGCCCATCTCTCGGCGTCGCTTTTGGTGAGAGTAGCGAAAGACCCACTTGCCTCTATCGCCCTTCTTGACGAGGATCAGGCCGCCGCCGTCTTGTAGCTTCCCGTCGGTGGCCTTCTTGATCGTCGCTGCTGTGAGTTGATGCCGCGCCACGTCAGTCCCCCATCTGGTCCCCCAAGTGCGGATTGCTGTGCAGCGTCGTATAACGACACATGGCGACAGATCAATCCCGGCAGGTCAATGCCTTACCCGGATTCGGCTTCGTGTGGCAACGCCGACAGATGCGGTTGGGAAGTTTCTCGACCGCACCATTTGATCCCCCCAGATCATCGTATCCCTGCCGTGTGGCGCGCCCTTTGGGGCGATTTTTGCGTTGTGGTGTCGGCACATGAAAAAAAACAGGCGCGCCCGGGGGCACGCCTGTTCGAAGGTCATTCAGAGGCGATCAGCGGGACTTGCGCCGCATCACGCCCGCGGCCCCAAGGGCCGAGATCAGAAGAACCGCGCCGGCGGGCAGGGGCACGGCGGGGGTGTTGGGCAGTTTCTCGACCACGTAAGTGATCGTGTAGTCCAGGCCCGCGTCGGTGCATTCGGCAGAGAACCCGGGGAAATTGGCCACATAGGTCTGCGCGCAGGTGCCCGTGGCGTCCAGCAGGTTCGAATAGATGCCTGCGCCGCGCGGGGCGAAGCTGGGGGCGTCGTAGCTGGCCGGGGCCACGTCAAAGGTCGATCCGACTGCCGTCGCCTCGAGCTGATCTTTCAGGAAGATCGTCGGGGTGGTGGTGCTTTCCTCCAGCGTCCAGGACGGCGCATTGGCGCCCCAGGTGTTCTGCTGCAGGAAACCTGCGGGCGGCGTGCTGAGGAAGTCGAAGGTCAGCCCGGGCAGGTTGGTCGCCCAGGCGATTGAGGCCGAGACCAGCTGATAGCCGGCGCTGATGCCGATCAGCCAGGCGTCGGCCGCATCCACCGGCGAATTGACGTTGCCGCTGAAGCTGTTGGAGCCTTCGACCAGGTAGAACAGGCCAAGGTCGGTCGGGCCGCCAAGCGTGTCGTAATCGCCGGGGCCGTCGACGGATTCGTCATATGCGCCGGTGTAGGGGATGACGGGCGATGCCTGGGCGGCAACGGGCAGGGCCGCGAGGGCGAGGCCCAGAAGTGCGTGGGTTTTCATGAAAATTCTCCCAAATGAATGGGGGGTGTATATCAGATTAACCCGCGCAGGGCCATGCGTTGCAGTGGCGCGGATCCTGCACAGGCCCTGTTGCGCTGACCGAAAGGGGCGGGGTCAACCCAGATCGAAGGTCGGCAGACTGTCCAGCGCGGTTTTCAGCGCGTCACCCCAGCCCTGGGACACGGTCTGAAAATAGGGGTCATCCAGCTCGATCCGGCCACTGCGGCCCAGGGTCAGGCTGTCGGCCTCGTACAGGTGATAATGGAAGGGCAGGCCCACGGTCAGGTTGGCCTTGAGGGTCGAATCGAAGCTGACCAGCAGAAGGCGCATCGCTTCTTCGAAGGACATGCCGGGTTCATAGGCGCGGACAAGGATCGGGCGGCCGTATTTCATTTCGCCGATCTGGAAGAAGGGCGTGTCGGTTCCGGCCTCGATGAAGTTGCCCTCGGGGTAGATCAGGAACAGCCGCGTCGGGCCGCCGTTGATCTGGCCGCCCAGGATGATCGTCGCGTTGAAGGCCGACGACGCCTGCTGGCCGTTCTGGTCGTGGTTCGCGATGACGTCGCGCAGGGTGTCGGCCACCAGGCGCGCCGCCTGGAACATCGACGGGGCCTTCAGGATCGAGGGTTCGCGATCATCGGGGGCCTTGGTGCGTTCATCCAGGATGCTGACCACGGCCTGGGTCGTCGCCAGGTTGCCGGCGGTCATCAGCGTCAGCACGCGGTCTCCGGGGATCTCCCAGTGGTGCATCTTGCGGAAGGTCGAAATGTTGTCGAGCCCGGCATTGGTCCGTGTGTCGGACATGAAGACCAGCCCGCGGTCCAGAACCATTCCCACGCAATAGGTCATCCGAGGCCCCGATCCCTGAAAGCAGCAGTTACTGCTGTTGTGCCACCTGTATCTGAACGGCGAGGGATTCCGTCTCTCCGCCGATCCGCGTGCCAATTACAGGCGCGGCATCGGAATAGTCCAGCCCTGTCGCAACGCGAACATAGCGTTCATCCGGACACATGGCATTGGAGACATCGAAACCGACCCAGCCCAGCCCCTCGATATGGGCCTCGGCCCAGGCATGCATGGCCTCCTGGTCGGTGCGGTCGTCCATCATCAGATAACCCGAGACATAGCGCGCCGGGATCCCCAGATCGCGGGCACAGGCGATGAAGACATGGGCGTGATCCTGGCAGACGCCGTGGCCTTCGATCACCGCATCCTCGGCCGACCAGTCGGCCTGCGATTTGCCCGGGGTATAGCTGACGGCCTCGGCCACCAGCGCCATCAGGTTGTGCATGCGGTCCAGTTCCGTGTCGCCTTCGACCTGGCGGGCCAAGCGGCGCACGGATGGCCCCGCCTTGGTCCTGTCGGTCTGCTTGGCGAACAGCCACAGGGGCGCGGCCCCCAGGTGGCGGCCGGTGACTCCGTTGGTGTTGCTGGTCTCGACGGTGCCGCGACAGGTCAGCGTCACCTCGGTCACGTCGCGCGACAGGGACATCAGCTGAACCTGGTTGCGGTGGTGGTCGAGAAACCCGGTTTCATGCTGGCCACCGGTGATGTCGATGGCCCAGTCTTTCACGGTCTGGCCCACATCGTCCAGCGGCGTCATGCGCAGCTGCTGCAGCCCGAAGATCACGGGCTGCTCGAACCGGTAGGTGGTCGTATGGGAAATGGTGATCTGCATCTTATTCGTAGAACCGATAGTCGATTTCGATCTGGGCCCCCACGTCGCCGATCGAGCGCAGGACGGTCTGGATATAATGGTGTAACCCTTCCTCGAAGACCGCGTCGATGGTTTTCGACAGATAGCGCTCTTCCAGTTCGGTCACCTTTTCATAGCTTTCCGGCGTTTCCCCATAGGTTTTCGCAAGATAGCCCAGGTTTCCACGGATCTTGCCGACACAGAAGGCCAGGCTGCGGGGCATCCGTTTGTCCAGGATCAGGAAGTCCGCGATATCCGTGGGCTTGTAGTCGTTGCCATAGGACATGCGGAACCCGCCCCGCGCCGAGACGGACCGCAGGATGGTTTCCCACTGCACGTTGTCGATGGACGATCCGACCGACATCACCGTGGGCAGCAGCACATAGTATTTCACGTCCAGGATCCGCGCCGTGTTGTCGGCGCGTTCCAGGAAGGTGCCGATGCGGGCGAAATCGTAGATGTCGTTGCGCATCATCGTGCCATGGGTCGCACCGCGCACAAGGGCGGTGATCTGGCGGATTTCGTTCAGGGCCTGGGGCAGGTCGCGTTCGTTGACCTTGCGCGCCAGCAGATCCTTGGACTTCATGTAGCAGCGGTTGACCGCTTCCCAGACCTCGGTCGTCAGGGCGGTGCGCACCATGCGGGCGTTCTGACGCGCGCCTTCAAGCGAGGTCAGCACAGACGAGGGGTTGGCCCGCGACCGCAGCATCCAGTCGACGGCCGCATCCTTGGTCAGCTCGTCGTTGTTGGCCTCGAAACTGGCCAGGACGCCGGCGGTCTGAAGGATGGATTTCCATTCGATCTCGGACGACGACAGCCGTGTCAGCCCGATCCTCTGGCCGGTTTCCACCAGCCGCGACGTGTTCTCGGCCCGCTCGAGATAGCGGTACATCCAGTAGAGGCCGTTTGCCGTTTTTCCTAGCATTCAGTCCTCCAATACCCAGGTGTCCTTGGTGCCGCCCCCCTGAGAGGAGTTGACCACCAGAGACCCTTTCTTCAGCGCTACGCGGGTCAGCCCGCCGGGCGTGATATTGACCTTGTTCGGGCTGACAAGGACGAAGGGGCGCAGGTCGACGTGGCGCGGCGACAGGCCCTTGTTGGAAAAGACCGGCACCGTCGACAAAGCCAGCGTCGGCTGGGCGATGTAATTCGCGGGTTTGGCTTCCAGTTTCTTGCGGAAATCCCGGATGTCCTTCTTGGTCGCGGTCGGGCCGATCAGCATGCCATAGCCGCCCGATCCGTGCACTTCCTTCACCACCAGTTCCTCAAGGTTGTCGAGGACATAGGCCAGGGCATCGGGTTCGGAACAGCGCCAGGTCGGCACGTTTTCCAGGATCGCCTTCTCTCCGGTATAGAATTCAACGATCTCGGGCATGTAGCTGTAGATCGCCTTGTCATCCGCGATGCCGGTGCCGGGCGCGTTCGCAATCGTGATGCCGCCGGCGCGGTAGACATCCATGATGCCGGGCACGCCCAGGGCGCTGTCGGGGTTGAAGTTCAGCGGATCCAGAAAATCGTCATCCACCCGGCGATAAAGAACGTCGATCGGCTTGTAGCCCTGGGTCGTGCGCATGGCGACACGGCCATCGACGACACGCAGGTCATGGCCTTCGACCAGTTCGACGCCCATCTGGTCCGCCAGGAAGGCATGTTCGAAATAGGCCGAATTGTAGATCCCCGGCGTCAGCACCGCGACGGTCGGGTTCGAGCCGGCCATTTCGGGCGCGCAGGCCGACAGCGAAGACCGCAGGTCGGACGGATAGGTCTCCACCCGCTGCACACGGTTGCGCGCGAAGAGTTCGGGGAACATCTGCAGCATGGTTTCGCGGTTTTCCAGCATGTAGCTGACACCGGACGGCGTGCGGGCGTTGTCTTCCAGCACGTAGAACTGGTTGTCGTCGGTGCGCACCAGGTCGATGCCGACGATATGGGTGTAGACGCCGCCGGGCGGGTTCACACCGATCATCTGCGGCAGGAAGGCCGCGTTGTTTTCTATCATCCGCGCGGGCAGGCGGCCCGATTTTATGATCTCTTGCCCGTGGTAGATGTCGTAGAGGAAGGCGTTGATCGCCCGGACCCTCTGTTCGATGCCACGGCTCAGGCGCTGCCATTCAGGGCCCGAAATGATCCGCGGGATGATGTCGAAGGGGATCAGCCGTTCCTCGGCCTCGGCGCGGCCGTAGACGTTGAAGGTGATGCCCGTGAGGCGAAACAATTCCTCGGCTTCGCGTTGCTTGGCCCTGAGACGGGCGGGTTCCTCGCCGTCGAACCAGTCTTTGAATAATGTGTAGGGGGCCCTCAGATCTTCTTCGCGGCCCCACATTTCGTCGAAAATTCGTTTTTCGGTCATGTCCCCACTCTGACGCATTCCGTTCCGTCCATCAGACGTGGCCGCGTCTCCCTTGACCATGGAAACTAACACGGGTTTCGCCGAAATCTATGATGTCTTTGAACTTTGCCGGATTTTTGGTCACAGGACCCGGCGTGCAATCTGTTGACTCTGCGGTAGATCCCTCTTCCCATGGGCGGAAATTCGGGGATTGCGTCGGGGAGGGACAGCATGACCAAGGTGCTGATCGCCAACAGGGGGGAGATCGCGCTGCGCATCGCGCGCACGCTGGCAGAGCAGGGCATGGAGAGCGTCGCGATCCACCCCGATGACGACGCCGGGGCGCTGCATGTGGCGCGGGCGGATCAGGCCCTGCGTATCCCGGGACGCGGCGCGCGCGCCTATCTCGACATTGATGCGGTGGTGCAAGCCGGGGTGCAGGCGGGCTGTGACCTGGTGCATCCGGGCTACGGCTTTCTAAGCGAAAACAGGGATTTCGCGGCCGCGGTCGAAGCGGCGGGGATGTTTTTTGTCGGCCCGACGCCCGACAGTCTTGAGCTATACGGCGACAAGCTGCGCGCCCGCGCGCTGGCCCAGGCGCATGGCGTGCCGATCCTGCAGGGCACCGGCGCGCTTGACGCCAGAGAGGCCACTGACTTCATGGCAGGTCTGCCCAAAGGCGCGACCGTTGTGCTCAAGGCCGTTGCGGGCGGCGGGGGGCGTGGCATGCGCGTGGTGACGGATCCGGCCGACCTGGCCCAGGCCCATGCCCGCTGCCGATCCGAGGCCCAGGCGGCCTTTGGCACTGGCGCGATCTATGCCGAACATTTCATCACCCGCGCCCGGCATATCGAGGTTCAGGTGCTGGGCGACGGGCAGGGCGGCGTGTTGACCCTGGGCGATCGCGACTGCACCCTGCAGCGCCGCCATCAGAAGGTGATCGAGATCGCGCCCGCCCCGGATCTGGACCAGGACCTGCGGCAGGCGCTGGCCGACCACGCCCGGACCCTGGCCGAGGCCGGGCAGTATCGCGGGCTGGGGACCTTTGAATTCCTGCTCGACATGGACAGCGGCGCGGCCTTCTTCATCGAGGCGAACCCCCGCATTCAGGTGGAACATACCGTCACGGAAGAGATCTTTGGCCTCGATCTGGTCGCGCTGCAATTGCGCATCGCGCAGGGGGCGCGGCTGGCCGATCTGGCGCTGACCCCCGTGGCGCGGGGCGTTGCGATCCAGGCGCGCGTCTGCCTGGAAGAGGTGACGCAGGATGGCACGGTGCAGCCCTCGGGCGGGGTGTTGTCGCGCTATGACCCGCCCGCCGGCCCCGGCGTGCGCGTCGATGGCCACGGGTTCGCGGGGTACGCGGCGGGCACGGCCTATGATTCCCTGATCGCCAAGGTGGTGGCGACGGGCCCGGACATGGGCCTGGCCCGCGCCCGCCTGGACCGCGCCCTTGCCGAATTCCGGATCGAGGGACCGGCGTCGAACATCGGCTGGCTGCGGGCGCTTCTGGCCGATCCGCTGGTGCAGGCGGGCAGGGCGCATACCACCCATATCGCCGCGATTGCCGGGGCGCTGGCCCAGGCGGCAGGGGGGCTGACGCCTGCGGGTGCGGCGATGGTGACCACGCAGGACAAGGCCCCGAAGGCAGTGGTTCCCGAAGGCCACCAATCGGTTGCGGCCCCGATGCAGGCGACGCTGACCGATTGGCGCGTCTCAGTCGGGGATGTGGTTCACGCAGGGCAAGAGATCGCGATCCTGGAAGCGATGAAGATGGAACACGTGGTGACCGCGCCCGCATCGGGGCAGGTCACGGCGCTGTTCCTGGGCCAGGGCGACACGGTGATGCAGGGCGACCCCCTGGCCGCTCTGCTGCCCGGCGAAGGGGCCGCCGATGCCACCGCGCAGGCCGAGGACCTGGACCTGGATCGCATCCGGCCGGATCTTCAGGACATGTTCGACCGCCGTGCGCTTGGCCTCGACGACGCCCGCCCCGAGGCCGTCGCCAAACGTCATGCCCGCGGCCAGCGCACCGCGCGCGAAAATATCGCGGATCTTGTCGATCCCGGATCCTTCAATGAATACGGGGGCTTCGCCGTGGCCGCGCAGTCCGGTCGACGCAGCCGCGCGGATCTTGAGGCGCAGACATCGGGTGATGGCATCCTGACCGGAACAGCGGCGATCAACGGCGATCTTTTCGGACCCGAGGCGACCCGCGCCGCCCTTGCCATCGGCGATTACAGCGTGCTGGCGGGCACCCAGGGGCAGCGCCATCATGGCAAGCTGGACCGCATCTTCCGCCTCGCGGGGGACCACGCCATTCCCATGGTGCTTTATGCCGAAGGCGGGGGCGGGCGGCCCGGCGATACCGATCGCAGCAATGTCTCGGGGCTGGATTCGCCGTCGTTTGCCGCCTTTGCCGAACTCTCGGGTAAGGTTCCGGTGGTCGGCGTGGTGGCCGGGCGCTGCTTTGCCGGGAACGCCGCGCTGCTGGGCTGTTCGGACGTGATCATCGCGACCGAGGACAGCAATATCGGCATGGCCGGTCCCGCGATGATCGAAGGCGGCGGGCTGGGCAGCTATCGCACGGAAGAGGTCGGGCCGATCGACGTGCAATGGGGCAATGGCGTCGTCGACATCCGCGTGAAGGACGAAGCCGAAGCCACTGCAATGGCGCGAAAATACCTTGGATACACCCAGGGCGACCTGCGCGACTGGACCGCCCCGGATCCGCGTCTTCTGCGTCATCTGATCCCCGAGAACCGGCTGCGCGTGCACGAGGTCCGCGATGTGATCGCCGCCTTGGCGGACACCGACAGCGTGCTTGAGCTGCGGCGCGGCTGGGGCCCGGGCATGGTCACCGCCTTCATTCGGATCGAAGGCCGGCCCTACGGGCTGATCGCCAACAACTCCAAGCATCTGGGCGGGGCGATCGATGCGGATGCGGCGGACAAGGCCGCGCGATTCCTGCAGCTGTGTGACGCCTATGGGCTGCCCGTGGTCTCTTTGGTGGATACGCCCGGTTTCATGGTGGGGCCCGAGGCCGAGAAGACCGCGCTGGTGCGCCATGTCAGCCGCATGTTCGTCGTCGGCGCGTCGCTGCGTGTGCCGATCTACGGCGTGGCGCTTCGCAAGGCCTATGGCCTGGGGGCCATGGCGATGGTCGGTGGCGGGTTCAAATCGGCGGCCGCCATGGCGTCCTGGCCGACCGGGGAATTCGGCGGCATGGGGCTTGAGGGCGCGGTGCGGCTTGGCTTCCGCAAGGAGCTTGAGGCGCAGCCGGACGAGGCGGCGAAACAGGCGCTGTTCGAGGAACTGTTGGGGCGGATGTACGCACAGGGCAAGGCGGTCGCCTATGCCTCGGCGGTGGAGTTGGACGCGGTCATCGACCCGGCCGAGACGCGCCGCTGGATCGCCAATGCGCGCCACGCCTGCCCGCCAGGTGGTGCAAAGGGGCGGCCTTTCGTGGATACTTGGTAGGGCGCTGGATTATATATTTACAATCTTTCGTCTTGATTGGCTGCTTCATTGGGCGATCATGATTGTGCAAAAGCGATAAATCTGTCCGTGTGTCCAAACCCCGCCATGACGATGGACGCACCCCGGCGAACCCTGTAGCCATGGTCAGGATCGCAGACGAAAAGGTGACAGGATGCAGCGCCAGATCCCCCTGACACGGGACATCGTTCTTGTGGGCGGCGGCCATGCCCACGCGCTGGTGCTGCGCATGTGGGGGATGAAACCCTTGCCCGGCGTGCGGCTGACCTTGGTCGATCCGCGCCCCGTGGCCCCCTATACCGGCATGCTGCCCGGCCATGTGGCGGGGCATTACACGGCGGATGAGATCGGCATCGACCTGGTGCGCCTGTGCCGCTTTGCCGGTGCGCGGCTGATCATCGGCGCGGCGGACGGGCTTGATCCCGTCAACCGCGTGCTGAGCGTGGGCAGCAGGCGCATCGGCTATGATCTTCTGTCGCTGGACATCGGCATCACCGGGGATCTGCCGCAGGTGCCCGGCTTTGACCGGCACGGCACGCCCGTGAAACCCTTCGTGCGCTTCGCCGCCGGGTGGGAGGACTTTGTGGCCAAGGGGCAGGGCCCAGCTGTGGTGATCGGCAACGGCCTGGGTGGGGTGGAACTGGCGCTGTCCATGGCGCGGCGGTTGGGACCGGGTCGGGTGAGCGTCGTCGGTGGCGAGCGTGTCGCCCATGTGGGCGCGGCGCTGAACCGGGTACTGCTGCGCCAGCTGCGCGCGCTTGGCGTTGTGCTGGTGCCCGGCCGCGTCGTCGGGGTCGAGGGCGGCGCGGTGCATCTGGCCGACGGGCGGATCCTGCCATCCGCCTTCACCGTCGGGGCCGCAGGGGCCACGCCGCAGCCCTGGCTGGAAGACACCGGTCTTCCGCTGAGCGATGGTTTCATCCGCACCGGGGCCGATCTGCAGGTCGAAGGCCATCCGGGCCATTTCGCCGCCGGGGATTGCGCGCATCTTGTGGCCTCACCCCGGCCCAAGGCGGGAGTCTTTGCGGTGCGCGCGGCGAAGGTGCTGTTTCACAACCTGCGTGCTGCCGCGATGGACAAACCCCTGCGCAACTTCCGTCCGCAGCGGCATTTCCTGCGGCTCGTCTCGCTTGGGGACCGCACGGCTTTGGCCGAAAAATGGCCCGCGCTGCCCCTGGCTCCGGCGGGGCGGCTGATCTGGCGCTGGAAGGATCGGATCGACCGGCGCTTCATGTCCAGACTGACCGATCTGCCACCTATGGTTGCGCCCGATTCGGGCGAAATCGCCACGGGCGTGCAAGAGATCCTGGGGCAGGCCCCCTTGTGTGCAGGCTGTGGATCCAAGGTCGGACCGGGCGTTCTGCATCAGGTTCTTTTGGGGATGGACCGTCCTGCGCGGGCGGATGTGATCAGCGGGCCGGGGGATGACGCGGGCGTGCTTGAGATCGGCGGCAGACGGCAGGTTCTGACCACCGATCACCTGCGCGCCTGTACCGAGGATCCCGGCCTGATGGCCCGGATCGCGGCGCAGCACGCGCTTGGCGATGTCCGTGCCATGGGGGCGGATCCGCAGTCGGCGCTGGTTCAGGTCATCCTGCCGCGCGCCTCGGACGCCATCCAGGCCCGCATGATGGAGGAGATCATGCAGGCCGCGGGCGATGTCTTCCACGCCGCCGGGGCGGTGATCCTGGGCGGGCACAGCACCATGGGGGCCGAGCTGACGATCGGGTTCACCGTCACGGGCCTGTGCGATGCGCCGATCACCCTGGGCGGCGCGCGTCCGGGCGATGTGCTGATCCTGACCGGGCGGATCGGATCCGGCGTGGAGCTGGCGGGCGAGATGCAGGGCAAGGCGCGCGGCGCGGATGTGGTGCAGCTGTGGCAGCGCATGGCGGAGGGGCCGGGCGACGTGGCGGCGCTGCGCGGGGCGCGGGCGATGACTGATGTGACGGGCTTTGGCCTGGCGGGGCATCTGATGGCGATTTGCCGGGCCTCGGGCACGGGGGCGCGGCTGGACCTGGCGCAGATCCCGCTGCATCCCGGCGCGCTGGAGCTGTCGGAACAGGGCGTGCGCTCAACGCTTTATCCGGCGAACCGCGACCATGCCCCGGTCTTCAGCCGCGAGGATGCGCGCACGGCCCTGTTGCATGATCCGCAGACGGCGGGCGGCTTCCTGGCCGCCGTCGCCCCGGATCAGGCCGAAGCGGTGCTGGCCGATCTGCGCGCGGCGGGGGTAGAGGCCAACCGGATCGGTGAGATCACCGAGGGGCCCGTCGGGATCACGGTCGGCACAAGCCCGACCTAACCGCTAGACGCCCTTGATCGACAGGATCTGCGCGGCGGCGCTGCGCAGGATCCCTTCGCTCAGGTCATTCAGCGGAACGATCGCGGCCACGGCGGCCTTGCGCGCGGTGGACCGGGCATAGCGGGGATCATAGTGATCGCGCATAAGTCCTTGGGCCAAGGCGGAAAATTCGCGCGCCTTTGCCTGTGCCTGCCAGTCGGCAATCTGATCGGCGGCATGATAGGGGCGCAGGGCGTCGATGATCATGCTCAGCGCGGCGGGATCGCCGGTCAATTCCGCATAAGTGTCGATCAGGTGACGGGCGCGGTCGGCCAGGGGGGCGGTGACGGCGATCCGGGGCGCGCCCAGCATCGCCTTCCACAGAGATCCGGGGATCAGGATGTCGCCGATCTTGTTGCTTTCCGCCTCAAGATAGACAGGGCGGGCGGGATCCAGACCTGCCAGCGCCCCGGCCAGGCGGCTTTCGAACATCTTCTGCGCCGGTTGCGGGCCGGACAGCCCGCCGAACAGCGATCCTCGGTGTTCGGCCAGCGCCTCGAGGTCGACGACCTGGGCGCCCTGGGCGGCCAAATGGTGCAGAAGGCGGGTCTTGGCCGTGCCGGTGTTGCCGTCGATCAGCACGGGCGACCAGGGTAGAGGGGCGTCGTGCAGCATGGCGGCGACCATGCGGCGATAGGCGCGATAGCCGCCCTCGACCACCTCGGCGCGCCAGCCGATCTGGTTCAGGATCACCGCGAAAGACCCCGACCGTTGTCCGCCACGCCAGCAATAGACCAGCGGGCGCCAGCCTCCGTTCCGGTCGGCCAGCGGGCCTTCGATATGGGCGGCGGCGTTGCGCGACACCAGCGCGGCGCCGACCTTGCGGGCGGCAAAGGGATCGACCTGCTTGTAGATCGTGCCGACGCGGGCGCGTTCCTCGTTCGACAGCACCGGCAGGGATATCGCGCCGGGCATGTGATCCTCGGCGTATTCGGCGGGGCTTCGGACGTCGATGATGTCGTCAAAGCCCAGGCGGGGCAGGTCGGGAAGCGGGGGCAGCGCAAGGGGCATGGCGGGTGGTTTCGATCCTGGTTGTTCACCCTGCATAATGTGGTTTGCACCCTGTTGCGACCCGAGATGGCGTTTTGACTTGAATTCGGACCCGCCCTTGGTTGACATGGCATCCCAAGAAGCGCCGATGATGACACGAATTCTAGCCCTTTTCCTCACCTTGATGACGCTGGCCCTGCCGGTGCGGGCCGAAAGCCTGCTGGTCTTTGCCGCCGCCAGCCTGGGCGGTCCGCTGGACCGCGCGGCCGAGCTTTGGGAAGACCGGACCGGGCAGGTGGTCGTGATCTCTTATGGCGGAAGCTCGGCCCTCGCGCGCCAGATCGAGGCCGGCGCCCCGGCGGATGTCTTCCTGTCGGCGAACGAGGGCTGGATGGACCACCTGGCCGCGCTTGGCCGGATCGACAATGCCACCCGTCGCGCCGTGCTGCGCAATCGCCTGGTTCTGGTGTCCCATGCGCGCGGGGCCCCGGTCGAGATCACGGCGACCACCTATCTGCCGGCGATGATCGGCTATGACCGGCTGGCCGTGGGGCTGATCGACGCCGTCCCCGCCGGGGTCTACGCGCGCGAGGCGCTGACCACCCTGGGGGCCTGGGACGGGCTGAAGGATCAGCTGGCACAGGCCGACAACGTGCGCGCGGCGCTGTCGCTGGTGGCCACGGGCGCGGCCCCCTGGGGCATCGTCTATGCCACCGACGCCATGGCTGAACCGCGGGTGTCGCTGCGCGGGGTCTTTCCCGAAACCAGCCATGCGCCGATCACCTATCCGGCGGCGCTGGTCGCGGGCGGCGATCCCAAGGGCGCGGATTTCCTGAGCTTTCTTGGCGGGCCCGAGATGCGGGCGGTCTTTGACGCGGCCGGGTTCCTGGCCGTCCCGACCCCGTGAGCGCCCTAGGCGACGCCGCCTGGCTTGGCCCGCAGGAATGGGCCGCGCTGCGCCTGTCGCTGAAAGTCGCCTTCTGGGCCACGCTGCTGTCGCTGCCTCTGGGCATCTGCGTCGCGCATCTGCTGGCGCGCGGGCGGTTCCGCGGGCGCGAAATCCTGAACGTCGTCGTGCATATGCCGCTGGTGCTGCCGCCGGTGGTCGTGGGCTATCTGCTGCTTGAGACCTTTTCGCCCGTGGCCCCCCTGGGACAGGCGCTGGCTCAGATCGGCGTGGTCTTTGCCTTCCGCTGGACGGGGGCGGCGCTGGCGGCGGCGGTCATGGGCTTTCCGCTGATGGTGCGCGCGATCCGCCTGGCGATCGAGGCGGTGGACCCCAAGCTGGAAGAGGCCGCCGCCACCCTGGGCGCCACGCGCCTGCGGGTCTTCTTCACCGTGTCGCTGCCTTTATCGCTGCCGGGGGTGCTGGCGGGGGCGGTGCTGGGCTTTGCCAAGGCCATGGGCGAATTCGGCGCGACCATCACCTTTGTCTCCAACATCCCCGGCGAGACGCGAACGCTGCCCTCGGCCATCTATGCCTTCCTGCAGCAGCCCGGGGCGGATGGCGCGGCCTGGCGGCTGGTGCTGGTCTCGGTGCTGGTGGCGACCCTGGCGCTGATCGCGTCCGAGGCCCTGGCACGCCGCATGGCGCGGAGGGTGCGCGCATGAGCCTGAAGGTCGATCTGCGCCATCCCCTGGGTGAAGTGGCTCTGGACGCAAGGTTCGAGGCCCCGCATGGGGTCACCGCGCTTTTTGGCCGGTCGGGCGCGGGAAAGACCAGCGTGATCAACGCGGTGGCGGGGCTTCTTCACCCCCATGCCGGCCGGGTCGAGGTGGACGGAGAGGTCCTGTTCGACGCCGCCAGGGGCATCAACGTCCCCGTGCATCGCCGCCGTTTCGGCTATGTCTTCCAGGATGCGCGGCTGTTCCCGCATCTCGATGTGCGGCGTAATCTTCTGTATGGCGCACCCGACGATCAGGGGCTGGGCCGGGTCTGTGATCTGCTGGGGATTGCGGATCTGCTGGCGCGTCGACCCGCGACGCTATCGGGCGGCGAAAAGGCGCGGGTGGCCATCGGGCGGGCGCTGCTGTCGCGCCCCCGGATGCTGCTGATGGACGAACCCTTCGCGGCCCTCGACCAGGCCCGCAAGGAAGAGATTCTGCCGTATCTCGAACGTCTGCGTGACGAGGGCGGCGTGCCGATCCTGTACGTGTCTCACAATGTCGAAGAGGTCGCCCGCCTGGCCGCCACCCTCGTGGTGCTGGACAGGGGCAGGGTGGTGCAATCCGGCCCGGCCGAGGCGCTGTTTGCCGATCCTGCTCTGGCCCCGTTGCTGGGACCGCGCGCCGCCGGAGCGATCCTGTCCGGCCGGGTGGTGGCGCATCACGACGACGGCCTGACCGAGGTCTCAGCCGCCGGAGGGCGCCTGTTCCTGCCGCAGGTCGGCCAGCCCGCCGGGACGGCGCTGCGGGTGCGGATCGAGGCGCAGGACGTCATGCTGGCGCTAGAGCCCCCGACAGGGATTTCCGCGCTGAACGTGCTGCCGGTGGTGATCGCCCAGATGCATCAGGGGCAGGGGCCGGGCGTGATGGTTCAGCTGCGCGCCGGTGAGGATCTTTTGCTGGCCCGCGTCACCCGCCGCTCTGCGCAGGCGCTTGGACTGGTGCCGGGGCTGGCCTGTCACGCGGTGATCAAATCGGTGGCCGTCGCCCCCGGCGGGGTTGGTCGCGGGTAGCTTGCGAAAAGGCCGCTGTGCGGTCGATGAGAGGCCCAGTTTGCCGTGACAGGGCCGATCTCGCTGACTTCAGCTATGGGTCCCGCCCGGCGGCAACGCCGGGCAGCGCCGACCCGCCCCCAGGGCGGCGCTATTGCGCCACCCTCGGGTCGGTCGCTGCCCTCAGAGCATGTGCCAGCCCTCACCGCTGCGGCAGCCGATGGAAGATATGCGTGAACGTCGCGGCCCCCATGATTGGGATCAACAGGTTCACCAGCGGCACCGACAGCGGCATCGCCATCAGTACCCCGGCCGCCCAGATCGTCAGGAAATGCTTCTTCCGCAAGACCTTGGCCTGGGCCCGGCCAACCCGGCGCATGGCGGCCAGCGTGTAATATTCCCGCCCCAGCAGGAACCCGTTCAGCCCCCAGAAGATGAACAGCGCAAAGGGCGCGAAGATCGCATAGACGAACAGCGCCAGGATGTTGGCCACGATGATCACGCTCAGAAAGCTGAGCGTATCGACCAGCGCCTCGGACAGGGGCAGGCGCGGCGCGGGGGGCAGGTCCGGGTAATGCCGGTCCTCGACCGCCTGCGCCACGTCGTCCAGGAACATCGAGGTGATGGCCGAGGCCACCGGCACCATCAGGAAGACCGACAGCACCAGCATCAGCCCGAAGGAGGACCAGGTCAGCAAGTCCTTCAGCCAGGTGACCTCTCCGATCAGGGGCAGGGTCGCGGTGTCGCCGACGCTCCACTGCAGGAAACCCAGGAACCCGGCGTAGACCGCCACCAGAAGCGCCAGGGTCAGCCCGATGCCGATCACCAGCACCCGGCGGAACCGGGGATCGCCCAGCTGGCCAAGTGCTCCGAAGAAGGACGACAGGATTACGCCGACAGCCACGTCGTGATCCCTTCCACATCCGGACGGGCGCGTTCAACGGGGGCGGTTGCGAAGCTGCCGATATGGACGATTCCCGCGACACGTTCACTGGTCTCAAGTCCTAGACCCTGTTCGACAAATCCCCGGTCGAAAGAAATCCAGCCGGTCACCCAGCCCGCGCCCCAGCCCGAGGCCAGCGCGGCGTTCACAAGGCTCAGACAGACCGCGCCGGCGGACAGCGTCTGTTCCAGCGGCGGCACCTTTTCCGAGGCCACGGGACGTTCCACCACGACCACCGCCAGGTTGCCCCGGTCGAATTGTCCGCGCGCCTTGGACTGGTCTTCCTCGGGGCGGCCTAGGGATTTTGCGCGGGCCTCGGCCAGGTCGGCCAGCCGGGCCATCGCGGGTTTCTCGATCACGATGAACCGCCAGGGGGCCAGCGCGCCGTGGTCGGGCGAGCGTGCGGCAAGGGTCAGAAGCGCGGTCAGCTCGTCCTTTGAGGGGACGGGCGTGGTCAGCAGTTTCGGCGAATGCGAGCGGCGTTTGGCCAGGAAATCAAGCGCGGCCTGGTTTTTCTCGGGCATGGGATCCTCTTTCTGTTGGCCGATATGTCGGGGCTGAGGGCCATGGGGTCAAGTCGGTTGGAGCGGATCTTCGAAGGTGGAAGAGGAGATGAGGGCAGCGACCGACCCGAGGGGGGCGCAATAGCGCCGCCCTGGGGGGCGGGTCGGCGCTGCCCGGCGTTGCCGCCGGGCGGGACACATGATCGAAGGGAGCAATATCTGCTGGGGAAACACTGCCCTTGGCGAATTTCCCAAAGGGTTAGTCGCTGCTAACCCCCAAACTCCGCCGCCATCTCACCGATCAGCCCGGAGATGAAGGCATCGAACCGGGCGTTCGGCTGGCGGGCGGCGACCGTGGCGGCCATCGGGTCGGGGGCCTTGTGGGACGATCCCGAGAGTTCCTCCAAAACACGGTGACCGCAGAAGGGCACATAGGCCTCGGAATAGCCGCCCTCGTGCACCAGCAGCAGGCGGCCCTCGCAAAGGCGCTCGGCGGCGTTCATCACACGGACGGTCATTTCGCCGAAGGTTTCGGCGGTGCACAGCATCCGGGCGATCGGGTCGAAGATCCCGGCGTCGAAGCCGCAGGCGACGATGATGACATCCGGCGCAAAGCGGTCAAGCGCGGGCAGGACGATGCGGTCCATCACCTCGAGATAACCCACATGGCCCGCACCCGGCGGCAGGGGGATGTTCATGTTGAACCCGTCCCCCTTGCCCCGGCCCCTGTCAGCAACATCGCCAGTATCCAGCGGATAGTTCTTTTCCTGGTGGATCGAAATCGTCAGCACATCGTCGCGGTCGTAATAGATGTGCTCGGTCCCGTTGCCGTGGTGCACATCCCAGTCGATCACCGCGACCCGGCGTGCGTGACCGGCGGCCTGTGCGGCCTCGATCGCGATGGCGATATTGGCCATCAGGCAGAAGCCATTGGGCCAGTCGGGCAGGCAATGGTGGCCGGGCGGGCGCGACAGGGCATAGGCGTTGGTGACATTGCCCTCCATCACGTCCATGAGCGCCTGTTTCGCCAGCCCGGCCGACAGGGCCGCAATCTCGTATCCGTCCTTGGCAAAGGGGGTGCGCAGGCCCAGCTCTCCGCCGCCGGCGTCGGACATGGATTTGAACTCATCCAGGTAGCTGGCGGGGTGGATGCGTTCCAGGTCGGCGCGGCTGGCGGGCGGGGCCGAGGTCATCACCAGATCGGCGGTGATCCCGGTGACCTCCATCAGGTTGCGCAGCCGGCGCTTGGTCTCGGGGCTTTCGGGCAGGCCGCCTGCGGCCAGCGGCTGGACCAGCCCGCCCAGGGGCAGGGTCAGGGCGTAATTGCCTCCCGCGTGCCAGAAACAGCGTTCGTCCCAGTAAAAGCCGGTTTTCCCGGCGCGCATGCTTGTCCCGTCTCGCGCCATGGCGCATCCTCCCTGTCATTGGGCCAGCGTGATCTGGCCTTTCCTTTTGGACAAGTGTGGCCCGGCGCAGGGTGCGGGGCAAGCGGGGATACGCGGGGATACATGGCACGGGATCTGCCGGATTTGACGGGGTTGGCGCAGTCGGGCGCGGAAATCACCGTGCGGGTGACACCCAAGGCCGCGCGCGACCGTATCGTGGTCGAAGAGGGTGCGATCCGCGTCTATACAACCACCGTGCCCGAGGGCGGGAAGGCCAACAAATCCGTCATCGCCCTGCTGGCCAAGGCCATGGGCGTGCCGAAATCGGCGCTGACGCTGGTGCGTGGGTGCACATCGCGGGACAAGGTCTTTGCGCTGAAGGGGTGAGCCTTACGCGGCGGGGGGCCGATCAGACCTCGCTCCGATCAGACCTCGTACTGATCAGCCCGGGCACCGGCCAGACCTGACGCAGACCAGACGCGGACCGGCCTAGTCCTGTTCCGAAGGACGAAGCGTATAGCTCCCCTCGGGCAGGTTGAAGGCCGCGGCAAGATCCCGCAGCTGCGCCATGGACAGGGTGATCTTCTGCACATTGTCCTGGCGGGGGTCATATTGTTCGATCGTGACACATTCCGCGAAGGCGTTGATGACAACGTCCTCCTGCAACATCGTGTCGGCCTCGTCATCGACAAGGGTGATCAGGGTGCTGTCAAATTCGTGCTCGATGGTGAACATGTATACTTCTTAGCCAGCTCATTGCCCCCGGGGCAAGCGGCTTTGCATTCCGAAGGGGTGATATGTTCGTGACATGACGGCAAAGTCAGGTTTGCGTGGTTGAAAATTCACCCCGAACTGCCGATAGATAGGGCCAAAGAGGCAGGACACATGCGCAAAGCCCAGATCATCAGAGCCCTATTCGTTCCGGTCCTTCTGGCGCTGGCCGCCTGTGATGTGCCGGTGCCGACCAGCACGCCCCCCAGCCAGCCCTCGCAGACGACCGAGGAGATCCCGGCCGACGTCCGCGCCGCCGCGCGCCGCTTCGTCACGGTGGCCGACCGGGTCGAACCCGTGGCCGAGGCCGCCTGCCGCGCGCAGGCCCCGGATCTGAACTGCGATTACAACATCGTCGTGGATGATCGCGCTGATGCCCCGATCAACGCCTTCCAGATGGTCGACGACAAGGGGCGGCCGGTGATCGCGGTGACCGTGCCGATGATCGCCTATGTGCAGAACGACGACGAGATGGCGTTCATCCTGTCGCACGAAGCCGCCCACCACATTGCCCGCCACCTGGACCGGCGGCGCGAATCGACACGGGCCGGGGCGCTGATCTTTGCCAGCGCGGCGGCGCGGGGCGGTGCCTCGGGGGCGGCGCTGGATACGGCGGCCCGCCTGGGGGCTGTGCTGGGATCGCGCGTCTACGCCAAGGACTATGAACTTGAGGCCGACGCCATCGGCGCGCGGATCGCCCGCGACGCGGGTTACAACGCGATCAATGGCGCGCGCTATTTCGAACGCTCTCCCGATCCGGGCAACCGGTTCCTGGGAACCCATCCGCCCAATGCAAACCGGGTCGAGGCCGTGCGCCGCGCCCTCCGCTGAACCGGGCAACACGCTTCAGGGGGCCGATCATGGCCCCCTTTTTGTTGCCGCACCCCCAAGGTTTTCCGCTTTTTTCTCAGGTTTGATCCGGATCAAGGTCGCACGCCCGGGGCCGGTCTATCCCATGGCCATCAGCCGGGAGAGACCGCATGCCGAAACTGGGACACATCCACACACATCTGAACCTCGTGCGCCGCATGGGCCAGGCGACGGGCGTCGATCTGTCCGAGGCGATGCAGGCCGGGCAGGTCACCTCTCCCGAGTGGGCCGAGATGGTCACCAACTGCCGGGGCTGTGCCTGTGCGGACAGCTGCAGGGGCTGGCTGGACCAGCAGTCATTGGCGGGGCGGACCGACCGCGCCCCCGACTATTGCGAAAACACCGCAACCTTCGCCCGGCTGGCCCGGGTGGCCGCGGAATAAGGATCGAAGACATGGGATTTTTCAGCCGACTCGTCAAACATGAGGCGCTGTTTCAGGGCATGAGCGAAAAGCTGGGCGTCGATTTCGGGCGGTTCATCCTGCGCGATGCCGATATGGTCGGGGACTACCGCGGGGCCGTTCTGGCCTGTGCCGCCTGCCGCGAGGGCGAGGCCTGTGCCAAGTGGCAGGCCAATCACGACACCGCCCGCAGCGCGCCGTCCTATTGCCGGAACAAGCGCCTGCTGGAAAGCCTGCGGGGCGATTGATCCGCCTCCGGCCTCGTCGGGTCGGAGACAAGGGATACCGGTCCTTCGCCAGCAGCAACGGTCATGGGGCGTTGCTGCACTGGGCAGAGCGGGGGACAGGTCAGACGCCGGCGCAGTCGTGGGGACAATGCGCCGGCGTCGTAATTTCAGGGTGATCCGGGCGATTGGAAAGGGCCGGGTCGCAGGGCCCGATCACGCGATTCTTAAACCCGGCGACCCCAGAGATCGTATTCGCTGGCCTCGTCGACCTCGACGGTGACGATGTCGCCGGCGCTCAGGCCTTCAGTGCCTTCGTCGATGAACAGGTTGCCGTCGATCTCGGGCGCATCGGCCTTGGTCCGACAGGTGGCGATGCCGTCCTCGTCGATGTCGTCGACGATCACGTCCATCACTTTTCCAACCTTTGCGGCCAGTTTCGCCTCGGAAATGGCCTGAGCCTTTTCCATAAAGCGATCCCAACGGTCCTGCTTGACCTCATCCGGCACATGGTCGGGCAATTCGTTGGACCGCGCGCCATCGACGTTTTCGTACTGGAAGCAGCCGACGCGATCCAGCTGCGCCTCGTCCATCCAGTCCAGCAGGGTCTGGAATTCTTCTTCCGTCTCGCCGGGGTAGCCGACGATGAAGGTGGATCGCAGGGTTATGTCCGGGCAGATGTCGCGCCATTCGGCGATCCGGTCCAGCGTGCGTTCCGCCGCCGCCGGGCGTGCCATGCGGCGCAGCGTGTCGGTGTGGGCATGCTGGAAGGGGATGTCGAGATAGGGCAGGATCTTGCCCTCGGCCATCAGGGGGATCAGCTCGCGCACATGGGGGTAGGGGTAGATATAGTGCAGCCGCACCCAGGCCCCCAGTTCGCCCAGTTCGCGCGCCAGGTCGGTGATATGGGACCGGACCTCGCGGTCCTTCCAGGGGTTGGCGTCATGCTTGCGATCCACCCCATAGGCCGAGGTGTCCTGCGAGATCACCAGCAGCTCCTTGACGCCCGCATCCACCAGCTTTTCCGCTTCGCGCAGGATCGCATGGGCAGGGCGCGAGGCCAGTTTGCCGCGCATGTCGGGGATGATGCAGAATTTGCACTTGTGGTTACAGCCTTCGGAAATCTTAAGATAGCTGTAGTGCCGGGGTGTCAG
Source organism: Pseudooceanicola nitratireducens (assembly GCF_900109195.1). Taxonomy (GTDB): domain Bacteria; phylum Pseudomonadota; class Alphaproteobacteria; order Rhodobacterales; family Rhodobacteraceae; genus Pseudooceanicola; species Pseudooceanicola nitratireducens. Next base: position 431,517 of record NZ_FNZG01000003.1, on the reverse strand, counting down.
GCTGACGCCGCTGGCAGGCAGCAGGTCGATAAACGGATCGGGCGCGGGCGGCACCGCGCCATGCACTGCGTCCAGCACCTGTTCATATTGATGCGGGCCGGTCACGGCCAGCACGCGGGGGTGCACGCCGGTGATATACTCGGGCTCGGCCCCCAGGCAGCCGGTCACGATGACCTTGCCGTTTTCATTCAGCGCCTCGCCGATGGCCTCAAGGCTTTCGGCCTTGGCGCTGTCAAGGAAACCGCAGGTGTTCACGATCACCGCATCGGCCCCGGTGTAGTCCGGGCTGATGGCGTAGCCTTCCGCGCGCAGGCGGGTCAGGATGCGTTCACTGTCGACCAGCGCCTTGGGGCAGCCAAGGGACACCATGCCGATCGACGGCTGGCCGGGGCGGCGCGTGTCGTCGAAACGGGGCGTAGGGGCAAGATCCGGGCGAAGGCTGGGAGGATTCTGGGACATGGCCCGCCTATACCGCGTTGCGGCCAGTTTGCAAGCGTCACCGCTTGCTGCCGGGGCGGGGGCTGCTATCGTGGCTCGGCGAAACCCTGCCGGAGGACCTGATGCGGCTGATACGTCTGTTGATCGGAACTGTGATCGTCTTTGCCCTGGTGCTGATCGGTGGTTTCTTTTTGATTCCCGGCGAGAAAATCGCCCAGATGGCCGCGGATGAGATCAGCCGCAGGACCGGCCGCGACGTGCAGATCGGCGGGGCCGCGCGGGTCACCTTCTGGCCCGAACTGGGGATCACCGCCGACGGGCTGAAGATCGCCAATGCGCCCTGGTCCGAGAACGGCCCGATGTTTCAGGCCAAGTCGGTGACCATCGGGGTGGATGCCGCGGCCCTGCTGAAGCGCGAGGTCCGGATCCGCGCGCTGACCGCCCAGGCCCCCGAGATCCTGCTGGAACGGAACCGCCAGGGCGTGGGCAACTGGGAGGTCACGTTGAATGGCGCGTCCGGTGGCGCGGCCCAGGATACGGCGGCCCCGGCCGGCACCGCACGCCCCACGCCCATCACCCTGGACCGGGCCGAGGTCACGGGGGCGTCGGTCTATTTCATCGACGCCCAGGCAGGCACCGAGATCAGCCAGCGCAACTTTGACCTGGTGCTGGCCTATCCCGACGATGGCGGCGCGGCGGATGTGGATCTGATCCTGCGCCCGGCGGGCGATCCGGTGCGGCTGCGCGGCGTTGTTTCGGACGTGGCGGGGCTTGCGGGCGGCGACATCAGCCCGCTTTCCCTGACGGTCGAGATGCCGGGCGCGAAGGGCAAATTCGATGGCCGCGCCTCTCTTACCCCCGAAGTGCAGGGCGCGCTTAGCCTCACGGCCTCGGACACGGGGCGGATGATGGCGGCCCTGGGACAGGCCGATCCGGGGCTGTCGCCCGGGTTGGGCCGGGATCTTGCGGTCGCGGGTGACATCACGCTGACCCGCGACAACCGGCTGGCCCTGCGTGAAGGCACGCTGTCCTCGGGCAAGAACTCGGCCCGGGTCGCGGCGGATCTGGCGCTTGGCGGCGACCGTCCGCGCCTGACCGCGCAGCTGACTGCCGGGGCGCTGGACCTGACGGCGCTGTCGTCCGACGCGGCTCCGGCGCAGGCGGGGGCGGCGCAAGTCGGCTGGTCCACCGCGCCGATCGACGCCAGCGCTCTGGGCGCGCTGGATGGTGAGATTTCGCTGAGTGCGCCCTCGGTCGCGCTTGGGGCGACGACTCTGGGCACGACGCGGGTTCTGGTGACACTGGACCGGGCGCGCGCGGTGGCGACCCTGCGCGAGGTTCAGGCCTTTGGCGGGGTGCTGACCGGGGAATTCGTCGCCAACAACCGCAATGGCCTGTCCGTCGGAGGAGACCTGACCGCCAGCGGCATCAAGCTGAAACAGGCGCTAAGCGAGCTTGCCGGCATCACCAGGTTCACCGGCGATGCCTCGGCCCGGGTGAAATTCCTGGGCTCGGGTCAATCGGTGGCGGCGATCATGAATTCCCTGTCCGGCGACGGCGGGATTGAAACAGGGCGCGGCACCATTGAAGGGCTGGACCTGGACCGGCTGTTCCGGGGCGGCGATCCGACCGGAGGCACCACGATCTTTGACGCGACCACCGCGAATTTTGCCATTGCCCAAGGGGTCCTGAGCAATTCTGACCTGCTGATGAAGCTGGCCGGGATCGAGGCGCGCGGCGAAGGCCGCGTCGACCTGGGCAAGCAGATGATCGACTATCTGTTCACGCCGGTCAGCCTGAAGGCCCGCGACGGGCGCGGCCTGGCGCTTCCAGTGCTGATCCGGGGCCCCTGGGCCAAACCGCGCATTTCCGTCGACGTGGAAAAGGCGATTGAACTGAACGCGGCGGAAGAGAAGAAGGAATTGGAAAACCGTGTGCGCGAGAAGGTGAAAGCCAAGGTCGAGAGCGAGCTTGGCATCACCCAGCAAGAGGGCGAAAGCGCCGAGGATGCGCTGCGCCGCAAGCTTGAAGACGAGGCCAAGAAGGGCCTGTTGAAGCTGTTGAACCGGTAATCGCGGCGCGCGCGGGGTGCCATTTAGGTGCCGCGCGCAGGGTGCCATCTATGCGCCGGGCGCAGGGTGGTCGTGGCAGGGGGCGGATGGCCCCCGGCAACACACCCTAAGGGGTTTTAAACCAGCCGCGCCACCAGCTGCGCGCGCAGGGCGGCGTCGATGCCGATCTGATCCAGATAGGCGATCGGCCCGCCATAGGTCGCGTCCAGGTGATCCAGCACCCCCAGCATGGTCCGCGGTTCCGAGGCCAGGATCTGCGCAGTGCGTTCCGGCGTCTGGCCCCGGTCGATGATGATCGCCCGCAGCTGATCCATCAGCGATGCGCCAAGCCGCGCGGTCAGCCCGTATTCGGCGGCGATCACGTCGCGGTGCACGCCCGCATTGGCCAGCAGCAGCATGGCAATCAGCCCGGTGCGGTCCTTGCCGGCGGTGCAGTGGAAATAGACCCCGCCCGGCGCGGCCTGGGCGATGGTGCGCAGCACGGCCGCCATGTTCTCCTGGCAGGTGTCCAGCGCCAGGCGATAGCGCACGCCAAAGTCGAACTGCCCGCCGGTTTCCTCGGCCATGCGGTCGATCGGGTCCAGCCCGTCAAACAGGGGAATGTTCACGTAGAGGACACGCGGATCATCGGCCAGGGGGTTGGGCGCATGGGCAATTTCGTCGCTTCGGCGCAGGTCGATGATGGTCGACAGGCCGCGCGCCAGAAGATCCTCGTGATCATCGGGGGCGATACCGGTCAGCGCACAGCCGCGCCAGATCGCATCCGCCCGGGTGGTGCCGCCCTGGTCTGTCTCATAGCCGCCAAGGCACCGGATATTGTGGACGCCGGGATAGGGCAGGGCTTGGGTGGTCAGGGTGACGGTCATGGGGGCTCCTCTCGCTGTGGCGCAAGGTACGGGAATGCGCGGGCGGGGCAAGAGGCAACCCGGCGGGCCGTTCCTATGGGGCCGGACTACCCGCATGTGCGCAAGGGGCGGGCGGTCGGCAAAACGGCCCCGGAAGGGGCCGCTGATCAGGATCCGGAAAGGATCAATTGTCGGGATAGGCGTTGTCCAGACGACCCCACCAATCCATGTCCTCGACCGTGATCCAGCCCGAGACGATGATCCCGCCGATGATCGCGAAAAGCACGATGGAAATCCCGGTGGTGATCCAGATCTTGGCCTTGAGGTGATGCACTTCGGGGGCACCCGACTGGGTGCCGGGGGTGACCTTGCCCACGTCCTGCTGCGTCTTCAGCTTGATCGGCACGACGCAGAGCAGGGTCATGAACCAGATGACGGCAAAGAGAACCAGGGCAGAGGTGGGACCCATCAGACCTGCTCCAGTTCCACGAGGCAGCCGTTGAAATCCTTCGGATGCAGGAACAGTACGGGTTTGCCATGGGCGCCGATCTTCGGTTCGCCCGTGCCCAGGACGCGCGCGCCGGTGGACTTCAGGTGATCGCGCGCGGCGAGGATGTCGTCGACCTCGTAGCAGACATGGTGGATGCCGCCGCTTGGGTTCTTGTCGAGAAAGCCCTGGATGGGAGAGTTCTCGCCAAGCGGGTAGAGCAGTTCGATCTTGGTGTTGGGCAGTTCGATGAAGATCACGGTGACGCCGTGGTCGGGTTCGTCCTGCGGTTCGCCCACCTTGGCCCCAAGGGCGTTGCGGTATTGGTCCGCGGCGGCGGTCAGGTCGGGAACGGCAATGGCGACGTGGTTCAGGCGGCCAATCATGGGGATCTCCTCTTTGGTTGGCCCTTATATGCGGCGCGGCGCAGGTTCAGGCAAGCGGACAGGGCGACGCGGGGGGCGTTGGCGGGCGTGAGCCCTGGGAAAATGACGCAACGGCGCGGGCGTTAACCGCGGATTCAGATCTGCGGCGCTAGGCTGAGGCGGGGCTGGATATTCCAGAAAGGAGACCCGGATGGACGACAAGACATACCTGCCGCGCGATCACGTGCCGACGCCGTCGCGGCCGCTGCTGGGCATGACGATCCTGGTGGTCGAAGACAGCCGCTATGCAAGCGAGGCGATGCGCCTGATGTGTGTCCGCTCGGGCGCGCGCATCCGTCGGGCGGATTGCCTGGGCTCGGCCCGGCGGCACCTGCAGGTCTATCGCCCGACGGTGATGATCGTCGATCTGGGGCTGCCGGACGGATCGGGCCTGGACCTGATCCGCGATCTGTCCCGCGCGGTGCCCCGGGTGGACGTGCTGCTGGCCGCCTCGGGCGACGACGGCGCCGAAGAGGCCGCGTTCGAGGCCGGGGCAGACGGGTTCCTGGCCAAGCCGGTGACCAAGCTGGCCGCCTTCCAGAACGCCATCCTGGCCCATGTTGCGCCTGACCGGCGGCCCGCTGGCCCCCGGCTGGTCGATCCCGATGACATCCAGCCAGACGCCATGGCCTATCACGACGACATGGTCGCCATGGCCGAGGCGCTAGAAGGGCCGGCCGATGGCCCCGTCCTGCGCTATATCACGCAGTTCCTGTCGGGTGTGGCCCGGTCGGCGCGGGATACGGTTCTGCTGGACGCGGTGGACGCGCTGCGGGCGGATCAGCGGGCCGGCTGCGATGTTGCGCCGGGGATCGCCCAGGTCTCGGGCCTGCTGCGGGACCGGATGGTGCAACGGGCGCGGATCTGACAGGGGGGGATGGGTCGAGGCTGGGATTCAGGACGGGCCTTGGGGCTGGCTTTGGCATGGCTCAGGGGCCAGAACCGTGTCCAGTTCTGACGGCACAAGCGAGTTCGTGCCAAGTGAAGTTCCACAAGCACATTCGGGTTCATGCCACATGAAGTTCAGGGTCGGCCCCGAGGTCAGAAAACCCCAAGCGTCAGCCCGGCGGCCAAGGCAGCCCCAAGGTCACGGCACAGGGCCAGATCCCCGTCCGGGATCAATTTCGGGGCCAGGATCTGGTCTGGCGTCTGCGCATTGGTGCAGATGATCAGCGGCTCTTGCACCTGTTTCAGCCGCCACCCCGTCGCGATGCGGGCGGTCTGGCGGGCGGCGTTGCTGCCGTCGGATCCGGCACAGACCATCTGGGCATAGGGCCGGCCTTCGATGCGGCCCAAGACCGGGTAATAGCTGCGGTCGAAGAAATCTTTCATGACACCTGCAATGGCGGCCAGATTTTCCGGCGCGGCAAAAACATAGCCGTCATGGGACAGAAGGTCATCGGGGCCTGCATCCGCTGCGCGGAGAAGGGTGGCGTCGCCTTCTGCAGTGGCCGCGGCATGGGCGGCGCGGGCCATCTGTTCGGTGCCGCCGGTGGCGGAGTGGTAGACGATCAGGAGGCGCGGCATCGGGTGCTGTCCTGCGGGTCGCGCGCATGCCCGTAAGGGCGGGTAAGCTTTTGCGTGGACGGGGGGGCTCCTCGGCCCTTGCGGGCCTCCTCGCTTTGGATGCGAGGGAATGTGGGGCGAAGAGATTTGCGGTGTGGTGGTTGTGCCAAAGCGTGGCCAGAGTCGGCGCTCTCGGGCCGGTCAGGTCTCACAGGCGATCCCGACAGGCCCCCCAAAGGCCCCGCCAAACCGAATATCCCCGCGGCGATCACGCAGCCCCGCCGGGGTCGCGCCAGCGGTTGGCGATCGGATAGCGGCGGTCCAGCCAGAAGGCGCGCTTGGTCAGGCGGGTGCCGGGCGCGGACTGGAAGCGTTTGTATTCACTGATGTAGATCAGGTGTTCGACCCGTTTCGCATCGGCGCGGTCATAGCCTGCGGCGACGCAATCCTCGATGGATCCGTCCAGATCGACAAGAATTTCCAGGATCGCGTCCAGCACCGGGTAATCGGGCAGGGAATCGCTGTCTTTCTGGTCCGCGCGAAGCTCGGCCGAGGGGGGCTTGGTGATGATGCGGTCGGGGATGACCTCTCCCTCCGGGCCCATCATCCAGTCGCGGTGATTGGCGTTGCGCCAGCGGCATTGTTCGAAGACGCGGGTCTTGTAGAGATCCTTGATCGGATTGTAGCCGCCCGCCATGTCGCCATAGATCGTGGCATAGCCGACCGCGACCTCGGATTTGTTGCCGGTGGTCAGCAGCATTTCGCCGAACTTGTTCGACAGGGCCATCAGCAGCAGACCGCGCAGACGGGACTGGATGTTTTCCTCGGTCGTGTCGGGTGTCGTGCCTTCGAACAGCGGGGCCAGCGTGTCTGTGATCGCCGCGCGGCCGGCGCCGATCGGCACGTAGTCATAGCGGCAGCCCAGGTTTTCGGCCACGGCCTTCGCGTCTTCCAGCGAATGCTCTGACGTGTATTCCGAGGGCAGCATGACGCAGCGCACGTTCTCGGCCCCAAGCGCATCGACGGCGATCGTGGCGACGATGGCGCTGTCGATCCCGCCCGAGAGGCCCAGCAGAACCTTGCCGAAGCCCGTCTTGCGGCAATAGTCCCGCAGCGACAGCACCATGCAGCGGTAATCCTGTTCCCAGTCGTCGGGCGGCGCGATCTTGTCGCCCTCGCGGATGCGCCAGCCGTCATCGGTGCGGTCCAGGTCCACATGCACGACAGCGGTGTCGAAGACCGGCATGTGAAAGGCCATGGCCCCGCCGGGGTTCAGCCCGAAGGTGCCGCCGTCAAAGACCTGGTCATCCTGGCCGCCCACCATGTTGAGGTAGATCAGCGGCAGCCCCGTTTCGACCACGCGCGACACCATGTGGTTGTAGCGGGTGTCCATCTTGCCGCGGTAGTAGGGCGAGCCATTGGGCACCAGGAGGAATTCCGCCCCGGTCTCGGCCAGGGTTTCGGGCACTTCGGGGTGCCAGGCGTCTTCGCAGATCGGGCTGCCGATGCGCGTGTTTCCAACGGCATAGGGCCCGCCAAGCGGCCCGCTGTCATAGAGCCGGACCTCGTCGAAGACGGTTTCATTGGGCAGGTTATGCTTCAGCGCGCGGCTGACGATCTTGCCCTTGGTCAGCACGTAGTAGGCATTGTAGAGAGAGGCCCCTTCCAGAGCGGGGCCGCCGATGGCGATCGAGGGGCCGTCGGTGCAGTCACGGGCCAGGGCCTCGATCGCGGCGATGGCCGTCTGGTGAAAGATCGGTTTTTCGACCAGGTCCTGGGTCTGGTAACCGGTGATGAACATTTCCGGAAAGGCGACCAGGTCGGCCCCGGCGGCTTTGCCCTGTTCCCAGGCGTCGCGCGCCTTGGCGGCATTGCCGGCAATGTCGCCGACCGTCGGGTTGAGCTGGCACAAAGTGATGCGGAAGCTGTCGGTCATCGGGGCCTCGTTCGTCCTGTCCGTGCCTGCTTAGCGGCAGGGGGCGGCAAGGAAAAGGTGATTTGGCCAAAAGGCATTGCGGGTCAGCCGTCTGCGTCTTAGGTTTTGACCCGATCCGGCCCGCAAGATGGCCGGGGATCGGCCGCTGATTGGCCGAGGTTTGGCGGATGTCCCGGGGGGCAAGGTGATGCGCAAGGTACAGCAAAGATCGGATCGGACTAGGCGTCTGGGCGCGCATGCGCTTGCTGTCGGGCGGGCTGTTACCCTGTCGGCGGGGCTGGGCCTGACGGGGTTGGGTGTTGGTGCGGCTCCTTCCTGGGCGCAGGAGGTCCAGACCAAGCAATATGACGACGGCGGCGTCTATGAGGGCACGTTCAAGGACGGACTTCAGCACGGCACCGGCACCTATACGCTGCCCAATGGCTACGAATATTCCGGCGACTGGGTCGAGGGCGAGATCCGCGGCCGAGGCACCGCCAAGTTTCCCAATGGATCGGTCTACGAGGGCGAATTTGCCAAGGGCAAACCCGATGGCGTGGGCAAGATCATCTTCTCGGACGGCGGCACCTATGAGGGCGACTGGGAAGAGGGCAAGATCAATGGCACCGGCGTTGCCTCTTACGCCAATGGCACCAGCTACGAGGGTCAGTTCCTGAACGCCATGCACCACGGGCGCGGCGTGATGAAGGCCCCGGGCGGCTATCTTTATGACGGTGAATGGGTCAACGGGGTGAAGGAAGGCGAGGGCCAGATCTCCTACCCCGACGGGGCGATCTACGTGGGCCAGATCGTGCGCGGCGCGCGCGAGGGGCAGGGCAAGCTGACCATGCCCGACGGCCTGATCTATGAAGGGGCCTGGAAGAACGGCCAGATCGACGGGGTCGGCACGCTGACCCAGCCCAATGGCGACATCTACGAAGGCGCACTGGTCGAGGGCAAGCGCGAGGGCCGGGGCAAGGTCACCTATGCCAACGGCGACGTCTACGAGGGCGAATTCGAGAACGACCTGCGCCACGGCGAAGGCCAGTTTTCCGGCGCGGATGGCTATACCTACGCGGGCCAGTGGGTGCGCGGGAAGATCGAGGGCGTGGGCCGCGTGACCTATCCCGACGGGTCGGTCTACGAGGGCGAGTTCCGCGATGACCTGGCCAATGGCATCGGCAAGATCACCTATCCCGACGGCGCCACCTACGAGGGCCAGTGGAAGGACGGCGTGATCGACGGCCGCGGCATCGCCACCTATCCAAGCGGGCTGACCTATGAGGGAGAGTTCCGCAATGCCCAGAACCATGGGCAGGGCGTGATGTCCTATCCCGACGGCTATCGCTACGAAGGCCAGTGGGTCGATGGCGAACGCGAGGGCCAGGGCAAGGCGACCTATGCCGACGGGTCGGTCTACGAGGGCGGGTTCAAGGCCGGCAAGCGTGACGGCGAGGGCCGGATCGAGATGGCCGATGGCTTTGTTTACGAAGGCGGCTGGAAAGATGGCGAGATCACCGGCAAGGGCCGCGCCACCTATGCCAACGGCGATGTCTACGAAGGCTTCTTCGAGGGTGGCCGCCGCCAGGGGCAGGGCGTGATGACCTATGCCTCGGGCGAGGCCGAGCGCGGAGACTGGGTCAACGGGGCGCTGCGGGCGGAACCGGGGGCTGAGGCCGGTGGAAATGCCGGATCGGATGCGGCTGCGCAGAGCGGTGAGGGCACCGCGACCGAGTGACGGTTTGAGGACTGTGTGAAGGTTGGGCCGCCCGGCATGTCGGGCGGCCTTTTTCGTGGTGCGGGCAGGGAGGGGGGACGCTGTCCCCCCGCGACATTCGGGGAATGTCGCCCCCCCTGGGATATTTGTGAAAACCAAAGAGGGGGGGGCGGTTTTTCGCAGGCGAACAGGGGTGGTCCGGGAATGTGGCGGAATTGCCGACGTGGCGCGCGGAATGGGGGCGGGCGCGGCTTTGCGCTTTGCAGTGGCGGGGTGCGGCTGTATGGGAAGCGCATGAACATGATGACGCGCCATTCCGAGATCCGACGCCGACGCAGCCACGCCTGACGTCGACGGCGGCGATTGGCCAGTGTCCATCCCGCGTCCATCCCGTGTTCATCTGCACCAATATGGTGCAAAACCCCCTGAAAATGTTGACTTTGACCTTTGGGCTATGCTTCCTCAGGACTTCCATATGCAAAGGATAACGCGATGATCCCGTCCGTTCTGCCGACCTATTCCCGTGCCCCCCTTCATTTCGTGAAGGGCGAGGGTTCCTGGCTGATCGAGGAGGACGGGCGCCGATTTCTCGACCTCGGGTCGGGGATCGCGGTGGCGGCGCTTGGCCATTCCAACCCGGTGGTGGTGGATGCGCTGGTGAGCCAGGCCCAGAAGCTGTGGCACGTGTCGAACCTCTATGAGATCCCGCAGCAGCAGGCGCTGGCCGACAAGCTGGTCGATGCAACCTTTGCCGATACGGTCTTCTTTACCAACTCGGGCACCGAGAGCATGGAGCTGGGCGTAAAGATGGCGCGCAAGTACTGGTACGAGAAGGGCCAGCCCGAGCGGGTCGAGATCGTGTCCTTCACCGGGGCCTTCCATGGCCGGTCCTCGGCCGCGATCGCCGCCGCCCCGACCGAGAAGATGGTCAAGGGCTTCGGGCCGCTTCTGCCCGGCTTCCGCCAGGTTTCCTGGGGGGACCTGGAGGCGCTGAAGTCGGTGGTCACCGACAAGACCGCCGCCATCCTCATCGAACCGGTGCAGGGCGAGGGCGGCATCAACGTTGCGCCCGACGGTCTGCTGAAGGCGATCCGCGCGCTGTGTGACGAGACCGGCACGTTGTTCATCGCCGACGAGATCCAGTGCGGCATGGGCCGGACCGGGCGTCTGTTTGCCCATGAATGGGCCGGGGTGACGCCGGATATCATGCTGGTGGCCAAGGGCATCGGCGGCGGTTTCCCCCTGGGCGCGGTGCTGGCGACCGAGGATGCAGCCAGCGGCATGGTCGCGGGCACCCATGGGTCGACCTATGGCGGCAACCCCCTGGGCTGTGCCGTGGGCCTGGCCGTGGTGGGCGCGATCACCGAGCCGGGTTTCCTGGAAGAGGTCGGGCGCAAGGGCGCGCTGCTGCGTCAGAAGCTGGAAGGGCTGGTGGCCGAGAACCCCGAGGTCTTCGAGGCGGTGCGCGGTCAGGGTTTCATGCTGGGGCTGAAGTGCAAGGTCGCGCCCGCGGATCTGGTCAAGGCCGGCTATGAGGAAGAGCTGATCACCGTGCCCGCCGCCGACAACGTCGTGCGCCTTCTGCCCGCCCTGACGCTGAGCGAAGAGGAGATCGCAGAGGCGGTGGAGCGGCTGGATCGCACCGCCAAGCGCATCGCGGTGCAGGGGTAAGGCGGCCGGGGGCTGCCCCGAAGGGCCGAGGCCCTTGGGGGCGATACCCCGAGATATCAAGACGGGGCGCGCGCGCGGGCAGGGCCCGCCGCGCACCGGACAGACAGGACAAGACGATGAAACATTTTCTGGACATTCACACCACCACGCCCGGTGATCTGCGGGCCATGATCGACCAGGGCCGCGCCATGAAAGAGGCCCGCGCCGGCCGCCCGAAGGGGGCCCCGGACGACGAACAGCCCCTGGCCGGTCACATGGTCGCGCTGATCTTCGAAAAGCCCTCGACCCGGACGCGGGTGTCCTTCGACGTGGGGGTGCGCCAGATGGGCGGGCAGACCATGGTGCTGTCCGGCCAGGACATGCAGCTGGGCCACGGAGAAACCATCGCCGATACCGCCCGGGTGCTGTCGCGCTACGTGGATCTGATCATGATCCGGACCTTCGATGAATCGGTCCTGCAGGAGATGGCGGAATACGCCAGCGTGCCGGTGATCAACGGCCTGACGGACCGGACCCACCCCTGCCAGATCATGGCGGATGTGCTGACCTTCGAAGAACACCGCGGCCCGATCAAAGGCAAGAACGTGGTCTGGATGGGCGACGGCAACAATGTCTTTGCGTCTTTCCTGCATGCGGCCCAGCAGTTCGACTTCAACCTGACCTTCTGCGGTCCGCAACAGCTGGACCCGGATCGGGAATTCGTCGACATGGCGCGCGAAGCGGGTGTGAATTTCACCATCCAGCGTGATCCCTGGAAGGGGGTCGAGAACGCGGACCTGGTCGTCGCGGACACCTGGGTGTCGATGCATGACGCCCAATCCTCGCGCGAGCGGCGGCACAACCTGTTGCGCGCGTACCAGGTCAATGACCGGCTGATGGAAGCCGCGGGCAAGGACGCGCTGTTCATGCATTGCCTGCCGGCGCATCGCGAAGAGGAAGTGACATCTTCTGTGATGGACGGGCCCCAGTCGGTTATCTTCGACGAGGCCGAGAACCGGTTGCACGCCCAGAAGGCCGTGATGCGCTGGTGCCTGGATAAATAAAGATAAGGGAGGGCGCTGCCCTCCCTCGGCGGCAAGCCGCATCACCCTCCCGGGATATTTCTGGCAAGAGGATGGGGTGGGCGCGCCCCTGACATCCTCTTGCTATAAATGTCCCCGCCGGAGGCTTCACGCCAAAGGCGTGAATTTTCAACGATGGCGGTGCTCAGGCCTTGCGGGGTTTGGCGCGCAGGGTGGGGTCGGCCTGGGTCGGGTCCTCGGGCCAGGGGTGTTTGGGATAGCGCGCGCGCATGTCCTTGCGCACGTCGGCGTAGCTGCCGGACCAGAAGCCGGGCAGGTCGGATGTGGTCTGGATCGGCCGGCCGGCCGGGGAAAGCAAGGTGAGTTTCAAAGGCGTGCCGCCGACCGAAGGGTGCGAGGTCTGGCCGAAGAGCTCCTGCAGGCGAAGCGAGACCTCGGGCGGGTCAGAGGCGTAGTCGATGGCGATGGTGCGGCCCAGAGGCGTGGTGAAGCCCGGCGGCGCGATCCGGTCAAGCGCCTGTGCCTGGTCCCAGTCTAGCCGGGCCTTGAGCGCAGGCAGGATGTCAAAGCGCCGCCAGCTTGCGGCATCGCGGATCCCCGAAAGATAGGGCAGCAGCCAGTCTTCGGCCGTGTCCAGAAGGCCCTGATCGGAATGGTCCGGCAGGTTCATGCTGTCTGCGGCCAGGCGCGCGCGGGCGAGGAACAGGCGCGCCTTGTCGGAAATCGTCAGCCCGAGGTCGCGCACCCCGTCCAGCATGGCGCGGGCGATGGCCTCTTTCGGGGCGTCCTTCCAGATCCGGTCGTCCAGTACGGCGTGGCCCAGACGCTCTTGCTGGCGGGCCTGGACGCGGCGGTCCTGTTTCGACCAGCTGCAGCTGTCGACCCATTGGATGCGGTCGGGAAAGGCTGCGCGGATCTCGGCCGCGGTGATCTGAACGGCCTGGCGGATCTTGGCTTCGCGCGGGTTGCCGTCCAGGTCTGTGGCCACGAGGAAGGGCGCGGCGGCAAGCGTGTCGCCCTCGGGCAGCACGGCCCCCTTGCCGCCCGACAGGACATAACGCGGTGTGTCACCCTTACGGCGCTGGCCGATGCGGTCGGGATAGGCAAGGGCGGCCATTTCGGCAAGCGGCATGGGTGCCTGGGTCTTCAGGTCGGGAGCCAGGCGGGAAAGGCGTCGGGCGTCTTCGCGGATGCGCGCGATCCCGCCGCGGTCCGGGGCCCAGGGGCGGCGGGCGGCGAAGACCTTGGGGTCGGCGATGGCCTCGATCCGCAGAGAGAGGTCCGTGGGGGCCCCACGCGGCAGGGGATCGCGTTCGGCCAGCAGCGCGGCCAGCGTGGCGGCGGGTTTCCCGGCCCGGACCAGCATGTTGGCCAAGCGCGGATGGGTTGGAAGCGCCGCCAGCGCGCGGCCATGGTCGGTGATCTGGCCGGATTTCAACGCGCCAAGATCGGTCAGCAGGGCCAGGCCCTCGGCATAGGTGCCGGCATTGGGCGGGGTCAGCAGGGGCACCGCATCGGGCGCGGCCCCCCATTGCGCGAGGTCCAGGGCCAGGGGGGCAAGATCGGCAGTTTCGATTTCCGGCGGGGCGAAAGGGGGCAGCGCGCCTTCCTCGCCCCTGGTCCAGAGGCGATAGCAGGTGCCATCGGCCACTCGGCCTGCGCGGCCGGCGCGCTGTGTCGCCTCGGCCCGGGACGCACGTTCGGTGACCAGCCGCGACATGCCCGAGCCGGGATCGAAGCGGGCACGCCGGGCGAGGCCTGCGTCGATCACCACACGGATGTCTTCGATGGTCAGAGAGGTTTCCGCGATCGAAGTGGCCAGCACGATCTTGCGCCCCTTTTGTGCGGGCCGGATCGCGGCGCGTTGCGCGGCCAGGGGCATCGCGCCGAAGAGCGTATGCAGCGCCACTTCGGCGGGCAGGCGGTCGCGCAACCGGGCCTCGGTGCGGCGGATCTCTCCTTCGCCGGGAAGGAAGACCAGCAACCCGCCGGAGGTTTCCGGCAGGGCGCGCAGCACGGCCTCGGCCGCGGCCTGGTCGATGCGTGTTTCCCGCGGCAGGGGGCGGTCGAGGTGGCGGATGTCGACGGGGAAGGCGCGCCCTTCCGAGGTCAGGATCGGGGCTTGCATCAGCTCGGCCACCGGTGCGGCATCGAGCGTCGCGGACATGGCCAGCAGGATCAGGTCGTCGCGCAGGGCCCCGGCGATTTCCAGGCAGAGCGCCAGGCCAAGGTCGGCATTTAGGGACCGTTCGTGGAATTCGTCAAAGATCACGGCGCCGATGCCCGAAAGCTCGGGGTCGGACTGGATCATGCGGGTCAGGATGCCTTCGGTCACGACCTCGATCCTCGTGGATTTCGAGGTCTGGGCATCGCCGCGCACCCGGTAGCCGACGGTCTGGCCGGTCTCTTCGCCCAGGGTCGCCGCCATGCGGTCGGCGGCGGCACGGGCGGCCAGGCGCCGGGGTTCGAGCATGACGATCTTCTGCGCGGTGAGGCTTGCGTCGAGCATGGCCAGCGGCACGCGGGTGGTCTTGCCCGCGCCCGGCGGGGCCTGCAGCACGGCCCGCCCCTTGGCGCGCAGGGCGGTGATCAGGTCGGGCAGGATGTCGTCGATGGGCAGGGCGTCGCGTGTCATGCGGGCGTTATGGGCGATCGGCGGGCGCAAGGCCAGATGGGGCGGGCTTGTGGGGCGTCGCCCGGAACGGGCGCAGCAGGAAGATGCCCGGGACGGGCGCTTTGAGGAGACGCCCGGGACGGGACCGGGAAAGGGCGCGCGGGTTGCTGCGCCGCGGGTGGCGTTGCATAACCGCGCAGGGCCCGCGCGGATCGGGGCCGACAGGGCAAGGACGGGACGACATGGATATAGACGCGCTGGCCGAAAAGATCGCCGCAGGGGACCGCAGAAGCCTGGCCCGGGCCATCACGCTGGTGGAAAGCGGCCGGGCTGATCATCGGGCGGATGCCGTGGCGCTGCTTGAGACGCTGGCGCGCAAAGGGGACCGCCGGGCGCTGCGCATCGGGCTGTCGGGCACGCCGGGGGTGGGGAAATCCACCTTTATCGAGGCCTTCGGCATGATGCTGACGGCGCGCGGGCTGCGGGTGGCGGTTCTGGCGGTGGATCCGTCCTCGGCCCGGTCGGGGGGATCGATCCTGGGCGACAAGACCCGGATGGAGCGGCTGTCGCGCGAACCGCTGGCCTTTATCCGGCCCTCGCCGTCGCAGAGCCAGCTGGGCGGGGTTGCCCGACGGTCGCGGGAAGCGGTGGCGCTGTGCGAGGCGGCAGGGTTCGACGTGGTGCTGGTGGAAACCGTGGGCGTCGGCCAGTCCGAGACGATGGTGTCGGAAATGACCGATCTGTTCCTGTTGCTGCTGGCCCCGGCGGGGGGCGATGAGCTTCAGGGGGTCAAGCGCGGCATCATGGAGATGGCCGACATGATCCTGGTGAACAAGGCGGACGGAGAGCTGAAGTCCACCGCTACACGGACCTGCGCGGATTATGCCGGCGCGCTGCGGCTGCTGCGCAAGCGGCCGCAGGATCCGGAGGGCTTTCCCAAGGCGATGACCGTCTCGGCGGTGGAGGAAACCGGGCTTGAGGGGGCCTGGGACGAGATGCAGGCGCTGTCGGACTGGCGGCGCGAGAACGGGTTCTTCGATGCCCGGCGGGCCGACCAGGCGCGGTATTGGTTCGGCGAGGACGTGCGCAATGGGTTGTTGGCGCGGCTGATGGAATCAGGGGCGCGGGCGCGCATGGCGGAATTGGGCGACGCGGTGGCGGCGGGCGAGATGACCGCCACGGCGGCGGCCGAGGAGATGCTGGCGGCGCTGAAGTCCTGAGGGGTGTGCGGGCGGCTGGCCGGGGTTGCCTCCGGCGGGAGTATTTTGAGCAGGTGATTGGGATCTGGGGGGCGCGGACCTCGGGAGGGGGCGCGCGCGTTAAGGTCAATGGGGGTTAGGGTTAACGAGGGTTAAGGTTAATGCCTGAAGGGGCTGGGTTGGTCCTGGAAGGATGCAGGTGAAGGTCAGCGGGCAGGGCGTGCCAGGGGCGTTCTGGTGCCTGCGGGCGAGGGGAAGCCTTGGTGGAGGCACAGGCTTTGGCAGGGGGATCCACATCTTGGGGGAAAGGGAGTGGAGAATCCGAGGGACGGGGCTTGACGAGGGGGGGGAAGGGGCGTATCAGGCGCGAACTGAATTCGGGGCACGGCCTTTGGCGGTGCCCGTTTGTTTTACCGAAGATGGGCGCGACCGTTCGCCCGACAGAGACACGAGGAGTGACCCCATGTCGCGCCGCTGCGAACTGACCGGCAAAGGCCCCATGACTGGCAACAACGTCAGCCATGCAAACAACAAGACCCGTCGTCGGTTTCTTCCGAACCTGAACGACGTGTCCCTGCGTTCCGAAGCACTGGGCCGCAACATCAAGCTGCGCATTTCCGCAGCCGCCCTGCGCACCGTGGACCACCGCGGTGGCCTGGACAAGTTCCTGGCCAAGGCAAAAGACAGCGAGCTGTCGGCCAACGCGCTGAAGGTCAAGAAAGAAATCGAAAAGAGCCAGGCAACCGCCTGATCTGACGATCCTATGCTTTGAGGCAGCCTCGCACCCCTATGGGATGCGGGGCTGTTTCTTTTTGTCGCCGTGACATTGCCGGCGGGGCGGGATAGCGGATGGGTATGACCTTGCTGCATCGCCATGTCCTGTCGCTTGTGCTGAGCCTTCTGGTTGTCCTGACCGGGCAGGCGGCGGCCGTGGCGCATGGGGCACCGGGCCCGGCGGGCCGGATGGAGCTGTGCACGGGCAGCGGGCCGGTGATGGTCTATGTGGATGCCGAGGGGCAGCCCCTGGGCGATCCGGTCTATTGCCCGGAGTTTGCGCTGTCGCTGATTCTTGCGCTGGATCTGCCGGATGTGACGGCGGGGCCGGTGGCGTTGACGGTGGTGCCGCAGGGATATGTGGCACCGGTCGTGGGCGCGGCGCGGCAGGCGCTGGTCGAGCGTGTGGCGCGGGGGCCGCCGGTGCGGATCTGAAACCGGTTTTTCCACTTCAGATCAAAGGACAACGCCATGTTGATGCGTTCCATCGCCCTTGCCGGGCTTTCCACCCTTGCCTTCACCACCGCCGCCCTGGCCGAGATCGAGGTGCATGACGCCTATGCACGATCCTCTGGCCCGATGGCCATGGCGGGGGCGGCCTTCCTGCATATCGCCAACTCCGGCCCCGAGGATGACCGCCTGATCGCGGCCCGGGCCGATGTGGCCAAGCGGGTCGAGCTGCACACCCATATCGACGCGGGCGACGGCGTCATGAAGATGCGCGAGGTCGAGGACGGGTTTCCGGTCGCGGCGGGTAGCGTGCATATGTTGAAGCGCGGCGGGGATCACGTGATGTTCATGGGGCTGACTGGCCCGTTTGAGCAGGGCATGACTTTCCCGCTGGTGCTTGTCTTTGAAAAGGCAGGCGAAATCACCGTGGACGTGACCGTCGATCTGGAGCGTCAGGACGCTATGGATCATGGGATGGATCACGGCAAGATGGACCATGGCAGCATGGACCACGGCAAGATGACCCACACCGAATGATCCGCGCAGACTGACCCGGAACGACTGGCCCGCGCAGACTGGTCCGAAAAGGCTAGCGGGTCAGCAGTTCCTCCACCCAGGCGGGGACTGTCTGGGTGGCGGGGCCGAAGCGGGTCTCGGCGAAGTCCGAGACCACAGCCGAGGGCTCCAGGTTGATTTCGACCGTATGGGCCCCGGCGGTATAGGCCTCCTGCACGAATCCGGCGGCGGGGTAGACCTGTCCGCTGGTGCCGATCGCGGCAAAAAGCGTGGCCTGCGACAGGGCGTCCAGGATCCTCTCCATGTGATAGGGCATTTCGCCGAACCAGACCACATCGGGGCGCGCGGCGGGGGCGGCGCAGGCGGGGCAGGGATGGCCCGGCTGCATCTCGTCTGGGGCGGTCCAGCGGTGGTCGCAGGCGGCGCAAAGCGCGCCCGCCAGTTCGCCATGCATGTGAATCACGTCCCCCGATCCGCCCTTTTCATGCAAGGCATCAACATTCTGGGTGATCAGGGTGACTGTGCCAGGATAGTCGCGCTGCAGCCGGGCGATGGCCATATGTGCGGCATTGGGGGCGACCTGGGCGGCCCGCTGGCGGCGGGCGTTGTAGAAGGCGTGGACCAGGGCCGGATCACGGGCGAATCCTTCTGGCGTGGCGACATCCTCGACCCGCCGGTTTTCCCACAGGCCGCCCGCGCCGCGGAAGGTACCCATGCCGCTTTCGGCGGAAATGCCCGCGCCGGTCAGAATGACGATGTTTTCCATGGGTGAACCTCTCGGGCCTCTCGGGATTGCGATCTGCGGTCTGGCTGGGCTAAGCCTAGCGCATGACACATGACGCCCGCATCCTCTTTGTCTGCCTTGGAAATATCTGCAGGTCCCCGGCCGCCGAAGGGGTGGTGCGCCAGATGGCGCTGAACCGGGGAATGGCGCTTGATCTGGACAGCTGCGGCACCGGCGGCTGGCACGTCGGAGAGGCCCCCTATGGCCTTATGGAACAGGCGGCGCGCGACCGGGGGTATGACCTTGCGGACCTGCGGGCGCGGCAGTTTTCCAGTGCGGATTTCGCGCGGTTCGACCTGATCCTTTGCATGGACGCGCAGAACCTGGCGGATGTTGAGGCGCAGCGGCCTAAGGGGGCAAAGGTGCCCGCGCGGCTGTTCACCGAATACGCGCCCGAAATGGGGGCCGACAAGGTGCCGGATCCCTATTACACCCGCGATTTCGACGGGGCACTGCAGCTGATCGAGGCCTGCGCGCTGGGGCTGCTGGACGACCTGGCAAGCTGACATATTCAGCTGATATAGCGAAAACGCCGAAAACCCGGTGCGCGGAGGCGCTACCGGGCAGGGCCGTGTCAAAGACGGATCAGATCAGGAACAGGTTTCCGAGGCCACGGCCCCGAAGGCCTTGTAACGCAGCCAGAATTGTTCGTGCCGCGCGTTCGAGGACATGCGGATGTCCTGTGCCATCTGCGGCTTGCGGAAGATCTGGGCGGCCAGCTTCTGGTCCGACTGGTCCAGCGTCAGGTTGGCGGCCTGCTGGATGCAGCCGCAGACCGCGCTGTTGCGGTTCTTGCTGTCCGACGCCATGCAGGCGCGGGTGATCGGGCCTGCCTGGGCCGGGATCGAGGATAGGATAAGGGCGGCACCGGCCGCCGTCAGGATAATGCGCATTCTACTGCCTTTGTCCCGTGCCGGAGAGTGCTTTGCTGCTCCGGGCCGTTGGTTCGGTTCACTACGGTCCGCCGGGTCAGGCGCGATTGATCCTGATCCGGCTGGCCGGACCATGGCGCATTTTTCGGCGTTTTTCAACTTTTCCACAGGGGGGTGTGGCGGCGATGCGCAAGGGTTTGCCTATCCTCCGGGCAGACCTGCGGGGGCAGGGGGGGCGGACAGGCGAAGGCATGAAAAAAGCGCCGGGGACTGGCCCGGCGCTTCTGGTTTGCGGTGAAGGGAAGGACGTCACGTGGTGCTGCCGTACCAGGGGCCCATGACGACCTGCGGGGTGTCGTTCGCCTCGGCCAGAAGTTTGGCGAACAGCTCGGGGTCGCTGTCGCGGTAGTGGTAGGGATAGACCACCTTGGGGCCGAATTCGGCAACGGCGCTGGCGGCCTGATCCTCGGTCATGGTGTAGGGCAGGTTGAAGGGCACGAAGGCGATGTCAATGTCGGTCAGGGCGCGCATCTCGGGGATGTCTTCGGTATCGCCGGCGATGTAGATCCGCAGGCCGTCCACCGACAGGACATAGCCGTTGTCGCGGCCCTGCGGGTGATAGTTCAGACGGTCCTGGGTCGTGTTGTAGGCCGGGATCGCCTGAATCGGCAGGCCGCGGGCCTCGCCCTGGTCGCCGTTCGACAGGGACCGGGTCTTGGCCTTCATCTCTTCGGGCAGTTTCTCGAAGACCTCGGGGTTGGTGATCATGGCCAGGTTGTCGTGCCACAGACCGGACAGCGTGTCGGGGTCGTAGTGGTCGCCGTGGTGATGGGTGATCAGGATGAAATCGGGCATCGGCATGCCGTCATAGGCGTCCGCGCCACCTACGGGATCGACATAGAAGGTGCCTGCGGGCGTCTCCATCACGAAAGAGGCATGGGCGACGGGGTGGATCACCACCTCACCGCTGCGGGATTTGTAGACATCGCCGGTCATTTCGCCGGCCATGGTCTTGGCGGCGTGGCTTTCGGCCATGGCGGCATAGGGCCGGATCAGCAGGCTGCCGGTGGCCGCGGCCCCGGTCAGAAGGATGGAACGTCGTGAAAGCATGGGCAGGTCTCCCCCCTTGTGGCTGCCGGCGGATCGGGCTGTCGATCCTCGGGCAGGGCGTAAATTCTGTGACGTTGCGGAATGGTAGTGCGGCGAATTCCGCCGACCCTTCACGAAATCGTCAGAGCAGGGGGCTGCGCGTGTTCATGCCATCTTCCACGCCTTTCAATCCTCTGCTATCTGACCGGCCCATGACCGACCTAGATCATATCCGCAACTTCTCGATCGTTGCCCATATCGACCACGGGAAATCCACCCTGGCCGACCGTCTGATTCAATCGACCAACACCGTGTCCGAACGCGAGATGAAGGCACAGCTTCTCGATGCGATGGATATCGAACGGGAACGCGGCATCACCATCAAGGCGAACACGGTCCGCATCGAATACCGCGCCAAGGATGGCGAGGTCTACGTGCTGAACCTGATCGACACCCCCGGCCACGTCGATTTCGCCTATGAGGTGTCGCGGTCCATGCGCGCGGTCGAAGGATCGCTGCTGGTGGTGGACAGCACCCAAGGGGTCGAGGCGCAGACGCTGGCCAACGTCTATCAGGCGATCGACGCGGATCATGACATCGTGCCGGTGCTGAACAAGATCGACCTGCCCGCGTCGGAACCCGAACGGGTGAAGGAGCAGATCGAGGATGTGATCGGCATCGATGCCTCGGATGCGCTGCTTGTGTCCGCCAAGTCGGGCCTGGGGATCGAGGACACGCTAGAGGCCATCGTCGCCCGGCTGCCCGCGCCCAAGGGGGACCGCAACGCGCCGCTGAAGGCGATGCTGGTGGACAGCTGGTATGACGCCTATCTGGGCGTTGTCGTTCTGGTGCGGATCATGGATGGCGTCCTGAAGAAGGGCGACCAGATCAAGATGATGCAGACCGGCGCGCGCTATCCGGTGGACCGGATCGGTGTCTTCCGCCCCGCGATGCAGACCGTGGACGAATTGGGACCGGGCGAGATCGGGTTCCTGACCGCGCAGATCAAACAGGTCCGCGACACCAAGGTCGGCGATACGATCACGACCGAGAAGAAGGGCTGCGAGACGCCCTTGCCGGGCTTCAAACCCTCGGTCCCGGTGGTGTTCTGTGGCCTTTTCCCAGTGGATTCGGCCGAATTCGAAGACCTGCGCGACGCGATCGAGAAACTGGCGCTGAACGATGCCTCGTTCAGCTACGAGATGGAGACCTCGGCCGCGCTTGGCTTCGGCTTCCGCTGCGGTTTCCTTGGGCTGTTGCACCTTGAGGTGATCCGCGACCGGATCGAGCGTGAGTACGACATCGAGCTGATTACCACGGCCCCGTCGGTGATCTATCATGTCTACATGCGCGACGGCACCATGGTTGAACTGCACAACCCCGCCGATATGCCCGACCTGACCCATGTGGACCACCTGGAGGAACCCCGGATCAAGGCCACCATCATGGTGCCCGACGAATACCTGGGCGACGTGCTGAAGCTGTGCCAGGATCGCCGCGGCATCCAGGAAGACCTGACCTATGCCGGCGCGCGGGCCATGGTGGTCTATGACCTGCCCCTGAACGAGGTGGTCTTTGACTTCTATGACCGTCTGAAATCGGTGACCAAGGGCTATGCCTCTTTCGATTATCAGATGATGGGCTATCGCCAGGACAATCTGGTGAAGATGTCGATTCTGGTGAACGACGAACCGGTGGATGCGCTGTCGATCATGGTGCACCGCGACCGCGCCGAGATGCGCGGCCGGGCCATGTGCGAGAAGCTGAAGGATCTGATCCCGCGCCACATGTTCAAGATCCCGATCCAGGCGGCCATCGGCGGCAAGGTGATCGCGCGGGAAACCCTGGCCGCGCTGCGCAAGGACGTGACCGCCAAGTGCTATGGCGGCGACGCCACCCGGAAGCGGAAGCTTCTGGACAAGCAGAAGGCGGGCAAGAAGAAGATGCGCCAGTTCGGCAAGGTCGACATCCCGCAAGAGGCCTTTATCTCGGCCCTGAAGATGGACAATTAACTCCGTCAGATCCGGTACCAGGTCTGATCAAAGCCCCGCTTTTGGCGGGGCTTTTTCCTTTTCGGGGTGATCGATCGCCGGGCGAACACCGATTGATGCAAGTTCCGCCGGGTCGCGTGGCGGCAGGTCTTGAACTTTGTTGGGAATTGGTAATTCTGCGCGGCATCACATACCGACTTTTCAACCGACTTTTTGAAGATGCGCAACTTTCTGATCTGTCTTTCGCTTCCCCTGATACTTGCAGCCTGTGCCCAGACCGGTGCAGGCCCGGCTGGTCCCGATGACAGCTATTGCGCGCGCGCCGATAGCCCGATCTGCGCCTTCCTGAATGCCCCGCTGCGCCTGTCCCGAGGCGAGGTGCATCTGCCGCGCCGACCCTATCCATTTCAACCGCTTGCCGAAGAGCTGCGCTTTGTGGATCGTGGCGGGCGGCTGTGGATCGCACCGCAGGGGATCCTGACCGACGGGGCCTCGATCCCGCCGGCGCTGGTGCGGGTGGTCGGGCAGCCGCGCGATCCGTCCTTTGCCAAGGCGGCGGCGATCCACGACAGCTATTGCGGCGTCGGGAATGAGGACGCGCCCTATTATCACACGCGTAGCTGGAAAGAGACGCACCGCATGTTTTACGAGGCCCTGCGCGTTGGCGGCACCCCGGACATGGTGGCCAAGACGATGTTTGCGGCGGTCTACATGGGGGGACCGCGCTGGTCGATGACCCGGCGCGATCCGGTTGCGGATCCGGTGGTTGCTGACGACAGGGCGGTCGTGTCCTCTCGGCTGGCGCGGGCCACGGTCGACAATCCCCAGCTTGGGCATATCCCTGTGGACGTTTTGCAGGCGCGTCTGGTGCGGCTTGTGGCACGGATCGCGTCCGAGGGGCTGAGCCTGGCCGAGATCGAGGCCCAGGTCGATGGCGAAATCGACGCGCTTCAGGTCGAATTCCCGACGTCGATTTCCGATAGCCTATCGGGGTTTGTGGCCGAAGAACTGGGCCGCGCTCGGGACCCGATCGGTGGCAGCGGCGTGGTGGAACCGGCTGTAAGCACGTCGCTTCCGGCGTTCTGACAGGGGGCGGGGCGTGCCCCGCGCCGGACGCTGGCGGATGGTTCGAAATCTGCGTCGTCCGATCAGGCGGCTGTGATCCAGATCAATCCGGGATTGCGCCGTATTTGCTAGGCTATGCGGGCAGTTTCCAAAACGGAGGACGGGTCATGCTGCGTCTGGCATCCATGCTTTTTTCGCTGATCGGTACCACGCTGGCGGGGTCCGGCATCGTGGTGGCGCTTGTCTCGGGGCATGACACATTGCGCCCCATCCTGATCGCTGCCGCGATCGGGGGAATTCTGGCCGTTCCAGTGACCTATGCGGTGACGAAACGCCTGATGGCCTGAGGGGGCAGCCCCGGTCAGTTCCGGTCAGCTCCGGTCGGCCAAAGGATCTGGAGCCGAGAGGAAAGCGTCGACGGTGGCCTCGAAATCGCGGGGCTTTTCCGCGTGAAGCCAATGGCCGGTGCCGGGGATCTTGGCAAAACGCGCGCGGGGAAAGAGCGATTTGATCCGTGCGCGGTGCTCGGGCAGCACGTAGGGGCTGTCGCCGCCGGTCAGGAACAGGGTCGGGCCGTCGAACTGGCCGGTGAGCTCGGGGAAACCGACGATCTTGTCCATTTCGCGCCGCAGGGTGGCCAGGTTGAAGCGCCAGCGTTTTTCCGTGAGATCAAGGGATTGGGTCAGGAAGGCCTGAAGGCCTTCGTCGATGCCCTGTTCGGCCAGGGCTTCCTGCGCCTCTGACCGGCGGGTGAGGGGGGCGAGGTCCACGGCCTCCATCGCGTCGATCTTGTCGGTCTGGGTATGGGTGTAGGCCACGGGCGCGATGTCGGCCACGACCAGGCGGCGCAGCGCCTGGGGGTGGGTCACCGCAAGGGTCATCGCGGCCTTGCCGCCCATGGAATGACCCAGAAGGTCGGGGGTGCCATGGGCCTGCAGAACCTCGGCCAGGTCGCCGGCCATGTCGGCATAGCTTTGGGTGTCGTAATGCGGGCTGTTGCCGTGATTGCGCATGTCCACGGCGATGACCCGGCGCTTGGCGGAGAGCCGTTTGGCGATCACGGCCCAGTTGCGGGCCGAGCCGAAGAGCCCATGCGCGATGACAAGGGGCGGCAGGGCGTCGGAGTCTTTTTCGGGGCCGTCATGGACAATGGTCGTCAGCATGGCGCGACAGTAGCGCGGGGGATGGGCGGCGACCAGAGGCCTTGGTGCGGCGCATGGCGGATATGTTGGGAAGGATTGTCCGGCGATTGGATTGGCGGTATGGCATTGGCATGGCACGCGTTTTGAGAACCGAAGAGACGTTTGAGACCCGGCTGGACGAGGCCGAGGCGGCCCTGCGCAAGACCTTTGGCGGCAAGCCCGCCGGGTTCGAGGTGGCGCTGGCCCGCGCAGGCCGTCGCCTGCCGCGCCGGGCCCGCAAGGCGGGGCGCGAGGTTCTGGCGGCGCAGCAGCTGGCGGGGCATCCGCAGCTGCGGCTTCAGGTCGACTGGGCACGGGTGCACCGGGCGCTGGACCGCGTGATCGATGGTGCCAAATCGGTCGACATGAAGGACCGGCGCAAGGGCTGGGTGATCGGGGCCGCGGCCTCGCTTGCGTTCAACCTGCTGCTGTTCTTCACGCTTGTGGTGCTGTTCGCGCGCTGGCGCGGCTGGATCTGACCGTTTTGCGGCTGCTCGTCGCGCCCTGACGTGCGCGCCTCGCTTAGGTGGTGCGCTTGATCGAGCGTGGCGGGTCTTGGCGGGCGGCGGATGCCTCCGGCGGGGATATTTGGGAAAACCAAAGAGGGCAAAGGGAAAGGCCCCGCGGGGTGCGGGGCCTTTTGGTGTTGCCGTGCCGGTGTGGGATCACATGTCGGCGTAGAGCGGGAACCTGGCGCAGAGGGCCGAGACCTCGGCCTTGACCTTTTCCTCGACCTCGGCATTGCCGTCGGCACCGTTGGCGGCGAGACCGTCGACCACTTCGACGATCCAGTCGGCGATCTGGCGGAACTCGGCCTCGGCGAAGCCGCGGGTGGTGCCGGCGGGGGCACCGAGGCGGATCCCGGAGGTCACGAAGGGCGTTTCGGGGTCAAAGGGCACGCCGTTCTTGTTGCAGGTGATATGGGCGCGGCCCAGGGCGGCCTCGGCCGCCTTGCCGGTGACGCCTTTGGGGCGCAGGTCGGCGAGGCAGAGGTGGTTGTCGGTGCCACCGGAGACGATGTTGATCCCGCCCTTCATCAGCTGATCCGCCATGGCCTGGGCGTTCTTGACGACCTGGGCGGCGTAGTCCTTGAACTCGGGCCGCAGGGCTTCACCGAAGGCCACGGCCTTGGCGGCGATGACATGCATCAGCGGACCACCCTGGAGGCCGGGGAAGACGGCGGAGTTGATCTTTTTCGCGATGGTTTCGTCGTTGGTCAGGACCATGCCGCCACGGGGGCCGCGCAGGGATTTATGGGTGGTGGTGGTGACTACATCGGCGATGCCGATCGGCGAGGGATGTGCGCCGCCTGCGACAAGGCCCGCGATATGGGCCATGTCGACCATCAGGTAGGCGCCGATCTCATCGGCGATGTCGCGGAAGGCCTGCCAGTCCCAGACGCGGGAATAGGCGGTGCCGCCGGCGACGATCAGCTTGGGCTTATGCTCCAGCGCCTTGGCGCGGATGTCGTCCATGTCGAGCAGCTCGTCCTGCTGGCGCACGCCGTAGGACACCACGTTGAACCATTTGCCGGACATGTTGACCGGGGAGCCGTGGGTCAGGTGACCGCCGGAGTTCAGGTCGAGGCCCATGAAGGTGTCGCCGGGCTGCAGCAGCGCCAGGAACACGGCCTGGTTCATCTGGGAGCCCGAGTTGGGCTGCACGTTGGCATAGGCCGCGCCGAAAAGTTCCTTGGCGCGTTCGATGGCCAGGGTCTCGGCCACGTCGACGTATTGGCAGCCGCCGTAGTAGCGTTTGCCCGGATAGCCTTCGGCGTATTTGTTGGTCATGACCGAGCCCTGTGCTTCGAGCACGGCGGCGGATACGATGTTTTCCGAGGCGATCAGCTCGATCTCGTCGCGCTGGCGGCCAAGTTCGTTGCGGATCGCGCCGAAAATTTCGGGGTCACGGGTCTCAAGCGCTTCGGTGAAAAAGCCTGCGTCCTTGATGTCTTTCATGGCGTCGTCTCCCAGGTGCATTTGGCGGGTTGATTATAGGATAGCTGGTCGCGCGAAAAGGGGCGAAAGTGACGCTATGGCGACTGATTGCGGCAGGGGTGGTGGCGCGGATCATTTTATGGTTGGTATCTAAGGGGATGAGTGGACCGAACAAAGCCGCGGGACCGGAGGGATGGACATGAAACTGGCCTTTGTCGCCAGCCGGGGGCCGAGGGCCCGCGAGGCACGCGAGGCGCTGGTGGCGCGTTACGGGCACGTCTCGGAGGCGGATGCGGATGTGATCGTGGCCCTGGGCGGGGACGGGTTCATGCTGTCGACGCTGCACCGGACGCAAGGTCTGCGCGCGCCGGTCTACGGGATGAACCGGGGCACGGTCGGCTTCCTGATGAACGAATATCACGACGACGATCTGCTGGAGCGTCTGGCCGGGGCCGAGACGGCGCTGATCAACCCGCTGGCCATGCAGGCGACGCGGGCCGACGGCAAGGTGACCCAGGCGCTGGCCATCAACGAGGTCTCGCTGCTGCGCGCCGGACCCCAGGCGGCCAAGCTGCGGATTTCGGTCGATGGCAAGGTCCGGATGGAGGAGCTGGTCTGTGACGGGGCGCTGGTGGCCACGCCGGCGGGGTCCACGGCCTATAATTATTCGGCCCACGGGCCCGTGTTGCCGATCGACAGTGACGTGCTGGCGTTGACGGCGATTGCGCCCTTCCGGCCCCGGCGCTGGCGCGGGGCGCTGATCCCCGTGGCCTCTCATGTGCGGTTCGACGTGCTGGAGCCCGAGAAGCGGCCGGTCATGGCGGATGCGGACAGCCGGTCGGTGCCTAATGTGATCGCGGTCGAGATCGTGTCGGAGCCCAAGGTGGTGCATCGTTTGCTTTTTGATCCGGGCCACGGATTGGAGGAACGGCTGATCCAGGAGCAGTTCGTCTGATTGGTTGCGCTATTCCGGGCCGGTCTGCGCGGGCTATTGCCAGCTGGATCATAGCGCGGAACATTTCCCCGTCGTCGCGGGTTTGTCAGGTAACGCAACCTGACGGAGGATATTGTGATGAATTGGGATCAGATCGAAGGCAATTGGAAGCAGATCAAAGGTGAGGCACAGGCCCAGTGGGGCAAGCTGACCAATGATGATCTGGATGTGGCCGCAGGCAACCGCGAGAAGCTGGTTGGCAAGCTGCAGGAACGCTATGGCTATGCCAAGGAAGAGGCCGAGAAGGAAGTAGACAGCTTCATTGCGAAGCACTGAATCTGTGCTGAATTCAGTGCCGATACGAAGACGGGCGGGGATTTCCCCGCCCGTTTTGTGTTGGCCCGTTTTGCTTTGGGGCGTCTTTGTAAAGTGACTTTTGAATGCCGACGGGTTCAGGCCTTGTGGCGCGTCCTGCGATTGCGGACCGCCCCGAGGGAGCCGAGCGCGCCGAGAAACAGCATCGCAGCACCGGGCAGCGGAACCGCCGGGGTGATTTCGGCGGTGATGCCAGCCACGAAGGCGCGGTGGGCATATTGGCCAAGGGCTTGGTAATGCAGACCTTTATCCTCCAGCACGATGCTGGTCAGCGTTTCGCTAAGAAAAGCGTCCTCCAGGTCGAAGACCTGCATGTCGAGGCGGGCGACAGAATAGCCGCTGTCGTTCAGATGCCAGAGCGAGGTGTTCGGGCTGGTCGTGGTGTTCGAGAAGCTGGTGGACGCGAAGTCGCGGATTTCCACACCGCCGGTCAGTTCGAAGGTCTGGCTGACGGAATTGGTCGCGTTGAAGGTGATCGAGGTCAGGCCTGTGATGCTGCTGCCCCAGAAGGTGTTGATCAGGGTATAGATCTTGTCCACGCCGAACAGGTCCGTGGTCACATTCAGCGTCTTGGTGCCGGCATAGTCACCGACAGTGCTGCTCCAGACGTCGTTGCCGTCGCCGACGATATCGAAGGGGACGGTGGAGCCCTGGTTGCCGGTCATGTCGGTGCCGGGGGCCGGCGTGAAGGGCAGCCAGCCGTCGGTTAGCGGGAAAAGGTCTGCGTTCCGGTCGAAATCCACGGCAACATAGGTTCCGGCAGACGCAGCTGTAGCGATCGTTGCGGCAAAGGCCGCAGCGGCGAGGAATTTAATCATGGTCAATCCAGTCAAAAGCGAGAGAGGCCGGCAGGCAATAAATGCCGGCGAAATCCGCAAGCGATGCGGGGCTGGGAATCAGTTTTAATTGGTCTGATAGGCAAAATTATCGCGAGGAAAA
Organism: Pseudooceanicola nitratireducens; assembly: GCF_900109195.1. Taxonomy (GTDB): domain Bacteria; phylum Pseudomonadota; class Alphaproteobacteria; order Rhodobacterales; family Rhodobacteraceae; genus Pseudooceanicola; species Pseudooceanicola nitratireducens. The sequence continues at coordinate 402,699 of NZ_FNZG01000003.1, read as the reverse complement.
GTTAATACAAAGATAATTTTTTCGCGGCCGAGGTAATTTGTTTTACAAAATTGCGCTTTTGATGCCGCCGTGTCGTGTTTCCACGTGCCGAGGGCGGTTTTTTGCAATCGGAGGTTCGTTTTGAAAACCTGAAAGGGGCGGCAGGCCAGTACCAAGGGGCACGCCGCGTTGGCCCGTCGGGGCGCAAGCCTCACATGCCCGCAAAGGCACGCCGCATGCGCTCAGACAGGCGGGTGGGTGCGTGCCGGGCACGCACCGCGCCGTTTACTTCGCCAGGCCGATGGTTTTCAGAGCGTCCCTGATTTCGTCCAGGATGGCCGGGTCGTCGATCGTTGCCGGCATCTTGAAGTCCTCGCTGTCGGCGATTTTGACCATCGTGGCGCGCAGGATCTTGCCCGACCGGGTCTTGGGCAGACGGTCCACCACCACGGCCAGCTTAAACGCGGCGACGGGGCCGATCTGGTCACGCACCAGTTTGACCGCTTCGCTGACGATTTCGTCGTGCGGGCGGTTCACGCCGGTGGTCAGGCACAGGAAGCCCACGGGCAGCTGACCTTTCAGCTGGTCGGTCACGCCGATTACCGCGCATTCGGCAACGTCGGGGTGGGCGGCCAGGACTTCCTCCATCCCGCCGGTGGACAGGCGGTGGCCGGCGACGTTGATGACGTCATCGGTGCGCGCCATGATGTACAGATAGCCGTCCTCGTCGATCATGCCCGCATCGCCGGTTTCATAATAGCCGGGGAAGGTGGTGAGATAGGATTTGCGGAACCGGTCTTCGGCGTTCCAAAGGCCGGGCAGGGTGCCGGGGGGCAGGGGCAGCTTGATCGCGATGGCTCCAAGCTCACCGGGTTTCATCGGATTGCCGGCCTCGTCCAGGATCTGCACGTCATAGCCCGGCATCGCAACGGAAGGAGAGCCGACCTTTACCGGAAGGTGTTCGATGCCCATGGGGTTGGCCACCATGGGATAGCCGGATTCCGTCTGCCACCAATGGTCGATAATCGGCAGGCCGGTTTTCTCATGCGCCCAGTTGATCGTGTCCGGGTCGGCGCGTTCGCCGGCCAGGTAGATCGTCTTGAGGCAGGAAAGGTCGTATTTCTTGATGAATTCGCCCTTGGGGTCTTCGCGTTTGACTGCGCGGAAGGCCGTGGGGGCGGTGAAGAAGCTTTTGACCTTATGTTCCGAGATCACGCGCCAGAAGGTGCCGGCGTCGGGGGTGCCGACGGGTTTGCCCTCGAAGACGATGGTGGTGTTGCCGTGGACCAGCGGGCCATAGGTGATGTAGCTGTGGCCGACGACCCAGCCCACGTCCGACGCGGCCCAGAACACGTCGCCGGGATCGACGTTGTAGATGTTCTTCATCGTCCAGTTCAGCGCCACCAGGTGCCCGGCGGTCGGGCGGATGACGCCCTTGGGCTGGCCGGTGGTGCCCGAGGTATACAGGATATAGGCCGGGTGGTTGCCTTCGACCGGCACACAATCCGCCGGTTCGACCCCGTATTGGAACCCGTGCCAGTTAACGTCTCGGCCCGGCGTCAGTTCTGCCACTTCGTTTTCGCGCTGGAAGATGACGCAGAAGTCGGGCTTGTGCGTGGCCAGGTCGATGGCCCCGTCCAAGAGCGGCTTGTAATGGACGACGCGGCCCGGCTCCAACCCGCAAGAGGCGGCGATGATCGCCTTGGGCTTGGCGTCGTCGATGCGCACGGCCAGTTCGTTCGAGGCAAAGCCGCCGAAGACCACCGAATGCACCGCGCCGATCCGGGCGCAGGCCAGCATCGCCTCGAGCGTTTCAGGGATCATCGGCATGTAGATGATGACGCGGTCGCCCTTTTCCACGCCCTTGGCCCGCAGGGCCCCGGCCAGAGTGGCGACACGATTGCGCAATTCATTGTAGCTGATCCAGCGCTTGGTGCCGGTGATGGGGCTGTCGTAGATGATGGCCGTCTGTTCGCCGCGGCCCTGTTCCACATGGCGATCGACTGCATTGTAGCAGGTGTTCACCTTGGCGTCGGTGAACCATTCGTAAAGCGGCGCCTTGCTGTCATCGAGAGCCTTGCTGGGTTTCACATCCCAGTCGATGGCCTCGGCCGCCTCCATCCAGAAGGCTTCGGGGTCGCTTTGCCATTTTGCATAGACGTCTTTGTATCCCATGTTTCGGTCCTCCTCCGACATGGGAAAGTCGTAGGATAGCGGGGTCGCACGTGGCAAGCACCTTGGCTGCAGGCGCGGCGCTTTGGCGCGGAATATTTGCAGAAATGCCCCTTTCTGTCCTGCAAAGTTTTGCAAATCGTCCTGTTTTTAGGGGTGTGAAGCAAAATTATTTGCAGTTTGCGGGTTTCGCCCGGATGTGCGCCTGCGATGGATGCCGTGCTGCGCGACGGGCGGTCTTTGCGGTTGCAGTACACGCTTTACGGGAAAATCGTAAATTGCAAAGCCCCTTTACAGGCGAGGGGCGGGTAGATTTAAAATGCATTCCGTCGATCATTCACTCGGCAATTGTGTAACTTTTTTCAATGGTAAATTACCTAGGGGGGTAACCATGTTTCTGAAATCCATCGTGCCGGCTGCTTTGGCAGCCGTCTTTTTCGTCGCACCTGTTCAGGCCGATACCATCACGCCGGACATCATTTTCGGGTCGGGCAATGTGAACCGCGGGTTCACTGTCGATACCAATCAGGGGGTCGAACTGGGCCTGCGGGCCAAGCGCCGCTATTCCTCGCCCAATGATCAGATCGGGGTTGGCATTGTTCAGGATGGTGCCGGCAATTACCTGATCAACAGCGCGGGGCAGACCGTGCCGTGGAACCGCTCTGTTTGGAACTTCGACTGGTCTATCAATTCCGACACCATCGACGGTTCGGACAGTTTGAACACCTACACCTATCTGATGAGCGTGGATTATGATCCAACCGCCGGGGTGACCATGTTCGACTACGACCCGCTTGGCGCGGTCGCCACGTCCTATGTCGGGACCAACTCGACCGGCAATGGCGGTGCCGGAATTGAATTGTCAGGGGCGGCCCACAGTCTTTTCGGCAACTTCTCGAACAACAACGTGGCGCAGAACTCGGTGAACATGGGCTTTCTGCCGCTTGCTCCGCTTGGGGCCGGCGAATATCAGGTCACGCTTTCGGCTTTCCTGAACGGCGACATCTTTGCCAGCACCTCCATCAACGTCTTTGTCGATACGCTGCCGCCGGCGGTGCCGCTGCCTGCGGGCGGGGTTCTTCTGTTGACGGCGCTTGGCGGCCTGGCGCTGCGCAAGGCGCGGCGCGCGGCCTAGGCGCGCCAGTTCCGGTAAGCGAAAAAACAAACGGCGGCCCCGCAAGGCCGCCGTTTTCGTTTATCCGTAATGTGCCACCGGCGTGCCCGCGATGGCCGCCATGTTCAGCAAGCCGCGCGGGGTGATCGACTGGCTGACGATATGGGCGCGGTTGCCCATGCCCATCAGGATCGGTCCGACCTCAAGCCCGCCGCCCTTCATCTTCAGGATGTTCCGCACCCCCGAGGCCGCATCCGCATGGGCAAAGATCAGCACGTTGGCTGCGCCCTGCATGCGGTTGCCGGGGAAGACCCGTTCGCGCAGCACCGGATCCAGGGCGGAATCGACGTTCATCTCGCCCTCGTAACAGAAATCGCGCGGGGCGCTGTCGAGGATGGCGATGGCGTCGCGCAGGCGCTGAGCCGTCTCGGTCTCCTGGTTGCCGAACTGGGACCGGCCGCACAGCGCGACATTCGGCACCAGGCCAAAGCGCTTCACGTGGCGGGCAGCACCGATGGCGGCCTTGGCCAGCTGCTCGGCCGTGGGGTTGGAATGCACATGGGTGTCAGCCAGGAACAGCGGCCCGTCTTCCAGGATCATCAGCGACAGCGCGCCATGCGGGTGCAGCCCGCCCTGGCCCAGGACCTGCTGGACGTAGTTCAGATGCCAGCGGTATTCGCCGAAGGTGCCGCAGATCAGGCTGTCGGCCTCTTCGCGGTGCACCATGACCGCGCCGATGGCGGTGGTGTTGGTGCGCATGACCGCGCGCGCCAGGTCCGGGGTCACGCCCTTGCGGGCCATCAGATCGTGATAGGTGCCCCAGTAGTCGCGATAGCGGGGGTCGTTTTCCGGGTTCACGATGGTGAAGTCGACGCCGGGCCGGATCTTCAGGCCGGCGCGTTCACAACGCGCCTCGATCACCTCGGGACGGCCGATCAGGATCGGCTGTTCGGTGGTCTCGTCCAGGATCGCCTGGGCGGCGCGCAGCACGCGCTCATCCTCGCCTTCGGCAAAGACGATCCGGCGCGAGGCGGTGCGCGCGGCCTCGAAGACCGGGCGCATCAGCAGGGCGGATTTGAAGACCGAGGATTTCAGCTTTTCGCGATAGGCGTTCAGATCCTCCAGCGGCCGCGTGGCCACGCCCGACTCCATCGCGGCCTTGGCAACGGCCGTGGACACGGTGGCCGACAGGCGCGGATCGAAGGGCTTGGGGATCAGGTAATCGGCGCCAAAGGTCAGCTGTTCCCCCTGGTAGGCGGCGGCGGCCTCGGCGCTGGTGGTGGCGCGGGCGAGGGCGGCGATACCTTCGATACAGGCCAGCTCCATCTCGTCGTTGATCTCGGTCGCGCCCACGTCCAGCGCGCCTCGGAAGATGAACGGGAAACACAGCACGTTGTTGACCTGGTTGGGGAAATCCGACCGGCCCGTTGCGATGATCGCATCCGGCACGACGGCGCGCGCCTCGTCCGGCATGATCTCGGGGGTGGGGTTCGCCAGGGCGAAGATCACCGGACGGCTGGCCATGCGCCCGACCTGTTCGGGCATCAGAACGCCGGGGCCGGACAGGCCCAGGAACAGGTCCGCTCCCTCGATCACATCGTCCAGCGTCCGCAGGTCCGTGGCTTGGGCAAAGGCCGCCTTCTGCGGGTTCATGTCCTCTGTCCGGCCCTCGTAAACCAGCCCGTGAATATCGCACAGCCAGACGTTTTCGCGCTTCACGCCCAGCTTGAGCAGCATGTTCAGACAGGCGATGCCCGCCGCTCCGCCGCCCGTCGACACCACCTTGATGTCCCCGAACTCCTTGCCCGCGACATGCAGCGCATTGGTCGCGGCCGCCCCCACGACGATCGCCGTGCCATGCTGGTCGTCATGGAACACGGGGATGTTCATCCTCTCGCGGCACAGTTTCTCGACCACGAAGCAATCGGGGGCCTTGATGTCTTCAAGGTTGATCGCGCCAAAGGTCGGCTCCAGCGCGCAGACGATATCGGCCAGCTTCTCGGGGTCGCTTTCGTTGACCTCGATGTCAAAGCAATCGATGCCGGCGAACTTCTTGAACAGGACGGCCTTGCCCTCCATCACTGGCTTCGAGGCCAGCGCCCCGATGTTCCCCAGCCCCAGAACGGCCGACCCGTTGGACACCACCGCCACAAGGTTCCCCCGAGCAGTATAACGCGAAGCATTGGCCGGATCGTCCTTGATCTCCAGGCAGGCCTCGGCCACGCCGGGCGAATAGGCCAGGCTCAGGTCGCGGCCGTTGGCCAGCGGCTTGGTGGCGCGGATTTCCAGTTTCCCGGGGCGCGGGACCTCGTGATAGGTCAGGGCCGCCTGGCGCAGGGTGTCGCGGGCATTCTTGTTGGTCTCGGTGGACATCTCGGGCTCCTCAAGGGGGATAGTTCAGCGTTAAACTAAATCCTGCGCGGGTGAAAGCCCCCTCCGGCGAAACCCCGCTCGCCGCGCCGCCTCCGGACCTTACCACCCATGCCCCCGCCGGGTTACCATTGACCAACCTTAACACGCATTAAGGTTAACAAATCCACCGATCATCTTGCCAAAAATACTCCCGCCGGAGGCCTCCTGCCATCCCCGTCGCCGCGACGGCAGCCAGCCCCGCACGGGAATCTGTCTTGCAATGCGCCCGCGCCGGGCCAACACTGCGGGTTCCGATCCGGGGTCCGGTCCGGCTCCGATATTAGAACAAACCGGCGATCCGCGCCGCCCGCCCGCGCCGGGCCCGGGGCCCCGCTGCTGATCAGACCCAGACATGCCGGGCCGCAGGCCCGTCCAAAGACGAAAGACATGTAGATGGCAGACAAGACCACCACAGGGACGACCGCAACGGCGACAGATCTCATGCAGGCCGCGCGCAAGGTGCGGGAAAACGCCTACGCGCCCTATTCCAACTTCAAGGTCGGGGCGGCGATCCGCGCGGCCTCGGGGCGGGTGTACACGGGCGTGAACGTGGAAAACGTGGCCTATCCCGAAGGCACCTGCGCCGAGGCCGGGGCCATCGCCGCCATGATCGCCGCCGGCGACACCGTGATCGAAGAGGTCGCCGTCATCGCCGACAGCCCGACCCCGGTGCCCTGCTGTGGCGGCTGCCGGCAGAAGCTGAACGAATTCGGCGCAGGCGACGTCCCTGTCACCATGGGCACGCTTACGGGCGCGACCCTGACCCTGACGCTGGCGGAAATCCTGCCGGGCCGCTTCGATGCGGGCCATATGGACAGCGCCGCGACAAAGGCCCGCTGACATGGACGCGCGCCGTATCATTGCCCGGTTGCGCAACGGCGAAACGCCCAGCCGGGAAGACCTGCAGTGGTTCGCCCAGGGCCTGGCCGACGGGGCCGTCTCGGACGCCCAGGCGGGGGCCTTTGCCATGGCCGCGCTGCTGAACGGGCTTTCTGACGACGGCCGCGTGGCGCTGACGCTGGCCATGCGCGACAGCGGGCGGGTGCTGTCCTGGGATCTGGACGGGCCGGTGCTGGACAAGCATTCCACCGGCGGCGTGGGCGATTGCGTCAGCCTGGTCCTGGCCCCGGCGCTGGCGGCCTGCGGGGCCTATGTGCCGATGATCTCGGGGCGGGGGCTGGGCCATACCGGCGGCACGCTCGACAAGCTCGAGGCGATCCCCGGCGTGCTGACCTCGGTGGACGAGGCGCGCTTTCGCCAGATCGTCGACCGGGCGGGCTGTGCCATCGTCTCGGCCACCCATGACATCGCGCCCGCCGACCGCCGCCTGTACGCGATCCGGGATGTGACCTCGACCGTGGAAAGCCTGGACCTGATCACCGCCTCGATCCTGTCCAAGAAACTGGCGGCAGGGTTGGACGGGCTGGTGCTGGACGTCAAGATCGGCTCGGGCGCCTTCATGAAGAACATGGACGAGGCGAAATCCCTGGCCGAGGCGCTTGTCGGCACCGCGAACGAGGCCGGCTGCAAGACGGCTGCGGTGATCTCCGACATGAACCAGCCACTGGCCCCCTCGCTTGGCAATGCGCTAGAGGTCGCGGCCTCTTGTGCGGTGCTGACGGGCCGGGACCAGGGCGCGCTGCTGGACCTGTCGGCCACGCTTGGCGGCGTGGTTCTGGCCGGTGCCGGGCTGGTGGCGGATGTTCCCGCGGGCCATGCGGCGATGATGGCGGCGATATCCTCGGGCGAGGCGGCCGAGCGTTTCGGTCGCATGATCGCCGCCATGGGAGGGCCGCTGCGCTTTGTCGAGGATCCGGGCCGGTTCCTGCCCGAATCCACCGTGATCCGCGAAATCCCCGCGCCCTGTGACGGCTATGTCTCGGCGATGGACGGGCAGGCGCTTGGCATGGTCGTGGTCGATCTGGGCGGCGGAAGGAAGGTCGAGGGCGACAAGATCGACTATGCGGTCGGCCTGTCGGACATCGCCCCGCTTGGCACCCGCGTTCGCAAGGGCCAGCCCATGGGCCGGGTCCACGCCGCCCGCATGGGCGACGCCGAGGCCGCGGTGCGCAGCGTTCAGGCCGCGATCCAGGTCGGCGAGGTGATGCCCGACGTGCCGCCCCTGATCCGCGAGGGGATCGGCTGATGGCACGTGTTTTCCTGGTCGTGATGGATTCGGTTGGCATCGGCGGTGCGCCGGATGCGGATCGCTTCTTCAACGGTGACGTGCCCGATACCGGGGCGAATACCCTGGCGCATATCGCCCAGGCCTGTGCGACGGGCCGGGCTGAACAGGGGCGATCCGGCCCGCTGCACGTTCCCAACCTCGATGCGCTTGGGCTGGGGGCAGCGGTGCGCCTGGCCTCGGGCGCGGCCACCCCGGGGTTGGACGCCGAACCAACCGGCACCTGGGGCGCGGCGAGCGAGGTAAGCCCCGGCAAGGACACCCCCTCGGGACATTGGGAGCTGGCGGGCGTGCCCGTCCCCTGGGACTGGCATTATTTCCCCGACGCCACCCCGGCCTTTCCGGACGATCTGGTGGCCCGGGTCTGCGACATCGCCGGGACCGACGGCATCCTGGGCAATTGCCACGCCAGCGGCACGGCGATCATCGCCGAACATGGGGCCACACACATGCGGACGAGCCAGCCCATCTGCTATACCTCGGCCGACAGCGTGTTCCAGATCGCCGCGCATGAAGAGACCTTCGGTCTGGAGAAATTGTTGGATTTGTGTAAGTCGCTTGCGCCGACCCTGCACGCGATGAAAGTCGGCCGCGTGATCGCGCGCCCCTTCGTGGGGGATGGCCCCGACACTTTCCAGCGCACGAAAAACCGCAAGGATTATGCCATCTCGCCGCCCGCACCGACGCTGCTGGACCGCGTGCAGGCCGCAGGTCATCCGACCCATGCCATCGGCAAGATCGGCGACATTTTTTCCATGTCCGGCATTGATGATGTCGTAAAAGGGACAGACGCCGAGCTGATGCAGCACCTCTCCAAGGCGGTAGACGAGGCCGAGGACGGATCGCTGACCTTCGCCAATTTCGTCGAATTCGACAGCCTCTATGGCCATCGCCGCGACATCTCGGGCTATGCCCGCGCGCTGGAATGGTTCGACGCGGAACTGGGGCAGATCCTGCCGCGCCTGCGGCCGACGGACCGCTTGATCCTGACCGCGGATCACGGCAATGACCCCAGCTGGATCGGCACGGACCACACGCGGGAACGGGTGCCGGTCCTGATCGCGGGGGCAGGGGCCGGGACGCTCGGCCTGATCCCCTTTACCGGCGTTGCCCGCATCGCCGCCCGTCATCTGAAGGTAGACTGGACATGAGCCTGAGAGACCTGCCCAAGCTGGAACTTCACCTGCACCTCGAAGGGGCGGCCCCGCCGTCGCTGATCCGGGGCATGGCGAAAGAGAAATCCGTCGATATCAGCCGGGTGTTCTGCGAAGACGGATCCTATGATTTCCGCGATTTCGTGCATTTCCTGTCGGTCTACGAGGCCGCGACCAGCGTGTTGAAATCGCCCGAGGATTACGCCCGGCTGATGACAGCGGTGCTGGAGGAAAGCGCCTCTCACGGGGTGATCTACACCGAATTCTTCGTCTCGCCCGACTTCTGCGGCGGCAGCGACGTCACGGCCTGGCGCGAATACCTGCACGCCATGGAAGAGGCCGCCACCCGCGCCGAGGCCCAGCTGGGCATCGCCAGCCGCGGCATCGTCACCTGCATCCGCCACTTCGGCCCCGACAAGGCCAAGCCCACGGCGCTTTGCGCGGCGGAAACGGCAGGCGGCTGGATTACGGGCTTTGGCATGGGGGGCGACGAATCCGTCGGCCATCAGGGCGACTACGCCTACAGCTTTGACATGGCGCGCGAGGCCGGGCTGCGGCTGACCACCCATGCGGGCGAATGGGGCGGGCCGACGTCGGTACGCGAGGCGCTGGACGATCTGAAGGTCGAACGCCTGGGCCACGGCGTCCAGGTGATCCAGGACCTGGCCCTGGTCGACCGCCTGATCGAAGAGGACATCGTGCTGGAAGTCTGCCCCGGATCGAACATCGTGCTGGGCGTCTATCCGAAATGGGATCGCCACCCGATCCAGGCCCTGCGCGAACGCGGGGTCAAGGTCACGGTCAGCACCGATGATCCGCCCTTTTTCCACACCACCATGACGCGCGAATACGAACAGCTGGCCCGCGTTTTCGGCTGGCGCGCGTCGGATTTCCACGAGATTTCGCAAACCGCACTGGACGCCGCCTTCTGCGACGCCGATACCAAGGCGCGACTCGCCGACAAGCTGAAGGACCATCCGCAATGACCGATCACCTGACAATCGTCGATCACCCCCTTGTCCAGCACAAGCTGACCCTGATGCGGGATCAGACGACCTCGACCGCCGTGTTCCGGCAGCTCCTGCGCGAGATTTCCCAGCTTCTGGCCTATGAGATCACGCGCAACCTGCCGATGACCACCCAGACCATCGACACGCCGCTGCAGCCAATGGAGGCCCCGGTGCTCGAGGGCAAGAAACTGGCGCTGATCTCGATCCTGCGGGCGGGCAACGGGTTGCTGGACGGGGTGCTGGAACTCATCCCCTCGGCGCGGGTCGGTTTCGTCGGGCTCTACCGGGACGAGGTCACGCTGCAGCCGGTGCAATATTACTTCAAGGTGCCCGAAAACCTCGAAGATCGCCTGGTGATTGCCGTCGATCCGATGCTGGCCACGGGCAATTCTTCGGCCGCCGCCATCGATCTGCTGAAGAACGCCGGGGCGACGAACATCCGCTTCCTCTGCCTGCTGGCCGCCCCCGAAGGCGTGGCCCGCATGAAGGAAGCCCACCCCGATGTGCCGATCGTCACCGCATCGCTTGACGAGAAGCTGAATGAAAAGGGCTATATCGTACCGGGACTAGGGGATGCGGGCGACCGCATGTTCGGTACTAAATAAGCGGCAAATATCGCTTTGCCCCCCGGCAGATCCCTTTACTCGGCCCCGCGCTTGGGGCAGGGTGAAGGCCACAGACCGGGGGGTTCTATGACCAGATTTTCGCGCCGTTTTTCGCAGTCCTGTTCCGTTGCCACCGTTGCCGCCGTGGCCCTGACCATCGGCGTCGCGGGCATCGGATCCTCGGCCATGGCGCAATCGCGCGGCCCGGCGGAATATCCGCCGGCCAGCTACGCGGGCTCGCAATATGTCGACAGCAAGGGCTGCGTCTTCGTGCGCGCCGGCGTGAACGGCAATGTCACCTGGGTGCCCCGCGTGGCGCGCAACCGCCAGGCGGTCTGCGGCTTCCAGCCGACGCAGGTGCAGGGGGCGACTGCTGCACCCACGGCCCGCCCGCCCGTGACCGTCATCACCGCCGCCGAACCTGAAACGCAAGCCGCCCCCGCGGCAGGGCCGGCACAGACCGCGGCCGCCCCCCAGGCGCAGCCTGCTGTGCCTGCGCCCGTGCGCCGCCCTGCTGCCGTTGTAGCCGGGCCCTCGGTGGCCCCGGTCGCGGTGCAACCGGTCCCCCGCGTCCGCGCCCCCGCCGCCCCGGTGGTCGAGGCACGCCCCCGCATCCTGCCCGCGCCTGCTGCTCCGGTCGTTTCTCCGGTCTTGGCACCGCAGGTGGCAACACCATGTGACGGATTGTCCGCCACGGGCCGCACCTACATGGGCTATGGCGGAACCCAGGGCCTGCGCTGCGGGCCGCAGTCTGACTATGCGTCGAATTACGCCTCCGGTGCGCCGCGCTTCATGGTTCCCGGTGCGGCCCCGGCCATGACCGCGCCGCAGGCCCCCCAGGCAGCCGCACCCGCGAGTGGCCCAAAGGTCTTTGCCGTGCCGACCCGCGATGTGAAACGCGTGGTCACCGCGCGCACAACCAGTGACCATCAGATCGATCCGGACGCGCGGGTCATGCCGAAACACGTCTACGAGAACAAGCAACTGACCCAGCAGGGCATTGCCGTGCCCAAGGGCTATCGCAAGATCTGGGAAGACGACCGGCTGAACCCGCGGCGCGCGGAACAGACCCTCTCGGGCAAGCGCAAGATGGAGATGGTCTGGACCAATACCGTCCCCCGCCGCCTCGTTCCGGTCGAGGTCGCGCCCGCCAAACCCGTCGCCCGCGCCGCCTCGGTCTCGTCGCGCAGCGCGCCGCAACCGGCCGCCCCCGCAGGCCGCTACATCCAGGTCGGCAGCTTCCGTACCCCCGGTAATGCCCAGGCCGTGGCCCAGACCCTGGCCAACAAAAGCGGCCAGCGCGTGCAGCTGCGCCAGTCCGGCACCGCGCGGGTGGTCATGATGGGACCCTTCACCAACGATCGTGACCTTGGTCGCGCCCTTGCCATCGCGCGGCAGGCCGGGTTCGCGGATGCCTTCCCGCGCCACTAGGCCCCAATAAAAATCCCCCGATCATCTTGCCCTAATTACTCCGGGGTAAGCGCGGAACGGCCCCTCGGGGCCGTTTTGCGTGAAGGGGCAGCGCCCCTTTCAACGCCCATCACCCCGCGCTGGCACCCATCTGACGCTCCAGCGCGATCAGCCGTTCCTTGCGCCACAGTCCGCCGCCATATCCGGTCAGGGACCCATCCGCCCCCAGCACCCGGTGACAGGGGATCATCACCGCGATCTGGTTGGCCCCGTTGGCGCGGGCGACGGCGCGGGTGGCCTCAGGGCGGCCGATCTCTTGCGCCAGGCCGGAATAGCTGCGGGTTTCGCCGGCGGGGATGCGGCGCAGGGCCTCCCAGACCTGGCGGGTGAAGGGTGTGCCGTGCAGGACCAGCGGTGTTTCGAACCGGGTCAGGCGGCCCGCCAGATAGGCGCGCATCTCCTCGGCGGCTTGGTCGATTGGGGCGGGACGGCCCAGGGCGACCCGGCCTTTCACCGCCTTGCGCAGCCGCTCCAGCTCTTTCGGCAGGGCGGGGCGGTCGGCGAATTCCAGAAGATGCAGCGCGTGATCGTCCGCCACGGCGATCATCGGACCAAGATCGGTCGAGATCCAGTCGATGCGCAGCAGCGGGTCAGGATGGCTCCAGCGATCCGGCGGGGCCCCCATGAGGCGGGTCAGCGCGGCACGAAAGCCCGATCCGCTGTCGAACCCGGCCTCCAGCTGGGCGTCGATCACCCGTGCGCCGCCCGCCAGCTGCCCCAGACCTGCCTGCAATCGCCGCATCCGGGCGAGGTCTAGGAAACTGATCCCCAGGCTGCGCCGGAAGGCGCGCCGTACGGTCGAGGGATCCAGGCCAAGCGCCAGCAGATCCGCCTCGCGCCAGCGGCGGGCGGGGTCATCCTCCAGCGCGCGGGTCAGGCGGGTGACCAGGGGATCGGCCCCCTCAGGCTCCAGCGGGCGGCAGCGCTTGCAGGGGCGGAACCCGGCCTCGACACAGGATTGGACAGAGGCGTGCCAGCTGCAGTTCTCGGGCTTCGGCTGACGGGCCGGACAGCCCATCCGGCAGAAGATCCCGGTCGAGGTCACACCGACCCAGAGCCGCCCGCGCATGTCGGGGGACCGGGCAAAGAAGCTGTCGTAACAGGTCTGGCTGTCGGGAAGGTCAAACATCATGGCCCAAGCCTAGCCGATTCCCCCGGGCCGCTGCGCCGAAAATCGGGCGTTGATGTCGGGGCCTGAATGGGGCCTGAACGCGGGCCTGAACGGGCGGGCAAAACCACCCCTCAAGATCCGCCCGGCAGCCCTATCCGCCGCAGATCGTCTGCAACCGCAGCCAGTCCGCATCGCGCAGCAGGGGCGGAGGGGCGGTGTCGGCAAAGGGGTCGGCCTCGATCAGGTCCAGGACGGATTCGCCGGTGACGTCCAGCGCATAGGCGTAGGGGGTCGAGCGCAGCTGCGCCTCGGCAAAGCGGGGGATCAGCGCATCGGCAGGCGGGCGGGCATCCGGCCCGGTCAGCAGGTATTCGGCGTATTTGCGGATCGTGCCCGAGGGCAGGTTGCCCGTGGTCAAAAGCCGGAAAGACGCGGTCAGCCCGGCCCGGTTCAGAAGCGCCGCCAGCGGATCGCCCGAGGTGCCGCGATACAGCTCGGCCACGACATAGCCGGCGACCACGTCGGGTTCCTCGTAGTCCTCGATCAGGGACTTGTTCAACAACATGCGGCGGCCCGGCAGCAGCAGCGCGCCGGTGACGCCCTGGCGCACGACCTCGACACTGAGGGTGGGTTCCTGCGGGGCAATGCGGGCGGTCAGCCGGTCCAGCGCCGCCTGGCCGCGCGGCGCATCGCAGGCAGGACCCGAGACGCGGGCGATTTCCGCCTGCAGCGCCTCGCCGATCTCGGCGCGCTTGGCCTTGGGCACGACGCTGATGGCATGGCGGCGCATGGCATCGGGCAGCCAGAAGATGCCCCCTGCCAGCACCGCGCCCAGCACCGCGATCAGGATGAACAGACGCAGCCGTCCGGGATGCGGGCGGCGGCGTTCGATATGGCTGCGCATCCGGTCCAGCGCAGCGATCATCGCGGCGTGATCTGCGGTCAGTTCCAGCGTCTCGCCGGGGTCGCCATCGGGGTGAAAGATCGCCGGAACCTCGCCGGGGTTGGCACGGTCCAGGGCGCCGATCGACCAATGCGCAAGGGTCTGGCCCTTGTTGTCGGTCAGGATCAGCGTGGCCTCGCCTATGGTCACCACGACCTCGCGGCGCTGCGCCTCGACACTGTCACGCCACAGCCCTACTGCGGTAAGGTTTTGATATTGCTGAAATACTGACATTCTGCCCGACTGCCTGTTCGCTGGTCCAAAGCCTAGCACGCACTGCCATGGGGGGCAATTCCGGCAATGCAATCCGGGGCTTCGGCAAGATTTGGCCGGCTGGAATGCAAATATGCGGTTGCGTTTGGTTGATAGGGCTTGTGGAAACGTTTTTCGCGGCTTTAGACTTCCCTCACGGCGCGGGAGAGGAGCCTGAGCCCAGGATCGCCCCATGTTCCATGTGTCCCATTCGGGGGTGTGCGGAAGATGCGGGCAGGTCCGCGCGGGACCGGGATCGGGTTCTGGACGCCCCTGGCGCAGAGTCCGATACCGGTCACGCAGATCCGCCGTGCGGGCGGTTCCAGGTCTGGCGCGCTTTCCGATTGTTCCGCGATTTCAAGCAACTGCTGTCAGGCGCGGGGAACCGGGGCCCCGGTGTCGGGACCCCGTGCAGCGCCGGACCGTCACAGGGCCTTGGCGCTTTGGCGCAGTTCGAATTTCTGGATCTTGCCGGTCGAGGTCTTGGGCAATTCCTGGAACACCACCTTCTTGGGCGTCTTGAACCCGGCCAGCCGTTCACGGGCGTATGCAATCAGCGCGGCCTCGTCCCCGGTGCGGCCGTCCTTCAACTCCACAAAGGCGCAGGGCACTTCGCCCCATTTCTCGTCGGGCTTGGCCACAACCGCGCAGAGCAGGACGTCGGGATGGCCCATCAGCACGCCCTCGACCTCGACGGACGAGATGTTTTCCCCGCCCGAGATGATGATGTCCTTGGCCCGGTCCGAGATCTGGATATAGCCGTCGGGATGCTGCACGGCGATGTCGCCGGTGTGGAAGTACCCGCCCGAGAAGGCCTCTTCCGTGGCCTTGGGGTTCTTGTAATAGCCCTTCATGACGCCATTGCCGCGCATCATGATTTCGCCCGTCGCCTGACCGTCCATGGGGATCTGATCCATTTCCGATGTCATGACGGTAATGTCGTCATAGGCGGGCATGGCCACGCCCTGACGCGCCTTGATTGCGGCGCGGGCGTCGCCCTGCAGGTCCCCCCAGAGGTCGTCATCCCAGGTGCATTCGGTGGCGGGTCCATAGACCTCGGTCAGGCCATAGACCTGGGTGACGTTGAAGCCCATGGGCTCGATCGCTGCAAGGGTCGCCGGGGCGGGCGGCGCACCGGCGGTAAAGACCTCGACCGTCTGGGGGAAGGGGCGGCGCTGATCCTCTGGCGCGTTGACCAGCATGTTCAGCACGATGGGCGCGCCGCCGAAATGGGTCACACCTTCGTCGGCAAAGGCCGAGAAGAGGGCGGGCGCGGTGATGTCCCGGCAGCAGACGACCGTGCCGCCCAGAAGCGGGATCATCCAGGTGTGGCACCAGCCGTTGCAGTGAAACAGCGGCACGATGGTCAGGTAGCGCGGGTAAAGCTGCATCCGCCAGGACAGGATCTGCCCCATGGCGTTCTGATGCGCGCCGCGGTGGTGATAGACCACGCCCTTGGGCCGCCCCGTGGTGCCCGAGGTATAGTTCAGCGCGATGCTTTCCCATTCGTCTTCGGGCAGGATCCAGTCGAACCCGGGGTCGCCGCTGGCCAGCAGGTCTTCATAGGTCTGGTGGTCGGATTGCACGTGCACCCCGGCCTGGTCATCGGGACATTCGATGATGGTCGGTGCGGGGCCCTCCATCCGTTCGAGGGCCTCGGCGAGGACGGGAATGAACTGGCTGTCGCACAGGACAACCTTTGCGCCGCCATGGTCGAGGATATAGGCGATCGTGTCGGGTTCGAGCCTTGTGTTGATCGCGTTCAGCACGGCACCGCAGGCGGGCACGCCAAAATGCGCCTCGGCATGGGGGGGCAGGTTGGGCAGGATCGTCGCCACCACGTCGCCCGGTTTAATACCCAGGGTGGTCAGCGCCGAGGCCAGCCGGGTGACGCGGTCGATGTATTCGGCATAGGTCTTGCGGAAGCTGCCATAGACCAGCGCCTCACGCCCGGGCCAGATGCGGGCGGCACGGCGCAGGTTGGTCAGGGGCGTCAGCGGAACGTAGTTTGCCTTGCGTTTCTCCAACCCGTTTTCGTCGGCCATCCAGCCCATGTGCGATCCTCCCTTTTCGCCTGCGCAGGGCAACGTAGCAGATCGCAGGGCAAGGGAAAGGGCCGGTGCGCCGGGCAGGGGACCTGTCGCAGGCTTTGTGCCCCGGCGGATCGCCTAGGGCTGGATCAGCCCGGTGATGCCCTTGGTCAGCAGGATGACGGACAGAAGCAGCAAAAGCGCCTCGATCACGCGGACATAGGCGGCCTGGGGCAGCACGCCGGTCAGCCAGCGGCCAAGGGCGGTGCCGGCGACGCCGGTGGCCACCAGCCCGGGCAGAAGCGCCCAGTCCAGCGCGTCGAACTGCCCGGCCAGCCAATAGCCCGGCAGTTTCGACAGGTTCACCACGGCAAAGCACAGGGCGATCGTCCCGGCGAATTCCAGTTTCGGCAGGCGCTGAGGCAGCAGATAGGCTTGGGTCGGCGGGCCGGCGGAATGGGTGATATAGCTGGCGACCCCGGCCAGAAGGCTCCACCCCAGGCCGGGGATCAGGGCGGGCCGGGTGGCATTGGGCTCGGGCCGTTTCAGAAGCGCCCGCCCCCAGGAGCGCAGGCAGTACCACAAGCCGATGACCCCGGTGAGGATCAGCAACAGCGCCTCGGGAGCGATGGTGACCAGCAGGGTGGCAAGGGCGACGCCCGCCAGCATGCCGGGGATCATGATCTTCAGGTTGGGGGCCGAATAATGCCGCCGGTATAGCCCGACGCTGACCCAGTCGGTGACGATATAGACCGGCAGCAGCAGCGCCGCCGCCGTCACCGGGTTCATCACCAGCGCCACCAGCGGCACCGCCAGCGACCCGATTGAAGACAGCCCGCCCTTGGCGGTGCCGACCATGAGGGCGGCGGGATAGAGAAGGTAGATCGGGTCCATGCGGGGCCTTGGTAGATCGGCGGGGTGGTGGGGCCGAGTGTTCCGGACTTTTGGTAGAACAGGGTACGCGAGGCGGCAATGGGGCGGCGCTGAATGGGCGGGCTTGTTGCAGGATTTGCTCTGGGGGGGGCTTGCTCCTCGGCCCTGACAGGCCTTGTCGCGGCCCGTGACACCCCGCATGTCCTTGCCTCATGCGGCAAGTTCCGCCTAACTCCGCCGCATGATCCTGTCGCACGGCCGCCGCTACCTGTTCATCCATATCCCCAAGACCGGGGGGACCTCTCTTGCGCTGGCGCTCGAGGGGCGGGCGATGAAGGACGACATCATGCTGGGCGACACGCCCAAGGCGCGCAACCGGCGCAGCCGGGTGAAGGGGATCGAGACGCGGGGGCGGCTGTGGAAACATTCGACCGTGGCGGACCTGGACGGGCTGATCAGTGCGCAGGACCTGGACGGGCTGTTCCTGTTTGCCCTGGTGCGCAACCCCTGGGCGCGGGCGGTTAGCTATTACCACTGGCTGCGGCGGCAGGACTTCGACCATCCGGCGGTGCGCATCGCCAAGGCGCATGACTTCAGCCCCTTTCTGAACCACCGCCTGATCACCAACAGCTTTCGCGTCAGCCCGGCCCGCCACTACGTGACCGATGCCACAGGGTGGGAACGCCCCGCGCTGTTCATCCGGCTGGAGCATTTTGAGGAAGACGCGCAGCCGCTGTTCGATCACCTGGGCTTCCGGCTGGAGCTGCCGCAGGAGAACGTGACCGGCACCGGGGCCACCTATCGCCAATATTACAGCGAATCCGATTCTCTTTTGCTGGCCGACAGCTGCGCCGAGGACATAAATCGCTTTGGCTACCGCTTTGACGGGGCCTGACTGTCGCGGCGGGTGGGACAATCCCGGGGGTCGCAGAAAGATCGTGTCCAAAACGCGGCCAAAGTCCGAAACTTGCCCCAATTCGATCCTGATCTGGCCCTGAACCCCGGGCTTATTGGATCCTGTCAAAAGACACGGCAAGAACGCCGCTGGACGGGAGAACGACCATGATCAAGGCCACCGACATCAACGTCACCATCACGCGCCGCATGACGGAAACGACGGGTGCCTACAACGGTGCGATCCTGGGTGCGATCTCGGGCCTGGTCGAAGGCACCAAGGTCGTCACGGCCAAGGGGTTCCAGCGTGTCGAAGAGATCAAGGCCGGTGACCGCGTCGTGACCCATGACAACGGTCTTCAGGTGGTGCGTGCCGTCCGCCGCACCCCGGTCTGGACCGCCGCCGTCTGCCCCCGGTCGATGCAGCCGCTGTTCGTTCCCGCCGGTGCCATCGGCAATGCCGCCGACATGATCCTGCTGCCGCATCAGGCGGTCATGGTCGACAGCGCCGCCGCCCGCGAAGAACTGGGCGATGCTTCGGTGCTTATGCTGGCCAAGGACCTGGACGGCGTGCGTGGCATCACCCGCATCACCCCCGAGGCCCCGGCCTATGTGGTGTCGCTGGAATTCGACAATGACGAAGTGATCTTCGCCGCCTCGGGCGCGATGTGCATCTGTCGCGCTGCCGTGGACGTCGACGCCGTTGCCCCGACCCGCGCCTATACCACGCTGAAATCCCGGTCCGACGCCGGTCTGGTCGCCGCCGTGCGCGCCGAGCTGTCGGATGATCTGGCCCGCGCGGCCTGATCCCCCCGCTTTCCCTTTCGCACATTCCCTTCCTGCGAAAGACATGCCTTCTGCTCTGTGAAGGTATCTGGACCACGGCCGTTGCCGTGGTCTTTTTTCGTTTTCCGTCAGTGTGATGTGTCGCGGCCCTTGCGGCGGCGCAATGCCAAGAGGCCAAGGCCGCCCAGCATCAGGGGCAGCCCCGCCGGCAGCGGCACGACCGAGGCCTCGGCACGGGCTTCGCCTTCGAAGGAGGCCTGGAAACCGCCAGAGGACAGGAAGGCCGCATAGTCGATGGCAAAGCTGACGCTGTCGGTGACGCTGAACCCGGTGGCCTGGATCATGCCGGGGGCGGTCAGAAACGCGGCCTGGTGGCTGATCAGATCGCCAAGGACTTCGGGGGCCGGAGCGCCCGGGCCAAAGCCGACGCCCCCGTCGAACGACGTCAGCCCGTTCCAGCGATGCAAAAGCATCACGCCGCCGGTGCCGCCCTGGGCGGACAGGTCCATGGCCTCGATCCGGTAGTCCAGCGTCGCGATGGCCGACAGCACGTTGCCCACCTCGGGCAGGGCACCAAGCAGGGCTGGGGGCAGTTCGCCCTTGGCTTCGGCCTTGACCTTGCCGTTCCAGGTGATGACCGCACGGGACGCGGCCACCTGTCCGCTGGCCTTGGCGCGCACGCCGCGCGGGGCACCGCCGGGCGGGTTGTTGCGGGCCGTTGCCTCGGCCGAGCCGGTGGCGTCGGTGGCCTGAGCCTTCACCTCTCCGGTGTCGCAGCCCCATCCGGGGCAGGCGGCGGAATCGGAATTGCCGCCCGATTTGACCGAAGCCACGGCGGCCGCGCCGCGACTTCCATTGATCCCCTCAAGCAGCAGTTCGATGGCCAGATCGATCACGACTTCGGTTCCGCCCGCGAGGGCCAGGTTCAGCTGACCGGCGGTCACGCTGGTGGCCCCGCCGGGGGCGGCCAGGGACAGCGCCACGGCAAGCACCGCAGCGCGCAGATATGGTTTGTGTGAAGCTTGGGTCATCTTCAGATCCTCCGGGTGAATGGAGCCCGCGGTCCTGCCTCGGCGCGCAGGGTACACCCTCGGCCCGAGTCGGACCAAATTCGGGGAACTGGCAAGAAAAAGGGGGAGGCAGCAGTGCCGCGTCCCCCGGTGGTTTTGGGTCCGATCTTCGGGCCCAGTCGTCGGATGTTTCCCGGGCCTTGGCCGGCCCGGGTCATGCAGCCCGATCAGGCCGCCTTTGCGTCCTTGCCGAAGCGGCCATAGAAGGTCTGACCCTTCGAGGCCATGTCGCGCAGCAGGTCGGGGCAGTTGAAGCGCGGCCCGAACTTCTGAGCCAGCTGGTCGCAGCGTTCCGCCGCGTAGGGCGCGCCAAGGATGTCGAGCCAGCTGAACGGGCCGCCGGACCAGGGTGCGAAACCCCAGCCCAGGATCGCGCCAACGTCGCCTTCGCGGATGTCTTCCAGCACGTCCTCTTCCAGCGCGCGGACCGCTTCCAGGACCTGGGCGAACATCAGGCGATGCTGCACCTCGGTCAGGTCGGGCTGTTCGTCCAGCGTGGGCGTCAGCGCGTCCAGACCGTCCCAATAGCCCTGGCGCTTGCCGGCTTCGTCATAGTCGAAGAAGCCTGCCTTGGACTTCCGGCCCAGGCGGCCCTGGTCGTAAAGCGCGAACATCAGGTCATCGACCGGCTTGTTGTCGGCCGGGTACTTGTCGCCCAGGGCGGCCTTGGTCGCCTTGGCGATCTTCACGCCCAGGTCGATCGAGGTCTCGTCGATCAGCTGCAGCGGACCCACGGGCATGCCCAGAAGACGCGCGGCATTGTCGACCAGCGCCGGTTCGACCCCTTCGGCCACCATGCGGGCCCCTTCGTTCAGATAGGGGATGATGCAGCGGTTGGCGTAGAAGAAACGCGCGTCGTTCACCACGATCGGCGTCTTGCGGATCTGACGGACGTAGTCCAGCGCCTTGGCCACGGCCCGGTCGCCGGTTTCCGCGCCCTTGATGATCTCGACCAGCAGCATCTTCTCGACCGGAGAGAAAAAGTGGATGCCGATGAACTGGTCAGGCCGCGAAGAGGCCTTGGCCAGATCGGAAATCGGCAGGGTCGAGGTGTTGGTGGCAAAGATGCAGTCTTCGGGGATCACGGCCTCGACCGCCTTGGTGACCTCGGCCTTGACGCCGACGTCTTCGAACACCGCCTCGATGATCAGGTCGGCATCGGACAGGGCGCTGTAGTCGGTGGTCGCGGTGATAAGAGACAGGACCTTGTCCTTCTTCTCTTGCGTGACCTTGCCGCGCTTCATGCCCTTGTCCAGAAAGGCTTCGGTATAGGCTTTGCCCTTGTCCGCGGCTTCCTGTTTCTGGTCGATCAGCACGACCTCGATGCCCGCCTGGGCCGAGACCAGCGCGATGCCCGCGCCCATCATGCCCGCGCCCATCACGCCGACCTTCTTGACGGTCTGGTCCGGGGCCTCGGGGCGGTTCGCGCCTTTTTCCAGCGCTTCCTTGTTCAGGAAGAGCGACCGGATCATCGCACCCGACGAGGGGTTCATGATGACGGATGTGAACCAGCGTGCCTCGATCTTCAGGGCGGTGTCGAAGGGCACCATCGCGCCTTCATAGACGGCGGACAGAAGCGCCTTGGGGGCCGGGAAGGCACCCCAGGTCTGGCCATTGACCATGGCATTGGCGCCCACGAAGGTCTGGAAGCCCGCGGGGTGGTAAGGCGCGCCGCCGGGCAGCTTGAAGCCCTTTTCGTCCCAGGGTTTGACGATCTTCGGTTCGGACAGAACCCATTCGCGGGCCGCCGCGACCGGATCGGCCACGACTTCGTCGATGATGCCCGCGCCCTTGGCTTTCTTCGGGTCAACCGATTTGCCCTGCAGCAGGTACTGGGATGCGCCCATGACGCCCAGCTTGCGCACCAGGCGGGTGGTGCCACCGGATCCGGGGAAGATGCCGACCATGATTTCCGGCAGGCCGATCTTGGCCTTGGGGTTGTCGGCCACGAAGATGCGGTGACAGGCCAGGGGCAGTTCCAGGCCGATGCCCATGGCGGTGCCGGGCAGGGCGGCGGCAATGGGTTTGCCGCCCTTGTTGGTCTTGGGCTCCATGCCGGCGCGTTCGATCTTGCGCAGCATGTGGTGCAGGGACATGACGCCGTCGAAGACGCCCTGCGCGCCGTCATCCTTCATGCCGGCCAGAACGTTCAGGTCCATGCCGGCGGCAAAGGTGTCCTTGCCACTGGTGATGACGATGCCCTTGACCGCGTCATCGGCCAGCGCGTCGTCGATCGCCGCGTCCAGCTGCTGCGCGCCTTCCAGGGTCAGCACGTTCATGGATTTCCCGGGCAGGTCCCAGGTGATCAGCGCGACGCCGTCTGCGCCTTTTTCAAGTTTGAATTCAGTCATTTGTCTAAACCTCTTACATCCGCTCGATGATCGTGGCCGCACCCATGCCCGAGGCGACGCAAAGCGTAGCCAGGCCGGTGCCCAGGCCGCGACGCTCAAGCTCGTCCAGCAGGGTGCCGATGATGATCGCGCCCGAGGCCCCAAGCGGGTGACCCATGGCGATGGCACCACCGTTCACGTTCAGCTTGGAATGATCCACGTCGAAGGCCTGCATGAAACGCAGCACGACCGAGGAAAACGCCTCGTTCACCTCGAACAGGTCGATGTCGGAAATCGACATGCCCGAAGTGGCCAGGATCCGTTCCGTCGCCGGCACGGGGCCGGTCAGCATGATGGTCGGATCGGTGCCGATCTTGGCGGTGGCGCGGATGCGGGCGCGGGGCTTCAGCCCGTATTTCTCACCGAATTCCTTGTTGCCGATCAGCACGGCGGCAGACCCGTCGACGATGCCAGAGGAGTTCCCGGCATGGTGCACGTGGTTGATGCGATCCAGATGCGGGTACTTCAGCTTGGCGACATTGTCGAAGCCGGGCATGACCTCGCCCATGTCCTTGAAGGACGCCTTGAGCGAGCCAAGCGCCTGCATGTCGGTGCCGGGGCGCATGTATTCGTCATGGTCCAGGATCGGCAGGCCGTTGACGTCGCGGATCGTGATGATCGACTTGTCAAAGCGGCGGTCTTCCCAGGCCTCGGCGGCGCGTTTCTGGGATTCCACGGCAAAGGCGTCCACGTCATCGCGCGAGAACCCGTATTCGGTGGCGATGATGTCGGCGGAAATGCCCTGGGGCACGAAGTAGCTGTCGATGGCCACGGTCGGATCGACGGCCACGGCCGCCCCGTCTGACCCCATGGGAACGCGCGACATGCATTCGACGCCGCCGGCGATATAGGCATCGCCCGCGCCGCCCTTGACCTGGTTCGCGGCCAGGTTCACGGCCTCCATGCCAGAGGCACAGAAGCGGTTGATCGACAGGCCGGGGATACGTTCGTCCAGGTCCGAGGCCAGCACGGTGGTCCGCGCCAGGCAACCGCCCTGTTCCATGGCCTGGGTGGCATTGCCCCAGATCACGTCCTCGACCGCGTGGCCGTCTAGGCCAGAGCGCTCCTTGATGGCGTTCAGCATCTGCTTGCCAAGCGCGACCGAGGTCACCTCGTGCAGCGACCCGTCGGGCCGCCCCTTCCCGCGCGGCGAGCGCACGGCGTCATAGATATAGGCGTCAGACATATTTGCCTCCTTCTTATAGGCCACGGTCGGAGGGCCGACCGGGCATCAGGTCATAGGGGTGTTTCCAGCCGTCGATCTGTTCGATGTTCGACAGCCAGCGATCGATATTGCCCCAATCCTTGCGGTCGAAGCCGAAGGGCTCGGGGTAGAAAAGATAGCCGCAGCAGGAAAAATCGGCGTGGCTGGGGCCGTCGCCCACAAGCCAGTCGCGGCCGTCCAATGCGGCGTCCAGGGTCTTGAAGGCGGCCTTGAGGCGGCCGGCGTTGAAGGCGATGACCTCTTTCGGGCGCTTGTCCTCGGGGACGAAGTTCATCAGGAACCGCTGCGTGCCGCATTGCGAGGACATCTTGTGATTGTCCCAGAACATCCAGCGCGTGATCTCGCGCGCCTCTTCTTTCGTGGTGCCGCCGAATTTGCCGGTCTTTTCCGAGATATACATCTGGATCACGCCGGATTGGCTGATCGTGACATCACCGTCCACCAGCACCGGCACCTCGGCCATGTTGTTGAGCGCGGTGTATTCCGGGCTGCGGGCCTCTCCTCCGAAGAAGTCGACCTTCACCGGCTCCCACTCCAGCCCCGACAGGGACAGGGGCAGCGCCGCCTTGTAGGCATTTCCGCTTTCACCGAAGCAGTAGAGTTTGATCATGTCCGTCCTCCCTTGGACTTATCGTTCCCCCGGGATTGCCGCGCGTCGCACCCGTGGCCGGCGTCGCACGGCGGGGGTTTCACCCCCCCGCACCCCCGTGGAGTATTTTCGGCAAGATGATGGGGATCTGGCCCCTCTGGTCTCTGCGCCGCCCAGCTTGCCTGATCGGGGGGCGCCTGTCCTCTGTTGCTGCTTTACCGGATATTAAGGTTAACGCCCCTAGACTGCAGTTGCGTTACAGGCTGGAGAGCCGATGGACGTGCAAGGTGATGCCCTGTCCTGACAGACCCGTTAGCCAATCCGGTGGAGCGGGGCAGGGCGGATCCCGGGTGGGTTTCCTGAGACCCCGATCCGAAATCATCTTGCCCAAAATACTCAAAAAACGGCGCGGTCGCGGCCGCCGTCGCTTCGGCAGGGGGGCGCGCGAAGATCATCGCTTGCGGGCCTCGAGCTCGGAATTGAACAGGCGCAGGCGGTGGGTCAGGTTGTCCTCGTGCGTGACGCTGTCGAAATTCTCGAAGAGGAAGGACAGGGCCTCGCCCTCGTCTAGGCCGGCCTCGGTCGCGAAGCGCTTGAGGCGGCGGTAGCCGTCTTCGGTCATCGCGACCGGGAAGCGGCGTGTCAGGCGGAAGCGTTTCGGCATCATTCTCCTCCTGTGTCCCCGGGGGCCGCCGCAAGGGACGGGCCCGTCGGGGATCTGGTGTCCCTGCAGCCCCTTGCAAGGACACCCCTGCCGTCACCCGGTGCCCGTGGGGCTGCCGGGGTCTGGCCGATCTCCGTGAGTGGAGGCATGTGCCCCCTGTCGGATGGTCTTGGGCCGGGTTTTATCCGGCTCAGAAGTTGGCCGCGTCCAGCGCCATCACGGGATCCGCACCAGAGGTGATGCGGGCCACGTGCATTGCGCAGGCGGGCAGGCGGCGGGCCATGTAATAGCGGCCCGTCACAAGCTTGGTTTCGTAGAAGTCCTTGTCCTCGGCACCGGCGGCCAGGGCGGCCTTGGCGGCGACGGCCATGCGGGCCCACATGTAGCCCAGGCAGACGTGACCGAAGAGGTGCATGAAGTCATAGGACCCTGCCAGCGCCTCGTTCGGGTTCTTCATGCCCTGGGCCATGAAGAACATCGCCGCTTCCTGCAGCTGCTTGGAGGCCTGTTTCAGCGGATCCATGAACTGGGTCTTCAGCTCTTCGTCGTCCGAGTTCGCCTTGATGAAGGACTTGATCTCTTCGAAGAAGGCCATGGCGGGCTTGCCGCCGCCCGAGGCCAGTTTCCGGCCGACAAGGTCCAGCGCCTGAACGCCGTTGGCCCCTTCGTAGATCATGGTGATCCGGGCGTCGCGGGTGAACTGGGACATGCCCCATTCCTCGATATAGCCGTGGCCGCCGTAGATCTGCTGCGCCAGCACGGTCATGTCGAAGCCCTGGTCGGTCAGGAAGCCCTTGAGAACCGGGGTCATCAGCGACACCAGGCCCTCGGCCTCGGCGTCCTTGCTGCGGTGCGCGCGGTCGATCAGTTCGGCGCCCCAGAGGCCAAAGGCCCGTGCGCCTTCGACAAAGCTTTTCTGGTCCATCAGCGAGCGGCGGATGTCAGGGTGCACGATCAGCGGATCGGCGGGGCCATCGGGGTTTTCCGTGCCTGTGACGGCGCGGCCCTGAAGCCGGTCCTTGGCATAGGCGAGGGCGTTTTCATAGGCCACGGTCGCCTGGGACAGGCCCTGCATGCCGACGCCGAGGCGCGCTTCGTTCATCATCGTGAACATGGCGCGCATGCCTTTATGTTCTTCGCCCAGCAGGTAGCCGGTTGCGCCATCGTAGTTCATGACGCAGGTGGCATTGCCGTGGATGCCCATCTTCTCTTCGATCTTGCCGACCGACAGGGAATTGCGCGCGCCCGGCGTGTTGTCATCGTTGACGATGAACTTCGGCACGATGAACAGCGACACGCCCTTGATGCCCTCGGGGCCGCCGGGGATCTTGGCCAGCACCAGATGGATGACGTTGTCCGACATGTCGTGATCGCCGGCCGAGATAAAGATCTTCTGGCCGGTGATCTTGTAGGACCCGTCGCCTTGCGGTTCTGCCTTGGTGCGCATCAGGCCCAGATCCGTGCCGCAATGCGGTTCGGTCAGGTTCATGGTGCCGGTCCATTCGCAGGTGACCATCTTGGGCAGGAAGGTCTGCTTCTGCTCGTCCGAGCCATGGGCGTGGATGGCGGAATAGGCCCCGTGGGTCAGGCCCGGGTACATCATGAAGGCCATGTTCGAGGCCGAGAAGATTTCCCCCGTTGCCGTCGACAGCAGGTAGGGCAGGCCCTGGCCGCCATATTCGGGATCGCAATCCAGGCCGGTCCAGCCGCCTTCGCGGAACTGGTCGAAGGCCTCCTTGAAGCCCTTGGGCGTGTAGACCACGCCGTTTTCAAGGCGCACGCCTTCCTGGTCACCAACCGCGTTCAGCGGCGCGAAGACGTCGCCTGCCAGCTTGCCGGCCTCTTCGAGGATGGCGCTGGTGAAATCGCGGTCCAGCTCGTCATAGCCGGGCACGTCCTGTTCGGAAGCTTTCAGCACGTCATGCAGGATGAATTGCATGTCCTTGACGGGGGCGGTGAAGGTCGGCATTGCTCTCTCCCTTTTGCGGCCGGTTACTCGGCCGCCTTCGTGTTGCGCAGCGAGGAGATCATCTTGTCACCCCACGCCATCTGTTCCTTCAGCTCCGCGATCGCTTCGTTCAGCTCATCGCGTTTCTGTTCCATGTCCGAAAGACGCTGCTGTGCCACTTCATAGGTCTTCACCAGCTGCGTGTGCTGCTGATCGCCCATGTCGTACAGGTCCAGAAGCTGGCGGATTTCCTCGAGGCTGAAACCGAAGCGCTTGCCGCGCAGGATCAGTTTCAGACGGGCCCGGTCGCGCCGGGTGAAAAGCCGTTTCTGGCCGATACGGATCGGAAACAACAACTCCTTCGCTTCGTAGAACCGCAGGGTGCGTGCGGTGACCTCAAAGGCATCGCACATCTGGCGGATCGTCATCTGTTCTTCTGAGTCCATGATGTCATCCCATCGATTTTGATCGACTGGTCAAAACACGACCCTGATCCTCTTTACAACGCTGTCCGAAGTTGACGTAACCGATACGTCACGTCACTTCGAAGTTGACGTAAGATCAGCGAAGTTTCGGTCAAGGGCGTGAAACAATCGTAAAGGCGGATTTTTCCTATCCGCCCTTAAAAGTAAGGGTTTCCTTACCCGAAAGAAGAGGGCGTCCGCCTAGGTCTTGGCGGTTTTCCGCGCCGCATCCCGCGATTCGTAATCGCCCAGAGACGCGGCGGTGCGGTCGCGCAGGCTTTGCAGTTCGTCGATGGCCTCGTCGATCTGGGCCCGCTGTGCGCGCAGTTCTTCCAGCTGGTTGTCGGCGTTCTGCACCCAGATTTCCATCTGCGCGGCCGACCCCTGTTCGTCGTAGATATCCAGCCACTGGCGGATCGTCTCAAGCGAGAAGCCGAACTTGCGGCCCCGCAGGATCAGCTTCATCCGGGCGCTGTCCCGGGCGGTGTAGAACCGCGACCGGCCCTCGCGTTCGGGGCTGAGCAATTCGATGTACTCGTAATAGCGCAAGGTGCGCGGCGTCACATCGAACTGCTCGCACATCTCTTTGAAACTGATCCGGCTGTCGCTCATCTCTCGGGTCTCCGCCCAATTACCCTGACGTCTCCCTACGACGTAGGTGCTAGTTTGGCGGGAAACAACACCGGCTTCAAGCCCGTCGCGTGCGGCTTTGCGGGGCAGCTTGACGCAACTGGACGCATGGGGGGACGACAGGCCGGTCTGCACCCGGGGACGCAACGGCATCAACGGTGCTGCGGGGCAGGGGCTTGCCCCCGCATCGAATTGCCGATCTAGTCGCCGGGAAGGAGCCCACATGCCAGCCAGCAAAGACCCAAGCCCGCAACCATCCTCCGGGATTTCGCCAGACACGTCCGCAGATAGTTCCGCGGGTAGGGACGGCAGATTCGCCAAGCCCGTAGACCCGGATGCCGGGACGAAGAAACGCGACATGGCCGGGATCACCCGCCAGTTCATCGACGCGCTGCCGCATGCAAAGGCCATCGGCCTTGACGTGCGGGACGTCGGTGCCGGTCGGGCCGAATTCATCCTGCCCTACCGAGAGGACCTGATCGGCGATCCCGAGACCGGGGTGCTGCATGGTGGCGTGGTCTCGACCCTTCTGGACACGACTTGCGGGGCGGCGGTGATCTGCCATCCCGAAAGCGGTGGCGGCACCGCGACCCTGGATCTGCGCATCGACTACATGCGGGCGGCGACGCCCGGCCAGGTCATCGTGGCCAAGGCCGAATGCTATCACGTCACGCGATCTGTCGCATTCGTGCGGGCGGTCGCGCTGGATGACGACACGGATCGGCCCGTGGCCTCGGCCACCGGGGCCTTCACCTTCAAGGCCAAGCCCCGCGCAGAGAAACAAGAGGGCCAGGCATGAGCGACAGCAGACATAAACGCCCAGAACCCGTTCAGGTGATCAAGGAACGCCGCGACGCCGCGCTCGAGGCGCTGGTTGGCCGCGTGCCCTATATCCGCTTTCTCGGGGTGGAATTCGACCGCCGCGGGGACGAACTGACCGCGGTGCTGCCGTTCAAGGACGATCTTATCGGCAATCCCTTTTTGCCCGCGATCCACGGCGGGGTGATCGCCGGGTTCCTTGAGATCACGGCGATTGTCGGCCTGGGTTGGGCCCAGCTGTGGGACGGGGTGGAAAGCGGCGCGCTGGATGCCAAGGCTCTGAAGGACGGGGCGATGCCGCGCCTGCCCAAGACCATCGACATGACGGTGGATTACCTGCGCTCGGGCCTGCCAAGGGATGCCTATGCGCGGGCCCGGATCACCCGGGCCGGGCGGCGCTATGCCAGTGTCCAGGTCGAAGGCTGGCAGGACAACCGCGACCGGCCCTTCGCCCAGGCCACGGGCCATTTCCTGATGCCGCGCCCTATCGAGGCGGGTGACACCTCGGGCGGCCTGAGCTGAGGATGAGCACCGGGGCGGCGGCGATCACCCATGCGCGGGTTCTGAAGATCGCGCTGCCGATCGTGCTGTCCAATGCCACCGTGCCCCTGCTGGCGGCGGTGGACACCGGCGTGGTGGGCCAGCTGGGCGATGCGGTGCCGATCGGGGCCGTGGCCGTGGGGGGCATTACCCTGACGGCGATCTACTGGATGTTCGGCTTTCTGCGAATGGGCACCACGGGGCTGACCGCCAATGCCGTCGGGGCCGGCCAAAGCCACGAGGTCGCGGCCCTGCTGACCCGGGCGCTGCTGATCGCCTTTGCGGCCGGGCTGGCGCTGATTGCGCTCCAATTTCCGATCTTCTGGGCGGCGTTTTCGCTGTCCCCCGCCTCGGCCGAGGTCGAGGCCCTGGCGCGCCAGTACATGGCCATCCGCATCTGGTCGGCACCTGCGGCCATCGCGGTCTACGGGATCACCGGCTGGCTGATCGCGCAGGAAAGAACCCGCGCCGTGCTGGTGGTGCAGCTGGTGATGAACGGCATGAATATGGGGCTCGACGTGCTGTTTGTGCTGGGCTTCGACTGGGGCGTGCCGGGGGTGGCGGTGGCGACCTTCCTGTCGGAATGGGCAGGGTGCCTTGTCGGGCTCTGGCTGTGCCGCGCGGCGTTCCGGGTTCCGGCCTGGCGCGACTGGCCCCGGGTCTTCGACCGGGCGCGGCTGATCCGCATGGCCGTGGTGAACCGGGACATCCTGATCCGCTCTCTCCTGCTTGAGATCATCCTGGTGTCGTTTGTCTACTTCGGGTCGGACTTCGGGGACGTGCAGCTGGCGGCGAACCAGGTGCTGACGCAGTTCACCTTCATTACCGCCTATGCCATGGACGGCTTCGCCTTCGCGGCCGAGGCCTTCGTGGGCCAGTCCCTGGGGCGGGGCGACCGCGCGGGCCTGCGGCGCGGGGCGGTGATGACCAGCATCTGGGGCTTTGCGATCTGCGTGGTGCTGGCGCTGGTCTTCTGGATCTTCGGCGGGGCGATCGTCGACCTGATGGCCAAGTCCGTGCCGGTCCGCGCCGCCGCCCGCGACTATCTGCCCTGGATGGTCGCCGCCCCGATCCTGGGCTGCGCCAGCTGGATGTTCGACGGTATCTTCATCGGCGCGGCCCGGTCGCGCGACATGCGCAACATGATGGCGATCAGCTTCGTGATCTATGGGTTGGCGGTCTGGGCGCTGGTGCCTTTGTTCGGCAACCACGGGCTCTGGATGGCCCTGCTGATTTCCTTCGTGGCGCGCGGCGTGACCCTGGGCCTGCGGTACCCGGCGCTTGAAGCTTCGGCCGGTTCGCCTGCGGCGGGCGGGCAGGGGGGCTAGCCCCCCGTCCTTCGGACTCCCCCCAGGATATTTGCGAAAACCAAAGAGGGGGCGGGGTGCTCATATTCTCTTTGGTTTTCTGAAATATCCCGGGGGTTGGCATCAAAGTGTCAGCTTTGATGCCAAAAAGGGGGCAGCGCCCCCTTACGGCCCCTGGGCCGTTCCTGCGCGACGTTTGGGTCGCGCTTAGCCTTCGAGCAGGGGGAGAAGGTTCTCCGTCGGGCGGCCGATGGCGGCGCGGGCCCCGGAGATCAGGATCGGGCGTTCGATCAGGACCGGGTTTTCCGACATCGCGCGGATCAGAACGTCCGGGGCGCTGTCAGCGCGCAGGCCCAGTTCGGCAAAGCGCTTTTCCTTCGGACGCATCATGTCGATCGGGGCCACACGCAGCGCCGCAAGCACGCCGCGGATCTCGTCCTCGGAGGGGGCGTCGTGCAGGTAGGCCCGGATCTTCGGGCGGATTCCATGGTCTTCCAGCAGGTCCAGCGCCTGGCGGGATTTGGTGCAGCGGGGGTTGTGCCAGAGGATCACAGCCAGTCCTTCCGTCCGGTTCCGACGGCCTCTGCCACCGTGGCAAAGCCGTCGCGTTCAAGAATCGTATCAACTCCGTGCACGATTTCCGCGGCAAGGGACAGGCCCTTGTAGGCGAGCGCCGTGTAAAGCTGCACTGCCGAGGCCCCGGCGCGGATCTTGGCATAGGCGTCCTCGGCCGAGGCCACGCCGCCCACGCCGATCAGGGGCATCCGCCCCTCGGTCAGCTCGTAGAGCTGCGCCAGCACACGGGTCGAGCGGTCGAACAGGGGGCGGCCCGAAAGCCCGCCCTTTTCCGAGCGGTTGGCGTTCTGCAGCCCGTTGCGCGACAGCGTGGTATTGGTGGCCACGATGCCGTCGATGCCGCGGGCCAGGGCAATGCGGGCGATGTCGGCCAGCTCGGCCTCGGTCAGGTCTGGCGCGATCTTGAGGAACAGCGGGATGCGGCGCGGCAGCCAGTCGCGCGCCTCCTGGGCCTTCATCAAAAGCGCCTCGAGCGCGGCCGCCCCCTGCAGGTCGCGCAGGTTTTCCGTGTTCGGAGAGCTGACGTTGATCGTGGCGAAATCCACATGCGGGCCGCAGCGCGCCAGAACGCGGGCGAAATCCTCGGACCGGTCGTCGCTGTCCTTGTTGGCTCCGAGGTTCAGGCCCACCACGGCGCCAGCGGGGCGGCGCTCCAGCCGGTCGGCGATCGCCTCCATGCCCTCGTTGTTGAAGCCGAAGCGGTTGATGACTGCGCCGTCCTCGGGCAGGCGAAACAGGCGCGGGCGGGGGTTGCCCGGCTGGGGGCGTGGCGTGGCAGCGCCGACCTCGACAAAGCCGAACCCCGCACGTGAGAGCGGGGAGAGGCATTCGGCATTCTTGTCGAAGCCCGCCGCCAGGCCGATCGGGTTGGGCAGCGAAAGGCCGGCAAGTTCGGTCTTCAGCCGGGACGATGTGATCTGACCGGGCAGAGGCGCAAAGCCGGTGTTCAGGGCGCGCAGCGCCAGGCGGTGCGCGGTTTCGGGGTCGATGCGGCGCAGGGCGGCAAGGCCCAGTTTCTCGATCATGCTCATGATGCCGCTCCGTCGGATGCGTCGTCGGCTGCGGCGTCTGCGATGACGCTTTCGGGGAACCGATGCAGCCCGTCGATCAGCGGCAGATCCGCGTGCCAGAGCACTTCGGACAGGGAAAGCCGCCGGTAGAGGTGCGGGAACAGCTGCCCGCCGCGAGAGGGCTCCCACACCAGGGCGTCGCCCAGGGTGTCGGCCTCGATTGCGGCCAGGACCAGGCCCTCGGCCCCGGCGAAATGCTTGGCCGCGGTTTCCGCCGCCTGGGGGGCGGTGGAGAAATGGATATAGCCATCTTCCAGGTCGATGGGGGCCCCGGCGGTTTCGCCGGCGGCTTGCAGGTCGGCCCATTCGGGGGCGCGGAAAATCTTGTAGATCAGCATGGAACGGGGATGCATCGCCGCCCGGCTCTGGTCAAGGGCTATGCGCATGGGCCGCGCCGCTGCCCGGGAAATACCGCTTGCCGTTTGGTCATCTGCGGGAAGGCGCGCCGGTGAGGGGCGCAATGACAGATGTGCTTTGACACGACGCCCGGCGCCGTTGCAGCATTCGGTCCATCACAAACACCAACAGGGGGCTTTCATGTCCGTTCGTTTTCTTTCCTCCGTCGCGGCGCTTGCGCTCAGCTCTGGCGCGGCGATGGCCGATTATTCGCTGACCATTCTGCACACCAATGATTTCCACGCCCGGTTCGAGCCGATCTCGAAATACGACTCGGGCTGTTCCTCCGAGGACAACACCGAAGGCAAATGCTTTGGCGGCTCGGCCCGTCTGGTGACGGCCATCGAAGAGGCGCGGGCGCGGTCCAACAACTCGATCCTCGTGGATGGCGGCGACCAGTTCCAGGGCACGCTGTTCTACACCTATTACAAGGGCAAGCTTGCCGCCGAGATGATGAACAAGATGGGCTACACGGCGATGACTGTGGGCAACCACGAGTTCGACGACGGCCCCGAGGTTCTGCGCGGCTTCATGGATGCGGTGAACTTCCCCGTGCTGATGTCGAACGCCGATGTCTCGGGCGAGCCGCTGCTGGCGGATGTCCTGATGAAATCCACCGTGATCGAACAGGGCGGAGAGAAGATCGGCCTGATCGGCCTGACGCCGCATGACACGGACGAACTGGCCTCTCCGGGGCCGAACATTATCTTCACCGATCCGTCGGACGCGGTGCAGGGCGAGGTCGACAAGCTGACCGCCGAGGGCGTGAACAAGATCATCGTGCTGTCGCACTCGGGCTACAATGTCGACAAGACGGTCGCGGCGAACACCACCGGTGTCGACGTCATCGTGGGCGGCCATTCCAACACCTATCTGTCCAATACCTCGGACCGCGCGGAAGGGCCCTATCCGACCATGGTGGGCGACACGGCCATCGTGTCGGCCTATGCCTATGGCAAGTTCCTGGGCGAGCTGAACGTGACCTTCGACGACGACGGCAAGGTCGTTGAGGCCGCAGGTGAGCCGATCATCATGGACGCGGCCGTGTCCGAGGATGAGGGCACGAAGGCGCGCATCGCCGAAGCCGCCGCCCCCCTGGACGAGATCCGCAACAAGGTCGTCGCGGAAACCGCCGAAGCGATCGACGGCGACAAGAACGCCTGCCGGTCGGGGGAATGCACCATGGGCAACCTGGTGGCCGACGCCATGCTGGACCGCGTGGCGGATCAGGGTGTGACCATCGCGATTGCCAACGGTGGCGGGTTGCGGGCCTCGATCGACGCGGGCGAAGTGACCATGGGCGAAGTGCTGACCGTGCTGCCGTTCCAGAACACGCTTTCCACCTTCGAAACCACCGGCGCGGTGATCGTCGAGGCGCTGGAAAATGGCGTGTCGCAATACGAGGACGTGGCAGGCCGCTTCCCGCAGGTCGCGGGTCTGAAGTTCACCTTTGACCCCGCAGCCGAAGCCGGATCGCGCATCTCGGACGTGATGGTCAAGGACGGCGAGGGCTATGTCGCCATCGACCCGGCCAAGACCTACCTGGCGGTGACCAACAACTATGTCCGCAACGGCGGTGACGGCTATGCGATGTTCAAAGGCGCGTCCAACGCCTATGACTTCGGGCCGGACCTGGCGGATGTGACGGCGGAATACCTGGCCGCCAATGCGCCCTACACGCCCTACACCGACGGCCGCATTACCAAGAAATAAGCGGTCTTCGAAATGGTTAAGGGCGGGCCTTTGGCTCGCCCTTTTCTTATCTTGCTTTGTTGGATTGTGAGAGCACGGATCCTGCTAGCTTTTTGCTTTTTGTTGAATACTTGCTCTTCGCAACAACTTTGGACGCAAGACTCTCCATTTTTTTGCCGGTTTGTTTTGTTGTTCCCGACTGCGACAGTGCAGATCCTGCCAAACTTTTCTGAGTCTTTGAGGCCTTCGGATCGCTCAGAATTTTTGATGCCGTAGATGCCATCTTTTTGGACGTCGCCTTTATGTTTTTTCCCATGAATTTCTCCTTTTGAATCTATTTTGGGTGCTCGGTAGATGGTGTTTCGATATTTCTATTCAATGGTCTGTCTTGATTTTTTTATCAAATTGTTGTTGCTTCATAGCTTTAGCTGGCAAAATGTGGTGTGCGTCGGTTCGTGGTTGCATAGCCCTGTTTCTCGCTTCTTTATGAGATGGGCAGGCGTTTCTTTTCAAATTTCCACCGGACCAGCGCCGAAATTCAAATATTGGCATTGGTGTTTAATCGATCTCGCAACGGCGGTGACGGCTATGCGATGTTCAAGGGTGCGTCCAACGCCTATGACTTCGGGCCGGACCTGGCGGATGTGACGGCGGAATACCTGGCCGCCAATGCGCCCTACACGCCCTACACCGACGGCCGCATCACCAAGAAATAAGCGGTCTTCACAGAAGGCCGAACAGACAGGCCATATCGCCCCCGTCCGGTCCGCCGGGCGGGGGTTTTCCGTTCGCATCCAGCGGCAGCGGCGGCAGGTCCAGGTCCAGCGGCAGGGTACAGACCTCGGGCGGGGCGGATAGCGCGGCGATACGTTCGGGCCCCTGGGGCGCGTGCAGCAGGTTGGCCCCGGCCACGGCGGTCACCAGTGTTGCCATGACGACGATGAAGCCCGCCAGCGGACGGCGGAGGTAGCTGCGAAGGGGCCTCCAGCTGACTGCGATCAGAAGCGCCAGTCCCAGGATTGCCAGCGCCGTTGCCATAACGCTGTGCTGGTTCAGCAGGGCGATCACTCCGATCAGGCCCAGGGCGGATCCCGTCATCAGGGTCCGTCGTGGGTTTGGGCGGGGGCGGCGGGGCTGTCTCATGCGGGCGTCCTTTTCGGGATCTTGTTGCAGTGTCGGAACTGATACGTAAGGCGCGGGATTTTCCGTCGCCGGATCGCGCAATTTCTTGCCGTCAGGGTTCGCAACCTGGGTCGGATCCCGCGCGATCTGGAACCGAAGCCGCCAAGGCGCTAGATTGAAGGGCAACGCAACAGGGGCCGTTCCGTCAGGGCAAGGACCCCAGGGAACCGGGGCGCGATGGATCACCCGCTGATAGACCTGATCAATGCCAAGATCGCCGAGGCCGAGAAGGACGGGGCCTTTGACAACCTGCCGGGCGCAGGCAAGCCCCTGCCGCGCCTTGAAGATCCCGAAAACGCCCTTCTAAATCGGGTGATCGCGGAAAACGGGGCCGAGCCCGAGTTTGTCACTCTTTCGCGGCAGTTGCGCCAGCTGCGGGCCGAGCTGGCCGAGGAAAGCGACCGGACCCGCCGCCGCGAGATCATGAAGGACATGTCGATGATGGAGGCGCGGATCGACCTGGCCCGCCGTGCCTATAGCCGCTGATGTGCGGTCGTTTCGCCGTCACCCTGCCGCCGGATGCGATGGCACAGCTGTTCGGGGCGGCCCCGGCCAATGATCTGGCCCCGGCACCCAACTACAACGTTTGTCCGACGGTGCAGATCAACGCCTGCGCACTTGGGGAAACCGGCCGCCAGCTGCGCCCGATGAGGTGGGGATTTATCCCGCATTGGTACAAGAAACCGAACGATGGCCCGCTGCTGATCAACGCAAGGGCCGAGACGATCGCGGAAAAGCCCGCCTTTCGCGCCGCCGCGCGGGAACGGCGCTGCCTGATCGCTATGGACGGCTTTTACGAATGGGACCGGGCAGGGGACGAAAAACTACCCTGGTTCATCCACCGCAGCGATCGCGCGCCGCTGGTGGTGGCGGGCATCTGGCAGGACTGGTCCAGCCGCGAAGAGGGCGAGGGCGAAGACCGCATGGCCACCTGCGCTATCGTCACGACCGAGGCCAAGGGCCAGATGGCCGGGATCCACAATCGCATCCCCGTCTTCCTGTCGCCCGATGACTGGGGCCTGTGGCTGGGCGAGGAAGGCAAGGGCGCGGCGCGCCTGATGCAACCGGCCGAGGATGATGTCTATGCGATGTACCGTGTCGGGAAAGAGGTAAACTCGAACCGCGCGAGCGGTCCGAGTTTGATTGGGCCATTGTAGCCGGGAGGTGATCAGTAATTGTTGCCAACGCCAAAACCCTGGGTCAGACCCAGGGCATTACCATTGCCGTTACTCGTACCATCACCACTTATTCCGGATAACAAACTACTCAATCCGGATCCGACGTCTTGTATGAGCCCGCCGACCTCAGCAAGGGTATATCCTAACCCTTCCGCTTGTCGGACGACCTCTTCGTCCTTGCCTATGACGTTGCCGTTTTCGTCAATCAGGTCTCCGAAGTCGACCGCCTCGGGTTTGTCCCCCAGAATGATCTCTCCGTAGTAGGACGAGTTGTAGGAGGACCGCCGGAACAGAAGCTCGGTGTCTTCCTGGACGATCAGCGACCAGGATTGATCCTTCGACAGGGCGTCGCTTTCCCAGGACCAGTCGTCGGCACGCACCGTGTGGGTGGTATTGGCGAGATTGTAGAACTTGATCTCGTCGCCGGGCTGGGCGTGGACCTCGTCGGGGAAGAACGCCCCTCCGACCAGGTACACGGGGTGCACGATGCCGGTCGGATCGACCGGTTCAGGGGTATTGCCGCCGCCGGAACCACCGCCGCCGCCACCGCCGCCACCACCGGACCCACCACCGCCGCAGATGCCGCGGGTGATGCAGTTCAGCCAGTCGCTGAACGGACCAGCCTGCGCAGGGGCGGCAAAGCCAAGCGCCAGGGACATCACCAGAACCGCCTGCAACAGCGTGGCCTTGATCCGGGTCATGAACATCTTGATCGTCATCGGCTTTGATCCTTTCACCGGACGCAACATGCGCCACGGTTTCCGTCACCGTCGTTATGCCAGCGGAATGTGGCGATCTTGGGCGGAATTTGGGTCATTTCAGGGCATCTTGACCGGAACAAGGAACATTCCTCCGGGCCGGGTGTTGTTTGTGAAAGGACACGCAACAGAGATAGGAGATCCTGTCATGGCACAAGCCGCCACCGCAAATGGCGCCGACAAGGCGCTCAAGACCGCTCAGACCAAGGGAAGTGCCGATGACGTGCGCGACCAGATCGCCGCGCTTCAGGCCGACATGGCCGAACTGACCCGTGCCGTCAGTGCCTATGGCAAGGCCAAGGGCGAAGACGCCCGCGCCGCCGCCGAGCTGCGCGCCGAGGAACTGAAGACCCGCGCCGAGAAGATGGGCCGCGACGCCGAGGCGCAGCTGCGCTCGGGCTATGCGCAGGCCGAAGGTGCCGTGCGTGAAAACCCGGCCGCCGCCGTCGGCATCGCCGCTGGCATCGGTTTTGTCCTTGGGCTGCTGTCGACGCGTCGCTGAGGCTACTCATGTTCGGCTCGTTCATATATTCGCTGAAACTTTCGGTGCGTCGTGCAGGCTTTGGCCTGGGCGGCGCGCTTCTGATGCTGATCGGGCTGGGGTTTCTGACCGTGGCCGCCTGGATCGCCCTGGCCGAGGCGCGCGACACGCAGTTCGCCGCAATGGTGCTGGGCTTTGGCTATATCGGCCTTGGCGCGCTGGTCGCGGCCCTGGGATCGCGCCGCCCGCGCTACGTGGCCCCGGCACCGGGACCCTTCGGGCTGTCCACAGGCGGCCTGGGGGCCGCCTTTGCCCAGGGCTTCGGGGCAGGGGCCGCGACGCGGACGGCCATGCGCCGGTAAGCGCCGATAAGCACTGCGATCCGGTCAGGACATGAGATTGCGAAAAGGCGCGGGGGATCCGCGCCTTTTCTTTTGCTTTGGCCCCTATGTGATTGCAGTCTGATTGCGCGTGTTGCAATCGATGCATGCGCGGTGCACCACTTGCCGCAGTGACAGGCAGCAGACACGGCGACAGGCAGGACCCATGGCAGCAATCGTTTTCGACCTTGATGGCACGCTGATTGACGCGGCCAGCGACATCACCGCGATTTCCAACCAGCTGCTGGCGGACCGGGGCTTCGATCCGATTACCTTGGCCGATACCCACAGTTTCCTGGGCAACGGGGCCCCGACCTTCGTGGCCCGGCTGCGGGCGGCGAGGGGCGTGGGGGATGACCAGCACGCGGCGATGCTAAGCGAATTCGTCGATCTTTATGCCCGGCAGTTCGACCACACCTTCCTGTTTCCCGGCGTGATCGACGCGCTGAACGACTTGCGCGCCCTGGGGCATCATCTGGGCATCTGCACCAACAAACCGATGGAGCCGACACGGGCCGTGCTGGCGCATCTGGGGCTGACCGATCTGTTCACCACCGTCTGGGCCGGCGACAGCCTGGCCGTGCGCAAACCCGATCCCGCGCCGCTGCATGCCGCCTATCAGGCGCTTGGTGCGGGGGACGGGGACGACAGGATCTTTGTCGGCGACAGCGAGGTGGATTCCGAAACCGCCCTGCGCGCCGGGGTGCCGTTCCTTCTATACACCAAGGGCCATCGCAAGACGCCGGCCGGGGAGATCCCGGCCAGCCTGCGGTTCGATGACCATGCGGATCTGCCGGGGCAGGTGGCGCAGGTGCTGACCGGGCTGTGATCGCCCGGCCTTTGTCGGGGTGTCAGACCGCCTCGGCGTGGCGGCGGGCGGCGGCGGCTTCAAGATCCAGGTGACCGCGCAGGCCTTCGGACAGCGACATGTGGCTGGCCAGGTCCTGCAGGTAACGCTGTTCTTCGGGCGTGTCGGGGTCCACGGCAAGGGCCGAGGCCAGGTAGATCTCGGCCTGTTGCGCCTCGGTCCGGGCGAGGGCCGCGATGGCGCGGGCGTCGGCAGGGGCCGAGAAATAGTCGAACATCGCCGCCTTTTCCGCCGGGCCAAGGCCCAGGTCTGCGATCTGGTCGCGAATGCGCTGGTGTTCCTCGGCGTCGATATGGCCGTCGCTTTTGGCCGCCGCGATCATCGCGCGCATCAGCGACAGGCGGATGTCCTGGCCTTGCGCGTCCTGATCGTTGTCGATGTCGAAACCGCTGTCGGCGGGCGGCTTCGGAAGGCTCAGCGCGTCGGGCTCCTGACCCGAAGGGCGGTTCTGCTGGTGATCGCGCCAGGCCTTGTAGGCCAGCCCGCCTACGGCGGCGAGGCCACCGTATTTCAGCGCCTTGCCGCCCAGCTTGCGGCCCTTCTTGGTGCCCAGCAAAAGCGCGACCAGCCCGCCTGCGGCGGCACCGCCGGCCAGCCCGCCGGGAAGCCCCGCCGATCGGGCCAGGGCCTGTACATCGGTGCCCCGACCGGATCCCCCGGCCGAACCTTGGTCACCCGCTGCACCCGGTGCGCCCAGACCCTGGCCACCCAGGAACCCCGACAGAAGCTTGTTCACATCCATGGTCATTCGCCCTTTCAACATCTTTTCAAACAGATCTGTGTTGTCAGGGACGTAGGTACGGAGGCACCCCATTCCAAGGGTTGCCACGTACCTCTGGCGCAGATGTGAGCGGGGCCTAGCCGACGCGGTAGACGTCGATCACGATCACCCGGCCGCGCGGCGCGATGGAACAGACGAAAAGCGTCTCGGACAGCCAGCGGTGCGGGCCGTCGGGCGCGTCAAACACCGGGGCCGCGCGCATGTAGTATTCAGACGGCAGCACCTGTTCGCCGCTGCGCAGCCGCGCCCGCACCTCGGGGGATGAGGTCCGCAACCCGCGGTTGGTCACCCGGATCAGCGTGCCGTCATCGGCCTGGATGGTGTAATGCGCCTCGATGCGGGAATGGCCGTCGGGGCCGATCAGCGGCCAGTCCGAGCCGCCGGGCAGTATCTGACCGCTAAGCCGGGGGCCGTCCACGCGCCCGCCGGTGATCGGGATATGCAGCCGTTCGCCATGTGGGGCAGGGCCGGCGGACAGGGGCGCGTCGATCTCGGCCCGGATGGTAAAGACCTTCTCAAGCTCGGGCACCACCGGGTCGAGGGCATGGGCCACGATCGCGGTCATAGGGCGGCCATCCAGGCGGCCATCTTCTGCAGTTTGGCGCGACTGTCGTCGCAATACTCCATCGCGCGCAGGTAACCGTGGATCAGCCCGTCGCCCAGGTCCAGTTCCGTGGGCACCCCGGCGGCACGCAGCTTTTCGGCATAGATCACGCCGCTGTCGTAAAGCGGGTCGTTTTCGGCCACCGCGACAAAGGCGGGGGCAAGCCCGCTGTGATCGGCGGCCACGTAGGGCGCGACGCGGGGATCGGTGGACAGCAGGTGTTCGTTCGCCTCACCGCCCACGTACATGCGGTTCACAGCCGACATGCCCTTGGTCTGCAGCAAGGGGGCTTCGGCATTGGCGATCATCGAGGGGCGCGTGGTGTCGAATTCGGTGCAGGGATAGATCAGCAGCTGACCGAGGAAGCCGAAGTCCTTCATCGCCAGCGCCACGGCGGCGGCCAGGTTGCCGCCCGCGCTGTCGCCGCCGATCACGATGCGGTCGGGGTCGATGCCCAGTTCCCCGGCCTGGTCGCGGCACCAGCGCGCCACGTCGCAGACTTGGTCGAAGGCGGCCGGGAAGGGGTGTTCGGGGCACAGCGCATAATCCAGGCTGATCACCGTCTGCCGGTTCCAGGACGCGAACCGCGCGGTGATGTCGGCATGGGTTTCCGGGCTGCCCTGCATGAAGGCCCCGCCGTGGGAATAGATCAGGCAATCCTGCGTCCCGCCCGAGGTATGGCGGAACACGCGCACCCGGATCCGGCCAGCGGCGCTGTCGATCCAGTGTTCCTGGCTTTGGTCCACATCCTCGGGGCGGGGCAGGGCCATGTTGACGGCCACCGTTTCGAAATGGGCCCGGCGGTCCTGCGGGGTGCTGCCCTGAAGGCTGGACCATTCGGCGGTCCAGCGGTCCATGAAGGCGGTGATCTGGGGGTTCAGCATGGGGATCCTTTCACGCCGCATCGGGCGTCGGTGACATCAGTCGGAAGTGCGGGGCAGGGGTGAGGGGCACACGTCGCCCAGGATCATCGCCACGGCGCGGTCGCGCAGGCGGTCCTGTCCGTCGCGCGTATACAGCGCCTTGCCAAACAGCGCCGAAAATGTGGGCCGGTTCGACACGTTGAAGACCGACAGCGCCGAGATCTGCCAGTGCAGTTCCGTGGCATCGACGCCGGGGCGGAAATCGCCGCTGGCCTCGCCCCGGGCGATCAGCGCTTCAAGCCGGGAAATCGCCCCGGCGTTCAGGTCGCGGATAATCTCGGACTGGCGCAGGTAGTCGGCGTGATGCACGTTCTCGATCATCACCATGCGGATGAAATCGGGGTTGCGGCGGTGGTGGTCGAAGGTAAAGGCGACCAGCCGCGCCAGCGCCTCACGCGGGGGGAGGTCGTCGAGATCAAGCTTGCTTTCGCCGTCGCGGACCTTTTCGTAGGCCGCTTCAAGCGCGCGGGCATAAAGCCCCTCTTTGTCGCCGAAGTAGTAATAGATCATCCGTTTCGAGGTCTCGGTCTGGGCCGAAATCTCGTCGATCTTGGCCCCGGACAACCCGTTTCGGGCGAATTCGGCCATCGCGATCTTGAGGATGTTGCGCTTTACCCTTTCGGGGTTCTGTTTCCAGCCCGCGCGGGTTTTTTCTTTGTTTGTCAGCTCTTTGGTCACGGGCACTCCTCCTGCCTTGGGTCAGGATTAGCACGGGTATTTTTAAACGGCTAGTTAAAAGTTGTTGACGCAATGTACCGCTGCGTACAATTGTTGGGCCACTCCAGGGCGACTCGCCCCGGTGAGGGAGGATGCACGACAATGACCGACGCCCGGTTCCAGGCGCCGTTTCCGGCACCGCTTCTTGCGCAGGCCCCACGCGCCGCGCAGGCCAGCCCCGAGACCGCGATGCGGTCGGGTGCGGGGCGTGTCGTGCGGGTCGGGCTGCTTGGGCGCGGCATTCAGCTGTCCCGGACGCCGGCGATGCACCGGGCCGAGGGCGCGGCGCTTGGCCTGGACTACAGCTATGACCTGATCGACCCGGACCAGCCCGCGCATGATCTGCCGCTGGCCGATCTGGTGGCCCGGGCCGAGGCGCAGGGCTTTGCCGGGCTCAACGTGACCTATCCCTTCAAGCGCGACGTGATGGCGCTGCTGGACGAGATGTCGCCGGCGGCGCAAAAGGTCGGCGCGGTGAACACCGTCGTCTTCCACGATGGCAAGCGGCGCGGGCACAACACCGATTTCTGGGGCTTTGCCGAAAGCCTGCGGCGGGGCCTTCCCGATGCTGCGCTGTCCAGCGTGCTTCTGCTGGGGGCGGGCGGTGCAGGCGGGGCCGTGGCCCATGCGCTGCGCGACGTGGGCGTGGCGCAGGTGCAGGTCTTTGATCAGAACATCCAGGCCGCCCAGGCCATCGCAGATGCGGTCGGCGGCATCGCCGTGACCGACCTGGCAGCGGCGGCGCAGGCGGCGGACGGCATCGTCAACGCCACCCCCATGGGCATGGCCAAGCTGCCGGGCACCGCCATCGACCCGGCCCTGCTGGAACCGCGCCATTGGGTCGCCGACATCGTCTATTTCCCGCGCGAAACCGAACTTCTGGCACAAGCGCGGCAGCGGGGCTGCCGCGTGCTGGACGGGTCCGGCATGGCCGTCTTTCAGGCCGTGCGCGCCTTTGAACTGTTTTCGGGCCTCGCGCCCGACCCCGATCGGATGAGGGCCACCTTCGAGGCCTTTGCCGACACCTAAAGACGCAAAAGGGAGGATACCATGCGTTTGTTCACCACCATTTCCGCCGTGGCCATTGCCGCCGCCGGGGCCGTTTCCGCTCAGGACAAGTTCGAGCTGATCTACTCGGACACCGTGCCGGAAAACGACGTCCGCTCGTCGATCCTGAAAGAAAGCTTTGGCAATTGCCTGGGCGATGGCTTTGATTTCCAAGCCTATCACGGTGCGACCCTGTTCAAGCAGGGGACCGAGCTGACCGCGATGCAGCGCGGCAACCTCGATATGGGTAACCTGGCGATCTTCGATTTTTACAACCAGGTGCCGTCGACCAGCGTTCTGGGCACGCCCTTCCTGTTCCGCGATTACGAGCACATGCGCGCGGTCTACAACAGCGACGTCCTGGATGACCTGAAGGCGGAAATCGAGGCCGAGGCCGGCGTCAAGATCCTGGCCATCCCCTACATCGGCGCGCGCCACCTGGGCTACAAGGGCGACAAGGCCTACATGACCCCGGCCGATCTGGATGGCGTCAAGCTGCGCATGCCCCCGGGCGAAGGCTGGCAGTTCGTCGGCGAAGCCATGGGCGCCACCCCGGTGCCGGTGCCCTTCACCGAGGTCTACACCGCCATGCAGACCGGCGCGATCGACGGTCAGGACAACGGGTTCCCGGCGACCTACAACATGAAGTTCCACGAAGTGATGACCCACATGGGCACCACCGGTCACCTGATCGCGGCGAATGAATTCACCATCTCGCTCGACACCTGGAACGAGATGACCGCCGAGCAGCAGGCCAAGGTCACCGAATGCGCCGCCAATTTCGAGGCCGCGCTGGACGCCGAGACCATCAAGCTTGAGGGCGAGCTGCGCGCGAAGATCGAGGAAAGCGGCGTGACCGTCTATGCCCCCGACAACGCGGCCTTCCAGTCGCATGTGCTGGACGTCTACGCGAACTCCAAGTTCTCGGCCGACTGGCCCGAGGGTCTGGTCGACGCCATCGTCGCGGTAGGCAAATAACCATCGT
The DNA here is from genome assembly GCF_900109195.1 of Pseudooceanicola nitratireducens. Classification (GTDB taxonomy): domain Bacteria; phylum Pseudomonadota; class Alphaproteobacteria; order Rhodobacterales; family Rhodobacteraceae; genus Pseudooceanicola; species Pseudooceanicola nitratireducens. Next base: position 358,425 of record NZ_FNZG01000003.1, on the reverse strand, counting down.
CAGGACTGCGGGGCAGGCGGGTCGGCCGCCTGTCCCGAACCGATCCGGCGCCGTTGCGGTGTCGGAACAGGGCCGAAAAGGACCGTGAGGGGGAAAGATGACCAGGTTGACGTATCTCTGGGGCTGGTTGGGACGGCGGGCCGAGAATATCCTGGCCCTGCTGCTGTTTTCCATGTTCGTCACCTTCCTGCTGCAGATCGTGTTCCGGTATTTCCTGAACCTGCCCGTGGGCTGGACCGTCGAATGGGTGACCATCGCCTGGCTCTGGGGGATCCTCTTCGGTTTTGCCTTCGTGGTGCGCGAGGCCGACATCATCCGGCTGGACGTGCTGTATTCGGCGCTGCCGCGTGGCACGCGGCGGGTCATGGACGTGCTGACCGGCCTCAGCCTGGCGGCGATCTTCCTGTATACGCTGCCCGCCAGCTGGGATTACATCGACTTCATGATGCGCGAGAAGACCGCCTATATGCGGCTGCCGTTCTTCTGGGTCTTCCTGATCTACATCCCCTTCGCCCTGTCCGTCGCTGTCCGGGGCCTGTTGACCGCATGGGCCGGGATCACCGGGTCGGGCCGGTTGTTCGACACGTCCAAATCCGCAGAGACCCACGATTATGATTGATCCCTTCACGCTGACCCTGATCCTGATCGTCGTTCTGTCGCTGGCCGGGGCCTCGGTCGGGCTGGCCATGATGGCGGGCAGCTTTGTCTACCTGATCCTCAAGGGCTTCGACCCCTCGATCGCGTCGGAAACGATGCTTCAGGGGTTGTTCAACAACTACACGCTGCTGGCGATCCCGCTGTTCATCCTGGCCGCCGACATCATGAACATCGGATCGCTGGCCGACCGGCTGCTGCGCTTTGCCCAGGCGCTTGTGGGCCGGTTCCGGGGCGGGCTGGGCCATGTCAACGTGGTGTCGTCGCTGATCTTTTCCGGCATGTCCGGGTCCGCCGTGGCGGATGCCGTGGGCATGGGCAAGATCATCATCAACATGATGACCCGCGACGGGAAATACACCAAAAGCTATGCCGCCGCGATCACCGCCGCCACTGCAACCGTCGGTCCGATCATCCCGCCGTCGATCCCCATGGTGCTTTACGCCATTGTGTCCGATCAGTCGGTCGGGTTCCTGTTTGCCGCCGGGATGGCCCCTGGGCTGCTGATGGCGCTGGCCATGGGCGTGATGAACTATGTCATCGCCCGCAAGCGCAATTTCCCCGTGGACGAGGTCGTGCCGCTGCGCGACATGCCCCGCATCACCTGGAAGGCGCTGCCGGCGCTGATGCTTCCGGTGATCCTGCTGGGCGGGATCTATGGCGGGATCATGACCCCGACCGAGGCCGCCGCCGTCGCCGCATTTTACGCGCTGCTGATCTCGGCCGTGTTCTATCGGTCGGTCACTTTCCGCGAGTTCTATCAGGCGCTGCTGGGCTCGGCCCGGTCGACGGCCTCGGTCGGGGTGCTGGTGGCCGGCGCGATTACCTTCAACTACGTCATCACCCGCGAACAGCTGCCGGTGTCGATCTCGGACTGGCTGGCGCAGTATGAATTCACCCGCTGGCAGTTCCTGATCGTGGTGAACATCCTGTTCCTGGCGCTTGGCATGGTGCTGGAAGGGGGCGCGATCCTGCTGATCATCGTACCGATCCTGATCCCCTCGGTTCAGGCCATGGGCATCGACCTGATCCATTTCGGGGTGATCGTCGTGGTCAATGCGATGCTGGGGCTGATCACGCCGCCCTACGGGCTTTTGCTGTTCATCACAGCCAACATCACGGACGAGCCGATCACGCGGATCATCAAGGACGTCTGGCCCTTTATCCTGGCGCTGATGGCGGCGCTTCTGGTGATCACCTTCGTGCCTGACTTCGTGCTCTTCCTGCCGCGGATGCTGGGCTATCAGGGCTAAGGTTCCCCGGCCTCGCGCCATGGGCGGCGGGGCCGGCGTATAGATTTTGTGATTTTGTTGTCGGTACTGCCGGTCAATAGGCAGGCAAATATTATACTAATCGAACAATTCTGGTCGTGGGGCGGATGGTCCGCCAGGCACGGGTGCTCCCTCCCGGCGGTGCCTGTCGGACAGCGTCCCACTTGGGCGGCAGCCGGTCTCTCCTCCTGCCGCCGCCCGTCTTCACTCTGCGCTTGGATCCGTGAGTGGCGCGCGCGAGGTGAAGAGTCCTTTGATCCAATGTTCGAAGTCATCGACGAAGGTGTAGACCACCGGGATGACCAGCAGGCTGAGGAAGGTCGAGGTGATGAGCCCGCCGATCACCACGATCCCCATGGGTTGCCGGAAGCTGCCGTCGCCCGAAACCAGGCTAAAGGCTGCGGGGGCCATGCCGGCGGACATGGCGATGGTGGTCATCAGGATCGGGCGGGCGCGTTTGTGACAGGCGTCGACCAGGGCCTCGAACCGGGGCATGCCCTGTCGCCGGGCCTCAAGCGCGTAGTCCACCAGCAGGATCGAGTTCTTCGACACGATGCCCATCAGCAGCAGAAGCCCGATGACCGCCGGCATCGAAAAACCCGCGCCGGTAACCACCAGCGGGAACAGCGCGCCGCCAAGCGCCAGGGGCAGGGCCATCAGGATGGTCAGCGGCTGCAGGAAGTCGTGGAACAGCAGCACCAGCACCGCGTAGACGCAGAAGATGCCGATGGCCATGGCGCTGCCAAAGCTTGAAAACAGCTCGGACTGGCGCTTCAGGTCGCCCTGTTCGACAAAGGACACGCCCGCGGGCAGGGTCTGGTAGGCCTCCAGCTGCTGCACCTCTTGATTGACGTCCGACAGGTTGCGGCCGTTCAACTCGATCGTCAGCGACACGTTGCGCGACCGGTCCAGGCGGTCGATCTGCGACGGGGACGAGGCGATTGAGATCTCTGCGATGCTGCCCAGGGTGACGTTGCCATCGGTGCCCGCCACCGGGATCAGCGCGATGTCGTCCAGCGAGGCCTGGACCGAGGTGTCCAGCGTCACCCGGATCGGCACCTGGCGTTCGGGTAGGTTCAGTTGCGACAGGGCGCTGTCATAGGCCCCGGTGGTGGCCACGCGCACCGCATCCGACAAGGCCTGCGACGTCACCCCGAAAGAGGCCGCGCGCGTCAGGTCTGGGGTGATCACGATCTCGGGGCTTTCCATCGCCGCCGAAGAGGTGACATTGCCGATGCCCTGCACATGGGCGCGGATGTCGTCTTCCAGCGCGCTGGCGGCCTGGATCAGCCGGTCGGAATCGTCGCCGGCCAGGGTGATCTGCAACTCCGTGCCGTTGCCGCCAGATCCGACCTCGATCCTGGCGCCGGGGATGTCGGCGACGGCGGCGCGCAGGGTGGCTTCGATTTCGGTCTGGGTGACATCGCGGTCGTCGATATTGGTCAGGTTCACCACAATGGTCGCCGAGGTCACGGAGGACGTCGATCCGCCCCCGCCGCCGCCACCCCCGGTCGAGGCCGTGCCGGTGACCTGGAAGATGCCGGTGACATGCTCGATTCCCTCCAGCGAGGCGGCGGCCTGGCGGGCGAGCGCATCGGTTTCCTCGATGGTCGTGCCGGGGGCGGTGGTGATGCTGACCTGGGTCTGGCTGCTGTCCGAGGCCGGGAAGAACCCGGTCGACAGGTTGCCCAGAAGCACAAGCGTCAGGGCAAAGAAGGCCAGCACGCCCAGCACCGGGATCCAGCGCCGGCGCAGCGCGCCACGCACCACCATCAGGTAATTGTGCATGATCCAGCCGTCGCCCCGGTCGGGTTTGGCATGGGTCTTCATCATGTAGGCGGCCATCATCGGCGTCACCAGACGCGCGACCAGCAGCGAACAGAAGACCGCGACGGAGGCGGTGATACCGAACTGTTTGAAGATGATGCCGACCACGCCGGACATGAAGGCCGTGGGTAGGAAGACGGCGATCAGGGTGAAGGTGGTGGCGATCACCGCCAGGCCGATTTCATCCGCCGCCTCGATCGAGGCCTGGAAGGCCGGTTTGCCCATGTGCATGTGGCGTTCGATATTCTCGACCTCGACGATGGCGTCATCGACCAGGATGCCGACCACCAGCGACAGCGCCAGAAGCGTCACGGTGTTCAGCGAATAGCCCATGAAATCCATCACCAGGAAGGTCGGGATGATCGACAGGGGCAGGGCCGTCGCCGCCAGCAGGGTCGCGCGCCAGTCCATCAGGAAAAGGAAGACGACGATCACCGCGATGATCGCGCCTTCATACAGCATGTGCATCGAGGCTTCGTAGTTCTGTTCGGTCGGGAGGATGGTGTTGTAGGCTTCCTCGATCTGGACCTGGGGGTTCTCGGCGGCGAAGTCCTGCATGGCGTCGCGCACGTCTTCGGTCACGGACAGGTCGGAATAGCCGGTCAGGCGCTTGATCTGCGCCGCAATCACCTTTTCGCCGTTCAGATAGGCGACCGAGGAGATGTCGGAATGGGTGTCGGTGACGGTGCCCAGTTCGTCCAGGCGCACCCAGGATCCGTTCGGCAGAGGGATCGGCGTGGCGCGCAGGCCCTCGATATCGTCGGCGGCGGCCAGGACGCGCACGGATTGCGAGGCACCGCCGATTGCGGCTTCGCCCCCCGACAGGTCGCGCTGAACCTGTTCCAGCCGGGTGTTCACGTCATCCGCGCTTAGGCCGAGGCCGTTCAGAAGGTCGGGGTTCAGCGTCACCTGGATCTCGCGGTCGATGCCGCCCAGGCGACCGACCTCACCGACGCCGGCGACCTCCATCATCGCGCGTTCCAGGGTGTTGTCGATGAACCAGCTCAGCTCGGCCTCGTCCAGTCGGTCGGACGAGACGGTGAAGGTGATCAGGGGCGAGGCGTTCAGGCTGCTTTGCGTGACCGTCGGGGCCTGCATTTCGGTCGGCAGGTCGCCCTGGGCCTGATCGACGGCGCTCTGCACCTCGTCCAGGGCGATCTGCACATCCTTGCCGACCTGGAAGGCGACCGAGATCTCGACCGATCCATCGGTGATCGTGGTGGTCACATTGTCCAGCTGGTCAAGGCCGGTCAGCTGATCTTCGATCTTGCGTGCGACCTCGGTTTCCAGCTGCGCCGCCGCTGCCCCGTCAAGCGAGGCGGAAATCGACACCGTAGGCAGGGACATGTCGGGAAAGTTCTGCACGTCCAGACGGTCAAAGGCCATCAGCCCGGTCAGGGTCAGCAGGATAAAGGCCAGGATCGGCGGAACGGGATTGCGGATCGCCCAGGCAGAGAAGTTCATTCGGCGGCTCCTTCGGCGGACGTTTCAGGGGTTTCGGCAGGGGTTTCTGCGGACAAGGCCGAGGTTTCGACAGGTGCCGCGTCGGTCACCCGCACGCGCGACCCGTCGGTCAGGAAGGCCCCGCCTGATTGCACCACCTGCGCGTCGGACTTCAGGTCCGAGGTGATCTCGACCCGATTGTCCTGGCGGCGGCCGGTCTCGACCCGCTGGCGGCGCACGGTGTCGCCGTCTTCCAGCACGAAGACATAGGCAAAGCCGTCCTGCAGCACCACGGCCGAGGACGGCACATGCAGCGCGCTGTCTTCGCCGGTCTGGAACCGGCCCGAGATCATGACGCCGATCTTGGGTTCGATGTCGCCGGGCAGCTGGTCGATATCGACATAGACCTTCACCCGGCCATTGGTGTCGGACGCACTCGGGGCGATGCGGCGGATCTTGCCGGTGACATCGCCGATCGGAGTCGGGATCCGGGCCGGGGTGCCGACCTTCAGGCCGAAGGTTTGGCGCAGCGGCACCTCGGCCTGCCATTCGATGCGGTTGTCGCGGATCAGGCGGAACAGCTCTTCTCCTTCCGACACGCCGGCCCCCAGGGTCGCGCTGCGCGAGGAAATCACCCCGCCGCTGACCGCCCGCAGGGTGGTGTTCTCAAGATCCAGGCTGGCCGAGGCCAGCGCGGCCTCGGCGCTGGCCACATCGGCGCGGGCCTGGCGTTCGGTCATCAGGTATTCGTTGATCTGCTGGTCCGAGATCGACCCCGAGCCCTGCTGCTGCAGCCGCCGGGCACGGTCGGCATCTGCGGTGGCCTGCTCCTGCGCGGCCTTGACGGAATCGAGGCTGGCCTGAAGTTCCAGGATGTCGTTTTCAAGCGAGGCGCGGGACAGTTCGGCCAGCACCGCGCCTTCTTCGACCGTGTCGCCCACGTCATAGTTCAGCGCGGTGATGCGCTGGCCGCCGACCTCGGATGAAATGACGGCCTCTTGCCAGGCGGCGGTCCAGCCGCTGGCCTGGATGTCGCGCGGCCAGAGATCGCTTTGCGGTGTGGCCACGGCGACGGTCAGGGCGGTGGCCTGGGCGGTGCCGGGGGTGTCGGTGGTCCGGACGCTGTCCTCGGGTCCGGCCTGCATGCCGCTTAAGGCAAGGCTGGCGGCGGCGGCGACGCCAAGAAGGCCGCCTGCGATGATCAGGGACGTCTTCATGTCAGCTGTCCTTCTTCTGAAGTGTGGTGGCCTGCGCGGTCTGGGTGGCGACGGTATCTGCGGCGTCCCCGGCGGGGCGCTGCCAGCCGCCGCCCACGGCCTTGTAAAGCGCGATCCACTGTCTCAGCAGGGTTTCGCGCTGGTCGATCCGGGTCAGCTGGGCCGACTGCAGCTGACGGCGGGCGTCTTCGCGGTCCAGCAGGGTGGTGCCCCCGGCCTTCCAGTCTTCGTCCACGGCGGCGAAATAGCGTTGGTACTGGCTGACCAGCACCTGCGCGCTGCCCAGGCTGCGGCTGGCCCCGTTCAGGCGGGTCAGGGCGTTTTCGACCTCTTCCACCGCGCTCAGCACCGTGGCGCGATAGGTTTCACCGGAGGCGATCGCATCGGCGTTGACCTTGCGGACGTTGGCCTTTGCGGCCCCGGCGTTGAAGATCGGCAGGGACAGGGCGGGGCCAAAGCTCCAACTTTGGGGGGAGCTGGCGGTGACAGTACCACCCAGGGTGAGCGAGGGGTAAAGCTCGCTCTGCGCGACGCGCAGGTCCTTGAGGCTGGCGGCGAATTCAAGCTCGGCTGACAGGACATCGCTGCGCTGGCGCAGCATGTCCGACGGAACCGATGTCACGCGGAAGGGTTTCGCCGCTGGAAGCCCGCCGCCCTTGGCTAGGATCGCGCGGATGCGGTCCTGCGGGGCCCCGACCAGGGTCGCCATGCTTTGCGCCACCAGCGCGCAGTCGGTCCGCTGGCTTTCCAGCGAAATCTCGGCACTCGCCACGTTGGCGCGGGCCAGCGCCTGTTCCGAGGCGGGCGAGAGGCCAAGATCGACCAGGTCTCCGGTGGCGGTCAGGGTCTGCCGCTGCGAATTCAGCGCCTCGCGGTAGACGCCCTCGGCCAGCTTGCAGGCGCGGTAGTCCATGTAGGTGTCGGCAACCTCGGCCGAGAGGGTGACATAGGCCCCGGCATAATCCGCCTCGCTGGCGCGGGACCGCAGGTGGCTGGCGCGGGCGGTGTTGGCGGCCTTGGCGAAAAGGTCGACTTCCCACGTGGCATCGACAAGGGCGCTGGTGCTGTCGGTGGCCGCCATGCCTTCGGTGCGGCTGCGGGTGGCGCTGGCCTGACCGGTGACGGCCGGGTATTGGTCCGCGCCGCTTTGCCGGGCCTGGGCGCGGGCGGACATGACGTTGGCGGCGGCGGTGCGCAGGTCGGGGCTGTTGGCCTGGGCCAGCAACAACAGTTCGGTCAGCTGCGCGTCATCGATCCGCGACCACCACCCCATGTCCAGCCCGGTATTGCCGGACGTGCCGCTATTCGCAGTGCTGGCCGGTGTCGCGCTGGAAAACCGCGCGGCCACGGGCTGTTGCGGCTGCGGCGCGACAATGGGCACCGAACAGCCCGCAAGGGCGGCAGTCAGAAAAAGGGGCAGGGCAGGTTTCATCGGCAGGCTCCGGCAGCGTCTGCCCTCTACATGGCGCATGCCTGTGTTAAGTTATGTCAAGACTGTGAAAAGAAGGGTAAAACCCCACTCAAAGGGCAAGGATCATGGCTAGAAGGAGCTGCACAGAGTGAGGGAGACCCGCATGGCATCGGTGCTGCTGATCGACGACGACACAGAGCTGTCGGGCCTGCTTGGGGCCTATCTTGAGGGCGAGGGCCTGGCCGTCACCCTGGCCCCGGACGGAGAGGCCGCGCTGACCGCGCTGGCCGGCACGCGGTTCGACATCGCCGTGCTGGACGTGATGATGCCGCGCCTGAACGGGCTTGAGGTGCTGCGCCGGATCCGCCGCGACAGCGACATCCCCGTGCTGCTGCTGACCGCCCGCGGGGATGAGATCGACCGTATCGCGGGGCTGGACCTGGGCGCGGATGACTACCTGGCGAAACCCTGTTCGCCGGGGGAACTGGCCGCGCGGCTGCGGGCCATCCTGCGCCGCACCGGTCCATCGCTGCGCCCGCATGGGGAACAGGCCTTTGGCCCGCTGGTGCTGGACACCGACCGGCGGTTGGCATCCTGGAACGGCGAAGCGGTGGCGCTGACCGGGATCGAGTTCAACATCCTCGAGGCGCTGACCGCCCGCAAGGGCGTCGCCGTCAGCCGCAAGGACCTGTCGCAGGAAGGGCTGGGCCGTCCGCTGGCCCCCTATGACCGGGCGCTGGATGTGCATATCTCGTCGATCCGGCAAAAGCTGGGGACCTTTGCCGACGGGCGGTCCCCGATCCAAAGCGTGCGCGGCATCGGATATCAATTCGTTCTGGAATAAGACCAGGATTTGACCAGGGAGCAGGCCCTTGTATCTACGCATCTTCGCCGTCATCTGGAGCGCGATCCTGATGACATCCCTGCTGTTCGCGGCGCTGATTTCCCTGCTGGATCTTGGCCCGCCGCGCGACACGCAGATCCTGCTGGAAATGGAGATCCTGCGCAGCCACCTGCAGGCCTTTGCCGACACGGGCGGGGTCGAGGCCGCGCAATCCGCCTGGGGCCAGCTGCAAGCCGCGCATCCGGGCATCACCGTGGTGCCCGATCCGACCTGTTCGGCGCGGGTGATGGTGTCGGACGACATGGCGCGCTGCCTGGCCCTTCAGGCCCCGACAGAGGCGCGGTCGCTGCTAAGCCGGTTGGAGCCGATGCTGATGCCGCTGTCGATCGGCGCGCTGATCTCGGCGGTGCTGGCGGCGGGGCTGACGCGGCTGCTGATCCGGCCCCTGCGCCGCCTGGGCACGGCCATGGGCGCGCTTGCGCGCGGGTCGCTGCAGACGCGGGTGTCGCAGGACCTGGTCGGGCTGGGATCGGAAATGGCGCAGCTGGGCACCGCCTTTGACAGCGCCGCCGCGCGGTTGCAGGACCTGGCCGAGAACCGCCGCCGCCTGTTGCACGACCTTTCGCATGAATTGCGGTCGCCGCTGGCGCGGCTGGGCGCGGCGGTCGGATTGCTTGAGAAACATCCCGACCGGCACGGGCAGATGATGGCGCAGATGGAGACCGACATCAGCCGCATGGACCGGATGATCAGCGAACTTCTGACCCTGTCGCTGCTGACGAACCCCGAACAGCAGATCGAACGCAAGACCTTGGATCTGATGGATATTCTGGAACCCATCCTGTCGGATGCAAGTTTTGAAGGCGAGCCGCGCGGGATTTCCGTGCACTTCTCCGGCGAAGACCGTCTGCCGATGACCGGCGACGCGGAACTGCTGCACCGCGCGATCGAGAACACCCTGCGCAACGCCATCGCCTATTCGCCCGACCACTCGGAGGTCGAGGTCGCGGCCCGCGACGACGGCCAGGCCCTGCAGATCGAGATCCGCGACCGTGGCCCCGGTGTCGCGCCCGAGGAACTCTCCGAGATGTTCAGCCCCTTCCGCCGCTTTGCCTCGTCCGAGGGGACGAAGGGATCGGGGCTGGGACTGGCCATCGCGCAGCGGGCGGTGACGGCGCATGACGGCGCGATCGAGGCCCGGTTGCGGGATGGCGGCGGGCTGATCCTGCGGCTGCGCCTGCCCAAGGCCTGAGGGTCACCCGGCCAGGGCAAGCTCGGGCAGGGGCGGGGTCAGGGTTTCGGCAAAGTGGCAGGCGACCTTGTGATCCTTGCCCATCTTCCGAAGCTCGGGCTTTTCGGCACGGCAGCGGTCCTGGGCAAAGGGGCAGCGCCCGGCAAAGCGGCAGCCCTTGGGCGGATTGATGGGCGAGGGCGGTTCGCCTGTGACGGTGAACCTTTCGCGGCCCCGGTCCCGGTCGTCGGGCGACAGGGCGGCGGCCATCAGCGACCAGGTGTAGGGGTGCTTTGCATTGGCAAAGATTTCCTCGACCGGGCCGGTTTCGACGAATTGACCCAGGTACATCACCGCGACATGGGTGCAGATGTTCTGCACCACGGCCAGGTCGTGCGAGATGAAGATGTAGGTCAGCTGCTTTTCCTGCCGCAGACGTTTCAGCAGGTTAAGGATCTGGGCCTGGATCGCCACGTCCAGCGCGCTGACCGGTTCGTCGCAGACCACCAGCTGGGGTTCGGTCACCATGGCGCGCGCGATGCACAGCCGCTGCCGTTGCCCGCCCGAGAACTGGTGCGGGAACAGGCGCTTGGCGTCGGGGTGCAGGCCGACGGCGCGGAACAGCTCGTCCACGCGGGCCTCGCGTTCTTCCCGGGTGCCGATCCCCATCAGGTCCAGCGGTTCGCGCACTGCCTTGCCCGCCCGCAGACGGGGGTTCAGCGACGAAAACGGATCCTGGAACACCATCTGGATGTCCTTGCGCGCCAGGCGCAGGGGTTCGCCGGTCAGGCCCGACAGGCTGTGGCGGCCGACGGACATCGAACCCGAGACCGGATCGACCAGCCGGGTCAGCGCCTGTGCGGTGGTCGATTTGCCCGACCCAGACTCTCCGACGATGCCAAAGCTTGCGCCCCGGGCCACCTTGAAGGTCACGCCATCCACGGCGCGCACCACGTTGCCGTTGGCCAGGGGGAAATGCACCTTGAGGTCCTGGACGTCGACAAGATTGCCGTGCGGGGTGTCGCGCTGGCTGCCTGTATCGGCGGCGGTGCCGGTCAGGGGGGCTGCGGTCGTTGCGGGTGCGGGGGTCATGCAAAGGCCTCCTCTTTCGCGTGCCAGCACAGGGCCGCGTGGGCGTCGTTCAGGGCCACCTTGGGCGGGGCGTCATGGGTACAGCGTGCATCGGCCAGGGCGCAGCGCGGGGCAAAGCGGCAGGCCTTGGGGAACCGGCCAAGCGGCGGCACCATGCCCGGGATCTCGCCCAGGGCCCCGGCATCGGGTTCGCGCGCCTGCGCCCCCAGCTTGAGCCGCGGGGTGCAGGACATCAGCCCACGGGTATAGGGATGCGCGGGGGTGTCGAGGATCTGCGCCACCGGCCCCGTCTCGATCGAGCGTCCGGCGTAGAAGACCGCGACCTCGTCCGCCATCTCGGCCACGGCACCCAGGTCATGGGTGATCAGCATGATGGCGGTTTCGGTGTCCATCTGAAGGTCGCGCAGCAGGCGGAAGATCTGGGCCTGCACGGTGACGTCCAGCGCGGTTGTCGGTTCGTCCGCGATGATGACCTTGGGGCGGCAGGCCAGGGCGATGGCGATCATCACCCGCTGGCGCATCCCGCCCGAAAGCTCGTGCGGGTAGGCCGCCAGCCGCGCCTCGGGAGAGGGGATCTGGACGGCGCGCAGCATCTCAAGCGCGATGTCGCGGGCCTCGGCCCTGGATTTCTGCTGGTGCAGTTCCACGACCTCGGCGATCTGGCGTTCCACGGTCAGAAGCGGGTTCAGCGATGTCATCGGCTCCTGGAAGATCATCGAGATCGCGTTGCCGCGCAATTGCCGCAGGCGGGACGGTTTGACGGTGGTCATCTCTTCGCCGGCCAGCTGGATCGACCCGCCCGCGACGCGGAAGCGGTCGGGCAGAAGGCCCATGGTGGCCAGCGCGGTCATCGACTTGCCGCAGCCGGATTCCCCCACGACGCCAAGGGTTTTGCCGGGGTAAAGGTCCAGCGACACGCCGTCGATGACCTTGTGCACGGCGGATCCGGTGTCGACTTCGACGACCAGGTCGCGAACGGAAAGGATCGGGTCCATCAGCGTCTCCTTAGTTTGGGGTTGAGCGCATCGTTGATGCCGTCACCGACAAGGCTGATGCCCAGCACGGTGATGAAGATGGCGATGCCGGGAAGGGTCACGGTCCACCAGGCATCCAGCAGGTAGTTGCGGTTCTGACCGATGATCAGGCCCCAGCTCATCACGTTGGGATCGCCCAGGCCCAGAAAGGACAGACCGGCCTCGAAAAGGATCGCGGATCCGACGGCCAGGCCGGCGGCGACGATCAGCGGCGGCAGCGCGGCGGGCAGGATCACCGCAAAGATCAGATAGCTGTTCTTGGCGCCTGCGGTGCGGGCGGCGTTGACATAGTCGAGCTTGCGGATGCGCATGAACTCGGCCCGGGCCAGGCGCGCGGTCTGAGGCCAGCTGACGATGCCGATCGCGATGATGATGGTCAGCAGCTTGGCCCCGAAGATCGACACCAGCAGCATGGCCAGCAGCAGGGCGGGCAGGATCTGGAAGAATTCCGTCACCTTCATCAGCGCGGCGTCGATGAAGCCGCCGAAGTAGCCCGCGAAGGACCCGATCAGGATGCCGATCACGACCGAGATCAGCGCCGAGGACGCCCCCACGGCCAGCGTGGCCTTCCCGCCCGAGATGATGCCGGCAAGGATGTCGCGCCCGATGTAGTCGGTGCCAAGCGGTGCATACTCTCCGCCAGGCGCGGCAAAGGGCATGTCGACCATCTCGTAGGGGTTCAGCGGGTAGATCACCGGCCCCAGGAAGGTCAGGGCAAAGACCAGGGCCAGAAGCACAAGGCCCAGGATCGCGGATTGGTTGCGGGCAAAGGCGCGGACGAACTCGGTCGCGGGATGCGCGGGGGTGATCGCGGCTTCGTCCGGGATGGACGCGGCCTTGGCGGGTTTGGACATGGCTGAGGTCGGCTCCATGGCGGTCTGTGTCATTGGGCGGCCTTTTGCGGGCTGGGGGCTTTCTTCTTGCGGCTGCCGATGCGCGGATCGATCCGGGCATAGGCCAGGTCGGTCAGCAGGTTGGCGACCACGACGATCACGGCCGAGAAGAAGAGAATGCCGAGAAGGGTGGGATAGTCGCGGCGCAGGATGGATTCGAAGGCCAGTCGGCCCAGTCCCGGCCAGTTGAAGACGGTCTCGACCAGCACGGCACCGGCCAGAAGCTGACCCATCTGCAGGCCCAGCATGGTGACCACGGGGATCAGCCCGTTGCGCAGCGCATGGCCATAGGTCACCTGGCGTTCCGACAGGCCCTTGGCGCGGGCGGTGCGGATGTAATCCGCGCCCAGCACGTCCAGCATCGAGGCGCGCGCCAGCCGCGAATAAAGTGCAATGTAGATCGAGGCCAGCGTGACGGTCGGCAGCACAAGGTGGTGCAGCACGTCCAGCACGTATTCGACCGGCCCTTCCACGCCGCGCACGCTGACCATGCCCGACACCGGGAACATCGGGATGATCGAGGAAAACAGGATCAGCAGCATCAGCCCGGTCCAGAAGACCGGCGCGGAATAGCCGGCAAGCGAGAAGATGGTGACAAAGTGGCTGAGCAGGCCCTTGGGCCGCTTGGCCGAGAAGATGCCAAGCACCGTGCCGATCACCACCGCCACCGAAACCGAACTGATCATCAGAAGGATCGTGGCCGGCAGGCGTTGCAGGATCAGCGTCAGCACCGGCTGGCTGTAGTAGATCGAATAGCCGAAGTCGCCGGTGACGATCTTGCCCAGGTAGATGCCAAGCTGCACGATCACCGGCTTGTCGAGCCCGTAGTCGGCCCGCAGCTGGGCGATCAGCTCGTCCGAGGCACCGCCCATCTCGCCGACGATCACCTCGACCGGGTCGCCCGGTGCGAACTGGATCAGCAGGAAGTTCAGGGCCACCACGGCAAACAGCAGGCCCACGACCGAGGCGAGTTTCATCAGGAAGGATTTCATTGCGGACACCTTGTGGGGTCTTGGGTCCCGCGCGGCCGAAGGGAAAGCCGCGCGGGACGGGCGGGGGTTATGTCCGGTTCACTTTGCCTAGATCACTGGGACCAGATCGCTCTGTCCAGATCACCGGGGCACGATCACCGGAACCGGGTCACTCGGGCATGCTCACGTCAAGCCAGGGCGACGCGGGCCCCCAGATGCCGGTCGGGATGCCGTCCATGCCGTCCTTGTAGGCCAGCGAATAAGGCATCTCCGACAGGTAGAGGATCGGGGCATCGGCCACGACGATCTGCTGGAATTCCTTGTACAGCTCGGCCCGTTTGGCGGTGTCGGTCTCGACCGCGGCGGCGGCCAGAAGCTCGTCCACACGGGCGTTGGAATATTGCTGGGTATTGGACCAGATCACGCCCGGCCGGATGTTCGAGCTGACATAGGTGCGGTTCACGCCGATCACCGGGTCGCCCCAGTTGAAGACCAGATCCTGCGTCACGTCGAAATCATAAGACGAGATGCGTTTGGCCCAGGTCGGGAAATCCGGAGAGGTGCGGACCTCGACCTCGACACCGATCTGCTTCAGCTGAGACCGCAGGTATTCCACCAGGTTGCGGCCGGTTTCGACGCCCCCGGGGATATAGTCGATGGTCATGGTGAAACGGGTGCCGTCGCCATCCGGGGCCAGCCCGGCCTCGTCCAGCAGGGCCTTGGCCTTTTCCAGGTCGAAGGCATATTGTTCGACGTCCGTGGTGGCCAGGGGAGAGGTCATGGTGATCGGCCCGGTGGCGTCATCGGCAAAGCCGCCCATGATGCGTTTCAGGTAGAAATCCTTGTTGATCGCATAGCCAAGCGCCTGGCGGACCTTCGGGTCGTCGAAGGGGGCCTTCTTGGTGTTGAAGGCCAGCCAGTTGATCGCGCCGATTGCCTCTCCGCCCTTGGTCGCGACGGATACGCCGTCGGTGCCGTCCAGGCGTTCGATGTCCCGCACGCCGGTCAGATAAGGCAGCATGTCGATGTCGCCGCGTTCCATCGCCATGACCAGGTTGGCGGTGTCGCCGAAGATCTGCACGATGATCTCGTCCAGCTTGGGCTGGCCGTCGATGAAGAAGTCGGCGTTCTTCTCAAGCTTGAAGTATTCGCCCTGCTTGTATTCGACGAACTTGAACGGGCCCGAGCCGACGGGGTTCAGGTTGGCGGGGTTTTCCTGGATGTTGCCTTCGCCATAGATGTGCTTGGGGATGATCGGCATCAGCGCCGGGCTCATCGCCAGCATCAGGGCGGGGTGGGGGTGTTCAAGCTTGATGACGGCGGTGGTGGCATCCGGGGTCTCGACCGTGGTGACCGGGGCCAGCATGGTCTTGAAGGGGTGGTTTTCCTTGATCGTCATGATCGAAAACGCCACGTCTTCGGATGTCAGCGGCGTGCCGTCATGGAAGGTCGCGTTGTCGACCAGGTTCAGCGTGACGGTCAGCCCGTCGGCCGAGGTTTCCCAGCTTTTCGCCAGGTAGGGGATCGGGTCCCAGCTGTCGGAATACATCAAGGGCGAGGCGAAGATCTGGGTCGAGGGCATGGCGGTGGCGATGCCCGACTGGATCGCGCCGTTGAAGTGACGCGGGACCTGGGTCGAACCGACCAGCAGCGATTGCTGGGCCAGGGCCGAGCTGGCCATGAGCGTCAGTCCGGTTGCAGCCCCAAGGGCGAATTTGCGGAAGTGTTTCATTGTCGTTCCCTGTTTTGGTCTTGGTTGTTGGTTTGGTTGTCTTGGAAGGGGATCAGATGAAGGCCGCGACCCCCTTTAATCCCGTGGCCACGGCCGTCAGGGCCAGCAGCGCGATGGCGGCGGTGCGATAGGTGCCTTCGCCCATCCGGGCAAAGGCGCGCCCGCCAATCCAGGTGCCCAGCAGCAGCGCCGGAAAGGCGCTGGCGGCCAGAAGGGTGGTGTCGGTATCCAGGCGGTCCGCCAGGATCAGCCCGGGCAGCGCCATCAGCGAGGTGAGGAAGAAAAACACCATCAAAGAGGCGCGGGTGGTCACCGCAGGCGCGGCGCGGCCCAGGAAATAGGCGATGGCCGGCGGGCCGGGCATCGCCGCAAGCCCCGAGAACAGCCCCGACAGAACTCCGGCCCCAAGGGCGGGGCCTCGGCCCGGGGCCAGTTCGACCCGGGCGATTAGCGCGATCAGCCCGGCCCCGACGACCAACGCCAGCACCACCCGCATGGCATCCGCCGACAGCTGGGTCAGCGCCAGGATGCCAAGCGGCGTGCCCAGCAGCGCGCCAATGGACAAAAGCCCAAGCGCATTGCGGTCCAGCAGGGCGCGCATCGTCACCACGTCGCGCAGCCCGACCAGGCATTGCAGCACGATGGCGATGCAGACGGCCCGCGCCGGAGAGACCACGAAGCTCATCGCCGGGACGGCGGCCAGGGCAAATCCAAAGCCCGTCAGCCCCCGCAGGACCGCAGCCCCGAAGACCGCCGCGCTTATGACCAGCGCCAGCATCATGCGTCGAAGGACATCACGATGGTCTTCTTGCGGGTGAAATGCTCGACCATCGCCTCGAGAGAGGCTTCCTTGCCCAGCCCCGACCGGCCGAAGCCGCCGTAGGAGACATTGGGCTGGATCGTCAGGTTCTGGTTCACCTGCACATAGCCGGCCTCGAGCCGCGCGGTGGCATCAAGCGCGGTGGCGATATTCGTCGTCCAGACCGTTGCGGCCAGCCCATAGCGGCTGTCGTTGGCGCGGGCGATGACATCGTCATAGTCGGTCCAGCTTTGAACCACGGCGACGGGGCCGAAGATTTCATCGGTGACGCATGGGTGATCCTCGGGCAGGCCGGCGATCAGCGTCGGCTGCATGAACAGATCGGGCGACAGGGCGGGATCCGTGGGCAGCGCGCCGCTGCGGATGACCTGCGCGCCCTCGGTCTCTTCGGCCAGGGCGACAAAGCGGTCGATTGTGGCCTTCTGGCGGGCCGAGATGATCGTGCCCACATCCGTGGCCTCGTCCAGGGGATCGCCGATCACCAGGGTCGACAGTTCTTCCCCGATGCGGGCCATGAAAGCTTCCATCAGATCGGCGTGGACGTAGATTCGGCTGGCGGCAGTGCAGCTTTGGCCCTGCCGGGTAAAGCGCATGCCCGAAATCGCCCCGGCAACGACCCGATCAAGGTTGGCATCGGCACAGACGATCATCGGGGATTTGCCGCCCAGTTCCAGGCTGACGGGCACGATGCGCTTGGCCCCGGCGGCATAGACGATTTCCCCGGCGGCTTCGGACCCGGTGAAGGTGATCTTGGCCACGTCCGGATGGGCGGTCAGCGCCGCGCCGCATTCAATGCCGGTGCCGCAGACGACGTTCAGCACGCCTTCGGGCAGGAAACCGGCGACGATCTCGGCGGCCTGGAGGGTGGCAAAGGGGGCCTCTTCCGAGGCTTTGACCACCACCGTGTTGCCGGCGACCAGGGCCGGGGCGATCTTGAGCATCATCAGGACCAGCGGCACGTTCCAGGGCAGGATCGCCGCCACCACGCCAAGCGGTTCGCGGGTGGTCATGGTCAGCATGCGGGGATTGTAGGGCACGGTTTCGCCCTTCAGCTCGGATCCCAGGCCGCCGTAGAATTCCAGCAGGTCGGCGGCGACGGTCAGCTCACCCCGGCATTCGGTGCGCAGGGCCTTGCCGGTCTCCATCGCGAGAAGGCGGGCGATCGTCTCGGCCTCGGCCCCAAGGGCGCGCCCGGCGGCGGCGACACGTTTGCCTCGGTCGCGGGCAGGCAGGTCGGCCCAGCCCCGGAAGGCGGCCCTGGCGGCGGCCACGGCGGCATCGGTTTCGGCGGCATCCGCGGCGGCGGCGCGACCCAGGGTTTTGCCGGTGGCGGGGTTGGTGACGGCCAGCGTCGCGGCCGAGGTTTTGCGCGCGCCGCCGATCAGGTTCACGCCGTCATAGGCCTTCAGGGCGGCCTCGGGGGTCAGGGAAATCGTGGTATGTTCCATCATGGTCTCATCTTCTGTGCTGCGCTGCGGCATGGCTTGGGCCAGCGCTGCGCTTTGAATGGGTCCAGCGTCAGCTGGCTGAAAACGCTTGGGTTTTCAGGGATTCGGCGATCGTGAAATCGGGGTCCGAGGCGATCGACACCAGGCGGGTCAGGCGCGGGGCGTCGGGGGCGGGCACCAGGCTCCAGCGGCCGGCGACATATTGCAGAAGCATCACCTCGGGCTCTTCGCTTAGCAGCACCCAGCCCTTCAGCCGCAGGACCGACTGGGGCAGGGCCTGAAGCATGGCTTCCAGCGTCTCGACCGGGATCGGCGTGTCGCTTTCAAAGCGGTCGCGGCCATAGATCGAACCGTGGTCGGTGTCGTCCTCCAGCGGGCCGGCGGCAAAGATCGCGTGGCTTGTGGCGGTCAGCAGATCAAGCGGCAGATCGGCCTCGACCGTTTCGATCACCCGGCGCCCGGGAGCGAGCCGGCGCAGGATGTCATGCGCCTTGGTCAGCGCATCGGGGCGGGCCGCATCGGCGTGGTTCAGAACGATCAGGTCGGCCCCGTCGAACTGCCGCGCCACCGTGTCCCCGATCAGCGGATCGCGGATCTGCCGGTCAAGCGCCGTGGCATTGGCCAGGGTCACGATCATGTCCAGCCGCAGCGCCGGATCGAGCAGGGCGAATTCGGCAATGCGCCGGGGTTCGCCGACGCCGCTGGCCTCGATCAGGATGGTTTCGGGGTTGGTCTTCAGCGCGGATTTGATCGCCGGACCAACGCCTTCGGCCATCGAACAGCAGATGCAGCCGCCCGACAGTTCAAAGGTCAGGTCGTCGCCGGCCTTGACCAGATCGAAGTCGACGTTGATCTCTCCGAAGTCATTGACCAGGACGGCGGTCCGCGCGGGCGAAGCCGCTAGAATGCGGTTCACCAGCGTCGTCTTGCCCGACCCCAGGAACCCGCCGATCACCGTGACGGGGATGCTCATGCGGGTTCCACCTGCGACGGGGTGCCGCGAATGGCGCTGATCTGCGGCTGGCCGGACAGGACGGTGCCAAGCACCTTGATGTCCTTCAGGGCTTCGCCGCCGACCTCAAGCGGGTCACGATCCAGCACGGCGAAATCGGCGAATTTCCCGACCTCGATCGAGCCGACAAGATGATCCAGCTTCAGCTGCCAGGCCGCCCCGAGGGTGATGGCATATAGCGCGTCCTCGACGCTGATCTTCTCGGCCTCGCCCAGGACACGGCCGGTTGCGGTCAGGCGGTTCACGGCGCACCAGGCGGTGAACAGCGGCGATAGCGGGGTCACCGGCACGTCGGAATGGATCGCCAGCTTGACCCCTTCGCGCAGGGCCGTGGCGCAGGCGTCCATGCGGTTGGCGCGGTCGGGGCCCATGGTCAGCGCATAGTGCTGATCGCCCCAGTAATAGATGTGGTTGGCAAAGAGGTTGGCGCAGACGCCAAGCGCGGCGGCCTTGCGGAACTGGGCGGCGTCGGCCATCTGGCAATGCTGCAGCGTGTGGCGGTGATCCGCATGGGGGTGTTCGTTCAGCGCCTCTTCCAGGCAGTCCAGCACGAATTCCGATGCCTGGTCGCCGTTCACATGCAGGTGCATCTGGATGCCTTCGGCGTTGTAGGCCTTGATCAGGTCCTTCAGCTGTTGCGGCGGGTTGTTCCAGATGCCGTTCGGCGCGCCGTTGTGATAGCCGGGCCACTTCAGCCGGGCGGTGAACCCCTGGATCGAGCCGTCGGTCATCACTTTGACCAACCCCAGGTGCAGCTTGTCGTTGCCGCGGTCCTTCAGCATCTTGATGCGCTCAAGCCCCGTGGGCACATCCCACATCAGCGATCCGAAGGCGGGCACGATGCGCACCTGGAAATCGGGCTCTTCCGTCACCGTTTCATAGGCGGCAAGGGCGTCGTCATCCATGCGCTGGTGCAGGTCGGTGCAGGTGGTGACGCCGGCGTTGACGCTGGACTGGGCAAAGGCGCGCAGAGTGTCGGCATTGGTTTCGCGCAGGTGCATGCCGGCCCCGGTGGCGTTCATCGCCATGAACATCGCCGCCATTTCCTGAAGCTCGCCGGTGACATCGCCCGAGGCATCCTTCAGCACGCCCTCGACCCCGGTTTCGCCGAACATGTTGGCCATCTCCAGCACCTTGGAGTTGACGTTCATGATGTGGAACGAGGCATGGGTGATCACGATCGGCCGCGTGGTCGACACGCTGTCCAGCTGATGCCGGGTCATGCGCTGGTTGTCGTAGTAGATCGGATCATAGCCCCAGGCGATCAGCGGGGTGTCGGGGTCGTCCATCTCGGCATCGGCCTGGGCAAGGCGCTCCAGCACCTGGTCGATGGTCTTCAGCCCGCCCTCCAGTTCACCGGTCGGAGCGTGGCGCTGGAAGAAGCCCAGGAAAAGGTCGCGCCAGACGCCGCCTTCCATGGCGTGGCCGTGGGCTTCGACAAAGCCGGGCATCAGCACGCTGTCGGCATAGCGGTCGTCGACGGTCAGATCCGGCCAGAACCCCATCCAGTCGGTCAGATCCGTGGCGGTGCCGACGGCCAGGACCTTGCCCTCTTTCACGGCCACATGGGTGGCCTTGGGCGTGTTGTGGTTCATCGTGCGGATGGTCTTGGCACGGAAGACGGTGACGGGGGTGGTCATGCGGCGAATCCAGATGTCGTTTCGGGTCGCCGTCAGCCTAGGATCGGGGGTGCGCGGGCCGATAGGTCCACAGGTGCGCCGTGACTTGGTCCAGCCCTACCGGACCTCTTTCGCGGCCTCGCCCAACAGTCTAAGTCCTTCTGATACCTTGCTTTCCTCGATGTAAGAAATGCCCAACCGCAGGAAACGCCCTGCCTGATTTTCAGGCACGAAGGGGTCGCCGTCCTCGGCCAGGACACCGCGCCTGCGGGCGGCCACATGCAGTTTGCGGGCGTCCAGCCCGGGCGGGCATTCCAGCCAGACGGACGACCCGCCGCTGTTCCGGGACCGGCGGAAATCAGGCAGGTGGCGGTTACATCCCGCGACGACCTGGTCAAAGCGGTTGGCCAGGGCCGCGCGCAGCTGTTTCAGCAGCGCCAGGTAGTGCCCCTCGGCCAGGAAGATCGCCGCCGTGCGCTGGTTGTTCAGCGGCGCCGACCGGTGGATCAGACGCCGCAGCCAGCGGGCTTCCTCGATTAGGGCGGCGTCAGCCACCATGAACCCGATGCGCACCCCGGGGGCGAGAACCTTGGACAGGGTGCCCAGGTAGACGACCCGCCCGTCGGTATCCATCGACTTCAGCGTGGTCTGATCGCCGGAAAAGGCCGTTTCGCCTTCGTAGTCGTCCTCGATCAGGATCGTGCCGTCGCGGGCGGCCCGGTCCAGGATCGCGCGCCGCCGTGACACGGGCATCGAGATCATCGTCGGGCAATGGTGCACCGGCGTCAGGATCGCCACGTCCAGCGGGCCCGCATGATCGAACCGTGCGCCGTCGTCATCCACGGGCATGTCGACGATCTGCGCGCCCTCGGCGGCAAAGATGTTGCGGCTGTCGGGATAGCCCGGCGTTTCCACACCGACGCGGGTGTCGGCACGGGCCAGAAGGCGGGCCATCAGGAAGAACCCTTCTTGAGAGCCGAGGGTGATCAGGATCTCTTCGTCGCGGGCATAGATGCCCCGTTGCGGCAGGATCTGGGTGCGGATCTGTTCGATCAGCTGCGGGTCGTCTTCCACGGCGCGGTCTGCGGTCCACCAGTCGATGGCGGCGCGGCCCAGGGCGTCGCGGGAACAGGCCCGCCAGGTGTTGATCGGGAAAAGGCGCGGATCCACCTGGCCATAGACGAAGGGGTAGGGGAAATCCTGCCAGTTCGAGGGCTTGTGGATATGGCGCAGGGTCGAGGGGCGCTGCTTGAGGCAGGCGGCCCAGTCGACCGAGGACACCGGGGCCGGTGTGACCTCGGGTTCGGGGGCGACATCGGCCATGACGAAATGGCCCCGGCGCGGCACGCTTTCCAGATAGCCGCGCGCCACCAGTTCGTCATAGACGGCGGTGACGGTATTGCGCGCGATGCCCAGCTGTTCGGCCAGCTGGCGCGACGGCAAAAGCCGCTGTCCCGGCGTCATCTGGCCGGAATGGATGGCGTCGATGACGGACCGGCGCAGCTGGCCCTGGATCGTGTCACCGGTCTGTTTGTTGAGGTCGATCAGCATTTTTTCACCTGGTCGGGGTCCTTAGCCGTATTGCCGCGCAGCGCCGCGCCCGGGTCAATCGGGGCGCTGCGGAAAACCCAGCGGCGCGCGGGGCGAATGCGGGGTTGCGCCCAAGTTTTGGGCTTGCCCGATCGGCGCTGGCCCAATGTGTTCCCCGGTGCTGGACCTGTCCCCGGCGGGATGTCCCGGGCTTTGTCGGATCGAAGCTAACGGAGATTTGCCATGCTCGACAATGATATCAGCAAGGTGGTCCAGGCGGACCGCGCCCATGTCTGGCACCACCTGTTCCAGCACAGGGCGCTGGACAGCAAGGACCCCCGCGTCATCGTCGAGGGCAATGGCCTGAAGGTCTGGGACCAGAACGGCCGCGAATTCCTGGATGCCGTGTCCGGCGGGGTCTGGACGGTGAACGTGGGCTATGGCCGGGAAAACATCGCCGATGCGGTGCGCGATCAGCTGGTCAGGATGAACTATTTTGCAGGTGCGGCCGGGTCGATCCCCGGCGCGATCTTTGCCGAGAAGCTGATCGAGAAGATGCCGGGCATGTCCCGCGTCTACTATACCAACAGCGGGTCCGAGGCGAACGAGAAGGCCTTCAAGATGGTCCGCCAGATCGCCCACAAGCGTTATGGCGGCAAGAAGCACAAGATCCTGTTCCGCGAACGCGACTACCACGGCACCACCATCGGCACGCTGTCCGCCGGCGGCCAACCCGAGCGCGTGGCGCAATACGGCCCCCTTGCGCCCGGCTTTGTCGAGGTGCCGCATTGCCTGGAATACCGCGCCCAGTGGGATGATGCCGATTACGGCCGCCGCGCGGCGGATGCCATCGAAGAGGTCATCCTGCGCGAAGGCCCCGAAACCGTTGGTGCGCTGTGCCTTGAGCCGATCACCGCAGGTGGCGGCGTCATCACGCCCCCCGAAGGGTACTGGCCCCGCGTGCAGGAGATCTGCCGCAAGTACGACGTGCTGCTGCATATCGACGAAGTCGTCTGCGGTGTCGGTCGCACCGGCACCTGGTTCGGCTATCAGCACTACGGGATCGAGCCGGATTTCGTCACCATGGCCAAGGGCGTGGCCTCGGGCTATGCGGCGATTGCCTGCTGTGTCACGACCGAAGCGGTCTTCGATCTGTTCCGCAGCGATGCCGAGGATCCGATGGACCATTTCCGCGACATCTCGACTTTCGGGGGCTGCACGGCGGGGCCGGCGGCGGCCATCGTCAACATGGAGATCATCGAACAGGAGAACCTGCTGGAGAATTGCACGCAGATGGGCGCGCGGATGATGGCGCATCTCGAGGCGATGAAGATCCGGCACCCGATCGTCGGGGACGTGCGCGGCAAGGGGCTGTTCCTTGGGGCGGAACTGGTGTCGGACCGCGCCACCAAGGCACCGCTGGACGAAAAGCTGGTGGCGCGGGTCGTGGCGGAATGCGACGCGCGGGGCGTGATCCTTGGGATGACAAACCGGTCGCTGCCGGGGCTGAACAACACGATCTGCCTGTCGCCCGCGTTGACTGTCACCGCGGAAGAGATCGACCAGATCGCAGAGGTTCTGGATCAGGCATTGGCCGTGGTCGGGGGGCTGGCTGCCGAAACGGCTGCCTGACTTACGGTGTAAATATCAGGTGGTGCGGGCGACCGCGCCGCCACCAATCCGGCCCAGTTCCTCGGCCAGGTCGCCGCACAGCTCTTGCATCCGTTGCGGATCCTTCTGGCGCTGCGCCTGGATCTTCAACCCGAAGATATAGGTCTGGATGCGCCGGGCCAGCCGGTCCGGGTCACAGCTGTCGCGCAGTTCGCCCAGCTGCGCCGACCTCTTCAGCGCCGCCGCGATCAGCGCCTCGACCCGGTCAAGGTGGTCGGTGATGAAGTCGCGCAGCTCACCATCCTGCGGCAGTTCCAACAGGGATTTCACCAACATGCAGGCGGTCGAGGGGCGGTCACAGGGCGTCAGGTCCGCCAGGCTCAGCAGGTGCGATTGCAGCGCCTTCAGGGGCGCGGGGCTTTGCATCACCAGCCGGGTCAGGTCGGCCTCCATCCGGGCGGAATAGCGGTCCAGCGTTTCGCGGAACAGCTGTTCCTTGCTGTGGAAGGCGGCATAGATCGACCCGGGCCGCATCGAGAGCGTCTGTTCAAGATCCTTCATCGACGTGGCGTGATAGCCCTTGGTCCAGAACAGCCGCATCGCGGCGTCCAGCGCATCGTTCCGATCATATGTTGCAGCACGGGCCATGGGCCGACGATACCTCGTTGCGGCGGGGCAGAACAGGGTCATCACGATTAGTTGTTGAGTGATCGCTCAAGTTGGTTGTTGAGCGATCGTTCAAGAATGTGCAGATTGGGGGTCACAACTTCAAAGCCTGCCTGAAGGAGCATGCCATGACCAAGTTCGAACGCCTTGACGAAACCACCGCATCCGAGGCCGCGCTGCCGCTGATCGCCAAATCCAAGGCCGCTTTCGGCCGTCTGCCGGGGTTGCACGCGGTGATGGCCGGGGCCCCGGCGCTGCTAGAAGGGTACCAGGTGCTGCACGGGCTTTTCGCCAACGGCACCTCGTTCGACGCGGATGAAAAGACCGTGGTCTGGCAGGCCATCAACGTCGCGCATGAGTGCCACTATTGCGTGCCGGCCCACACCGGGATCGCCAAGGCGATGAAGGTGGACGACGCGATTTCCGACGCGCTGCGCGACGAAACCCCGCTGCCGACGCCCAAGCTCGAGGCGCTGCGGACCTTCACCCTGGTCATGCTGGAAAGCCGTGGCCGTCCAAGCGAGGCCGAGATGCAGGCCTTCTTCGATGCGGGTTATGGCGAACAGCAGGTGCTCGAGGTGATCCTGGGGCTCGCCCAGAAGGTCATGAGCAATTACACCAACCATATCGCCGACACCCCGGTGGATCCGGTGATGCAGAAATTCGCCTGGACGCCCAAGTCCGCGCGCTGACCCGGGCCGCCCCTTACCCGATGCGGGCCGTGGGTCCGGCGGATGCGCCGGACCCGGTGGTGCGGGCGACCATGGGCGGGCTAGATTGGTAGGGCCTCAAGAAACGGGTACGCCCCGCACCAGGATCGGAACCACAAATGACCCCATCCCCCGGACGCACGGCCAGCCTTGTCCTGCTGCTGATCGCAGAATTCGGGGCGATGGCGCTTTGGTTCACCTCGTCCGCCGTCCTGCCCGAGCTGACCCGGCTGGGCGGGCTAAGCGCCTGGCAGCAGGGGGTTCTGTCCATGGGGGTGCAGATCGGATTCGTGCTGGGGGCGGTGGCGCTGGCAGTGCATGGCACGGCCGACCGTTATGATCCCCGGCGGGTCTTTGCACTTTCTGCCTTGGTGGCGGCGCTGGCCAACCTGACGCTGATCTGGACCGTGCCGGGCGGGGCGGCGCAGATCCTGGGGCGGATCGTCACCGGGGCCTGCCTGGCCGGGGTCTACCCGGTCGGCATGAAAATCGCCGTCGGCTGGACGCTGCGGCGGCGCGGGCTGGTCGTCGGGCTTCTGATCGCAGCGCTGGCATTCGGGTCGGCGGCCCCGCATGGGCTGGCGCTGATCGGCGGGGCGGATTGGCGCGTGACCGTGGTGCTGGCCAGCCTGATGGCGCTGGCGGGCAGCGGTCTGATCCTTCTGACGGGGCTTGGGCCGCATCACGCCCGCGCGCCCCGGTTCCGGCCCGCCGCCCTGCTGCTGATCTGGCAGCTGAAGCCGGTGCGCTATGCCACGCTTGGCTACCTTGGCCACATGTGGGAGCTCTATGCCTTCTGGGCCTGGATCGGCACGGCGCTTACCCTGTCGCTGGCCCAGTCCGGCCATCCCGACCCCGAGGGGCTGGCGCGGCTGGTGACCTTCCTGACGATCTCTGCCGGGGCGGCGCTGTGCATTCCGGCGGGCGCGCTTGCCGACCGCATCGGCAAGGCGCGGGTGGCGGGCGGGGCACTGGCGCTGAGCGGGACGATGGCGCTGGCCTCGGCCCTGGCCTTTGGCGGGCCGCCCGGGGTGATGGTGACGCTTGTCCTGCTGTGGGGGATGTTCGTGGTGCCGGATTCGGCCCAGTTCTCGGCCCTGGTGGCCGATGGCGCGCCGCCCGAATGGGCGGGCAGCCTGATCACCCTGCAGACGGCGCTAGGCTTTCTTCTGACAACCTTCACGATCCAGGTGACGCCGGTTCTGGCACAGGCCTTCGGCTGGCCCTGGACGCTGGCCCTGTTCGGGATCGGGCCACTGTTCGGCGTGGCCGCGATGCGTCGGCTGATCCTCCTGGCCCGGGATTAGGGCCAGGAGAGAAGGGGCCGGATCAGGCGCGCGCGGCGCGGCGACGGCGCAGTGTCTTGACCACGGGCCAGAGGATCACCAGCAGCGTCGCGATCGCCAGCCCGGCCGAGATCGGGCGGGTCAGCAGGTCGGTCGCGTCGCCACGGCTAATCAGCAGGGCGCGGCGCACGCTTTGTTCGGCCATCGGACCCAGGATCATGCCCAGGATGATCGGAGCCAGGGGCACGTTGACCTTTTCCAGCAGGTAGCCCGCGATACCGGCCCCCAGCATGACCCACAGGTCCACCGGGCGGCCATTGATGACGTAGACGCCCACGCACATCAGGATCAGGATCGAGGGCACCAGAAGCACGCCGGGCAGGCGCTGGAACTGGGCAAAGACACGGGTGGCCACGGCCCCACCCAGGGCGAAGATCAGCACCGAGGTCAGCAGCATCTCGACCATGAAACCGCCGACCAGGACGGGGTTCTGGTGGAACAGCTGCGGCCCGGGCTGCAGCCCGTGGATTGTCAGCGCCGACAGCACCAGCGCCGCGACCACGTTGCCGGGGATGCCAAGCGACAGCGCCGGGATCATCGAGGCCGCGTTGTCGGCGTTGTTGCCGCATTCCGCCGCCGCGACGCCCTGCGGGTTACCCTTGCCGAAGCTCTCGGGATCGGAGGAGGCGTTCTTGGCCGCGTTGTAGCTGAGGAAGGCGGCGATGTTGCCACCGGCACCCGGCAGGATGCCGACACCGATGCCGATCCCCGAGGCGCGCAGCCAGGTCGGGATCAGGCCGCGCAGCTCACCGGGTTTGAAGGGCGCATCGGCCAGCTTCAGCTGCGCTGCTGACAGCCCGCGCAGATCGGCCTTTTCCGCCAGTTGCAGCACCGGGGGCAGGGCATAGAGCCCGACCAGCACCACGATCAGGTCCAGCCCGCCCAGCATCCAGGTCTGGCCAAAGGTGAACCGGGCCTGGCCGGACAGGTTGTCGATCCCCATGGTGCCGATCAGCAGGCCCAGCACGGCGGCCATGATGCCCTTGACCGGGTCCGATCCGACCATCACCCCGACCGAGGCCATGCCGAAGATGGCGATCCAGAAGTATTCCGCCGGGCCGAAGAACAGCGTCAGCCGGGCCAGCAGCGGGCCCATGGTCATCAGGGCCACGGCGCTTGCGATGCCGCCCACGGCCGAGGACCAGCAGGCGATCTTCAGCGCCTTGGACGCCTCGCCCTTGTCGGCCATGGGAAAGCCGTCGAAGGTCGTCGCGATCGAGGCCGGGGTGCCGGGGATGCGCAGCAGGATCGCCGGGATCGCGCCGCCGTACATCGACCCGTTGTAGATGCCCGCGACCATGGCCAGGGCCACAAGCGGATCCATCGAATAGGTCAGCGGCAGCAGCAAGGCGATGGCCATCACGGGGTTCAGCCCGGGCAGGGCACCGATGAAGACGCCCAGCAGGGTCGATCCGGTCATCGCGCTCAGCGGGCCAAGCGTCAGGACATGTCCGAGGGCGGTGGTGAAGAATTCCATGTCAGGCTCCTGCGCCGAGGATGGACAGGATCGCCTCTCGGGGGAGCGGCTTTTCAAGCAGCACCGAGAAGACGAGGTAGATCAGCGCCATGAAGACCAGCGCCACGATCAGCGCATAGCCCAGCCGACGGAAGCCTAGGGCCAGGGGCAGCGCCAGCATCAGCAGCACCGAGGCGGTGTAGAAGCCAAGCGGCACCACAAGCGCCACGTAGGCCGTTGCGATCAGGGCGGTGGTGAAGAAATGGCCGGGCGCGTCGATCAGCCTTCGGGCCTCGGTCCGGCCGGAACGCGCGGCCTTGATCGAAACGGTCCCGCCGAACAGCGCAAGGATCACGCCAAGCACCATTGGATAGGTGCCGCTGGCCCCGGAATAGCCCCGTGCCATCCAGGCCGCGGCGATGCCGATGCCGACAAAGATCAGCCCAAGGGCGATGTCCTGACGTTTTTCCATGTGACTGCCTTTCGTCTGGGCCCACCTTGCAGGCCTTGATCAAGGGCCCCGCACCGGGGCCCGATCTGGGGCAGGGGCCGGCGATCCGGCCTTTGCCCATGTGCGTGACGGTGTCCGGCCCGAAAGCCGGACACCTGGTGCCGGGGATCAGAGCCCGAGGCGTTTGGACACTTCTGCCAGGGCGTCGTATTCGGACTGCAGCCGGTCCCCAAGTGCGTCGCCCTTGACCACGTTCGGCACTTCGCCCTTGGTGGCCAGGAATTCGACATAGCTGGGGTCGTTCACGGCCTCGTCGATGACGGCGGCCAGTTTCTCGACGATGGCGGGATCCAGGTCTTTCGGACCCAGGATGGCACGCCACAGCAGGGTTTCCTTGTCACCCAGGCCCAGGCTTTCCAGGCCCGAGGCATCGGGCAGCGCGGGCACGTCGGCGGCCGAGGTCACCAGCAGGCACTTTGCCTCGCCGGTTTCGACATAGGGCAGCACGGTCGAGATCGAGCCGCCGTAGATGTCGACGTGGTTGCCCAGGAAGTTCTGCAGCGTCTCGCCGGCGCCGCCGAAGGGGATGGCGATGGCGTCGATTTCCTTGGCCTGGAAGATCCGCTCGGCGGCCAGCTGCATGGTGCCGCCGATGCCGTCGTTGCCATAGGTGTACTTGCCGGGGTTCGCGGCCAGTTCAGCCAGGAACTCTTCGCCGGTCGCGGCGGGGAAATCGGCCTTCACGCACAGCGTGTAGGCGGTTTCCGATGTCGAGGCGATCGGGGTGAAGCTGTCCAGCGAATAGGCGACGTTCTGGACCTGCGGCACCGTGGTGATCGGGCTGTTCCAGGTGGCGAACAGCGAATAGCCGTCGGGCTTGGCCTGCATGAACTGCGATGCGCCAACGGACCCGCCGCCGCCGCCGACGTTCAGGATCGCGATCGAGGTGCCCAGCTTCTCTTCCAGCAGGATCGCCAGCTTGCGGGCCGAGGTGTCGGTGCCGCCGCCAGCCCCGGCGGGGATGGTCAGTTCGATGGCGCGCTCGGGGTATTCCGCCAGCGCCGGTGCGGCCAGTGCAACAAGTGCGCTCATGCCGAGAATGGTTGCCTTCAGTTTCATGGGCTCTCTCCCTTCAGGTAAGTCGAATTTGGTCGGATGATCAGTTGATTTCGCTGCGGTAGCGGAAGCCGGCGGCGCTGCCGCTGGCGATACGCCATTCCACTGCGGTGCCTTCGATGTCGAAGGCGGTGCGCCGGATGACCGCAAGCGGGTCGCCGGGATTGATGTGCAGCTGCGCCGCGACGGGGGGCGAGGCCCGGTCAAACGACACCTCGTCGGTGGCGCGTTTCACCAGGGTGCCGAATTTCTCGAAATAGACCGGGTACAGCAGTGGGCCAAAGGCGGTGTCGGGCAGGGTTTCGAACCCCGGAAAGCGGTTGCGCGGGATGTAAATTTCCTCGAACAGGACGGGCTGTTCGGTCAGGCAGCGCAGGCGGCTGATCTGGATGACGTCCGCGGTGCCAAGCGCGGCTTCGGCCTCGGCCGGGGCGGTGGTGGGGGTGCGGCGCAGCATGCGGCTTTGCGGGATCGACACCGGCGCGCCGTCGCTGTCGCGCATCGGGAAGAACCGGAACAGGCTGGCGTTGAAGGAGGGGGCGCGCACGAAGGTGCCTGACCCCTGGCGGCGTTCCAGCAGGCCTTCGCCAACCAGGCCGTCCACGGCCTTGCGCACCGTCCCGACGGACACGTCGAATTCGCGCGCCAGTCGCGCCTCAGAGGGAATCGGGGTTTCGGGGGTCCAGTCGCCGCGCGCAATGCGGGCCGTCAGCGTGTCGCGCAGCCTGGCATAGGCGGGCAGCCGCGTGTCGATCGTCGCGAATTCGGTGTTCATCGTCGTCCTCCCTTAAGCTGGCGTAAACCAGATTGACCCATTCAGTCAACTGGTCATATATATGAATTAAGCAGGGAGGCCCCATGATCCACTTCGACACTCACGCGCATGTCTATGAAAAGCTGACCGCCGTTCCTGGCGCCCGCTATGTGCCCAAGTGCCCGGCTCCGTTGGAGAAATGGCTGGCGCACCAGGGGCAGTGCGGGCTGCGCGGCGGGGTGATCGTGCAGGTGAGCTTCCTGGGGACGGATAATTCCGAACTCTGCTCTGCGCTGGCGAAACTGGATCGCGCGCGCTTTGCCGGAGTGGCGGTGGTGCCGCTGGATGTCTCGGACCGGGCGCTGGACGATCTGGTGGCGGCCGGCGTGCGTGGCCTGCGCTGGAACCTGGTGCGGGGCGCGGTCATCCCCGATGTCACCGCGCCCGAGACGCAGGCGTTTCTGGCCCGCCTGCGCGATCGCGACCTGCATCTTGAACTGCATCTTGAAGGGCCACGCCTGGCCCCGGTTCTGCCGGTGCTGGTGGATCAGGGTGTCAAGATCGTCGTGGATCATTTCGGTCTGCCCTCGGATCCCGATGCCACGGCCGACCCGATGATGCAGGCGGTCGCGGGTCTGGCCGACCGCAGCGGGCTGTTCTTCAAGTTCGCAGCGCATTACCGGACGCCTTTCGACCTTGCCCCCCATGCCGTCCGGCTGCTGACCCTTCTGCCCGAGGGGCAGGTGGTCTGGGGCAGCGACTGGCCGCATACGCAGCACGAGGCGCACACCGGCTATGGCGATGTCTGGGCAAAATCCTCTGCCTGGTCAGGGTTTTGCGACCGCCAGGCGGTGCAGAGTCTGTACGGAATCGGCTAGGCAGCCGGGCAGGGGCGAACATCTTGCCCGGGGCTTCTTGACCTGGGCCGGGTGTTGTGAAATATCCCACGGCACTGCGGCGCGGGTATGGTGTAATGGTAGCGCCCTAGCCTTCCAAGCTAGTCGTGCGGGTTCGATTCCCGCTACCCGCTCCAAGTTCCGCAGTTTCCCTGATATTCGATCTTTCCGCGCCCGGGCAGGGTGGTTGGTGCTGTCCTGTGCCGCGACCATGGTCGCAGGCCCGCGACACCCCGCCGCCTTTGGTTCGGGTTGACCCGCATCCCCCTTTGCCGTCATGAAGCGCAGGCCCGCGTCGCGCGGCAGACCCAAGCCAAAGGAGCCGCCATGGCGCGTCAGCCAAGTCTTGCCCCCGGTGCCGATGAGCGCGAAAAGAGCCGCCGTGTCGGGGTCCTGGCCGAGCTGTGGCCCTATCTGCGCCCCTATCGGCCCATGCTTGTTGCCGCCTTCCTGGCGCTGGTCCTGACGGCCGGTGTGTCGCTGATCCTGCCGCTGGCGGTGCGCCGCGTCGTGGACAATTTCGGCGGCGATGCCAGCGGGCTACTGGACCAGTACTTCGGGGCCGCCATCGGTTTTGCCGGGCTTCTCGCCCTGGGGACGGGGCTGCGCTATGCGCTGGTGACCCGCCTGGGCGAGCGTGTCGTGGCCGACATCCGCATGGCCGTCTTTGGCCGCGTCATCCAGATGTCGCCCGCCTTCTTCGAACGCACCATGACCGGAGAGGTGCTGAGCCGGATCACCACCGACACCACGCTGATCCAGTCGGTCATCGGGTCGTCAATCTCGGTTGCATTGCGCAACGTGCTGATCTTCCTGGGCGGGCTGGTGCTGATGCTGTTCACCTCGGCCAAGCTGACGGGGCTGGTGCTGCTGATCGTGCCGGTGGTCATCGTGCCGATCCTGACCCTGGGCCGCAAGCTGCGGGTGCTGAGCCGCGAGAACCAGGATTGGATCGCCGCCTCCTCCGGCAATGCCTCCGAGGCGCTGTTGTCGGTGCAGACCGTGCAGGCCTTCACCCATGAAGGCCGGTCGCGGGCGGCCTTTGACCGGGTGACCGAACAAAGTTTCGACGCCGCCAAGCGCCGCATCACCGCGCGGGCCGTGATGACCGTGATCGTGATCTTCCTGATCTTTTCGGGCATTGTCGGGGTGCTGTGGATCGGCGCGCATGACGTGCGCCGTGGCGACATGAGCACCGGGGCGCTGGTGCAATTCGTGATCTACGCCGTCATGGTCGCCGGATCCGTCGCCGCCCTGTCCGAGATCTGGGGCGAATTGCAGCGCGCCGCCGGGGCCACCGAACGCCTTGTCGAACTGCTGCAGGTCGAAGACGCGGTGAAGGATCCCGCCACACCCGCCGCCCTGCCGGGCACCGTGCGCGGAGAGATCCTGTTCGACGATGTGACCTTCCACTATCCCTCGCGCCCCGGCGTGGCCGCGCTGGATCAGGTGACCTTGTCGGTGAAGCCCGGGGAAACCGTGGCGCTGGTCGGGCCTTCGGGGGCGGGGAAATCCACCATCATCCAGATGCTGCTGCGGTTCTACGATCCCGAACAGGGCCGCGTGCTGCTGGACGGGCAGGACCTGCGCGAACTGGCGCGGGGGGATTTCCGCCGCTCGGTCGCGCTTGTGCCGCAGGATCCGGTGATCTTCGCCGCTTCGGCGCGGGACAACATCCGCTTTGGCTGGCCCGATGCCACGGATGCGGCGGTCGAGGCCGCCGCCCGGGCCGCCGCCGCGCATGACTTCATCACCGCGCTGCCCGAAGGCTATGACAGCCCGCTTGGCGAACGCGGCGTGATGCTGTCGGGCGGCCAGAAACAGCGCATCGCCATCGCCCGCGCCATCCTGCGCGACGCGCCGGTGCTGCTGCTGGACGAAGCGACCAGCGCGCTGGATGCCGAAAGCGAACGGCTGGTGCAGCAGGCGGTGGAAACCGTCGCCAAAGGCCGCACCACCATCGTGATCGCGCACCGCCTGGCCACGGTGAAACAGGCCGACCGGATCGTCGTCATGGACGAAGGGCGCATCGTCGCCCAGGGCCGTCACGAGGACCTGGTGGCGCAGGAAGGTCTTTACGCACGGCTGGCGAGATTGCAGTTTACCTGAAGCGGACCCGGGACGGGGGCAGGCGGCCCCTGAACAGGCGGTCCGGTATTTCCCATGACGGAGAATGATATGGGTCTGTTCAATTTCCTCAAGAAGGCCGGCAAGAAACTGACGGGTGGCGGCGACGACGCACCCACGGCCGAAGCATTGCAGAAAGAGGTTGCCGATCTGGGGCTGGATACCACCGGGCTCGAGATCAAGGTCGAAGGCGATACCGTGAAGGTCGAAGGCTCGGCCGCCAGCGACGAGATCAAGGAAAAGGTCATCCTGGCCGTGGGCAATGTCGATGGCGTCGCCGCGGTAGAGGCCGAAGCCGACACCGCCGTCTTCCATACGGTCGAGAAGGGCGACACGCTTTGGGCGATCTCGGAAAAGACCCTTGGGGCGGGCAACCGCTATAACGAGATCTTCGAGGCGAACCGCCCGATGCTGTCGCATCCCGACAAGATCTACCCCGGCCAGGTGCTGCGCATCCCGCAATAAACCGGGCGGAACCGGTGCCGAATGGCTGCCGGTGACATGGAATTCCTTGGTGATTTTCAGGGAAAAGGCGGCCTTGCGCCGCCTTTTTTCGTCCCGAAGCCGTTGAACGTACCGTCAATCTTGCGTTGCGGCGCAATAACGCACAGGGTCGGGAAAACGGCGGGCCGCCAGACGCCCGCTCCAAAGGCTACGGGAGGAGACGCCTATGGTAATGACATCGCTTGCCGATAATCTCGCCATGCAGAACGCAATGGCATACGAGGACCGCGATCTGCCGGCCACCGTCTATGACATGCTCAAGCGGACGGTGGACAAGTTCCCCTCGCATAACGCGATTTCGTTCCAGCTGCTTTCTGGGCCGCAGGACAAGGCCGAGACGCTGACCTGGTCCGAATTCCACGACAAGATCTGCCAGGCGGCCAACATGTTCCGCAAGCTGGGCGTGGGCGAAGACGATGTGGTGGCGCTGGTCCTGCCCAACTGCAACGAAACCGCCGTTGCAACCGTGGCGGGCATGGTCGCGGGCATCGTGAACCCGATCAACCCGCTGCTCGATGCGGAACAGATCTCGGCGATCCTGCGCGAAACCAAGGCCAAGGTCGTGGTGACGCTGAAGGCCTTCCCGCAGTCCGACGTGGCCCAGAAGACCGCCGAGGCAGTGAAATTCGCGCCGAACGTCAAGGAAGTTCTGGAAATCGACCTGAACCGCTATCTGACGCCGCCGAAGTCCTGGATCGTGCCGCTGGTGCGCCCGAAGAACCCGGTGTCGCATCATGCGGACGTCAAGAACTTCAACGCCGAATGCGCCAAGCAGCCGACCTCTCTTGCCTTCGAGGACCGGCATGTGGACCGCGTCGCGGCCTATTTCCACACCGGCGGCACCACGGGCATGCCCAAGGTCGCGCAGCACAAGAATTCGGGCATCGTCTACAACGGCTGGATCGGTCACGAACTGCTTTACACCGAAGAAGACAACGTGATCTGCCCGCTGCCGCTGTTCCATGTCTTTGCCTGCCACGTGATCCTGATGTCGATGATCAAGTCCGGCGCGCATGTGGTCTTCCCGACGCCCTCGGGCTATCGCGGCGACGGCGTTTTCGACAACTTCTGGAAGCTGTGCGAACGCTGGAAGATCACCTTCATCATCACCGTGCCCACGGCGATTTCGGCCATGATGCAGCGCCCGGTGGATGCGGATATCTCGACCGTGAAGACTTCGTTCTCGGGCTCGGCCCCGCTTCCGCAAGAGCTGTTCAACCGGTTCGAAAAGGCCACCGGCGTCACCATCGTCGAAGGCTATGGCCTGACCGAGGCGACCTGCCTTGTGTCCTGCAACCCGGTCGAGGGTGAAAAGAAGATCGGCTCGGTCGGGATTCCCTTCCCTTACACGGACATCAAGATCCTCGACCATTCGAACGGCGAGACCCGCGAATGCGGCGTCGACGAGGTGGGCGAGATCTGCGTTTCGAACCCCGGGGTCAACGAGGGCTCGACCTACACCGAAGAGGTCAAGAACCGCGATCTCTACCATTCGCGCCCCGACACCAACCGCCTGTACCTGCGCACGGGTGACCTGGGCCGGATCGACAAGGACGGCTATCTGTTCATCACCGGGCGCGCCAAGGATCTGATCATCCGCGGCGGTCACAACATCGACCCGGCCGAGATCGAAGAGGCGCTGCTGGGCCATGATGCGGTGGCCTTTGCCGGTGCGATCGGCCAGCCCGACGCTCATGCGGGCGAGGTGCCCTGCGTCTATGTCGAACTGGTCGGCGGGGCGACAGTGACCGAGGCCGAGCTGATGGACTATGCCAAGAGCCACGTGCACGAACGCGCCGCGCATCCCAAGCACCTTGAGATCATGGACGAACTGCCCAAGACCGCGGTCGGCAAGATCTTCAAGCCGGACCTGCGCAAGATGGCGATCACCCGCATCTACAACGAAGCGCTGTCGGATGCCGGTGTCGCCGCCCAGGTGGTTGCCGTGGTTGACGACAAGAAAACCGGACTGACCGCCAAGGTGAAGAAATCCGGTGACGTGGACGAAGCGGCGATCAGCGCGCTTCTGGGCAAGTTCACCCGCCCCTGGGCCTGGGCCGAGTAAGCACTCGGTTCCGTCAGGGACTGGGCCACGTCCGACGATAAGACTTCCAGCAGGGGGCCATGCTGACAGCGTGGCCCCCATGCTTTTGCGAGGTCTGCCTTTTGCGGACGATATTATAGGGCTGGCTTTTCCTGTCGGTAGCCGGGGCTGGTGACAGGACTGGGGATCTACGTGCGGCAACGATCGCGGCTCCGGCCCAGCCAGCCCCGACTGACGCCGAAGTGACGCAACGCCATTCGGTCGGCCCCTTGATCGGCGCACTGAACGGGTGTCCTATCTTCTTACCCGCCGGTCAGGGCGGGCACAGGAGGGGAGGCCTGTTCATGCAACCATCACACCCACAGCTGACGGAATCCCAGGCCGAGGCGCTTGCCGCGCCCCTGTCGGAATTCACCGCCTCGCGCGCGTCGCTTTTCGCCACCAATGCCGAGCTGCCGTTTTTCGAACGGCTGCGCAACGAGGACCCGATCCACTGGTGCGAAACCGGCAATTACGAACCGCATTGGTCGATCACCCGCTACGCCGACATCGCGGCGGTGGATCTGGATCACAAACGGTTCTCCTCGGCCGAGGCGATCACGCTGCGCACCCCGGAAGCCATTGAATTCAATCGCTATCAGTCCAACGACGGGGCAGGGTTCATCACCATGGACCAACCCGACCACGGCCCGCAGCGCAAGGCCGTCGGCCCGGTCGTGCAGCCGCCGAACCTGGCGAAACTGTCGGTACTTCTGCGCGAACGTGCGGAAAAGCTGCTGGACAGCCTGCCGATCGGGGAAACCTTCGACTGGGTCGATCTGGTCAGCAAGGAATACACGGCCATGACTCTGGCCACGCTGTTCAACTATCCCTTCGAGGATCGCCGCCAGCTGACCCATTGGTCCGACATGATCACCGGCTCGCCCGGCAATGGCCCGGTGAAAAGCTGGGAGCACAAGAAAGAGGAAATGGACAATTGCTTTGCCGCATTCGACGCGCTGTGGCGGGATCGGGCAAAGCGCAGCGACGGCTTCGACCTGGTGTCGCTTCTGGCGCAGGGGGAAGAGACCGCCTCGATGCCGCGGCACATCTTCTATGGCAACGTGATCCTGCTGATCGTCGGTGGCAATGACACGACGCGGAACACCCTGTCCGGGTCGGTCTATGCGCTGAACCAGAACCCCGATCAATACGACCTGCTGCGCAGCGATCCTGCGCTGGTGCCCGGCATGGTGTCGGAAACCATCCGCTGGCAGACCCCGCTGGCCCATATGGCCCGCACCGCCAGGGAAGACGTCGAGATGCACGGCAAGCTGATCCGCAAGGGCGACCGCGTCGCCATGTGGTATCTGTCGGGCAATCGCGACGAAAGGCATTTCGAAAACCCTAATGCCTATGACATCACGCGCAAGAACGTGCGTTCTCATTTGTCCTTCGGCTTTGGAATCCATCGGTGTTTCGGCAACCGCGTCGCGGAAATGCAGCTTCAGATCCTGTGGGAGGAGATCCTGAAACGCTTCCCCGTGATAGAGGTTCTGGAAGAACCGAAACGAACGTTCTCGGTCTTTGTGCGGGGCTATGAAAGTCTGATGGTGCGCATTCCGCGCCGGCACTAGGGCGCGGCCGGCAAGGCTTCCCCCACTGGCAGGCGTGGCCCGGGCTGCGTCTGCTGATTTTTTGGGCGGCCGATGATATACTGTGCAATGTCCGTCGGGTCTCGCTTGTCTTCCCCGTGTCAGGGGGTGTCAGCTTGGCCTCGGTTCGTATGGGGGTGCGGGCCTGTCCCGGCCCCCGATACGCAAAACGCGAAGGAGAGAACATGTTCAACAGGTTGGTAGGGGCGGCCTTTGCCGCATCCGTGTCGGTGATCGGATTTGCGGGGGCCGCAGCGGCCACCGACATGCCGTTTGCGCTGGATTGGAAATTCGAAGGGCCGTCGGCACCCTATTTTGCCGCCATTGACGAAGGCTTTTTCGAAGCCGAAGGTCTGAGCGTCGAGATTTCCGAGGGCAAGGGGTCGCTGGACGCCATTCCCAAGGTCGCAACCGGCGCCTATCCCGTGGGCTTTGCCGATATCAACAGCCTGATGCGGTTCCTGGATCAGAACCCCGACGCGCCGGTCACCGCCGTCATGATGGTCTATGACAAGCCGCCCTTCGCCATCGTCGGCCGCAAGTCCCTGGGCATCGAGACGCCGAAGGACCTGGAAGGCAAGGTGCTGGGCGCGCCGCCGCCGGATGGGGCCTGGGCGCAGTTCCCGATCTTTGCCGCCGAAAACGACCTGGACGTCGATTCGATCACGGTCGAGCCCGTGGGCTTCCCGACCCGCGAACCGATGCTGGCCGAAGGCAAGGTCGCGTCCGTGACCGGCTTCTCGTTCTCGTCGACGCTGAACCTGAAACGTCTGGGCGTGCCGGCGGATGACATCAGCGTCATCCTGATGGCCGACAATGGCGTGGATCTCTATGGTAACGCGATCATCGTGAACACCGACTTTGCCGCCGAAAACGGCGAAGCTGTCACCGGGTTCCTGCGCGCCGTCGCCAAGGGCTGGGCCAGCGCCGTCGCCGACCCGGCCAAGGCCGTCGACGCGCTGATCAAGCGCAACCCGGCCGCGGATGCGGGTCTTGAGACCGAGCGCCTGCAGATGGCCATCGATGCCAACGTGCTGACCGACTACGTCGCCACCAACGGCATGGGCGGCATTGACGCCGACCGGATGACCAGCGCCATCGAACAGACCAAATCGGTCTACGAGTTCCAGGGCGAACCGGATGCCGCCAAGTACTTTGACGCCAGCTTCCTGCCGGATGACGGCAGCCTGATGCTGAAATAAGGGCAGGGGGCCGGTGTCCTGTACACCGGCCCCGCCTGACGTCTTCCCAAGATGACAAACCTTATCGAGATCAAGGGCGTGACCCACGCCTATCGGACCCCGAACGGCCCCCTGCCGGTTCTGGAGGATCTGACCCTTTCGGTGCCCGAGGGCGAATTCGCGGCCGTGGTCGGCCCGTCGGGGTGCGGGAAATCCACGCTGACGCGGCTGGTGGCGGGGCTGATGAAGCCCGACACCGGCGAAGTCTGGCTGCATGGCGAACGGGTGCGATCCCCGCGCAAGACGGTCGGCATGGCGTTTCAGAACCCGGTGATGCTGGAATGGCGCACGATCCTAGAAAACGTGATCCTGCCGCTGGAGATCGTCGCACCGAGCATGCCGCGCGCGCAGCGCCGCGCCCGCGCGATGGAGCTGCTGGAGCTGGTCGGCCTGGCGGGATTCGAGAACAAGCGCCCGTCGGAATTTTCGGGTGGCATGCGTCAGCGCGCGTCGCTGTGCCGGGCCATCGTGCACAGGCCCGATGTGCTGATCATGGATGAACCCTTTGGCGCGCTGGATGCCTTCACCCGCGAAGACCTTTGGCAGACCATGCATGCCTTGCGCGCGCAGGAGCCGTTCACGGCCGTTCTTATCACCCATGACCTGCGCGAAAGCGTCTATCTGGGCGACCAGGTCATCGTGCTGTCGGGGCGGCCCGCGACCACGCAATACGTGATGGATGTGAAGTACCCGGGCACGGGGCCGCGGCAGCTGGATGGGCTTTATACGCCCGAATGTGCCACGATGCTGGCCACGCTGCGCGAACAGATCCAGATCGCCCAGGGCCGCGTCGCCCCGAAGGAGGCCTGATGGACAAGCTACAGAAAATCCTGGTGCCCGTCGGGGCCATCGTTGTCTTTACCCTGCTGTGGGAGCTGCTGGTCTGGGCCAATGGCTGGCCGGATTACGTGATGGCCTCGCCCTCGGACCTGCCGCAGGCCTATGAGTGGTTCTGGAACCTGTTCCTGATCGGATCCTGGCAGACGCTTTGGAGGACGGTTGCGGGGCTGATGCTGGCGGTGATCTTCGGCACGGGTCTGGGCATGATCATGGGCTTTTCGCGGATCGCGCGGGATGCGCTGTATCCGCTGCTGGTCGGGTTCAATGCGATTCCCAAGGCGACACTGGTGCCGGTGCTGGCGCTGCTTTTCATCGGAGAGCATAATTTCAACACGGTGCTGATGGCTTTCCTGATTTCGTTCTTTCCGATCGCCGTTTCCGTCGGAATCGGCCTGTCGACGCTTGAGCCCGAGTATCGCGACATCCTGCGGTCGCTTGGCGCGTCGAAAGTGACGATCTTCCTGAAGATCGCCCTGCCCAAGACGCTGCCCGAGTTTTTCGGAGCGCTGAAGGTCTCGGTCACGCTGGCCTTTATCGGCACCAACCTGGTCGAGATCATTTCGCCGCATGGGCGGGGTCTGGGGGCGTTGTTTCTGTCGGGTCAGACGAATTCCAACTATCCGCTGATGTTCGCGGTGCTGATCGCCTTGGCGGTCCTGGGAATCGTTTTGTATTACGCCGTGGTGGCGCTGGAGAAGATCTTTGCCGGCTGGGCGGAGCGACCGCAGGGCTAGGGGACGGCCCCGAGGGGCCGTTGCCTTCGGCGAGAGTATTTTAGGCAAGATGATCGAGGGGGCGTGTCCGTGACGGGCGCGCCCTTTTTTTGTCGAAGGGGGGGCGTGCGGCATACGCAAATGCGGCGGCGGGTGTCTTGCGCTTTTGATCGGACCGGGGGGGGATGGTGCCGCAGGGGAGGATTGAACTCCCGACCTCACCCTTACCAAGGGTGCGCTCTACCACTGAGCTACTGCGGCGTCGGTGTCAGCGATGTCTCGCTGGCCGTGGCGGGTGATTAGACGAACCGGGCGGGGGGTGCAAGCGCAATCTGGACGGTTTTTGCACAGTGATTTACAGAAGGGGCATGAGTGATAAAGAGACCCCCAAATCCGGCACCGGAAAATCGGCGCAATCGCGCGAGGACCGGCTGAAGGCGGCACTGAAGGCGAACCTGTCGCGGCGCAAGGCCCAGGCGAAGGCGCGCAAGGTGCAGGCGGATCAGGACACAGGCGAGTAACGGGCGAGATCCCGGCAGAAAGGCGAGCGGCATGGACCAGATTATCGTAACGGGCAACGGCCCGCTGAACGGGGCGATTCCCATTGCCGGGGCGAAGAACGCCTGTCTGACGCTGATGCCCGCGACGCTTCTGTCGGAAGAGCCGCTGACCCTGACCAATGCGCCGCGCCTTTCCGACATCCGCACGATGACCGCGCTGCTGCAGTCGCTTGGCGCGGAAGTGACCGCAATGAACGACGGCAAGGTGCTGGCACTATCGTCGCACGGGTTGGACAACCACACGGCGGATTATGACATCGTGCGGAAAATGCGCGCCTCGATCCTGGTGCTGGGGCCGATGCTGGCGCGGGATGGCCATGCGGTCGT
Organism: Pseudooceanicola nitratireducens; assembly: GCF_900109195.1. GTDB lineage: Bacteria > Pseudomonadota > Alphaproteobacteria > Rhodobacterales > Rhodobacteraceae > Pseudooceanicola > Pseudooceanicola nitratireducens. Next base: position 317,380 of record NZ_FNZG01000003.1, on the reverse strand, counting down.
GTCGTTGCCCGGGGGCTGTGCAATCGGCGCGCGGCCGGTGGACCTTCACCTGAAGGCGCTGGAGGCCATGGGGGCCGAGCTGGACCTGCGGGAGGGCTACGTGCACGCCAAGGCCCCCGGCGGGCTGAAGGGCGGCGTGGTCGATTTCCCGATCGTGTCGGTCGGGGCGACCGAGAACGCGCTGATGGCGGCGACCCTGGCCAAGGGCACCACCGTCCTGAATAACGCCGCGCGAGAGCCCGAGATCGTCGACCTGGCGCAATGCCTGCGTCGCATGGGCGCGCAGATCGAGGGCGAGGGCACGAGCGAGATCACCATCCAGGGGGTCGACCGGCTGAACGGCGCGACGCACCCGGTGGTGACCGACCGGATCGAGCTGGGCACCTACATGCTGGCCCCGGCGATCTGCGGCGGAGAGGTGACCTGCCTGGGCGGGCGCATGGATCTGGTGGCGGCCTTCGCGGAAAAGCTGGACGAGGCTGGCGTCGACGTGACCGAAACGCCCGAGGGTCTGACGGTGAAGCGCCGCGGCGACCGGGTGCGCGCCGTCGACGTGACGACCGAACCTTTCCCCGGCTTCCCGACCGATCTGCAGGCGCAGATGATGGCGCTTCTGTGCACGGCCGACGGGGTTTCGGTGCTGGAAGAGAAGATTTTCGAGAATCGCTTCATGCATGCGCCGGAACTGCTGCGCATGGGCGCGAAGATCGAAGTGCATGGCGGCACCGCCAAGGTCACGGGGGTTGAGCGTCTGAAGGGCGCGCCGGTGATGGCGACGGATCTGCGGGCCTCGGTTTCGCTGATCCTGGCGGGGCTTGCCGCCGAGGGCGAGACGGTGGTGAGCCGGGTCTATCACCTGGACCGCGGTTATGAGCGGGTCGAGGAAAAGCTGATGGCCTGCGGGGCCAAGATCGAACGGGTTCGGGAAACATGAGCGACGCGCGATTCGAAGACGGGCGCGAGTCGCCGCTGAACCTGGGGGCCCAGGACGCAGAGGACGTCCAGGTGCTGTCGGCGCTGGTGCAGGACGCGGTCTTTACCGCGACCGACATGCAGTGGGAGCCAGCGCGCCGCCGGTTTTCCCTGCTGCTGAACCGGTTTCGTTGGGAAGACGAGGGGGCAAGCCGCCATGCGCCGGAGCGGGTGCGGTCCGTCCTGGTCATCGAGAACGTGCTGGGGCTGGCGAGCCAGGGGATCGACCGCAAGGACGCCGACCTGATCCTGTCGCTTCTGTCGGTCAGCTATGAGCCCGAGGGCGAGGGACCCGAGGGGCACGTGCTGCTGACGCTGGCGGGCGACGGGGCGATCCGGGCCCGCGTCGAGGCCCCGGAGCTGCGGTTGCGCGACGTGACGCGGCCCTATCTTGCGCCCTCGGGGCGCAGGCCCGACCACGGCTGAACGCGGCTGCAACTTCCGACATTTCGGTTCCTTTTGTCCGGTCCTGACGGGGCGGGCAGGGGGATTCGTTTTGTTGGAATCGGGATTCAAATATAGGGTATGCTGAATGCCTGCTGCGCATGCAGCGTGGATTTGCTGCGTCGCGGCGGGGTTGCGAGGCGTTCCGCTGTGCGGAAGGAGGAGCTTTGCGTTACGGCAATTTTCATCTCTGATGGCGTACAACTTATTGATATGTTGTTAGTAAATTCGATTTCCGTGCAATACCGCTCTGCGCAAGGGTATTCCGCGCCTCTCTGATCCAACCCATGCGGTCAGCATCCAAATTCACGCGAAAAATCGCAAATTTGAATAATGGGTATTCACAGGTCGAAATTTGCCGCGCAATATTCTTTCACCCGCCACCAGAGCGGTCAGAGGAGATTTCAGGGAGGAAAGATCATGCGAACTGCCCGTCTGACAAGAACGTTGGCCGCCACGACGGCCCTGGCCCTGGTGGCCGGAACCGCCGCCTTTGCCGAAAGCCATTCCATGGCCACGAAGGGAGGAGAGCTGACCGTTGCGCTGGAAACCGATGTGCGGGGCTTTGATACGGTCGATGGCGGCGTGCTGGGCCAGACCGGTGAAATCGTCATGCGCACCGTGCAGGAACCGCTGCTGGACTTCGATCCAGAAACCAACCAGGCCACGCCGCTTCTGGCGACCGAATGGTCCCACAACGACGAGCAGACCATCTGGACCTTCAAGCTGCGCGAAGGGGTGAAGTACCACGACGGCAGCGATTTCGACGCGGGCGACGTTGCAGCGCATTACAACCGCATCCTGGATCCGGCGAACAAGTCGCGGTCGCGGACCTTCATCTCGACCATCCAGAACGTGGTGGCAGTGGATCCGCTGACGGTGGAATTCCACCTGGCGCACCCATGGCAGGCGCTTCTGCCCTATCTGTCCACGACCTCGATGTCCGGGCCGATCCCGGCGAAAGAGGCGGTCGAAGCCGGCACCCAGAACCGCAGCCCCGTGGGGACGGGGCCGTTCAGGTTCGTCGAATGGGCCTCGGGGGATCGGATCATCGTCGAGAGGAACCCGGATTACTGGAACGCGGATGAGATCAACCTGGATCGCATCACCTTTCGCATCCTGCCCGACACCCAGACGCGCTTTGCATCGCTGCGGTCGGGCGAGGTGGACGTGATGTGGACCGACCGCGGCCCGTCGATCATCGAGGCGCAGAAGGACAAAAGCCTGGTGACCCTGGTCAGCGAAGGCGCGGGGGCGGCGATCAACCTGCTGAACGGCAAGAAGGAACCGCTGTCGAACGACAATCTGCGCAAGGCCCTGGCCCATGCCTGGAACCAGGATGCGCTGACCAAGATTTCCTGGCAGAACACCCGGCCGTCGGTGAAACACCCGCTTGGGCCGGTGAAGGACTGCGGCGACGCGAATTATCGCGGGTTCGACATCGCCAAGGCCAAGGAATACGTGCAGGCCTACAAGGACGAGACGGGCGCCACCGAGGTTCCCACAATCGTCATGATCCACACCACGACCCCGCGGGGCCGTGAGCTGGGGGAAATCTATCAGCAGACCGCAAAGGCCGCCGGCATCCCGATCGAACTTCAGCCGGTGGATCAGTCGACCCTTGTGAAACGGGTCTTCACCAATGACTTCGACATCTCGGGCTGGCGCTTTGCCGACGGGGCCGACATGGGGCCGCAGCTTTATGCCTATGCGATGCCCGGTTCGTCCTACAACCTGACCGGCTTTGACGATCCCAAGCTGGCCGAGGTCAGCCAGGCCATGCGCACCGCCACCAGCATGGAAGAGCGCCTGGATCTGCAATGCCAGATGGTGTCGATGATGAACGACGACGGCAGCCTGCTGTATCGCGGGGGCGGGCGCTATCACGCCTTCACCACGCAGCGGGTCAAGGGCGTGCCCAACCCCTATCGCGGCGTGGTCGATGTGACCCGCGCCTGGATCGACGAACAATCGTGATCGCGTGAGGACGTGATCGGCCCCGGCGGGAGGTTCCTGCCGGGGCCCAATCCGGAACAGGCCCCGCCAAGGGGCCGAAAGGGGGGCATATGCGGTATCTTCTGTACAGGCTCAGGCGGTTGGCGATCGTGCTGGGGGTGGTGACCTTCATCACCTTCCTGCTGGTCAATGTTCTGCCCGGCGACGTGGCCTATGAAATGGCCGGAATGGATTCGACCGAAGAAGAGGTCCAGGAAATCCGGGAAGAGCTGGGCCTGAACCGGCCCGTCCTGATCCGTTATGTGGAGTGGGTCGGCGGGGTCTTCACCGGGGACTGGGGCACATCCTACATCAACAAGGAAAACGTCTGGGACGCGGTGACCGACCGGTTTCCCGTGTCGTTCGAGCTGATGCTGCTGGCGCAGATCCTGGCGCTGTCGATGGCGATCCCGGCCGGCATGGCCTCGGCCTTCCGGCCCAATGGCCGGGCGGACCGGATCATCGGGGCACTGGCCTTTGCCAGCGTGTCCATGCCGTCCTTCATGACCGCGATCCTGCTGATCTTCGTCTTTGCCCTGGGCCTGGGCTGGCTGCCGGCAACGGGGTACGAACCGCTGTCCACGGGGCTTTGGGCGAACCTCAAGCCGATGATCCTGCCGGCGCTGTCCCTGGCGCTGGTGGAATGGACCATCCTGATGCGCACCCTGCGGGTCGAGATGATCAGCGTGCTGCAGGAGAATTACATCGCGCTGGCGCGGGCCAAGGGGATGTCGAACCTGCGCATCCTCTGGGTGCATGCGCTGCGGCCTTCGTCGTTTTCGATGATCACCCTGCTGGGCCTTCAGGTCGCGCGGCTTCTGGGCGGCACGATCATCATCGAACAGATCTTCGGCATCCCCGGCATCGGGCGGCTGCTGATCCATGCGGTCTACACCCGCGATTTCATCGTCATCCAGGGTTGCGTCACCTTCTTCGCGCTGGCTTTTGTGACGGCGAATTTCCTGGTCGACGTGGCCTATGCCTGGCTTGACCCCCGTGTCCGGACCGGAGGATCCCATGGCTGACGTGACCTCGTCCCGGCAGGGGACACAGACGGAAGACAAGCCGCAGATCGACATGAACATGGTCGCCATCGCGATGCACAGGCGGTCGCGGCGGCTGGGCCTGTATTTCTGGATCCCGATGATCTGGCTGGTGATCGTCGCCGTGGCCTGCATTTTTGCACCGTTCTGGGGGCTGCCCCCGGCGGATGAAATCGACTGGGTCTACATCCAGTCCCCGCCGGTCGAAGGCCACCCGCTTGGCACCGACAACCTGGGCCGGGATCTTCTGTCGCGCATCGTCTGGGGCGGGCGCGTGTCGCTGACCGTGGGCTTCGCCGCCCCCTTCATCGGCGTCGGGCTGGGCCTGATCCTGGGGCTGATCGCGGGCTATTACCGCGGCTGGGCGGACGAGGTGATCGGCATCCTGATCGACGCCTGGCTGGCGATCCCGGGGCTTGTGGTGCTGCTGCTGTTCTCGGTGGTCTTTGGCGGATCGCTTTTCATGGTCTGCGTCTCGCTTGGGCTATTGTTCATTCCGACCGCGGCACGGATCACCCGGGCGGCGACGCTGAACTACGCGGGGCGGGAATTCGTGCTGGCGGCCAAGGCCATGGGCGCGTCTGACTTCCGCATCATGCGGAAAGAGATCTTTCCCAATATCATCTGGCCGCTGATAGCCTTCATCCTGATCGACATCCCGATCGCCATCGTGATCGAAGGCGCGCTGTCCTTCCTGGGCTTGTCGGTCAAGGCTCCGACACCCAGCTGGGGCGGGATCATCGCCGAAGGCCGAGAGGTCCTGTCTACCTATCCGCATATCGCCATGTACCCGACGCTGGTGATGTTCGTGACGGTTCTCAGCTTCAACCTGGTCGGGGATGCGATCCGCCGGCGTCTTGCGGATGTCCGCGAAGGCGCGATCTGAGGAAAGGGATGCACATGGGTGAAATCATTCTTGATGTCCGGGATCAGCGCACCTCATTTGCCACCGCGCGGGGCATGCTGGCGGCGGTGGACGGCGTGTCGTTCACGCTTCAGCGGGGCCGGACCCTGGGCGTGGTCGGGGAATCCGGGTCGGGGAAATCGGTGCTCTCCCGGTCGATCATGCGGCTTCTACCGGGCAATGCGGTGGTGCCGGGCGGGTCCCGGGTGATCCTGAATGGCCGCGACCTGACCCGGTTAAGCGAGGCCGAGCTGCGCCGCCTGCGCGGGCCGGAGATGGCCATCGTCTTCCAGGATCCCATGACCTCGCTCAACCCGGTGCTCAGCATCGGCCGCCAGATCATGGAGGTGCTGATGTTCCACCTCGGCATGAAGAAACGCGCCGCCCGCGCCCGCGCGATCGAACTGCTGACCGCCGTGGGCCTGCCGCAGCCGGACGTGCGGGTGGACCAATATCCCCATCAGCTATCGGGGGGAATGCGGCAGCGGGTGGCGATCGCCATCGCCATCGCCTGCGAGCCGGACCTTCTGATCGCGGATGAACCGACGACCGCGCTGGACGTGACGGTGCAGGCCGAGATCCTTGATCTGCTGCAGCGCATGGTGCGCGAACGGAACATGGCGATGATCCTGATCACCCATGACATGGGGGTGGTCGCGGGGCGCTGCGATGACGTGGCGGTGATGTACGCCGGGCGGATCGTCGAACAGGCCCCGGTGCGCGATCTCTTCCGCAACACGCGGATGCCCTATACCGCGGCGCTGCTGGCCTCGATCCCCAAAGTGACGGATCCGCCGCACCGCAAGCTGGACGCCATCGACGGCCGCCCGCCCGATCTGATCAACCCGCCGCCTGGCTGCCCCTTTGCGCCGCGCTGCAAGCTGGCCGATGCGGACTGCGACCAAGGCAAGCCGATGCTCGAAGGCCCCGCAGGGCACCTTTTCGCCTGCATCCGCCCCCTGGGACAGGAGACCGCCGCATGAATGCCCCGACCCGCGATCCCGCCTTCCTGGCGATCGAGAACCTGACCGTCGAATACCCGCTTCAGGGCGGGCGCAAGGTCCATGCGGTCACCGATTTCTCGGCCCATGTGATGCGCGGCGAAACCCTTGGCCTGGTTGGCGAATCCGGCTGCGGCAAATCCTCGGCGGCGCGTGCCGTGATGCAGCTGCCACGCCCGACGCGCGGGGCCGTGCGCCTGGATGGACAGGAACTGACCGGCCTGCGCGGCCGCGCCCTGCAACAGGCGCGGCGGCGGTTCCAGATGATCTTCCAGGATCCGGTTGCCTCTCTGAACCCGCGCATGACCATCCGCGACATCGTCGCCGCGCCGCTGGAGATCGCCGGCATCGGCACGGCAGAGGAGCGCTGCGCCCGCGTCGCCGCCATGTTGGAAAAGGTCGGGCTGAACGCCGACCAGGCGATGGAGCGTCGGCCACATGAATTCTCGGGCGGCCAGTGTCAGCGGATCTCGATCGCCCGCGCCCTGATCCTCGAACCCGACCTTCTGGTCTGTGACGAGGCCGTCTCGGCGCTCGATGTGTCGGTCCAGGCGCAGGTGCTGAACCTGCTCGAGGACCTCAAGCGTGACCTCGGGCTGACCATGCTCTTCATCAGCCACGACCTGGCGGTGGTGAAACACGTAAGCGACCGTGTCGCGGTGATGTACCTCGGCCGGCTCTGCGAAATCGCAGATGCGGAAACCCTCTACCGGGGCTCCGTACACCCCTATACGCGCACGCTGCTCTCGGCCGTGCCCGAACCGGACCCCGAGGCGCCTCCGCATGCGCTGTCTCTCATTCCGGGCGAACTGCCGTCGCCGGTGAACCCGCCCTCGGGCTGCCCCTTCCGCACCCGATGTCCCCGCGCCAGTGACCTCTGCGCGTCACAGATGCCCCAGCTGCAGGACATCTCTCCGGGCCACCTCTCGGCCTGCCACCACCCCCTGACCTGACGGGCCGCCCTGGCCCATGGGCGGCAGGCCCCTCACAGGGGGCAGATCCCCATCATCTTGCCGGAAATACTCGGGCCGCAGGCCGCGCGGGCCTGCCCGCGCCCCCTTGCAATCGGTGCCAAAAGGCGAAACCAAGGGATCAGACAAGCAAAGCCGAGAAAAAGATGACCCAAGCGCCCAAGATCGACCTGACCAAACTGCTGGATGTGGAACCGGTAGAGGACAACTTCTTCCGGGGCAGCGAAACGCCGGGCGGGCACGGGCGCATGTTCGGCGGACAGGTTCTGGGCCAGGCGCTGGTTGCGGCCACCCGCACGGTCGAGGGCAAGGTGAACCACTCGCTGCACGGCTATTTCATGCGGCCCGGCGATGCGACGAAACCGGTGCTCTACCGGGTCGAACGGGACATGGACGGCAATTCCTTTGCCACCCGCCGGGTCATCGCGATCCAGAACGGCCAGCCCATCCTGAACCTCGCGGCCTCGTTCCAGGTCCGCGAAGAGGGGATGCACCACGCGCAGGAGATGCCCGCCGATATCCCCCCGCCCGAGGATCTGAAGACCGAAGCCGAGCTGGCCGAGGAACACGCCGAACACCTGCCCGAGAACTACCTGCAATTCGCCAAATGGGACCGGCCGGTGGAAATCCGGCCCTGCCATCCGGTGCCGCCCTTCGACATGACGGCGCGCACAGGCAAATCCTTCCGCTGGATCAAGGCCCGCGACGCCATGGGCGACGACCAGGGCCTGCACCGGGCCGCGCTGGTTTATGCCTCGGACATGGGGCTGATCGGGGCCGCGCTAGGCGTGCACGGGGTGGGGTTCTTTACCTCGGGCATGCGGGTCGCCTCGCTCGATCACGCCATGTGGCTGCACGAGGATTTCCGCGTCGACGACTGGCTGCTTTTCGAGATGGAAAGCCCCTGGACCGGCGGCGGGCGGGGTCTGGCGCGGGGCCGCTTCTACACCCGTGACGGCCGCATGGTCGCCTCCTGCGCGCAGGAAGGCATGACACGGCGCAAGATCTGACGCCGCGCTCATCGCGCCCTGACAGGCGCGCCTCGCCTCCGCCGCCCTGGACATGGCGAGGCGCGCACGTAAGGGCGCGATGAGCAGGCCGGCCTCAGGCGCGCGAAACCGCGCGATCAATACCGTCCAGCACCTGCTCGTAGACCTCGGGCGGGAAGTTGTGTCCCATGCCGGGGATCTCGATCATCTCGGCCGTGGGGCAATTCTCGGCCGTATCGCGCCCGCCGCTGACGGGAACCAGCGGATCCTCGACACCATGAATGACCGACACGGGCATGGTCAGCTTCTGCAGCTCGGCCCGGCGGTCGCGCGTCGCCAGGATCGCCGCGTATTGCCGGGCAAAGCCCGTCGGGTGGATCGAGCGGTCCAGGTCGGCCTCGGCATCGGCGCGCAGCTGGGCCTCGGGGATCGGATAGGCGGGCGAGCCGATGACCTTGTCGGTCTCGATCCGCGACTGGATGGCGCCTTCACGATCGGTCAGAGCATCTGGGCGCGGGCGGGTCAGGGCGGCCATGGCCTCATCCGTGGCACGCGGCAGATCCGGGTTGCCGGTGGTCGACATGACAGAGGTCATCGACAGCACCTTTTCGGGATGTTCGATCGCCATCAGCTGCACGATCATTCCGCCCATGGAGAAGCCGCAGACATGGGCCTTTTCAAGTCCCAGGTGATCCAGAAGCGCGATACCGTCCGCCGCCATGTCCGACAGCGTATAGGCCACCTTCGGTGTCTTCCCGGCGGCCTTGTCGGCCAGGATCTGCTTGTAATCGGGCAGGCCCGCATCGGTGAATTTCTGGCTCAGCCCGATGTCGCGGTTGTCCATCTTGATGACGCGGTAGCCCCGGTCGACCAGTTGCGCGACAAAGTCATCCTTCCAGCGCGTGCTTTGCGTCCCTACACCGGAAATCAGAAGAATGGGTTTGCCGTCCTCGGGCCCGATCACGTCGTGCCAGATCTCGACCCCGTTCACCTTTGCTATGCTCATGCCTGCCGCGCCTCCCGTCGCGTGGCCCCTTCGGGGCCGGAGTATCCACTACAATGCCGCGCAGATTAGGTCGTGGGTCGGGGCGGGGGAAGGGCAAAAACCACCCTGCGAAATTATATTTCACGAGGTCCCGGGCTGCGGGGGCGGCACCGAAGAAAAGGCCTTTCACGGACGGGTATGCCAACTTGCGTCGGGTCCGGGCGGCATCGTCGCACCGGGATCCCGCCATCATAGCGGTCGAACCGCCTGGACCATGCAGGCTGCGCCTGCCTCAGCCGTCGATCATGCCGAAGGCCAGCACGCTGTTGTACAGTCGGACAGCCGTGGCGCGGTCGGTGCGCCTGTCGGCCCAGTGGCGGAAATCATAGGCGGCGTTCAGCCCGGCGATCAGGCAATGCGACGCGATCAGCGGGTCGATCGCCCGGATCGAGCCTTCGCTGATCCCGTCGATCATCATCCCGGCAAAGCGCTGCGTGATCCGGTCGGACCGTTGCAGGATCGGTCCGCGCAGATCGCCGGGCAGGGCCATCAGAGCCGTGATCCGCAACAGGGGGAAGGCGGCGGCAAACTGCACATCCGTCAGCGCGGCGGTGACCGAGGACAGGCGGTCGAACCAGCTGCCCCGCATGTCCATCGCGGCCCGCTGAGTCAGGCTGATCCGCGTGTATGAGCGGTCGAAGCAGTCGGTGACCAGATCGTCCTTGCCGGCCAGGTGGTGATAGAACGACCCCTTCGACAGGTTCAGATGCGCCGCGATCCGGGTGACCGAAGCCCCGCGATAGCCGCGTTCGTTCATGGTGATCGTGGCGGCACGCAGGTAGGTTTCGTGGTTGATCTCGCCCTCGTCGCTGTCGCTGCCGGGCACGGTCAGCGGGGCGGGGCTCCAGCTGGCTCCCTCGGGCGCATAGCCGTTGCGGTACAGTTCCATCATGCGGGCGTGCACGCGCGGATGGTCCGAGGTCGAGTATTTGCCGATCCAGACCCGGCACCAGTGCAGCGTCTCAAGCAGGATATGGGTTCGGGCCCAATTCAGAGCCCGGCCCTCGGGGGTGTCGCCGCCGTCGAACAGCGCGACAAGCTGGCGGAAGACCTGCATGTAGTGATCGAACAGCTGGGTCTTCAGTGGGTCTTCCAGCGACCGCATGTCCGACAGCCGCGCCAGCGGCCGGCGCGTGCCTTTCTGTTCCTCGCCGTATTGTTCCAGCACCAGCCAGAGCAGCCGCGAGATCCGGGCGTCCACGTCAGTTTCCTGCGCGGCGATCGCGGTCATCGCGCCGATATGGCTGATGGTGCGTTCCAGCGTTGCGGCGGCCAGCAATTCCTTGCGCTTGAAGTAGTAGGTGATCGAGGTGGTGTTCATCTCGACCAGGTCCGCGACCGAAACGAAGGTCAGCCCGCGCAGCCCGCGGTCGTTGATGATCTGCGCGGCGGCATCCAGGATACGGTCCCGTTTGGCGCGAAACCGGTCAGAGGTCTCGTTCGCTCCGGCCGGGGGGGCGGGCGTCTGTTCGGCGGGGTCGTCTGCGGGCGTCGTCGGCTGATCCATGAAAATCGCATAGCAAGCCCTGCGGATGCTGTCACGCGCGGCAATGTGTCTGCCGCGAAGGGGCGTCACCTGCGGGAACCGGGCCGTCGATCTGCCCCAAAGTCAGGCAGGGGATGGGCCGAGGTGGTACTGTGCGGGCGGCCGATGTGCGGGCGGTGGGGGGGGGCGGACGGGCTAAGAGAATGGCCGTACCCGTTCCCGGGGGGCGACTGTGATTGGCGGGCACCGGGGTCGGGATGGGGCAGCCTGCGCAGTAGCGAACCCGAGAGGGGCCGAGAACGGCGTGACAGGGTAACCCGGACAAAGGAAAAGCGGTGGCCTTGGGGCCACCGCCGATTTGGTGCTGAAAAGAGTTTCCTATGCTTATGGGGAGTCAGTTTAACCTATTCGTAACGAAATTTCGCCATAATTTTGACCTAAAGGTCCAAAAAGTGATCTGGTCTACCCGCCAACGCCCTGTTTTGCGGGCGAAAGGGGCAGGTGTTCGATGATCTCGAACAATTTGTCCGGGCGCTCTCCGACCAGGCTGAGCGTGCCGATGGTCACTGGCCCCTGCAACAGCGGGTCCAGCGCGATTCGCAGCCGGTCGCGCACTGCGGGCATCACGTCCTCGGACAGTTTGCCCGACAGGGTCATGTGGAACCGGAACTCCTCGAACACGTAGGGATAGCCCCAGTCCAGCAGCAGCGCGTCCTGTCGCGGGCTGAGCCGTGCGGCGCGGCGGCGGGTCAGTTCGTCCTGCGTCGCCGGGGCGCGGAAGTGGTCCAGATCGCGGACCATGGTGGCGGCCAGGGTGTTCAGCGCCTCGGTCTCTCCGGTCACGGTCAGGGCCAGGAAGCGGCCCAGCTGCGACAGCGACAGCCCATCCAGGGTAACGCGCCCCTGGGAGGCGACCAATGCGCGGGCGTCGCGCAGCAGCTCGTCCCCGGTGCGGCCGGGGGCCAGGCGGAAGGGCGGCTTGATCGTTGCGTGAAAGCCGTATTTGCGCGGCGTCTGGGTGATCTTGTCGATCGCCAAGGGCAGTCCGGGCAGATCGGGGTGCGCGCGCGGCGTGCCGGTTTCGATGTCCCAGCCCAGCCAGGCTGCGGCGAAGTCGGACAGCGGGCCGGGCGCGGGGGTGTAGTAGATCGCGTAGCGGGAATAAGTCATGGCCTGTCTGTGGCGGTAACAGATGTCAGTTTCATGACGGTTAACCGGGCTGCGGCCCTCAGGCAACGCGGCCGAAGCCTTCTATCAGTTGGCGCAGACCCAGGGCGGCCCCGGCAAAGATCGCGGCAAAGGTGACGGGGGCCGAGAAGGCCAGGACCGAAAAGGCCGAAAGCCCCTGGCCAACGGTGCACCCAAGCGCCAGCACCGCGCCCACGCCCATGATCGCCGCACCGATGATCTGGCGGCGCAATTCGCGCGGGTCCTCGCAGGCCTCCCATCTGAAGTGGCCCTTCAGCAGCGATCCGGCAAAGGCCCCCAGGGCGACGCCCGTCACCGATCCCACGGCAAAGGACGGCGCGCGGGCCGATCCCATCATGACGTAAAGAAGCGTTTCGCCCACGGGGGCCGAGAAGCTGTGCGATACGGTCTGCAGGTTCTCGAACCCGGTGGTCGAGATCCAGTAGCTGCCGGCCCAGCCGGTCAGGATCGCCAGCGCCACGACGCCCGACCAGAACAGTGCCCGCAGGTCCGTGGCGAAGGTGCGCGAGGACAGTGCGCCCAGCACGATCAGCGCGCCGATCACCATGCCGATCAGCGGCACCGACAGGCCCGTGATCTCTCCCAGCCAATGGGCGATGCCGGGGGGAAGGTCGGTCGTGGGGACCTCCTGTTGCAGGAAGGTGGCGTTGCGCATCCAGGCCAGCGGCCCGGCCAGGGTGAACCAGGCCGAGACGCCCAGAACCAGCACGATGACAAAGGCGCGCATGTCGCCGCCGCCCAGCCGTGCGATGCAGCCGTAGCCGCAGTTGCCCGCCAATGCCATGCCATAGCCGAACATCAGCCCACCCAGGACCGAGGCGACTGGCATCCAGCGGATCGACAGGTAATAGGAGGCCCGGGTTTCGAACAGCCCCGCCTGCATCAGGGCAAAGGCCCCAAGGACCGACAGGCCGATCGCAAGGATCCACATGCGCATGCGCCGCGCGGATCCGCCGTAAAGCAGGTCTTCGATTGCGCCAAGGGTGCAGAACCGTCCCAGTCGCGCCGCCAGGCCAAGCATCAGCCCGCCCACAAGCCCGACCAGGGCCATGGTCCAATCATCGCCCAGGAAATCCAGCATCGCGTCCTCCCGAGAGAGGCCCTGCGGTTACTCCTCCGTGCCGCAGAACATCTCGTATACGAGTTCCAGAGTACGCCTTGGGCGGTCATCCGCAAGGCTGTAGTAGATCGCCTTGCCCTCGCGACGGGGAACGACCAGACCTTCCAGGCGCAGGCGGGACAGCTGCTGTGACACGGCCGCCTGGCGGGCGGACAACAGTTCTTCCAGCTCGGTCACGGATTTTTCGCCGGTGACCAGATGGCACAGGATCATCAGCCGACCTTCGTGGGAAAGCGCCTTGAGGAAGTTCGCCGCATCGGTCGCGTTCTGCGAAATGCGGTCCATTTCGGTCTCGGTGATATCAGGGCTGAGCTTTGGAAGGGCCATGGGTCTGCGGTCTCTATCACTGGGGGCCGGGCGCGGGACGGGCCGGGATTCTGCGCTGCCTGGGATGTGTGGAATACAACATCTTGAGTTGCCTTTATTCTTTAGTCTTCGCTTGGCCTTGGGGCAAGTGCGGTGGTTTCGGCGGGGCTGTCATGCCCTGCGGGTGTGGCTTCGGGGCCGGTTGAGGGGCCGGTTGAGGGGACCAGGCCGGGGTCGAAGCCGGCCTTTTCGGCGGCCAGACGTTCCAGCAGAGGCCAGAAGAAGTCCTCTCCCGGGTAGCCCTCGATCCGGCCGATTTCGGCCCCGGCGTCATCCAGCAGGATGAAGGTCGGGGTGAAGCGCGCCGGGTAGGCATAGGTCGTGCCCGCGGGCGGGCCGTCGTGCAGGTCGGCACGGCGCAGGGGGGCAAAAGCCCCGATGGCCGTCTTGGGGTAGATCGGCGCGATGTCCCGGTCCCAGGCGGCGCAATAGGCGCAGCCGGGTTGTTCGACCATCACCAGTTCCGCAGCCCAGGCGGGCAGGGCCATCAGCCCCGCCATCAGCCCGGCCTTTACCCCGGTCACAGCACCAGCCCGCGCCGCCGCACGGCGGGCGGCACGCAGCGGAACCTTGGCCACATAGGTGGCCAAATACAGGGGCAGGGTTGCGCGGATCATCTGGGCCTTGCAATTGACGTCATATCTTGACAACACATAATATGAATATGTGAATTAATCAAGTCACAGGGTGCCAAGCGGGAGGAGAGCCATGCTTGAAACGACCTATTTCGGGGCCCTGGCCGCCGGACTTCTCAGCTTTTTCACCCCCTGCATCCTGCCCATGGTGCCCTTCTACCTGTGCTACATGGCGGGGCTGTCCATGGCCGAACTGCGCGGCGGCGACCAGATCGCGCCGGGGGTGCAGCGGCGGCTGGTGGCCTCGTCCGTGTTCTTCGCGTTTGGGGTGACGACGATCTTCGTTCTTCTGGGGCTGGGGGCCACGGCGCTTGGTCAGGCCTTTGCACAGTGGCGCGGGCCGCTGTCCTATGTCGCGGCGGCCGTGCTGGCGCTGTTCGGGCTGCACTTCCTGGGGGTCGTGCGGATCCCGATCCTCTACCGAGAGGCCCGGATCGAGGCCAAGGCCGAGCCGACAAATGCGCTTGGGGCCTATGTCATGGGGCTGGCCTTCGGGTTCGGCTGGACGCCCTGCGTCGGGCCGGCGCTTGCGGCGATCCTGATGGTGGCCAGCGGCATGGGCGACCTGTGGCGCGGCGGTCTTCTGCTGCTGGTCTACGGGATTGGCATGACCGCGCCCTTCGTCATCGCGGCGCTGTTCGCGCGGCCCTTCCTGGGCTGGATGCAGCGCAACCGCCGCTACCTGGGCCACGTGGAAAAGGTGATGGGCGCGATGCTGATCCTCTTTGCCGTGCTGATCGCCACCAATTCCGTCAACCGCATCGCCGATGCGCTGATCAAACTGTTCCCCGGCTTTGCCAACCTTGGATGAGGACACGACCATGAGACGTTTTCTGACTGCTGCCGTGATGGGGGCCACCCTTGCCCTGACCGGGGGAGGTGCCCTTGCGGCCGAGCTGGGGGATGACGGGCTGCACAAGGCCCCTTGGATGCACGAGACCTTCAAGGACCTGCGCGAGGACCTGGAGGAGGCCGGCACCCAGGGCAAGCGCCTGCTGGTCATCGTCGAACAGCGCGGCTGCATCTATTGCACCAAGATGCACGAAGAGGTCTTTCCTCAGCCCGAGATCGCCGACCTGCTGAACGAGAAGTTCTTTGTCGTGCAGATGAACATGTTCGGCGATGTCGCCGTCACCGACCTGGACGGAGAGGAGCTGTCCGAGAAGGAGGCCGTGGCCAAATGGGGGATGCTGTTCACCCCGACGATGATGTTCCTGCCCGAAGATGCGCCCGAAGGCCTGCCCGCCAATCGCGCCGCCGTGGCGGTGATGCCGGGGGCTTTTGGCAAATACACCACCTTCAACCTGCTGAACTGGGTGCTGGAGCACGGCTATGACGGCGATGAGCCGTTTCAGAAGTACCACGCCCGGATGCTGCAGGATCAATTACCCCAATAGGTTGCGCGGACCACTTTGCAGGTGCGGCGAGAAAGTTGCGCAATGCGGCGTCGCAGCGAAGTTATTCAAAAATGCAAGAAGATGAATTTATGATTGCGTAACGCCGGACGGTCTACTAACGTATGCAGGCCAATCGCCCTGATCCGCACCGGACGGCGACACGCATAGGGAGGAGACATGAGGCATTTTACACGCACCCTGGCGGTGCTGGCGCTGACCGCCAGCCCCATCCTGACCAGCCCCGTCCTGACCGGCCCTGCCTGGGCCGAAGAGGTCGCGCCGGCCGATGTCGTCTTTGACGAATACGGCGCAGTGGCCAAGTCGCTGACCGGCGTGCCGGGCGATCCGGCAAAAGGGGCCGAGGTCATGGCCAGCAAGAAAATCGGCAATTGTGTCGCCTGCCACGCGGTTGCGCAACTGTCCGACACGCCGTTCCACGGCGAGGTCGGGCCGGAACTCAGCTGGACCGGCGAAGCCCGCAGCGAGGCCGAGCTGCGCGGCATCCTCGTGAACTCGAAGAAGACCTTCGAAGGCACGGTGATGCCCGCCTACTACAAGACCACCGGGTTCATCCGCCCGGGCGAGGGTTTCACCAAGAAGCCCGCGCAGGAACCCCTGCCGCCGCTGCTGAGCGCGCAGCAGATCGAAGACACCATCGCATTCCTGATGACGCTGAAAGACCAGTGACCCGGGACCTGTTGAGGAGAAAGACATGAGCATCACACGACGCGATACCCTGGCACTTGGCCTTGGTGCGGCGGCGCTGACCATCCTGCCGTTCCGCCTGAGCGCGGCGACTGAGGACGCCATCGCCGCCTTCACCGGCGGGGCCGACGTGGCCGACGGCGGGGTCGATCTGACCGCGCCCGAAATCGCCGAGAACGGCAACACCGTGCCGATCGCCGTCTCTGCCGAAGGCGCGGCCGCGATCCTGGTGCTGGCGGCCGGCAACCCGACCCCCGGTGTGGCGGAATTCAAGTTCGGCCCGCTGGCCGGATCGCACAGCGCCTCGACCCGGATCCGTCTGGCCGGAACGCAGGATGTGGTCGCCATCGCCAAGATGGCCGACGGCAGCTTTGCGCGGGCGTCCAAGACCGTGAAGGTCACCATCGGCGGCTGCGGCGGCTGACCCGGAACAAGAGGAGAGAACCAAATGGCTGAAGGTGTCAAACCCCGCGTCAAAGCGCCGAAATCCGCCTCTGCGGGCGAGGTGGTGACGATCAAGACCCTGATCTCGCACCCGATGGAATCGGGCCAGCGCAAGGACAGCAGCGGCAACAAGATCCCGCGCTCGATCATCAATCGCTTCACCTGTGACTTCAATGGGCAGAACGTGATCGACGTGACCATGGAAGCCGCGATTTCCACCAACCCGTACTTCGAATTCGAAGCCACCGTGCCCGAGGCCGGTGAGTTCAAGTTCACCTGGTACGACGATGACGGGTCCGTCTACGAAGATACCAAGGCGGTCAGCATCGCCTGAGCGGCGCGGCACCGAAGGTATCTTGGGGTCGGCCGCGCAGGTCCGACCCAAGCCAGGCCGAGACCCGGTGGCGCACACCGGGTCCGGGATCAGCTAGGGAGGAGACAACATGCGAGCATTCGCAACATCACGGGCTACGACGTCACGCTTGGCCATGACCATTGCCGGCGCACTGGCCATCGCCGCCACCCCGCTTTTCGCGGATGAAGAGGCCGATCTGGTCCTGAACGGGGAAACCGAAATGGTCGTACGGACCGCGGCGCCGGATCATCTGTCCGACACGCTGGACGAGATCTATTCCGGCTGGGTCTTCCGCAATGACGACACCCAGGTCATGCAGGCGGACGATTTCGACAATCCGGGCATGATCTTCGTCGATCAGGCGATGGAAGCCTGGGCCGCCGCGGACGGGTCCGAAGGGAAAAGCTGTGCTTCGTGCCACGATGGCCCGGAAAGCATGGCTGGCGTGCGTGCAAGCTATCCCAAGTGGAACGCCGACGCGGGCGAGGTCCGGACGCTCTGGATGCAGATCAACGACTGCCGCGAAAACCAGATGGGGGCC
The DNA here is from genome assembly GCF_900109195.1 of Pseudooceanicola nitratireducens. Taxonomy (GTDB): domain Bacteria; phylum Pseudomonadota; class Alphaproteobacteria; order Rhodobacterales; family Rhodobacteraceae; genus Pseudooceanicola; species Pseudooceanicola nitratireducens. The sequence continues at coordinate 299,758 of NZ_FNZG01000003.1, read as the reverse complement.
GAGCCCTGGAAGATCACCGGCGGGGACATGGCCGCGATGGAGGCCCTGATTTCGGTCCAGTCGCGCGGCATGCCGGTGAACGTAGCCATCGACGGCCCCGCCGCCGAGACCTGGGAAAAGGGCAAGGAGATCTACTATACCCGCTATGGTCAGCTTGAGCTGAGCTGCGCCAATTGCCATGAGGAAAACTATGGCAATTACATCCGCGCCGATCACCTGAGCCAGGGTCAGATCAACGGTTTCCCGACCTATCGTCTGAAGAATGCCAAGCTGAACAGCGTCCAGGCCCGTTTCGAAGGCTGCATCCGCGACACGCGGGCAGAACCCTTCAAGCCGGGCAGCGATGAATTCATCGCGCTGGAACTTTACGTCGCCTCCCGTGGCAACGGTCTGTCGGTCGAAGGTCCTTCGGTCCGCAACTAAGCCAGATCCCCGTGCGGTCCGTCACCGCACGGGGTTTCCCGTTTCAAATAAATGCACACATGCGAATGTGTCGTGATAGAAGAAAGCATCAGCCCATGATCTCCCGTCGCGATTTTCTCCAGGTTTCCATGGCAAGTGCCGCGCTGGTCGGGGCCTCGGGCTTTGGCAATTGGGCGCGGCTTGCCGCGCAGCAGGCGCTGACCCAGGATCAGCTGCTGGAGTTTGATACCTTTGGCAATGTCTCGCTGATCCATGTCACCGATATCCACGCCCAGCTGAAGCCGATCTATTTCCGCGAACCCTCGATCAACCTCGGGGTGGGGGGCAATAAGGGCGAAGTACCGCATATCACCGGGGCCGAATTCCGAGCGCGGTACGGGATCAAAGATGGATCGCCGTCGCATTACGCGCTGTCCTCGGGGGATTTTGCGTCGCTGGCCAAGGGGTACGGCCGCGTCGGCGGGCTGGACCGGGTGGCCACGGTGATCAACGCGATCCGTGCGGATCGGCCCGACGCGCTGCTGCTGGATGGTGGGGACACCTGGCACGGGTCCTACACCTGCCATCACACCGAAGGCCAGGACATGGTCAACGTGATGAACGCGCTGAAGCCCGATGCGATGACCTTCCACTGGGAATTCACCCTTGGGTCCGCGCGCGTGAACGAACTGGTGGAAAGCCTGCCCTATGCGGCGCTTGGTCAGAACATCTTTGACGCCGAATGGGATGAACCTGCGGAACTGTTCAAACCCTACGAATGGTTCGAACGCGGCGGGGCCAAGATTGCCGTGATCGGTCAGGCCTTCCCGTATATGCCGATCGCCAACCCCGGCTGGATGTTCCCCGAATACTCCTTCGGGATCCGCGACGAACACATGCAGGCAATGGTGGACGAGGTCCGCGCCCAAGGGGCCGATCTGGTCGTCTGCCTGTCGCACAACGGCTTTGACGTCGACAAGGCCATGGCCGGCAAGGTGACGGGCATCGACGTGATCCTGTCGGGCCACACCCATGACGCGCTGCCCGAGCCGGTTCAGGTCGGCCAGACCTTCATCATTGCCTCGGGGTCGAACGGCAAATTCGTGTCGCGCGTCGATCTGGACGTGCGCGACGGCCGGATGATGGGGCTGCGGCACAAGCTGATCCCGATCTTCTCGGATGTCATCACGCCCGATGCGCAGATCGCCAAGCTGATCGATGACCAGCGCGCGCCCTACGAGGCTGCCCTGCGCGAGGTCATCGGCCAGACCGAAAGCACGCTGTATCGCCGGGGCAATTTCAACGGCACCTGGGACGACCTGATCTGTGACGCGCTTCTGTCGGAACGTGACGCGCAGATCGCCATGTCTCCGGGCGTCCGTTGGGGCCCATCCCTGGTGCCGGGCGACGACATCACACGAGAAGACCTTTGGAACGTCACCTCGATGTCCTATCCAAATGCCTATCGCACGGAAATGACAGGGGAATTCATCAAGATCATTCTCGAAGACGTGGCCGACAACATCTTCAACCCCGATCCCTATTACCAGCAGGGCGGCGACATGGTGCGGATCGGCGGCATGGCTTACGCGATCGACATCTCGAAACCGCAGGGCAGCCGGATTTCCGACATGACCCTGATGTCCAGCGGTGAGGCGATCGACCCCTCCAAGACTTACACTGTAGCCGGCTGGGCCAGCGTCAACGAAGGCACCGAAGGCCCGCCGATCTGGGACGTGGTCGAAAACCACATCCGCAAGATGGGCACCGTCACGGTCGATGAGACCAACACCGTCAAGGTGACCGGCCTTTGATCGCCGCGCGGCGGGGATCCCGGTGCCGGGCTTGGAGCAGACTTGGAACAGACAAGGCAAGATGATGATCAGGAGGACAGGCAGATGAGCCATGACTTCGTCAAGAAATCCCTGACACGCCGCGGCGTGCTGAAGGGGGCCGCAAGCGGGGCCGGGGCCGCCGTGCTGGGGGCAGGGGCCGCCCGCGCCCAAGGCCCCGATCCGCTGATCACCGAAAAGCAGGACTGGGCCACGGGCCTGGGCGATGGCGTTGACGCCACCCCCTATGGTCTGCCGATCAAGTATGAAGACGACGTGGTGCGCCGCAATGTGCCCTGGCTGACGGCGGATCCCATCAGCTCGATCAACTTCACGCCGATCCATGCGCTGGACGGCACGATCACCCCGCAGGGCTGTGCGTTTGAACGCCACCATTCGGGCGCGATCGAGCTGAAGAAGGAAGATTACCGGCTGATGATCAATGGCTTGGTCGATACGCCGCTGGTCTTCTCCTACGCTGATCTGGAACGCTTCCCGCGCGAAAACCGGGTGTATTTCTGCGAATGCGCGGCGAATACCGGCATGGAATGGGCGGGCGCACAGCTGAACGGCGCGCAGTTCACCCATGGCATGATCCACAACATGGAATACACCGGCATCCCCCTGCGGACCCTGCTGGAAGAGGCCGGGCTGGCGGCCGCCGGAGACCTGAAGGACAAATGGGTCTATGTCGAAGGGGCGGATGCGTCCTCGAACGGCCGCTCGATCCCGATGGACAAGGCGCTGGATGACGTGCTGGTCGCCTTCAAGGCCAATGGCGAGGCGCTGCGCAAGGAACATGGCTATCCCGTGCGCCTAGTTGTGCCCGGCTGGGAAGGCAACATGTGGGTCAAATGGCTGCGCCGGATCGAGGTGACCGAGGCCGCGGTGGAAAGCCGCGAGGAGACCTCGAAATACACCGACACGCTGGCCGATGGCACTTCGCGCAAGTGGACCTGGGTCATGGATGCAAAATCCGTCGTGACCTCTCCCAGCCCGCAGTCGCCGATCCGGCACGGCAAGGGGCCGCTGGTGATCACCGGCCTGGCCTGGTCCGGGCGCGGCGCGATCACCCGCGTCGATGTCTCGAAGGATGGCGGCAAGACCTGGGAAACCGCGCGGCTGGCGCAGGAAGGCCAGAACAAGGCGCTGACCCGCTTCTATCTGGATACCACCTGGGACGGCGAGGACATGCTGCTGCAATCCCGCGCCATGGACGAAACCGGCTATGTCCAGCCGACCAAGCACCAGCTGCGCGAGGTGCGCGGCGAAAACTCGGTCTACCACAACAACTGCATCCAGACCTGGCATGTGAAACCCAATGGGGAGGCGGAAAATGTCGAAGTCTCTTAAGCTTTACCTGGGCGCGGCGGCAGGCACCGTCGTGGTGTTGGGCACCGCCTATGCCGCGGCCAATGCCTCGGTCGATTATCCTGAGGTCGCGGTGACGCACCAGAAATCCGCGCCCGTGGCGGCGGCCGATGCACCGGCCCCCCAGGATGAAGCCGACGCCCCGGTCCGCCTGGCCGAGGCACATCAGGCCCGCACAACCGCGAGCGATGCTTCGCACATCACCGTGCCCACCACCATGCCCGAAGTCTCGACCGAAGCCGGGCGCTTTGGCCTGGGCCGTGCGGCCCTGCCGGAAGAAGTCGCCGCCTGGAACCATGACATCATGCCCGACGGGTCCAACCTGCCCGTGGGATCGGGCGACGTCTGGACCGGGGACGAGGTCTTTGCCGAACATTGCGCATCCTGCCACGGCGATTTTGCCGAAGGTCGCGACAACTGGCCCAAACTTGCGGGCGGGCAGGGCACCCTGGCCGACAAGGACCCGCTGAAGACCGTGGGGTCCTACTGGCCCTACCTCTCGACGACTTTCGACTACATCCGGCGATCGATGCCCTTCGGCAATGCCCAGTCGCTGTCCGACGACGATGTCTATGCGATCACGGCCTATATCCTCTATTCCAACGATCTGGTGGATGACGATTTCGTGCTCTCGAACGAGACCTTCATGGATGTCGAGATGCCCAATGCCGAAGGCTTCATCGTCGACGACCGCGAAACGACCGAGGCGCATTTCTGGGCCGAGCCCTGCATGGAAAACTGCAAGGGCAGCGTCGAGATCACCATGCGCGCCAGCGTGCTGGACGTGACCCCGGACGAAGGCGAAGACACCGCCACCAGCGAGGAGACCGGCCCCCCGGTCGAGGAGCAGGCCGCCGCGCCGCAGGCCGAACCCGTGCAACAGGCCGCAGCCGAGGAAGCTGCGCCCGAAGCTCAGGCAGGGGCCTCGATCGACATGGCGCTGGCCGCCGAGGGCGAGGGCGTCTTCAAGAAGTGCAAGTCCTGCCACCAGGTCGGCGACGGGGCCAAGAACCGCACCGGCCCGATGCTGAACGGCGTGGTCGGCGCGACCATCGGCCAGGTCGAAGGCTTCAAGTATTCCAATGACATGGCCGCCCTGGGCGAGGCGGGGCGCAGCTGGACTGCAGAAGATCTGAACGCCTTTCTAGAAAAGCCCAAGGACTTCCTGAAGAAGACCAAGATGTCCTTCGCCGGGCTGCGCAAGGAAGAGGATCGGCTGGCGGTGATCGAGTATCTCAAGACCTTCCAGTGACCTCTGGGTGATCCCGAAAGGATCGGCTGAGGGAAGGGGGATGCCCGGTCGTTCGCGTCCCTGATCGGGCAACCATCCCACCCTAGAGGCCGATCTTGCCACCGGTCGCGCACAGCCGTCGGGCTTGCGCGGCCGGTTCCTTTCTGGCGGGCAGGGACGCGACCGTCCGGGGCTGGCCCAGAGTCGTATCCTTGGTGATAACCCTGCCGGGCGCAGCAAGGCCCGGGCACAACCACAGCGCGCAAGGGGGGCTGGCGCACGCGCCTGCCTGTCGCAAAGTCACCCAGGCCTTCGGTTTACCGTGAGGTTACAAGTTGCCCCCCTTGCCCTTGCAGCCGGTCACGGGCGTCACTAAGACTCTGTTAGATCCTGATCGATAAGGATCGAAAGGTAGCAGGAGGCGGGCCGGATGAGCGACGTTTACGAACATTACATGAATACACTGGTGCCCATGGTGGTCGAACAGACCAGCCGCGGGGAACGCGCCTATGATATCTTCTCGCGCCTGCTGAAGGAGCGGATCATCTTCGTTTCCGGCCCGGTGCATGACGGCATGTCCTCGCTGATCGTGGCGCAGCTGCTGCACCTCGAGGCCGAGAACCCCAGCAAGAACATCTCGATGTACATCAACAGCCCCGGCGGCGTGGTGACCTCGGGCCTGTCGATCTATGATACCATGCAGTACATCAAGCCGAAGGTCGGCACGCTGGTCATCGGCCAGGCGGCGTCCATGGGCTCGCTGCTGCTGGCGGGTGGTGAGGCGGGCATGCGCTATGCCCTGCCCAATGCCGAGGTGATGGTGCACCAGCCCTCGGGCGGGTATCGCGGCCAGGCGACGGACATCATGATCCACGCCAAGCACACCGAGCGTCTGAAAGAACGTCTGAACCGGATCTACGTGAAGCACACCGGCCAGGACTACGAGACGGTTGTCGACGCGCTTGAGCGGGATAACTTCATGACCGCCGAGGAAGCCAAGGACTGGGGCCTGATCGACGAGATCTTTGCAAGCCGCCCCAAGGCTGACGGCGAAGAGGCGTAAGTCACCGGATCATCACGATCCCGATGTGACGTATTTTTGACATTGTGGATGGTCTGGGGGTGACTTAGGCTATCTGCCAAAGCTTATTTCCGCCCCTTAAGGGGGCGGGATAACCGGGCAAGGCCCCGCATCGGGGCGAAAGGTGTGAAATGGCGAACAATTCTGGCAGCGACAGCAAGAACACGCTCTATTGCAGCTTCTGCGGCAAAAGCCAGCATGAGGTGCGTAAGCTGATCGCCGGCCCGACCGTGTTCATCTGCGACGAATGTGTCGAACTCTGCATGGACATCATTCGGGAAGAAACGAAATCCTCGGGCCTCAAGGCCTCCGAAGGTGTGCCGACCCCGCAGGAAATCTGCGACGTGCTGGACGATTACGTGATCGGCCAGAAGGTGGCCAAGCGTGTGCTCTCGGTCGCGGTGCACAACCATTACAAACGTCTGAACCACTCGGCCAAGTCGGGCGGCGACATCGAACTGGCCAAGTCGAACATCCTGCTGATCGGCCCGACGGGCTGCGGCAAGACGCTGCTGGCGCAGACGCTGGCGCGGATCCTGGATGTGCCCTTCACCATGGCCGACGCCACCACCCTGACCGAAGCCGGTTACGTGGGCGAGGATGTGGAAAACATCATCCTCAAGCTGCTTCAGGCGTCCGAATATAACGTCGAAAAGGCGCAGCGCGGCATCGTCTACATCGACGAGGTCGACAAGATCACCCGCAAGTCGGAAAACCCCTCGATCACCCGCGACGTGTCGGGCGAGGGCGTGCAGCAGGCGCTGCTGAAGCTGATGGAAGGCACCGTGGCCTCGGTTCCGCCGCAGGGCGGCCGGAAGCACCCGCAGCAGGAATTCCTGCAGGTGGACACCACGAACATCCTGTTCATCTGTGGCGGTGCCTTTGCGGGCCTTGACCGGATCATCGCACAGCGCGGCAAGGGCTCGGCCATGGGCTTTGGCGCGGAAGTGCGGGACAATGACGAACGCGGCGTGGGTGAGATCTTCCAGGATCTCGAACCCGAAGATCTGCTGAAATTCGGTCTGATCCCGGAATTCGTCGGCCGTCTGCCGGTTCTGGCAACGCTGGAAGACCTGGACGAACCCGCGCTGGTCACCATCCTGACCGAACCGAAGAACGCCCTGGTCAAGCAGTACCAGCGCCTGTTCGAACTGGAAGACGCCAAACTGACCTTCACCGAAGACGCGCTGTCGTCGATCGCCAAGCGGGCCATCGAACGCAAGACCGGTGCCCGGGGCCTGCGCTCGATCCTGGAAGACATCCTGCTGGACACGATGTTCGACCTTCCGGGCATGGACAACGTCGAAGAGGTCGTGGTGAACGAAGAGGCCGTGACCTCGGACGCCAAGCCGCTGATGATCTACGGCGACGCCAAGAAAGAAGGCGCGACGGCGGGCTGATCGGCCGCAGTTGGATTTTTGTCAGGGCGGGGATTTTTCCCGCCCTTTCTTATGGAGAAGACCATGACCATCACACGCATCCATTCGGGCGGGGAATTCGAAGCCAAGCTGGGCTATTGCCGGGCTGTCGTCGCAGGCGGTTTCGTCCACGTGGCCGGCACCGTCGGCCAGGGCGACGAGGTGACCGCACAGTGCCGGTCCGCGCTGGAGGTGATCCGCGACGCGCTTGAGAAGGCCGGAAGCGGCATGGATAAGGTCGTGCGGGTGACCTATTACCTGCCCGACCGGACCGAGTTCGAACCCTGCTGGCCGATCCTGGCGGAAACCTTCGGGGACAACCCGCCGGCCGCCACGATGATCGAAACCGGGCTGATCGACCCGAAATACCGGATCGAGATCGAGGTCACCGCGCTGGCGTGACCGGCCCCGGGCGCGAACGGGGCCACCTGGCCTGATCTGCCTATCGACCAGACCCAGACACCCGGCACGCCCGTCGTGCCGGGTGTTGTCATGTTCGGGGGCAGGGGGACGGAAAACCACCGCCGCAGGGCCTTCGTGAACACTTCGGCAACCACTGGCAGGGCAGGATGCCGCGGGGGACCGGGCGCGGGCTGCTCGGGGCTGGACGTTCAACCCCGAATAGGCCATATCAGGAACAAGCTAACCGGAGGCTTGGCATGGGCATTCTCAACACCTTTCTTGGCGCGGTGACCTGGTGGAACGGCGCGACGCTGAACACCAAGCTTTACACCCGCCGAAAGGGCACCAAGGTGGGCGAGGACGAGTATGGGAACACCTATTACTCGGCCAACGACGGCAAGAAACGTTGGGTCATCTACAATGGTGAGGTCGAGGCAAGCCGCATCGGTCCCGATTGGCACGGCTGGTTGCACCACACCTTTGACGAGCTTCCGACCGACCGCCCGCTGGTTCACAAGCCCTGGGAAAAGCCGCATCTGCCGAACCTGACCGGCACACCCGAGGCCTATGCGCCCGCAGGATCGCTGCGCCGCCCGGACCCGGTTGCCCGCCAGGATTACGAGGCCTGGAGCCCCGAGTAAGGGGCCAGGTCTCAGGGGCGCGCAGTTTCATGTCCGAAAACACCACCGAAGTCATCGTCGGCGGGGCCGTTTTGGCCTTGGCCATCGGGTTCGGCGTCTATGCGGCGCAGATCGCCGGGGTCGGCACGGGCGGCGCGGGCTATCCGCTTAGCGCCTCGTTCCGGTCGGCGGATGGCGTGTCGCTTGGCACGGATGTGCGGCTGGCCGGGGTGAAGATTGGCACGGTCACCGGCATCGATCTGGATGAAACCACCTATCGCGCGGTGACGACCTTTACCGTGCGCGACGGGATCGAGGTGCCGGACGATTCCTCGGTCGTGATCTCTTCCGAAGGGCTGCTGGGCGGCAACTATGTCGAGATCCTGCCCGGCGGGTCGCCCTTCAGCTATGCCGCAGGGGACGAGGTTCTGGACACCCAGGGCGCGGTCAGCCTTGTGTCGCTTCTGATGAAATTCGTCGCCGGGGGCGATCAATGAACCGTTTGAAGTCTTTCACGGGCAAGGGCGTGGCGTCGCTGGCGCTGGCGTCGATCTTGGCCGGTGCGTGTCTTCTGGGGCCGCTGGCGGCTCCTGTCGCGGCGCAAGAGCTTCTGGCCCCGCTGGACTTGGGGCCGCTGGACCTGGGCCAGCAGGGGCTGGACCCGCAGGCCCTGGATCAGTCGTCGACGACCCCGCTGAACCCCGAACCCGCCCCGCAGGACGAGGTATCCATCGGGACGGGCGCGACGCTGCGCGGGCTGGACAAGATCAACGGCGACACGCTGGATGTGACGGTGCCCTCCGGCTCGGCCGTGATGGTCGGCAAGCTGTCGGTGACCATGTGGGAATGCCGCTATCCCGAGGGCAACGAGGCCGGAGATGCCTTTGCCTTCATGACGATTACCGAACCCGCGAAATCCGCCGACCCGATCTTTTCGGGCTGGATGATCGCCTCGTCCCCGGGTCTGAACCCGCTGGACCATTTCCGCTATGACATCTGGGTATTGAGCTGCACGACCTCGTGACCTGAGACGGGCAGGGGCTGTGCAGTGAAACTGGCCGGCTGGGTCAGGGCTTCGGCCAGCTGGGCGCGATAGGCGGCCCGGCTGATTTCCTGCGCGCCCAGGGTGGCCAGATGCGGCGTCAGGAACTGGGTGTCGAACAGCTGAAACCCGCTGCGGTTCAGATGCGCCACCAGCCAGGCCAGGGCGATCTTGGACGCATCCCTTCGGCGCGAGAACATGCTTTCCCCGAAGAAGGCCCCGCCAAGCGCCACGCCGTAGACGCCGCCGATCAGGCGGTTTTCGGGGGACCAGACCTCGAACGAATGGGCAAAGCCGCTGTCGTGCAGCTGCATGTACAGATCCGCGATCCGGGCGGAGATCCAGGTTTCCTCGCGCGCGGCACAGCCGTCCAGCGTGCCGGCAAAATCGCGGTTGATCGCGATCCGGTAGTCATCGCGCCGCAGCGCCCGGGCAAGCGAGCGCGAGATGTGGAACCCGTCCAGCGGAAAGACCCCGCGGCGGCGCGGCTCGACCCAGAAGATCTCGGGGTCGTCGCGGTGTTCGGACATCGGAAAGATGCCCGAGGTATAGGCGTGCAACAAGAGGTCCGGCGTCAGCTCACCGTGGTCGCTGTCTTTCATTCTCTGCCCGTGGTTGGACCGCGCTTGGGATCAGTGACCTGACCCGTGGCCTGTAGTCTGCCAGAGCCGGGGCAGAATTGCGAGGGGGGAGCTTGTCGGCCCTCTCAGGCCTCCGCGCCGCGTTACCCGGACGCGGGGGCGTAAACGAAGAACGCCCCGGCGCGGGGGCCAGGGCGTTCGAACCTAACAAGGGGCGGGACCGTTCAGCCCAGCTTGCCCAGTTCCAGCCAGTGTTCCAGCCAGTGGATGTTGTAGTCGCCGCTGTGGATCGCCGGTTCCTGCAGCAGGGCCGAGAACAGCGGCACTGTGTTTTCCACGCCGTCGATGATCAGTTCCCCCAGGGCGCGGTTGAGACGGGCCAGCGCCTCGTCCCGGTCGCGGCCGTGCACGATCAGCTTGCCGATCAGGCTGTCGTAATAGGGCGGGATGACATAGCCGTCATAGAGCGCCGAATCCATCCGCACGCCCAGGCCGCCGGGGGCATGGAAGGCGGTGATCTTGCCGGGACGCGGGGCGAACTCGGGCAGTTTCTCGGCGTTCAGGCGGACCTCGATCGAGTGGCCGTTGATCGTCAGATCGTCCTGTTCGAAGGACATCGGCAGGCCCGAGGCCACGCGGATCTGTTCGCGCACCAGGTCGACCCCGAAGATCGCTTCGGTGACGGGATGTTCCACCTGCAGGCGGGTGTTCATCTCGATGAAGTAGAATTCGCCCTTCTCGTAGAGGAATTCGATCGTGCCGGCGCCGGCATAGTTGATCTTGGCCACGGCGTCGGCGCAGATCTTGCCGATGCGCGCGCGTTCCTCCGCCGTGATGCAGGGGCCGGGGGCCTCTTCAAAGACCTTCTGGTGGCGGCGCTGCAGCGAACAGTCCCGTTCGCCCAGGTGCACCGCACGCCCCTTGCCGTCACCGAAGACCTGGATCTCGATGTGGCGGGGGGTGGTCAGGTATTTCTCGATGTAGACTTCGTCATTGCCAAAGGCGGCCTTGGCCTCGGCGCGGGCGGTCTGGAAGGCGTTGGCCATGTCCTTTTCGGACTTGGCGACCTTCATGCCGCGCCCGCCGCCACCGGCGGTGGCCTTGATGATGACGGGATAGCCGAATTCCTCACCGATCTTCTTGGCGGCTGCCAGGTCCGGCACGCCCCCGTCCGATCCGGGCACGCAGGGCACGCCAAGCGCCTTCATCGTGTCCTTCGCGGTGATCTTGTCGCCCATGACGCGGATATGTTCCGCCGTGGGGCCGATGAAGGTGATGCCGTGGTCCTCGACGATCTGCACGAAGGCGGCGTTTTCCGACAGGAAGCCATAGCCCGGGTGGATCGCCTGGGCACCGGTCACTTCGGCGGCGGCAATGATCGAGGGAATGTGCAGATAGCTGTCGGAGCCCGGAGGCGGGCCGACGCAGACGGATTCATCCGCCATGCGCACATGCATCGCATCGGTGTCGGCAGTGGAATGCACGGCGACGGTCTGCACGCCCATCTCGCGGGCGGCGCGGATCACGCGGAGGGCGATTTCGCCCCGGTTGGCAATGAGGATTTTGTCGAACATCCGGCGCGGGCCTTATTCGATGATCATCAGCGGCGCGCCATATTCGACGGCGGCCTTGTCTTCGACGAGGATCCGTTTGACCGTGCCGGACTTGGGCGCGGGGATCTGGTTCATGGTCTTCATCGCCTCGACGATCAGCAGGGTCTGCCCTTCAGAGACCTGGTCACCCACCTTCACGAAGGCCGGGGCCGTCGGTTCGGGCTGCAGATAGACGGTGCCCACCATGGGAGAGGTCACGGCACCGGGGTGCTGGGCGGGGTCTTCTTCGGCGGCGGCGGGGGCGGCCGGTGCGGCTGCGGCGGCAGGGGCCGCGGCGGCAGGCGCGGGCGCGGCGGCCGGAACGCTGTAGGAGGTCGGGGCTGCGGCCACTTCGACCTTCTTGGAGACGCGGACATTCAGGCTGTCGTCTTCGCCATAGTCGCGCTTGACCTGGATTTCGGTCAGATCGTTTTCACGCAGCAGTTCCGCCAAAGCCTTGATGAAGGCGACGTCGGATTCGGTGTTTTTATTGGTCATACAGCTACTCGCCTGCGGTTGTGAGCCATGAGCGCGCGGCCCGGATGACGGGTTTTCCGCGCGGAAACTGAAGCGCTTATAGGGGAAGTCGGCGGGGGTGAAAAGCGTCCCTTGGCAAATCCCCGTTTGCGCGAACACCGGGCATATGGGCGCAGGGGGGCGCAGGATGCTGGCGACAAAGGGGAATATGGGCATCTACGCATGAAAAAGGGGCCGCCCCGAAGGGCAGCCCCCGATCCGCATCAGGCCGGGAGGAGGGGCCTGAGCGAGGTCACTTGGGTCTTAGGATTGGGCCTTAGGATTGGCCCAGCTCGATCACCTGATCCGCTTCAAGCGAAATCGCGGTGTCGGCGTTGAATTCGGCCATGGCTTCCAGCTGGTCGCGGGTATAGCCCATGGCGGTCACGGTCTCGCCGTTCAGTGCCAGTTCGGTCAGCGGCAGGGCGACGTCATGTTCGCCAAGGCCCAGGAAGCCACCGACGCCGACAACGGCCATGGTTTCACCGTTCATCTGCACCACGTCGTCGATCTCACCGATGGTGTCGCCGGTGGCGCTGGCCACGTCGGCCCCGATCAGGGCACCGACCTTGGTGCCGGCTTCTGCGCCAGCAGGCATGTCGGTCGCGTCGGTTTCAGCCATCTCGGTGTCCGTGGCGACATCCGCGTCTGCGGTGCCGGTCAGTCCGGTTTCGGCGTTCAGGCCGGTGTCATCGGCCGAAGCGCTGACATCCGAGTCGAGACCGATGGAGGCCGAGGCACCGTTAGCACCGATCGAACCGGCTGCGTCACCGGATACACCTGCGCCTGCACCGATGGATTGGGCGGCGACGGGGGCGGCAAGGGCCAGCACGGCGGCGCTGGTCATGAAAAAGTTCTTAACGTTGGACATGTCTGTCTCCTTTCGTTTTCAGGTAGACAACGGGTCGGGGCGGTGTGCTGTTCCATATACTTTCGAGACTGTGGCGCATTTGCGCTGCTTGTCGCTGAACCCTCTGACTTTGCTGGTTTTATCGGGTTGGGGATTCCTGCCGATGCTGTCGGGCACACAGGAAAACAGGCGCGCCCCGGGGGGACGCGCCTGTCAGAATGGTCGGATTGCGACCGATTTCATGCCGGTATCGGGGTGTCCCGACCCGGTTTCGCCGGGTCTTAGCGGTTCATCCGGTTCTCGATCAGGTCGTCGACCACCGAAGGATCCGCCAGGGTCGAGGTGTCGCCCAGCGCGCCATAGTCATTCTCGGCGATCTTGCGCAGGATGCGGCGCATGATCTTGCCGGACCGCGTCTTGGGCAGGCCGGGGGCCCATTGGATCAGGTCAGGGCTGGCAATCGGGCCGATTTCAGTGCGGACCCAGGTGCGCAGTTCCTTCTTCAGATCGTCCGAAGGCTCCTGACCGTTCATCAGGGTGACATAGCAATAGATGCCCTGGCCCTTCACGTCATGCGGATAGCCGACCACGGCGGCTTCGGCGACCTTGGCATGGGCGACAAGGGCGGATTCGACCTCGGCCGTGCCCATACGGTGGCCCGAGACGTTGATGACGTCATCGACCCGGCCGGTAATCCAGTAATAGCCATCTTCGTCGCGGCGGCAGCCGTCACCGGCAAAGTAATAGCCCTTGTAGTCGCTGAAGTAGGTCTTCTCGAACCGTTCGTGATCGCCCCAGACGGTGCGCATCTGGCCGGGCCAGCTGTCCTTGATGGCCAGAACGCCTTCGGTCTTCACCTCGGCGATTTCCTCGCCGCTGGTCGGTTCCAGCACGACGGGCTGCACGCCGAAGAAGGGCGTGGTGGCCGAACCGGGCTTGGTCGGTGTCGCGCCGGGCAGGGGGGTGATCATGTGGCCGCCGGTCTCGGTCTGCCACCAGGTGTCGACGATCGGCAGTTTGCCCTTGCCGATCTTGTCGTTGTACCAGTTCCAGGCTTCGGGGTTGATCGGTTCGCCCACGGTGCCCAGCACTTTCAGGTCGCTCAGGTCGATGCCTTCGACAAAGCTGTCGCCCTGGCCCATCAGCGCGCGGATCGCGGTCGGCGCGGTGTAGAACTGGTTCACCTTGTGCTTTTCGCAGACCTGCCAGAAGCGCGAGGCATCGGGGTAGGTCGGCACGCCTTCGAACATCAGCGTGGTCGCGCCGTTCGCCAGCGGGCCATAGATGATATAGGTGTGGCCGGTGACCCAGCCCACGTCCGCCGAACACCAGAAGATGTCGCCGTCGTGGTAGTCAAAGGTCAGCTGCTGCGTCATCGAGGCATAGAGCAGATAGCCGCCCGAACAATGCACCACACCCTTGGGCTTCCCGGTGGAGCCCGAGGTATAAAGGATGAACAGCGGATCTTCGGCGTTCATCGGTTCGGCCGGGCAATCTGCAGAGGCGGCGGCCATCTCGGCCTTGACGTCGATGTCGCGGCCCTCGGTCCAGGTGGTCTGATCGCCGGTGTGCTTCACCACCAGGCATTTCACGCTGTCCTTGCAATGCAGCAGGGCGGCGTCCGCGTTGGATTTCAGCGCGGTGCGGCGGCCGCCACGGGGGGCGGTGTCGGCGGTGATGACGACCTTGGCTTCGGAATCGTTGACCCGGTTGGCCAGCGCATCCGGCGAGAAGCCGGCGAAGACGACCGAATGGATCGCACCGATGCGGGCACAGGCCAGCATGGCATAGGCGGCTTCGGGGATCATCGGCAGGTAGATGACGACGCGGTCGCCCTTTGACACGCCCTGAGCCTTGAAGACATTGGCCATGCGGCAGACGTTGTCATGCAGCTGGGCATAGGTGATGTGCTGCGCCGGGTCCTTGGGATCATCGGGTTCAAAGATGATCGCGGTCTGGTCGCCACGGGTCGCCAGATGCCGGTCGATGCAGTTGGCGGCGACGTTCAGTTCGCCATCCTCGAACCACTTGATCGAGACCTGGCCCAGGGTGAAATCGGTGTTCTTCACCTTGGTGAAAGGCTTGGTCCAGTCCAGCCGCTTGCGGGCCTCGTCGCCCCAGAAGGTGTCGGGGTCAGAGACCGAGGCCTTGTACATCTCGGCGTATTTGGCGGCGTCCACATGGGCGTTCGACACCATGTCGGCAGAGGGCGGATAGGTCTGATCGGTCATGATCACTCCTTCGGTACTGGAACTTCCGATCTGGCCTTTCGGGCAGGTGGCCCATGGGCTGTCGGGTCGTCATGTCGGGGCGATTGCGGGTCGGGCCTTTGGGCGCAATGCCCGGGCCTGTCCTGCCTGGCGCTGCCCGGCCCCTCCTCGGGACGGCACCAGGGGTATTGCGGGTCCAGCTATCGGAAATTGCTGGGATAATGGCAAGGGCGACGAAGGTATCGGTCGCCCTTGCGGGGTCGTGAATGGATCAGATGGCCAGATATTCGGCGCGCAGCTCGGCGTTGCCAAGCACTTCCTTGGCCGAGCCGTCGAACACCACCGATCCGGTGTCCAGGATCACGGCGCGGTCGGCCAGTTCCAGCGCCCGGACAGCGTTCTGTTCGACCAGGATCGTGGTGATCCCCTGTTCCTTGATGATGCGCAGCGTCTTCTCGATCTCGTCGACGATGACGGGGGCCAGGCCTTCATAGGGTTCGTCCAACAGCAGCACCTTGATGTCGCGGGCCAGCGCGCGGGCGATGGCCAGCATCTGCTGTTCGCCGCCCGACAGGGTCACGCCCTCTTGCTTGCGGCGTTCGCCGAGGCGGGGGAAAAGCTCGTACAGGCGGCTGATCGACCAGCCGATCGGCGGGGCGATCTGGGCCAGCTGGATGTTTTCCTCGACCGTGAGGCCGGGGATGATGCAGCGATCCTCGGGCACAAGGCCGATCCCGGCCTGCGCCGCCTGGTGAGAGCTCATCAGGTGGAGCGGCTTGTGATCCAGCCAGATCTCACCATGGGTGACCTGCGGATTGTCCATCCGCGCGATCGACCGCAGGGTCGAGGTCTTGCCGGCCCCGTTGCGGCCCAGCAGCGCCAGGATCTCGCCTTCGTGCACGTTGAAGCTGATGTTCTGCACGATGTAGCTTTCGCCGTAGTAGGCCTCCATGTTCCAGACAGAGAGGAAGGCGGGGGCGGTTTCGGCGTAGTTCTTGCCCTTGTTGAAGTCGGGTTTGACGTTCATCTGTTTTTTCCTTTCTCGCTCACCTTGTCCGAAAACCGGTATCCGCTTTTCGGGGCGAGCGACGCTTTCCGCCTGTTACGCTGCAACCTGGGTTTCGCCCAGGTAGGCTTCGCGCACCTTGGGGTGGCCCTTGATGTTTTCCGGCGTGTCCTCGACCAGGGGGGTGCCCTGGGCCAGCACGGTGATCCGTTCCGCCAGAGAGAAGACGACATGCATGTCGTGTTCGATGATCGCGATGGTGATGTCGCGGTCTTCCTTGATCTTCTTCAGCAGGTCGATCGTGTTGTTGGTGTCGGCGCGGGCCATGCCCGCGGTCGGTTCATCCAGCAACAGAAGCCGCGGTTCCTGGGCCAGGCACATGGCGATTTCCATCCGGCGCTTGTCGCCGCGCGACATGGACGCGGTGTGCATCTCGCGCTTGTCGGCCAGGTTCATGCTTTCCAGCATGTGTTCGGCCTTTTCGACGACATCCTTTTCGGACCACATCGACCCGATGGCCTGCATCTTGAACGCGCCGTCACGCTTGGCGAAACAGGCGATCATCATGTTTTCCATCACGCTCAGGTCGCCGAAGATCTCGGGTGTCTGGAACACGCGGGAAATGCCCATCTGGTTGATCTCGAACGGTTTGCGGCCCAGGACCGACTGGCCGTCGAACATGACCGACCCGGTGTCGGGGATCAGCTTGCCGACCAGCACGTTCAGCAGGGTGGATTTGCCCGCGCCGTTCGGCCCGATGATCGCATGGACGGTATTTTCCGCCACGCTGAGGTTGACGTCGCCCAGGGCCTGGAGACCGCCGAAGCGCTTGTTGACGTTCTTGACTTCAAGAATACCCATTGTGGTGTCTCCTTATTCCGCAGGCTCGGTCGAGGCCGATTTACCGGCATCCGAGGCTTTCTTGCCGCGCAGGGCGCGTCCGATACGCTGGCCACCTTCGATCAGCCCGCCGGGCAGGAAGATCACGACCAGCATGAAGATCAGGCCCAGGGTCAGGTGCCAGCCCTTGCCCACGAAGGGATAGATCAGGGTGATGACGAAGTCTTCCAGGCCATCGGGCAGGAAACCGAACCACTGGTGCAGCACGCTTTCGTTGATCTTCGAGAAGATGTTCTCGAAGTACTTGATCAGGCCTGCGCCCAGGACCGGACCGATCAGGGTGCCGGCACCGCCGAGGATGGTCATCAGAACGACCTCACCGCTGGCGGTCCACTGCATCCGTTCCGCACCTGCCAGCGGGTCGACGGCGGACAGAAGGCCACCGGCCAGACCGGCATACATGCCCGAGATCACGAAGGCCGCCAGGGTGTAGGGACGCGAGTTCAGACCGGTATAGTTCATCCGCTGCTGGTTCGATTTCACCGCACGCAGCATCAGGCCAAAGGGCGACCGGAAGATGCGGATGGCCAGGTAGAAGCAGACGAGCATGATCACGGCGCACATGTAGTAGCCGGCGTTGAACTGGAATTCCCAGGCACCGAGCTGCATCTTGTGGGTGGCCCGCATGGACAGACCGAACAGGTGCGGCAGATCGGGCAGGCGGTCCGAATGGAACCACTGCGGATCGTCGGCATAGACCTGAAGGCCGGTTTCACCGTTGGTCAGGTTGAACTTGGGGTTCGACAGAACCGAATAGGCCAGCGCAAAGGACATCTGGGCAAAGGCCAGCGTCAGGATCGAGAAGTAGATCCCCGAGCGGCGCAGGGTGATCACCCCGATCAACAGGGCGAACAGGCCCGAGACGACGATCGACAGCAGGATGCCCGGCACGACGTTGTACCCCAGAAGCTTGAACATCCACACGCAGGCGTAGGACCCCACGCCCAGGAAGGCGGCGTGACCGAAGGACAGGTATCCGGTCAGGCCGAAGAGGATGTTGAAGCCGATGGCGAAGATGCCGAAGATCACGAACTTCTGCATCAGGTCCGGGTAGCCCGCGTTGAACTGGGCCAGCCCGCTTTCCGTCGGGAAGGGGTTGAGGATGAAGGGCGCAGCCATCGTCAGCACGAAGACGATCAGCAGAAGGCGCAGGTCGGTGTTTTTAAGGCCAAACATGGGATTAGTCCTCCATCACGCCTTTTTTGCCCATCAGACCGCGCGGACGGGTCAGAAGGACGATGATTGCAACGAGGTAGATGATGATCTGGTTGATGCCGGGGATGGTGGTCGTCGCCCAGGTGGTCGAGGCGAAGGCCTCCAGGATACCCAGCAGGAAGCCTGCCAGGACCGCACCGGGAAGCGATCCCATGCCGCCGACAACCACGACCACGAAGGACAGCACCAGGAAGTCCATGCCCATGTGATAGTTGGGCGCGTTGATCGGACCGTACATCACACCGGCCAGGCCCGCGATGGCGGCGGCGATGCCGAACATGATGGTGAAGCGGCGGTCGATGTCGATGCCCAGAAGCTGCACGGTTTCGCGGTCAGCCATGCCGGCGCGGACAACCATGCCGAAGGTGGTGAACTGCAGGAAGGCAAAGGCACCGAAAATCAGCAGCCCCGAGAAGGCGATATAGACCAGACGCCAGACCGGGTACGAGATGTTCAGCCCGAAGCTGCCGCCAATCGTCGCCACGCCCGACAGCGCATCGGGGGCGGGGGTCTGGATCGGGTTTGCGCCGAAGTAGAATTTCACGATTTCCTGCAGGACGATGGCCAGGCCGAAGGTCACCAGGATCTGATCAGCGTGGGGACGCTTGTAGAAATGCTTGATCAGGCCGCGTTCCATGACATAGCCGACGGCCAGCATGATCGGGATCGCAAACAGGATCGCCAGGGGCACGGACCAGTCGATGATGGCGGCACCCACCTCGGGGCCGAACCATTCCTGGACATAAGGGGTTTTGACCTTCAGCGGATTGCCAAGAAAGTCCTTCTGGGTCGGATCCACCGTCTCGAAGCTGAGGTTCAGCAGCTTGGACAGGGTGACCGAGCAGAAGGCCCCGATCATGAAAAGTGCGCCGTGGGCGAAGTTGACCACGCCGAGCGTGCCGAAGATCAGCGTCAGGCCAAGGGCGATCAGCGCATAGGCGCTGCCCTTGTCCAGGCCGTTCAGGATTTGAAGGATGATTGCGTCCATTGTCCCCACCATCGAGTGTTTTTTGGATGCACGTCCCCGGCCCGCAAAACGGGGGATCGGTAACGTTTCGGCCCCGCAGAGGGCCGTCTAAGGGAAGATCGAAGGGTAGGGTGGACCGAAGCCCACCCTACGATCGGTTTATGCGCCCGGGTTGCACTGACCGAGGTTGCCGCCGGCAAACATCGGGTGATCGGGTGCGTATTCGACCTGCGCGCGGGGCGTGACTTCGACAACTTCGAGAAGGTCGAACTCAGAGGTCGGGTTTTCCTTGCCGCGCACGACCAGAACGTCCTTGAAGCACTGGTGGTCTTCGGCGCGGTACAGGGTCGGGCCGTTGCCCAGGCCGTCGAATTCGAAGCCTTCCAGGGCTTCGACCACGGCGCAGGGGTTGAACGAACCGGCGCGGGCCACGGCGTCTGCGTACAGCAGGGTCTGCACATAGCAGGTGTGCGCAGCCTGGGACGGCGGGAAGCCGTACTTGGTGCCGAAGGACTGCACGAAGGCCTTGGTGCCCTCATCCTGCAGCGACCAGTGCCAGTTGGTCGACCCAAGGATGCCCTTGATGTTTTCGCCCGCACCCCGTGCCATCAGGCGCGAGAACAGCGGAACGACGATCTCGAACTGCTTGCCGTCGATGATCTTCTCGCGCAGGCCGAACTGGACCGCGTTGGTCAGAGAGTTGACCATGTTCCCGCCGTAGTGGTTCAGAACCAGAACGTCGGCACCCGAGTTCAGGACCGGCGCGATGTAGGACGAGAAGTCGGTCTGAGCCAGCGGCGTCAGAACGTTGTTCACGGTCTGCCAGCCAAGGGCCTCAGTCGCGGCCGCGATCGATTCCTGCTGGGTCCAGCCCCAGGTGTAGTCCGCGGTCAGGTGATAGGCCTTGCGGTCGTTGCCGTACTGGGCTGCCAGCACCGGTGCCAGGGCTGCGCCCGACATGTAGCCGTTAAAGAAGTGACGGAAGCCGTTCGCCTTCTTGTCCTTGCCGGTGGTGTCGTTCGAATGGGTCAGGCCGGCCATGAAGATCACGCCTGCCTCCTGGCAGAGGCCCTGGACGGCGATCGCCACGCCCGAGGACGAACCGCCGGTGATCATCACCGCGCCGTCCTTTTCGATCATGGACTTGGCCGAAGCACGTGCGGCGTCAGACTTGGTCTGCGTGTCGCCGGTCACATATTCGACCTTCTTGCCCAAGATGCCGTTTCCTTCCAGCACCTTGGAGCTGAAGGTCTGCAGCATGCCGCCGTCGCCTTCACCGTTCAGGTGTTCGACGGCCAGCTGGTAGGCGCGCAGTTCGTCTGCACCTTCGTCTGCGTAGGGGCCGGACTGGGGCACGTTGAAGCCCAGGGTCACCGTGCCGCCCTGGGGCGCGTTGGTGAAGCCTGCGTGGCTTGCGGCGGACAGGTAGGTTGGCAGGGCCAGGCCTACACCGGCGGCAGCGCCGGTTTTCAGGACGCCACGACGTGACAGGGTCGGTTTGGTCATCAGTTTCCTCCCGATTATATGGATGCAGGTCCGCCTCCTCTGCGGGCCCGCGCGCACTTTGTGCAAAGAAACTATACAAAGCGTTAGTAAAACCGATCAACAAGTCACTTTAATCGTTAAGTTTTTTTGTAAACAAATGCACTACGCCATGGTATACATTGTAAAGAAATTATTTCGCACCGCAGAAAGCCCTTGATACGTCACGGGAAATGCAACCGGAGGACGCATGGCGAAAACGGGACTGACAGGCAGCCGGATCCGCGATCGGCGGGTAATGATGGGCCTGCGTCAGGCCGATCTGGCGCGACAGGCGGGGATCTCGGCCTCGTACCTGAACCTAATCGAACACAACCGGCGCAGAATCGGCGGAAAGCTGCTTTTGGACATCGCGGCGGTCCTGGGGGCCGAACCCGCGCATCTGACCGAAGGGGCCGAGGCCGCGCTTGTGGCCACCCTGCGCGATGCTGCTTCGGCCAGCCCCGGAGCGGGGGCCGAGGCCGAGACGGCCGATGAATTCGCGGGCCGCTTCCCCGGCTGGGCGCGGCTTCTGGCGGATCAGCAGGTCCGCATCGGGCGGCTGGAGCAGGCGGTCGAGGCGCTGACCGACCGTCTGGCCCATGACCCGCTGCTGGCGGCCTCCCTGCACGAGGTCCTGTCGACCGTCACGGCGATCCATTCCGCCTCGTCGATCCTGGTTGAGACCAAGCAGATCGAACCGGAATGGCGCGACCGTTTCCACCGCAACATCCACGAAGACAGCGCCCGCCTGGCCGAAGGGGCACAGCGGCTAGTCAATGAATTGGACGCGGGCCAGCGCAAGGAGGTGTCGTTGAATTCGCCCCAGGACGAATTGGACGCCTTCCTGGACAAGGCGGGCCATTCCTTTGCGGAACTGGAAGGGGCTGCGGTGGCCGAAGACGACATCGAAGCCGCCCTTGCGGGGCAAAGCTTTGACACCAGCGCCGCGCAGGCCCTGGCGCGGGACCGCCTGACCCGGCTGGCCCGGGACGCCGCGACCCTTCCGCAAGACAGGCTCGTCACCGCGCTGGAGGCCGCAAGGAAAGCGCAGCGCGAGGCCGAGGCCCCCGATCCAACGGCGCTTGCCGCGGATCTGGGGGTCAGCCCGGCGCTGGTGATGCGGCGGCTGATCGCGCTGCCGCAGGACGTGGCCGAGCGCCTTTTGCCCGCCGCGCCGGGGCTGGTGATCGCCGATGCCTCGGGCACGTTGCTGTATCGGAAAGAGGCGCAGGGCTTCAGCCTGCCGCGCTACGGGGCGGCCTGTCCGCTGTGGCCGCTGTTCGCCGCGCTGTCGCGTCCGGTCTTCCCGATCCGGCAGGCGATCCAGCTGGCGGGGCGCAACGAAGGGGCGTTCCTGACTTATGCGGTGGCCGAACCCGATCATCCGGTGCGCCCAGGGGCCGATCCGGGTCTGCGCGCCCATATGCTGATCTGGCCGCAGGACCGCCTGGAGACGGGCAGCCAGCGCGTCGGTCTGACCTGCCGGATCTGCCCGCGCGTGAACTGCCTGTCCCGGCGCGAGCCCTCGATCATGGCACGCGAGGGGTGATCCGGGCGCGAACCAAGGGGGCGAAAGTGGCGGTTTTGGCCGAAATTCGCGCCGATCCCGCGCCCTGCGGGGCGATGCCGCTTTGACAGGACGCTTTGACTTGAGGCAGAGGATGGGGCAGGCTTTGGCCTCGGTCCGGCAAGAGGAGGCGGGATCGACCGTTTCGTTGGAGGGGGGACGGGATGGAGAGAACGGTTCTCGTTATCGAGGATGAACCGAACATTATCGAAGCGATCAGCTTTATCCTGTCTCGCGATGGCTGGCGGGTGGTGACGCATTCCAATGGGGTGGATGCGGTGGATGCGGTGGCCTCGCGCCGGCCGGATCTGGTGATTCTCGACGTGATGCTGCCGGGGCGGTCGGGGTTCGACATCCTGCGCGACCTGCGGGCCGAGGAAGGCACGGCCGCGTTGCCGGTGCTGATGCTGACCGCGCGCGGCCAGACCCAGGACCGTGAGCTGGCGCAAAGCCTCGGGGCCAGCCGCTTCATGGCGAAACCTTTTTCGAACGCCGAAGTTCTGGAAGCCGCGAACGCCCTTGTCGCGTCATGAGCGCGCCATTTGCCATGCATGATGTGAAGGGCCGCGGACGATGAGCGACCGTCGCATCCCCCTGTTCCTGGGCCGGGTCAGCTATCGCCAGCGGCGGCTGGCGGATGCGGCGCGGCTGTTGCCGATCTTCGGGGCGGTGCTGATGGGGGTGCCGCTGCTCTGGCCGCAGGGCGGGGCAGAGGGCACGCCAAGCACCTCGGTCGCGATGATCTATGTCTTTGGCTGCTGGGCGGTGCTGTCGCTGGCGGCGGCGGCCCTGGCGGCGGTGCTGACGCCCGACGCCGACAAGGATCTGAGCGATGCGCTGAGCGCTGAGGCCGGCGACACCTTGGCCGATCGCGGTGCAGAGGCCGCGCGCCGGCCGATGCCGGGGCCTGTGACGGATACGCCCAATGATACGTCCGCCGATACGTCCGCTGATCCGGGGGCATCCAAGACGGCCAATCCCACGCCCCGGACGCCGGAGGGCCTCTGATGCCCTCACTCAACCTTCTGATCGGCGTCTGCCTGGCCTATGTGGCGCTGTTGTTCCTGGTGGCCTTCGGGGCCGAACGCGCGGCCTTTCGCGGGCGCGGGGCCTGGCTGCGCTCGCCCTGGGTCTACACGCTGTCGCTGTCGATCTATTGCACCGCCTGGACCTTTTACGGCGCGGTCGGATACGCGGCGCGGTCGGGGATGGAATACCTGACGATCTACATCGGCCCGACGCTTGTCATGATCGGCTGGTTCTGGGCGGTGCGCAAACTGGTGCGGATCGGGCGGTCGCAGAACATCACCTCGATCGCGGACCTGATTTCATCCCGATACGGTAAGTCGAACCTTTTAGGTGTTCTGGTAACTCTGCTCGCCGTGATTGGCACCACGCCTTACATTGCCTTGCAGCTTCAGTCCGTAACCCTTTCTGTTGCAAGCTTTTCTTTGGCCGACGCGACGGTGCGTCCGCTGTCCGACCAGAATTCGACGGCCTTCTGGGTGGCGGCGGGCCTGGCCTTTTTCACCGTGCTTTTCGGCACCCGGAACCTGGACGCAAACGAACGCCACCACGGGGTCGTCATGGCCATCGCGGTCGAGGCAGTGGTCAAGCTGGTGGCGCTGATGGCCGTGGGGGTCTTCGTAGTCTGGGGCATCGGCGGCGGCGTTTCGGAAACGCTGGCGCGGATCGATGCCTCGCGCCTGGGGGATTGGCAGATCCAGCCCGACCGCTGGCTGGCCCTGACGGGTCTTTCGGCGGCGGCCTTCCTGTGCCTGCCGCGGATGTTCCAGGTTCTGGTCGTCGAGAACGAGGAAGAGGGCCATTTGCGCACCGCATCCTGGGCCTTTCCCGCCTATCTGCTGTTGATGAGCCTTTTCGTCGTGCCCATTGCCGTCACCGGGCTGGACCTGCTGCCCGAAGGCTCGAACCCCGATCTATTCGTGCTGTCCCTGCCGCTGGCCGAAGGGCAGAACGGGCTGGCGCTGTTGTCGTTCATCGGCGGCTTTTCCTCGGCCACCTCGATGGTGATCGTCGCCTCGATCGCGCTGTCGACCATGGTGTCGAACCATATCGTCATGCCGATCTGGCTGTCGCGCCAGGTCGGGGGCGCGATGGTGTCGGGCGACGTGCGCTATGTGGTCATCACCGCGCGGCGGCTGTCGATCATCGGGGTGCTGGCGCTTGGCTATCTGTATTACCGCGTCTCGGGGGGCAGTTCCGCGCTGGCGGCGATCGGGCTGATCTCGTTTTCCGGCGTGGCGCAGTTCCTGCCGGCTCTGATCGGCGGGCTGTTCTGGCGCGGGGCCAACCGCATCGGCGCGCTGGCGGGGCTGGTCGTGGGCGGAGGGCTTTGGCTGTGGTGCCTGTTCCTGCCCAGTTTCGGGCCGGACATGATCCTGCCGGGCGCGGTGATGGTCGACGGCCCCTTCGGCATCGGCTGGCTGCGGCCCTATGCCTTGTTCGGCATCCAGGGGCTGGATCCGCTGGTGCACGGGGTGCTGTGGTCGCTTCTGCTGAACACCGGCGTCTTTGTCGTGACCTGCCTGCTGACCTTCCCGTCCCCGATGGAGAGGCTGCAGGGCGCGCAGTTCGTCAATGTCTTCGACCATTCCGGTGCCACCCGCGGCTGGTCCGGGGCCATGGCGCAAAGCGAGGATCTGATGATCATGGCGCAGCGCATCCTGGGGGCCCGCGACGCGCAGGAATTGTTCCGCATCGCCGCCGAGGATCAGGGGCTTCAGGGCTATCTGCCTGAACCGACACCGGATTTCCTGCGCCGCCTGGAACGTGCCCTGTCGGGCTCCGTCGGCGCGGCGACGGCGCATGCGATGATCGGGCAGATCACCGGCGGGGCCAATGTCTCGGTCGAGGATCTTCTGGCCGTGGCGGATGAGACCGCGCAGATCATGGAACATTCCAGCCAGCTCGAGGCGCAATCGGCCGAGCTGGAGCGCACCGCCCGCCAGCTGCGCGCGGCCAACGAAAAGCTGACCGCGCTTTCGGTGCAGAAGGATGCCTTCCTGTCCCAGATCAGCCACGAATTGCGCACGCCCATGACCTCGATCCGGGCGTTTTCGGAAATCATGCGCGACACCGACACGCTGGAGCCGCAGGAAAAGGTCAAATACGCCGGGATCATCCATGGCGAAGCGGTGCGCCTGACGCGGCTTCTGGATGACCTGCTGGATCTTTCGGTGCTTGAAAACGGGCAGGTGCGGATGAATGTCTCTTCCGGGCCGCTGCGGGCCGTGCTGGATCACGCGATATCCGCCACCGGGGCGGATCGCGGTGCCATGCGGCTGACCCTGCGCGGCGCGCTGGATGCGGATCTGCGCACGGATCGCGACCGCCTGGCGCAGGTCTTCATCAACCTGATCGCCAACGCGCAGAAATACTGCGATGCCAAGGAGCAGGAGCTGCGCATCTCGGCCCGCGACATGGACGGCATCCTGATCGTCGATTTCATCGACAACGGCAGCGGCGTCGCCGCCGAGGAGCAGGATCTGATCTTTGAAAAGTTCAGCCGCGTCGGCCATCAGCAGGCCGGGGGCGCGGGGCTTGGGCTGGCCATCTGTCGCGAGATCATGGTGCGTCTGGGCGGGTCGATCACCTATCTGCCGGGGCAGGGCGGGGCGGCCTTCCGGGTGACGCTTCCCGCCAGCGATGCCATGGCCGCCCAATAGGCAATGCCCGGGGTTTAGGCCCCCAGCTGGGCCGCGCCGTTTTTCCCGCCCCTGGTCAACGCGTTGGTAACCAACCAACCCTATGGTCGGGCCCAGGTGCGGGTAACCCAGTTTCGGAGCAGATGGAGAGCAGCAGTCCAAACGCAGTTCTGCGGCGCAAGGCAAGCGCCGCGAAAGAGGTCTGGCAGGCGCGCGCCATGTCACCCTCCAAGGCGTTGCGGCTGTCGCTGGCCCGCACGGCCGAAGACCTGTGGGATCTGGCCCTGGCCGCCAGCGGCATTGCGCAAAGCGAAGACCCGCTGGAAACGGTGATCGCGGCGCTGCCCGATGATGGGCTGATCACCCTTCTGGATGGCCCCGAAGGCGCGATCGGTGCCGCGTTTTTCCAGTTCCCCGTGGTGTCCGGCCTGGTCGAGGTTCAGACCATCGGCAAGGTCAGCAAGCTGTCGCCGGATCCCCGCCGGGTGACGCGCACCGATGCCGCCATGGTCGCGCCGCTGATCGACGGCACGCTGGAACGGTTCGACGCACTGATGGCGGAAACCGGCGGGGCCCCCTGGGCGCAGGGGTTCCGCTTTGGCTCGATGATGGAGTCCGCGCGTCTTCTGTCGCTGGCGTTGCGCGCCACGGATTTCCACGTCTTCCGCATCACGCTTGACCTTGCCGCGCAGCGCGAGGGCGAGGCGATGTTGATCTTCCCGGTGGTCGAGGATCCTTTGGCCGGCCACGCGGGGCAGGGCACCCCCGCCGGACATGCGCTTGAAGCCTCGGTTCTGCAGGCCCCGGCCGAGCTTCGGGCGGTTCTTCATCGTCTGACCCTGCCGCTGTCGGCGGTCAGCGCGCTGAAACCCGGGGACACGGTACCCATCCCCCGCGACGCCCTGGATCAGACGGTGCTTGAGGTCGGGGAAACATCGGTCAAGGTGCGCATGCGGCTGGGGCAGATGAACGGCATGCGGGCGGTACGCCTGGCCATGCCCGGCCTGGCCGGTGCGGCGGCGGCTGGCTTGCCCGCGCCGGGCGCTGCTCCGGGGGACATGTCCTGGCCTGATCCATCCAGTAATGCCGCGGATCCAATGACCCCGCCCGAGGATGCGCCGATGTCCGAACCGCTTGCCCCGCTGCCGTCGCTGGACGAAGATCCGGATTTCGCGCCGCCCCAGGTCGATCCCGATGATCTTCTGGGCGATCTGCCCGATCTGGGCGGCCTTCCGGGGCTTGGCGGCGACGACGCGGATGATCCCATGTCTGGCGAACTTCCCGACCTTGGGGACCTCGGCTCCATGCCCATGGCCACCCTGCCGGATCTGGACTGACGCCCCCTCGGCCCGCGAGGAGCGGAAGGAGCCTTCGGCTCCGACCGACGAGCGATCCGCCTTGACGCGTTCGGGGGAACAGCGAAGCACTCAACAAGGCCAGCCACCAAAACACCCACGTGACCCAAACGAAAAAGGGCAGCCCCAAGGGCCGCCCTGTCAAATTACCGCAGAAATAGACCTCAGCCCTGTTCCAGGCGCGGGCGCAGGCCCGAAAGGTCGTAGCCTGCCTTGGCGGCCGTGGTCAGGATCTCATCCGCGCTCATCCCCTCGCTGGCGCGGCCCAGGGACCAGGCGACGGTGCTGCGGGTGCCCGAGGCGCAATAGGCCAGGACCGGCCCCTCGGCTTCCGTCATCGCGGCGGTCTGCGCGTCGATATTGTCCGGCGTCATCGTCTGATGCGTCAGCGGGATGTTGACAAAATCCAGGCCGGCGGCTGCGGCGGCGGCGGACATCGCCTCGGCCTGCCATTCGGCGGGGTTCTCAGAATCCGGCCGGTTGCAGATGACCCGGGTGAAGCCCGCCGCCTTGATGGCGGGCATGTCCTCGGGGGTGATCTGCGGCGAGACCGAATAGCGGGGGGTGACCTGACGGAGTTCCATGGCTCAGGATTATTCCGCCGGGACGGCTCTGTCCAGCCGTGCTTTCACCATGGGCGCAAAGCCCATTCCCGCCAGCATCGCCGCCAGGAAGACAAGCCCCGGCACACCGCCGAAGGACAGCGAGGCGACCGAGGGTCCGGGGCACAGCCCGGCCAGGCCCCAGCCCATGCCGAACAGCACCGATCCGACGATCAGGCGGCGGTCCAGTTCCGGCATCGGGGCGGGCGGGAAGCTGCCGCCCGAAACCGGGCGTTTTGCCACGCGGGTCAGCTGCCAGGCGATGGCCATGGGGATGATCGCGCCGCCCATGACAAAGGCCAGTGTCGGGTCCCATTGGCCGAAGACGTCCAGCCAGCCCTGCACCTTGTTGGTGTCGGTCATGCCCGAGATGTAAAGCCCGCTGCCAAAGAGCGCGCCGGACAGAAGTGCGATGAGAAGGCGCATCAGATCACCCCCAGAAGGTGGCGGAAGAAGACCATCGTCAGGCCCCCCGCGAGGATATAGAAAACCGTGGCGATGATGCCGCGGAAGGACAGGCGGGAAATCCCGCAGACCCCGTGGCCAGAGGTGCAGCCATTGGCGATCCGCGTGCCGACACCGACCAGCAGCCCGGCGGCGATCAGCACCGCGATATTGTCGGTGGCATTGGTTTCAGGCGTGCCGACAAAGCCCATCAGGGCCATCGGCGCGGCAAAGACCCCGGCGAGAAAGATCAGCCGATCCCATTTGTCCGAGTGGCCCGACCCGTCGACGAGCCCGCCGATGATGCCGCTGGCCCCCATGATCCTGCCGTTGCCCAGCAGAAAGACGGCCCCTGCGAGGCCGATCAGAAGGCCTCCGATCAGGCCCATAATCCATTCCGGTTGCATGTTGCGTTTCCTTGCGTGTCCGAGAGTGTTCCTGGATGTCCGAAGACGTGTTGTGGTCCCGTGGTGGCCCGGATCCCCGTCTGGCCCTGTTCGCAAAAGGCCTGTGCATGTGGGATCCGGCCCGCGCCCCGGCAAGGGCGTCGGGCCTAGGTTTGGGGTATGCCTTGGGCCATGGCTTGGCCCGCTACCTCGGCCCGGTCACAGCTTGTTGACCGGCACCTTGAGGAAGACATCGCCCTTTTCGTCCGCCGGCGGCATCTGCCCGCCGCGCATGTTCACCTGAAGCGAGGGGATGATCAGCTTGGGCATGGCCAGCGTCGCGTCCCGTTCATCGCGCATCTTCACGAAATCCTCGGCCGACTTGCCTTCACCGACGTGGATGTTCAGCGCCTTCTGTTCGGCCACAGTGGTTTCCCAGGCGTATTCGTCGCGACCGGGGGCCTTGTAGTCATGTCCGACGAAGATCCGGGTCTCGTCCGGCAGGGCAAGGATCTTCTGGATCGAGTTGAACAGGGTTTCCGAAGATCCGCCCGGGAAATCGCAGCGCGCCGTGCCGAAATCGGGCATGAACAGCGTATCGCCCACAAAAGCGGCATCGCCGATCACATAGGTCAGGCAGGCCGGCGTATGGCCGGGCGTGTGCAGCACGTCGCCGCGCATCTGGCCGATGTGAAAGCTGTCGCCCTCGTTGAACAGGGCGTCGAACTGGGACCCGTCGCGCTGAAACTCGGTGCCTTCGTTGAAGACCTTGCCAAAGGTGTCCTGGACGATCTTGATGTTGTCGCCGATGCCGATCTTGCCGCCGGTGCGTTCCTGGATATAGGGCGCGGCGGACAGGTGGTCGGCATGCACATGGCTTTCCAGAAGCCACTGAACATCATATCCTTTTTCCTGAACGAAGGCGATGATCGCATCGGCAGACCGGGTGTCGGTGCGGCCCGATGCATAGTCGAAGTCCAGCACGGAATCGACGATCGCGCAGGCCGACCCGGCGGGGTCGCGCACGACATAGGAAATCGTGTTGGTGGCTTCGTCGAAGAAGGCAGTAACCTCGGGGGTCATGGCGGTATCCTTTCTGTGTTGGTGACACATATATCAATTCCTGAATGTATTGCAAGCCCCCTCGTGAAGGACCTTTGCCAGCGACACGTGCTGGCACCGGGCGGGCGACTTTTGGCCGGAGGTTAGGGGAAATGCCCGGGGGTATCATTCCTTTATTGGTCGGAAACCCGATCTCGCCTATGCTGAGCCCAAGCCGGCCCAGAGGGAGGAACGGGGCGGTGAATTTCCAGTATTCGACCGGGGCTGCCGTGGGGTGTGGCGTCGGTCCAGGGGCGGGCATGATGCCCGGACCCCCTTGTTGCCTATCGGGAGGAGACCGAAGCATGACGTCAGACGAACTCGACCGCGCCACGCATGACCTGATCGAGGATATCGCCGGAAAGGCACCGGGCACCCGCCACAGGGATCTGACCCGGCTGCACGAGGTCATGGGCCAATACAGCCGCGCGGGCCGCGCCACGCCCAGATCGCTGCGCAACCTGCTTGAAGTTCTGACAACAGAAGAGGTCGAAGCCCGCTTCGACAACATGCCCGTCTGAATACCTGTCTGATCGGGTGTCTTAAGGCCAAAGGACAAAGGAGCACCCGTATCTGAAAGGGGGCTTCTGGCCCCTGATCGAAAAGATCGGGACGGGTGTGCAGGAAAATACCGCCGGGGTGCGCGCAATGCGGGCCCCGGTTTCTTTATGTCCGGATGTCCTGTGCTTACGGATAGGATATTCCACAAACAGCATATTTTTACGTTCCTTCCGATAGTTGACGTGGTATACAGCTTGAAACCCGGCGGTTCAGATCGGGTAAATGCTGAAGATTGAGGTCGTCCCCCGTGACGTATGAGTTGGTTTCGACCAGCATGATGACGCTTGCCGTGCTGCGGATGTCTTCTCCGCCGCTCAACGCCGTTGCGTCCGGTCTGCGCCGGCAAATGGCGGCGGATCTTGCGCGGATCGACGAGGATTCGACCGTCGATGCGGTGTTGCTGATGGGCGCGCCCGGGGTTTTTGCGACCTCTCTTCCCGTGGCTGAACTTGAAGCCCCAGTATCCGAGATCTCGGTGCCCGGTGCGCCCAGCCTTGCGGCGCTGTGTTCGCAGATCGAAAGCCTGTCAAAGCCGGTGATTGCTTGCCTGGACGGCCATGTGGCGGGCGCGGGGATGGACTTGGCGCTGGCAGCCCATGCGCGGGTGGCGCTGCCCAATGCGCGGCTGGGGTTCCCGGATCTGCACGTCGGCTTGTGCCCCTCGGGCGGGGCGACGCAGCGTCTGCCGCGACTGATCGGGGCGGACCGGGCGCTTGGGTTCCTGCTGGGGGCGACGCCCTATCCCGCGCATGCGCCGATCTGCGCCGGTCTGATCGACCGGCTGGCCCGCGACCGCAGCCTTCAGGCCGAAGGCATCGCCATGGCCGAGGCGCTGCATGACGGCGGGCTCTGGGTGCGGACGCGCGACCGGCTGGACGGCTTCGACGCCCCGCGTGACTATGCCGCCGCCATCGCCACCTGGCGCAAGCGCAGCGGCGAAGGGCGCCCCGATCTGCAACGCATCATCGACCTGGTCGAGGCCGCGCCGCTTCTGGAATTCCAGGCCGGGCTGGCCAAGGAAGAGGCCGCGCACGAAGATCTGCGCGACACCGCGCGGTCGCGCGGCTTGCGCCGGGCCCGGCATTCCGAACAGCGCTGCACCGCGCTGACCGAAGGCCTGTCGGGCGGATGCTCTGGCGCGGACCCGCGTGGCCTGTCCATCGCGATCACGCCGGCCACCGTTGCGGGCGGACGGATCGCGGGGGCGGCGGCGCTGGCGGTCATATCTTCGCGCCTCTTCGACACGAACGAGGCGCGGGCGCTGCAAATCCTGGGCGATACGCGGTTTCATCTGACCCGCCACGCCGAGGCACGTGGCACGTCGGGCGATCCCGCGGGCCGTGTCACCGCCCTGCGCGATCCGCGCTGGCTGGCCGAGGCGCAGGTGGTCTTTGTTACCTTCGCCGCCGAAGGCACCGCTGATCCGGCCGAGGCCTGGGCGCAGCGGCTGGCGGACCTGGCCCCGCATCTGGGCCCCGAGACCGTCGTTCTGTGCGTCGATGCCGGGCGCGACTGTGCCGCGCTGGCCCCGTCCCGGATCGCCGCCCGCGTGATCGGGGTGACCTTGCCGGACATGGATTTCACCGCCCGCCTGGCGGAACTGGCCGTGGGGCCGCAGACCGATCCCCAGGCCATAGCCACCGCCAGCGCGCTGTTGCAGCGGATGGGGCGGGTCGTGGTGCCGGGGCCGCAGGGGGCGTCGCTGACGATGCGGCTGTTCGACAATCTCATGGCGACGACCGACCGGCTGGTGCAGGCCGGGGTCGCGCCGGTGGCCTTTGCCCAGGCCGCGCAGGTGCGGGGTCATGCGCGTGGCCCGTTGGAGTTGCTGGCGCAGGTGGCGCAGGTCGATCCTCGGGGCTACCTGGCGCGGGCCTCTGCGGCGGGGCGCGGGGGCAGCTTTACCTCGGTCCTGCTGCGCGACGGCATCGCGGTGCCGCGCGGGGGGCGGTCGTCGCCCCTTGCGGATCAGCTGGCGGCGCGGCTGGCGGGCGGGCGCAGCTGGTCACCGCTGCCCGAGGTGCTGGCAAGCGCCTTCACCCTGGCCATCGTGAACGAGGGCTGCCGCCTGATCGCCGATGGCCGCGCGGAAAAGGCCGAACAGATCGACGTGGTGATGCTGCAGGGCTGGGGCTATGCGCGCCACACCGGCGGGCCGATGTCCAAGGCCGACCAGATGGGGGCCGTGCGCCTGGTCCAGCTGTCCGAGCACCTGGTGCGGATGGATCCCGCCCTTTGGACGCCGCATCCGATCCTGGCGGACATGGCGAGGGTGCCGGGCGCAAGGTTCATTGATCCCGCAGGGCAGGGCAGGCCGCAGCATCAGCTGGCGGAAAGCGACGTGGCCTGATTGCGGACTTGCTGACAGCGATAAGCCCGAAGCCAATATGCCGGAAGGCCGCGCAGCAGCGCGGCCGGGCAGGCGTCAGCCGAAGAAGATGCCCAGGATAACCAGCATCAGCCCGATGACCGACAGGAACAGCGCGCCCATGTTCAGCGGCACGACCTTGGCCACCTCGGCGCGCAGGGTGTCTTCGTCCAGGCCCGCGCGTTTCGCGCGCAGCACCCGCAGGATGCAATAGCCCAGTCCCAGAAGGCCCAGAACCGAAATCGCCGCACCGACCCAAATCAGGATTTCCATGATGACCCCCTCAGGCTTCCTTGCATCACTTGCTTGCGTTACCGGGCACCGCCTAAGCCATCGCCGGCCGCTTGCCAAGCCCCGGCCGGGGCGCTAGTCAGAGGGCCTTGTGGCAGCCAATCCAGAGCAGGAGTCAGGGTAGATGATGGACAATCCCGATGTGGTCGACAGCACGGCCGAGGCCAACTACCGCGTGACCGCGGGCGAATTGCGCCAGTTCATCGAACGGGTCGAGCGGCTGGAAGTCGAAAAGAAGGACCTGGCCGAGCAGATCAAGGAAGTCATGGCCGAAGCCAAGGGGCGCGGGTATGACACCAAGGTCATGCGCAAGGTGATTTCCCTGCGCAAGCGCGACAAGGACGACATCGCCGAAGAAGAGGCGGTGCTTGAGATGTACAAAGAAGCGCTTGGCATGGACTGAGGCTTTCTGCGGGGCCACGCGCCCGGCAGAGTTTGGAACGCCTTCGAAGGGGACTTCGGGGGCGTTTTTCTTTGTGGGTTTGGTCGGGCGGTGAGCGGAGCGGTTCCTAGGCCGGTCGGCCCTTGTCAGACTTGGCGGACAAGGGGGCAGGGAGCGAGCGCAGGCGGTGGCCTGTCCGGGCACAGATGTGCGGGCATCGGGGCCGTCAGGGCGTCGGATTGGCCCTGCGTGGCCAGTGGTTCGACCGGTCACCCAAAGGGCAGTCAGATCAAATTGGTGCCTAGGGGCGCGGGGACGAAGGCGACTGGCGTGCGGTCTAGGATGGTCGCGACGGGGACGCCGACGTGCCCGAAGGCCCCCATACCCTCAGGCCCGCAGCACCCGCACGCCCTCGATCCCCTCGATGGCGTCCAGGTCTTCCTCGTAGGCGTCGGTGAGGTATTCAAAGACCTCTTCGGGCCAGGCGGGCAGGGGGATGTCGTCCTCCAGCGCGTCGTCGATGGCGTATTTGGTCAGGAAGACCATCATCGCCTTGCGCTTCTGGGCCTCGGTCATGGTCGGATTGGCGGCGAAATAGGCGCGGAAGCGCTGCATGCCTTCGCGCGACATGATCTCGCTTAGCAGATCGAAGGCCCCCTTGATCTTGTGCCCCTCGGGCAGGCCGGCCATGGCGCGGATGATCTCTCCGTAGATCAGCGGGCTGTCTTCGTTGCACCACAGCGTCAGGGGCATGTCGGGGGCGATGGCGCGGATGCGGGTCACCAGATCGGACCAGCGCAGGGTGCCGGGATCGGTGCCGTTCAGCACCCGATCCAGCGACATGCCGGTCGAGGCGGCGTGCACGGCGGGAATGAAGCTGCCGGGATCGCGGATCGCCAGGAACAGGTGGATTTCGGCCTGGGGAAACAGCTGACGCAGATCGGCCAGCCGCTGTTCGGCCAGCGGATAAAACTGGCCGTCGCCGATGGACATATGCGGGACGCCGAAGAAATTCTCGTTCGACAGGATCATCTGTTCAGCGTGGTCGTCTTCTAGGATCGCGTCGATCAGGATATCGCCGGCATCCTCGGCCGGAGGGCCTTGGTCCAGGGCATGGATCGCTTCGCGCAGAAGGGCGTGGTAATTCCCCGGCGGCGGGACGGAAACGCCACGGTCCAGGAAATCCTTGCGGTTGCGGGCCAGGGTCTTGGCCAGCTTGCCCTCGTCCGTGCAATGCGCCCCGAGGTGCAGCATGATCTTCATCCGAACCTGTCCTTCGCCTGTTCCCTGCCGTGCCGGTTCCGGGGGCCGGTCCTGGCTGCCCCGAGGACGTAGAACGCCCCGATACGCGCTGATCCGGCGGGGACCCAGTCCCTGATCCGACCCCGGACCCAGCCCCGAACCTGGCGCGTATTGTCCCGAGTATATGGCTTCGGCTGGACAGTAAAACATGTTTCAGGCAACAGGTTGGCCATGACATCACCGACGGATACCCCGCGGCCCCAAGCCGCCGCGCATGATCGCCCGCGCCGGGTGCTGCCTTCGCTCTGGTCGGCGGGGGCGCTTGGCATTGCGGCCATCGTGCTGGCCCCGATCCTGGCCGTGGTCTGGATCGCCTTCGGGCCGATGCTTCTGGGCGAGGCACAGGGGGATGCGGTGGCGCGGCTCTGGGCCTCGACCATGCCGCGGTATCTGCGGACCTCGATCGTGCTGATGCTGGGGGTCGGATTGCTGACGGCCATGGTGGGCACGGGCGCGGCCTGGCTGGTGGCGCGCTACCGCTTTCCGGGGGCGCGGGTGATCGAATGGGCGCTGCTGATGCCCCTGGCGGTGCCGGCCTATGTGGGGGCCTATGCGCTGGTGGATCTGTTGGAATACGCGGGCCCGGTGCAGGGCTTCCTGCGGGACATGATGGGCTGGAAGACGGCGCGCGACTATTGGTTTCCCGAAATCCGGTCGCTTGGGTCCGCGATCCTCGTGCTGTCGGCGGCGCTTTATCCTTACGTCTACCTGCTGACCCGCGCGGCGCTGCGCGAACAATCGGGCGGCGGGGAAGAGGTCGCCATGTCCTTGGGCGTTGGCCCCTTCGGGCGCTTCCGCCGCGTTGCCCTGCCGCTGGCGCGGCCCGCCATCGCCGCAGGGGTGGCCATCGTCATGATGGAGACGGTGAACGATTTCGGCACGGTGGATTATTTCGCCGTGCAGACCCTGACGACTGGCATCTTCACCACCTGGCTCGAGGCGAACTCGGCCTCGGGTGCGGCGCAGATCGCGTTGGTCATCCTGGCGCTGGTCGGGATGCTGCTGCTGATCGAGAAAGCCTCTCGCCGCCGGTCCCGGTTTTACCTTTTGTCCTCTCGCCACCGTCCGGTGGAAAAGCTGCGGCTGACGGGGCTGGCAGGCTGGATCGCAACGGCGCTGTGCCTGGTGCCGATTCTGATGGGCTTCGTGCTGCCGGCAGGGGTGATCCTGGGCCATGCTCTGGATAACGCGCAGGTCTGGGCCGATCCGGGCCTGGCGCTGGCGCTGTGGCACACCGTTGCCGTGGGCGGGATCGCGGCGCTGGTCACCGTGGCGGCGGCGGTCTTCCTGGTCTATGGCGTGCGCCTGTCGGGCTGGTCGCTGCCGCGCCGGTTGATGCCGGTGACGACCATCGGCTATGCGGCGCCGGGCGCGGTGCTGGGCGTCGGCATCCTGATCCCCTTGGCTCGGCTGGACCACTGGCTGGCCGACGCGGTCGAGGCGCTGACCCCCTTCGACATCGGCCTGGTGCTGACCGGATCGGCCTTTGCGCTGGTGCTGGCCTATACGGTGCGCTTCTTTGCCATCGCCCAGGGCGCGGCGGACGGGGCCTTTGGCCGGGTCTCTCCGTCCTTGCCGATGGCGGCGCGGTCCCTGGGGCGGTCGCCCCGTCAGGTCCTGCGCGACGTCTACGCGCCGCTGGTGCGCGGGTCGCTTCTGTCGGCACTGCTGCTGGTCTTTGTCGACTGCGTGAAAGAGCTTCCGGCGACGCTTCTGCTGCGGCCCTTCAACTATGACACGCTGGCGACTCGGGTGCATGAACAGGCCTCGCTTGAGCAGCTTGAACTGGCCTCTCCCGGTGCGGTGCTGATCATGGGCGTGGGCCTTGTAGCGGTGCTGCTTCTGGCGCGGGCGAACCGCTAGGCTTTGGCTGGCTCTGTGTCGCGTACTGGTCTGTCGAATGTGGCGTATAAAACCGCTTGATCGGCCAGAACCAAGCCATTAGACACGCGCCACGATGCCCCTATAGCTCAGCTGGTAGAGCAACTGATTTGTAATCAGTGGGTCCGCGGTTCGAGTCCGTGTGGGGGCACCATTTCACCTTCAGAAACACCTTTACTGCTTGATTTTCAGGTGCTTTCCTGTCTCCTGCGACACACATCGCGACACACTTTGGGGACACAAGCATGGCTCTCAGGACCAAGATCAAGCACATCGACAAACGCGCCAACGGCGTTCTGAGGTTCCGCCGAAGGTTCCCCAAGGATGTAGCTGAGGCTCTCGGGGAGGGTTGGCCCGTTGAACCAACTCCCTGATCTTCGAAGTAGGTTTGCAGCCAGAGTAATGCTGAACCGAAGTAGTCTATTCCCATTTGATCGTTAGGTCTGACTAGGCGGGCCGTCCCGCGCTCAGACCAATTAATCCCCGCACTAAAGATAATCGAGAAAAGCCTACTACTGCCGTCGATTAACCCACACCATAGGATTATGACGCGGCTGCGCTAAGGTTAGCCCAATCAGCTTCCACCCTAGCTGTAATGGCAAGCGTCCTGGCAATTGGCTCTCAACCAAGACCCTATGAATTCCTCCGTGTCGTCGGAACTGACGGACCAGATCTTCATTCGGTGCGCCAGGGCGGAGGGGGCGATCAATTCTTGAGAAAACCGAACCTCCTTGCAGACCAAATGTCACTTGCTCCTAACATCACTTGAGGTTGGGCAAGGGTGCACTTCAAGTGAATATCTTCTCGGTGGCGAAGCCATCGGAATTGGGTCTTCCAGCGATAGCGCCATGCGAAGGTGAACGACTTGAGACCCTCTAAGGTGCAATCAGATCATCTGCGTCATCCAGTCCTTTTCCTTCGCGGGAATAGTTGAAGGTGAGACGGCTTTGCCGCCATCACGAAGTTCTTTCCAATAAGTTCAGCCAGTTAATTCCCTTCCTGAATACCCTTTCCGGTTGCCCGTGATGGTTGCCCTTTGGGGTGTCTCTTTCACAAATTACAGGTTTACGGCAGTGCAACCTGGGGCCGTGATTTGTTGTTGTTTTTCATGGCTTTATGTTCGCAGTCATTTTCGATTGAGACAGTTGTGCTGTCCGCCCGTTTCTTCTGCATCCCGCAAAACCGACCCTCCTGGCCCTATCAATTGCCTCTTCGCGAGGCCCCAACACAGAAACCAATCACATGCTCTATCCCAATCGCTCAACTCATACGGTAATCATTGACCGCGCATGCGGCACCGGCAAGACCACCGAAATGTTGGCTTCTTTACAGCCAGACAGGAAGTATCTGCTGGTCACGCCGTCGCTCACGGAGATCGACCGCTTCATTAAGGATGCGCCAGATTACGTCGAAATCGCGGCTCCGAAAGAGGGCCAAGGGCCGAAGCTCATACAACTCGAGAAGCTACTCGAACAAGGCCATTCAGTGGCCATCACGCACAAGCTATTCTTCATGACGCTTCGTCTGGCTCACCTTATGACTGACTATGAGATCATTGTGGACGAGGCACCTAACCCTGTCACCTGCATTACCACCATCGACGCTGATGCCTTCAATGAGGCTGTCGTTGGTGGTGGTTATGCTACCATCTGTCCCGAGACGCGTCAGGTTCACCCAACGATGAAATGGATCAAATGGCAGCGTGAAATGTTCGACAATGATGGCGAGCCGATTTACTCAAGCAAACTCCATCCTGATATCTACAAGCCTGCCATTCAAGGTCAGCTGCACGTAGGTGAAAGCGGTATCTTCGCTGTAGCCACACCAAACCAAGTGTTGCTCGCTGGTCGCTCCCTAACCGTTATGACCTTTCTCAGTGAGGGCACGTACATCCGGGCTTACCTTGACATGCTCGCTCAGTCCCACCCAAAGGCAGCCTTCACCGTGATCGAAGAGACGCCTATTGATTGGCGTATGCAGGCGAGAGAGCTGGTTGCCGTCGAAGAGCTAGCTCTGCCGAAGCACGTCAGCTTATCGTTTTCAAGGCAGACACGTCGCTCGACGGATACCACCTGCAAGTCTATCGGAAGCGCACTAAAAAACCTCCTGTATCGGCGGTGGAAGGGTGTCGAGCGGACCAACATCATCCTCACATGTGCTCGTGACAAGTGGTTCGAAGACCGCAAAGGCCGCTATGCAGGGCAGTGGGCCAAGTATTCCCGAATGTTTGGCAGGGACTATGGCAAAGACGGTGTGCAGTGGCTCCCAAACAAAACGCGCGGAACCAACGACTACAAATATGCCAGCCATGCTATCTACCTGTATTCGATGTCACCCAACCCCATGGTGCAGAACTTCCTTGGGGTCTCAGGTCAGGGCTTCGCCGACAGGTATGCTTTGGCCGAGATGGTGCAGTGGATATGGAGAACCCGTGTCCGAGATGGTCTGCCCGTTGTCGTTGCTATCCCAGATAAACGAATGCGTACGATCTTTGAGGGGTGGCTGAACAACACAGACGAAATCATCGATTTAGTCGAGGCAGCCTGATTGCGCAGTGCGGGTAGAAACTGAGGGAAGCCCTTGCGCGCAAAGTAAACGAAACCTCAGGCCCCCGCTCGTTGAGCCACAGGCACAGAGGCGAATAACAGTATGCCTAAGATGGCATCTGATGCTCGCAATCAGCTCCGCATCGTGAAACGCAAAGGAGCAAATTCACGACACACAAAACGTGACCTTCACGACACACATTTTGACGTCCTGCACGAAGTGATATAGGTTAACTAGTTGTTTATTCTGATGTTTTTCACAGTGGGGTTTCCGTTCGGGGGCGTGTGGGGGCACCATCACCTTCTCTTCCTGATAGCCTTTTTCAAATGACGGCCTGTGCTTTGGCCTTCGGTTCGACAACGTCGGATCGGTTCCCGCGGTTGCCGCGGATCGGAGCGCTTGGTCGCGCGTACCCGGATCCTGGACAGGCTGCCGGAAGATGCCCCGATCAAGCGTTCCCGGTCGCTACAGGGGCAGTAACCGGCGGGCGAGTGGCGGAATGTGTCGAATGGCGAATGCGGCCAGCTTGCGAACGACAAAGAAAACGGCAAGTGCCCCAAGCAGAACAAGGATGAAGGCAATCCAATTGACCTCGAAATTCGAGGGCGAGCGCAACATTCTGAAGAATGAGAAGGTCGCACCCGTCAACGTGCCCAGAATAGCTCCGGATACGCCGGCAATCAGGATTGCTCCAAGTGCTCCGATGCCGACTGCTGTGCCCATCGCCGCAACACCAATGCCGCCGATGGTCCAGCCAAGTATCCCGCCACCGAACAATCCCCCGACAAAGCCCACGACCGGGGCCAGAATTCTGCCAAATATACCCTTTTCGGTGATGAAAAGGTTGGAAAGTGCCGTGAAAACAAAAAGTGCGACCAGAAAGGCAATCGATCCTGGAAGGTGGCGGGCGGCGAATGCCATCAGTTTCTCGATCATCGTCTTCATGACAGGATTGACTTTCCTTAATAAAATTTCTGCCAATAACATTGGCGACGGTTCGAAGGCTGCACAATCATTGTGAAATCCGAAACCTGCTCCTGTTTTAAAAAAGACACGAAAATGCACCGCATGTGATGACCGGAAGGGCCCTGGATGGTGCTTGTTGTTTTCTGGAACTGTTGCGCCGGCAATGCCTTGGGGTGACAGGGGGTGGTCATATGCTGAATTCCAGTAGCCGGCCTTTGCGTCCGCACCAATTCCGCAGGCTGGACAATGGTTCCGCAGTGGTGAAATCTGCGGGTAAGGGCCGCGCAGGGAGGCGGGGCCATGTGAGGCAAGGCCAGGGAGGACGCCGGAATGATCGACTGCAAGGGAATGGTGCTGAGGGACGCGGGGCTGCCGGCCCCCTATGCCGACAGCCAGCCGCTGAAGCTGGAGACCGTGACCCTGCTGGATCCCAAACCCTCGGACCTGGTGGTCAAGGTCATCGGCGCGGGGCTGTGCCATTCGGACCTGTCCTTCATGGATGGCAACCGGATCGGGACGCTGCCGATGCTGATGGGCCACGAGGGCGCGGGCGAGGTGGTCGAGGTCGGGGCAGGCGTCGATGACGTCAAGGTCGGCGACAAGGTGGTGTTCCAGTTCGCGCCCTCCTGCGGGCGGTGCGAGATGTGCCAGTCCGGGCGGCCTCAGATCTGCCTGGCGGCGGTCAAGGCACGGGGCGAGGGCGGGCTGCTGTCTGGCGGATCGCGCATCCGCGACGCCAATGGCGAGAAGATCGCGCATTTCACCGGCATCTCGTGCTTTGCGGAATATGCGGTGGTGAACCGTGGCTCGGTCGTGGTGATCGACGATCCGATCCCGCTGGTGGATGCGGCGGTCTTTGGCTGCGCGGTGATGACCGGTACCGGCGCGGTGCTGAACACGGCGCGGATCCAGGCCGGGGAAAGCGTGGCGGTCTTCGGGCTGGGCGGTGTCGGGTTGTGCGGCGTCATGGGGGCCAAGGCCAGCGGGGCCGAGATCATCATCGGTGTCGACCTGGAAGAGGCCAAGCGTGAGAAGGCGATCGAACTGGGCGCGACCCATACCTTTGACGCCCGCGACCCGGAACTGGCCAGCAAGGTCGCTGATCTGACCCGGGGTGGCGTCGACGTGGCGGTGGAACTGGCCGGTGCCATCAAGGCGATGGAGGGGGCCTATTCCGTGCTGCGCCGGGGCGGGCGGCTGGTCACCGCCGGGCTGACGCCCTCGGGTGCGAAATTTGGCTTTGATCACGGCGATCTGGTGGCCAACGAAAAGGCGGTGATCGGGTCCTACATGGGATCCTCGGTGCCGGTGCGCGACATCCCGCGGTTCCTGCGGATGTATCACGCAGGTGCCCTGCCGGTGGACAAGCTGATCGACGGCTACCTGGGCTTCGAAGAGGTCAACGCGGGCTTTGACCGGCTGGCCCAGGGCAAGGCGCTGCGGCAGCTGCTGGCCCCGCATGGGGTGAACCGGGCATGAGCGCAAAACTGTTCGAGCCGCTGACGATCCGCGGTGTCACCCTTCCCAACCGGGTCGTGATCCCGCCCATGTGCATGTATTGCGCCGAAGATGGCCATGCCACAGCTTTTCACCGTACCCATTACGGCAAGTTCGCCTTTGGCGGGGCCGGGCTGGTCTTTGTCGAGGCGACGGGCGTCACCCGGGCCGGGCGGATCACCAACGGCTGCCTTGGGATCTATGACGAAGACCATATCGACAGCCTGGCCCCGATCGCGCAGCAGATCGGCGAGATGGGGGCGAAGTCCTGTCTTCAGCTGGCCCATGCGGGGCGCAAGGCCTCGACCCAGAGGGCCTGGCAGGGCAATGGTCCGCTGACCCAGGAAAACATCGATGCGGGCGACGAACGCTGGACGGTCATCGCGCCTTCGGCCGTGCCGTTTTCCGAGGGATGGGAAATGCCCCGGGCGATGACCCGCGCCGACATGGACGAGGTGATCGAGGCCTTCGTGATCGGGGCGGAACGCGCGCTGGCCGCCGGGTTCGACATGGTCGAGATCCACATGGCGCACGGGTATCTGCTGCAAAGCTTCCTGACGCCCTTGGCGAACCAGCGTACGGACGAATACGGCGGATCGCTGGAAAACCGCATCCGTTTTCCGCTTGAGGTCGCGCTGGCGGTGCGGGCGGCGCTGCCCGAGGACGTGCCGCTGTTTGCGCGCATCTCGGCCACCGACTGGATCGAAGGCGGATGGGAACCGGAAGACAGCGTCGTTCTGGCGCGGCTTCTGAAGCGGGCCGGGGTGGATGTGGTCGATTGCTCCTCGGGGGGGAACATGTTGCACGGGGCGACCAATGCCAGCCTGCAGCGCGGGCCGGCCTACCAGGCGCATTTCGCCAAGATGCTGCGCGAAGAGGTCGAGGTGATGACCCAGGCGGTCGGGTTGATCCGCACGCCCGAACTGGCCGAGCAGCTGTTGCAGGACGGAACGGCCGATCTGATTGCCATCGGGCGGCAGGCGCTGTTCGATCCCTTCTGGGCGCAT
Organism: Pseudooceanicola nitratireducens; assembly: GCF_900109195.1. Classification (GTDB taxonomy): domain Bacteria; phylum Pseudomonadota; class Alphaproteobacteria; order Rhodobacterales; family Rhodobacteraceae; genus Pseudooceanicola; species Pseudooceanicola nitratireducens. The sequence continues at coordinate 257,073 of NZ_FNZG01000003.1, read as the reverse complement.
CACGCGGCGGAACGGCTGGGGGTCACCAACTGGGACGCCTGGCCGCCGCAATACGGCTGGTGGCTGTCCAAGTGGAAACGCGGGCTGGCTTCGATGGACGAGGCCCCGCTGGACTGATCTGAATGGATCGCGGAACGGATGTTCCGAAAGGCGCGACTGACCCGCCAAGGGGTTAGTCGCGCTTTACAATTCCGTTCACGAAGAGGTCGACGAAATGGGCGGCGACCGCATTGGCGGGCAGGGCCTCTTCTTCGCTGTGCCAGCGCAGAATCCAGTTCACGGCCCCCAGGAAAAAGCTGGCGGTGACCCGGGGGTCGACGTCACGGACCGATCCTTCCGTTATCGCATCCTGCACCAGGTCGCGGATGTAGGTTTCCAGCTGGGTGCGGCGGGCGAACATCTCTTTCTGCTGGCATTCGGGCAGCGACTTGATGTTGGCCGTGGTGGTATAGGCCCCGCGTTCTTCCATCAGCGTGTCGATGAAACGCCGGTACATCAGGCACAGCTTGTCATAGGCGCTGCCGTCCAGTGCCTGGGCTTCCTGCTGGGCGGTCTGGCCACAGTCGTAGGTCAGCACAAGGCATTCATAAAGCAGCTGTTCCTTGTTCTTGAAGTAGTAATACAGCGCGGTCTTGGTCACGCCGATCTCGTCCGCGATCTCGTCGAGAGAGGTGGCGTGATAGCCCTTTTCGTTGAAGATCCGGGCGGCCACGCGCACGGCGGCGCGGCGCTTCAATTCCCTGATCTCCTCGCGTGACGCCACCGCGCCGTTCCAGTTGGCCATATGTACCACCTTGCAAATTCCGCTGTGCGGGAATGGCACGGCGGGGATCATAATTCAACTGTTCCGTCGCATAGCCGTCCGACGGGACACATTTGTGTCAGCATAGCGCATCTTATTGACGCTGGAGTAAAAAACTGTTCTGCTGAGTTTGTTGCGCTGGAAAACCGCTTGTTTCAAGGGATTTTCCGAAACGCGAGGGGGAGGGATCGGACTGGCTTCAGGCGGTCGCTGCCCTGATTCTTTGGTCAAGGGAGGAACACATGACCACGAAATCCATCAATCGTCGCGCCATGCTGCGCGGTGCCGGCCTGGCTGCTGTTGCGGCTCCTGCTCTGGTTGGCAAAGGTATCGCCGCGGGCAAGGTGACCTGGCGGGTGCAGTCGCACTGGCCCAAGGCCTCCAGCTCGTTCTCGGGCAGCCTCCAGGTGCTGGCCGACCAACTGGCCGAGCGCACCGAAGGCGCGTTCAAGCTGGAAACCTTCGGCGCCGGCGAATTCGCCAAGGGCCCCGACATCTATCCGCTGGTCCGCAAGGGCGTTGTGCCCATGGGCTCGATCGCGGCCTCCTACATCCAGGACCATGCCACCACGGCGAACTTCGTCTACGGCATCCCCGGCACCTTCCGCGAAAGCTGGGAAATGCAGCACGCGGTGAAGAACCTTGGCCTTGAAGACCTGATCAACGAAGAGCTGGCCGAAGACGGCATGATGCTGATGTCGGAAAAGGTCCTGCCGGTCGAGATGGTCGTTTCGAAGAAGATCGAAAGCGCCGAAGACTTCAAAGGTCTGAAGATCCGTTCGTCGGGCGCGATGCTGGAGTATCTGAACGCCGCCGGTGCGGCCCCGCAGTACATCCCCGGTTCGGAACTTTACCAGTCGCTCAGCTCGGGCGTGGTTGACGGCGCGCACTGGGGTGCGGCCGTGGGCGCCAAGTCGATGTCCCTGTGGGAGGTCTGCAAGTACCACTACAAGCCGGCGCTTGGCTTCACCACCGACAGCTGGATCGTCAACCTCGATCAGCTGAACGACCTGGACGACGACCTCAAGTCGGCCCTGCTGGACCTGATGGAAATCCGGTTCTACCAGCGTTCGACCGAATACCAGGCTGCCGAAGTGCAGGCCATCGCGGCCGGCATCGAGGAAAACAGCATCGAAGTCACCCAGCTGCCCCAGGACGTGCTGGACATCCTTGCCGAAGCCTCGACCCGCATCATGGGCACCGAGGCCGAGAAGGGCGAGAAGGCCGCCAAGGCCCGTGACATCTACATGGGCCTCATGGGCGACCTCGGTTACGTCTGATCGGGTCCGGTTCCTAAGCGGCGGGGCCGGGTGGTCCCGCCCGCCATGAACTGCCACAAGGACGGCACGGGTGTGATCCCCGTGCCGTCCGTTTCGATATCCCAGGGCCGCTGTGATGGGCCGGGGAAATCGCTTTAGGGACAGGTGAACTACAATGAAAAACCTTGCACGGGCGATCACGCGCCTGAACAGGTGGCTGGGGAAATGGGTGTCGCTTTGCGTGCTCGTGATCTTTGGTCTCCTGCTCGCTGACGTGGTGATGCGCTATGTCGTGGGGGCACCCGCGATCTGGACGGCCGAACTGGCCACGCTGATCTTCGGGGGCTACGCCATCATCGGCGGCGGCTATCTTCTGGCCGAACGGGGCCATGTGAACGTCGACATCTTCTACGGGGCGTTTTCGACCCGCCGGAAGGCGCTGGTCGACGTGGCGACCTGGCCGCTGTTCTTCCTCTTTGTCGCGGTGCTGCTGTGGCAGGGCTATGACATCGCCCACGAGGCGATCGTCGACAACGAGACGACCAATTCCATGTGGCGCGCGCCGCTGTGGCCGACCAAGACGCTGATCCCGGTGGCGGCTGTCCTGCTGCTTTTGCAGGGCTTCATCCGGCTGTGGGCGGACATCCGCGTGCTGATGGGCCTTCCGGTCGATGACGAAACTTTTGGTGCGCCTGCGTCTGACGCCGCACCTGATGGGGGGGCAGAGCATTGAGCGTCGAGCTGCTAACACTTCTTTTCTTCGGCTCGCTGCTGGTCTTTGTCCTTCTGGGCACGCCGCTGGCCTTCGTGCTGGGCGGCATCTCGGTCGTCTTCCTGTATTTCGAGATGGGCAGCATCGGGTTCTACCTGCTGGCCTCGAAGATGTGGGAATCCATGTCGAACCCCACGCTGATGGCCATTCCATTGTTCGTCTACATGGCGATCCTGTTGGAAAAGTCAGGGGTGGCGAACGATCTATACGACATGATGCACATCTGGTGGGGCGGGCTGCGTGGCGGTCTGGCCATCGGGACTGTGCTGATCTGCGTGATCTTTGCCGCCATGTCGGGGATTTCCGGCGCCGCCGTCGTCACCATGGGCACCATCGCGCTGCCCAAGATGCTGGAACGGGGGTATGACAAGAAAATGGCCCTGGGGGCCATCAACGCCGGCGGGGGCTGGGGCATCCTGATCCCGCCGTCGATCCTGATGGTCCTGTATTCGCTGCTGACCGAAGTGTCCGTTGGCCGGCTGTTCGCGGCCGGGATCGGGCCGGGCCTGACCCTGTTCGTGCTGGTGTCGATCTACATCCTCGTGCGCTGTTTCCTGCAGCCCGAGATGGGGCCGGCCCTGCCGAAGGAAGAACGCGGCTCCTGGGGGGCGAAATTCCGTGCCCTGAAATCCGTGCTGCTGCCGATCGGCATCGTGGTCATCGTGCTTGGGTCGATCTTCGGCGGTTTCGCCACCCCGACCGAGGCCGCGGCCATCGGGGTCTTCGGTGCGCTGGTCGCCACCGCGGCGAACAAGCGGCTGAAGTGGTCGGTGCTGCACGAGGCCGCCATCGCCACCCTGCGCCTGACCGCGCTGGTGATGTGGATCCTGTTTGCGGCGCATGCCTTCTCGACCGCCTATACGGCGCTTGGGGCGCAGTCGCTGATCTCGAACCTGATGACCTTTATTCCGGGTGGCAAATGGGGTGCCTTGGCGTTCATGCTGCTGGTGCTGTTCCTGTTCGGGATGGTGCTGGATCCCGTGGGCATCATGCTGATCACGCTGCCGGTCTTCCTGCCGGTGGTGCGCGATGCGGGCTTTGATCCGATCTGGTTCGGCATCCTCTTCATCATCATGATGGAGGTGGGCTACATGACGCCGCCCTTCGGCTTCAACCTGTTCTACCTCAAGGGCGTGGCCCCGCCGGATGTCACCATGAAGGACATCTATGCCTCGGTCATTCCCTATGTGCTGGTGACCCTGCTGGGTGTTCTTCTGATCATCCTCTTCCCTGGGATCGCGCTGTACCTGCCGTCTGTCTTCTTCAACTAGACGGCCAAGACACCGGTCCGCCGCGGGTGCCTTCGGGTGCGATGCGCGGCGGGCCGGGCCTCTGATCGGGGCACGGACCGCATCTGGGGCGTTCCCGTTGGTCCCAGTGCGCGGGGGTGCTTCCCCGACCCGCTGTCCCGATCAGCTATTTCCCTTACATACCGCGCAGATGGCCGCCCCTTTCCGGGCGGCTTTTGCGTGTTCGTCCCGCAATGGTTCCCGTTTTTGGCCCTGTGGCCGGCAGAAGGTCGCAGCGGGCTTGGCCTTGGCGCGGGACCGGCTAGGTTAGCGGCAGGGGCATGCGCCCGTGCAAGGCCGGGGTGCCGATTGACGGGCACGGCCCGATGGCCAACCATGGCCGCAAGAGGGATCGGCCCGGAGGGGCCAGCGACAGACGTTGAGGACATCATGAACACCACAGTTCACCGCAAGGGCCGGGTCGAGGATCACCGCCTCGCCTCGGGCAAGGGGCGCTATACCGACGATCTGGCGGTTGAAGGCGCGCTTTGGTCGGTGTTCCTGCGCAGCCCTTATGCCCGCGCCCGGATCACCGGGATCGACACCGGTGACGCGGCCGGGATGCCCGGTGTCGTCGCCGTGTTCACAGCCGCTGACTTGGCAGCGGACGGCGTGGGGCCGGTGCAGGCCGACATGGCGCTGGCGGGGCCGGACGGTCGCACCTGGGCGCATACGCCACGCCCGCTTCTGGCCGAGGGCGAGGCGCGGTTCGTGGGCGAACCGCTGGCCATGGTGATCGCCACCACCCGCGACGCGGCGCTGGACGCGGCCGAAGCGATCATAGCGGATCTTGAGGAACTGGACCCGGTGGTCACCCTGGCCGATGCCCGGGCGGACGGTGCGCCGCTGGTCCATGCGGACCGGCCCGGCAATATCGGGGCCGACTGGGCACGGGGCGACTGGGACAAGGCGGGCGAAACGCTGGCCGCCGCGGCGCATCGGGTCACGCTGTCGGGCCCCATCAGCCGGGTCACCGCCGCCACGCTTGAGCCGCGCAATGCTGTGGCCCGTCCGGAACCGGGCGGGCGCATCGCGCTATACGCCAGCCACCAGAACCCGCCCGCGCTGCGCGGCGCGCTGGCCACGGCCTTTGGCATGGATGCGGCGCAGATCCGCGTGGTTGGCGGCGACGTGGGCGGCGCCTTCGGCATGAAGGCCGGCCCGACCCGGGAAGAGATGCTGTGCTTCTGGGCTGCGAAACGGCTTAACCGTCCCGTGCGCTGGCGTGCTGACCGGGGCGAGGCGATGCAGGCCGACGAAGGGGGCCGCGCCATCGACTTCCGCGCTGAACTGGGGCTGGATGCCGACGGGCGCTTCACCACGCTGACGGTCCAGATCGACGTCGACATGGGGGCCTATGCCACCGGGCGGTCGCTGCCCATGGTGATGAACCTTGGCGGGGTCGCGGGCGTCTATACCACGCCGGTCATCGCGGGCAGGGTCACCGGGTATCTGACCAACACGGTGCCGGTCGGGGCCTATCGCGGCGCGGGCCGCCCCGAGGCGACCTATATCATCGAGATGCTGATCGACCGGGCCGCGCGCCAGCTGGGGATCGACCGGATCGAGCTGCGCCGCCGCAACCTGATCCGCCCGGAACAGATGCCATGGGAGCCGGTCTGGTACTTCGGCTATGACAGCGGATCCTTCGAGGAAGTCCTGGATGCCGGGATCGACCGCGCCGACCTGGCGGGCTTTGACGCGCGCCGGGCCGACAGCGCCGCGCGGGGTCGGGTCCGGGGGCTTGGCCTTGCGCTGTGTATCGAGACAGCGGGCGGCATGTGGGGGCGGCGCGGGGTGGATTACACCAACGTGGCGCTGAATGCCGATGGCTCGATCTCCATCGCCGCCGGGGCGTTTTCCGCCGGCCAGGGGGTCGAGACCGCGCTGATCGACCTGGCTGCCGAGGGGCTGGAGATCGCGCCGGACCGCATCACCTATGCCCAGGGCGACACCGACGTGATCGCCCGGGGCGGCGGCATGGGCGGATCGGGCGCAATGATCAAATGCGGCTCGGCCCTGCAGGGGGCGGTGCAGACCCTTCTGGCGGACGCCAAGGCGCTGGCCGGAGAAGAGCTTGAGGCCGACGTGGCGGACATCGAATATTCCGGCGGCACTTTCCGCATCGCCGGCACCGACCGCGAAATCACGCTAGAGGCCATCGCCCAGGTCGCGGGCGAAAAGGGCGTGCCGCTGGCCGCCCAGGGCGAATTCTCGCCCGAGGCGCCGACCTTCCCCAATGGCTGCCATGTCTGCGAGGTCGAGCTGGACCCCGAGACAGGCCTCTTCGAGGTGCTGTCCTACACCGGGGTCGAGGACATCGGCCGCGTGCTGCAGCCGCAGATCGCCGAGGGCCAGGTGCAGGGCGGCGTCGCCCAAGCCCTGGGCCAGGTCTTCATGGAGGAAATCCGCTATGGCGAAGGGGACGGCCAGCTTTTGACCGGGTCCTTCATGGATTACGCCATGCCGCGCGCAAAGGATCTGCCGAACTACGATTGCAGTTTCTTCACCGTGCCCACGGGACAGAACCCGCTTGGCGTCAAGGGCGTGGGAGAGGCCGGGTCGGTCGGCGGCATGGCCGCGGGCATGTCGGCGGTCATGGATGCGCTGGCGCAGCTGGGCGTGACGGATTTCGCCATGCCCGCCAGCCCGGGCCGGGTCTGGGCCGCGATCGAGGCGGCGAAGTAGGGTGCCAAGTAGGGGGCCAAACGAAACCGGGCCGGAGCGTTCAGCTCCGGCCCGTTTGTTTGTTCAAGCTTGCCAGACCCAAGGCCGTCAGGCCGGGTCCTTCAGCACTGCCACCTGATCGGCGAAATGCAGCGGCGCGCCGGTGCGGTTCTGCAGCTCTTCCCGGGTCAGGCCCTCGACCATGTCGGTGACGGTAAAGCGGTTGTCGGCCACGTCTATCACGCAAAGATCGGTGTAGACCTTCTTGACGATGCCCGCGCCGGTCAGCGGAAAACTGCAGCTTTCCAGCAGCTTGGGTGCGCCGCTTTTGTCGTTGTGGGTCATCATGACAAAGATCCGCTGTGCGCCTGCGGCCAGGTCCATGGCCCCGCCGATCGCGGGCAGCGGGTCATTCGCATCGCGCGCCCAGTTCGCCAGGTCTCCGTTCGGGGCAACCTGGTAGCCGCCCAGAACACAAAGCTCCAAGTGGCGACCCCGGATGATGCCAAAGCTCCAGGCATGGTCGAAATAGGACGCGCCGGGCAGGGCGGTCACCGGTTTCTTACCGGCGTTGATCAGGGTCCAGTCCACGTCCTCTTCGGCGGGGGACGGGCCCATGCCCAGAATGCCGTTTTCCGAATGCAGCAGGATCTCGCGGCCCTCGGGCAGGTAATTGGCGACCATCTCGGGCATGCCGATGCCCAGGTTCACGTGCCAGCCGTCCTGGATATCCAGCGCGACGCGGGCGGCGATGCCATTGCGGGACAGGGGCGTCATGCGGAGGCCCTCCAATCGTGCCAGCTGTCCTCGGGGACGTCGTGGCATTGATAGACGAGATCGGTGAAGATCGCGGGCGAATGCACGTTGTGGGCGTCGATATCGCCCAGCTCGACCACGTGGTCGGCCTCGACAATGGTGCGTTTCGCGGCGGACGCCATGAGAGGAGAGAAGTTCCGCGCCAGGTGGCGGAAGGTCAGGTTGCCGAAACGGTCGGCCTGTTCGGCATGGATCAGCGCCACGTCGGCGTGCAGCGCGGTTTCCAGCACATGGCCCCGGCCGTCGAAGTCGCGGGTTTCCTTGCCCTCGGCAATCAGCGTCCCGTAGGAGGTCGGCGTGAAGAAGGCCGGAATGCCGGCCCCTGCGGCACGGATGCGTTCGGCCAGGGTGCCCTGGGGCATGACCTCAAGCTCGAACTCGCCGGCGCGGATCAGCTTCTCCATCAGCGGCGCGACACTGCCGCGCGGGAAGGAACAGGACAGTTTGCGCACCCGGCCCGCGTGGTAGAATGCGCCCAGCCCGGTGTCGCCGTCGCCGGCGTTGTTCGAGATGAAGTGCAGATCCTTGATCCCGCTGTCCAGCAGCGCCTTCAGCAAATAGGCCGGACGGCCCGCATCGCCAAATCCGCCGATCATCACGCTGATGCCATCGCCCAGGCCTTCGAAGGCGCGGGCGAGGTCGTCGGCCCGTTTGTCGATCATCCCGATACTCCTTGATTTTCGGCGCAATGTTTCGCGTTTCTACCGGACGGTCAATAGTGATTGACGCAAGGCTGAGGCATGTTCTAGCCTGCCCTCAGAGCGCAAAATGGTATTCTGCAATGCGGAATGTCGCGCCAGGGAGGACATCATCAATCACCCGCCACGTGGCAGCCCTATGGCTTGCCGCCCATGGATGATTTGTACCCTCCTGGCATGGCACCCGCGTCTGCGCAAAGGGAGGGGATACGGATGACGCAACAGGAACGCCCGTGGTACCGCTGGTACGCCGAGGGGGTGGACCCGCATTTCAAGCCGGTGCCGCAAACGATCAATGATCGCATGGCCAGAAGCTTTGCGACCTGGCCTGACGTCTGCATGATCGAATATTACGGCAAGGAATATTCCTACGCCCAGATGCACGGTCTGGTCAGTCAGGTGGCGCGGGCGCTGAAGGCGGCGGGTATCGAAAAGGGCGACCGCATCGCGCTGCATCTGCCCAATTGTCCCTGGCATCCAATCTTCTTCTTCGGCGCGCTGTGGTACGGCGCGGCGATCACCCATCTGTCGCCGCTGGATGCCGAACAAGAGATCGCGCACAAGCTGACCGACAGCGGGGCGAAGATGGTGATCTCGCTCACCACGCCCGAGTTTGCCGGGCGGTTCCCCAAGCTGCTGGCGGATGGCACCTGTCCGGCGCTCTACCTCTGCCCCGATCCCGTGTCCGCCCAGGGGCGTGACTGTCCGGTGATCCCCGGGGCCCACGCGGTCGAGGATTTGCTGGCCGGCCATTCGACTGACCCGATGGATGCGGTCGAAACCAGCCCCGACGATCTTGCACTTTTGCAATATACAGGTGGCACAACGGGCGTACCAAAGGCCGCTCAGTTGACGCATTCGAACCTTTCTGCCGCATGTCAGATGTACACGGAAATGGGCAAGGGCGAGGCAAGCCAGCAGCCCGGCAAACCGGCGCTTGGCTATTCGCCGCTGTTCCACATCATGGGGCTGAGCGCGGGCATGATCAAACGTGCCTCCGAAGGGGGGACGCTATGCCTGCGGCTGCGGTTCGATGCGGCCAGCGCCATCGACGAGATCGAGAAGAAGGGCATCGTGTCGCTTGGCGGCGTGCCCACCACCTGGATCGCGATCCTGGCGCTGCCGGATATCGACAAGCGTGATCTGTCGTCGCTGGACTACGTGGCCTCGGGGGGCGCGCCACTTCCGGTCGAGGTCTATTCGCGGGTCAAGCAGCTGACCGGGCTGAAGCTGCGCGGCGGCTGGGGCATGACCGAAACCTCGCCCGCGGGGACGAACGTGCCGCGCGGGATGCCCGACGACAAGCTGGGCACCATTGGCATTCCGCTGCCCGGCATCGACATCAAGATCGTCGACGTCGAGGATAGCAACAAGGTGCTGGGCCCGGGCCAATCCGGCGAGATGGCGATCAAGGGCGCGAATGTCACCACAGGCTACTGGCGCAAGTCGGACGAAGAGAACGCCGCGAATTACACCCGCGACGGGTACTTCCTGACCGGTGACATCGGCTACATGGACGAAGACGGATGGTTCTTCATCGTGGACCGCAAGAAGGACCTGATCCTGTCGGGCGGGTTCAACGTCTATCCGCTGACCATCGAGAACGCGATCCACCAGCACCCCAATGTGCTTGAGGCCATGGTGATCGGCGTGCCCGACGCCTATCGCGGCGAAAGCGCCAAGGCCTTCGTGATGCTGAACCCTGGTGCCGCGCGCTTTACCCTGGAAGAGCTACAGGACTTCCTGGCCGACAAGCTGGGCCGCCACGAGATCCCCCGCCACCTGGAGTTCCGCGACGAACTTCCCCGGACGGCGGTCGGCAAGGCATCGCGCAAGATGCTGAAGGAACAGGAACTGGCCCGCGCGGCCGAAGAACCCGCCTGAGGAGAGCAGGATGGAACTGTCATTCACCCCCGAAGAGGAAGCCTTTCGCCAGGAGGTGCGCGATTTCATCGACGCCAACCTGCCGGACGAGACGCGTGAACACCTGAAACGCGGCAACCCGCCGACCAAGGAGATGACCGTGCAGTGGCACAAGACCCTGCACGCCAAGGGCTGGTCCACGCCGCGCTGGCCGGCGGAATGGGGCGGGCCGGGCTGGTCGGTTACGCAGATGTACATCTTTCAGCAGGAAAGCCAGCGCGCCGGGGCCCCGGACCCGCAGGGCTTCAACGTGGGCATGATCGGCCCGGTGCTGATCCAGTTCGCCAGCGACGAGATGAAGCAGGAATTTCTGCCCAAGATCGCCTCGCTCGACTATTGGTTCTGCCAGGGCTTTTCCGAGCCGGGCGCCGGGTCCGACCTGGCCTCTCTCAAGTGCAAGGCGGAATGGGACGAGGCGGGCCAGCAATGGATCGTCAACGGCCAGAAGACCTGGACCACCTATGCCCAGCATGCGGACTGGATCTTCCTGCTGGTGCGGACCTCGAACGAGGGCAAGAAACAGGAAGGCATCTCCTTCCTGCTGGTCGACATGACATCGCCCGGGGTCGAGGTGCATCCGATCCAGACCATGGATGGGGCGCATGAAATCAACTCGGTCTTCCTTACGGATGTGAAGGTGCCGGCCAAGAACCTGATCGGTGAGGTCAACAAGGGCTGGACCTATGCCAAGTTCCTGCTGGGCAACGAACGTCTGGGGGCCCCGCGCGTGGGCGCGTCGCAGGCGCAGCTGGCACAGCTGAAGCAGCTGGCGCAGGAACGGATCGTACGGGGCAGACCCCTGTGGGAGCATCCGCGCTTTCGCGACAAATACGTCGAGACCCAGGTCGAGCTGAAGGCGCTTGAGATGACGGTGATGCGGGTCCTGTCCTCGATGGAGGCCGGGCAGAGCAGCGGCAAGCCCGATCCCGCGACCAGCGTCATCAAGATCAAGGGCGCGCAGATGATCCAGCGCCTGACCGAGCTTTACGTCGAGATGGCGGGCGAGCAGGCGATGCCCTGGACCGATGGCGACCTGGGCGACAATGCGCGGATCGGTGACCCCTGGGTCGAACGCGCCGCGCCGAATTATTTCAACTATCGCAAGTCGTCGATCTACGGCGGGTCGGACCAGGTGCAGAAGGGCATCATCTCCAAGGCGATCCTGGGGCTGTGAGGAACCATGAACTTTGAACTGAATGACGAACAGCGGATGCTCTCGGACAGCCTGACGCGCTTTTTGGGCGACAGGTATGATTTCGAAAAGCGCCGCAAGTACATGGACATGCCGGGCGGGCACGATCCGGCGATCTGGGCCGGCTTTGCCGAACTGGGGATCTTTGCGCTGCCCTTTGCGGAAGAGGACGGCGGGCTTGGCGGGACCTCGGTCGAGACGATGATCGTGGGCCAGGCCATGGGCTATGCGCTGGCCAATGAACCCTGGGCCGAGGCGCTGGCGATTGCGCCCGCGCTGTTGCGGGCGGGATCGGCAGAGCAGCGTGCCGCCGTGGCCGAAGAGATCATCGGCGGCACCGTTCTGCCGGCCTGGGCGCATCTTGAGCCGGGCATGATCGACCGCGACGAAGGGGTTGGCACCCGTGCCGATGCCGAGGGCCGGCTGAGCGGGACCAAGACCGTGGTGGCCTTCGGGGCCGAGGCCGATCTGATCTTTGTCACCGCGCAGGGGCCCGGGGGCCTGGGCCTTTACATGGTGCGCGGCGGGGCCGAGGGGATGGAGGCGCGGGCCTACAAGACCCAGGACGGTCGCCGCGCGGCCGAGCTGAGTTTCGACGGCACCCCGTCCGAGCAGCTGACCGGCGGCTGTCCGGCCGAAGAGGCGCTTGGCGAGGCCGAGGCGCGGGCGGTGGCGGCGGTCCTGGCGGAAAGCCTGGGCTGCATGGAACAGGCCATCGAACAGACGGTCGAGTACATCAAGGGCCGCGAGCAGTTCGGCAAGGCGATCGGGTCCTTTCAGGCCCTGCAGCATATCGCCGCCGGGGCCGTGGTCGAGAAGGAACAGGTGAAATCCATGGCGATGTATGCCAGCGTCATGTGCGACGATGCGGATGCGCAGGCGCGGGATCTGGCTGTTTCGGCGGCGAAGGTGAAGATGTGCGATGCCTCACGCGAGGTCGGGCAGATGTCGATCCAGCTGCACGGCGGCGTGGGAATGACGATGGAATATGCCATCGGCCATTACTTCAAGCGCCTGACCATGCTGGAGATCGCCCATGGCGATCGCGATTTCCACATGGACCGGCTGTGTGCCGCAGGCGGTCTGGCCGCGTGACGGGGGCGGGTGCAGGGGGCCATCGAGGCCCCCTGCACCCGCAGCCTTCGGCGAGAGTATTTTTGGCAAGATGATCGAGGGGGCGCGGTGCAGGGCCGCGCGCCTCTTGCAGGAGAAGGAGTGACAGATGGATCTGTTTGACGCGATGCGGGACCGGCGGTCGATCCGGGGATTTACGGATGCGCCGGTAAGCCGGGCGCTGATGGAGGAGGTTTTGGCGGCGGCCAATATGGCACCGTCCTCGATGAACACGCAGCCCTGGCATTTCCACGTGCTGAGCGGTGAGGTTCTGGAGAACGTGCGCAAGGGCAATTCCGAGCGCATGCTGGCAGGCGTTGAGCCGAGCCGGGAGATCATGGCGCATGGGGCCTACGAGGGCGTGCACAGGGATCGCCAGGTCGGGATTGCCAAGCAGCTGTTTGCCGCCATGGGGATCGCCCGGGAAGACAAGGTGATGCGCCAGGACTGGGTGATGCGCGGGTTCCGGCAGTTCGACGCGCCGGTGTCGGTGGTGGTGACCTATGACAAGGTGCTGGACGAACACGGGCCGATCGCGGTCTTTGACGCGGGCGCGGCGGTCTATGGGCTGGTGCTGGCGGCCTGGGCCAAGGGGCTGGGTGCGGTGATCAACGGCCAGGGGATCATGCAGTCGCCGGTCGTGCGCGAATGTGCCGATATCCCCGAGGACCAGGTGATCCTGACCTGCGTCGCGCTTGGCTGGCCGGACGAGGAGTTCGCTGCCAATGACGTCAAGGCAACACGGCGCGAGGTGTCGGAGAATTGTTCCTTCCAGGGCTTTGATGCGGATGGCGCGGGGCGGCGGACGCCCCGGTCAGAGGCGGCCGAGTAGGCCGGGAGAGGGATCGCCGGTGACGGGCAGGCCGTTCGCGCCCTGGTAGGCGCGGATGGCGGCGCGGCTTTTGGGGCCGATCACCCCCGAGGTGCCGCCGGTGTCGTAGCCACGGGCACTCAGACCTTCCTGAAGGGCGATGCGGTCGGATTTCGTCAGCCCGTAGCGGTCGGGCGGGAAGCTGCCGCGGATCGGTCCAGCGCCCATCAGCCTGTCGGACAGGTGCCCGATGCCGATCGCATACAGATCCGAGTTGTTGTAGCGTTTGATCGCGTCGAAATTGCCGGTGACCGTGAAGCTGGGCGCGCCCTCTTGCGGGGTGAGGGTGCGGCCCGAGGGGGTACCGGGCTGGCCGGCCTCTCCGCCCCATTTCAGCCCGCGGGTCCAGCCGGATTTCGCCAAGTAGGCAGCGGTGGAGGCCAGCGCGTCCGAGGGATCCTCGGACCAGATGTCACGGCGGCCGTCGCCGGTGAAATCCACCGCATAGGCCAGGTAGGAGGTCGGGATGAACTGGGTGTGGCCCATGGCCCCGGCCCAGCTTCCCACCATGCGGGCGGGCGTCGTGTCGCCCGATTGCAGGATGCGCAGGGCGGCGATCAGTTGCTTTTCAAAGAACGCCCCGCGCCGGCCGTCGAAGGCCAGGGTCGAGGTGGCCGAGATCACCGGAATATCGCCGCGCCGCGCGCCATAGCGGCTTTCCATGCCCCAGACGGCGGCGAGGATCGCGGCGCCGACGCCATAGCGGTTTTCCAGCGCATTCAGGGTGGCGCGGTGGCGGGCCATGGCGGCGCGTCCCTGGGCGATGCGGTCGTCGGAGGCGGCGATCGAAAGGTAGTCTTCCAGCGAATACTTGGTCTCGGGCTGGCTGCGGTCGCGGGTGACGACGCCGGGCAGGTAGCCCGCGCCCCGGAAGGCGGCGGTCAGAGTGGCCTCCGAGATCCCGGCGGCGCGGGCGCGCGGTTTGAAGGCGGTGACCCAGGCGTCATAGGCGGAGTTGCGCGTCGGCCGCAGATCGGGGTCGAGGCCCGAGGCGGCGGGCGCGGTGCCGGGCCGAGAGGGCAGGCCGCCACAGGCCGAGAGTGCCAGAAGCCCAAGCCCGAGGGTAAATGTCCGCCGTGTCGTCATGATGCCTGTCCGCCCTTGTGTGATTGCCGGTCCGGGGCCCGTTTCATTGTCGGTCCCATGGCCCTGCTGTTTGCCCGTTTGACAAAAGCATAGCCCCGGGGCGCGCCGTTTCAAACAGGGTCTGGGGGTGGTGCTGCGCGGGGCAGCGGATTGCCGCCTTCAGCTGTCGATATCGATATCAATCACTGGGACGGACCGCGCGGTGACGCGTTCGTCTACCTTAGCCTCGATATTGTTGCCGTCGGGGTCCAGCAGGAAGGCCGCGTAGTACCCAGGGTGATAGTCGCGCAGTCCCGGTCCGCCATTGTCGCGCCCGCCATGGGCCAGGCCGGCCGCATGGAAGGCGTCGACCATGGCGCGGTCCCTGGCCTGAAAGCACAGGTGCAGATCGCGGGTGACACGGCCCGTGGTGCCGGACGCCGTGACATAAAGCTCATCACTGTTGATCGCATCCTCGAGCCGTTCGACCGATTGGCCAAGCGCGGTGAGGATGGCGGTGTAGAAGGGCAGGGCGGTGGCGGGATCGCTCACCCGGATGTCCAGGTGAGCGATCAGCCGTCCGACGTGATACCTCACTCGGCGGCCTTTGCCATGGGGCGGCCCAGGGTTGCGGCCAGCCGGTCCTGGGCGGCCTGGTATTCGCGGGCCAGCTGGTCCACGACCTGGGCCGTGGGGCGCACGGATTTCACCGCGCCGATGCCCTGGCCCGAGCCCCAGATGTCCTTCCACTTCTTCTTGCCTTCGCCGAAGTTCATCGCCGAGGGGTCAGAGCGTTCCAGCGCCTCGGGGTCCATGCCCGCATTGGCGATCGAGGGCTTCAGGTAGTTGCCCCAGACGCCGGTGAAGAGGTTGGAGTAGACGATGTCCGACGCGCCGTGTTCGGTGATCATCTGCTTGTAGCCCTCGACGGCGTTGGCTTCTTCTGTCGCGATGAAGATCGATCCGGCATAGCCGCCGTCCGCGCCCATGGCCTGGGCGGCCAGGATGCTGTCGCCCTTGCCGATGGCCCCGGACAGGAACAGCGGGCCGTCGAACCATTCGCGGATCTCCTGCACCAGCGCCAGCGGCGACAGAGCCCCGGCATGGCCACCGGCCCCGGCGGCCACGGCGATCAGACCGTCGGCGCCCTTTTCGATGGCCTTGTGGGCAAACATGTCGTTGATGATGTCGTGCAGGACGATGGCACCCACGGAATGCGCGGCCTCGTAAACCCAGGGCTGCGCGCCAAGCGAGGTGATCCAGACCGGCACCTTGTGCTTGACGCAGATCTCGACGTCACGTTCCAGCCGGGCATTCGACTTGTGCACGATCTGGTTGACCGCATAGGGCGCGGCGGGGCTGTCGGGGTTGGCCTGGTTGTGGGCGTCCAGTTCATCCGCGATCCGGGTCAGCCATTTGTCCAGCTCGATCTCTTCGCCGGCGGCCTCGCGGGCGTTCAGCGCCGGGAAGGAGCCGACGATGCCGGCCTTGCACTGGGCGATGACCAGATCGGGGTTCGAGATGATGAACAAAGGGCTGCCGATCAGCGGGATCCGCAGGTTCTTCAGTTGCTCTGGCATGGACATGATGGTGATCCTCCCTTGGATGCCGGCGGGGTCTGATGCCCGGATTGCAGCAGGGCGATCCGGGGCCGGCCTGTCGTGTCATGACTGGTTGGTCGTAGTTCTGGCATCTCGTCCGGGGGGTGTCACGGGGGAAAGCTGTGCCAACGAAAATCACGTAGCGTCTTGTCCGCTGTGCAGAATAAGGCCAGCCTGCGGGGCATGGAAGCACATGTGATCGAATGCCCCAGCCCCATGGGGCCCTTCTGGATGCAGGCGCGGGATGACGCATTGGTGGCGGCGGGCTGGCGGCGGTTGTCGGGCGCGGGTCCAGTTCCCCTGCTTGAGGAGGCGGCCGGGCAGGTCGCGGCCTATTTCGACGGTCGGCTGACGCGGTTCGATCTGCCCTGCCGGGTCGAGGTGGGCGGCATCGTTCCGCAGGTCTGCGCCCTGATGCAGGCGATCCCCTTCGGGCAGACGCGGACCTATGGCGATCTGGCGCGCGACCTGAGCAAGCCCGCGCAGGCCATCGGCCAGGCCTGCGGGCGCAATCCAATCCCGCTGATCATCCCCTGTCACCGGGTGCTTGGCGCTTCGGGGCTGGGCGGGTTCTCGGCCGCGGGCGGGGTCGAGACCAAGGTGGCGCTGCTGCGGATCGAAGGGGCGGCGGGGCTGCTGATCTGAGACGGGCGAAGGGCGCGCGCCTAGCCCGAGACCCTTTTGCCGCGCCACAGGATGAACAAGCCCGAAGACAGGATCAGGCAGGATCCGACGATCATCGGCAGGGTCAGCGCCTCTTGAAAGATCAGCAGGCCCAGGGCGATGCCGAACAGAAGGCGGGTATAGCGGAAGGGGGTCACGGCCGACACGGCCCCGGTGCGCATGGCCTTCATCAGGCAGGAATAGGCCGTGGTGCCAAAGATGATGGCCCCCAGCATCGCCAGTGCGACCGTCAGGGGTGGCCAGACAAAGGGCTGTCCCATCCACAGGCCGACAACCACGCCCGCGACCAGCATCGTCAGGAACCCGTATAGGCCCAGAAGCGTCGTCGAAATCGTCCGGGGCGCGGCGCGGCTGGCCAGGTCGCGCCCGGCAAAGCCCAGCATGCCGAGGATGGCAAAGATGGTCAGGGGCGAAAAGCTCTCGGCCCCCGGCTGGACGATGACGACGACGCCCAGAAGCCCGATGAAGATCGCCGTCCAGCGCCGCCAGCCAACGGTTTCGCCAAAGACAAGCGCGGCCCCGGCGACCACCACCAGGGGCGTGGCCTGCAGCACCACGGTCGCCACCGACAGCGGCGTCAGCGTGATGGCCAGCGTGTAGAACAGCCGCCCGGCGATCTCGAACACCACGCGGACGCGCATCGGCGGGGACAGCACGTCGGGCACGAACAGCGGTTCGCCCTGAAGCCGGGCAACGGCGGCAAAGACAAGGCTGCCGCCCAGGCCGAAGATCACCAGGATCTGCGCAATCGGCAGGCTGGCCCCGGCGGTCTTGATGAAGGCATCCTCGATCGCGAAGCTGGCCATGGCGGTGATCATCCAGAGGCTGCCGATCAGGTCGGCCCGGCGGTCATCTGCCAGAAGTGCGGTCATGCGGTCGGGGCCTTCTGCAACGGCCCCTTGCGGGGCTGGCTGTCTGTCGGGATGATCGCGGGGCTATGGGGCGTAGCGCGGGCGCGGTCCCGGCGGACGCTGCCAGAAGCCGGGGCGCTGCGCAAGCGCAGGTCCGGTGATGCATCTTCGGGCGTTTGCCTGAATTATGGGCGCAGGGCGTCGGTTCCCCGTCGCATGAGTAAAAGAAAAGGGCGACCCGTGGGGCCGCCCTTTTGTCCGGGATGGTGCCTTGCCTCAGTTGGAGGAGGCGACCTTGAGATCCGGTTTGCCAGCGGGTTTGTCAGCAGGTTTGTCCGCCGCCTTCTTGCGCTTGGACGCGGGCTGCGCGGTTTTCGATCCACCGGCGTTGGCGTCGATGAAATCCAGCACCAGCGGGCGGATGTTGTTGCGCCAGGACGAACCGGCGAAGATGCCATAGTGGCCGGCACCGGGTTCAAGGTGGCTTGCCTTCATCTCGTCCGGCAGGCCGGTGCAAAGGTTCAGCGCGGCGACACATTGGCCGGGGGCGGAAATGTCGTCCTTTTCGCCTTCGACGGTCTTCACCGCGACATTGGTGATCTTGCCGATGTCGACCTTGTGGCCCGCGACGATGAATTCGTTCTTGGCGATCTCACCGGCCTTGAAGATCCGTTCGACAGTGGACAGGTAGAATTCCGCCGTCATGTCCATGACCGCCAGGTATTCGTCGTAGAAACGGTTGTGGTGATCGTTTTCCGATGCCTCGCCGCGCATGACGCGGAAGATCTGGTCGTTGAAGGCCTGGCTGTGACGTTCGGCATTCATCGACATGAAGGACGTCAGCTGCAGCAGGCCGGGATAGACCCGGCGGCCGATGCCCTTGTACTTCAGGCCGACGCGCTGGATCATCAGTTCTTCCAGCTGGCCCATGGTGACGGAATGGCCGAAATCGGTCACTTCGGTCGGGGTGGCGTCGGGGTCGATCGGGCCGCCGATCAGGGTCAGCGTGTTGGGCTGCGCCTCGGGGTCGATTTCCGCCAGATAGGCGGTGGCGGCCAGGGTCAGGGGCGCGGGCTGACAGACGGCGATGACGTTGATGTCGGGGCCCAGCTCTTTCATGAAATCGACAAGATAGAGCGTGTAGTCTTCGATATCGAACTTGCCTTCCGACACGGGGATGTCGCGGGCGTTGTGCCAGTCGGTGATATAGACCTCGGCGTCGGGCAGCAGGGACACGACAGTCGACCGGAGGAGGGTCGCGTAATGGCCGGACATCGGCGCAACCAGCAGGATCTTGCGCTCCTGCTCTTCGCGGCCTTGCACGTCAAAGTGGATCAGGTCACCAAAGGCGCGTTCGACGACCGGCGTGATCGAGACAAGGTGATCCTTGCCGTCCTTGCAGGTCATCGAATGGATGCCCCAGTCGGGCTTGGTCACCATCCGCTCGAAAGAGCGTTCGGTCACCTGGCCCCAGGCTGCCATCCAGTGCAGCATCGGGTTGGGGACAAGTGAGAATGCCGGATAGGAAGCCATGGAGTTTGCCGTCGCACCAAGCCATTGATTGGTATTGCGGATTGACTCCATCAAGTCATAAGTTGCCATATAGCGCATGTGCGTCTCCCGTGGACCTGGTCAGGTCAGTTCGGCCTCTTGGCTGCGTTTCCACCGG
This sequence comes from Pseudooceanicola nitratireducens, assembly GCF_900109195.1. GTDB lineage: Bacteria > Pseudomonadota > Alphaproteobacteria > Rhodobacterales > Rhodobacteraceae > Pseudooceanicola > Pseudooceanicola nitratireducens. The sequence continues at coordinate 237,801 of NZ_FNZG01000003.1, read as the reverse complement.
TTCCGGGCCCGGGTTCCGCGAAGGCTTGGCCGTATGCTGCTTTGCAGCAATCTAGGGGGGAATTTGTTCCATGGCAACTGAAACGACGGGCAAGGGTAAAGATAACGTGACGCCCGATGCCGACCAGGCCGCCCTGAAACGGCTGGATCAGAACCTTGCCAAGATGGACGAACTGGCCAAACGTCTGACTGCCGCCATGGCCAAGCACCACCCGGTGAACGCCGCGCTGAATGCGCCGGACCCGGATGTCTTTACCAAGGGCGCGGCTGCCTATTGGGCGGAAATGGTGCAGAACCCCGCCAAGGTTTTCGAACACCAGGCCGAGTTTTGGTCGAAATCCGTGCAGCACTTCCTGGAAGCGCAGCAGGCCCTGGCCAATGGCAAGCTGGAGGCGCCCGAGGATCACACCCCCGACGATGCCCGCTTTTCCAACCCGCTGTGGAAGACGCATCCCTATTTCAACTACATCAAGCAGCAGTACATGCTGAACGCCAAGGCCATCAAGGACGCGGTGTCCGACGCCGAAGGCCTGGACGAGGTCGAGCGTCAGCGGCTGACCTACTTCAGCCAGCAGATCATCGACATGATGGCTCCGACGAATTTCCTGGCCACCAACCCCGACGCATTGGAGCGCGCGATCGAGACCGAGGGCGAGAGCCTGGTGAAGGGGCTTGAGAACCTGGTGGCGGATATCGAGGCCAACAAGGGCGAGCTTCTGGTGCGGCTGGCCGATACCTCGGCCTTCCAGGTCGGCGGCAATATCGGCACCAGCGAAGGCCAGGTGGTCTATCGCAACCGCATGATCGAACTGATCCAATATGCGCCCAAGACCGAGAAGGTGCATGCGCTGCCGCTGATCATCTTCCCGCCCTGGATCAACAAGTTCTATATCCTCGACCTGAAGGAACAGAATTCCTTCATCAAGTGGGTGACCGAACAGGGGATCACGCTGTTTGTCGTGTCCTGGGTCAATCCCGATCGGTCCTATGCCGACGTCGGTATCGAGGATTACATTGAAGAGGGCTACCTGGCCGCGATCCGCGAGGCCAAGGAAATCACCGGCCAGAAGAAGGTGAACACCATCGGCTATTGCATCGGCGGCACCACGCTGGCGATGACCCTGGCGCTGATGAAGCACCGCAAGGACAAGTCGGTGCACACGGCGACCTTCTTTACCGCGCTGACGGATTTCGCCGACCAGGGGGATTTCACGCCCTTCCTGCAGAATGATTTCATCGACGGGATCGAGGCCGAGGTGAACAGTTATGGCATCCTGCGCAGCCATATCATGTCGCGCACGTTTTCCTTCCTGCGGTCCAACGACCTGATCTATCGCCCGGCGATCCGCAGCTACATGATGGGGGAAACGCCGCCCGCCTTCGACCTGCTGTACTGGAACGGGGATGGCACCAACCTGCCGGGCAAGATGGCGGTGCAGTACCTGCGCCAGCTGTGCCAGCGGAATGAATTCGTCACCGAAGGGATCGAGCTTTGCGGCGAACGTCTGCATGTCTCGGACGTGACGGTGCCGGTCTATGCCATCACCTGCGAAACCGATCATATCGCCGCCTGGAAGACCAGCTATCGCGGCGTGCAGCAGATGGGGTCGAAGGAAAAGACCTTCATCGTGTCTCAGTCCGGCCATATCGCCGGCATCGTGAACCCGCCTTCGAAAAAGAAGTACGGCCATTACACCAACGAGGATCTGAGCCTGGACGAAGCCACCTGGTTCGACACCGCCCAGTTCCACGAAGGCAGCTGGTGGCCCCGTTGGGGCGAATGGATCACCGCCAACTCGGGCAAGGAAGTTGCGGCCCGCGAACCGGGTGACGCGACTCACCCCGCGATCTGTCCGGCCCCGGGAAGCTACGTTACGGCAAGTTTGCCAACCTGACGCGAACCCGCATCCCTCGGACTTTGTTCGATTTTCTGCGGTGCAGCAAAAATATCTTGATTTTCTGCACCGCAGCACTCATATTCTTCCTCAGAGACGCAATACGGTTCCGCATGGAAACGGAACCATCCTGAGAGAGGAACTAACAATGGCTACTACCCAAGACTTCACCGCCATGATGAAAGACATGATGGGTGCATTCCCGGTCGACACCAAGTCGTTCGAGGAATCCTTCAAGACCTCCGCGACGCTGAACGAAAAGCTGTCCGGTGTTGCCCTGGAAGCGGCTGAAAAGTCGACCGACCTGTCCACCAAATGGACCAAGGACACCCTGTCCAAGATGGCCGCTCTGACCAAAGTCAAAGCCGAGCCCGCAGATTACGCGAAGGCGATGACCGATTTCGCCACCGCAACCGCCGAAATGGCCGCCGAAAACATGGCGACCTTTGCCGAGATCGCCAAGAAAGCCCAGACCGAAACGGTCGAGCTGATGATGGCAGCCGGCAAGGACATGGCAGAAGAAACCTCTGCCGCCGTGCAGAAAGCGGCAAAAGAAACCACCGCAGCCGCCAAGAAAGCTGCCGCGAAGTAAGGTTCTCTACGCGCTCTCTCTCCTCCCTTATTGAGCGCGGCATCAAGGCGGGTCCTCCGGGGCCCGCCTTTTTTCGTGTCCGGGTGCCGGACGTGGCGCGTGGGTCGCGCGCAAGGCCGCCCGTTCCGCCTTTGCGCTGTTGCCCGGGGCGATCCGCCGCTAGGGTCGCGCCGAAAAGGCCCCGGCGGGCAGGACAGGAAGGCGCGGCATGACCAAGATCACCACGATTGAAGAGCTGGAAACCCATTATGGTGCCGCAGTGCCGCGATCGCTGACCAAGGTCGCGGATCACCTGACGCCGGCCTATGCTCGCTGGATCATGGCCTCGCGCTTCATGGTGCTGTCGACCGTCGGCCCCGAGGGCACCGATGCCAGCCCGCGCGGCGATGACGGGTCGGTGGTGCGGATCGACGGGCCCAGCCGCATCCTACTGCCCGACTGGATGGGCAACAACCGGATCGATTCCCTGCGCAACATCGTGCGCGATCCCCGCGTCAGCGTGATGTTCATGGTGCCGGGCAGCGGCAACGTGGTGCGGGTGAACGGGCAGGGCGCGGTGCTGGCCGACGCCGATCTGCTGGCCAGTTTCGAAAAGGCCGGCAAACAGCCCCGCACCGTGATCGAGATCACCGTGGACGAGGTCTATTTCCAATGTGCCAAGGCGCTGATCCGGTCCGAGCTTTGGGCAGGGCGCGACGACAGCGCCATGGTCCCCACGGCCGGAGAGCTGATCCAGGAGGCCGAGGCCGGTTTCGACGCCAAGGGCTATGACGACGGCTATGCCGAATACGCCCGACCGCGGCTTTGGTAAGGGCCGGGGGCACCCCGGACCAAGGGGGGGGCAATGCCGGGTTATTGTGCAAAACCTTTTGCAATTTGCTGCAGAGCACCTAAGCTGTGCTGCAGCGCTGCAATTGGGAGGGATGGCCCGTGGCTGAGACCGAAAAACCGCTTCTTATCAAACGTTACGCATCGCGGCGGTTGTACAACACCGAGACAAGCGATTACGTCACGCTAGAGGATATCGCGGGGTTCATCCGGGACGGCCGCGAGGTGCAGATCGTCGATCTGAAATCGGGCGACGACCTGACCCGGCAATACCTTCTGCAGATCATCGCGGAACACGAAAGCCGGGGCGAAAACGTCCTGCCGCTTGGCGTTCTGACCGACCTGGTGCGCAGCTATACGACGCAGGCGCAGTCCGTCGTGCCGCAGTTCCTGGCGCAAAGCTTCGAGATGCTGCGCGACAGCCAGTCGAAGATGATGGAGAACATGACCGCGATCAACCCGATGGCCAAGATGCCCGGGTTCGAGGCGCTTCAGGCCCAGCAAGAGGCCTTCCTCAAGGCGATGTCCGGCGGCTTCGGCAACTGGAAGGCCCCCGAGGATGGTGCCGCCCCCAAGGGCGGCGAGGCCCCGGCCAAGGGCGATGATCTGGATGACATCAAGAAACAGCTGGCCGAGCTGCAGAGCAAGCTGAACAAGATGAACTGATCCCATGGGGTCAGGTTCAATGGACGGGGGACCGGTGGCAGCCGCGCTTGGCGGTGGCACCGCGAGCCCGGGACGCATCACGCTGTGGGGGATCGAGGTCTTCGTGGCCACGGCAGAGGAACGCTCGATCTCTGCCGCGGCGCGGCGTCTGGGCGTCAGCGCCTCGGCGGTGTCGCAGCAGCTGACCAACCTCGAAGCCGCGCTGGCCGTCACGCTGCTGGTGCGCAATGCCCGGCCCGTGACCCTGACCCCGGCGGGCGAGGCCTTTCGCCGCCGCGCGCAATCCATCCTGAACGAGGCCGCCCAGGCCCGGGCCGAATTGCTGGTCGCCGGCGCGCCCACGCTGCGGCGGCTGCGGTTCGGTGTGATCGACGATCTCGAGGCCGACGTCACCCCGCAGCTTCTGGTGCGCATGGCCGCGCGGCTCGAGGGCTGTCAGTTCCTGCTGGAAACCGGGGCCTCCCACGGGCTGTACGACCAGCTGGAGGCCGAGGCGCTGGACGTCATCGTCACCGCCGAGATGGGCGAGGCCCCGCCCTGGGCCGAGGTGCACCCGATCCTGACCGAGGATTTCGTGGTCGCCGCGCCGAAGGGGATGGTCGATCCCTCGGGCGATGTGCTGGCGCAGCTGAAGGCGCAGCCGCTGGTGCCCTATACCACGCGTCATCACATGGGGCGGCTGATCGCCACCCATCTGGCCCAGCAGAACCTGACCCTGGCACATCGGTTTGAACTGGACAGCTATCACGCCATCCTGGCCCTGGTCGGTCAGGGTGTCGGCTGGACGATCCTGCCGCCGCTTGCGCTGATCCGCGCGCGGCGGCTGATCCCGGGGCTTGAGCTGATGGATCTGCCCTTTGCGCCGGTGTCGCGTCGTATTGTTCTGATGGCGCGGCAGGGGATCCTGGATGACGTGCCCGGCGCCGTGGCGTCCGAGCTGCGGGCGCTGCTGCGCGAGGTCGTTGTGGAGCCGGCGGTGGCGGCCTATCCGCATCTGTCGGCGCGGCTGGCGCTGGTCTGATTTCTTCTTTTGTTTTGTGATGGTTGCGGGGCTGGTTCAGGCACCGTCGCGCCTGTGGTGGGTGCGGGACGGGGGGCGCTGCCCCCCGGCGACAAAGCTGAAGCTTTGACGCTCCCCCCGGGATATTTTTGGCAAGAGGATGAGAGGGCGCGCGCGGTTTGTGGCGCGGGCGGTGCTTTGTGCTGCGGGGGGCGGCGCGTGGGTTTTGGAGGGCGTAGGGTCGGGCGGCGTGATTTTGGTGTCGGGAGGGAGACGGGAATGGGGCGTGGCGCGTCCGGGGCTTTCTGGTGGGTCAGGCGCGGACGCGCAGGGCGGTGAGGCCGTGGAAGTGATAGGTGTCGCCGTATTCTGGAGGCGCGGCCAGCTGCATCTGCGGGCAGCGCGCGGCGAGGATCGGTAGCGCGGTCGTCAGCTCCAGCCGGGCGAGGGGCGCGCCGATGCAGAAATGCGCGCCGGCCCCGAAGGCCGAGTTCGTCTTGACGGGGCGCGTCGGATCGAAGGTCTCGGGGTCGGTCCAGGCGGCGGGATCGCGGTTGGCGGCGGCCAGCATCAGCGCCACCTGATCGCCGCGCCGGAAGGTATGGCCGAACAGCGTGACCTCTTCATAGGCGTAGCGGGTGAACATGTGCAGCGGCGGGTCGTGGCGCAGGATCTCTTCGGTCGTGGCGGCGATGGCCTCGGGGGCGCAATGGATGGCGAGCTGCGCGTGCAAGGGCGCGGAGAGCAGGCGGCCCATGCCGTTGCCAATCGTATGCACCGTGGCCTCGTGCCCGGCATTCAGCAGCAGGATGCAGGTGGCGATCATCTCGTCGGTCGAGAGGCGGGTGCCGTCTTCCTCGGCGGCGATCAGCTGGGTGATAAGGTCGTCGCGGGGATCGGTGCGGCGGGTCTCGATATAGCTGCGGATGAAGTCCGAGAAATCGGCGGCGGCCCTGGCGGCGGCGTCTTCGACGGCGCGGTCGCGGCGGGCCTGGTACATGGCGACCATGGCGTTAGACCAGCGCAGGAGGTCTGGCGACATCTCCTCCGGCACGCCGAGCAGCCGGGCGATGATGCGCACCGGAAGGGGGGCGGCGAAATGGGTCAGCAGGTCGAAGTCGCCCGTCGGGAAGGCATCGATCAGCTGGTGCGAGAGGGCGGCGATTTCCGGTCCCAGGGCCGCGATCCGGCGCGAGGTGAAGGCGCGCAGCACCAGCCCGCGCAGGCGTTTGTGGGTGTCGCCGTCCAGTTCCAGCATCGAATGGTCGTCGATGGCGTAGAAGGGGGCCAGGTGCGAGGGATGCGGCCGGGCCAGTTCGGCCGGGATCTCGCGGCCAAAGCGGCGATCCTTCAGAAAGGTTTGCACGGCCTCGTGACTGAAGGCGGCCATCATGCCGTAGTCTTCCCAGAACTGCAGCGGGGCCGCGGCCCGGGCTCGGGCATAGACCGGGTAGGGGTTCTGGACAAAGGCGGGATCGGTCGGGGATTGGTTCAGCGTCATGCGGCCATCTAGGGCCGGAGCACGCCGGGAGGCAAGAGCCAGAGGTGCCGCCGCAGGATGGCATTTCCAGTGTCGGGTGGCGCGGATATAAGGAACTTCATGAGCCGATCCCTGATGCGCCGTGTCGCCCTGGTCCTGATCTATCTTGCCCTGACCCTTGGTTGCGCCTGGGGTGTCGGGCGCGCGGGCTTTCGCCAGGCGCTGTCGCCGCTGCAGGAGCGGGGCGAGGCAGACCTGGCCCTGACCGTGGACCGTCTGACCGGGCAGATGCAGCGCTACCAGGATCTGGCGGTGCTGATGACCAGCCATCCCGCGCTCGAAGCCGTCGCGGCCTCGCCCCAGAGCGCCGAGCTGCGGGTGCTGGCCAATGACCTTCTGACCGGAGCGGCGGACCGGACCACGGCGCTGAACCTGATCTACGTCTCGTCCGAGCGCGAGGTCCTGGCCTCGGCCCGGCTGGCGGAAGAGGGCGGCAGCCTGCAGTCGCTGGTGCCGGACCGCGTGCTGGGGCGGGCCTTCAACGGGGCGCTTGGGTCAGGGATCGCGCCGATCGGGCCGGACGGGCTGCGCGCCTATGTCTTTGCCGCGCCCAGTTACGCGCCCGGCGGAGGGGTGCGCGGGGCGCTGATCGTGGCGGTGGACATCGACCACGTGGAACAGGCCTGGCGCGGGGATCGCCCGGCGGTCTTCTTCACCGATGGCGCGGGCCGGGTCTTTGTCACCAACCGGTCCGAGATCCTGATGTGGCAGGTCGGGGACGACCGGTTGCAGCCGCCCCAGGGCGCGGCGGTGCCGCTGCGGCGCGAGATGGTGGGCGGGCACGAGATCTGGCGCGCCGAACTGGGGGCCTATGTGCCCGATCCGGCGCTGCGGCTGGTCCGCGATATCCCCCAGGCGGGCATGCAGGCGACGGCATTGATCGACGTCACCCCCGCCGAGCGTCTGGCGCTGCTGCAGGGGGCCGTGGCCGGGCTGATCCTGCTGGCCTTCGGCGCGGTGGTCTTCTGGGCGATGGAACGGCGGCGGGTGCTGGCGCGGGCCAATGCGCAGCTTGAGATCCGGGTGGCCGAACGCACCGCCGAGCTCTCGGGCACCAACATCGCCCTGCGCCGCGAGGTGACCGAGAGGCAGGAGGCTGAAGCGGCATTGAAACGCGCTCAGGAAGAACTGGTCCAGGCCGGCAAGCTGTCGGCCCTTGGGCAGATGTCGGCGGGGCTGAGCCATGAGCTGAACCAGCCGCTGATGGCGATCCGCCAGTTCGCCGAGAACGGATCGCTGTTGCTGGAGCGCGGCAAGGCCGACCAGGCGGGCCAGAACCTGACGCGGATTTCCGAGCTGTCGGGTCGCATGGGGCGGATCATCCGCAACCTGCGCGCCTTTGCCCGGCAGGAAAGCGAACCGGCCAGGCGCATCGACCTGGGCCAGGTGATCGCCAGCGCGCTGGAGATGACCGAGGCGCGGCTGGCCAAGGACGGTGTGGCGCTGAACTGGCAGCCGCCCGCGCAGCCGGTGCGCGCCATGGCCGGAGAAGTTCGGCTGGCGCAGGTGCTGGTCAACCTGATTTCCAATGCCGCCGATGCCATGGCAGGATCGGAGCGTAAGGCGCTGACCATCACCCTGGAGGCAGCGGGGGGCGCAAACGGCCGGCCGGTGATCCGGGTGCGCGACACCGGCCCCGGCATTGATCAGCCCGAGCGGATCTTTGATCCCTTCTATTCCACGAAGGAGGTCGGGGCCTCGGAAGGGATGGGGCTGGGGCTGTCGATTTCCTATGGGCTGGTGCAGAGCTTTGGCGGCGCGATCCGGGGGCGGAACCTGGAGCAGGGCGGAGCGGAATTCTCGGTCGAGCTGGAGCCGGTCGCGGAGGACCTGGCGGCGCAATAGGGGCTTTGGCCTGGGGGCGTCGGTTTGGGGTTTGGAGCGTGATCCAGAGGCGCGCCTGCGGCGCACGCGATTTTATTGCATTTGTCCCTTGGGACAAATGCGGGCCTCCGGCGGGGATATTTTTGAAAACCAAAGAGGGAGGGCGTGCGCGCTTTGGCGGGGCGGGGGCCCTGTTTTGAGGTGGGCGGGTGGTGCCGGGAGCGGGGGACTAGCGCGAAGTTCGGTCAGGAGGAGCGGCGTCACAAAACTTTCTTTGAAGTGATACAAAACCTTGGCGGTGGCCCCTTAGCAGACGGCGCAGGACAGATGGGGGCCGCTTTGCTGCGTATCGACGAACTGACGAAAACCTTCGGCAAGAATACTGCCGTTGACCGTGCCACGATCCAGGTGGACCGCCCGATGATGATCGGGATCATCGGCCGTTCCGGTGCGGGCAAATCGACCCTGCTGCGGATGCTGAACCGGCTGACCGATCACACCAGCGGGCAGGTGGTCTTCGAGGGCCGGGACGTCACCGCGCTGAAGGGTGCGGAGAAGCGTGCCTGGCAGGCCGATTGCGCGATGATCTTCCAGCAGTTCAACCTGGTGCCGCGCATGGATGTGGTGTCGAACGTGCTGCATGGCACGTTGAACAAACGCTCGACCCTGGCCAGCCTGTTCAACCTTTTCCCCGAGGCCGACATCCATCGCGCCATCGACATCCTGGACCGCCTGGGCATTGCCGAACATGCGCCCAAGCGCGCCGAGGCCCTGTCGGGCGGACAGCAGCAGCGCGTCGCCATCGCGCGCGCCCTGATGCAGGATCCCAAGATCATCCTGGCGGATGAGCCGATTGCCAGCCTCGACCCGATGAACGCCCAGATCGTCATGGATGCGCTGCGTCGTATCCACGAGGAAGATGGCCGTACGGTCATCGCCAACCTGCACACGCTGGACACCGCGCGCCGCTATTGCGACCGCGTGATCGGCATGCTGCACGGCCGCATCGTCTTTGACGGCACGCCCGAGCAGCTGACGACCGGCGTGGCCCGCGACATCTATGGTGCCGATGCGTCCTTCTCGGAAGAGGCGACATCCACCGAGATCGGCGCGCTGAACCGGACCACCCGGCCGGCGCCCATTCCTGCCTGACCTCTTTTCATCCGGCCCGGTTCCACAGTGGGGGCCGGGCTTTTCACCACGGGAGCAACCAAGATGAAAAACCTGATCGCCCTTGCGCTGACCACCACCGCGCTTGTCACCCCTGCCTTCGCGCAGGACCAGATCGAAGAATTCCGCATCGGCATTCTGGGCGGCGAGAACGCCCAAGACCGTCTGAACAGCCATGAATGCCTGAAGGGCTATACCGAAGAGACCCTGGGCGTTCCGGTCAAGCTGTTCGCGCCCGCCGATTATGACGGCGTGATCCAGGGCCTGCTGGGAGGCACCATCGACATGGCCTGGCTGGGTGCCTCGGGCTATGCCAAGACCTTCCTGGACGATCCCGAAGCGGTCGAGCCGGTGCTGGTCAAGATCAACCTCGACGGCTCCTACGGCTATCATTCGATCGGTTTTGCCCGCAAGGACGCCGGCATCACCTCTCTCGAAGGGCTGAAGGGCAAGAAATTCGGCTTCGGTGATCCGAACTCGACTTCTGGCTACCTGATCCCCTCGATCGAGATCCCCCAGACCACCGGCGCGACCATGGAAAACGGCGACTACTTTGGTGAGGTCGTGTTCACCGGCGGTCACGAACAGACCATCGTTGCAGTCAACAACGGTGACGTCGACGGCGGCGTGACCTGGGCCGACGGCCAGGGCAACTGGGAAGACGGCTTCAACTCGGGCGCGCTGCGCAAGGCCGTGGACGCGGGCCTGATCGACATGAACGACCTGGTGGAAATCTGGCGGTCCAAGCCGATCCCGGAAGGCCCGATCGTTCTGCGCAAGGCCCTGCCGCAAGAGGTCAAGGCCAAGATGACCGCGCTGGTCGAAGGCATGTACGAGGCCGACAAGGACTGCACCTACAACATCTCGGCGGGTGAATCCCTGGGCTTCAAGCCGATCACCCATGACGCCTATGTGTCGATCGTCGAAGCCCGCAAGGCAAAATCCCAGTAATTTCCAGACTTCTCGAACGGGCCCCTGTCGCGGGGGCCCGTTTCCATCAAGGACGTTTCCGACATGTCAGAGATCAGCCCCCACAGCCGGCCGGGGCCGGCCCATGTTCGCGATGACTACATCGCCCTGACACGCCGAAAACGGCTTTATTCCGGCATGTTGCTGGCGATCTTCGTGGCGCTTATGGCCTCGGGCTTCATGGTGGCCGATGACCGCAACGCGGGCGGCTTCTGGGACGGCTGGACGCGGGTTCTGGACTTCCCCCGCGTGGTGCTGGCCGAGGCGAGCGAGAAGGTCGCCGAACTGCCCGGCCATATCGTCACCTTCTTCCCCGCGCTGATCGAGACGATCAACATCGCCGCCGTCTCGACCCTTGTGGGCGCGCTTGGCGGCATGGTGCTGTCGATGCTGGCGACCCGGGGCATGGCGCGCTGGCCGGCGCTGATCCCGCTGTTCCGGCGCATCATGGACGTGATGCGCGCGATCCCGGAAATCGTCATCGCCCTGGTGCTGATCTTCGTGCTGGGCGGCGGGCCTGTGCCGGCGATGATCGCCATTGCCTTCCACACGGTCGGGGCATTGGGCAAGCTGTTCTCGGAAGTGAATGAAAACGCCTCTCTCAAGCCGGTCGAGGGGCTGGCCTCGGTCGGGGCGACCTGGACGCAGAAGATGCTGCTGGGCGTGGTGCCGCAGGTGGCCCCCAACTACTTCAGCTATGCGCTGCTGCGGTTCGAGATCAATATCCGTGCCTCAGCCATCCTGGGCTTCGTGGGTGCCGGCGGCATCGGGTACGAGCTGAAGAATGCCATGTCCTGGGGGCAGGGCAAATACGATGAAAGCGCCGCGATCTTCTTGCTGCTCTTTGCCACGATCGTGACGGTGGATCAGATGTCCTCGGTGGTGCGCGATCGCCTGACCCATGGCCGCAAATCGGAGATGCTTGCATGACCCTCCATGCCGATCCCATGACCGCCCAGATCAGCCTGAAGGATCAGGCCGACCGGTTGTTCCGCCGCAAGCGCTTGACCTCTCTGGCGATACCGCTGGTGGTGCTGGCCTACCTGGTCTACGCCTTCTTCGCCTTCGACGTGCCTGGGCTGATCGACCGCGCGGATCCCGAAAACGGCCGCACGCTGGTGCGCGACAGCTACAGCTACAAGACCCATGTGACGCGGGACAACCGCTCGGGCGCGGTTTCGGTCGCGATTGAAGGCGAACGCAAGGGGGCCTACCCGGAAGGCACATCGCCCGACTGGGTCGCGCTTGGCTCTGGCTCCGATCCGGTGACAACGATCACGCTGGACGGCGGCGGGGTGGTGACCTTCGGGCCCGATCAGATCAGCTATGACATTCCGGGCTATGGCCTGGTGACCGCGCGGCCTGGCCGCACCGGGGCCAATGCGAGCTTCCCCGAAGGCCCGCTGCCGGAATGGATCAATGCCTCGAAGAACCGCGTCGCCATCACCACGGACGAAGCGCGGCTTTCGATCACTCGCAACAAGACGGAACTCTTCCGCTATTCCCTGGGGTGGGAGCTGTTCTTCTTCACCCTCGACAGCCCCTATCACGGCATGTCCGCAGGTGACCTCGCGTCTCGCGCGGTCAATGGCGAGGCCGGGGAAATCTTCCACGACTTCTGGACCAACGCCATGTGGCGACACGGCGAAGTGGCCTGGGCGCTGTTCGAAACCGTGCTCATGGCTTTCCTCGGCACCTTTGGCGCGGCCATCGTGGCGCTGCCCTTGGCCTTCCTGGCGGCGCGCAACTTCACGCCGCTGACCCTGGTGCGGCAACTGGCACGGCGGCTGTTCGACCTGTTCCGCGGCGTGGATGCGCTGATCTGGACGATCGTCCTGGCCCGCGCCTTCGGCCCCGGGCCGCTGACCGGGGCGCTGGCGATCCTGGTCACCGACACCGGATCCTTCGGCAAGATGTTTTCGGAGGCGCTGGAAAACGTCGACGGCAAGCAGATCGAGGGCCTTCAGTCCGTCGGGGCCAAGCCGGTGCAGCGCTACCGCTTCGGGGTGATCCCGCAGGTGACGCCGGTGCTGCTCAGCCAGATGCTCTATTTTTTCGAAAGCAACACCCGCTCGGCCACGGTGATCGGCGCGATCACCGGCGGCGGTATCGGGCTTCTGCTGACCCAGGCGATGATCACCCAGAAGGACTGGGAAGAGGTCACCTATTACATCGTCCTCGTGGTGCTTCTGGTCTTTGTCATGGACTGGTTCTCGGGCTGGCTGCGCCGCAAGCTGATCAAGGGCGACGCGGGCGGGCACTGACCGCCACGCCTCCGACGTTTCCAATAAAGGGCGCGCAGGGCATCACCCCGCGCGCCCGATCCCATGATCATCTTGCCTAAAATACTCCCCGCGCGGAGCGCACCCGCCCCCTCCGCCCCAGATCAAGGTTCGACCCATGCCCCGATTGTCCGCAGATACACCCTTTATCCACGACGGCTGCCAGATCACCGACAGCACCTTCGGGGCTTTCACCGAGATCGGCCAGGGCAGCCGCATCGCCCATTCGGAATTTGGCGATTATTCCTACTGCGACCGCTACGCCGATGTGGCCAATGCGACGATCGGCAAGTTCTCCAACATCGCCAGCTACACGCGGATCGGCGCGACGGATCACCCGCTGGATACGGCCGCCTGCCATCACTTCCTTTACCGCTCGCCCGACTATTGGGACGACACCGACCTCGACGCCGAATTCTTCGCGCACCGCAGATCGCGCCGGGCACGGATCGGACATGACACCTGGCTGGGCCACAACTGCATGATCAAGCCCGAGGTAACGGTCGCGCACGGGGCCGTCGTGGCCTCGGGCGCGGTTGTGACTAAGGACGTGGAGCCTTACACGATCGTTGCCGGCACGCCCGCGCGGGTGATGCGCCGCCGCCAGCCGGAAAAGATCGCCGCGCGCCTGATTGCGCTGGCCTGGTGGGACTGGTCGCATGATGATCTGCGCGTCGCGCTGCCGGATTTCCGGGCGCTGCCGGCCGAGTCTTTTTTGGAGAAATACGAAGGGTAAGCGCCGGTTTGGGCGCAGCTCGCTGATCCAGCGGACGCCCCGCAGGGCGGGGCGACACCTTTTTATTTGCAGGGGCTGTCTGCCCCTGCGCCGGAGCTGCCGGGGGCAGCTCCGGCTACCCCGAGGATATTTTGGGAAAACCAAAGAGGGGGGCGGTTTTGCGCGCGCGGGAATTGGTGCGAAGAGGCCCGCGAGGGGTGATGAGCGGAGCGAGAGAATGGAAAAAGGGCGGTCTGGGCCGCCCTTTTTTGTTTTGTTTGGGGGTGGGTCAGAGGCCCATGCAGTTGGCGTAGTAGGTCACCGTGGCGGGCCAGTCGGAGAAGACGCCTTCAACGCCGACGTCCTGGGCCAGCACGTCCAGCACCACCAGGTAGTCGCTGTCGTTGTCGATCGCGGGGGTCACGGACTTGTAGTACCAGCCGCCGCCGGTTGCGAGCGGGCCGGAGCGTTCCAGGGTCCAGGCGATCAGCTTCAGATCGGCCTCTTTCGCGGCCTTGGCGAAGGCCGAGGCCGAGATCTCGCCGTTCTCTTCGGTGATCATCATGTTGATCGAGGGGGCGAGGTAGTTCACGCCCTGCGCCTTCAGGTCGGCCAGGTCCCACTGCCAGGTCGACGCGTCCTGTTCGTCGAAACCGTCGTACCATTCGACCAGGAAGACAGCCTGTTTGCCAAATTCGGGTTCCGCCTTGATCCAGTAGAGCACGTCGTCGAGGTTGAAGCTTTGCGCAAAGACGTCGGACGCGGGCACGCTTGCGGCCTTGTATTCATCGATCAGCTTCTGGGCGTAGTCTTCCTGGGTGAAGCCGTCGAAGGGCATTTCGACCGACGGATACTTCAGCTCGGGCGTGAACTTGGCCCCGAGGTCCTTGAACAGCGCGATCGACTCGGCGTGGGTCATCAGGGTGCCGGTGGTGGCATAGAGGTCGGTGCGCCAGCCGGCGGTGCCGTCCATGTAGTCCTCGACCGTGGTGCCCTTCTTGTTGGCGGCGTCCATCTTGCCGTTCAGGGTCTTGAACTCGGCCAGGGTGATGTCCGAGGTGCGGCATTCGGCGGCGGCGGGGGTGTCGCCATCGGCCCCGGCGAAGGGGGTGGTGCACTTGGAGCCGAGGTCGGTCGCCAGAATGTTGGTCGTGGTGTGCAGGTCGTTCTGGGCGTGACGGCAGACCAGTTCCTTGTCGGCCGTGAAGGCCACGTCACATTCCAGGATGCCTGCGCCCATGCGCGCGGCGGCCATGTTGGATTCGACGGTATGTTCGGGGAACATCAGCGGCGCGCCACGGTGACCGATCGAGAAGTCGGTTTTCTCGAAGGGGCCTTCGCAGGCCTGCAGTTTGGTCTTCAGGTCGCCCTCGGGCAGGGCGTCTGCCAGGAACATCGGGCGGGGCCCGATCTGAACCTCGGCCAGGGCGGGGGTGGCGAGGGTGGCCAGGGTGGCCGCGGCCAGCAGGCGGATGTTTTGGGTGGTCATGGGATGTCCCTTTGTTGTTACCAAAGGGGTTGTCCCCGGATTGCGCAACGGGCGCGCGACAGGGGTGCAACAGTTTGACGACAGGTGTGAATTTCCCCTTCGTCACAAGGGGGCACGGGCGGTTATTCCGCCGCCAGCGCTGTCAGGGCCGGGGCGCAGCCCGCCAGGCGGTGCGCCGCCTCGCCCGCCAGATGGGTGATGCGCCCGCCCGAGATGGTCATCTCGATCGCGCGGCTTTGCGCATGGATCACGGTCAGGTCGGCGCGCCGGCCGGGATCCAGCCGCCCACGGTCGGGCATGCGCAGGATCCGCGCCGGCGTGTCCGAGATCATCGCCCAGGCCTGGGGCAGCGTCATCACGCCTGTGTCCACCAGGTGGAAGGCTGCCAGGTGCAGCGCGGGGTAGTAATAGTCCGAGACAAGCGCATCGCACAGCCCCGCGCGGATCAGATCCTCGGCCGCGATATTGCCGGACTGCGACCCGCCGCGCACCACGTTCGGCGCCCCCATCAGGACGGGATCGCCAACCGCATGGGCCAGGGCCGCGGCCGCGCGCGAGGTCGGGAATTCGCAGATCTTCGCGCCGATCATCGAATAGGTTTCACGGGTCTCGCCATCGGGGTCGTCGTGCGACCCGTAGGTCACGCCCAGGGTGTCGAAGCCCTCGGCCAGGCGGCACAGGTAGCGCGGCACCTGGGCCTTCTGCTTCTGCGCGGCCTTTACCACGGCCAGGTGCTCTTCTGGGGTGCGGCCCGCGTCCTTGGCCCAGGCAAACAGCGCCTCGGGGCGGGCCTGCTGCAGCATCTCGGCCTCGTCGAGGTGGTTGTTGAAGACCACGTAGTCGATGCCATGGGCGCGGATCGCGGCCAGCAGCCGGTCGGCGGTGTCGACGGTATGGGTTTCGCAGCGGATCTGCAGGCGCAGGTCGGTCAGCGCCCGGGGCGCATAGTCGCGCAGCGCCTGCATCATCCGCAGGGCGTAGTCGGGGCTGCGCTTGCCGCCTTCCCAGCTCCAGCTTTGGGCAAGGTATGCGGTAGTCACGCCATTGGCGGCGGCGTCACGGTCGGCCCCGCGCAGGCCCACAAGGGGCGGAAAGGGCGCAGAGGGGCGCGGCGCGATATGACGTTCGAAGGCGTCGCCATGCAGGTCGATGATCCCGGGCAGGACCAGATAGCCGCTCAGGTCCACCTCGGGCAGGGGGCCACGGGTGATCCGGCCATCGGCAATGGCGATAGAGCGCGACTGCATCTCGCCGTCGCGTAGAATCGATGCGCCGGTGAAGCGCAAGGCGGGGTAGGGCATGGTCATGGATTCGGCCTGCTCGTTACCTTTTGCCTGTGGATAAAGGCAGAATGTATCGGCGGCGTGACATGTTCCGGGAAAGTCGCCACAAAGCTGCCGTCGCGGCAGGACGGGCCCGTCCGGGGGGGCAGGTCAGTCGGGCGAGGTCTCGGCCACGGTCAGGGTCACGCGGTCGCCCGAGAACCAGGTGCGGCCGTATTCCACTGGCTGGCCGTCCGGAGCCAGGCTGACCGAGAGGGTGCGCAGCACCGGGTCGCCTTCGCGGCATTGCAGGTGCAGCGCCAGGGTGGCATCCGCCCGCTGCGCCGTGATCCGGGTCGAGGGGCGGGTGTAATCGTCGATGCCGCAGGCCTTCAGCGCCTTGGTGACCGACGACAGACGCATCAGGTGCTTGGCCATGTCCGGCAAGGCTTCGGCCGGAAAGACCGACCGGAAATAGGCCACGGCCGTGCCATCGGCCAGCGACCGGCCGGTGCTGACATGCACCGGCGCACCGGGGGACAGGCGCAGGGCCTCGGCTTCTTCTGCATCGGCGGCGCGGGTTTCCAGGGTCAGGATCTCGCGCGCGGGCAGGCGGCCGGCGGCGCGGATGTTCTGGTGAAAGCGCACGCGCGGGCCGATTGGGTAGTCGGTCGGCGGCTGGTGCACGAAGACACCGGCCCCGCGCCGCGACAGCACCAGCTGCTGGTCTGCCATGTCCGACAGGGCGCGGCGGATCGTATGGCGGTTCACCCCGAAACGCGCCGAGAGCTGCGCCTCGGTTGGCAGCTTGTCACCAGGGCGGTAGCGGCCGGCGACGATATCTTCGGTCAGGGCGGTGGCGATGGATTTCCACAAGGGGGTCTTCGCCTGGGTCGGGGCGTCTGTCATGAAAATTTCACCTTCCTGCACCTTGCCGTTTCCGGGCAAAAGGGCGTAACATTTGTCTAGTTGTATAGAATGTTAGACAAACCGGCAAGGTGTCTAGATGAAAGATCTGACAGAAGATGAAAACGCGGCGCGCAAGGGCTGGATGAGCCTGCTGGCCCAGGCCCCTGCGGGGGATCTTGCGGCGCTTTGGGCGGATGCGGGGCTGACCCCGGATTTCACCTGGCTACGCCGGCCCGAGGTGGGCGGCGTCATGGTGCGCGGACGGGCCGGGGCCACGGGCGCGGCCTTCAACCTGGGCGAGATGAGCGTGACGCGCTGTTCCCTGCGCCTGGGCGATGGCCGCGTCGGTCACGCCATGGTGCAGGGCCGCGACCGCGCCAAGGCCGAGGTTGCCGCGCTGTGCGATGCGCTGATGCAGGGCGAGGGCGGAGATACGGTCGAGGCCGCGATCCTGACCCCGCTGAGCGAGGCGCGCCGGGTCCGGCGCGAGGAGCGCGCCGCCAAGGCTGCGGCAACGAAAGTGGATTTCTTCACGATGGTACGGGGCGAATGATGGGCGATCTGACCTTTGACAGCAGTCGCGCGCTGGAAGGCGGCTTTGCGGATGTGCCGGTGCACTCGGCCCATGCCTTCCGCGCCGCGATGGAGTGCATGGCACGTCCCGGCCGGATCGAGGATCTTGCGGGCGGGCAGGGGCCGGAGCCCCTGTCGGTGGCGGCCTCGGTGCTGCTTCTGACGCTGTGCGATCCCGAGACGCCGGTGCACCTGGCGGGCGATCACGACGCGGGCCCGGTGCGCGACTGGATCACCTTTCACACCGGCGCGCCGCTTGTGGGACCCGAGGAGGCGATGTTCGCCCTTGGCACCTGGGCGGCGCTGCAGCCGGTGGACCGGTTTGCCATCGGCACGCCGGAATACCCCGACCGGGCGGCGACGCTGATCGTCGAGACGGACAGGCTGGAAGCCGAGGGTGCGGTGCTGACCGGGCCGGGCATCCGGGATCAGGCGGCGCTGTCGCTGCCCGAGGTGGCGGCGTTCCAGGCCAATGCCAGGCTTTTCCCCCTGGGGTTCGATGCCTTCTTCACCAGCGGGGCGCGCGTGGCGGCCCTGCCCAGAACCACAAAGGTGCGCTGATGTATGTTGCGGTGAAAGGTGGCGAACGGGCCATCGACAATGCCCATGCCTGGCTGGCCGAGGAACGGCGCGGCGACCGGGAGGTGAGTGAGCTGAGCGTGGCGCAGATCCGCGAACAGCTGGCCCTGGCGGTGAACCGGGTGATGGCGGAAGGGTCGATGTATGACCCCGATCTGGCGGCCCTTGCGATCAAGCAGTCGCGCGGCGATCTGATCGAGGCGATCTTCCTGATCCGCGCCTATCGCACCACGCTGCCGCGCTTTGGCTATTCAGAGCCGGTGGATACCGGCGCGATGGCCTGTGATCGCCGGATCTCGGCCACGTTCAAGGATGCGCCGGGGGGGCAGGTGCTGGGGCCAACCTTCGATTATACGCATCGCCTGCTGGATTTTGCGCTGGCTGCCGAGGGGCTGGAGCCGCCCGAGGCCGTGATGGCCGAACCGCTGCCGCCCGAGGTGCCGCATGTGACCGAATTCCTGGACCGCGAGGGTCTGATCCAGGTCGAGGAGGTGCCCGAGGATGACACCCCACGCGATCTGACGCGCGAGCCGCTTGAGCTTCCTGCCGGGCGACCGCTGCGGCTTCAGGCGCTGACGCGGGGCGATGAGGGGTTCGTGCTGGGCATGGCCTATTCGACGCAGCGCGGCTATGGGCGCAACCACCCCTTCGTGGGCGAATTGCGCATCGGCACGGTGCCGGTCGAGGTCGATCTGCCCGAGCTGGGCTTTGCCGTCGAGGTGGGAGAGGTGGTGCTGACCGAATGCGAGACGGTGAACCAGTTCGTCGGGTCCAAGACGGAGCCGGCGCAATTCACCCGCGGCTATGGGCTGGTCTTCGGTCAAACCGAGCGCAAGGCGATTTCCATGGCGCTGGTTGACCGGGCGCTGAGGTGGGAAGAGCTGGGCGAGGACAACGTCGGCGCACCTGCGCAGGACGAGGAATTCGTTCTGTATCACAGCGACAACATCCAGGCGACGGGCTTCCTGGAGCATATCAAGCTGCCCCACTACGTCGATTTCCAGTCCGAGCTAGAGCTGATCCGGAAATTGCGGCGCGAGGCGGGGACAAGCTCCTCCGCCGTGACCGGCGTCCTCGCCCGGGAGGCGGCGGAATGAGGTGTGTTGTGCATGTGGGGGGCGGGGATGCCTCCGGCGGGAGTATTTTCGGCAAGATGATCAGGGGGATGGTGTGATGGACGGACAGGATCAGGCCTATAATTTTGCCTATCTGGATGAGCAGACCAAGCGGATGATCCGGCGGGCGATCCTTAAGGGGCTGGCGGTGCCGGGCTACCAGGTGCCCTTTGCCAGCCGCGAGATGCCGATGCCCTATGGCTGGGGCACCGGCGGAGTACAGGTGTCGGCGGCCGTCATGGTGCCCGAGGATCGCTTCAAGGTGATCGACCAGGGGGCGGATGACACGACGAACGCCGTGTCGATCCGCAAGTTTTTCGAGAAGACCGCGGGCGTTGCGGTGACCGAGCGCACGGGCGAGGCGACGGTGATCCAGACCCGCCACCGCATCCCGGAGGAAGAGTTGGGGGAGGGCCAGGTGCTGGTCTACCAGGTGCCGATCCCCGAGCCGCTGCGGTTCCTGGAGCCCTCGGAGGTGGAGACCCGCAAGATGCACGCGCTTGAGGAATATGGGCTGATGCATGTGAAGCTGTATGAGGATATCGCGCGGCACGGGGCGATTTCCACGGCCTATGCCTATCCGGTGAAGGTCGAGGGGCGCTATGTGATGGACCCCAGCCCGATCCCCAAGTTCGACAATCCCAAGATGGAGATGGCTGCCGTGCAGCTGTTCGGGGCCGGGCGGGAGCAGCGGATCTATGCGCTGCCGCCTTACACGAAGGTTGTCAGCCTGGATTTCGAGGATCATCCCTTTGATCCCTCGAAGGCCGATCATCCCTGCGATCTTTGCGGGGCCGAGGACAGTTACCTGGATGAGGTGATTGTCGATGATGCGGGCGGGCGGATGTTCGTCTGTTCCGACACGGATTACTGCGGCACGCGGCAGGCCAATGGCCATCGCGGGGCGCTTGCGGCGGAGGATGCGGCATGAGCAATTTGCAGGAGAGCGGGCCGCTGTTGTCGGTCCGGGATGTGGCCAAGTTTTATGGCGCGCGCGTCGGCTGCCGGGATGTGAGTTTTGACCTCTGGCCCGGTGAGGTCATGGGCATCGTCGGCGAAAGCGGGTCGGGCAAGACGACCTTGCTGAACTGTCTGGCGGGGCAATTGACCCCGGATCACGGAGAGGTCCTGTTCGACACTCGCACCGATGGCCTGAAGGACACGGTGCGGATGAGCGAGCCGGAGCGCAGGATGCTGCGCCGGACCGACTGGGCCTTTGTTCACCAGCACGCCCATGAGGGGCTGCGGATGAACGTCAGTGCCGGTGGCAACGTAGGCGAGCGTCTGATGGCCGTGGGCGCGCGGAACTATGGCCAGATCCGAGAAGAGGCGCTGGACTGGCTGGGGCGGGTCGAGATCTCGGGCGAGCGGATTGATGACCGGCCTTCGGCCTTTTCCGGCGGGATGCGGCAGCGGTTGCAGATTGCGCGCAATCTGGTGACGGGGCCAAGGTTGGTCTTCATGGATGAGCCGACCGGGGGGCTGGATGTGTCCGTTCAGGCGCGTCTGCTGGATCTGCTGCGCGGACTGGTGCGGGAAATGGGGCTGTCGGCGATCATCGTAACCCATGATCTGGCCGTGGTGCGCCTGCTGGCGGACCGGCTGATGGTCATGAAGGGCGGTGAGGTCGTCGAGGCCGGGCTGACCGATCAGGTTCTGGACGATCCGCAGCATGGCTATACGCAGCTGCTGGTGTCGAGCGTGCTTCAGGTATGAGCGGGGCGGCGATGCAAAGGCCAGATGTAGAAGGACATGAAAAGATGATCCGTATTGAGAACCTGTCGAAGACCTTCACCCTGCACAATCAGGGCGGCGCGGTGATCCCGGTGATGACGGGCGCGGAACTGGCGGTGGCCAAGGGCGAATGCATTGCGCTGACCGGGGCCTCGGGCGCGGGGAAATCCACGCTGATGCGCATGATCTACGGCAACTACCTGGCGGCCTCGGGCCATATCTGGGTGGGTGAGGTGGACGTGGCCGCCGCCAACCCGCGCGAGATCCTTGAGCTGCGCCGCCACACGCTTGGCTATGTCAGCCAGTTCCTGCGCGTGGTGCCACGCGTTCCGACGCTTGAGGTGGTGGCCGAGCCGCTGCTGTCCGTGGGCGTCGCGAAAGAGGCGGCGCTGGAGCGGGCGCGCGATCTTCTGGGGCGGCTGAACATCCCCGAAACCCTGTGGAGCCTGAGCCCCACGACCTTTTCGGGCGGGGAACAGCAGCGGGTGAACATCGCGCGCGGCTTTGCGCATGACTATCCTGCGCTGTTGCTGGACGAACCGACTGCATCGCTGGATGCCACCAACCGCGAGGTCGTGCTGGCCCTGATCGAAGAGGCCAAGGCACGCGGCGCGGCGATCATCGGGATCTTCCATGACGAGGCCGCCCGCGATCGGGTCTGCGACCGGGTCATCGACGTCACGGGCTATGCCCCGCCGAGGGCGGCATGAGCGGACTGGGCCTCTTGATCGGGGTCGTGGGCCCTTCGGGCGTTGGCAAGGACAGCGTCATGCAGGCGGTGGCGCAGGCGCGGCCGGACGTGGGGCTGGTGCGGCGGGTCATCACCCGGCCGGAAGAGGCCGGGGGCGAAGACTTCGAGGGCGTCGCGGAGGCCGCCTTCGAGGCGCGCGCCGGGGCGGGCGACTTTGCGCTGCACTGGCAGGCGCATGGGCTGCGCTATGGCATTCCCGGCACGATTGCGCAGGATCTCGATCAGGGACGCACCCTGCTGGTGAACCTGTCGCGTGCGGTGCTGGCGCAGGCGCAGGCACGGTTTGCCAATTTCGCGGTGCTGGAACTGACTGCCGCGCCCGAGGTTCTGGCCCAGAGGCTTGCCGCCCGCGGGCGCGAAAGCGCCGAGGATATCGCGCGCCGGCTGCAAAGGGCCGATTACGCGCTGCCCGAAGGTCTGGCCCGTGTGGTCACCACCGACAACGGCGGGGCACTGGACAAGACCGTGGCGCAGGTGCTGAGCGCGCTGTTGCCCGACATGACACAGACATTGAAGACAGATAAAACAGGGGCCGCAGACAGGCCCGAGACAATCGAGGTGACGGAATGAAGGACATCAGCCAGCAGGACGAAGTGATCCTGAGCAATGCCAAGCTGATCCTGCCCGGAGAGGTGATCGACGGCCATGTCGTGATGCGCAACGGCAAGGTGGCCGAGGTCGGCACCGGCCCGGCCTCGGGCGGGGTGGATTGCGATGGTGACTGGGTGGCCCCCGGGCTGGTCGAGCTGCACACGGACAACCTGGAACGCCACATGCAGCCGCGCCCAAAGGTGAACTGGCCGCATCAGGCGGCCATCGTCGCCCATGACCGGGAACTGGCGGGCTGTGGCATCACAACGGTCTTCGACGCGATCCGCGTCGGGTCCATCGTGTCGGACGCGGGCAAGCGCTATGGCAAATACGCGCGGTCGATGGCGGACGAGATCCTGTCGATGCAATCCAAGGGCGCGCTGCGGATCAGCCACCGGCTGCACCTGCGGGCCGAGACCTGTTCCGAGACGCTGCTGGAAGAGCTGGAGGAATTCGGCCCCGAGGACCGCGTGGGCATCGTGTCGCTGATGGACCACACGCCGGGTCAGCGCCAGTTCCGCGATATCGGCAAGTTCGAGGATTACGTCTGTGGCAAGCACGGGCTGTCCAAGGAAGGCTTTGCCGACTACTGCGATTTCCTGACCGGCCTGCACGACAAGCTGGGCGCCGCGCACGAGGCCGGATCGGTGGCGGCGGCGGCGCGTTTCGGCGCGGTGCTGGCCAGCCATGACGACACCACGGCGGATCAGGTTGCGGTTTCCGCCGGTCATGGCATCCGCATGGCCGAATTCCCCACCACGGTCGAGGCCGCGCGCGCCTGTCATGCGCATAACATCAAGGTCATCATGGGCGCGCCCAACCTTGTGCGCGGCGGATCGCATTCCGGCAACGTGGCGGCCAGCGAGCTGGCCGACCTGGATCTGCTGGACATCCTGTCGTCGGATTACGTGCCGGCGGCGCTGCTTCTGGCGGCGGTCCAGCTGGGAGAGCTGTGGGGCGACATGGCGCGCGGCATCGGCACGGTGACCTCGGCCCCGGCGCGGGCCAGCGGGCTTGCCGATCGCGGCATGCTGGAACCGGGGCAACGCGCGGACCTGATCCGCTTTTCGATGATCGCCGGGGTGCCGGCGGTGCGCGGCGTCTGGGTGCAGGGCGACCGGGTCGCCTGATCGCCGGGCGCGGGCAGGGCTGGGAACCGGGCGGGGCTGCCCAAGCTCCGGCCCCGGCTTTGCCGCGATTCCAAGGGCTTGGCGATTGTCCCCCGCTTGGGGGCAATCGTCCGGCCGTGGCGCTGCGGGATGTCCTGCGCGGCCGCGATGACCGGAAAAATTGACCTATACGGATGGACAGGCCGGGGCCGCGCAGACCCTTGTGTACAGGCATTCCCGGCGGCTCCCTCGGGCCGGGCGCAAAAAATGTTGGAGATTTCTGCTTGCCAAAACGGGCCGTGCTTGTACGGTTCCCCTCTAACCGGTCCGTTTCGAGGCCGGAACTTACGGGAGGAATACCATGACGAAGTACCTGCAAGGTGCGGCGGTTGCCGCATTGTCGATTGCCATCGCCGCTCCGGCCGTGGCGGATGAATGGAGCGTGTCCGTCTGGGGCAAGCCGCGCGTCTTTACCAGCCACATCGAAAAGCTGAACGAGATCCTGACCGAAAAGACCAACGGAGAGTTCACGCTGAACATCTCGTACGGGGGTCTGTCCAGCAACCGCGAGAACCTTGACGGGATCTCGATCGGAGCGTTCGAGATGGCCCAGTTCTGCGCCGGCTATCACCGCGACAAGAACCCCACGCTGACCGTTCTGGAACTGCCCTTCATCGGTGTGAACACGCTTGAAGAAGAAGTGGCCGTGTCCAACGCCGTCTATGCGACCGACGCCGCCAAGGAAGACCTGGGCCGCTGGAACGCGATGCTGCTGATGCCGTCGCCCATGCCGCAGTACAACATCGTTGGCACCGGCGAGCCGGCCGACAGCCTTGAGAAGTTCGAAGGCATGCGCGTGCGCGCCACCGGCGGCATTGGCCAGGCCTTCCAGACCGTCGGGGCCGTGCCGACCTCGGTGACCGCGACCGAAGCCTACAACGCCATGGAATCCGGCGTTGTCGACACGGTGGCCTTCGCCCAGCACGCGCATTTCGCCTATCGGACCATCGACATGGCCGACTGGTGGACCGCGAACCTGAACCCCGGCACCGTGAACTGCCCGGTCGTTGTGAACACCGACGCCTATGACATGCTGTCGGACGAACACAAGGCCGCGCTGATGGAAGCCGTGCCCATGGCGATGGATCACTACCTGGCCGAATACGCCAAGATCCTCGACAAGTGGGAAGGCATCCTGGCCGAGAAGAACGTGCAGAAGGTCACCTATTCCGAGGAAGACCTCGAGAAGTTCCGCGCCGCCGCCGCCGCGCCGATCCGCGATCAGTGGATTGCCGACATGACGGCGCAGGGCATGCCCGCGCAGGAACTTTATGACACCATGATGGAGGCGCTGAAGGCGTCCCGCATGTAATCATGCAACACGACCCCGTCCCGGTGCCCTGGCTTCGACCATGGCGCAGGGGGCGGGGTTTTCTCGTTCCTACCCATACGGTTGGGCCCACGGGGGTGGGCCTGTCGGATAGGGATTGGCAGCGGGCAGCACCCGGCGAAAGCCCGGGGCACCTGGCGATCATGGGAACGGCACGGAACAGGGGCAGGCCCGCAGGCTGGGTTAAGCGGCGGGATCGGGTCCCACAGGGATAATGACAGGATTGGGGGTGACACATGGCGGGCTCTTCGGCGGTGCTCGAGGACGGATCCGTTCTCAGCCGGATTGATCTAGGATTGCTCAGGATCGAAAGGGTGCTGGCCCTGATCTCGGGTCTGGCGGTGTTTTCACTGATGGTGCTGGCGGTGGTCTCGGTGTCGGGACGGAATGCCATGAACACGCCCCTGCCGGGGTACGTGGACTGGATCGAACAGATCATGCCGCTGATCGCTTTCATGGGGATCTCGTACACGCAGCGCGACGGCGGGCACATCCGCATGGACATCCTGGTCGGCCGGCTGAAGGGCCGGGTGCTGTGGACGGCGGAATTCATCACGACCCTGGTGGCGCTGATCCTGATCCTCTTGCTGATCTGGGGCTCCTGGGCGCATTTCGACCGGTCCTTCGACTGGAACGCGCCGCTTTGGTCGCGCGACAGCACCATCGACATCGCCCTGCCGCTCTGGCCGGCGAAACTTCTGGCCCCGGTGGCCTTCTCGATCCTGTCGCTGCGCCTGGTGGTGCAGCTGGTCGGCTATGCCAAGGGCATCATCGGCGGAGGAGAGCCCGCGGGCGTTCCGCTGAACCGGTCGGTCGCGGAACAGGCAGCGGAAGAGGCGGCGCACGTCTCGGGCGCAGATACGTAAAGCAGGGGCAGGGACATGGAACCTATCGAAATCGGCATTATCGTCTCTCTTTTCCTGCTGGCCATGGTGGTCCTGGGCATGCGCGTGGCCTTTGCCGCCGGTGTCGCGGGGCTGATCGGGCTGGTCTGGATCTTCTGGAACAAGTTCGGCTATGACCCCGCGCGCTTCGGCAAGGCGCTCACCATCGCGGTGAAGACCGCCGGTCAGGTGCCGCATGGCAAGGTCTCAAGCCAGGCGCTGTCGCTGATCCCGACCTTCATCCTGATCGGCTATCTCGCCTATTACGCGGGGCTGACCAAGGCGCTGTTCGAGGCGGCGAAGAAATGGGTCGGCTGGCTGCCCGGCGGGCTTGCGGTCTCGACCGTCTTTGCCACGGCGGGCTTTGCGGCGGTGTCGGGGGCTTCGGTCGCGACCTCGGCGGTCTTTGCCCGCATCGCCATCCCCGAGATGCTGAAGATCGGCTACGACAAGCGCTTTGCAGCGGGCGTCGTGGCGGCGGGGGGTACGCTTGCGTCCCTGATCCCGCCCTCGGCCATCCTGGTGATCTACGCGATCATCGTGGAACAGGACGTGGGCAAGCTGCTGCTGGCGGGCTTTATTCCCGGGGCCTTCTCGGCGGTGATCTACGGCGCGCTGATCGTCGGTATGGCGCTGGCGCTGCCGAACTTCGGGCCGCCGGTGCGGGGCTTTACCTGGGGCGAACGCTTCAAGGCGCTGCCGCCGGCCTTCCCGATCTTCTTCGTGGTCTTCATCATCATCTGCTTCATCTACAACCCCTTTGGCGGCGACGCTTGGGGCACCCCGACCGAGGGCGGGGCCCTGGGGGCCTTCGTGGTCTTCCTGATGGCACTGGTGCATGGCATGCGCTGGCCGCAGTTCAAGGACGCACTGATGGAGACGGCCAAGCTCTCGGCGATGATCTTCACGATCATCTGGGGCGTGCTGATCTACGTCCGTTTCCTGGGCTTCGCCGACCTGCCGCGCGCATTCTCGGGCTGGCTGACCTCGCTTGACCAGTCGCCGATGATGACGCTGGTGCTGATCCTGCTGGCCTATGCGGTGCTGGGGATGTTCATGGACGCCATCGGTATGCTGCTGCTGACGCTTCCGGTGGTCTACCCGGCGGTCATGGCCCTGAATGGCGGCGAGATGGTCTCGGCTGCGGACAGCGCCTTTGGCATGTCCGGCCCGATGTGCGCGATCTGGTTCGGGATCCTGGTGGTGAAGATGGCCGAGTTCTGTCTCATCACACCCCCGATCGGGCTGAACTGCTTCGTAGTTGCCGGCGTGCGCCCCGAGGTCTCGGTCCAGGACGTCTTCCGCGGCGTGACGCCCTTCTTCGTGGCCGATGCGCTGACGATTGCAGGCCTGGTGGCCTTCCCGCAGATCGTGCTCTGGCTGCCCAGTCAGGTCTAGGGCGGCCAGGTCTAGGGCCGCGCCCTGCAGGCGCGGAGGGGGCTGTCTGCCCCCTCCGCCACGACTGCCAGGGCAGTCGCGGCACCCCCGAGGATATTTCGAAAAACCAAAGAGGGGGCGCGCGCCCCTCTTCGTGTTTTGGCCCTCTTTGGTTTTCACAAATATCCCGGGGTGAGGTGCTTCAGCACCGAGGGGCAGCGCCCCTCAGTCGCGCCGTTCCAGCAGGCGGAACCTCTCGGTCGTCTCGAGCACCTCGTAGCTTTCGGCGAGGAAGGCGTTCAGGTCATTGAACTGCGCTAGGAACTCTAGCGAACTCTCGGGCCGGCCGGTGACCCAGGGTGTGGCGTCGCCATCCTGCAGGACAACGTGCTTCGGGGGGGAGGCACGCAGGCGCTGCATCAGATCGTTGCTGTAGCGTCCGTCGTGGAAATCCACTACGAAGGGCCAGGCATAGGCATAGCGGTAGCGCGGCGGCTCCTGCGCCAGCAGGTAGAGCATCGTCTCGTAGCCCCAGACAAAAAGCCTGTCTCCGGGCGCGCGGTGGCGAGCGAGGGTGGCAGCAAAGTCGTTGACCGCGGTGATGTCGAAATCGGGCGGCATGGGGTAGGTGGCGTGATAGGCCGTCAGCGGGGCCTGGCGCAGCCAGAGCGTAAAGCTTTGCAGGCTGCGTCCCGAGATCGGGCTGGTCACCACCATCCAGATCACGGCAAGCCCGATCAGCATCCGCGCTCCCGAGGTCGAGGTCACGCGGCGCATCAGCGCCCCATGCAGCGCCGCGAGGAAGAGGCCAAAGAGCACTGCGTAGATCGGGATCAGCGGCATGAAGTGATAGGCAAAGCCCTTGCCCTGTACCTGGCCCGAGACAAAGGCGGTAAAACCCCAGATCGCCGTTGTGGCGACAAACAGGCTCTCTCCCCGTATCAGGGCGGCCAGCCAGGGCAGGAGACCCAGAAGGGTGATCCAGCCCACAAGCGGCACCAGGGTGAACAGAACCGTCACGCCGCGCAGCGGCGCAGCGCTGTCCGAGCCGTAGGCGATATAGCCACGGATGTAGTCCTGGATCTCCAGGAAGGGGCCAAGCGCGCCGGCCCTGGCGAGGACCAGGCCGGTCAGGCCGAGGACGAGCGCGCCCCCCGCGACATAGGCCAGAAGGTCCGTCAGCCGGAACCGAAGCGCCGGCCCTCCCGAGATCAGAGGAGCAAAGACCAGAAGCCCGGCGGCGGCGATGGTGTATTTGAACCCCACGCCGACGCCCAGAAGCGCCCCGGCCGCCAGCATCCAGCCCAGCCGCGCCCTTCCCGCGCGCCGCCAGCCCGACAGCAGGCAAAGCAGAGAAGGGATCACCATCATCCCCGCCCAGCCATCGGTCTGGGCGTGTTCCCAATAGGTCAGGGAATAGTAGATCAGGGCAAAGCCAAGGGCGGCGAAACCCGCCTCGGTCCGGCTGCGGCCCAGCATCTGCAGGACCCGCACCAGCCCCAGGACCGAGGCCGCGACAGCGCCCCAGTCCAGCAGGCGGATCGCCTGGGTCTGCGCCCCGAAAAGCATCTGCGACAGGGCATGCATCACCGTCGTGAAGGGCGGCTTGATATTGTAGACGTCGCGATAGGGGATCAGGCCTTCGGTCCAGGCATAGGCGATGGTGGAATGAATGCCTTGATCGCGCCCGAAGGGTTCGCCCAGGGTATATAGCCCCAGGCCCAAGACCATCAGAACCGCCAGCACATAGACCCGCGACCAGCCAGGTGCACCGGTGCCGGGCGTCCCGTCGGCTTGCGGGCGATCGGACTGTGCCGACAGAAGGCCGTCGTGGGGGGCGCTGTGATCGGGCCGGATCGCTCCGGGTGCCTCGGTCATGCCATGTCCTTTTGCTTTCGCTTCAATCTGCAACAATCCGCCCTGGTGCGCCATAAAATTACCATTTTGAAAGGAAACAATGGCATCAATCGGGGCCAATGAATCCGTTCCACGAGCATTCGCAATGCGCCCCGGAACGTGAGGGTAAGCAGATGAATGTGTCACCGCAACTTCGGCAGGTGTTGCAGGCGCGTGCGGATCGGCGGGGGCCGGTGCGGACGGTCTCGATCGTTGTGCCCTTTTTGAATGAGGCCGCAACGCTGGAGCCTTTGCACCAGCGCATCACCGAGGCCATGGCAGGGCTGACGGTGACCTCAGAGAAGACGAGCGGTTCGGAACGCGCGTCAGCGCCCCCTTCGGCGACCGTGCCCGGGGCGGATCCGGGCCCGAATATTCCCGCCCCGAACAAATCTGTTCCGGCCAAACCCACTCCGACCAAATCCGCCCTCGCGCATGAAATCATTCTGGTCGACGACGGTTCCGACGACGGAGGAGAGCTGATCGCCGAAGCCCTGGCCGAGCTTGATCCGCGTGTCCGCGTCATCCGCTTTACCCGCAACTTCGGCAAGGCGGCGGCGCTGTCCGCCGGCTTTGCCGAGGCGCGCGGCGATGTGATCGTGACCATGGACGCCGACCTTCAGGACGACCCGAAAGAGATCGGGCGCTTTCTGGACAAGCTGGGCGAAGGCTATGACCTGGTCTCGGGATGGAAGCAGACGCGCCATGATCCCATGGGCAAGACGCTGCCGTCGAAACTGTTCAACCGCATGACCGCCCGCCTGTTCGAGGTCGATCTTCACGACATCAACTGCGGCTTCAAGGCCTATACACGGCGCGCGGCGCGGCATCTGAACCTTTATGGCGAATTGCACCGCTTTACGCCCGCGCTGCTGCACGCGGCGGGCTATCGCGTGGCCGAGATCGCGGTGGACCATCACCCAAGGATGCACGGCCAATCGAAATACGGGTCGCGCCGGATGGTGAAGGGGCTACTGGATATCGTGACCGTCAAGCTGAAGACGCGTTATCAATCCCGCCCCTTGCACTTTTTCGGAATGATCGGTCTGCCCCTGCTTCTGCTGGGGTTGGCCTTCATTTCCTACCTCTCGGCGCTGTGGGTCCTGGACATGGGGCCGATCGGAAACCGGCCGCTTCTGCTGATCGGGATCCTGTTCGTGGTGACGGGAACGCAGGTTCTGGGCGTCGGCCTGGTGGCCGAGCTGCTGCAATCCACCGGCTTGCGGGAAAAAGACAAATACGTGATCGACCAGCGCTTTGGCGGCGCGGGCGACGAGGTGATCGGGCAAGAGGTGCCAAGATGATGCATCAGGCGATACGGCAGACCTACGTGGGGGCCATGCGCAAGGGCCGTGACGTGGCGCGGAAAACAGGTGTTCTGGAGAAGCTCGAGGCGCGGCCGACGCGGCGCAATCTCTGGCTGCGGTCGCTGTTCGCGATCTACGATTTCGACGACCTCAGCCGGCTGGATCTGCCCTGGTGGACCTTCGACGCGGTGCGAGAGGTCGACAGTTTCCTGCGGGCGCGGCCCGATGCGCGGGTCTTCGAATGGGGCTCGGGTGCCAGCACGCTTTGGCTGTCGAAGCGGGCCGGGCAGGTCACCTCGGTCGAGCATGACGGGGAATGGCACCAGATGGTCCAGGGGCGGCTGGAGGGGGTGGAAAACGTCACCCTGCGGCATGTGGCGATGCAGGACGCGGGCCGGGTCGGATCGCGCAAGGCAGGCTTTGCCGGGCAGCATTTCGACCGCTATGTCCATGCGATCCGGGATCTTTCCGGCGAATTCGACCTGATCGTCATCGATGGCCGCGCAAGGGAAGCCTGCCTGCGCGAAGCCAAGGCGCGGCTGGCCCCGGGCGGCATCATCCTGGTCGACGATTTCAAGCGCCGCCGCTACCGCGAAGCGGCCGAACAAAGCGGGCTGAAGATCCGGCGGCTGGACGGGCTGGCGGTTTGTCTGCCCCTGCCGGACAGCACGGCCTTGCTGAGCCGCGTCTAAAGCGCGCCGCCTTGCCTGTGGGTCCTGAAATCAGGACCGAAGGGACGGGCGAAGGGCCGCCCTCAGCTTTCGGGGGGTGTTCGCAGCGACAGGCGCAGATTGTACAGCATCAGAACCAGTGTCGCCGCCATCACCGCAAAGACGGAAAAAGACCCCGTGCGCAGCCCTTCAAAGGCCAGCAGCGCCGAGGCGAGGGACCGGATGACGAAGAACCGGGTCGAGACAACGGACCGGCCCGCGCGGCGGCTTTCCCAGGCCTGAAGCATCCAGGATCCGAAGAACAGCACGCCGCCGATCAGGCCGATGGCCTCGGCCTGCCAGTCGATGCGAAAGATCTGGGTCAGCTGCTCCATGCGGTCTTGTCCTGGCGTCTGGTTCTGCGGTTTTCGGATGTGGTGACGGCAGGTTAGACCCGGTCCCGGCATGGCGCAACGGCACGCGGCATGGGCCTCAGGCGGGTTTCCACGTGCCCGGGGCAAGATCGCCCAGGTGCCAGTCACCGATGGCGACGCGGATCAGGCGCAGGGTCGGGTGGCCCACATGGGCGGTCATCCGGCGCACCTGGCGGTTGCGGCCTTCGGTGATCGTCAGCTCGATCCAGGCGTCAGGCACGGATTTGCGCACCCGGATCGGCGGATCCCGCTGCCATAGCCAATCGGGTGCCTCAACCCGTCGTGCCCTGGCGGGGCGGGTCGGGCCATCCTTCAGCGTCACACCCTGGGCCAGCGCCGCGATGGCGGCGTCATCGGGGATGCCTTCGACCTGGGCCAGGTAGGTCTTGGGGGCCTTGAATTTCGGGTGAGAGATCCGCGATTGCAGCCGCCCGTCCGAGGTCAGGATCATCAGCCCTTCGCTGTCGCGGTCCAGCCGTCCGGCGGGATAGACGCCGGGCAGGTCGATGAAATCCGACAGGGTGCGGCGGGGCGAGCCTTCGGTGCCGCGGTCGGTGAATTGCGACAGCACGTCGAAGGGTTTGTTGAACAGGATCGTCCGGGGGGCAGTGTCGCGGGTCATGCGGCTGGCCTAGCACCGGGGCGGGTGCGGGGCAATGTCGGGCAGGGTGGCAGTGTGGCGAAACGAATGATCCGTCATGTGCGAGATACCCGTTCCGCAAAAGGAACGGCCCGGCACCCTCGGCCAGATGAGGATGCCGGACCGTCCGGACGGGGTGAAGCGCCCCGCCATCCGTTGCGCTAAAAGGCGGTTATGCCGCCGCCTTCAGCGTCTTGTTCTGGGCCTTGTCATCAGGCTGCACAAAGGCGTCGTGCAGGGCCTTGATGCAGGCGGCCAGGTCGTCACGTTCCATGACGAACTGCACGTCCACGTTGCGCGGGCCCTGCGCGGCGCCGATGCAGGAATGCCCCGCATCCGCCACGGCACAGAGGCCGCGTTGCAGAACGCTGAGTGTCGAGAGGTCGCGGCCAATGACAGAGGCCATGGCTAGCTTGCGCGACCGGATCTCGGCCGAGGGGTAGATCTCGGCGATGTCCTTCTCGACCCGCTTCATCACCTTGAGCGAGCTGTCGACGTAGTGGGTGATCGTGTTGGCATTGGACACCTTGGACACGATGCGCACGTCATGGCGTTTCAGCACGTCAAGGATGGCGCTGTCATAGCCCTTCACCCCGACCATGTCCTGTTCAAAGACCTCAAGTGCGATCACATCCAGCCCGGTGACAATCTCGACCCCCGGCTGATCCGCGGGCTGGTCGTCGATCAGCGTGCCGGGATCATGGGGTTCGAAGGCGTTGGTGACGCGCAGGGGCACTTCGGCCTGGCGCAGCGTCTTGGCGGCCTTCGGGTGGATTGCCTCCATCCCCATGTTCGACAGCTGGTCGGCCACGTCGTAATTGGTCCGGCCCAGCTTGCGCACGTTGTCCTGCCCGACCAGGTTCGGATCGGCCGAGGACAGGTGGAATTCCTTGTGAATGATCGCCTCGCTCGCGCCCGTCAGGGCGGCGAGTTTGGAAAACGTCACCTCGGAATAGCCACGGTCGAATTCGCGCATCAAGCCTTCGGCACATTGGGCATAGCCCGTGACGATCGGCATTTCCGAGGCGGGATCGACGCGGGACATGGCCCCGGTGATCCGGTCGTCCAGGGTGATGTCGCCTTCGTCGCGCCAGCCCGAGAGATCCACCAGCCGGGCGTTCACGCCCGAGCGTTGCAGCAGCATCGCGGTGACAAAGGCCGAATGGCTTTCGCCCAGACCGGACAGCAGTTCGCGCACCTGCAACAGGTGTTCTGCCAGGCGGAAGTGGCCGTAGTTGCACAGGCGCTGCAGGTCGGTCAGCGCATTGCGCGCGTCCTCGATCCGCGTGTGCACCCATTCGGTGGCGCGTTCGACGTCGGCCGGGTGGTCCAGCACGTCTTCGTGGGCCGCGATCATCGCTTTGGCGACGCGGTCCAGCGCTTCGTGCCAGCCGCGGTCGTTGTCGGCATTGGCGAATTGCGCATAGACGCCCGCATCGCCGGTTTTCTTGTGCTCCAGCAGCAGGTTGGTGATGCCGCCGAAGGCGGAGACCACGAAGACACGTCCGTATAGATCGCTGCCCTTGCGGTCGCCGATGAACAGCGTATCGCGCAATTCATGCACGCGGGACATGCTTGTCCCGCCGATTTTCTCAACAGTATGGGTCATGGGAATGCCTTATGCGGTTTCCTCGGCCGTGGTTTCGGCAGGCGCGTAGGACCCGTCGGCCTGGTGCACCTCGGTGCCGGTCACGGGCGGGTTGAAGCAGCAGGCCATGACCAGTTCCTCGTCCGCGACGAGGGTGTGCTTGTCATGCTGGTCCAGCGCATACATGACGCCCGGCGTGATCTCATGCGTCTCACCGGTGGCAAGGTCGGTGATCCGGCCCTTGCCCTGCATGCAATAGACGCTTTCGAAGTGGTTCTTGTAGTGGAACGTATGTTCCGAACCGGCCTCGAGAAAGGTGATGTGGAAGGAAAAGCCCATCTTGTCGTCGGCCAGCAGCATCCGCACGGATGTCCAGTTGGCGTCGGAAACAACGCGGTCTTTTTCTTCTTTGACGATCTTGTTGAAGTCGCGAACGATCATGTCGGTTTACTCCGCTGCAATTTTGGTTGTTTCAAGGATGGAGGCGGCGGCACCGGTCAGGATGTCGAACCCCTTGCGGAATTCCGCGTCGGTGGTGGTCAGCGGTGCCAGCACCTTGACCACTTCGTCCTCGGCCCCCGAGGTTTCGATGATCAGGCCCTGCTCAAACGCGCGGGCGCAGATCTCACCGGCCAGCTCTCCGCTGCCGACGTCGACGCCCTGCATCAACCCACGACCCTTGAGTTTCGCACCCGGGATCATGTCGGCCAGCTGTTGCAGCCCGGTGGTGATCAGGGTCGCCTTATGCGCCAGCTCTTCCTCGAACGCCTTGTCGGACCAGAACTTTTCGATCGCGACGCGGGCGGTGACAAAGGCATGGGTGTTGCCCCGGAAGGTGCCGTTGTGTTCGGCCGGCTTCCAGATGTCATGCTCGGGCTTGATCAGCAGCGCCGCGAAGGGCAGGCCGAAGCCGGACAGCGATTTCGCCTGGGTGATCATGTCGGGCTTGATGCCTGCGCGTTCGAAGCCAAAGAAGGTGCCGGTACGGCCACAGCCCGCCTGGATGTCGTCGACGATCAGCAGCGCACCGTGTTTCTTGGCCAGCTTGGCGATGCCCTGCATCCATTCATCCGATGCGGCGTTCAGACCGCCTTCGCCCTGGACGGGTTCAAAGATGAAGGCCGCAGGCGCGTCGACACCGGAGGACCCGTTCTCGATCATCTGTTCGATGAACGGTAGGGTGTCCACGCCCTCGCCCATGGCACCGTCGTAGGGCAAGTGGGTCACGTCACCCAGATGCGCACCGCCAGCACCGGCACGCTTGCCGGAGTTGCCGGTCAGCGCGAGCGAGCCAAGCGTCATGCCGTGGAAGCCGTTGGTAAAGGCGATCACGTTGCGGCGGCCGGTGACCTTGCGGGCCAGCTTGATCGCGGCCTCGACGGCGTTGGTGCCGGTCGGGCCGGTCATCATCACCTTGTAGTCCATGCCGCGCGGCTTGAGGATCTTCTCCTCGTACGCGGTCAGGAAATCGGCCTTGGCGTCGGTGTGCATGTCCAGCGCATGGGCGATGCCGTCGCCGGCGATATGGTCGATCAGCGCGGCCTTCATGTCCGGATCGTTGTGCCCGTAGTTGAGCGAGGAACAGCCCGCCAGGAAGTCGATATAGCTGTTGCCCTCGGCGTCGTTCAGGGTGCTGCCTTGAGCGGTGGTGAACGAGGTGGGGAAGGACCGGCAGTAGGACCGGGCTTCGCTTTCACGGCGGTCATAGATCGTCTTGGTCATGTCATACGTCCTTTCGGGACAAAGGGGATGGGTGGCGCGGCCGGATGCGGCGCGCCAGGCAATCAGATTGAAGATGTGGGGAACAGATCCGGGCGGATCAGGCGGCCTTGGCCAGCGGCTGATCGTCGGCGTCTTCTTCCGCGGGCAGGGTGATCGTCACCATGTGTTCGGTGTCGTGGTGCCCGTCGAAATGCGCCTCTTCCTCGAAGTGCGGCTCATCCGTCAGTTCCCCGCCAATGGACTTGGCAAAGCTGCGGAACAGACCCCAGGAGGCGTCGTTGTCTTCGGTGATCGTGGTTTTCAGCGCCTCGGCCTCGGCGCATTCATCCCGGTTGATCAGGTGGGTCAGCATCTTGCGACCCAGGCCCAGACCGCGGGCGCGGGGGCTGACAGCGACCTGCCAGACAAAGAAGGCATCTTCGTTCGGGATCATGTGCCCCGAGACCCAGCCCAGGATATCGCCGTCCCGTTCAGCGACAACACAGGTGTCGCGGAAGTGGTCGGCCTGGATCAGGTTGCAGTACATGGAATTCTCGTCCAGCGGTTTGCAATCGCGGACAAGCGCCCAGATGGCGGAACCATCGGTCGCTTCGGGTTTCCGTAATACGGGCGTACTAGACGCGGGGTCGGATGTCTCGGACGGGCTGTCCGAGGACTGTAGGATGTCCTTCGGCATATGTCTGGCCTTTCGTTTGCTTCGATAGGCTAACTAGTTCATCGCCGATAAAGTTTCAACCGTCTAAGCAAAATATGCTCCCCTAGGTGCTGAAATGGGCATATTTTCCCCATATTTTGCGGCGAAACCCTATATTTCCTTGGGCTGATTTGATTTGTGAAGGTAAAGTAAATTTCTTCTGGATAGGAGGTTTCTTTGCATATTGTGCCGATTTTCGCCCAATGCGATATTCCGGGGATGAGCACGACCGACCCGAACCGAGTGGACGAAAGCCTGATCGCGCTGCGGCGGATCCTGCGGGCCACGGACCAATATGGACGCGACCTTGCCAGCGCCGCCGGGCTGTCGCCCGCACAGCTGCGCGTGTTGCAGATCATCGCCGGGAAACCGGGCGGGACGGTCACGCCCAAGGCGCTGGCCCAGCAGATGGGCGTGACCCAGGCCACGGTGACCTCGGTGGTGGACAAGCTGGTGGCGCGGGCCTTCGTGGTGCGCCAGCCATCGGAAACCGACCGCCGCCAGACCAACGTGGTTCTGACCGACACGGGCCGCGCCGCGCTGGATGAAGCCCCGGATGCGCTGCAACAGCGCTACGTGCGGGAATTCGTAAAGCTGGCGGATTGGGAACAGGCCCAGCTGGTCGCGTCGCTGGAACGGGTGGCAGCGATGATGGATGCGCATCTGATGGATGCCTCGCCGGTGCTGACCATGGGCGAGATCACCGGGGTCGGGAAGCGCAAGTAAACCGAGGGCCGGGGTCAACACCGGGACCGGGCAGGGCCAGGTGATTCCCGTGGCCCGATCAGCCCAAGGGGGGCGCATTTCCCCCGCCATGGCGCGCAAAAAGCAGCTCAGTATGCAATTGTATGCCGCAAATTGCCGCGCAGGGCCGCCGGGGTGTAGACGTGCTGTCCGGCTTGGGTTAAGCCACCGGCAAAGCAAACGGAGGCTTGACCAATGGCTGACAACACTACCCCCGACATCATCTACACCAAGGTTGACGAAGCGCCGGAACTGGCCTCGGCCTCCTTCCTGCCGATGATCCAGAAATTCGCCGCAGCGGCTGGTGTCAGCGTCGGCACCAAGGACATCTCGCTTGCCGGTCGCATCATCTCGACCTTTCCGGAATACCTGAGCGAAGAGCAGCGGATCCCCGACGATCTGGCCCTGCTGGGTGAGCTGGTGAAAACCCCCGAAGCAAACGTGATCAAGCTGCCGAACATCTCGGCCTCGGTGCCGCAGCTGGTCGCCGCGGTGAAGGAACTTCAGGCCCAGGGCTATGCGCTGCCCGACTACCCCGAAGAGCCCGCCACCGACGAAGAAAAAGCCGTGCGCGCCAAGTACGACGGCATCAAGGGCTCGGCCGTGAACCCGGTCCTGCGCGAAGGCAACTCCGACCGTCGCGCGGCTATCGCGGTGAAGAAATTCGCTCAGGCCAACCCGCACCGCATGGGCGAGTGGACGAAGGACAGCAAGACCCGCGTGGCCTCCATGTCGGGCGGCGACTTCTTCTCGAACGAAGTGTCGGCAACGCTGGACAAGGCCGCGACCGCCAAGATCGTGCTGGAAACCGCATCCGGCGAAACCGTGCTGAAAGAAGGCGTGTCCTATCCCGCCGGCACCGTGGTCGATGCGACCTACATGTCCGCCGCCGCGCTGGATGCCTTCCTTGAGGAAGAGATCGCCAAGACCAAGGACGAAGGCGTCCTGTTCTCGCTGCACATGAAGGCGACGATGATGAAGGTCTCGGACCCGATCATCT
Organism: Pseudooceanicola nitratireducens; assembly: GCF_900109195.1. Taxonomy (GTDB): domain Bacteria; phylum Pseudomonadota; class Alphaproteobacteria; order Rhodobacterales; family Rhodobacteraceae; genus Pseudooceanicola; species Pseudooceanicola nitratireducens. The sequence continues at coordinate 199,883 of NZ_FNZG01000003.1, read as the reverse complement.
TTGGCCATGCGGTTAAGGCCTACCTGAAGCCCGTTTTCGACAAATACGGGGCCGAGCTGAAGGAACTGGGCGTGAACCCGAATTCGGGCCTGGGCGATCTGCTGGCACGGGTCGAAGGCAATGCCGAAATCAAATCGGCCATCGACGCTTGCATGGCCGACCAGCCGCCGATGTACATGGTGAACTCGGACAAGGGCATCACCAACCTGCACGTGCCGTCCGACGTCATCATCGACGCGTCGATGCCCGCGCTGATCCGCGCCGGCGGCAAGGGCTGGGGCCCGGACGGGAACGAGGCCGACGCGGTCTGCGTCATCCCCGACAACTCCTATGCGCCGGTCTATGACGAGACGATCAAGTTCTTCAAAGAGAACGGCAAACTGAACCCGGCCACCGCCGGCACCGTTCAGAACATCGGCCTGATGGCCCAGAAGGCCGAGGAATACGGCTCGCATCCGACCACCTTCGAGATCGCCGAGGCGGGCACCGTCAAGATGATCCTGGACGATGGCACCGTGCTGCATTCGCACGAGGTTCAGGCAGGCGACATCTGGCGTTCGGCGTCCGCCCGCAAGGCACCGATTGAAGACTGGGTGAACCTGGCCATCGAACGTCAGAAGGCCGAAGGCTGCGAAGCGATCTTCTGGCTGGACGAGAACCGCGCCCATGACGCGCAGCTTATCGCCATGGTCAAGCCGATCCTGGAAGCCAAGGGCGTTGCCGGCAAGTTCCAGATCATGTCGCCCGCCAAGGCCACGGTGCAGTCGCTGAAGACCATCACCGCCGGCAAGAACTCGATCGCGATCACCGGCAACGTGCTGCGTGACTACCTGACCGACCTCTTCCCGATCCTGGAACTGGCGACCTCGGCCAAGATGCTGTCGATCGTCAAGCTGATGCAGGGCGGTGGCCTGTTTGAGACCGGTGCCGGCGGGTCCGCCCCCAAGCACGTCCAGCAGCTGCAGGAGGAAAGCCACCTGCGTTGGGATTCCTTGGGTGAATTCTGTGCGCTTGGCGAAAGCTTCAAGTTCCTGGCCGATGTGAAGGGCAACGAAAAGGCCCGCATCCTGGGCGAAGGCGTCGACATCGCGACCCAGGGCATCCTGGATCACGACCGCAGCCCGTCCCGCAAGGTGGGTGAGCCCGACAACCGCGACAGCCACTACTGGTTCGCCCGCTACTGGGCCGAGGCCCTGGCGCGTCAGGACAAGGACGGCGATCTGGCCGATTTCTTTGCCCCGATCGCCGAGGCGCTGGTGGACGGAGAGGCCGACATCCTGGCCGAGATCGCCGCGACCCAGGGCAAGCCGGCCGATCTGGGTGGCTATTATCACACCGATGCGGACAAGGTCGCATCCGTGATGCGCCCTTCGAAGACGCTGAACGAGATCATCGGTTAAGCGCCTGAGTGATCAACGAAAAGACCCCCGCTGCAGGTGACTGCGGCGGGGGTTTTCTTTTGCCTGATGATGCTGAGGTGGCGCGCCTTACAACTGTGCCGCAACGCCCGCACAGCCGATCAGCGCGGCGGCGTCGTCGGTGATGATCCAGGCGGGCGGCTGGCGGTCATAGAACCGCGAGGGCTGACGCAGGATTGCTTCGCAGTGCTGGGCCGCAGGCGAGGACAGGATGCCGCGCGCGACGCCTCCGGCCAGGTACAGGCCGCCGGTCGCCAGATGGGCCAGCGTCAGGTCCCGCAGCAGCAACCCGATCAGCTGGGCATAAAGGTCGATGGCGGCGCTGGCTGTTTCGGTGCCGGGGGTGCCGTAGCGGGCCAGAAGGTCGGCGGCTTCGGCGGTGCTGTCGCCGGTGACACGGGCCAGTAAGTCCTGGAAACCGCGACCGGAAAACAGATCCTCGACCGTGGGATAGGGATCGCCGACCTGCGGGGCATGGGCCGTGATCTGGCGCAGCACCGATCCGGGAAGCGAGACATGCCCGGCCTCGACCGAGGGGCAGGTGATCCGGGGGCCGTCCGGGATCACCGGGCTGACGTTGAAACCGGTGCCGATGCCCACCACAAGCGCCTGTTGGTCGGGCGGTGCCTCGGCCGTGACCAATGGGGTCAGCGCCGAAGGGTCCAGCCGCGTCGCCGCATGGCCAAGCGCGGTCAGGTCGTTGATCAGGCGCACCTTTTCGATGCCGAAACGCTCGGCCAGGGTGGCGTCGTGGAAGTGCCAGTCGCGGTTGGTTAGCCGTGCGCGGGTGCCCCTGACCGGGCCCGCGACGGCCACCACCATGGCGGTCAGGAAGGGCGGGCCCAGATCGGCAAGGTAGCGGGTCAGCACCGCGTCAAAGCTGGCGAAATCGGCATTGCGATAGCTGCGCAGGGTCGAAAGGTCCGGGCCTTCCGCCCCGGCCAGCGCCAGCCGCGCGTTCGTGCCGCCGATATCCGCGATCAGGTTCATCCGCTTTGGCCTTTCCTTGCGCCAGTGCCTGCTTTTGTTCCGGCTTCTGTCCCGGCGTTCGGGGCTGCTCTTCGGGCGGGCCAGATGGCCCGTCCTTCATCGCGACAGCCGTGCCAGACGTTCAGGGGAAGCTTTAGTTCAGGCGCTGGCCGGTGTCAGGCGCGAAATAGGACACTTTGCCCAGGTCGAAGGCCAGCCGCTGAGCCTTGCCCGGGGTGGCGTCGGTTTCCGCGTGCAGCCGTGCGGTGACGTGTTTGCCGCCGAGCTGCATCACCACGTAGGTGTCGGCCCCGGCGGGTTCGACGATGTCGACCAGGCAGTCGGCCTCTTGCGCATTGGCGGCGGCGCGTGCGCCCGGTTCTGCGATGTCCTCGGGGCGGACGCCCAGCACGACATCCTCGGGCAGGTTGCGGTTCTGGCTGTCGGTCAGCACGATCGGGGCGCTGTCGCGGCGCGCGATCTCGATCCGCGTGCCCGCGGCGTCGCTGCGCGCCTTGGCGGGGATCAGGTTCATCGCCGGGTTGCCCATGAAGTCGGCCACGAACAGGTTCGCGGGGCGGTTGTAGATCTCGGACGGGGTGCCGACCTGCTGGATCACGCCGCCCTTCATGACGACGATCTTTGTGGCCAGGGTCATCGCCTCGATCTGGTCATGGGTCACATAGACCATCGAGGCGCCGAGCCGCTGGTGCAGTTCCTTGATCTCGGTGCGCATTTCGACCCGCAGCTTGGCATCCAGGTTGGACAGCGGTTCGTCAAACAGGAACAGTTTGGGATCGCGCACAAGGGCGCGGCCCATGGCAACCCGCTGACGCTGGCCGCCGGACAGCTGGCCGGGACGGCGATCCAGCAGCTTCTCGATCTGCAGCTGTTTGGCCACGGTGGCCAGTTTCGACGCCTGGGTGGCGGCATCGACCCCGCGCACCTTCATGCCGAAGGTGATGTTCTTGGCCACCGACATGGTGGGGTACAGCGCGTAGCTTTGGAACACCATGGCGATGTCGCGGTCCTTGGGGCTGACGTCCGTCATGTCCTGGCCGCCGATATGGAGCGACCCGCCGCTGATCGGCTCCAGCCCCGCGATGCAGTTCAGCAGGGTGGACTTGCCGCAGCCCGAGGGGCCGACGAGCACCAGGAAATCGCCCTGGTCGATCGCGACGTTGATGTCCTTGAGGATCTCGACCGAGCCGTAGTTCTTGGTCAGGTTCTTGATGTCCAGAATGGGTGCCATGGGATCAGCCTTTCACGGAACCGGCGGTCAGACCGCGGATGAAGTATTTGCCGGCAACGACATAGACGAGAAGGGTGGGCAGGGCGGCGATGATGGCGGCGGCCATGTCGACGTTGTATTCCTTCACCCCGGTGGTGGAATTGACGATGTTGTTCAGCGCCACGGTGATCGGCTGGGTGCCGGCCTGGCTGAAGCTGACGCCAAAGAGGAAGTCGTTCCAGATCTGGGTGAACTGCCAGATCACGGTGACCACGATGATGGGCAGCGACAGCGGCAGGAAGATCGACCAGAAGATCCGCAGAAACCCGGCCCCGTCCACCTTGGCGGCCTTGGTCAGCTCGGCCGGGATGGTGACATAGTAGTTGCGGAAGAACAGCGTGGTGAACCCCAGCCCGTAGATCACATGCACGAAGATCAGCCCCGGAATGGTGCCGGCGATCCCCATCAGGCCCAGCAGCCGCGCCATGGGCAGCAGTACCACCTGGAAGGGGATGAAACAGCCGAACAGCATCAGGGCAAAGATCACATTGGCCCCCCGGAACCGCCAATGCGCAACGACATAACCGTTCAGCGCGCCCAGCAGGGTCGAGATCGCCACCGCAGGCACCGCGATCAGAACCGAGTTCCAGAAATACGGCCGGACGCCATCGCACTGGATGCCGGTACAGGCCCCGGACCAGGCGGTTTTCCAGGCGTCGAGCGTGACGTCGCGGGGCAGGGCCACCAGGTTGCCGGTGCGGATTTCCTCAAGGCTTTTCAGCGATGTAGTGACCATCACGAAGAGCGGCATCAGATAGTAGACCGCAAAGACGCCAAGGATCAGGTAAAGCAGCCAGCGCAGGGCGATCTTGCCCCATCTGGTCTGTTGGCGGCTGTGCGCGGGCGTCATGGAAAAATCAGTCATTTTTCGCCCTCAGTTCGGAATAGAGGTAGGGAACGACGATGGTGAAGACGACGCCCATCATGATCATTGCGGAACTGGCCGCCTGGCCGATGTCGCCGCGGGAAAAGGCCATGGCGTACATGTAGGTGGCGGGCAGGTCGGTGGCGAAGCCGGGGCCGCCTCCAGTCAGGGCGATCACCAGGTCGAAGCTTTTGATCGCCAGATGTGCCAGGACGATGAAGGCCGACAGGAAGATCGGGGCCATCGAGGGGATGATGATCGCGGAATAGACGCGCCAGGTTGGGATGCCATCGACTTGGGCGGCGCGGATGATTTCAGTATCGACCGACCGCAGACCGGCCAGGAACAGCGCCATCACAAAGCCCGAGCTTTGCCAGATCGCGGCAAGGACGATGGTGTAGATCGCCATGTCGGGGTTCACCAGCCAGTCGAAGCGGAAGTTTTCAAAGCCCCAGCTGCGGACCATGGCCTCGATCCCCAGTCCGGGGTTCAGGATCCATTTCCAGGCCGTGCCGGTGACGATCATCGACAGCGCCATGGGGTAAAGATAAATCGTGCGGATCGCGCCTTCGGTGCGGATGTTCTGGTCCAGCAGGATCGCCAGAAGCAGCCCCAGCACCATCGAGATCACGATGAAAAGCGCCCCGAAAAGGAACAGGTTGTTCATCGCCACATCCCATCTGGGCGCGGCGAACAGGCGCTTGTACTGGATCACCCCTTCGATGTCGTATTTCGGCAAAAGCCGCGACCGCGTCAGCGACACCCAGGCGGTCCAGATCAGAAATCCGTAGACGAACACCAGGACGGCGATGAAAGAGGGTGCCAGAACCACCTTGGGCAGGTGATCTTCGATCCACTTGGACATCATTTTCCCCGTTAGTTTTGCCCTTTGACTGGCCCGTTTCAGGGCCGCGGGCGGCGATCCGGTCGGTTCCCCCCGCGACGGTCCGAAAGACGCACCGCGAGGGGACAGGAGGATCGGAAGATCCCCGGATCAGAGTCGTATCAGAGGCTGTTGGCGACAGCGGCCGCCAGCTGCTTGACCGCCTCTTCCGAGGACATGTCAGAGTTGAAGTGCTGGGTCACAACGTCGGTGATCGCACCGGACTGCGCACCGCGCAGCGCCATGCCATGGGCGTAGGACGGCAGGAGAGAGCCACCATCCGAGCTGGCCTGCATGTCGGCAGCCGACAGTTCCGCGCAGCTGTCGAATTCGTCCAGCGCCACGTCGGTCCGTGCCGGGATCGAGCCCTTGTTCAGGTTGAACACCTTCTGGAAGCTCGGGCCGACGATCAGCTTGGCCAGCAGTTCCTGGCCCGCCTTGTTGTCGTCGCCGTCCACGTCGAACATGGCAAAGCTGTCGACGTTATAAAGGAAGCCCTCACCGGGGACCGATGCACACAGGAAATCTTCGCCCGGTGCCTTGCCGGCTGCCAGGAATTCGCCCTTGGCCCAGTCACCCATGATCTGGAAGGCGGCTTCGCCGTTCATCACCATCGCGGTGGCCAGGTTCCAGTCGCGGCCGGGGAAGTTCGGGTCGACGTAGCCGCGCATCTTGCGCATCTGGTCGAAGACCGCGACCATCTCGGGCGAGGTCAGCGTGGCCTCGTCCAGGTCGACGAATGCCTTGCGGAACCCATCCGGGCCCAGGATGCCCAGGGCGACGGCCTCGAAGACGGTGGCGTCCTGCCAGGCCTGGCCGCCATGCGCCAGCGGGATGATACCCGCGGCCTGCAGCTTGTCAGCGGCGGCGTTGAAGTCTTCCCAGGTGGTCGGCATCTCGATGCCGTTGGCTTCCAGCACGTCGGCGTTGGCCCAGATCCAGTCGACACGGTGGACGTTCACCGGGGCCGCGCACCAGCTGCCTTCGCATTTCATATGCGCCGCGATCGAGGCGGGCAGCACATCGGCCCAGCCCTCGGCCTCGGCGACCGAGGAGATATCGGCCAGCACGCCTTCTTCGTACCATTCCTGGATCGCCGGGCCCTTCAGCTGAACGGCGGTCGGGGCGTTGCCCGACAGGACACGGGCCCGCAGCGCGGTCATGGCCGCGTCACCGCCACCGCCCGCCACGGGCATGTCGGTCCAAGTGCCGCCGTTGTCGGCGAATTCCTTTTGCAGGACCGCGACGGATTTCGCTTCCCCGCCCGAGGTCCACCAGTGCAGCACTTCTGCCTTGGGTTCTGCATAGGCCGCATTCGCCACGACCAGCGCGGCGGCAGACACGGAAAGTGCAAGACGTTTCATGATTTCAGTTCCTCCCGAATGATGCCAATTTAGGTTGGCTGGGCCAAAGCCTGCCCCAACCGGCCCCGGGGTTGCAATTTTGGCATGGCGGGTTTTCCCCTGGGGCCTGCAGAATTTGGCGCGGTTTGTTACGGCTTGTTACACGGCGGTTGATTCTGTTGCCGCATGTTACAATGGATTGGCACAGGGCAGGGGCGACAGCGGTCGTCGGGGCCGCGACAGGTGGCCGGATTGGGCCGAATTTGGCCGATGGAACAGGGCAGGACAGGTGACGATTCCCCGGATCATGGTGGTCGATGACGACGCAGAACTGCGCCAGATGCTGGTGCAGTTCCTGCAGCAGCAGGGGGTGATCGCCCTGCCGGCCGCCCGCGAAAGCGACATTGCCCGCCATCTCGAGGCCGGGCGGATCGACCTGATCCTGCTGGATGTCATGCTGGGCGATGAAAACGGGGTTGAGATCTGCGCCCGGCTGCGGCGCGACCACGCGGTGCCGATCATCATGATCTCGGCCCTGTCCGCGGACCCGGATCGCATGGCGGGATACGAGGTCGGGGCAGATGATTACATCGCCAAGCCCTTCAACCTGGATCTTCTTCTGGCGCGGATCCGGGCGGTCCTGTCGCGGGCGCGGCGCACCGCGTCGCTGGTGCATCGCCGCCGGAAGGAAAGGTTCCATTTCGCTGGCTGGACCTTTGATGCCAAGCTGGACGAGGTCACGTCGCCCAAGGGCTACCAGGTTGCGCTGTCGCGCCGGGAAACCGCGCTTTTACAGGCCTTTCTGGCCAATCCCCACATCCCCCTGACCCGGGCCGAGATCGCCGCCGCGCTGGATGTCACCGGCGACAGCGACACGGGAAGCGAGGCCCAGGGCCGCGCCATCGACGTGCTGGTCGGCCGGCTGCGCGCCAAGATCGAGGCCGACCCCAAAGCCCCCGAGATGTTGCGCACGGAACGCGGCGTGGGCTATGTGCTGGCCACCGACGTTACGGTGGCCGAGGCGTGAGCGCTTCGTTCGAACCAAGGCCCGATCCAAGGCCCGATACTGGGTCCGATACCAGGTCCAATTCAGGGCGAGATCCGCAGCCCCGCAGCGAGGGCACGGGGCGCATACTGCGCAGCCTGTCCTCACTGCGGCGGGGCGGCATGATCCTGGGCGTCGGCGCGTTTCTGGCAGGCATGGCGGCGGCCTCGGTCTGGCTTGTGTCCTCGGCCAAATGGCAGGCGCATCTGGACCGGGCCGCGCTGGCCGGGGCCGCGTTATACGAGGCGCTGCAAAGGGATGGGGCGGGGCCCGTGGGCACGCAGATCACCGTGCTGGCCCCGCTTGACCAGGCGCTGGCCGGGCGGGGGCAGTTCGACCGGATCTCGGGGATGCCGCGGCCTGCGCTTGTCACCCACGCTTCGATCCTTCCGGGGGCGGCGGCCCCGGGCACGACGGTTGCCCTGACGCTGGCCGTGGTCTCCGAGGATCTGCGCTATCCACTGGCGGGGCTGACCACGCATCCCGACCAGACGCCGGCTGAAACCCTTTCAGCACTGACCCGCGTGATGGCCAGCTATTGCAGCGATCCGGTGCTGTTTGCCAAGGCGGGCATCGGGCCGTGGCGGCGGGTCGAGGGGGCGGACCTCTGGGGCTGTGACGCCGCGCCCAGGGATCTGCGCATGGGCGCGGTGGTGCTGGCGGTCATCGCCCTGGCCGTCTTGTGGAGCTTCGTGGCCAATACCGCCGCGCAATTCGCCGGTTTCGCGCGGGAACTGGGCAACCGGCACCGCATCGGCGGCCCCGAGACTTACGACAGCGACGGCCCGCAAGAGCTTCGCGAGATCGTGGCGGCGGTGAACGACCACCTTGTGCAGGAACGCGACCGACTGGCGAAACGCGCGGCGGTCCTGTCGGGGGTCAGCCATGACCTGGGCACCCCCGCGACCCGGCTGCGCCTGCGTGCCGCGCTGGTGGCCGACGACGGGCTGCGCGCCAAGTTCGAGGCCGACATCGACCAGATGACCGGCATCATCGAAAGCGTGCTGACCTATACCCGGGCCGAGATGGACGCCGAGGCCCCTCGCGAGATCGCATTGGAGTCGCTCATCGATTCCATCGTGGCGGATTACCAGGACACCGGCCGCCCGGTGTCGCTGCGCAGCCCCGACCGGGTGGTGGTGCAGGGCGGGCCGTCCCTGTTCATGTCGGCGCGCGGGCAGGGCGCGGTGCCCGGGGATCGGCAGGTCATCGTCATGGCGCGGCCCATTGCCCTGACCCGGGCGATCACCAACCTTGTGGACAATGCGCTGAAATACGGGCGGCGCGCCACCGTGGGGCTTGAGACCGACGCCGATGGCGCGACGATCACCATCGAGGACGAGGGCACGGACACCACGGTCGAGGATATCGAACGGCTGATGGCGCCTTTCAAGCGCGGCGAGAATACCGGCGCGATCCACGGCTACGGGCTGGGGCTGACCATCGCCGCAACGGTGGCCGCGCAGCATGGCGGCGCGCTTGGCTTTCAGCCCGGCGGACGGGGTCTGACCGCACGGATCCGCATCCGGCGGCACTAGGCGGGGCTGACGCGGGGGGCAAAGGGCCGGGGCTTAGCCCAGGTTCGGCACCCCGGTCTGATTGGCATCGCGCACGGCAATGCGCAGCGACCGGGCAATCCGATGCGCCCGTTCAATCACATGGGCGGCCCCTTCGGGGGTGCAGACCTTGCGGGCCGTGTCTTCGAACAGCGACAGCCAATGGTCAAAGTGGCTGTCGTCCACAGGCAGGTGCATGTGCTTGGGCACCGGCGCGCCGTGATAGCGCCCGGTCATCAGCGCGACCGAGGACCAGAAGGCGACCATCCGATCCAGATGCGGCGGCCAGTCGGTGATCTTCGCGGCAAAGATCGGCCCCAGCATCGGGTCCTGCTGGATGCGGTCGTAAAAGCTGTGCACCAGGGTGGTCAGCGTCGGTTCGTCCAGCCCGGTGCGGGCCTGGATCTCGGCCGTGACCTCGGGCCGGATCGAGGGGGCCGGTTCCGGCGTGCTGTCTGTCTCTGGCTGGGTCATCAGGGGTCAGTCCGTTCTGGCGCGGGGTCTGGGTACGCCCCGCGACGGGGGATGTCCATGACGTTGGTCTGGGCCCGTCAGCTTGCCTGGGAATAGCGGATGCCGTCGGGCACATGGGCGTCGAAGGCGCTGGCGATGATGCGCGTCAGGGGCCGGCCCTCGGGGCGGATCGTCAGCGCGGTTTCGTCCAGCGTCACCAGATCGCCATAGCGCGCGGCAAGGGTGGCCAGGGTGGCGTCCAGAGTGGCGGCCTGGGGGCCAAAGGCCTGACGCAGGGCGGCACGGTCCAGGCGGAAGTCGCACATCAGCATCTCGATCGCGCGGCCGCGCAGCAGGTCGTCGCCCTGCATCATGTGGCCGCGCGCGCCCGGCAGCTCTCCGGCCTGGATCCGCTGCATATAGGCGGCGGTGGCTGGCGCGTTCTGCACATATCCCGTGGGCAGCCGCGAAATCGACGACGCCCCCAGCCCGATCAGCGTCGGACAGGTGTCATCCGTATAGCCCTGGAAGTTGCGCCGCAGATGGCCGCTTTGCGCGGCGCGGGCCAGGTTGTCGGCGGGTTTGGCGAAATGGTCGATGCCGATGGCGCTGAGGCCCGCACCGATCAGGCGTGCGGCGGCGTGGACGGCCAGCCCATGACGGTCGGTTTCGCCGGGCAGGGCGGCCTCGTCGATCAGCTGCTGGCGCTTGGCGACCCAGGGCACATGGGCGTAGCCAAACAGCGCCACGCGGTCGGGATCCAAGTCGAGCACCTTAGAGATCGTGTCGTCCAGCCGGGCGATGTCCTGATGCGGCAGCCCATAGACCAGATCCGCATTGAGCGAGGTGATGCCAGCCGCATGCAGATCCTCGACACAGGTGCGGGTCACGTCGTGGGGCTGCATCCGCCCGATGGCCTTCTGCACCATCGGGTCAAAGTCCTGAATGCCAAGCGAGGCGCGGTTCATGCCTTCCTGGGCCAGGGCGGCGATCTTGTCGCGGTCGACCAGCGTCGGGTCGATCTCGACCGAGAATTCGTGGTCCTCTGTCGGGGGGATCACCGCGCGCACGGCTCTAGCCAGCCGGTGGATCAGATGTGGCGGCAGGATCGTCGGCGTGCCGCCGCCCCAGTGCATCCGCCCCATGCGCAGCCCCTGCGGCAGGATCGGCTTCAGCAGGGCCAACTCCTGTTCCAGCACGTCGATGTAATGTTCCACCGGCGACAGGCTTTGCGTGCCCTGGGTCCGGCAGGCGCAGAACCAGCACAGCCGTTCGCAGAAGGGAATGTGCAGATAGACCGAGACCGGCACCGACGGATCCAGCGCCGCAAGGGCCTGCGCCTGGTGCGCCGCGCCGACGGCGGGGCTGAAGACGGGGGCCGTGGGATAAGAGGTATAGCGGGGCACCCGGGCGTCGAAGAGGCCGAGGGATCTGAGGCGGTCGATCTGTTTCATGCACCCCCTATGTGCCTTTTGGCGCGTCGCGACTTTGAGCAGGATCAAATGGCGCAAAAATTCCGCACCGGGGGCGCGGCTGGACACGCGGAATTAACCCTTGCGGGACAAAATGGGGCAGCTTGTCACAGGCGCGTGGCCTTCGGGGGATCTTGCAGATCAGCGAAGAATTGTGTACAAAGGTATACAGACTTAGTTTCGGGTGGTGGGACAGGCCGCGATCCGCTACTGGGATCACCATAAATTCTTGTCAGCCGGAATCCACATGAGCCTCTACGCCAGCTATCTCGATGAAATCGAAACCCGCAAGGAACAGGGTCTGCACCCCAAGCCCATCGACGATGGTGCACTGACCAAGGAAATCATTGACCAGATCAAGGACGCAGATCACCCGAACCGCGCGGACAGCCTGCAGTTCTTCATCTACAACACGCTGCCCGGCACGACGAGCGCCGCTGGCGAAAAGGCGGAATTCCTCAAGGACATCATCCTGGGCAAATCCGTGGTTTCCGAAATCACCCCCGATTTCGCGTTCGAACTGCTGTCGCACATGAAGGGCGGTCCTTCCGTCCGCGTGCTGCTGGACCTGCTGCTGGGGGACGATGCCGCGATCGCCGGCCAGGCCGCCGAGGTGCTGAAAACCCAGGTCTTCCTGTATGAGGCCGACACCGACCGCCTGAAAGCCGCCCATGCGGCCGGCAACCCGGTGGTGAAGGACCTGCTGGAAAGCTACGCCAACGCCGAATTCTTCACCAAGCTGCCCGACGTGGAAGACGAGATCGAGGTCGTGACCTTCATCGCTGCCGAAGGCGACATCTCGACCGACCTGCTGTCGCCCGGCAACCAGGCGCACAGCCGCGCCGACCGCGAACTGCACGGCAAGTGCATGATCGACGAAGCCGCGCAGAAGCACATCGAAGAGCTGAAGCTGCAGCACCCCGGCAAGCGCGTCATGCTGATCGCTGAAAAGGGCACCATGGGCGTCGGCTCGTCCCGGATGTCGGGCGTGAACAATGTCGCGCTCTGGACCGGCAAGCAGGCCTCGCCCTACGTTCCTTTCGTGAACATCGCGCCGGTCGTGGCCGGGACCAACGGCATTTCGCCGATCTTCCTGACCACCGTTGGCGTGACCGGCGGCATCGGCCTGGACCTGAAGAACTGGGTCAAGAAGGTCGACGCGGACGGCAAGCCGATCCTGAACAACGACGGCAACCCGGTGCTGGAACAGAAATACTCGGTCGAGACCGGGACCGTCCTGAAGATCAGCACCAAGACCAAGAAGCTGTACAGCGAAGCGGGCGAAGAACTGGCCGACCTGTCCGATTCCTTCACACCTCCGAAGGTGGAATTCATGAAGGCGGGCGGGTCCTACGCCATCGTCTTTGGCAAGAAGCTGCAGACCACCGCAGCCGAGATCCTGGGCGTCGAGGCGCCTGTCGTCTTCGCCCCGGCGAAAGAAGTCTCGAAGGAAGGCGAGGGCCTGACCGCGGTCGAAAAGATCTTCAACGCCAATGCCGTGGGCGTCGCCCCGGGCAAGACGCTGCACGCCGGGTCTGACGTGCGCGTCAAGGTGAACATCGTCGGTTCGCAGGACACCACCGGCCCGATGACCGCACAAGAGCTGGAGGCCATGGCGGCCACCGTCCTGTCGCCGGCCGTCGACGGGGCCTATCAGTCGGGCTGTCACACCGCGTCCGTCTGGGACAAGAAGGCCGAGGCGAACATCCCCAAGCTGATGTCGTTCATGAACAACTTCGGCCTGGTGACCGCGCGTGATCCCAAGCACGTCTATCACCCGCTGACCGACGTGATCCACAAGGTGCTGAACGACATCACCGTGGACGACTGGGCGATCATCATCGGCGGCGACAGCCACACCCGCATGTCCAAGGGCGTCGCCTTTGGCGCGGACTCGGGTACCGTGGCCCTGGCGCTGGCCACCGGTGAGGCGTCGATGCCGATCCCGGAATCGGTCAAGGTCACCTTCAAGGGCGAAATGGCCGATCACATGGACTTCCGCGACGTGGTGCATGCGACCCAGGCGCAGATGCTGGCGCAGCACGGCGACAATGTCTTCCAGGGCCGCATCATCGAGGTGCACATCGGCACCCTGCTGGCGGACCAGGCCTTCACCTTCACCGACTGGACGGCCGAGATGAAGGCGAAAGCCTCGATCTGTATCTCGAACGACGACACGCTGATTGAATCGCTGGAACTGGCCAAGCACCGGATCCAGATCATGATCGACAAGGGGATGGAGCAGGAGAGCGGCATGCTCGCCGGTCTGATCGCCATCGCCGACAAGCGTATCGCCGAAATCCGCTCGGGCGAGAAACCCGCGCTGAAGCCGGACGCCAACGCGACCTACTTCGCCGAGGTGGTCGTGGATCTGGACGCCATCGTCGAACCGATGATCGCCGACCCGGATGTGAACAACGCCGACGTCTCCAAGCGCTACACCCACGACACGATCCGCCCGATTTCCTACTATGCGGCCGAAAAGAAGGTCGACCTGGGCTTTGTCGGGTCCTGCATGGTGCACAAGGGCGACATCAAGATCGTGGCCCAGATGCTGAAGAACCTCGAAGAGGTCAACGGCAAGGTCGAGTTCAAGGCCCCGCTGGTCGTGGCCGCGCCGACCTACAACATCGTGGACGAGCTGAAAGAAGAAGGCGACTGGGACATCCTGCAGAAGTATTCGGGCTTTGAGTTCGACGACTTCAACCTCAAGACCCAGGCGCGGACGGAATACGAGAACATCCTGTATCTCGAACGTCCCGGTTGTAACCTCTGCATGGGCAACCAGGAAAAGGCCGCGAAGGGCGACACCGTCCTGGCGACCTCGACCCGCCTGTTCCAGGGCCGCGTCGTGGCCGACAGCGAAACCAAGAAGGGCGAGAGCCTGCTGGCCTCGACCCCGGTCGTGGTCCTGTCCGCCATCCTGGGCCGCACGCCCACGCTGAGCGAATACAAGACCGCCGTGAAAGGCATCAACCTGACCAAGTTCGCGCCGCCGCAGCAGACCCCGCTGGACAGCCGCTCGGTCCACTTCTGATCGACGCTGTGGTTTGAACGATTTGGCCCGGTCCCCGAAAGGGGGCCGGGTTTTTTGTTACGGGAAAGGATCAGAGAGACAGGAGCGACAGGCCCGCCAGCACGAAGACGGCCAGGAACACGGTTTCCGCCACCAATAGCGCAATCGCCCCGGAGCCGACCTTCAGCACGTCGCGCAGGGATGTCTTCAGCCCCACGGCGGCAATCGCGGCCAGCAGGAACCAGCGTGACAGATGGGCAGCGATGTCGCTGATAACCGACGGCACGAGCCCGAGGGAGTTCACCACCAGCAGGCCAAAGAAGCCCAGCACGAAGGCGGGCACCAGCGGCGGCCTCGATCCCGTCACAGCTGGCGTGCTGCGGCGCAGGGCCAGGGTTGCCAGGATGATCACCGGGGCCAGCATGGCCACGCGGATCAGCTTGACCACGGCGGCGATCTCTCCGGTCTCGGGCGAGACCGAGAACCCCGCGCCGACCACCTGCGCCACGTCATGGATCGTCGCCCCCAGGAAGACGGCGGTGGCCATCTGGGACAGGCCCAGGACCTCGGCCAAGATCGGATAGGTGATCATGGCAAAGGTCGACAGGATGGTGATGCCCACGACGGTAAAGACCAGCCGTTCCTCGGATTTCTCGTCTCGCGGCAGGATCGCGGCGATGGCCATCGCGGCCGAGGCCCCGCAGATCGCCACGGCCCCGCCGGACAGAAAGGCGAACTTGTCCCCGTGCCCCAGAGCGCGGCCCAGGGCAAAGCCGAACAGGATCGTCGCCGCAACGCCCGCGATGGCCAGCACCAGCACCGGCCAGCCAAGTGACAGCGCCAGATCGGCGCTGATCCGCAGCCCCAGAAGCGCCACTCCCAGGCGCAGCACACTCGAGGCCGCAAGGTCGATGCCGGGCCGGGGGCGTGGTTCTTCCGACAGGAAGTGCAGCGCAATGCCGAAGAGCAGCGCCATCAGCATGGCCGGGGCCCCGTAGTGGTCCGACACGAATTGCGCCGCCAGCACGATCATCGCCACGACCCCTAGCCCTGGGGCGGTGGCGTGGAGCCAGGCGCGCAGGCGCGTCATGCGGGGCCCCCGGGCATCAGCCGGCGGTCCCGGCGCGCTTGGCCTGCTGGTGTTCGTCCTCGATCAGCCCGATCTTCCAGTAGCCCGAGATATAGGCCTCGGCCTTGGGCACGCCCCGTCGGTTCACGATCTCGTCCCGCAGAATCCGGATCATGCCGCTTTCCCCGGCGATGCAGGTCTGCACGCTGTCGCCCAGGTCGGGCATGGCGGCGATCTTTTCGACGGACTGGGTGGCGGGCTGGGCGGGATCGGGATGCACCAGCCAGTGGATGTCGATGCCCTTGGGCGCGTCGATGTCCTGCCGGTCTTCGGGGGTGGTGATTTCCAGCCAGGCGGTGCCGGTGGCGTCACGCGGCATGGCTTCCAGCGTGGCGGCGGCAACGGGCAGGGCGGACATGTCGGCGGCCAGCACATAGGTCGCGGCGTGGAAGTCCTTGATCTTCACCGGGCCGGGGCCGGCAAAACCCGCCACATCGCCCGGCACGCAACGCCGTGCCCAGGCCGAGGCCGGACCCGCATCGCCATGGTCGACGAAGTCGATGTCGATCTCGCCCGAGGTCGGGCGGATATGGCGGATGGTATAGGTGCGCACGGCGGGACGGGGGCCGTTTTCCAGCTGGTCGGCAAAGGCATCGGCGGATTGATCGGGCGCGGGCAGGAACAGTTTGAAATGCGCGCCTTCGATGCCTGGCTCAAGCGTGGTGATCCAGTCGGCGGCGCAGGTGACGCGGATCATGTTCGGGGTCAGCCAGACTTTCTGGCGGACGTCCATCAGGCGGGCGGTGCGGTTCGGGGGCGTAGCCATGGGGCGACCTTTCCTGGTGTGTGAAACGTCCTGGCTGAGGCCTGACCCGTGGATGGGTCGGAATGGCTGGGCGTGGGTGGAACTTATGCGCATCGGGGGGGCAGGGCCAGTCCCCGGGGATGAACAATCGGTGTGCGCGGGGGGCAAAGAGGGTCACAAGCGATCGTTTTCGCTGAACTATGATTTAGGTCCCGCCCGGCGGAAACGCCGGGCAGCGCCGACCCGCCCCCCTGGGGCGGCGCTATTGCGCCACCCCGCGGGACGGCGCTCCCCTTGATGTTGATCTCGGACGTAGCTTGGCCGGTTTTGAGCGAGATAAGCAACTGAGGGGCAACACCCTATGGTGTCCATACTCACGGGCTTTGAACGGAACTTGGCCGTTGTTGAAGGCGGTCAGGCCTCACCCCATCCCAGCACCCCCAAAGCAAAACGCCCCCGCAGCAAGCTGCAGGGGCGTTTCCAATTCAATCCGGGCCGATCAGCCGCCGAAGTCATCTAGCATGATGTCCTCGCGGTCGACACCAAGGTCGAGCAGCATGTTGATCACCGACTGGTTCATGATCGGCGGGCCACACATGTAGAACTCGCAATCCTCGGGGTTCGGGTGGTTTTTCAGATATTCCTCGAACAGGACGTTGTGAATGAAGCCGGTGTAGCCGGTCCATTCGTCGTCGGGCAGGGCGTCGGACAGCGCGACGTGCCATTCGAAGTTGTCGAACTCCTCGGCCAGCTGGTCGAAATCCTCGACAAAGAACATCTCGCGTTTCGACCGCGCGCCGTACCAGAAGCTGATCTTCCGGTCGCGGTTCTCAAGCCGCTTGAGCTGGTCGAAGATATGCGACCGCATGGGCGCCATGCCGGCACCGCCGCCGATGAAGACCATTTCCTTCTTGGTGTCGCGGGCGAAGAATTCGCCGAAGGGACCGGAAATGGTGACCTTGTCGCCGGGCTTGAGGTTGAAGATGTAGGACGACATCAGACCCGGGGGGATGCCCTGCGACCCCGGCGGGGGCGTGGCGATCCGCACGTTGAGCATGATGATGCCCTTTTCGTCGGGGTAGTTCGCCATGGAGTAGGCGCGTTCCACCGGCTCGTCGCAGGTCGAGACATTGTCCCAGATCTTGAACTTGTCCCAGTCCTCCCGGTACTCCTCTTCGACGTCGAAGTCGGTATAGGCGACCTTGTGGGCCGGGGCCTCGATCTGGATGTAGCCGCCGGCGCGGAAGTTCACGTCCTCGCCCTCGGGCAGTTCCAGAACCAGCGCCTTGATGAAGGTCGCCACGTTCTCGTTCGAGCGCACGGTGCATTCCCACTTCTTCACGCCGAAGACCTCTTCGGGAACTTCGACCTGCATGTCCTGCTTGACCGCGACCTGACAGGACAGGCGGTCGCCGCAGGCGGCCTCACGCTTGGTGATGTGGGATTCCTCGGTCGGCAGGATCGACCCGCCGCCTTCGTGGATGCGCACGCGGCACTGGGCACAGGTGCCGCCGCCGCCACAGGCGGAAGGCACGAACAGTTTTTCCGCCGCCAGCGTCTGCAGCAGCTTGCCGCCCGCGGGGACGGAAATGGTGCGTTCGCCGTTGATGGTGATGTTGACGTTCCCGGTCGAGACAAGCCGCGACCGCGCCACCATGATGATCGTCACCAATGCGATGACGATCAGAGAAAAGAGAAGCACGCCCAGTGCGAAAGTATCCATCTTTTCTGCCTCTTAGAGTTTCACGCCAGAGAAGGACATGAAGGCCATCGCCATCAGACCGGCGCTGATGAAGGTGATGCCCAGGCCCTGCAGACCGTCGGGAATGTCGGAATACTTCAGCTTTTCGCGCACGCCGGCCATGGCGGTGATCGCCAGCGCCCAGCCCAGGCCCGAAGAGATGCCGTAGACGGTGCTTTCTGCAAAGTTGTAGTCCCGTTCCACCATGAACAGCGACCCGCCAAGGATGGCGCAGTTCACCGTGATCAGGGGCAGGAAGACGCCAAGCGCGTTGTAAAGCGGCGGGAAGTACTTATCGAGGATCATTTCCAGGATCTGCACCATGGCCGCGATCACCCCGATATAGGAGATCAGGCCAAGGAAGGTCAGGTCCACGTCCGGGAAGCCCGCCCAGGCAAGCGCGCCGGGGGCAAGCAGGTAGGTCAGGATCAGGTTGTTGGCCGGAACGGTGATCGCCTGCACCAGCGTGACCGAGATGCCAAGGCCGATCGCGGTGGCGATCTTCTTGGACACGGCCAGGAAGGTACACATGCCCAGGAAGAAGGCCAGGGCCATGTTCTCGACAAAGATGGCCTTTACGGCAAGGGAAAGAAGCTCTTCCATCAGTGGGCCTCTACGGTCTGGATGCGGTATTCACGGTCTTCGACCTGTTCGGGTTTCCAGGAGCGGAAGCCCCAGATCAGCAGACCGATCACGAAGAAGGCCGAGGGCGGCAGAAGCAGCAGGCCATTGGGCACGTACCAGCCGCCGTTGTTCACGGTTTCCAGGATGGTGATCCCGAACAAAGAGCCCGAGCCGAAGAGTTCGCGGATGAAGCCGACCAGCATCAGGATCAGCCCATAGCCCAGGCCGTTGCCGACACCGTCGACAAAGGAGGCGAAGGGCGGGTTCTTCATGGCGAAGGCTTCGGCGCGGCCCATCACGATACAGTTGGTGATGATCAGGCCGACAAAGACCGACAGGGTCTTCGAGATCTCGTAGGCATAGGCCTTGAGAACCTGGTCCACCACGATCACCAGCGATGCGATGATGATCATCTGCACGATGATCCGGATCGAACTGGGGATCTGGCTGCGGATGGCCGAGATGAACATCGACGAAAAGCCGGTCACCAGGGTCACGGCCAGTGCCATCACGGCCGCCACCTGCAGCGACGAGGTCACAGCCAGTGCCGAACAGACGCCCAGCACCTGAAGGGTGATCGGATTGTTGTCGACCATCGGGTCGACCAGCATGGTCCGGTAGGTCTGTGCCATCAGATCTCTCCCGCTCTTACTCGTTCAAGGAAGGGTTCGAAGCCGCGGTCGCTCATCCAGAAGCGGACAAGGTTGTCGACCCCGCGCGACGTCAGGGTGGCCCCCGAAAGCGCGTCGACGAAATATTCGCGACCCGCAGCAGGCGGCACCTTGGCCACGGTGATGGCCAGATCGCCTTCGCCTTCGTCGGTGCGCAGCTTCTTGTCCCGCCACAGCGCTTTCCAGCGCGGGTTGTCGACCTCGGCACCCAGGCCGGGGGTCTCGGCGTGTTCATAGAACTGCAGCCCGTAGATGGTGTTGCCGTCCTCTTCGACCGCGATGAAGCCATACAGCGTGGACCACAGGCCATAGCCGTAGACCGGCAGGATCACCTTGTCCAAGCTGCCGTCGTCGTTGCGCAGCAGGTAGACGGTGACATAGTTCGCCTGACGGCGGATGCTGGCCGGGTCGTCGGTCAGCGGGGCCGACAGGGTCAGGTCCGCCGCTGCGGCGCGGTCGTCAAAGGTCATCGGATCCAGGACCTGGCCTTCGACCTCGGTGCCGTCGGCAAAGTCGCCGGTGGCCAGTTCAAGCACATGCGGCTCGAACGAGGTGAAGGCCTGCGCCACGTCGATCCCGTCTTCGTAAAGACCGGCGACCTGTACGATGTTCACCTGCTTGTCCAGCGCGGCGTTCTGTTCCTGCAGCGGGCGCAGGGACACGGCGGCGGCCGACACGACCATGGATGCCACAAGGCACAGTCCCAGGGCCACGGTCACGGTCTTGGCGACATTGTCCGGCGGGGTATCCAGGAACCGACGGATCGGGCCCTTGTTGGCGGTGGTTTGCTCTTGCGGATCAGACATTGCGGCGCGCCCTCCGACGGATATTGGCCTGGACGACGAAATAGTCGATCAGCGGTGCAAAGACGTTGCCGAAGAGGATGGCCAGCATCATGCCTTCGGGGAATGCGGGGTTGATGACGCGGATCATCACGACCATGAAGCCGATTAGCGCGCCATAGATGTAGCGGCCCAGGTTGGTGTGCGAACCCGACACGGGTTCGGTCACCATGAAGACCAGGCCGAAGGCATAGCCGCCGATGACCAGGTGCCAGTACCAGGGCGTCGCGAAGGCCGGGTTGCTGTCGGATCCGATCCAGTTCAGCAGCGACGAAAACGCGATCATGCCCGCCAGGCAGCCCACCACCATACGGTAGTTGGCGATGCGCGTGGCCAGCAGGAACACCAGGCCCAGCAGACAGGCGATGGTCGAGGTTTCGCCCATGGACCCCTGGATCGTGCCGACGAAGGCGTCCATCCAGGTGATGCCATAGTCGGGCAGGGCGGCAGGGCCCTCCGATGCGGTCACGGCCAGCGCGGTCGCGCCGGAAAAGCCGTCAACCGGGGTCCAGATCGTGTCGCCGGACATATAGGCGGGATAGGCAAAGTACAGGAACGCCCGGCCCACAAGCGCGGGGTTGAGGAAGTTCTTGCCGGTGCCGCCAAAGACTTCCTTGCCGATGACCACCCCGAAGGAAATGCCAAGCGCAACCTGCCACAGCGGCGTCGAGGCCGGCAGGATCAGCGTGTAAAGCATTGAGGAGACCAGGAAGCCCTCGTTCACCTCGTGGCGGCGGATGGTGGCAAAAAGCACCTCCCAGATGCCGCCGGCGACCAGGGTGACGATGTAGATCGGCAGGAAATACAGCAGACCGTGGGCCATGTTGGCCAGCGGGTTGGCGGCGTTGAAGCCGATGCCAAGCGCGTCGATCACCGCGGCACGCCAGCCCGACGCACCATATTCGGCGATTGCCATGTTGGTCTGCAGGCCGGTGTTATACAGCGCAAAGAGGATACAGGGGACCGTCGCCAGAACGACGTAGGTCATGATCCGCTTCATGTCGATGTAGGACCGCGCATGCGGCGCGGCGGTGGTCACGGTCTTCGGCGTGTACAGGAAGCTTTCGACCATCTCGTAAAGGGGGAAGAACTTTTCGTACTTTCCGCCCTTTTCAAAGCTGGGTTCGATCCTGTCGAAGAAGCTGCGCAAACCCATGGCTCAGCCCTCTCTTTCGATCTTGGTCAGGCTTTCGCGCAGGGCGAGGCCATATTCATATTTCGCCGGGCAGGCAAAGCCGACCAGGCCAAGGTCTTCTTCGTCCAGTTCCAGCGCGCCAAGCGCCTGGGCCTGATCGGTGTCCATCACCAGAAGCGACCGCAGCAGCTGCGTGGGCAGGAAGTCCTGCGGCATCAGCGTCTCGAAGGTGCCGGTCGGCACCATGGCGCGGCGGCCGCCGTTCAGGTTCGTGGTCAGCTTGTGCAGCTTGGACGACAGCGCCGAGCCAAGCACCGGCTG
This sequence comes from Pseudooceanicola nitratireducens, assembly GCF_900109195.1. Taxonomy (GTDB): domain Bacteria; phylum Pseudomonadota; class Alphaproteobacteria; order Rhodobacterales; family Rhodobacteraceae; genus Pseudooceanicola; species Pseudooceanicola nitratireducens. The sequence continues at coordinate 178,364 of NZ_FNZG01000003.1, read as the reverse complement.
AACCGCGTATTTCGACGCCATGGGACGGATCCAGCCAAGCGGGATCTGCTTGTGGTCTTCTTCCATCAGCGTGATCTGGCGGGCGTAGCGGCCCAGGTAGGCGTCGACACCGTCCCCGGCGCGGCCCGACAGGACCGAGCCTGAGATCATGCGCATCGGCACACCCTGGGGATTGTCCCCTGCGCAGATCTCGCTCAGCGAGGCACCGGCAGGGACGCGCACCAGGCGCGGTGCTGCGGCCAGCGGGCCGGTCACGGCGATCACGCGGGTCATGTCCAGCGTGCCGGTCAGCAGCAGGCGGCCAATGGCGATGACGTCCTGAAAGCCGATGGTCCAGACGATCTTGTCCGTGCGCGGCGGTTCCAGGAAATGCATGTGGGTGCCGGGCAGGCCGGCGGGATGCGGACCCGAGAAGGCCACCGGCGTCACGCCGTCGATGTCGCCGCCGGGGATCGTCGCCCCGCGCGCCTGACACAGATAGGTGGTGCCCTCGGTCAGCAGGGTGATCGCCTGAAGGCCACGGGTGAAGGCCTCGGCCGCGTCGGCGATGAGGGGGGCGGGATCGGCGGCCAGCGGCTCGGTGTCCATGGTGTTGACGTAGATCGCGGCAGGGCGGTCGGTTGCCAGCGGCACCTTGGAATAGGGACGCGTCCGGAACGAGGTCCACAGACCCGCCGCGCACAGCCGTTCGACCAGACCGTCAGTCGTGGCCGCATCGCCAACGCCAGAGAAGTCGACGGCCGGGGCGGCGCTGTCGTCCACCTCGATCTCGACCGAGATCAGCTTGCGCCGCGCACCGCGGTTGATTGCCTTGATCCGGCCCGACACCGGAGAGGCGATCACCGCCTCCGGATTGTCCTTGTGGGCCAGCACCGGTGCACCGGCGGCGATGACATCGCCCTCCTGCACAGCGAGGCGTGGTTTCAGGCCGATATAGTCAGCCCCGAGGATCCCGACCGTTGCTACGGCCGGCGTTTCTATCGTCCCGCCGTCCACGGAGCCCGCGATCGGCAAATCGAGACCTTTACGAAGAGAGAATTCTTGCACTTGGGTCGCCACCAGATTTTTTCGGCACCTTATGCAATGCCGCGCCAGCAAACAAAACCGTCTGAAACATGTTTTTTCGTTCTTTTTTTGCGCCTCGACTGGTTGCGGGTTTTTGGCGAAGGCCATATGCACCACCTGCGCCATGGGGCGTGACAATATAGACGGAGGACAGCGCAGTGTCTGGGACCATGAAGTTTACGCGGCGATCATTCCTGATCATGACGACTGCTGCGCTGGCAGCCTGCAAGCCGGGCCAGGAAATCCTGAAGTTCTCGGGGGATACCATGGGGACGCGCTACAATGTCGTGGCCGTGTCCTCGGGTCAGAAACTGGACCGTGACGCGCTGCAGGGCGCGATCGACGCGGCCCTGGCCGAGGTCGACACCCAGATGTCGAACTGGAACGCCGGGTCCGAGATTTCCCGAATCAACGCCGCCGCCACCGGCGAGGCGCAGCGCCTGTCGCCTGCGCTTGCGCATGTGATGGCCGGCGCGCAGTCGGTGCACCAGGCCTCTGACGGCCGTTTTGACGTCACCGTGGGCCCGCTGATCGACCTCTGGGGCTTTGGTGCCGATGGCGCGATGCCTCATATTCCGGCAGATGCCGATATTGCAGACGCCATGACCCGCGCCGGTCAGTCCGACGTGCTGGCGATTTCGGGCGATACGCTGACCAAGACCGCACCGGGTGCGGGCATCTACCTGGCCGCAATCGGCAAGGGCTATGGTGTGGACCGCGTGGCGGACACGCTGCGCGCCCATGGCCTGAAGGATTTCATGGTCGAAATCGGTGGCGATCTTTACACCGCCGGCCTGAACCCCGAGGGCATGTCCTGGCAGATCGGGATCGAAACCCCGGTTGCCGGTCAACGCGGCCTGTATGACGTCGTGAACGTCTCGGGTCTGGGCATGGCGACCTCGGGCGACTACCGCAATTTCTTCGAAGATGCGGGCCAGCGCTATTCGCACATCATTGATCCCGCGAGGGGCCGCCCCATCTTGCATGATACGGTCTCGGCGACGGTGCTGACCGAAGACGCGATGCTGGCGGATGCCTGGGCGACCGCGATGCTGGTCCTGGGCCGCGAGCGCGGGCTGGAAATCGCCGAGGCGAACGACCTGGCCGTTGTCTTCATCGACCGCGCAGGGGACGCATTCGTCACGGCCCAAAGCAGCCGCTATGCGGCGCTGCAGGCCACCGCGTAAGGATCTGATCCCATGGATACCGTTGTTCTGTCTTTCGTTCTTCTGTCGCTGGTCATGCTGGGCATGGCCGTCGGCGTGATCTTTTCGGGACGTCGGATCAAGGGCAGCTGTGGCGGTTTGAACGCGATCGGCGACGCGGACCAGTGCCTGGTCTGCAAGAAGGAAATCGACCCCGACAGCCCGCTGCGCGAACGTCTTGCCTGCCCCCGGGCCCGCAAGATGCTGGAAGAGGCCGAGCGCCGCGCGCAGGCCTGAGGGTTTCCCCGGGTAGGGTTTGAAAAGGGTCCGTTCTGCGGGCCCTTTTGTTTTTGAGGGTGGGGAGTTGGCCTTGGCCGCCCCGACATTCTCTGCGCCAACATAGAACAGATGTCCCGCCCGGCGTTTACGCCGGGCAGCGCCGTCCCGCCCCCCTGGGGCGGCGCTTTTGCGCCACCCCGCGGGACGGCGCTGCCCTACGTGAAGATCTCTAAGGGAGGCGAGACGGTTCAACCGCCTTTAGGCACTGCCTGCGGTCAAGCCATTCGATTTAGTTTACAGCTTTAGAGAAGCCTGATCACCCCGGCACAGCCATCGGCACGAACCCGAGCGTCAGCAAGGTCCCAGCCGCCACAAGCCCGTAGGCCCACAGCTGCCAGCGCGGCCCCTCGGCCTTCCAGACACGTCTGTAGCCATAGCCCGACAGGCAGGCGATCACGAAAAGCACCAGGGCCACGGCCGGTGTCAGGCTGATATCTTGGAAAAAAATCTGAACCACCTGGATCGGTTTGGGGTTTAGACTGTGTATCACGACCCACTTTGAGCCGACAAGCAAGGAGCCCGACATGGTTGAATCTTACCGCCCGCATCTGCGCAAGGACGACGAGGACGCCCGGAGCCATAGCCAGACGGCCCAGACCAACACCGCCGAGATGAACGCCATCGTGCAAAGCATCCTCGATCAGAAGGACGGGACGGTGCATGCGATTCGCCCGCAGCAGTCCCTGCATGACGCCGTCATCGCCCTGCGCGACCACCATATCGGCGCGCTTCTGGTCACCGATCAGACCGGGGCGCTTCTGGGAATCCTCTCGGAACGCGACATCGTGCGCAAACTGGCCGAGACCCCGGGTACGACGCTGCCCCAGAAGGTCGAGGACGTGATGACCCGCAAGGTCGAGACCTGTTCGCCTTCGGATCCGCTGGTGACGGTGCTGAAGCGCATGACCTCGGGGCGGTTCCGCCACATGCCGGTGCTGGACGGCGACCGCGTCGCGGGCATCGTCACCATCGGCGACGTGGTGCATTACCGCCTGACTGCGCTGGAACACGAGGCCCTGCAGATCAAGCAGCTGATCGTCGGCTAGGGTTTCCGGGCGTCCCGGCCAACCCTGGGGGCGGTTTTCCTGCCCCCCGATCTGTGGCATGAGAGACGCCTCTGTCCCAAGCTGCCCAAGCGGTGTCCGATGAACCTGAGCCAACACGCCCGCCTCTCCGTCGCCCCGATGATGGACTGGACCGACCGGCATTGCCGGTACCTGCATCGCCTGATGTCGCGCAACGTGCTGCTTTATACCGAAATGGTCACCGCGCCGGCGCTGGTGCGGGGCGGGGCGCTGCATCTGCTTGAGTATTCGCCGCAGGAACATCCCGTGGCGCTGCAACTGGGTGGGTCCGATCCCGAGGAACTGGCGCAGGCCGCTGTTCTGGGGGCAAAGGCCGGCTATGATGAGATCAACCTGAACTGCGGCTGCCCCTCGGACCGGGTACAATCGGGCACATTTGGTGCGGTCCTGATGAAGGATCCGGGCCGCGTCGCCGAATGCGTGGCCGAGATGACGCGCGCCGTGCAGGTCGAGGTCACGGTGAAATGCCGCATCGGCGTCGACGATCAGGACCCGGCCGAGGTGCTGCCCGAATTCCTGTCCCGCGTCGGGGCTGCGGGCTGTCAGCGATTCACGATCCACGCCCGCAAGGCCTGGCTTCAGGGGCTCAGCCCGAAGGAAAACCGCGATATCCCGCCGCTGGATTACGATCTGGTGCAGCGGATGCGTAGCATGTTCGGCGGGCTGCACCTGTCGGTGAACGGCGGTATCACCTCGCTGGATCAGGCGGAAAGGTTCCTTGAGGCCGGGCTGGACGGGGTGATGGTGGGCCGTGCGGCCTATCACGACCCGACCGCGATCCTGGCGCAGGCCGACCGGCGGATCTATGGCGAAGGCTCTGACAGCGACCCGGTCGAGGTCGCCCGCCAGATGCTGCCCTATATCGCCGCGCACCTGGAGGCCGGCGGCAAGCTGGCGCAGGTCACGCGCCACATGCTGGGGCTTTTTGCGGGGCGTCCGGGCGCGCGGCACTGGCGGCGGATCCTGTCCGAAGGGGCGCATAGGCCCGGCGCGGGGCCAGAGCTGGTCGAACAGGCGCTGGACCCGGTGATGGCCGCGGCCTGACTGGGGGTGCCAAAGGATAAAGGGGCGGCCGATTGGTCGCCCCTTTGTCGCGAACAGCCGGGGCGGGTTTACGTCGCCCGTCTGACAGCCGCCGTGGCCACGCCCATGGCGATCAGCGCCGACCCGCCCAGACGCGACACCCAGGCCAGGACCGAGGGCCGGGCAATCCGCGCCCGCAGCCTGTCGGCCAGAAGCGCATAGGCCAGCGCATTCAGCGCGGCGAGCCCCACGAAGGTCGCCACCAGGATGGCGAACTGCGGAAGCAGGGGCCGGTCCACGGCGACAAACTGCGGCACGAAGGCGATGAAGAAGACGATGGATTTCGGGTTCAGCGCGGTCACCGCCGCGGCATGGCCAAAGACATTGGCGGCGCGGGTTTCGGTCACCGCCTCAAGATCCCCAAGGCTTGCCGCTCCGGCGCTGCGGAACAGCTTGATGCCAAGGTAGACCAGGTAGACGGCCCCGATCCACTTCAAAACGGTGAACAGCGTGGCCGAGGCCAGCACCAGCGCGCCAAGGCCCGCAAGCGACGCGGACATGGCGATGAAATCCCCCAGGGCCACGCCGCCGACCGTGGCAAGGGCGACCTTCTTTCCCTGGCTGATCGCGTAGCTGAGCACCAGCAGCACGGTTGGTCCGGGAATAAGCAAAAGGGCGACGGAGGCGCCGACAAAGGCAAGCCAGGTCTGAATGTCCATGAAATATCTCCTATCTGTCCCGGCAGGGATCCATAGGCAGGCTGGGCTGTAAAGGGGAAAGACGACCGTCGCGCGGGATCACTGGGGATCGCGCCGCTGGCAGCCGGGGGCAGCCACAGGCCCGACCACGCAGCGAAAAGGGCGACCCATGGGCCGCCCTTTTGTCATCGTGATGTCCGCCGCTTACTCGGCCGGGACGGTGGCGCGGGGGCGCAGGACGGTCCAGAACAGGGTGAAGCCCAGCAGCCCGCAGATCGCGATGGTCACCACCATCGGCGTCGCCGTGCCGTCCAGGAAGGGGCCGGCAAGCACGATCATCAGACCGCCCGTCAGCATCTGCAGCGACCCACCCAGGGACGAGGCGATGCCGGCGATGTCGCCGTGATCGTCCAGGGCCAGGACCATGGTCGTGGGAATGACCACGCCCAGGAAGGCGTTGGCCAGGACCAGGCCCCCGACCACGACGTACAGGGTGGCAAAGCCCGACAGCGCCACGGCGGCCAGAAGGGCGGTCATCACTGCAAAGCCGGTCACGCCGACGCGGACCAGGCGCGGGATGCCAAAGCGTGCGCCCAGGGGACCGGCGGCCTGCGAAGCCCCGAAGAAGCCAACCGCATTGATGGCGAAACAGATCGAGAAGCCCGTGGGGCTCAGCCCGAATTGTTCGGTGTAGACAAAGCTGGCGGCGGCGATGAAGACGAAGAAGGACGCCATGCCGAAGCCGCCCACCATGGTCAGCCCCATGAAGACCGGGTCCTTCAGCAGCCGCTTTGCCCCCGACAGGATCGGCGTCAGCCGCGCCGGGGTGCGGGCGGCGGGGGACAGGGTCTCGGGCAGGGCGAAGGTCAGCAGCAGGATCGACAGCACCGAGACGACCAGCAGCACGCCGAAGACCTCGCGCCAGCCGGCCAGGGCGATGACGGCGGATCCGGCCAGTGGGGCCAGCATCGGAGAGATCGAGATCACCAGCATGATCATCGCCATCAGCTTGGTCGCTTCGGCCCCGGTATAGCGGTCACGGATGACGGCACGCGGCACGACCATCAACGCGGCCCCGCCCAGCCCCTGGACAAAGCGCCAGCCGGCAAGGGCGGTGACCGATCCGGCAAAGGCCGCCCCGGCGGATCCAAGCGCAAAGATCACCAGTCCGATGGTCAGCGGCAGCTTGCGCCCCTTGGCGTCGGCCATGGGGCCGTAGATCAGCTGCGCGACGCCGAAGGCCAAGAAATAGGCGGTCAGGGTCATCTGCACGGCGGTGTCGCTGGCGCGGAGGTCGGCGGCGATCGTGGGCAGGGCGGGCAGGTACATGTCGATGGCAAAAGGTCCGACGGCGGACATCAGGCCAAGGATGATCGCAAGGCGTAGCATGGGGACTCCGATGGTATGGGGTGCGCCTGATCTACGCCTCTGGGGGCAGGCGCGCAATTGGCGGTCTCGCAAGAGCGCTCTGTGCATATTTGCGGTGGATTGGTGGTGTATGGGCTGGGTCGGCGGGGAACTTTCGCCCGGGCTGCGCGGATCGTGACCGGTTCTATCCGGGGCCGACCAAGGGCCACAGTCTTGTCTTGACGCGGGAAACCTGCCACCACACCGGAGCACCTGCGGACGGGCGGACAGCCCGGGCCGGAAATAGGCACAGGCAGGGGCGCAGCGGGTCAGCAGACCGGCGCAAGACGCAAAGGGGATGGCGATGGATATGACGGCGGTTCTGGCGATGCTGGCGCTTCTGGCGGTGATCGGGGCCTTTGCGGGCGTGCTGGCGGGGCTTCTGGGCGTCGGCGGCGGGATCGTCCTTGTGCCGGCCTTCTTCTATGCCTTCCAGACGCTTGGCTTCACCGGGGACAAGCTGATGCAGCTGTGTCTCGCGACCTCTCTGGCGACGATCATCGTGACATCGCTGCGGTCGCTGCAATCGCACAACAAGAAGGGCGCGGTGGACTGGGACATCCTGAAGACCTGGGGCGCGGGCATTGCCATCGGCGCGGTGATCGGCGTGATCGCGGCCTCGTCCCTGCGGTCGGTCGCGCTTCAGGCGCTGTTCGGGGTGCTGGCGATGGTCATTGGCCTGTACCTGGCCTTCGGGAAATCCGAATGGCGCCTGGCCGAGGACATGCCGAAAGGCCCCGTGCGCTGGATCCTGTCGCCGCTTGTGGGGTTCTTGTCGGTCCTGATGGGCATCGGCGGGGGCAGCTTTGGCGTGCCGCTGATGACGCTGTACGGTCGGCCGATCCACCGGGCGGTGGCCACGGCGGCGGGCTTTGGCGTGATCATCGCGGTGCCCTCGGTCATCGGATTCCTGATGATCCAGCTGCCGCCCGAGACGCGGCCGCCCCTGACCATCGGCGCGGTGAACCTTCCGGCCTTTGGCGTGGTGATCGCCATGACCCTGCTGACCGCCCCGCTTGGCGCGCGTCTGGCCCATGCGACGGACCCCAAACCGCTGAAGCGGATCTTCGGGATTTTTCTGCTTCTGGTTGCGGCGAACATGCTGCGCAAGGCCTGGTTGGGGTAGGATCGCCCAAAGGTTAAGTGTTTCCGATCAGGAAACCGATTGGTGCCGGAACCCCTTCCAATGGTGGGTAAACCGCCGCAATTTCGGCACATTCACCCTATGCGGGTGTAAATTATCCTAGATAACGTCATGCTGGTGCCACGGGCCGGCCCAATTCTTTTCCGATGGTGAAGACCACTCCAAAGGGAAAGATCCGTGTCATGATCGAACTTCTTGTCCTGATTGCCATCGCCACCATCGGCGTGATCTATACCTCTTCGACCGGCGAGGCCGAGAGCACGGCCATGGCCGAAAAGACCGCCAAGGATGCGCTGAACGAGGCCGAGGGCCAAAGCGGGATCGGCATCCTGGGCATCGACGTGGTCGCCCGCAAGATGCGCGACCTGGTCAGCAAATCCGAAACCGCCGTGACCGCCGATACCCTGGCCGCCTATCGCGGCCATGCGGTGCCCGGCGGTGGTGACGCCGCGGACGAGGCGGACCCCTTTGGCGGCATCCCGCGCGAAGACCTGACGGATGTCGAGGCGGACGAGCTGGTGTTTGCCTCGGTCGCGGATCGGGTGGCGCGGGCGCTGGAAGAGGATGACGAAGAGGACGACGTGGGCCTGGATGACATTGATGATGTCGCAGCCAGCATCGCGGCCTCGGTCGCCCAGGCGGACGAATTTTCGGATGACCTGGATGACGACGACGAAGCCGAGATGCGGGAAGACGAGATGCGGAATGCCTTCCGTGACGATCTGCGGGACGAAGAGGACATGTCCCTGGATCGTGACTGGAGCACGGCCGTGGCCAGTGCCGGGCGGTCTTCGCTTCGGGCGCAGGCTGCGGCCCCCGAGTTGGACACCCGCGATGCGCCGCTGGTCGAGGATTTCGAACCGGAATACGACCAGATCGAAATCGCCTATCGCCCCGGCGAAGCCGGCAATGGCCGCATCGGCATCGCCGAAGATCCGCTGCGCCCCGGTTCGGCGGCGGTCACCCTGGGTGGGCGTTGTGTTGCGGTGGTGGTGGACGGGTTCGGCCGGGTGCGCGCGCATCACATCGACCTGGTTTGCGACGACGGCGACGATCTGGCGGCCTAAGGGCGGGTTGTCCCGGGTTCAGATCCGGGCATTGGTCCGGGCCTGATACGCCCGATCCTAACCAGATATTACGATTTTGACCGGCGGTCGGCCCTTGCGGCACGGCCGCCACGTCGTTTTGCGATCTGCGGCTGGCGGGCGGGAAGCTCGTCCAGAAGGGCCTGGCGTTCCTCGGCGCTCATCCTGCCCCAGGCGGCGATTTCACCGATCGAGCGTAGGCATCCGACGCACAGCTTGGCCTCGGGGTGGATGACGCAGATCTTGACGCAGGGGCTGTCGGGTTCGCCGCGCGACCACAGGTCGTCCGCCATGGCTCAGGCCCCGCGCAGGTGGCGCAGCCGGTCCAGCGCGCCCTGAAGGATATAGCCGGCGGCGACATGGTCGATGACCTCGGCGCGGCGGCGGCGGGATGTGTCGGCCTCAAGCAGGGCGCGTTCGGCGGCCACGGTCGACAGGCGTTCGTCCCAGAAGGTGATCGGCAGATCGGCAAAATCCGGGCGCTGGCTGAGGTTGCGGGCAAAGGCGCGGGTCTTCTGACAGCGCGGGCCTTCGGTGCCGTCCATATTACGCGGCAGGCCCAGCACCAGCCCGGCAATGGCGCGCGGCTGGATCATCGCCGACAGCGCATCGGCGTCCTGGCCGAACTTCTTGCGGCGGATCGTGTCCAGCGGCGTGGCCACGGACAGGAAGGTGTCGGACACCGCGACCCCGATGGTCTTGTCACCGAAATCCAGCCCCGCGATGGCCCGCATGGGCGGCAGGGCCGCGGCGAATTCTTCAGGCGTTTCAAAGATCATTCTGCGGGGGCCTGTTCTTGGGGATCTGCGGATGCGCCGTCGTCCAGGGGCAGCGGCTGTTCCGGGGCCGGGGTGGCAGGGTCCAGCGGGGTGGGCTGCGCAGCCGGGGGTTCCGTGTCTGCCGTGCTGTCGGGCGTGCTGTCGGGGACCGGCGCGGGCGTTGCTGCCTCGGCGTCCGGGGCGACCTCGGGGGTGGCTTCGGGCAGCCCGGCCTCGGCGGCGGCGATCCGCTCCAGCGCCTCGGGCTGGGCCGCGAAGACCTGCCTGGCCTCGGCCGCAATGGCGCGTGCGCGGGTCACGTCGCCCAGCACGCCATAGGCCCCGATCAGGCGGGCCCATTCCTCGGCCGATCCGCCCTGGGTGGCCAGACGGTCGGAGAGGCGCGCGACCATGCCCTGGATCATCTCGGCGCGGTCTTCGGCGGTCATGTCACTGGCGTTGGCGATATCCTCGGCCGTGGGGCCCGACAGGGTTTCGGCGGGCAGGGGTTGTTCGTACTCGACACCGGCCAGCATCGCGACCTCGTCGATCTGGGCGCGGATGGCGGGGATCCAGGGCGCGTCCTCGGGTCCGGCGCGCAACAGCTGATCCCACAGGCGAAAGGCCACGTCGGGGCGGTCATTCTGGCGCATCATCAGCCCAAGATAATAGCGGCTGGGCGCGTTTTCGGGATCCCGGGCCAGGGCGGCGCGCAGGGCGTTTTCCGCCTGGGGCGAGACATAGCCGCCCGCCGCAAGGATCATCAGATCGGCGTAGGCCAGGTAATCGTCCGCCGTGGCCTCGGCCCCCTTGATCGACAGCACGGCCTCTTGCGCGGCATAGGCGGCGCGGAAATTACCAAGCGCGGCTTCGTTCCGCGCCAGAAGCTGCTGACCCTGCAGATCCTCGGGGCGTTCGATGACGGCGATGCGCAGCTTTTCGATCAGCGCCTCGAAATCCGGCGGCGGGGCCTCGGCCTGGGGCGGCGTCATCTCGGCGGCGGCGGTTTCGGCCTCCTGCTGGTCGGGGCGGGTCTCTCGCCGTTCCTGTGCCGCGCTCAGCCGGTCGCGGAGCGACAGGTCGCCATAGCCGGGCGCGCCGATCCGGGCATAAAGCGCAAGCGGCATCGCCACCAGAAGGGCCAGCATGCCGATCACCAGTGCCGGGCGCAGCCGGGTCGGTTCGCTGGCCGCCGCGGTGCCAGCGGCGCGGGTGTCAGCGGCGATCAGACGGCGGGCAATCTCGGTGCGCAGACGCTCGGCCTCATCCTCGGGGATGGTGCCGCGGGCGCGGTCCTTTTCGACCTCGTCCAGCTGTTTGCGATAGATCTCAAGGTCTTGCGCGGCGTCCTCCGCCTCGGCCGAAGCCGCGCGGGCGCGCATCACGGCAAGACCGATCAGGGCCGCAACGGCCAAAGACATCAGGGCGGGTACGATCCAGGCAATCATGCGGCGAAACTCCTTCCCGTTCATCTAACGGTCGGGGGCGCCGCAAAAAAGGGCAAAAAACCGTGAGCGACGCTTTGTCAGGGGGCGGCGTGTCGCGGCGGTCGCTTCGGGGACCCGTCCAGGCCAGACAGGGCGCAAGACAGGGCGCATTGCAAGGGGGGATGCCGACCCCCGCCGGGGGACGAAATGTCGCTTGTCGCGATCAGTCCTCAAAACGACGTATTGCGGCGGGGTTCCCTTGCATGGCTTGTTATGGCTGACTGAAGCCCATCCGCTCAACCCAAGGGAGTCGCCCGATGAAACGCTATTCCGCCTTTGCCCTGGTCCGCGAGGCCCTGCGCGATCACTCGGGCTGGAAACGCGCCTGGGAAAAGGCCCAGCCCAAGGCCGAATACGATGCGATCATCGTCGGCGCGGGCGGTCATGGCCTGGCCACGGCCTATTACCTTGGCAAGAACCACGGCATCACCAATGTCGCGGTGCTGGAAAAGGGCTGGCTGGGCGGCGGCAACACCGGGCGGAACACCACGATCATCCGGTCGAACTACCTTCAGGATCCCTCGGCCGCGATCTACGAAAAGGCGCGCAGCCTTTACGAAACCCTTAGCCAGGACCTGAACTACAACGTCATGTTCAGCCCCCGGGGCGTCATGATGCTGGCACAGACCGAACACGAGGTGCGCGGCTACAAGCGCACCGCGCATGCCAATGCGTTGCAGGGCGTGGCCACGGAATACATCACCCCCGAACGGGTACAGGAACTGGTGCCGATCATCCGCATCGACGGCCCGCGCTATCCGGTGCTGGGCGCGCTGTGGCAGCCGCGCGGCGGCACGGCGCGGCACGATGCGGTGGCCTGGGGCTATGCGCGGGCCTGTTCCGCCATGGGCATGGACATCATCCAGCAGTGCGAGGTCACCGGCGTCACCCAGGAAAACGGCCGGGTCACCGGGGTCGAGACGACCAAGGGCGCGATCCGTACCAAGCGTCTGGGCATCGTCGTGGCCGGACATTCCGGCGTGATGGCGGAAAAGGCGGGCTTCCGTCTGCCGATCGAATCCGTGGCGCTTCAGGCGCTGGTGTCGGAACCGATCAAACCCTGCATGGACGTGGTCGTGATGGCCAATACCGTGCATGGCTACATGTCCCAGTCCGACAAGGGCGAGATGGTCATCGGCGGCGGTGCGGACGGTTACAACAACTACACGCAGCGCGGGTCCTTCCACCATATCGAGGAAACCGTGCGCGCCCTGGTCGAGACCTTCCCGATGATCTCGCGGCTCAAGATGCTGCGGCAATGGGGCGGGATCGTGGACATGACCGGGGACCGGTCGCCAATCATTTCGAAGACGCCGCTGGACGGCTGTTTCATCAATTGTGGCTGGGGCACCGGCGGGTTCAAGGCGATCCCCGGTTCGGGCTGGGCGATGGCCGATCTGATGGCCAAGGATGCCCCCGGGCCGCTGTCGGCCGAATTCGGGCTGGACCGTTTCCGCCAGGGCCGCTTCGTCGATGAAAGCGTCGCCGCGGGCGTGGCGCACTAAGGGCGTGGCGCGGGGCCTGTCACATATCTTTTCGGCCGGGTCCCCCCGGCGCGAGGACGCCCATGCGGGCGGAGGAGCGGGCCTATTGCGCGGCCAGTCGGCGCGCGTGGGCCTGGGCCTGGATCGCGTGGCGGGCTTCGTCGATCTCGGCCAGGGCGGCGGCCTTGGCGTTGACGGGCGCGTCGTAATGCGCGGCCAGTTCGGCGATCAGCGCCATGGGATCCTGTCCGCCCGGCACATAGGCCGAGGCAAAACCGACCGGACCCTGCCGTATGGCCTGGGCGAAACCGGGGTCATAGGGCAGCTGGTCGCGCATGGAACTGTCGGCGTAGCCGAAGTACAGCGGCCGGCTCCAGCTGCCGTCCTGCTTGCCCAGAAGAACGAAGATGCCGGGACGGTCGGGCAGGGCGGTCACATCGCTGTGGCCCAGGAAGACAAGCTGGGTGTCATCGACGCCGGCCCCGGTGTTGAGGATCATTTTGGTCATTGTGCTCTGGCCTCTTGCTTTGATGCTTCGTGCGAGGATCTTGCTAGAAAAATATCACGGCTTGATGTCGTGCAGATAGAGCTTGCGGCCGGATCCGACGCCAATTTGCATCATGTGCCGCATATGCAGGCACAACCCGTCGCGATGCGTCAGGGTTCCCGACATAATTGTAGTGTGGCGTCGCCTGGGCCGACGCCTGCGCCTGCGCGCGCGCGTGTTAGCCTCTCTGGGGCACGCATCGGGCGTGCGATGGCCCGCGTGACTGCCCGCCGGTCCACCCCCTTTGCGTCCCTGCGTCGTTCGGCCATCCGGAACCGTTCGGCGGGGTTGCGTGTTTGTATGGTAACATTCACGCAATCGGAGGCGACCTCATGGCCGACCATACGACCTATTCGACCCATACCAAGGAAACCCGCAGCTCGGGGGCTCTGGCCTTCATCGTCGGCGCGCTCGTCGTGGCCGTCGCAGTGCTGGCCTATTTCATCTTCGGCGACGGCTTTGGCCAGACCGGCAGCAGCGCAAGCGCCCCTGCCATCGAGATCACGACCAATGCCGACAGCGCAGCCGGTGCATCCGACGACGGTGCCTCTGCCGGTGCCGAAAGCGGTGCAAGCGATGGCTCCGGCGCGGAAGCCGGTGCTGCGGCCGACGCAACGGCCGGCAACTGATCGCGGGCTGATCCGGTCCGCCGCGCCTGACGCGCGGGCCCTGACATCTTCAACCCGGTCCCCGGAGCAGTCCGAGGGCCGGGTTTTCCGTGCGCTCATGCCGTCGGGCGATGCGGCGGGCGTCGCCGGTGCGATCCGAATGGCGCGGAAATCCGCCGATTTCGCCGCCTTCACCGCGATCCGCGTGCCCGCATCCTGGAACTTTCCGGCCCGCGCCCGCGTTTCTTCTTCACTGCCTGGGGAAAAGGCACCTGCCGCTTTTATCCCTGTCCCTTACCTGCACCTCAAGCCGGGCGCCCTGCGCGTCCGGCCTTTTTTCGTTCCGCATCCCGCGGGAAAGGAGCCGTCATGCTGATCCTCACATGCCCCTATTGCGGTGTCACCGCCGAAGAGACAGAGTTCCATGGCGGAGGCGAGGCGCACCTGAAACGCGAAGGCCCCGGGTCGGATGACGCGGCGCTTGAAGGCTACCTGTTCCACCGGGAAAACCCGCGCGGGGTGCATTTCGAACGCTGGCGGCATGTCTACGGCTGCGGCAAGTGGTTCCACGCGGCGCGCGATACCCAGACGCTTGAGGTTTTCGGCACCTATCCCGCCCAGACCACGACCCCGCCCGAGGACCTGCTGGCCACGATCCGCGACAAGCGCCCCGGTTTCACCTGGCGCGGGATCTCCTGATTCCGTCCTGACCCGGTTTCGGACCCGCCCGGCGGCGCGGACCAGACCGGCGCAGGACCCAGACCCGGGCCGGGGCCGCAGATCAGGCCCGACCACGCAGACCCGACCAAAGCCGGGGCGACATGCCCCAGACGCAACCCGATACGACCCAAGGCACCTGACATGAGCACTCGACTGACCACAGGCGGCACTTTGATCGACCGGTCGAAACCGGTCACCTTCACCTTCAACGGCGAAAGTCTGAAGGGGTACCAGGGGGATACTCTGGCCTCGGCGCTTCTGGCCAATGACCGGATGATGATGGGGCGGTCGTTCAAGTACCACCGCCCGCGCGGGGTCGTGTCCTCGGGCACGGAAGAACCAAACGCGCTGTTCGGGATCGGACAGGACGGGCGGTTCGAACCGAACCAGCGCGCCACCATGCAGGAACTCTGGACCGGGCTCGAGGCCGCGACGCAGAACCACTGGCCCTCGCTTGAATTCGACATCGGCGAAGTGAACGCCCATCTGTCGCGCTTTCTTCCGGCGGGCTTCTACTACAAGACCTTCATGTGGCCGCGCAGCTTCTGGAAGAACGTGTTCGAACCGGTGATCCGCCAGTCCGCCGGTCTGGGGCGCGCGCCCAAGTCGGCCGATGACGACCGGTATGAACATCTGTACCACTTCACCGATGTACTAGTGATCGGCGGTGGTCTGGCCGGCCTGGTCGCCGCGCAGGAGGCCGCGCAGGGCGGGGCCCGCGTTCTGGTGCTGGAGCAAGAGGCCCATTGGGGCGGACGCGCCACCGACAGCGATGCACAGGCGCAGGTCGACGCGCTGCTGGCCACGCTGAAGGGGATGGAGAACGTCACCCTGCGCAGCCGCTGCATGGGCGCGGGCGTCTATGACCACGGCTACGTGCTGGGCTATGAGCGGCTGACCGACCACCTGGCGCAGAAATCCGGCCCCCGTCACCGGCTGTGGCGGATCCGTGCGGCGCAGGTCATCTGCGCCACCGGGGCCATCGAACGGCCGCTGTCCTTTGCGGGCAACGACGTGCCCGGGGTCATGCTGGCCTCGGCCCTGCGCGATTACCTGACCCGCTACGGCGTGTCGGTCGGGGATCGCACGGTGGTGGTGACCAACAACGACGATGCCTATCTGACGGCGCTGGCGCTGGTCCGGGCGGGGCTTTCGGTACCCGCGATCGTCGATGCGCGCGACGGCGGGGCCGGGGTGCTGGGCGCCCAGGCCGAGGCTGCGGGCATCCGGGTTCTCAAGGGCCATGCCATCGCCAAGGTGAAGGGCCGCAAGCGGGTCAGTGGCGTTGCGATCTGCCGCCAGGCCGGTGAAGGCGCGGTGGTCGAGGAGATCGCCTGCGAAGCGGTCGCCATGTCGGGCGGCTGGTCGCCGGTCGTGCACCTGTGGTCCCATTGCGGCGGCAAGCTGACCTGGGATGACGCCCAGGCGATGTTCCGCCCCGATCCCGCGCGTCCGCCGCTTGGTGCGGCGGGTGAAGGTTTCGTCACCTGTGCGGGTGCGGCCTTTGGCGTGCTGGATGCGGCCTCGGGCGCGGGCCAGGCGGCCGAGGCCGGGCGCGCCGCTGCCCAGGCCATCGGCAAGCCCGGTTCCGGTGCAGGCTCCGGTGCGGCACTGCCCGAAGGCCTTGCCGACGGCAGCGGGGCCAATCCGATCGAACCCGTCTGGCTGATGCCGGGCTCGGCTTCGCGCAAGCTGCGCGCCAAGGCCTTCCTGGACTACCAGAACGACGTGAAGGTCACCGACATCCAGCTGGCCGCGCAGGAAGGGTTCGAATCCGTCGAACACGCCAAGCGCTACACCACGCTCGGCATGGCGACGGATCAGGGGAAACTCTCCAACATCAACGGTTTGGCGATCCTCTCGGGCGCGCTGGACACGCCGATCCCGCAGGTCGGCACCACGACCTTCCGTCCGCCCTACACGCCGATCTCCATGGGGTCGATCGCGGGCGAGGCGCGGGGCGATACCTTCCAGCCGCTGCGCCGGTCGCCGATCCATGCCTGGCACGAAGCCAATGGCGCGGATTTCGAACCGGTCGGCCACTGGCGCCGGCCCTATACCTACCTGCGGGCTGGCGAGACGCGGGACACCGCCGTCACGCGCGAGATCAACCAGACCCGCGGCAGCCTTGGGCTGCTTGATGCCTCGACCCTGGGCAAGATCATCGTCAATGGGCCGGACGCGGGCCGGTTCATGGACATGATGTACACCAACATGATGTCGACGCTGAAACCCGGCAAATGCCGCTATGGCCTGATGTGTTCGGAAAACGGGTTCCTGATGGACGACGGCGTGGTCGCCAAGTGGGACGAAGACACCTATTTGTGCCACACCACCACCGGCGGCGCGGACCGGATCCACGCCCATATGGAAGAATGGCTGCAGACCGAATGGTGGGACTGGAACGTCTGGGTCGTCAACGCGACCGAGGCCCACGCCCAGATCGCGGTGGTCGGCCCCAATGCCCGCAAGGTGCTGGAAAAGCTGGGGGCTCAGAACATCGGGAACGAGGATTTCCCCTTCATGACCTTCCAGGATCACCGCCTGGCCGGGATCGATGCGCGGATCTACCGGATCTCCTTCTCGGGGGAATTGTCCTACGAGGTCGCTGTGCCCGCGGGCCAGGGGATGGCGCTGTGGACCGCGCTGATGGAGGCCGGGGCCGAATTCAACGTCATGCCCTATGGCACCGAGGCGCTGCACGTGATGCGGGCCGAGAAGGGGTTCATCATGATCGGCGACGAAACCGACGGCACGGTGATCCCGCAGGATCTGGGCCTGCACTGGGCGATTTCCAAGAAGAAGGACGACTTCATCGGGAAACGCGCGCAGCAACGATCCGACATGGCGCGTGACGACCGCTGGAAACTGGTCGGCCTGGAAACGCTTGACCGCTCGGTCCTGCCCGAGGGCTCCTATGCGGTGGCGGATGGCGTAAACGCCAACGGCCAGCGCAATGTCCAGGGGCGCGTGACCTCGACCTACAATTCGCCCACGCTCAAGCGGGGCATTGCCATGGGGCTGGTGCTGCACGGGCCCGATCGCATGGGCGAAATCATCCGCTTCAACACGGTCGAGGGGGCGACGGTGTCGGCCAAGATCGTCGACCCGGTGTTCTATGACAAGGAGGGCACGCGCAATGTCTGATCCCGTAGCTCTGCAAATGACGGCTCCTGCGCCTGTGACCGCGCTGGAAAACGCCCGCCACGATGGCCCGGTGACGGTCGCGGAAACCGGACCCTGGGGCATGCTTACCCTGCGCGGGGACCTGTCCGCCGCGCCGGTGCGCTCTTCCCTCGCTGACGCGACGGGCCTCGCCATGCCCGAGGTCCGGGGCGTCACGGTCGCGGGGGATCGCCGGGTGGCCTGGTTCAGCCCGGACGAGGCGCTGATCCTGGTGCCGCGCGCCGATCTAGCCGGGGTGAGGGCGGCGCTGGACGGGGCCCTCGCTGGTCAGCACGCACTGGTCGCCGACATGTCCGATGCCCGCGCAAGTTTCCGCATCTCAGGAGAGCCCGCGCATCTGGCCGAGGTCCTGGCCCGCCTGGTGCCCGTCGACATGGGCACCTTTGCGGTAGGAGAGCTGCGCCGCACGCGCCTGGCCCAGGTGGCCTGCGCGCACTGGATGCCGGAAGAGGGCGCGGTCGAACTGGTCTGCTTCCGCTCGGTCGCGCGCTATGTCTTCGATCTTCTGGTCGAGGCGGCAGAGAGCCCGCGGGCCTTTCCCGCCTGACCGGGCGCTGATCCCGGTCTGTTGACATCTTTTCGGGGCGATCCGCGCAGGGGCCGGGCCGCCCCGAGGCTTTTCATCCACCCGGTATGCGATTGCATACACAATTTGCAAAAAGGTTCCGTGCGCCCTTGCACAGGGCCTTCTGACCATTGCAAGGGTTGACCTTACCAAAGGAAAGATAACATCTAGGGGCAAATGTTCTTCCCAAGGAAAGGAGCCTCATCATGGCCTTTGAACTCCCCGATCTTCCCTATGCCCACGACGCGCTTGCCGATCTCGGCATGTCCAAGGAAACGTTGGAATATCATCACGATATCCACCACAAGGCCTATGTCGACAACGGTAACAAGCTGATCGCCGGCACCGAGTGGGACGGCAAGTCGATGGAAGAGATCATCAAAGGCACCTACGACAAGTCCGCGGTCGCCCAGTCGGGTATCTTCAACAACATCTCCCAGCTGTGGAACCACAACCAGTTCTGGGAAATGATGGGCCCGGGCGAAAGCAAGATGCCGGGTGAGCTGGAAAAAGCCCTGGTCGAGGCCTTCGGCTCGGTCGACAAGTTCAAGGAAGATTTCTCGGCCGCGGGTGCCGGTCAGTTCGGCTCCGGCTGGGCCTGGCTGGTCAAGGACACCGACGGAGCCCTGAAGATCACCAAGACCGAAAACGGCGTGAACCCGCTGTGCTTCGGCCAGACCGCTCTGCTGGGCTGCGACGTGTGGGAACATTCCTACTACATCGACTTCCGCAACAAGCGTCCCGCCTACCTGTCGAACTTCCTCGACAAGCTGGTGAACTGGGAAAACGTCGCCTCGCGCATGTAATCCCAAGCGAAAGCTTCAATGAAAAGGGCGCTGACATCCCCGTCAGCGCCCTTTTTGCGTCCACACCCCCGCAGGAATTTGTCAAAACGAAAATCGCCCCCTCTTTGGTTTTCCAAAATATCCCGGGGGATGCGGCACTCCTTCAGGAGTGTCGCAGGGGGCTGGCCCCCATGCGCCCCAAGGCGCATCTGCCAAACCCATCCACCAGGAACAGGTGCCCCCACATGGGACGCCGATGCGCCGCGCGCTTTTGCAAAGCGACGCCCCGCCCGCCGTCCCGCTCACTCCAGCGGCCAGTTGCCGATCCGCTGAGACCGCTTGGCCATCATTCCAAAAACTGGCCCCAGAAGCCCGACCATGCGCCCCGAGAAGGCGGGCCGCCCGGTTTCGGCCAGCGCCCTAAGGTTGGTGCCGATAAAGCTCTGCGCCCCCAGCATCTCTTTTTCCAGCTTCCCGCCCGCAGGCGCGTGTTCGATCGTCAGCTCGAACCGGGTGCCGCCATTTTCGGGCGTCAGGCGATAGGTCACCGTGGCCGGGCCTTCGTCGATATGGGTCATGCGGAAGGTATGCGCATAAAGATGCGGCGGTTCGAAGGCCAGGACCTCTCCCACGACCATGGCGATCTTGCGGTTGGCGCTGACCATGCGCATCCGGGCACCGACGCGCAGCCCGTCCCTTGTGTCGCAGATCGCCCCGAAGAAGAAGGGCAGGGGCGTGTCGGTGGCCACGAGGATGGACCAGACGGTCTCGACCGGGGCCTTGATGAAGGTCTGGTTGCGATGCACGCGCGGTGCGTCAGACGCGGGATCGGTCATGGGAATGGCTTGGGTCGTCATGAAGTCTGGTCCTTGTTCGAGGAATAAAAGGCGGCTTCCGCCAGGTCTTTCAAAGTCAGGGTCTGCTCAGCCCAATAGGCGCCATATGCGTCGATCCAGCGCCTTTGGATGGCGTGCATCGGCGCGGCGTTCAGAAACAGCTTTCTTGTCCGCCCGTCCTTTTCCGACAGGATCAGCCCGGCATCCGTCAGCACCGACAGGTGGTTCAGGACGGTGATCCGGCTGGTGTCGAATTTCGCGGCCAGGGCCCCGACGGTGATGCCGGGGGTGTCGCGGACGTGATCCAGCATGCGCCGCCGGCTGGTATGGGCCAGCGCGGCAAAGACGGCGTCTGTCTCGGTGTCCTCGGGGGCGGTATCGATTCGTGTAGTCATGTAGTTACATTGCTACACAAAGGCGACGCCGTCAAGATTGCTGCAAGTGTCGGGGCCCGAATGCCCCCTTGCCGGCTGGTGGATCCTTGCCGGGCAGGGTGGTCGGCCGGAACCCCGCAAGGCCCCTCAGGGTTGATCCCCCGAGAGCCAATGACAGGAGGACATCATGACAGATCGCCACAGATCCCAGGACGGCCGCCGCGAAACCGAAGAGATCCTCGGCGAAGCGCCCGAGACCCTCGAGGCACCGGGTCAGCAGGGCCGCAAGGGTGGCAACCTGCAGCGCAAGGTCGGCACCCGCGACGAAGGCAAGCAGATCGACGAGACCTCGTCCGGGGCCACCCGCGCCCTGGCGCAGGACCGCAACAGCAGCGGCGACAAGGAGAAGGTCTAAGCGATTGGCGTCCGGGCCGCATCAAGGCCCGGAATCAAGGCCTGGACCAGGCCCCCCGCCAGCCACAACAGCCAGACCCGATTTCAGAACGAGAGGAGAGACCATGCAGACCACGACCGGACTTCCCAACGACGCCTGGGTGCTGATCGCCGATGGCGAAAAGGCCCTGTTCCTGCGCAACCTGACCGATGCGGAGAACCCGCACCTGGAGGTCGTGCGCAAGGAAGAACAGGAAAACCCCAAGGATATCGATCAATCTGCCAACCGCCCCGGGCGGATGCCCGACACCGGCGCGGGCCAGCGCTCGGCCCTGGATGACACCGACTGGCACGAGCTGGCGAAGGAACGGTTCGCCGACGAGATGGCCGATCTGCTTTACAAGCAGGCGCACAAGGGCCGGTTCGAAAAGATCGTTCTGGTCGCCCCGCCGAAGACGCTTGGTGAGTTGCGCCAGAAGATCCACAAGGAGGTGGCCGACAAGGTCATCGGCGAGGTCCCCAAGACCCTGACCAACCATCCCATGGACCAGATCGAGAGCCAGTTGAAGGCCGAACTCGCCTGACGCCTCAGGTCTTTGCTGGGTTAGTAGACCGAGACCTGAATGCGGGCGGCCCTGTGCCGCCCGTTTTCATTGGTGCCGGCGTCTACAGGAACGCTAGGTTTTTGCGGGCGTCCGTATCTATACGCAGGGGCTGGGCTCTTGGCTTCGATCGTCATGCGCCGCGCTTCCGGGGGGCTGCGAGGTTTAAGGACAGCGTGCAGCGAAAACCCTGACCCGCACCGTTCGCCTCGGCAGAATGCTCTTGCACAAGCACGGACCGCACCCGATCCTGAGCCCCTGAGCCCCTGAGCCCCTGAGCCCCTGAGCCCCTGAGCCCCTGAGCCCCTGAGCCCCTGAGTCCCGGAATGCTCAAACCAGCGACCGCTCAGCCAACGCCGATCAGCGCCCGATCAGGACCCGCCCAGCTGGCTGATCGCGACCGCCGGGTCCGATGCCAGGCTGATCAGCCCCTTCAGCGAAGGCGAGGCAAAGCCCCGCGCGATCACGTGGTCCAGCAGCGCAACCAGCGGATCCCAGAAACCGTCGATGTTCAGCAGAATGATCGGTTTGGAGTGAAGCCCCAGCTGCGCCCAGGTCAGCACCTCGAAGAATTCGTCCAGCGTTCCGGCCCCGCCCGGCAGCACCACCACGGCGTCGCAATTCATGAACATCACCTTCTTGCGCTCGTGCATCGTCTCGGTGACGACGAACTGGGTCAGGTCGCGCTTGCCGACCTCGGCGTGCAGAAGATGGGTCGGGATGACGCCAAAGGTGGCCCCTCCGGCGGCCTGGGTGGCGCGGGCAACGCGGCCCATCAGGCCCACGTCTCCGGCCCCGTAGACCAGACGCCAGGATTGCGCGGCCAGGGCGCGGCCCAGTTCCTCGGCAGCGGCGGCATAGGCCGGGCTGCCTCCGTCGCGGGATCCGCAGTAGACGCAGACGGAAAATTCGGGCGCTGCGCCCCGGGGGCGTGAATTTTCGGCGGCGGGGGCGGGATTTTGGTCGGACATGGGGTCCTCCTGCTGGCGATGGTTGCTTTTGACCGTGGCGTAGCATGTTGATATACCTGCTTAACCGTGCGGACCAGAGAAGGTCCGGCTGAAAGAGGGGGAATTTTGGTGGCGGGCAATCTTGGTGGAAAGACGGGCTGGGCTGCGGGTGCGGTGGTGGCCGTGATCGTGGCGCTTTTCGGGGCCTGGGGCAGCGGGCTTCTTGCCCCCGAAAGCGACGGCGACGACAGCGTCGCGGGCATCCCGCGCATTGACGCCGAAAAGGTTGCTGAAGCGGCGGAACAGGCTTCTGCAGGCGATGCGGAAGCCGTGGATCAGACGCCCCAAGATACGCCCGACAACACCGTGAAGCCCAGCATCGACGTGGTGAGGGTCGAACCAGATGGTGCAACGCTGGTGGCCGGGGCAGCGGCCCCCGGGGCCGTGGTGCGCATGCTGGTCGATGGCGTCAGCCTGGCCGAGGAAACCGCCGGCGCGGACGGCAAGTTCGCCGCCTTCCTCGACCTGCCGCCAAGCGCCGATCCGCGCGTGATTTCCCTGTCCGTCGAAGGGGCCGGGGGCACGGTTCTGTCCGAGCAGGAGGTCATCGTGGGCCCGACCCCCGGTGCCAAGGTTGCTCAGCTTGCCGAGGCCGTCACGCAAGAGACGGACAAGACCGCCGCTGCCGTCGCTGAAGGCGCGGCCTCGCTTTTGAACAAGGCACAGGATGCGGCCAAGGCGACGCTGGATGAGGCCGAGGCGCAGGCGAAAACCGCCGTCGGCACCGCCGGGGATGCTGCAGACACGGCCCAGGCCACCGCCCAGGCGCGGGTGGAGGAAACGCTCGACACGGCGACTTCGGCCGTAGAACGTGCTGCCGATACCGCCGCCACCGCGCTTGGCACCGCCGTCGCCTCTGGCGGGGCGGCGCTGGCCCAGGCCGCAACGGAAGGCGCCGCCGCCGCAGGGGAGGCCGCCCAGACGGCCCTGGCCGAGACGCAACAGGCCGCCGAGGCCGCCGGCGACATGGCGAAAGAGGCGGCGACTGCCGCCGAAGCGGCGGTCGACGAGACGGCCGAGAAGATTGCAGGTCTGGCGTCTTCGCTGATGGGCGGGGGGGCTGGTGGTTCTGAGGACGCGCCAGGTAGTGGCGCTGCGGGTGGCCAGGCGGACGGGTCCGTTGCGCGGGGTACGGATGTTGCTTCGGCGGTTGACGAGGCTAAGGCTGCGGGCGGGGATGCCGTCCCGACGGCGGATGCCGCTCAGACCTCGGGATCGGATACTGCTTCGGCGGGCGATGTCGCCCGGACCTCGGGATCGACTGCCGCGCCAACGGATAGTGTCGCACAGGCCGAAGGGAATGCTACTGCTCAGGCTGGTTTGACCATGGCCGACGCTGCGGCTGAAGGCTCTGACGCCGGGGCAGCGACCGGAACCGCGCTGGCCGGTGCAGGTTCGACTGCGGCGGCGGAGAGTGCGGTAGCAGAGGCCCCGGCACCTCAGGACGCGGCTTCGTCACAGGCCGATGCTTTGGATGGTGGCGCGACGAGCCCGCCCGATGACAGCACCGCTCAGACAGCTCATGCGGCTAGCGGTTCCGAAAGCGCGACTATGGCTGGCAACACCACTGCCCAAGCGCAAGAAAACGCAAGCGCGGACACGGCGGCGAAGGTCGACGGCGGCGCGGCTGCGAAAAGCGCAGGCGGCACTGAATTGCTGACAGCCGGCTCCTCCGGCGCAGTTAGCAGCGAAAGCACTGTTTCGGCGGAAGCTGCGGCCTCGTCACAGGCCGCCACTGCGAACTCGGATCAGGCCACGGCGGATATGTCTGCGGATACCACCACGCAGGACATGGCCTCCAACGCGGTCTCAGGATCCGACACGACCCAGCCCACCACCGATGAAGCCAAGACAACCGACGCGACCCAGCCAGAAGCAGCGCAACCCGCCACGGCCCCGAAATCCAGCCCGACGGTGCTGATGTCCGACGCCAGCGGCGTGCGGGTGTTGCAGGGGCCGGGCGACGGGGCGGCGACGCTTGGCGCAATCAGCTTTGGCGCCGGCGGCGCGGCACAGCTGTCGGGGCGTGGCAGCCCGGGCGGGTTCGTGCGGGTCTACCTGGATGACGCCTCGGTCGCGCTGGCCCCGGTCGGGCCGGATGGCAGCTGGCAGGTCGAGATCGCGGATCTCTCCTCGGGCATCCTGCGCCTGGACGAGGTCGACGCAGCCGGTCAGGTCGTCGCGCGGGTCGAGACCGCCTTCGAGCGCCCCGCAGGTGCAACCGCCGCGATGACGCCGGCGACGGCGGAAGAGCAGCCCGCGCCGCAGGTCGCAAAGGGCGTGACGCGGGTCACGGTGGAACGGGGATCGACGCTTTGGGCTATCGCGCGCGAGAAATATGGCGACGGGGTGATGTATGTCCGGGTCTTCGAAGCCAACCGCGACCTGATCCGCGATCCCGATCTGATCTATCCGGGGCAGGTGTTTACCCTGCCGGAATGATCGGCCTTCGCAATTCCAGAACGGGCGGTGCGGGAAAGACCTGTGCCGCCCGTTTTCCTTGCTGGGGCGGCGTCAGCTGTCGTTCAGTGCGGCATCGCTGGCGGTGTGGCAGGCACCACCGGTCTGGTCCCGGCAGCAGGCGCTGACAGTCTGGTCCCCGGCACAGCAATCGTTCAGAAGGTAATGGATCAGCCCGCCGATCTGGCGGCGTTTCGCGGCATAGATCACCCGGCGGCCGTCGCGCCGCGCCGTGATCAGCCCGGCCTGATCCAGTGCCGACAGATGGAACGACAGACGCGAGGCAGAGCAGTCGACTCGCGCGCCGATTTCGCCCGCCGAAAGCCCGTCCTGACCGCAGGGCACAAGTAGGCGCACGATCTGCAACCGGGTCTCATGGGCCAGGGCCGCAAGGGCCGAGAGGGCTTGTGTCTGCTCCATTCTTCAACTACTCATGAATCGTTGAACTATTGAAGTGATACGCCAACCGGAGCGCTCCGGCAAGCCAAACAAGGAAATGCCCATGCGGGGGAGAGGTCCGTCCACCCTGACCACCACGGATATGCCCGACAACGGCATGCAGATCGTGCGGCGCGCGCTGCCCTATCTCTGGCCCTCGGATGCGCCCTGGGTGCGCTACCGGGTGGTCATCGCCCTGTCGGTGCTGGTCTTCGCCAAGCTGATCGCGGTCGGTACGCCATTCTTTTACAAGGCGGCGGTGGATGCGCTGGCGGGCGAGGGCGACAGCGCGGCCTGGATGCTGGCGCTTGGGGCGGTGTCGCTGACGGTGATCTACGGGCTGGCACGGCTGATGACCGTGGGGTTCCAGCAGCTGCGCGACGTGGTCTTTGCCAAGGTCGGCCAGCGGGCCCTGCGCCAGGTGGCTTTCGAGACCTTTGAACATATGCACCGCTTGTCGATGCGCTATCACATCACCCGCCGCACTGGCGGGCTGAGCCGCATCATCGAGCGTGGTGTGAAAGGCGTCGATTTCCTGCTGCGCTTCCTGCTGTTCTCGATCGGACCGCTTGTTCTGGAATTGCTGATGGTGGGCGTGGTCCTGTGGCTGGCCTTCGACATCTGGTATCTTGTCGTGGTGGCGGTGGTGATCTGGGCCTATACCTGGTTCACCTTCAAGGTCACGGAATGGCGCGTGAAGCTCCGCAAGGAGATGAACGACCAGGACACCGACGCCAACCAGAAGGCCATCGACAGCCTGCTGAACTTCGAGACGGTGAAATACTTCGGGGCCGAGGGACGCGAGGCCGCGCGCTATGACCGCGCGATGGAGGGCTATGAGCGCGCCGCGCTGAAGACATCCTATTCGCTGGCTTTCCTGAACTTCGGCCAGAGCTTCCTGATCACCGGCGGGCTTGTCGCCGTGATGGTCATGGCCGCGCTTGGCGTGCAGGACGGAAGGATGAGCGTCGGCGATTTCGTCATGGTCAACGCCTACATGATCCAGATCACCATGCCTTTGAACTTCCTCGGCTCGGTCTACCGGGAAATCCGCCAGGCGCTGGTGGACATGGGCGAAATGTTCGATCTGCTGGAACAGCCGGCCGAGATCCAGGACAAGCCCGGCGCGGCCCCGATCCGGGTCAACGGCGGGGCGGTGTCCTTCGACAACGTGGCCTTCGGCTATGATCCGGAACGGCCCATCCTCAAGGGGATCTCTCTGGACGTGCAACCAGGGCAGAAGGTGGCGATCGTCGGGCCCTCTGGCTCGGGGAAGTCGACCATCGGGCGGCTGATGTTCCGGTTTTATGACGTGACGGACGGGGCGATCCGCATCGACGGCCAGGACGTGCGCGACGTGACTCAGGACAGTCTGCACGCCCAGATCGGCGTGGTCCCGCAGGACACGGTGCTGTTCAACGACACGATCCGCTACAACATCGCCTATGGCCGCGACGGGGCCAGTCAGGCGGATATCGAGGCCGCGGCCCGGTCGGCGCAGATCCATGATTTCATCACGTCTTTGCCCGAGGGCTATGACACGGCCGTGGGCGAACGCGGGCTGAAGCTGTCGGGCGGGGAAAAGCAGCGCGTGGGCATTGCCAGAACGCTGCTGAAGAACCCGCCGATCCTGCTGCTGGACGAGGCGACCTCGGCCCTGGATACGGAAACCGAACGCGGCATTCAGACCGCGCTGGAGCGCGCGGGCGAGGGGCGCACGGTGCTGACCATCGCGCATAGGCTGTCGACCATCGCGGATGCGGACCGGATCGTGGTGCTTGAGGACGGCCATATCGTCGAGGATGGCACCCATGCGGATCTGCTGTCGCGCGGCGGGCGCTATGCCGGGCTTTGGGCGCGGCAGGAGGCAGAGGCGGCCTGAGGTCCGGGAGGTCGGGCGAGGGGCCGTACACGATTGCGCCCGAAGGCCCCGGTTGCCCGCGCGTCGTTGTTTCCGGCAGCTATCCCTCAAAGTGCTTGGAATTTCGGCTGAGATGCCCATATTCGAGCCGGGGCGAAACCGTTTGCGTCCCGTGTCGCTTGTGATATAGGCGGCGCAGATTTGCCGGATTGCCCCCGTGGTGTCCGGTCTTCCGCATCTGCGGGAACAAGCCGCCCCGTCAGGGGCATGACAGCACGACCCCGATCGGGGCGAGGGCAGAACCGGGCCGAGAGCCCACAGAGATATGAGGGGAAATCCCATGAGCGATGTCGCAGAGCGCGTTAAGAAGATCGTTGTCGAGCATCTGGGTGTGGAAGAGGACAAGGTCACCGAGAACGCGTCGTTCATCGACGACCTGGGCGCAGACAGCCTTGACACCGTCGAGCTGGTCATGGCGTTCGAAGAAGAATTCGGCATCGAGATCCCCGATGACGCCGCCGAGAACATCCAGACGTTCGGCGACGCCGTGAAATTCATCAAGGAAGCCGCCTGATCTTCAGGTGCCCTTGAGGCGGCCGCCCCGAGGGGTGGCGCATGAGATGTGAAGACCCCCGTGGCCGAGAGGCTGCGGGGGTTTTTGCATGTCGCGCGCGCGGCTCGTCCCGCCCGGCCGTGCGGGCCTCGCCCCCTTGGCGGGGTTGCGAGATGCGGTGGATCTGCGAGGGTGGCGGGGTCGGGATGCCTCCGGCGGGGATATTTGAGAAAACCAAAGAGGAGCGGGGGAATGGCTGAGGACGTCTACCTGGTGACCGCCGGAGAGATTGCGGAGATGCAGGGGCTGCGCAAGGTGCATTTCCTGAACCCGGGCGCGCGGCGGGTGAACAAGTCGCTTGGGGATCTGACGGGGATCACCGGGTTCGGGTTTCACCTGATCGAGGTGGAGCCGGGCTGTGAGAGTACCGAATACCACGTGCATCACGACGAGGATGAATGCGTCTATGTGCTGGAGGGAGAGGCCGAGGCGGAGATCGGGGACGAGTGCCACAGGATCGGGCCGGGGGATTTCATCGGCTATCGCAAGGGCGGGCTGGCCCATGTGATCCGCAACACCGGGCCGGGGCTGTTCCGCGCCATCGTGGTGGGAGAGCGGCTGGCCCACGACGTGGCCGATTATCCGAGGCTGGGCAAGCGGATCTATCGCAGCCAGGGGCGGCCCTGGAACCTGGTCGATCACGCCGATATTGAAGAGCCGGTCGCGGGAGGCAAGTAGCGCCGGCAAGACGCGGGCAGGGTGGGGCTGGCTCCGGGCCGGGTATACCGGTTTATCCAAGGGTTTGCGCGCAGGGAGTTGCCGGGCGGGGAATGGTGCCTCTTGCCCCTTTGCCCGCCAACGGGGTAAGAGCATCTGACGGAAAAACGAAGGGGCAGGGTCTTATGCGTCGTGTTGTTGTCACCGGGCTTGGGCTGGTCACTCCGCTTGCAAGCGGGGTCGAAGAAACCTGGAGCCGCATTCTGGACGGGCAGTCCGGTGCGGGTCCGATCACGCGGTTCAATCCGGAGCGGGTGTCGACGAAATATGCCTGCGAGGTCCCCTATGGGGATGGCACCGAGGGTACCTTCAATCCCGATGACTGGATGGAGCCGAAGGAGCGTCGCAAGGTCGATGACTTCATCCTCTATGGGATTGCCGCGGCCGAGATGGCCGTGAAGGATGCCGGCTGGGAACCGCAGGACGAGGAAGGCCAGCTGCGCACCGGCGTCATGCTGGGCTCGGGCATCGGCGGGCTGCAGTCCATCGAACAGACCACGCTGATGATGGCCGAGAAGGGCCCGCGTCGCGTGTCGCCCTTCTTCATTCCCGGCGCGCTGATCAACCTGATCTCGGGTCAGGTGTCGATTCGCTATGGCTTCAAGGGGCCGAACCACGCCGTGGTCACCGCCTGTTCCACCGGGGCTCATGCCATCGGGGATGCGGCGCGTCTGATCCAGTGGGGCGATGCGGATGTCATGGTCGCCGGCGGGGCCGAGGCCGCGATCTGCGAAATCGGCATCGCGGGCTTCAACGCCTGCAAGGCGCTGTCGACCAAATATGGCGATGATCCCACCAAGGCCTCGCGCCCCTATGACGCCGATCGTGACGGTTTTGTCATGGGCGAAGGTGCCGGTGTCGTGATCCTTGAGGAATACGAACACGCCAAGGCGCGCGGTGCCAAGATCTATGGCGAATACCTGGGCTATGGCCTGTCGGGCGACGCCTATCACATCACCGCGCCCTCCGAGGATGGCGATGGCGGCTTCCGGTCGATGACCGCGGCGCTGAACCGCGCGGGCCTGAAGCCCGAGGACATCGATTACATCAACGCGCATGGCACCTCGACCATGGCCGACACGATCGAGCTGGGCGCGGTGGAGCGTCTGCTGGGCGATGCGGCGTCGAAGGCCACCATGTCCTCGACCAAATCTGCCACCGGGCACCTTCTGGGCGCGGCCGGCGCGATCGAGGCGATCTTCTCGATCCTGGCGATCCGCGACCAGGTCGCCCCGCCGACCATCAACCTGGACAACCCGGCGGTCGAACCCAAGCTGAGCCTGGCGCCCAACAAGGCCGAGAAGCGCGAGATCAACGTGGCGCTGTCGAATTCCTTCGGTTTCGGCGGCACCAATGCGTCGATCATCTTCGGCAAGGTGCGCGACTAAATGTGGAAATCCGTCGCCTCGAATGCGCTGACCCTGCTGATCGTGGGGATCTTCCTGCTGGGCGGGCTCGTCCTGTGGGGCAAGGACCAGTACACCGGTCCCGGCCCCCTGGCCGAGGCGATCTGCGTGCGGGTTCAGCCGGGCGCGCGCATGGGGTCGGTCACCAATGATCTGGAAGAGAAGGGCGCCGTCACCAGCGCCTCGATCATGCGGATCGGTGCGGATTATTCCGACAAGACGGATCAGCTGAAGGCCGGGTCCTTTCTGGTGCAGCCGGGCGCGTCGATGGAAGAGATCGTCGACATCATCACCCGGGGCGGGGCCAATTCCTGCGGCAGCCAGATCATCTATCGCATCGGCGTGACCTCGGCCCAGGCCGAGGTGCGGGACTTCGATGCCGCCAGCGGGCACTATGTGGAAAAGGCCGAATTCGACCTGAGTTCGGACGCGCCCAAGCCCGAGGATTTCACCCGCCTGCGCAACCAGTCCGACACCGCCTATCGCGTTGTCGTGGCCGAGGGCGTGACCTCCTGGCAGGTGGTGGATGCCCTGGGGCGGATCGACGTGATGGACGGCGAGATTGCCGGCGTTCCGGACGAGGGTTCGCTTGCCCCCGACAGCTATGAGGTCCGTGTGGGCGATGACCGTGCGGCACTGATCGACCAGATGCAGACCAAGCAGAGGCTGATCCTGGCCGATGCCTGGGCCAACCGGGTCGAGGATCTGCCCTATGACAGCCCCGAAGAGGCGCTGATCATGGCCTCGATCATCGAGAAGGAAACCGGTGTCGCGTCCGAACGGCGCCAGGTGGCCAGTGTCTTCGTGAACCGTCTGAACCAGGGCATGCGCCTGCAGACGGACCCCACGGTGATCTACGGCATCACCAAGGGCGAAGGCGTGCTGGGCCGTGGGCTGCGGCGGTCGGAACTGGACCGCGAAACGCCCTACAACACCTATGTGATCCCCGGCCTTCCGCCGACCCCGATCGCCAACCCCGGCCGTGCCTCGATCGAGGCGGCGATGGATCCCGAGCAGACGGATTTCATCTTCTTCGTGGCGGATGGATCGGGCGGACATGCCTTTGCAGAAACCCTGGCCGACCATAACGCCAATGTCGCCAAGTGGCGCCAGATCGAGGCGGAGCGGGCCAACCAGTAGGTGTTTTGCGTCACGTGAATGAAGGGGCGGTTGCTTGGGCAGTCGCCCTTTTTCTTTGTGGGGAAGCCCGCGTCTGGGCCAAAACAAAACCCGCCCTCTGAAGGAGGACGGGTTGGTTTTGTCGCAGATCGTCCGAGGTCGGGGCTATCGCGGCCCCGAAGGCTTCAGGCGGCGCGTTTGCGCAGGCGCACGGCCCCGGCAGCACCGAATGCCGACAGGATCAGCAGACCGCCGGCCGGCAGCGGCACGGCGGGGGTGATCTGACCGGCCAGCGGGCCCGACTGGGTGCCGAAGGTCTGAACATAGACCTGCTCGCCCGCGCTGGCGTAATAGCCGCCAGCGGGCACAGTTACGTCGATCCACCCAAGATACGGATTGTACTGCCGGGTGGTGGTTTCCGGGTAGGTCACGAATTCCCGCATGTAGCCAGAAGCCGTGACATCAATGGTCTTGCTGTTCACCCAGTAGGTGAAAGCGAAGGTGAAGTTGAACTTGTACTGCTGACCCGAGTCATTGCCCGAGGTCAGGACCGGCCCAGAGAAACCTTCGAAGGAATAGCTGGCCACAGCGTGGGTAAATGTGGAGGACCGGCTTGGGTAGCCCGAGATATGGGCGTCGGTGAAAGTGAAGTTGTGCGGGCCGTAGTCGACGTTCAGGCTGAAATCCGAACCGATCACGTAGCCGGTGGTGTAGTCGAACGACCCGGTCAGATAGGTGAAGGCGGAGGGATCCGCGGCTACCGCGGCTTTCTTGCCGTCCTGCCAGGTCTGGCTATCGACGCTATGGGGCTTGGTGCCCCAGAAAGCCTGGTCGAAATTGTAGGTCAGCGTTTCCGCCTGCGCGGCCGTGGCCGTGGCGAGGGTTGCGGCCAGAAGGCCCCCCGCAAGATAGGAATACTTCAAAGGTTTACCCCTGATTGAAAATGGTCTTCGGTCTTTGCGCATCGAAAAGAATGCGCCTTATCGCATCTGATTAGGAATGTGGCGGGATTGTGTCAATTGGCTTCGGGGTGCGGTCTGTCGTTTTGACAACTGGTTTAACTACACTGTTTTCATTCAGGAAACAGACGGGCCGGAGATTGTGTAATGTCGCCTGATCGATCCCGATCCCCCACGCAACGCACGCCCCTTAACACCCCCTGATTTGACCGACCGCACGGGGTAACCTATAGGTCATGACATGCTGGAACAGGCATGACGAAAGGCCCCGGGCACCCGCCCGCAGGGCCTTTTTTCGTGCCCGGGCGTCGGACGGGCCAACAACAATAACAAGAAGGGCAATGAGAATGACTCTGATCAAATTGGAGCAAGAGGCCAGCGAACTCTCTGGTCACATCGGCGAAATCGTTGAGCAGCTAAAGGACCTCAAGAGGGAACTGCGCATGGTCCAGGGCTATGTGCAATCCGAAGAACCCGGCCATGTGCGCGAGGCACTGCGCTGCGCCGGGGACATCCGGACATTCATCAGACACGCATACGAGGTGGAGGCGAAGTACAATGAAGAACGACGCAGGGAACTTGGGCTTGCCGGCGATGCCGGATTCGATCTTGACGCAGCCCGGGCTGAGATCGGCTGCAAGC
Organism: Pseudooceanicola nitratireducens; assembly: GCF_900109195.1. Classification (GTDB taxonomy): domain Bacteria; phylum Pseudomonadota; class Alphaproteobacteria; order Rhodobacterales; family Rhodobacteraceae; genus Pseudooceanicola; species Pseudooceanicola nitratireducens. The sequence continues at coordinate 145,803 of NZ_FNZG01000003.1, read as the reverse complement.
TGGATCGCCTCAGAGCATGTTGCGCTGCAGGAGCTGTTTCTTGAGGACCTCACCGAGGGAGAGCTTCGTGCTCTCCCTTTTCTTTTTGAATTCTGGGCGATGCCGCATCAGCTGCCGCCCGAGGGGGCCTGGCGGGCTTGGGTCATCCTGGGCGGAAGGGGCGCGGGCAAGACGCGCGCCGGGGCGGAATGGGTGCGGGCGCAGGTCGAAGGCGGGCGGCCGCTGGATGCGGGGCGCTGTCAGCGGCTGGCGCTGGTCGGGGAAACCATCGACCAGGTGCGCGAGGTGATGATCTTTGGCGACAGCGGCATCCTGGCCTGTTCGCCCCCCGATCGTCGCCCGCAATGGGAGGCCGGGCGCAAACGCCTGGTCTGGCCCAATGGCGCGCTGGCCTATGCCTTTTCCGCCCATGAACCCGAAGGGCTGCGCGGGCCGCAGTTCGACGGGGCCTGGGTGGACGAACTGGGTAAATGGAAGAAGGCGCGCGACACCTGGGACATGCTGCAATTCGCCCTGCGCCTGGGCGAGGATCCCCGCGTCTGCGTCACCACCACGCCGCGCAATGTTGGGGTTCTGAAGGAACTGCTGGACCTGCCCTCGACCGTGGTGACCCATGCGCCGACCGAAGCCAACCGCGCCAATCTGGCGGCCTCCTTCCTGGAAGAGGTCCGCGCGCGCTATGCCGGCACCGGGCTGGGCCGGCAGGAATTGGACGGCGTGATGCTGGATGCGGCCGAAGGCGCGCTGTGGACCCCCGCGATGATCGAGGCCTTGCGGGTCGAGGACACGCCCCCCCTGGACCGGATCGTCGTGGCGGTGGACCCGCCGGTGACGGGGCACGCGGGATCGGACGCCTGCGGGATCGTGGTCGCGGGGGTGGTCTATGGCGATGCGGGCACGTCCCAGGCCTATGTGCTCGAAGACGCCACGCTGCGCGGTGTGACCCCCGCCCAATGGGCCGAGGCCGCCGTGGCCGCCATGGCGCGGCACGGGGCGCACAGGATCGTGGCCGAGGTCAACCAGGGCGGCGATCTGGTGGAAAGCGTCGTGCGCCAGGTCGACCCCGATGTGCCCCTGCGCAAGGTGCGTGCGTCCCAGGGCAAGGTCGCGCGGGCCGAACCTGTCGCGGCGCTTTATGAACAGGGCAGGGTGCATCACCTGCGGGGCCTTGGCCCGCTGGAGGATCAGCTGTGCCTGATGACCACGCGCGGGTACGAGGGCAAGGGCAGCCCGGACCGCGTCGATGCGCTGGTCTGGGCAATCACCGACCTGATGCTGGACCGGGGGGCGTTGCGCGGATCGCCCCGGGTGCGCTCGGTCTGACAAGGGCGCTTTAACGCTTTGTTGGGAAAGTCCCTCTCGTGACGCCAAGCACGGCGAAAGGAGAGGCGATGTCAGTGATCGATTACTTCCGGCGGGGGGCCGCTGCCTCGGCCCCTCAGACCAACGCCAGCGCGGCGGGTCCGGTGATCTCCTATCACTCGGCGGGCCGTGTGGTCTGGTCGCCTCGGGATGTGGCCTCGCTGACCCGCACGGGCTTTGCCGGCAACCCGGTGGTGCATCGCGCGGTGAAACTGATCGCCGAGGCCGGGGCCGCCCTGCCGCTGATCCTTCAGGACGCCACCTCGCGCTATGACAGCCACCCCCTGATCGACCTGATGGCCCGCCCCAATGGTGCCCAGGGCCGCGCGGAATTGTTCGAGGCGCTCTATGGTCAGCTGGTGCTGACCGGCAATGCCTATCTGGAAGGGGTCGCGGCCGAGGATGGCGCGCCGGTGGAACTGCACGTCCTGCGCTCTGACCGGATGTCGGTGGTGCCCGGCGCGGATGGCTGGCCCGTGGCCTATGAATACGCTGTGGGCGGGCGCAAACACCGGTTCGACGCAACCGGCCCGCGCCCCACGGTGCTGCATCTGAAAAGCTTTCACCCCCAGGACGACCACTATGGTCTGTCGGCGCTTCAGGCGGCGGCACAAGCGATCGACGTGCATTCCTCGGCCTCGGGCTGGTGCAAGGCGCTTTTGGACAATGCGGCGCGGCCCTCGGGGGCGCTGGTCTATGGGGCTGCGGATGGCGCATCGCTGTCGTCCGAGCAATTCGACCGCCTGTCCAACGAGTTGGAGGCGCATCACATGGGCGCGCGCAATGCCGGGCGGCCGATGCTGCTGGAAGGCGGGCTGGATTGGAAACCCATGGGGTTTTCGCCCTCGGACATGGAATTTCACCGCACGAAAGAGGCCGCCGCCCGCGACATCGCGCTGGCCTTTGGCGTGCCGCCGATGCTGTTGGGCATCCCCGGTGAGGCGACCTATGCCAATTACCAAGAGGCACATCGCGCGTTTTTCCGGCTGACCGTGCTGCCCCTGGCGACTCGGGTGACGGCGGCGATTTCCGCGTGGCTTCAGGGCTTTACCGGCGATCCCGTCTGGCTGCGCCCGGATCTGGACCAGGTGCCCGCGCTCTCGGCGGAACGCGATGCCCATTGGGCGCGGGTGTCGGGCGCGGATTTCCTGAGCGCGGCGGAAAAACGCGCGCTTCTGGGGCTGCCGGCGGAGCCGGGGGAATGACCGATCAGACGCCGCCCCGGCGCTATGGGTTCGAAAGTTTCGACTGCGCCCCGGCGCTGCGGCTTGAGGCACATGAACGGGTCTCGCGGCTTCAGGTCGAGGCGCTGAATGACAGGCTTGCTCGCCTAGAGGTGGTGATCGAGCGGTTGGAGCGCCGATTGTGGCTGACCGTCTATGGTGTGGTTGCTGTGATACTTGCGGAAGCCTTCCAGTCGTTCTTAGGCAAGCTGCCTTAATGATGAGTTTAACTGCAATCCGCTTGCAGGAAGGGGAAATAACCCATGGAACTTGAACATAAATTCTGCTGCGTATCCGCCGACATCCAGGTGGCGGACGACCTGACTATCGAAGGCTATGCCTCGCTTTTCGGCAAGGTGGACCAGGGCGGCGACCGGGTGGAAAAGGGCGCTTTTGCGGCCTCCCTGGCCTCGGGGCGCGGGGTGAAGATGCTTTGGCAGCATGATCCGGCGCAACCTATTGGTGTGTGGTCCGAGCTGCGCGAAGACAATCAGGGGTTGTGGGTCAAGGGCCGTCTGCTGGACGGAATCGCCCGCGCGCGCGAAGCGGCGGAACTGATCCGCGCCGGGGCCATCGACGGGCTTTCGGTCGGCTATCGCACCCGCCGCGCGGTCAAGACCGACCAGAGCACCCGCAGCCTGATCGAGCTTGAGCTGTGGGAGGTGTCGCTGGTCACCTTCCCGATGCTGACCACAGCCCGCGTCACGGCCAAGGGCGATGCGCTGGACAGCACGTTGCGCGACCTGGCGCAGGTCTTTGACGCCGCGCGGCAGGATCTGACGCGGACCGGCCAGGGCCAAACGCCCGGCTGACCGCCCCCACACCGGAGACCCAAGGAAAGGATCAGGGATGACAACAGCCGAGATGACCTCTCGGAGCGGAGAAGATCTGTCTCCGGCTCAGGAGGTGAAGACCGCAGTCGCGGGGTTCGTGGCCGATTTCAAAGGCTTCCGCGACGAGATGAGCAACCGAATGAAACAACAGGAACACCGTATGACCATGCTGGATCGCAAGACCTCTGCCGGCCACCGCCCCGCGCTGGCCACCCAAGCCGACCAGGAGGCCCCGCATCAGAAGGCTTTCAACGCCTATCTGCGCTCGGGCGATGATGACGGGCTGCGCGGGCTGCAGCTTGAGGGCAAGGCGATGAATTCGTCCGTGGCCGCGGATGGCGGTTACCTGGTGGACCCGCAGACCTCGACCGCCGTGCAGGGGGTGCTGCGTTCGGCTGCCTCGCTGCGCCAGATCGCCAATGTCGTGACGGTCGAGGCGACGTCCTATGACGTGCTGGTGGACACCAGTGACATCGGCTCGGGCTGGGTGACGGAAACCGGATCTGTCGCGGAAACCGGCACCTCGACCATGGACCGGATCTCGATCCCGCTGTTCGAACTGGCCGCGCTGCCCAAGGCATCGCAGCGTCTGCTGGACGACAGCGCCTTTGACATCGAGGGCTGGCTGGCCGAACGCATTGCCGACAAATTCGCCCGAAGTGAAGCGGCGGCCTTTGTGTCCGGCGATGGCACGGACAAGCCGACGGGGTTTCTGACTCATCCCACGGTTGCGGATGCCACCTGGGCCTGGGACAGCCTTGGGTATATCGCCACCGGCAGCGACGGCGGCTTTGACCTGAACGATCCCAGTGATGCGATTGTCGACCTGGTCTATGCCCTGGGCGCGCGCTACCGCGCCAATGCAAGCTTCGTGATGAACTCGAAGACCGCGGGGGCGGTGCGCAAGCTGAAGGATGCCGAGGGCCGGTTCCTCTGGGCCGACAGCCTCGCCGCCGGGGAACCTGCGCGTCTGATGGGATACCCCGTTCTGCTATGCGAAGACATGCCCGACATTGCCTCGGGCAGCCTGTCGGTGGCCTTCGGGGATTTCCACGCAGGCTATACGATTGCCGAACGCCCGGACCTGCGCGTGCTGCGTGATCCCTTCAGTGCCAAACCGCATGTTCTGTTCTACGCGACCAAGCGTGTCGGCGGCGATGTCACTGATTTTGCAGCGATCAAACTGCTGAAATTCGGCGCCTCCTGATCGGGGGGCTGAATCGTCGGGGGCGGACTTGTCCCCGGCGGGCGCGTGTTCGTCGGCATATGCGCCGGCCAGCTGCTCCCTCCGTCCGCTTCGGCGTTGACGGGCACGCGCCACGGGGCGGCAGCAAGGGAAAGCCAGGGAAAGGGATCGCGGATGCTGATCGAAGAAAGCGAGATTTTGTTGGCCGATCTACCGGTCGAGGCCTTCAAGGCGCATCTGCGCCTGGGCCGCGGCTTCAGCGGCGACACGGTGCAGGACAGCGTTCTGGAAAGCTTCCTGCGGGCGGCCATCGCCTCGGTCGAGGGGCGGTGTGGCAAGGCGCTGATGATCCGGACCTTCATCTGGACGCTGCCCTTCTGGCAGGATGACCTGCGTCAGGTCTTCCCCATTGGCCCGGTGCAAGAGGTTCTGGAACTGGCCCTTCTGGATGCGGCCGAGCAACCCACAGTTGTCGATCCCGCGCGCTTCCGGCTTGAGAAGGACATGCATTTCCCGGCGCTCAACGGGCGCAGCGCGGGTCTGCCCAATCCGCCCGCCGACGGGTCGATCCGGGTGCGGTTCACGGCCGGATATGGCGCAACCTGGGACGAGGTGCCGCGCGATCTGGCGCAGGCCGTCATGTTGCAGGGCGCACATTACTATGAACACCGCGAGGCCACGGGCCTGGGCGAAGGCTGCGCGCCGTTCGGGGTGATTTCCCTGACAGAACGTTACCGCCCGATGCGGATCTTCACGCGGGGCCGGGTATGAGCCCGCGTCTGAACCGGCTGCTGGTGCTGGAAGACCGCCAGCGTCAGCCCGATGGCTCGGGCGGGTACTCCGAGGCCTGGGTGGCCTTGGGCGAGATCTGGGCCGATGTAAGCGCCCGCACCGGGCGCGGCACCGATCTGGGTCCGCTGGCCACCGCGCGCACCGGCTATCGCATCGTGGTGCGCGGCGCGCCGGTCGGCACGCCCTCGCGCCCCGTGGCGGGGCAACGCTTCCGCGAGGGCCCGCGCCTGTTCCGGATCGAGGCCGTGGCGGAACGCGACAGCGAAGGCCGCCATCTGATCTGTTTCGCGCACGAGGAGGTCGCGGCATGACCTACACCATGGCCATCGCGCTGCAAAAGGCCGTCTATGCCGCGCTTTCGGCGGATGCCGCGTTGCAAGCCCTTGTGGGTACAGCGATTTTCGACGCGCCCCCCGTGGGTGCGATCCCCGCGCTTTACGTCAGCCTCGGCCCCGAGACGGCGCAGGACCGGTCCGATCAGGGCATCAGCGGCGCGCGGCATGATTTCGTGATCTCGGTCGTCACCGATGCGGGCGGCTTCCAGGAGGCCAAGGCCGTGGCCGCCGCCGTATCGGACGTTCTGGATCAGCCCCTGGGCGCGTTGGATCGCGGCAGGCTGGTCACGCTGAACTTTCTGCGGGCGCGGGCGAAACGCGACGAGGCCGGCCAGCAAAGGCGCATCGACATGACGTTCCGCGCCCTGCTGGACGACGAATAACCCCTTATCAGGAGACAAGAAATGGCAGCCCAGAATGGCAAGGACCTGTTGATCAAGGTCGACATGTCCGACAACGGCACCTTCCAGACGCTGGCGGGTCTGCGCGCCTCGCGCATCAGTTTCAACGCCGAGGCGGTGGATGTCACCAGCCTGGAAAGCCAGGGCGGCTGGCGCGAATTGCTGGGGGGCGCGGGGGTGCGCTCGGCCTCGGTTTCGGGGGCGGGGGTGTTCCGCGACGCGGGCTCGGACGAACGGGCGCGGCAGATCTTTTTCGACGGGGAAACGCCGGATTTCCAGGTCATCATCCCCGATTTCGGCATCATCGAGGGCCCGTTCCAGGTGACCGGTATCGAATACGCCGGCGTGCATGACGGCGAGGCCACCTATGAGATGTCTCTGGCCTCGGCCGGGGCGCTGAGCTTCTCAGCAATCTGATGGGCAATCCCTACGCCGGAGAGGTCACGCTGGTGATCGACGGGCGCGCCCATGTGATGCGCCTGACCCTTGGTGCCCTGGCCGAGCTTGAGGAGAGCCTGTGCGCGGGGTCGCTGATGGCGCTGATCCAGCGGTTCGAGGAGGCGCAGTTTTCCACCCGCGACGTGCTGGCGCTGATCGTCGCGGGGTTGCACGGTGGTGGCTGGCAGGGGCGTGCGGCGGATCTGTTGCAGGCAGATATCGAGGGCGGGCCGGTCGCGGCCTCACGTGCGGCGGCGCGACTGCTGACGCTGGCCTTCGCCCTGCCGGAGGGCGCGGAATGAGCGGTTTGGCACAGGGGGCGCAGGGCAGCCCGTCACGGGGGGGCGAGGGATTTGACTGGGTGTCGCTGGTGCAGGCCGGGGTGCGGGGTCTGGGCCTGCGCCCGGCGGAATTCTGGGCGCTGACCCCGGCGGAACTGTCGCTGATGCTTGGCCGCGCCGCGCCCCCGGCGCTTGGCCGGGCGGGGCTGGTGGATTTGATGGCGGCCTTTCCGGACGCGCAAGCGGACCATGAAGGGCCGAACATGAACAGAGGTGACGCATGATCGAGGATTTCGACGGCATTGGCGATCTGCACGCCCAGGTCGAGGCGCTGGAGCTGTCGCTTGGCGGGGCGGCGGGTATGGCCGCCGGCTTTGACAGCGAATTGCGCCGGATGCGGGTGGCCCTGGCCGAGACCGGCAAGGACGTGCAGACGCTGGAACGCGGGCTGTCGCGCGGGTTGAAGCGGGCGCTGGATGCGGTCGTTCTGGATGGGGCGAAACTGTCGGATGCCCTGGGGATCGTGGCGAATTCGGTGATCTCTCAGGCGTACAACGCCGCCGTCAAACCGGTGACGGATCATTTCGGCGGGATGATCGCCCAGGGCGTCGGCGGGTTGTTCCAGAACGTCCTGCCTTTTGCGCGGGGGGGCGCGATTGCCCAGGGCCGGGTGATGCCCTTTGCCGACGGCGGCGTGGTGCGCGGCCCGACGGCCTTTCCCATGCGCGGGGCCACCGGGCTGATGGGAGAGGCGGGGCCCGAGGCGATCCTGCCGCTGACCCGTGGCAGCGATGGCAAGCTGGGCGTGCGATCCCAGGGCGGGCGTCCGGTGACGGTGGTGATGAACATCCAGACCCCTGATGCCGACAGCTTCCGCCGGTCCCAGGCGCAGGTCGCCGCACAGATGTCGCGTGCCCTGGCGCGGGGGCAGCGGAACCGGTGAGGGGGGATGATGATGCGTCCATATCCCACGGCTCTCGTGGGCCGCGATGAGCACAGCGAAGAGCCCCCAATTGCCGAACCTTTGACTTGAGGAACCGCCCGGCGGCACGCCGGGCAGCGGCCCGTTGCCCGGCAAGCGATTGCTCGCAATCGCTGAGAGGGGCCGCCCCCCTGGGCGGCCGCTTCGCAGCCACCCGCGGACGGACGCTGCCCTTTGCGAAGACCTCGGATGAACTCGAGCCGGTTTGACGAATGCTGAAATCTCAACCCCAACCCCGAAAGGAACCCGCATGTCCTTCCATGAAATCCGTTTCCCCGCGGCGCTGTCCTTCGGGTCCTCCGGAGGGCCGGAACGCCGCACGGAAATCGTCACCCTCGCCAACGGATACGAGGAACGCAACGCCCCCTGGTCGCAATCCCGGCGGCGCTATGATGCCGGCGTCTCGATGCGGTCTCTGGACGATATCGAAACCCTGCTGGCCTTCTTTGAGGCGCGCGAAGGCCAGCTATACGGGTTCCGCTGGAAGGACTGGTCCGACTACAAATCCTGTGCGCCGACGGCCCAGATCGCCTTTACCGATCAGCTGCTGGCGCGCGGCGACGGCGACACCCATGACTTCCAGCTGATCAAATCCTACCGGTCCGGCCAACAAGAGGTCGCGCGGGTGATTGCCAAGCCTGTGGCGGGCACGCTGCGCATCGGGGTCAATGGATCGGAACTGCGCGAGGGGCTGGATTTCAGCGTCGATTTGACCACCGGCCGGATCGTTCTGGATGAGGCCCCGGTGACCAATGCCGAGGTCACCGCAGGCTTTGAGTTCGACGTGCCGGTGCGCTTTGATACGGATCGCATCGCGACCTCGGTCGCGTCGTTCCAGGCGGGCGACATGCCGAATGTCCCGGTGGTGGAGCTGCGGGTATGAGTTTCAATCCCGACCTCGCCGCGCATCTGGCCAGCGGCACGACCCATGTCTGCAACGCCTGGGCGATCACCCGGGCCGACGGCATCGTTCTGGGCTTCACCGATCATGACCGTCCGCTGAGCTTTGACGGGATCGACTTCCGCGCCGACACCGGGCTGTCGGCCCTGGCGCTGCAACAGGGCACCGGCTTGTCGGTCGACAATTCCGAGGCGCTTGGCGCGCTCAGCGACGCAGCCATCGGTGAGGCCGACATCGACGCGGGCCGCTTTGACGGGGCCGAGGTGCGCGCCTGGCGGGTCAACTGGCAGGACGTGGCACAGCGCCAGATGGTGTTTCGCGGCACGATCGGAGAGATCAGCCGCGCGGGCGGGGCCTTCACGGCGGAACTGCGCGGGCTGTCAGAGCCGCTGAACCAGCCGCGCGGGCGGATCTATCAGAAACCCTGCGGGGCCGTTCTGGGGGACAGTGCCTGTGGTGTCGATCTGACGGCCCCGGGCTATGCGGTGGAAACCACGGTCAGCACGGTCGCGGGCGCGCAGCTGACCCTGCCTCCCTTGCCGGACTATGAACCCGGTTGGTTCACTCATGGCAGATTGGATGTTCTGTCCGGTGCCGCGCAAGGCCTGACCGAGGCGATCAAGCGCGATCAGGCGGGAGAGGAACGGCAGATCGACCTCTGGGCCAGCCTGCGCGCGCCCCTGGTCTCAGGGGATCGGGTGCGGATCAGCGCGGGTTGCGACAAGCGGATGGTGAGCTGCCGTTACAAGTTCAACAACCTCGCCAATTATCAGGGCTTCCCGGATATCCCCGGAGAAGACTGGCTGGCCGTCACCCCGGCACAAAGCGGTGCCACCAGCGGAGGCAGCCGGAGATGACCACAGTGACCACCCCAGACGCTATTGTCACCGCCGCGCGCGGCTGGATCGGTACGCCCTATCTGCACCAGGCCTCGCACCGGGGGATCGGGGCGGATTGCCTGGGCCTTCTGCGCGGCATCTGGCGCGAGCTGTATGGGGCCGAACCGGAGCCCGTACCGCCCTATAGCCGCGACTGGTCGGAACCTTCCGGGGACGAACGGCTGTGGGCGGCGGCGGCGCGGCATCTGCTGCCTGGGGGCGCAGAGGCCCCCGGCCAGGTCCTGCTGTTCCGCATGCGCAGCGGCGGGGTGGCCAAGCATCTGGGCGTTCAGGGCGCTGTAGGGCGAAAGCCCACATTCATCCACGCCTATTCCGGTCACGGGGTGGTGGAAAGCCCGCTCTCGGCCCCTTGGCGGCGGCGCATCGTGGCCCGTTTCACATTCCCGGAGGTCTGACCCATGGCAACGCTTCTTCTTTCCGCCGCCGGTGCGGCCATTGGCGGATCGCTTGGGGGGACGGTCTTTGGCCTGTCCTCGGTCGTGGCGGGGCGCTTTGTCGGGGCCACCCTGGGGCGCGCTATTGACCAGCGGCTGCTGGGCGCGGGCTCGGACCCGGTGGAAACGGGGCGCGTCGATCGTCTGCGCCTGATGGGGGCCGGGGAAGGCGAGGCCATCGCCCGCGTTCATGGCCGGGTGAAACTGCCCGGTCAGGTGATCTGGGCCACGGAGTTTGCCGAACATGTCACCACCTCGGGCGGGGGGAAGGGCGCGCCGCGGCCCCGGACCCGCAGCTATTCCTATACCGTGTCGCTGGCCGTTGCCCTGTGCGAAGGCGAGATCGCCGGGGTGGGCCGTGTCTGGGCCGACGGGGCCGAGATCGCGCCGGATCAGCTGAACATGCGGGTCTATCCCGGGTCGCGCGACCAGCTGCCCGATCCCCGGATGGAGGCGGTCGAGGGCGCAGGTGCGGTCCCCGCTTATCGCGGCACGGCCTATGTGGTGATCGAGGATCTGTCGCTGGAGGCCTGGTACAACCGCGTGCCGCAATTCGCCTTCGAGGTCATCCGTCCGGCACCGGAGGAGATCGCCCCCGATGATCCTGCCCGCGCGGTGCGGGCCGTGGCGATGATCCCCGGCAGCGGGGAATATGCGCTGGCCACCACGCCGGTCAGTTTTCGCGGAGCCGCCGGTGTGGTCGAGATGGCGAATATGCATTCCCCCTCTGGCCAGGCGGATCTGCCGACGTCGCTGGATCAGCTGGGGTTGGAGCTTCCGGGCTGTGGGCATGTCTCGCTGGTGGTCAGCTGGTTCGGGGACGACCTGCGCTGTGGGTCCTGCCGGATCCGCCCGGCGGTGGAAGAGCCTGCGCGCGAGGGGGAGGAGATGCCCTGGACCGTGTCGGGGGTCAGCCGCGCGGCGGCGGATCTGGTGCCGCAGGATGGGGAGGGGCGGCCGATCTATGGCGGCACGCCCTGCGATCCTTCCGTCCTGCAGGCGATTGGTGAGATGAAGGCGCGGGGGCTGAAGGTGATGTATTATCCCTTCATCCTGATGACCCAGCAGGCGGGCAATGCCTTGCCCGATCCCCGGGGAGGAGAGGAACAGCCCGCGCTGCCCTGGCGGGGGCGGATCACCCTGTCGCTGGCTCCGGGTCAGGTGGGCACGCCCGATTGTACGGCCCAAGCGGCGGCGGAGGTCGCGGCGTTTTTCGGCGCGGCCGATCCGTCGCATTTCACGGTGACGCCCGGCGCGGTCAGCTATGGCGGCCCCGAGGACTGGGGATACCGGCGGTTCATTCTGCATCAGGCCGCGCTATGTGCCGCTGCCGGGGGGGTGGATGCCTTCTGCATCGGGTCGGAAATGGTGGCGCTGACCCGGGTGCGCGATGACCTGGGGTTTCCGGTGGTGGCTGCTCTCCGCGCTCTGGCAAGCGCGGTTCGCCAGATCCTGGGGCCCGACACCAAGATCTCCTACGCCGCGGATTGGAGCGAATATGCCGGCTTCACGCCCGAGGGCACGGAAGATCGGATCTTCCACCTGGATCCGCTTTGGGCGGATGAGGACGTGGATTTCATCGGCATCGACAATTACCTGCCGCTGTCAGACTGGCGCGAGGGCGACGATCACCTGGACGCCCACTGGGGGGCTCTCCATGACGTCGATTACCTGAAGGCCAATATCGAGGGCGGAGAGCTGTTCGACTGGTACTACCATTCGGATCAGGCCCGCGCCGCCCAGATCAGAACGCCCATTACCGACGGCGCACACGGAGAGCCCTGGATCTGGCGCACCAAGGACATCCGGTCTTTCTGGAGCCATGCGCATTACGACCGGATCGGCGGGCAGCGTCAGGCCGCGCCAACGCCCTGGGTGCCGCAGTCGAAACCGATCTGGTTCACGGAACTGGGCTGTGCCGCCGTCGACAAGGGCACGAACCAGCCCAATCGCTTTGTCGATCCCAAATCCTCGGAAACCGGGCTGCCGCATTTTTCCACCGGGCGGCGCGATGATCTGATGCAGATGCAATACCTGCGGGCGATGCTGTCCTACTGGGGGGATCCGGCGAAGAACCCGGTTTCGGCGGTGACGGGTCAGCGGATGGTGGACATGGATCGCGCCCATGTCTGGGCCTGGGATGCGCGGCCCTGGCCGTGGTTTCCGAACGCTCTTTCTGCCTGGGCGGATGGGGGGAATTACGCGCGGGGGCATTGGGTGACTGGCCGTGCCTCGGCCCGGTCGCTGGCGGGCGTGGTGCAGGAGATTTGTGCGCGGGCCGGGGTTGGGGATGCCGACGTCAGCGATCTTCGCGGGCTGGTCTGGGGGTATACGGAACAGGGTGGTGGGACCGCGCGGCAGGCGCTGCAGCCGCTGATGCTGCGCTTTGGGTTCGACGCGGTGGAACGCGATGGCGTGTTGCGGTTCGTCATGCGCAGCGGGCTGGTTGCGGCGGATATCGATCCGGGCGTTCTGTGTCAGGGGAAAGAGCTGGCGGGGCTGGAGGAACAGCGCGCTGCGCAGGCCGAAACCATGGGCCGCGTCCGGGTGCAGTTCATCGAACAGGGGGGCGATTTTGCCTCCGTGACCGAAGAGGCCGTGCGCCCGGGCGACGGGTCCGACGTCACCAGCGGGCAGGAGCTTCGGCTGGCGCTTCTGCGCGGGGAAGGGCGGCAGGTGGCAGAACGCTGGCTGGCCGAGGCGCGGGTGGCCCGGGACGGGGTGCGCTTTGGGCTTCCGCCCTCTCTTTCCGGGCTGGGCGCAGGGGACGTGGTGCGGATCGGCGGGGATGGCGGCAGCTATCGCCTCGACCGGATCGAACGCGGTGCCTTTCAGCAGGTCGAGGCGCTGCGCATCGACGCGGAAAGTTATCGCCCGGTGGATGTGGCCGAGGATGCGGTGCGCCAGGCCGATTTCGTGCCGCCCGTGCCGGTTTTTCCCTTGCTGCTGGACCTGCCCCTGATGAGCGGTGAGGAAATCCCCCATGCGCCGCACGTGGCCGTCACGGCGCAGCCCTGGCCGGGGACCGTGGCTGTCTATACCTCGGCCTCGGACGAGGATTATGCGCTGGATCGGGTGTTGGACAGCCGCAGTGTGATCGGCGTGACCCAGGCCCCGCTGCTGCGCGCCGATCCGGGCCGCATCGACCGGGGCGCGCCGCTTGCGCTGCGCCTGACCAGCGGCAGCCTGCATTCGGTCAGCGATGCGGGGCTGCTGGCGGGCAAGAACCTGCTGGCGATCGGCGACGGCAGCCCCACGGGGTGGGAACTGCTGCAATTCCGCGATGCGGTGCCGGGCGGTGACGGGGTTTTCCTGATCTCGCACCGGTTGCGGGGGCAATTGGGCACGGATGCGGATATGCCCGATGTCTGGCCCGCGGGGTCCTATGTGGTGGCGCTGGATGGCACGCCCGAGCAGCTGGGCCTGACCCTGGCCAGCCGCAACATGGCGCGGCATCTGCGGATCGGCCCGGCGCGTCGGGACTACGCGGATGCGTCCTATACCCATCTGGTCGCGGCCTTTCCCGGGATTGGGCTGCGGCCCCTGTCGCCGGTGCATCTGCGCGCAACGTCTCAGGGTGCGGACCTGGCCCTGCGCTGGATCCGCCGGTCACGCCTGGCCGCCGACAGCTGGGACGCCCCCGAGATCCCCCTGGGCGAAGAGGCGGAATGCTACGCGGTGCGGGTCTTCGACGGCGCAACCCTGCTGCGAGAGGCGCAGGTCAGCACGGCCCACTGGACCTACAGCGCGGCAGATCAGGCGGCGGATGGCGGCACCGGCCCCCTGCGGGTCGAGGTCGCGCAGATCTCGGCAATCTATGGGGCGGGGGCCTGGGCACGGCTGGATCTGTGAGTGTTTCGCATTCGGAATAAGATCCATCACGGCATTGCGTTTTGGGTCTGGGTCGCTATCTGCTACCATGACGCGGAACGAAGAAAGGACGCGCCATGGCAAAGACGCACCCGCAGGTCGCAACGGTGGACCCGGTCTGGAACCGGATGACCCAGGAGGCCGAACAGGCGATCCGGGACGAACCGCTGCTGGGCGGCCAGATCCATTCCGCCCTGCTGCACCACCCCTCGATCGAGAATGCCCTGGCCTATCGCATCGCGATGAAGCTGACGAATTCCGAGATGTCGGAACAGCTGATCCGCGAGATCTGTGATGCGGCCTATGCGGCGGATGCTTCGCTCGCGGCCTCGGCGCGGGCGGATATCGTGGCGACCTATGAACGCGACCCGGCCTGCCACCGGTTCCTTCAGCCGCTGTTGTATTTCAAGGGCTTCCAGGCGGTGCAGGCCTATCGCGTGGCGCATTGGCTTTGGGGCGAAGGGCGCCGTGACCTGGCTTATTTCTTCCAGATGCGCTGTTCCGAGGTCTATGGCATCGACATCCATCCCGCCGCCCGGATCGGGCAGGGGATCATGATCGACCACGCCCATTCCATCGTGATCGGCGAAACCGCCGTGGTGGGCAACAACGTGTCCATGCTGCATTCCGTGACGCTTGGCGGGACCGGTAAGGAAGACGACGACCGCCATCCCAAGATCGGCGACGGCGTTCTAATCGGGGCGGGTGCCAAGGTGCTGGGCAATATCCGCATCGGCCATTGTTCCCGCATCGCCGCCGGTTCGGTGGTTCTGCAGGACGTGGAGCCCTGCAAGACCGTCGCTGGCGTGCCCGCGAAAGTCGTGGGAGAGGCCGGATGCGACCAGCCCTCGATGACCATGGATCATCTGTTCGGCGGCTGAGTCGGGCTGTTTTCTGGCGTGTTTTGACGGTTGATCAGGGACGGTGACGCCCTATCTGCGCGCCGCAATTGCTGGGATTAACGGCGGGTACAGTTTTTCCGCGCCGCATCTGCCGGATACTTTGTACTAAAACGCCATTGTTTGCGATCCGGGAACGAACAGTTCCCGGTTTGGCGTTTTGCCTATCCGCAAAAATGTGCCAGACAGATCGAATGTGGCTTTTATTGGGCGCTCCTAGAGAAATGGTGGTTAATATGAACGTATTCAAAAAGATTATCGGTGCGGCTGCGCTTGCACTGGCAGCGGGCAGTGCTTCGGCGGATGTGGTCTATGACTGGATGGGCACCTGTACGGACCTTTGCACTGGCAATGCGACCGCGGTGCTGACCCTGGCTGACACCTACACGCCTGGCACGGCGCTGGCGAATGTCGATTTTGTCAACTTCTCGTTCAGTTCGAGCAATGGCAGCTACACCGTTCCCGGTGATGATGTCTTTGACGAATTCTGGACGGGCTCCATGCTGCCGGCGTTCTTCGGCGCTGCCTATACCTTTATCGACTATCCCGGTGGCGGCACCTATTTCCAGCAAGAGGCCAATGGCAACTGGGATACCTGGATCGGGAACACGAAACTGGCCTCGGGTCTTGAGGGCAGCTGGACGCTGCGCACGCCTGCCGTGCCGCTTCCCGCAAGCCTGCCGCTGTTGCTGGCCGGTGTCGCTGGCATGGGCGCGCTGTCGCGTCGTCGCAAGGGCTGAGGTCCCGAGCGTAGATCATTCTGAAAAGGCGGTCCTTCGGGGCCGCCTTTTTGGTTTCGCCTATGCCTGTGCGATCGTCACAAAAGCCAAGGCGGGCTGATTATTCCCCGCGGCTCTGGAACCTGCGGGCCGGGAATGCCATCTTGCATCTATTCTTCGGTGGTTTCTTTCGTGGACGGCCAAATGGTTTTCAATCTCAATTTCATTGCCCTCGTTGGCGGCATTTTCCTTGTCTTTCTCGCTGTCGCCTGGCTGGGAACGCGCCGGTCGAAAGGTCCCGCGTCGAAACGGTCCTCGGCCGATCCCGCGCGCCGGGACCGGCTGCTTTCAGCCCGGAGGAGAGAGGCCGAGAGGCTGCATCTGCGCGGCGCGATCTTTGCCATCACCAGCGAAGAAACCCTGCCGGGCTATCACCTGAAGGACCTTGGCTGGGTCCAGTGCGACCTTGAAGACCGGGGCGCGGCCGAACACGAGCTGGCCCTGGCGGCGGCACGGAAATTCGACACGGCCAACGGGCTGACCCGGCTGACCCGGGGCACGCGGAAACAGCGCTATCAGGCGGGAACAGGGCCCCAGGGGAACCCCTATTACAAGTCGCGGACCGTCAGGATCTGGCAGGCCCTCGCCGTCGAGGCCATCCCCGAGGCGCAGGTCGATCAAAAGACCCGGCGCAGCGCCAAGCGGCGCGCGGTGGTCGACGGATCCAACGTCGCGCATTGGGGCAGCGACAACGCCCCGTCGCTTGGGGCCGTGGGCGCCGTGACCGAGGTCCTGAGCGGCGAGGGCGTGACGCCCATCATCGTTTTCGACGCCAATATCGGCTACAAGATCGGGGGCAAATACATGAACGCCGCGACCCTGCGGGCGAAACTGCCCGGCCGTCCCCGGGTCGAGGTGGTCGACAGCGGCGTGAACGCGGATGTGGTGATCATCGACATGGCGGATAGGATGGGGGCAGAGATCGTCTCGAACGACCTGTTCCGCGACAGTATCGCCGCGCGGTCGGTCCGCAAACGGCGCGGATTCTACGTGTCGGAATTTGGCCATGCCGAGCTGATGTCGGCCCGGCGGTGAGGCTGTTTAACTCCGCATGACGCTTAGCATTTCGGACAGGATATCCGCGATGACCGCCTGGGCGATGTCGATCGTCGGGATGGCCAGAAGAAGATAGCCCAGACAGCCGAAGACCATCGCTGCATAGCGGGAAAAGGGCCGAGAGTTCATCTGACCGATCCACCATTCGCGGGAGGCTTGGTCGATGTAATCGCGAAATTCGGTTAAGAATTTGGGCCGGAGATCTTCGCGGAACCCTTGTACTCGGCTCTCTCTTTTCCGTGCCCCCTGCGAAGGGAACCAAAACAGACCCAAGCGCTTCTGCCAATTGGCATCCATGACATCACGCTCAAGCGCTTTCATTTCGACCACGCTGTAGCTTTCACGGACACGTTCGGCGAAAGAAAAATCGTCCGAGGCGTTGTCGAGCGCTTTCGGCCGGCGGGTTTGATAGATCAGGAAGGAGATCGTGACGCAGAGGCTGCCGAAAAAGGTCATTCGCAATTTTGTCAGGCCGCCGATCAGGAAGGGAGAGGCCTCATCCCCAGTCGTTCCGGTGATGGTGTTGAACTGAACGGAATCCAGAATGCTGTCGTTGAAAAGGATCAGGTAGCCGACCACAGGGACGATCCCGATGATCTTGGTCAGGTCGTTGCTTGCGACCTTCTTGACCGTGCTCCAGTAGAATAGCGGGTGGCCCGGAATTATATCATCCGGATCAGGTCGAAACAGACGCCGTAGTCTTTCTGAAATTACCGCCATTCCCGATTCCGGTCCGATGTTCGTATCCGACCAATCTATTGATGACTGGCATGGTGTCCATCGGGCGTTGGCGGCCGGGTTTGTTCGTAGAAGAAAAAACGCCCCTTCGCATTGGCAAAGGGGCGTTTCTGTCGCATCGTATAAAGACGGTCGTTATTCCGTCACGGTGACCTTCACCATGCGGTCGGGTTCGCCAATCACCGATCCGTTCGGGCCGTCGCCCAGCTTGATAGCGTCGACGATGTCCATGCCGGAGGTGACCTCTCCGACGACCGTGTACTGGCCGTCCAGGAAGGGGCCGGGCGCGAACATGATGAAGAACTGGCTGTTGGCCGAGTTCGGGTTCTGCGCGCGGGCCATGCCGACGACGCCTCGGTCGAAGGTCTTGTCCGAGAATTCCGCCGGCAGGTCCGGGCGGGACGAGCCGCCCATGCCGGCGCGGCGCATGTCGCCGCCCTCGCGGGCGAATTCCACATCGCCGGTCTGGGCCATGAAGCCCTTGATGACACGGTGGAAATAGACGCCGGCGTAGTCGCCGGCAGCGGCCAGGGCGGTGATCTGTTCGACGTGTTTGGGCGCGATGTCCTCGAACAGGTCGATGTGGATCGTGCCCGAGGCTTCGCCGGCGATCTCGATGTCGAGGCCGGTGGCCAGCGCCGGGGCGGCGCCGGACAGGGCCCCAAAGGTCACCAGCGCGGCGAGGAGGGCGGGTGCCTTACGCATCTGCCGCCACCTTGACCGAGATCATGCGGTCGGGGTTCGCGGGCGGCTCACCCCGGGTGATCGCGTCGACGTGTTCCATCCCCGAGATCACGCGGCCATAGACGGTGTACTGGCCGTTCAGGAAGTGGTTGTCGTTGAAGTTGATGAAGAACTGCGAGTTGGCGGAATTCGGGTTCTGCGAGCGTGCCGCGCCCAGGGTGCCACGGTCATGCGGCAGCTTGGAGAATTCGGCAGGCAGGTCGGGCAGGTCCGAGCCGCCGGTGCCGGCCATGCGCGGGTTGTAGTCCTTTTCCATGTTGGCGTGCTGGACGTCGCCGGTCTGGGCCATGAAGCCGTCGATCACGCGGTGGAAGGCCACGTTGTCATAGGCCCCGGCGCGGGCCAGGTCCTTCATGCGCTTGGAATGTTCGGGCGCGACGTCGGGCAGAAGCTCGATCGTGACGGTGCCGCCCTTGAGTTCGAGCAGGATGGTGTTTTCGGGGTCTTTGATGTCGGACATGGGTCTTCTCCTTTGGAATTGGGGGAATGTGTATTGGGGACGGGCGGAAATGCCAAGTGGGGGCACGGGATGGTGAGGGGGCGCTGGTCCGTCACGCCGGGGGCGTGCCACCTAGAGGGAAGCGAGGGGGCGCTGGCCCGTCACGCCGGAGGCGTGCCGACGTAGAGGGAAGCGAGGGGGCGCTGCCCCCTCGCGCTCCCCCGGGATATTTTTGGCAAGAGGATGTGTAGGGGGTGGGGCTGGGATGGTTGGTGTGAGGGTGATGTGAGGGCAGGGTGGTGTGAGCGGAGGGAAAGTGGAGCGAGGGAGGAGGTAATCGGGGGAAAGGTCGGAGATTGTTTCCGAAGGGTCGCATGGGGGCGCTACCAGTGTTGACGGCACATGCCGCGCACGCGAAAAGGCGCGGGAATTGCGATGGCCAAGTGGGAGCAGCCGATATGGGATGGAAAACCCTTGATGACATGGACTTGGCCGGGAAACGCGTCTTGCTGCGCGTGGACATCAACGTGCCGGTCGAAGGCGGGCGCGTCACCGACGCCACCCGGATCGAGCGGATCGTGCCGACGGTGCGGGACATCCTGGAAAAGGGCGGCACGCCGATCCTGATCGCGCATTTCGGCCGGCCCAAGGGCAAGGTCGTGCTGGACCTGTCGCTGCGCCAGGTGCTGCCGGTGCTGAAGGAAAAGCTGGGCCTGCCCGTTGCCTTCATCGAAACCCTGGACGCGGCCGAGCGCCACACCGAGGAGCAGGACGCCGCCCGCGTCATGCTGCTGGAGAACATTCGTTTTCACGCCGGAGAAGAGAAGAACGACCCCGAGTTGGCCCGGCGGCTGGCGGGCCTGGGCGACATATATTGCAACGACGCCTTCAGCGCGGCGCATCGGGCGCATGCCTCGACCGAGGGGGTGGCGCAATTCCTGCCCTCTTGCGCGGGGCGGCTGATGCAGGCCGAGCTTGAGGCGCTGGAAGCCGCGCTTGGCAAGCCCGAGCGGCCGGTGCTGGCGGTTGTGGGCGGGGCCAAGGTCTCGACCAAGCTGGACCTGCTGGGCAACCTTGTGAGCAAGGTCGACATGCTGGTGATCGGCGGCGGCATGGCCAATACTTTCCTGGCGGCGCAGGGCATCGACGTGGGCAAGTCGCTGTGCGAACACGACATGGCCGACACCGCGCGCGAGATCCTGACCAAGGCCAAGGCCGCGGGCTGCGAGATCCTGCTGCCCGAGGACGTGGTCGTGGCACGCGAATTCAAGGCCGGAGCCGAGAACCAGATCGTGGCGGCGGGCGAGTGTCCGGCGGATGCGATGATCCTGGACGCCGGCCCCAAGGCGGTCGAGCGGATCGGCAATGCCCTGGCCCGGGCCAAGACGCTGATCTGGAACGGCCCACTTGGCGCGTTTGAGATCGCGCCCTTCGACACGGCCACAAATGCCGCCGCCGCCCGCGCGGCGGAGCTGACCCGGGCGGGTCAGCTGACCTCGGTCGCGGGGGGCGGGGACACGGTCGCGGCGCTGAATGGCGCAGGCGCGGCCGAGTCCTTTACCTATATCTCGACCGCTGGCGGGGCCTTCCTGGAGTGGATGGAAGGCAAGGACCTGCCCGGCGTTGCAGCATTGTCCGCGCGCGAAGCGGCCTAAACAGCAAAACACTGGCCAGAGGGGGCGGCAGCGTCCTACCCTTCGGCCGGATCGTAAAAGGAAGCCGGGCCGCGGGCCGGGCGGATTTCAAACAGACAGGGTTCAGGGATGACCAAGCAACAACAGACACAGCAGATTGCCAACGGCCACGGATTTATTGCGGCGCTGGACCAGTCGGGCGGCTCGACCCCCAAGGCGTTGAAGCTTTATGGCGTTGAAGAAGATGCCTATTCCAACGATGACGAGATGTTCGGCCTGATCCACGACATGCGCGCGCGGATCATCAAGTCGCCCGCCTTCACCGGCGACAAGGTCGTGGGCGCGATCCTGTTCGAACGCACCATGGACGGTGAGATCGACGGCATCCCGACGGCCGAATACCTGTGGGACAAGCGCCGCGTCGTGCCCTTCCTGAAGGTCGACAAGGGCCTGGCTGACGAAGAGGGCGGCGTGCAGGTGATGAAGCCCATGCCCGATCTGGACGCGCTTCTGGAAAAGGGCGTGTCGAAGGGGATCTTCGGCACCAAGATGCGGTCTGTGATTTCGGCCGCCAACCCCGAAGGCATCCGCGCCGTGGTGGCGCAGCAGTTCGAGGTGGGCAAGCAGATCTTGGGCCATGGCCTTGTGCCGATCATCGAGCCCGAGGTGACGATCACCATCGCCGACAAGGCCGAGGCCGAGGCGATCCTGCGCGCCGAGATCGAAGAACAGCTGAACGCGCTGTCCGAGGATCAGAATGTCATGCTGAAGCTGACGCTGCCCGAGGTCGAAAACCTTTACAAGCCGCTGGTGGATCACCCCCGGGTCATCAAGGTCGTGGCGCTGTCGGGCGGCTATTCCCGCGAAGAGGCGAACACCCGCCTGGCGAAACAGACCGGCATGATCGCATCCTTCAGCCGCGCCCTGACCGAAGGTCTGTCGGCCCAGCAGTCGGACGCGGATTTCGACGCGGTCCTGGCCGCCACCATCGAAGAGATCCACGGCGCATCCGTCGCCGGCTGATCCTTCGGTCCGGTTTGAGATCTGCAAAGGGGCGCGGTCTGCGCCCCTTTTTCATGTGAATTCGACCAGGTCCCAAAGCGTGCCATAGAGGTCGCGGAACACCGCAACGGTGCCATAGGGCGCGGTCTTGGGGTCGCGCGTGAAGGTCACACCACGGTCCTGCATGGCCTTGTAATCGCGCCAGAAATCATCCGTCTGAAGAAACAGGAAGACACGGCCGCCGGCCTGGTCGCCGATGAAATCGGCCTGCCTGTCGTTTGACGCACGGGCCAGCAAAAGCGACGTGCCCTGCGATCCCGGCGGGGCGATCAGGACCCATCTCTTGTCCTGTTCGGGCTGGCAGGTATCCTCGACCAAGGTGAAGCCCAGCATGTCGCGATACCAGGCGATCGCCTCGTCATAATCGCGCACGACCAGGGCGATATGGGCGATGGATTGGGGCATGGTCATTCTCCGGTTCGTGCGTTATTGCCACGCTTCTGCCGCCAGTGAAAAAAGGGATTCCCAGGGCGAATCGCTTGTGGCATGATACATCTACCGCCCGGAAGAGGCGGAGTGAGGGCATGATGAGCAATTCGGGACGTCCCGCCTTTGCGGGGCTGATCTATATCGCAGGTGTTTTCTGTGTTGGGCTGTATTTCACCTTTGCCGCCGTTCAGGGCGACATGGGGCTGTTCCGCCGCGTCGAGATCAAGGCGGATCGCGACGCGCTGGCCGCGCAGCTTGAGGATCTGGACGGGCAGATCGCCCGGATGGAAAACCTGACCAGCCGGCTTTCGGACGATTACCTGGATCTCGACCTGCTGGACCAGCAGGCCCGCGATGTGCTGGGGCTTATGCGGTCCGACGAGATCGTTATTCGCTAAGGTTTCGGGCGGTAAGCCATCGGGCGTTTTGCGCCGCAGGGTGCTTTCCT
The DNA here is from genome assembly GCF_900109195.1 of Pseudooceanicola nitratireducens. GTDB lineage: Bacteria > Pseudomonadota > Alphaproteobacteria > Rhodobacterales > Rhodobacteraceae > Pseudooceanicola > Pseudooceanicola nitratireducens. The sequence goes on along the minus strand of NZ_FNZG01000003.1, from coordinate 123,638 downwards.
TTACCATCTGATCCAAGCCCCGCAGCCCGGCTGACGGGGCTTTTGATTGCACGCATCAACGTGTCTGGGCGCGGTTTGCGCCCGCCAAGCAGGCGGTTTTCAACAGATCCGGGCGTTTGGCGAAATTGAGTCTCGCATGATCGTGAGAAATGCTTTATGAGATAGTTCAACGTTAAACTATCGGATCGGAGGAGGCCCGAATGGCGACCCGCAAATCCGCCGCGAAGAGCAATGTCTCAGCGGACGAGTTGAAATCCTATTATCGCGACATGCTGTTGATCCGCCGGTTCGAGGAAAAGGCCGGCCAATTGTACGGCATGGGCCTGATCGGCGGCTTCTGTCACCTTTACATCGGCCAGGAGGCCGTGGTGGTCGGGCTGGAAGCAGCCGCGGAAGAGGGCGACAAGCGCGTGACCTCGTACCGCGACCACGGCCACATGCTGGCCTGTGGCATGGACCCCGACGGCGTCATGGCCGAACTGACCGGGCGCGAGGGCGGCTATTCCAAGGGGAAGGGCGGCTCTATGCACATGTTCTCCAAGGAAAAGCATTTCTACGGCGGCCATGGCATCGTGGGCGCGCAGGTTCCGATCGGGGCCGGGCTGGCCTTTGCCGACAAGTACCTGGACAACAAGCGCGTGACCTTCGCCTATTTCGGTGACGGTGCGGCGAACCAGGGCCAGGTCTACGAGACCTTCAACATGGCCGCCCTGTGGAAACTGCCGGTGGTCTTCGTGATCGAGAACAACCAATACGCCATGGGCACGTCGCAGCAGCGCTCGACCTCTTCGGCGGACATCTACACCCGTGGCGAAGCCTTCGGCATCCCTGGTCAGGTGGTCGACGGAATGGACGTTCTGGCCGTCAAGGAAGCCGGCGAAAAGGCCGTGGGGCACTGCCGTTCGGGCAAGGGGCCGTATATCCTTGAGATCAAGACCTATCGCTATCGCGGCCATTCGATGTCGGACCCGGCGAAATACCGGACCCGCGAAGAAGTGCAGAAGATGCGCGAAGAGAAGGACGCCATCGAACGCGTGCGCCACATGCTGCTGGACGGCGGCCATGCGACCGAAGACGACCTGAAGGCGATCGACAAGGAAATCAAGGATATCGTGAACAAGTCGGCCGACTTTGCCAAGGAAAGCCCCGAGCCGTCGCTGGACGAGCTGTACACCGATATCTACGCCGACGTCCTGCCGCAGGGCGACGCGATCGAGACCGAGGAGGCCTGAGATGGCAACAGAAGTATTGATGCCGGCCCTGTCGCCGACCATGGAAGAGGGCACGCTGGCGAAATGGCTGGTGAAAGAGGGCGACACCGTTTCCTCGGGTGACATCCTGGCCGAGATCGAGACCGACAAGGCGACGATGGAATTCGAAGCCGTAGACGAAGGCGTGATCGGCAAGATCCTGGTGGCCGAGGGCACCGAGGGCGTGAAGGTCAACACCGCCATCGCCGTTCTGCTTGAGGAAGGCGAAAGCGCCGATGACATCGGCGCGGCGTCGGCCCCTGCGGCCAAGGAGGCCGACGAGGCCCCGAAGGCCGAGGAAAAGGCCCCCGCCCAGGCAAAGGCCCCCGAGGCCCCCAAGGCCGACCGCAGCCCCGACTGGCCGGAAGGCACCGAGATGAAGACCCAGACCGTGCGCGAAGCGCTGCGGGATGCCATGGCCGAAGAGATGCGCGCCGACGCAAACGTCTTTGTCATGGGCGAAGAGGTCGCGGAGTATCAGGGGGCCTATAAGGTCACGCAAGGATTGCTGGACGAATTCGGCGCCAAGCGCGTCATCGACACGCCGATCACCGAACACGGGTTCGCGGGCATCGGTGTCGGCGCGGCCTTTGGCGGCCTGCGTCCGATCGTCGAATTCATGACCTTCAACTTCGCCATGCAGGCGATCGACCAGATCATCAACTCGGCCGCCAAGACGCTGTATATGTCCGGCGGGCAGATGGGCGCGCCCATGGTCTTCCGTGGTCCGAACGGTGCCGCCGCCCGCGTGGGCGCGCAGCATTCCCAGGACTACGGTGCCTGGTACGCGCATATCCCGGGCCTCAAGGTCGTGCAGCCCTATTCGGCGGCCGATGCCAAGGGTCTGCTGAAACAGGCGATCCGCGATCCCAACCCGGTGATCTTCCTGGAAAACGAGATCCTCTATGGCAAAAGCTTCGAGGTTCCGGTGCTGGATGATTTCACCATCCCCTTCGGCAAGGCCAAGATCTGGCGCGAGGGCACCGACGTGACCATCGTGTCCTGGGGCATCGGCATGACCTATGCGCTGGAAGCGGCGGAGAAGCTGGCGGAAGAGGGGATCGAGGCCGAGGTCATCGACCTGCGGACCCTGCGGCCCATCGACTATGACACGGTGATCGCATCGGTGATGAAGACCAACCGCTGCGTCACGGTCGAGGAAGGCTTCCCCGTGGCGTCGATCGGCAACCACCTGTCGGCCTATATCATGCAGAACGCCTTTGATTATCTGGACGCCCCGGTGATCAACTGCACGGGCAAGGACGTTCCCATGCCCTATGCGGCGAACCTGGAAAAGCTGGCCCTGACCACCACCGCCGAGGTGATGGAAGCGGTCAAGCAAGTCACCTACCGGTAAGGAGGACACGCGATGCCAACGGAAATCCTGATGCCCGCGCTGTCGCCGACCATGGAGGAAGGCACGCTGGCCAAATGGCTGGTCAAGGAGGGCGACACCGTATCCTCGGGCGACCTGCTGGCCGAGATCGAGACCGACAAGGCGACGATGGAATTCGAAGCCGTGGACGAAGGCGTCATTGGCAAGATCCTGGTGCCCGAGGGCAGCGAAGGGGTGAAGGTCAATTCGCCCATTGCCGTGCTGCTTGAGGAGGGTGAGTCGGCGGGCGATATCTCGTCTGCTGCGCCGGCGGCCCCGGCGGCCTCGTCGGGCGCGGCCACGCCCGCCTCGGCCGGGGACGCCCCTGCCGAAGCGCCCGCGCAGGCGGCTCCTGCTGCGCCTGCCGCGCCCAAGGGGGCGGATGGCAATCGCGTCTTCGCCTCGCCGCTGGCGCGGCGGATCGCGGCGCAGAAGGGTCTGGATCTGGCCGGACTCAAGGGTTCGGGCCCGCATGGGCGGATCGTGAAGGCCGACGTTGAGGCCGCGCAGGCCGAGGCTCCGGCCAAGGCGGCGGCGTCTGCTCCGGCGGCGGCAGCTGCGGCGTCGATACCGGCCGGCCCCTCGACCGAGGCGGTGCTGAAGATGTACGCCGACCGCGAGTTTGACGAGGTCAAGCTGGACGGGATGCGCAAGACCATTGCCGCCCGCCTGACCGAGGCCAAGCAGACCATCCCGCATTTCTACCTGCGCCGCGACATCAAGCTGGATGCCCTGATGTCCTTCCGCAGCCAGCTGAACAAGCAGCTGGAACCGCGGGGCGTGAAACTGTCGGTCAACGACTTCATCATCAAGGCCTGCGCGCTGGCGCTGCAGCAGGTGCCCGATGCCAACGCCGTCTGGGCGGGCGACCGGGTGCTGAAGCTGAAGCCGTCGGACGTGGCCGTGGCCGTGGCGATCGAGGGCGGGCTGTTCACGCCGGTCCTGAAGGACGCCGACAGCAAATCGCTGTCCTCGCTGTCGTCCGAGATGAAGGACCTGGCGGGCCGCGCGCGCAACAAGAAGCTGGCACCGCATGAATACCAGGGCGGGGCCTTTGCGATCTCGAACCTCGGGATGTTCGGCATCGACAACTTCGACGCGGTGATCAACCCGCCGCACGGGGCCATCCTGGCCGTGGGCGCGGGTGTGAAGAAGCCTGTTGTAAACGCCGAGGGCCAGGTCGAGGTCGCGACGGTCATGTCCGTCACGCTGTCGGTCGATCACCGGGTCATCGACGGCGCGCTTGGGGCGGAACTGCTGCAGGCGATTGTCGACGGACTGGAAAACCCGATGGCCATGCTGGCCTGATCGCAGGGTCACCATTCCGGATCCGCAGGGGAATGCGCCGACGGATCCGATTGAAATGAAACGCCGTCCCGGGATCATCGGGGCGGCGTTTTTCATTTGCAGGCGTCCGGGCATTTGCGGTGCCAAGGGGAAGCGCCGGACATTCCAAGTGCCTGTTTCACATTCCAAATCCGGGATACTTTCGTTTCGAAAATGGAAATGCGGCTTTTCCAGGGCGGATGTCACAAAAGCTTTGCCTGAATCGCCTATGGCTGCCAATCTGCCGCGTATTCAGTACCGGGTGGCCTCACCACCCATTGTTTTTAAATCAGTCATTCAACCGGGGACGATTTCCATGAAATACCTCTCATCCACTGCGCTTGTCCTGATCGCATCGGTCAGCACCGCCCAGTCTTCCACCTGCACGCCGGGGAGCGTTGTCGACGGCACCACCGTCACCTGTTCGGGCGGGGGCATCTTTGCGCCTGGCGTCGTCGGGCCCTCGGCCAACAACGTCACCGTCGTGATCACCGGCGGTGCCGGTGTGGGCACTACCGATCCGGCCGATCCGGGCGGCCAGGCCATCATCGAGCTGGGCGACGGGGGCAGCATCACCCAGTCGTCGGGCACGATCCTGAAATCCACCGGTCCCGATGCGGCGACGATCGAGGTTGGCAATAACCTGACGCTAAGCAACGCGGGCATGGTCACCACCGTAGGAAACGAATCGCGCGCGGTTGATGGCGGAGAGGGTGCGAACATCGTGAACACCGGGTCTTTCACGACCTCGGGTGAAGATTCGGATGTCATCAACGTCGACGACGGCGCCTATGTCTGGAACCGCGGCACGATCCAGTCCAATGGCAAGGGCTCGGACGGGATCCAGGTCGGCAAAAAGTCGACCGTCATCAACAACGCGACGATCTTTGCGGCCAAGGACGGCATCAATGCCGACGACGACGCCACAGTGACCAACAGTGCCACGATCCGCGCCGGGTCGGACGGGATCCAGGTTGGTGACGGCGGGAACCATGCGCCGGGTGCCGGGGCCAATGTCACCAACTCGGGCAACATCTATGCCGGCAAGGAAGGCATCACCGGGGGCGACGATCTGGTCATCGTCAACAGCGGTAACATCTACGCCACCGACGATGCGGTGCAGATCGGCGAACGGGTGCATCTGACCAACTCGGGCCTGATCGAGAACACCGCCGTTGCGGGCCAGGAACCGCAGGACGGCCTGGACCTGGACAGCGGCGTGGTCATCAACTCGGGGATCATCCGGTCGACCATCGACGCGGGCATCGACTTTGACGGCTCTACGACCGACAGTTCGGTCACCAACTCGGGTCTGATCACCGGCACCACCGGCATCCTGGTCGAAAAGGACGTGACCGAGGGGGCCAATCTGGCGGCTCAGACCATCCAGAACTCGGGGACGATTGAGGGCACCGCAGGGATTGCGATGGACCTGGGCGCAGGCAATGACAGCTATGTGCATCTGACCGGTGGCGTGCTGCTGGGCGGTGCGGATTTCGGCACCGGAGAGGACAGTTTCTTCCTGACCGGCACGCCCGTGGGCACCCTGGGGGGCGATCCGCTGGCGCTGTTCGACGGTGGTCTGGACAATGACCTGTTCGATTTCGGCGGCTATGCCTTCACCGATCTGGTGTCGGTCGCACTGAGCGGCGCGGTCTACAGTCTTGAGCTGCTGGCGAGCGGTGCAACGGACAGCCTGTTCCTGAACCTCACCTCGTGGGAGGCCTTCCGCTTTTCGGACGGGGATTTCACGCAGGCCGATCTGGCCGCGCTGACCACCCCGGCGGTACCGCTGCCGGCGGGCCTGGTGCTGATGCTGTCGGGCCTGGCCGGCTTTGGTGCAATGCGTCGCGCCCGCCGCTAACGCTCTGCAAGCCTTCGACGAATGGGCCTCGTCCTGGAACGGACGGGGCCTTTTTCGTGTGTGCCGGGTTGGGATGCGACGGCAGACCGTTCGATCTGAAATCCGCCTGTCAGTCGGCGGGGCGCACCGGGATCGGGGTTTCAGCGCAGAGCGCCTCGGCCGCTTGGGGCATGGTCCAGTCGTCGCGGCACTTTGGCCGGCTGCTGCGCAGGGGCAGCACGCAGACCTGATCGCCTTTGCGCGACAGCTCTCCTCCCCAGCCGTCGGTGCAGATGACCTGGGATCCGCCATCGTCCTTCGGGGCGATCACGGCGACGTGGTTGGCATGGGCGGGCACCGCCGCCAGGGCCGCGCCGATCAGGCACAGGGCGGACAAGGCCCGGGGCATCGGTAACAGCGCGGAGGGCAACAGGGTACAGGCAAACAAGGGCATGTGTGGTCCCAACAGAAATAGCAATAACAATAGGTCTAGCGTGTCCGGATCAATAGTCCGGGCGGACAGGGTAGAACGATCGGTCCGGGTCAGAGGTAGCGGCGCAGCAGGTCGTCGACCTCATCCCCCGAGACGGTCTTTTTCAGCATGGCAAAGCTGCCGTCTTCCATGATCTCGGAAAAGACATCCATCACGCGGCGCTGCGCCGCGCGGGCCAGGGCCGACCCCAGAGAGATCCGCGCAACCCCGATGCGGGCGAAATCGTCGACGCTGTAGCTGGCATAGGGCCCGGCGGCGAGCGCGTTGACCGGCGTGTCGGTCATGGCGCAGATCCGGGCCAGGTCGTCGAAGGTCGGCGGGATCGGCGCATACAGGCAATCGGCCCCGGCGTCGTCAAAGGCCTTCAAGCGGGTGATCGCCTCTTCGATGCCGTAGTGGCCGTTCATGATGCCGTCGGCGCGGGCCACCAGAACGAAGTCGCGTTTCAAAGCACGGGCGGCGGCGGCCCCGGCGCGGATGCGTTCGGTGGCCAGTTTCAGGTCATAGGCCTTTCCGGGCGGGGCGGGGTTATCTTCGATCGAGATGCCGGCCAGCCCGGCCTCGGCCGCAAGGCGCACGGTTTCGGCCACGGTGTCGGGATCGGCGCCAAAGCCATCCTCGAAATCACCGGAAACGGGCAGGGGCGTCGCGGCCACGATGTCCTGCGCATGGGCCAGCGCCTGGTCCCGCGTCACCGCGCCGTCGGGCTTGCCCAGGGTAAAGGCATGCGCGGCCGAGGAGGTCGCCAGCGCCTCGGCCCCGAGCGCGGCCAGAAGCCGGGCCGAGCCGACATCCCAGCAATTTGCCAGAACAAAGGGATTGCCGGGACGATGCAGCATGCGAAACGTGGGACCGGGGTCGTGCATGGAATACTCCTGAAACAATGGCTCGCAGGATTGGGGTTTGGCCGTGATTTGGCAACAGTAAAGCGGGCGGCGCAGGCTGGGTTTTGCGGAAAACGTTGGCGCCTGTTGCGCCGGCTGGCACTGCGGCGATCACGCGTCACGTGAGGGCAGCGTGGCCTGCACCCGCTTGGGCAGCCCGGCGCGGATGATGTCATAGGACACCAGGATCCGGTCGCGCATCAGGCCGGGATCGCCGCCCCAGGGCAGCAGGACCCAGCTTTTGTGAAAGTATTTCGCCCGTTCTGCATCGCCGGCCTCGATCATCATGGCGGCGAACTCCGGGTCGCTGGTCTTGACCGCGACACCCTGGTCCAGCGCTCCGATACAGGCAAACATCTTGCCGCCCACTTTCCAGGCATCATGGCCACCGCCCCAGGGATCGGAACAGTCGGCCCCGGGCAGAGGCTGGCAGATCTGGCGCACGAAATCCCGGCTCATGATCGCAGTCTGAGCGGTTTGCAGCGCAGGGGCAAGGGGCGGGACTTGCTTTCGCATCCGCCCGGGGGCGAGAGTGCCCCATGGATTGGACAAACATAGACTGGACAGACAGAACGGCCGTGCTGGCCGATATCCACGGCAACGCCCTGGCCCTTGGGGCGGTGCTGGATGACATCGCCGCGCAGGGGATCACCCAGGTGGTGAACCTGGGCGACATCTTCAGCGGGCCCTTGGATCCTGCGGGGGTCTGGGAACAGCTGAAGGGGCGGGGTCTGCCGACGCTGCGTGGCAATCACGATCGCTATCTGATCGAGGGCACGGGCGAAGATTTGGGCCCGACCGACCGCCTGACCGCCTCTCTGCTGCCAAAGGAGGCGTTCGACTGGATCCGGGGCCTGCCCGGACAGCTTCACTGGGACGGGGTCTTTGCCTGTCACGCGACGCCGGGCGATGATAACACCTATTGGACAGAACAGGTGGTCGAGGGGGGGACATCCCTTGCCCCGCCCGCCGCGATCGAGGCTTTGGCTACCGGCATCGAAGCTGGGCTGATCCTATACGCCCACACGCATATCCCCCGGGTGCTTCAGCTGGCCGACGGGCGGGTGATGGTGAACCCCGGGTCGGTCGGCTGCCCGGCCTATACCGACACTGCGCCCCGCCCGCATGTGGTCCAGACCGGCAGCCCCCTTGCGCGCTATGCGGTGGTGCATCGCGACGCGGGCGGCTGGCGGGTCAGCCACCAGGCGGTGCACTATGACTTCGACGCGGCGGCCGAACAGGCCCGGACCCACGGCCGCGACGACTGGGCGCGGGCGGTCGGCACGGGCTGGCTGGGGTGAGGCGGCAGAGGATTTCACCGTGCGTCTTCTGGCCCTCGGGGGCAAGCAGTTCAAAGGGGTGCGCCTTTTTCCCTTGGCAGGGGAGGTGGGGCGGGCTAAGCCTTGGGCCATGACGACACGCCGCATCATTACCTGCTGCATTATCGCCTGCTGAGACATCCTCGCGGGCCGCTTTTCGTTTCCAAATCACGACGATCTTGCTAAGCCGCCCGCGGACCAACCGCGAGGGACCATCATGGTCGAGATACGCCTGACGAATTCGAAGACCCGCAAGAAAGAGGTCTTCGAGCCGATCGATCCCAAGAACGTCCGGATGTATGTCTGCGGGCCCACGGTCTATGACCGGGCGCATCTGGGCAATGCCCGGCCCGTGGTGGTCTTTGACGTGCTGAACCGGTTGCTGCGGTACGTCTATGGCAGTGAGCATGTGACCTATGTGCGCAACTTCACCGACGTGGACGACAAGATCAACGCCACCGCCCTTGCGCGCAAAGAGGCGGGGGCCGAGGGTTCGCTGGAGGATCTGATCCACGAGCGCACCGAGGAAACCATCGGCTGGTATCACGCCGACATGGACGCGCTTGGCGCGCTGCGCCCGGATCATGAACCGCGCGCGACCGGGTATATCCCGCAGATGATCGCGATGATCGAGGGGCTGATCACCCGTGGCCACGCCTATGCCGCCGAGGGGCATGTACTGTTTTCCGTCGGCTCTTATGCCGACTACGGTGCGCTCTCGGGCCGGTCGGTCGAGGACATGATCGCCGGTGCTCGGGTCGAGGTCGCGCCCTACAAGCGCGATCCGATGGATTTCGTGCTGTGGAAGCCGTCTTCGGACGATCTGCCGGGTTGGGACAGCCCCTGGGGACGCGGCCGTCCGGGGTGGCATATCGAATGTTCTGCCATGGCGGATGACATCCTGGGCGAGGAATTCGACATCCACGGCGGCGGCATCGACCTGCAATTCCCGCACCACGAAAACGAGATCGCGCAGAGCTGCTGCGCCCACGACCACGGCGGCTTTGCCCGCGTCTGGCTGCACAACGAGATGCTGCAGGTCGAGGGCAAGAAGATGTCCAAGTCCCTGGGCAATTTCTTCACCGTCCGCGATCTGCTGGATCAGGGCGTCCCGGGCGAGGTGATCCGGTTCGTGTTTTTGGGCACGCATTACCGCAAGCCGATGGATTGGACCGAGAAGAAGCGGGCGGAGGCGGAAGCCACGCTGCGGAAGATCGCCTTGCGCCTGAAAGACGCCTTGGAACTTGATCTCTGGTCGAGTTTGACACTGTTTGTGCCGCCGAAAGAACTGGTGGACGCCCTTTGCGACGATCTCAATACGTCGCTGGCTTTGACGCATCTGAACAGATATCTCAAAAACTCGGAAATCCATAACCTGCTGGGAACCTTGGTTTTACTGGGCTTTTCTCCGGAGGGCTTGATTGAGGAGTTTGCCTACTTCGAAGCGCGTGCGGGCGACAATGGCGTCACGCGGGGCAGCCAGTACTCCAGCCTTGGCGGCGACCCGGCCAACGGACAAGCTGATCTGCAAGGACTTGGCAGGAAGCTTGCTGAATTGCGGGAAGCCGCGATGGCGAGCAAGGATTTTTCCGAGGTGGACCGGCTCAAGGCCGCGCTGATTGAGGCGGGGGTCGAGGTGCAGATGTCGAAAAATGATGTGACGCTGTTGCCCGGTGCGGGGTTCGATCCGGCCAAGCTGGAGGGGCTGCTGTGAGCTCGGCCAGCCGCGGCGCGGGGCGGAGAGCGACCGGGGCGCTGCCCCGGACCCCGAGATATTTCGGGCAAGAGGATGGAGGGGCGCGGCATGGCTAAGGCCAACACGGTAAAGGAACGGTTGTTTCTTTATGACACGACGCTGAGGGACGGGCAGCAGACCCAAGGGGTGCAGTTCTCGACGCCCGAGAAGCATCAGATCTGTGCCATGCTGGACCGGCTGGGTGTGGATTACATCGAAGGCGGCTGGCCCGGGGCGAACCCGACGGACAGTGCCTTTTTTGCCGAAGCGCCCGAGACGCGCGCTCGGATGGCGGCCTTTGGCATGACCAAGCGGGCCGGGCGCTCGGCCGAGAATGACGATGTGCTGGCGGCGGTGGTGAACGCGGGGACGCAGAGTGTCTGCCTTGTCGGCAAGACCCATGATTTTCACGTCACGACCGCGCTTGGCATCGAGCTGGACGAGAATGTCGAGAACATCCGCGCCTCGGTCAAGCATCTGGTGGCGCAGGGGCGCGAGGCGCTGTTCGACGCGGAGCATTTCTTTGATGGCTACAAGGCCAATGCGGCCTATGCGCTGGAGTGCCTGAGGGCGGCGCATGAGGCGGGGGCGCGCTGGATCGTGCTGTGCGACACCAATGGCGGCACCCTGCCGGTGGAGATTGGGCAGATCGTAGGTGAGGTGATCGCGGCGGGGATCCCGGGCGATCATCTGGGCATCCATACGCATAACGACACGGCCAATGCGGTGGCGGGGTCGCTGGCGGCGGTGGATGCGGGCGTACGGCAGATTCAGGGCACACTGAACGGCTTGGGTGAACGCTGTGGCAATGCCAACCTTGTGACGCTGATCCCGACGCTGCTGCTGAAGGAGCCCTATCGCAGCCGATATGAGACAGGGGTGAGCGAAGAGGCCCTGCAGGGGCTGACGCAGGTATCGCGTCAGCTGGATGATATCCTCAACCGGGTGCCGGTAAAGCAGGCGCCTTATGTCGGGGCCTCGGCCTTTGCGCATAAGGCGGGGTTGCATGCCAGCGCGATCCTCAAGGATCCGTCGACCTATGAACATGTGGACCCGGGGGTTGTCGGCAATACGCGGGTGATCCCGATGTCGAACCAGGCAGGGCAGTCGAACCTGCGCCGCCGTCTGGCCGAGGCGGGGCTGGAGGTGCCGGCGGGCGATCCGGCGCTGGCGCGGATCCTGGACGAGGTGAAGGCGCGCGAGGATCGCGGCTATACCTACGACTCTGCCCAGGCGAGCTTCGAGGTGCTGGCGCGGCAGGTCCTGGGGCAGATGCCCGAGTTCTTCGAGGTCAAGCGCTACCGGGTGACGGTAGAGCGGCGGAAGAACAAGTACGATCAGATGGTCAGTCTGTCGGAAGCGGTCGTCGTGGTGAAGGTCGATGGCGAAAAGCGCCTGTCGGTCAGCGAGTCGATGGATGAGGCCGGGACCGATCGCGGCCCGGTGAACGCGCTGGCGACTGCGCTGGCCAAGGACCTGGGCCAGTACCAGGAGGCGATTTCGGACATGCACCTGGTCGACTTCAAGGTGCGGATCACCCAGGGCGGGACCGAGGCGGTAACCCGCGTCATCATCGACAGCGAAGACGGGGCCGGGCGGCGCTGGTCCACGGTCGGGGTCAGCCCGAACATAGTGGATGCCTCGTTCGAGGCGCTTCTGGATGCGATCAACTGGAAGCTGCTGCGCGAAACGCAAGCGGGCTGACGGCAGGGACCGCAGTAAGGCCAATGGCAGGGAGAGGACGGAAATGATCATCAAGGTGCTGACGATTGCGGGGATCTCTCTGGCCATCACGGCGGGGATTGCCCTGGGGCTGGTGGCGTCGCAAAAGCCGCGGGATCTGGTCGGCGGAACGGGCGGTCTGGATTTCGACCGGCTGATGGGCGCGGGTGCCGCGCCGCTGCCGGTGCAGGAGGCTCCGTTGCGCGATGGATCCAAGACCTTGGTGCGGCATCTGGAGGGGCCCGAGGGCGCGCCGCTGGTGGTTCTGGTGCATGGCTCGGGCTGGGATGGCGGCCAGTTCGACGGGATGGCGGCGGAATTGGCGCAGGTGGCCGATGTGCTGGCCCCGGACCTGCGCGGCCATGGTGCCGCGCCCGATCGGCGCGGGGATGTGGATTACGTCGGCCAGATGGAAGATGATCTGGCGGATCTGATCCGGGCCTATAGACGCGATGAAAATCAACGGGTTGTGCTGCTGGGCCATTCCTCTGGCGGAGGGCTGGTGATCCGCTTTGCGAAGGGGGCTAACCGGGCGCTGATGGATCGGGCGGTGCTATTGGCGCCGTTCGTGCAATATGACGCGCCGATGCAAAGGCCCAATTCGGGGGGATGGGCGCAGCCGCTGACCCGGCGGATCATCGGGCTGTCGATGCTGAACATGGCGGGGATCACGGCGCTGGATCATCTGGTGGCGATGCAGTTCCGCATGCCCGACGCGGTATTGAGCGGGCCGCAGGGCCACCGCGCGACGACCGCCTATAGCTGGCGGTTGAACAAGGGCTATGCGCCGCGCCGCGACTGGCGCGAGGATGTGGGGTCGCTCCCGCCCTTCCTGCTGGTGGCGGGGCGCGAGGACGAGGCCTTTGTCGCCGAGGGCTATGAGCCTGAATTCACGAAATATACCGGCGAGGGGCAGTATCTGCTGCTGGAGGGTGTGGGCCATCTGGACGTGGTGAATGATCCCGCGACCCAAGCGGCGGTGAAGGATTTTCTGGCGAATGGCTGACTTTGATCTGAACGCCTGTGCCGCCCTGGTGGAGCGGGGCGATCCGGTGCGGTTCCGCGCGGCCATGGCGGCCCCGGTGCCGGCGCGGGCGGTGCTGTTTCCGCTTTATGCCTTCAATATCGAGGTGGCGCGCGCGCCCTGGGTGACCGGAGAGCCGATGATCGCGCAGATGCGGCTGCAATGGTGGCGCGATGCCCTGGCCGAGATCGCAGAGGGCGGCGTGGTCAAGCGGCACGAGGTGGTGACGCCCCTGGCGCTGGCGATCCGGGCCGAGGACGTGCCCGCGCTGGACCGGCTGGTGGCGGCGCGGGAGAGGGATATTTCGGGTGAGCGGTTCGCGGATGAGGCCGCGCTTTGGTCCTATCTGGAGGCCACGGCGGGCGGGCTGATCGAGGTGGCGGCGCGGCGTCTGGGCGGGGGCACAGCGATGGCGGCCTCGGCGGGACGGGCGCTTGGGCTGGTGAACTGGCTGATGGCGGTGCCGGCGCTGCGGGCGGCGGGGCGGCAGCCTTTGCCGGAAGGTGCCGATATCGCGGCGCTGGCGCGCGAGGGGCTGGTGGCTTTCGACGTGGTCGGGCGGGGCTTGCCGGGCCTCACGGCCTCGGCGCGCGGGGCGTTCCTGCCACTGGCGGGGTTCCGGGGCGTGTTGCGCCGGGCGGCGCGGGACGTGGCGGCGGTGGAGGAGGACCGGCTGGAACCGGGGCCCTTTGCCGCGCGCCTGCGGCTGGCGTTGACCGCCGCGACGGGGCGGCTGTGGTAGGGGTTTACGCCTTGCGGCGCGACAGGTAGAGGGCCGGAATGCCCAGATTTGCACTTCAGATCGAGTATCACGGCGCGCCCTTTGCCGGGTGGCAGCGCCAGGCGGATCAGCCCTCTGTTCAGGGGGCGATCGAGGCGGCCTTGGCGCGTCTGGAGCCGGGGGCGCATACGATTGCCGCCGCCGGGCGGACGGACGCGGGGGTGCATGCCACGGGGCAGGTGGCCCATTGCGACCTGGAGAAAGACTGGGATCCCTTCCGCCTGTCGGAGGCGCTGAACTATCACGTGAAGCCCGCGCCGGTGGCGATCCGCGCCTGTGTGCGGGTGGCCGATGACTGGCACGCCAGGTTTTCCGCCATGGAGCGGCGCTATCTGTTCCGGCTGTTGATGCGGCGCGCGCCGGCGACCCATGATGCGGGTCTGGTCTGGCAGGTGCCGCATGATCTGGATCTGGATCTGGTGCGGCAGGGGGCCGAACATCTGGTCGGGCATCACGATTTCACCACCTTCCGGTCGGTGATCTGCCAGGCGAAGAGCCCGGTGAAGACGCTGGACGAAATCCGGGTGGAGCGGGTCGAGGGGTTCTCGGGCCCCGAGCTGCGGTTCCATCTGCGGGCGCGGTCGTTCCTGCACAACCAGGTACGGTCCATCGTCGGCACGCTGGAGCGGGTTGGCGCGGGGGCCTGGACCCCGGAGCGGGTGCGCGAGGCGCTGGAGGCGAAAAACCGCGCGGCCTGTGGTCCGGTCTGCCCGCCGCAGGGGCTGTACCTGGTTGGGGTTGGTTATCCGGATGCGCCGTTCGGGGGGTAATTGGGGTGTTGGTCCGGTTGGGACCAAGGCCCGGCCGGTGCGCGAAATGGTGAGGGGGCTGGGGGACGCTGTCCCCCTGCGACAGTCGGGGACTGTCGCCTCCCCCTGGGATATTTGGGAAAACCAAAGAGACGCATTTGGGAGCTGCCGCGTCGCAGCGGGGTTTTCTGTTTCCGCCAGAGGGGGCATATTGGAGCGATGAGCGAGTCTTTGACATTGCCGGCAGGTCCGGTTGGCGGGTGGCCCGAGTTGCAACCGGGCTGGGTCTGGCTGTGTGGCGCGGGCCCGGGTGATCCGGGGCTGCTGACGCTGCATGCGGTCAATGGCCTGCGCCAGGCCGACGTGGTGATCTACGACGCGCTGGTGCAGGAGGATGTGCTGAGCTGGGCCCCCCAGGCCGAGCATATCTATGCCGGCAAGCGCGGCGGCAAACCCTCGGCCAAGCAGCGCGACATTTCCCTGCGCCTGGTCGAGCTGGCCCAGGAGGGCAAGCGCGTGCTGCGGCTGAAGGGGGGCGATCCCTTTGTCTTTGGGCGCGGCGGGGAAGAGGCGCAGACGCTGATCCAGCACGGCGTTCCGGTGCGCATCATTCCCGGCATTTCGGCGGGTATCGGCGGGCTGGCCTATGCCGGCATCCCGGTGACGCATCGCGACGTGAACCAGTCGGTGACCTTTGTCACAGGGCACGACCAGTCGGGCAATACGCCGGGGTCGCTGAACTGGAAGGCCATCGCCGAGGGCGCGCAGGTGCTGGTGATCTACATGGGCATGAAACATGTGGCGCAGATCGCAGGCGCGCTGCTGGACGCGGGCCGCCCGGCGGATGAGCCGGTGGCCGTGGTGTCCCAGGCGACGACGCCGGATCAGAAGGTGCTGGAGACCACCCTTGGCCGAATGGTCGAGGATATCGCCGGATCCGGCATGGAGCCGCCGGCGATCCTGTGTATCGGGCGATCTGTCCTGATGCGTCAGGTGCTGGACTGGCAGGGGCTGGCCGCGGGTGAGGCCCCGCGCAACCTGGATCCCCTGGGGCGCGGGCGACCGGCCGAGGTGTCCTGATCCGATGGCTGCAGGCCGGGGGGTGATCCTGGCCGCGCCGTCTTCGGGCGCGGGCAAGACGACGGTGACGCTGGCGTTGCTGCGTCTGCTGGCGCAGAGGGGCGTTGCGGTCCGGGGGGCGAAATCCGGGCCGGACTATATCGATCCGAAATTTCACGAGGCCGCCTGTGGCCGGGTCTGTCTGAACCTGGACGCCTGGGCGATGACGCGCGCCCGGGTGGCGGCGCTGGCCGGGGCCGGGGGTGAGGCAGGGGCTGACGAAGGGCTTTTGGTCATCGAAGGGGCCATGGGGCTGTTCGACGGGGCCCCGCCGGACGGGCGGGGCGCGGTGGCGGATCTGGCGCGCGATCTGGCCCTGCCGGTGGTTCTGGTGGTGGACGCGGGTCGGATGGCGCAATCGGTGGCCCCGCTGGTCGCGGGCTTTGCGGGCCATGATCCGGGCGTGCGCGTGGCGGGGGTGATCCTGAACAAGGTCGGATCGGCGCGCCACGCGGGGATGCTGCGCCGGGCGTTGGAGCCTCTGGGCCTGCCGGTGCTGGGGGCGCTGCCGCGGCGGGCGGATCTTGCGATGCCCTCGCGCCATCTGGGGCTGGTGCAGGCGGGCGAACGGGCGGATCTTGAGGACTTCCTGGATCGTGCGGCCGAGGCGCTGGAGGGCGGCGTGCCGGGGGATCGGCCCTTTGACCTTGAGGCGCTGGTGGAGCTGGCGACCGGGCTGCCGCAGGCGGGCGACGCGCCGGGTATGGAGCCACCGGCACAGAGGATCGCCGTGGCGCAGGACCAGGCCTTTGCCTTTGCCTATCCGCATCTTTTGCGCGACTGGCGCGCGCGCGGAGCCGAGATCACGCTGTTTTCGCCGCTGATGGACGATCCGGTTCCGCAGGCGGATTTCGTCTATCTTCCCGGTGGTTACCCGGAGCTTCACGCCGGGCGCATTGCGGCGTCCGAGGTGTTTCTGACCTCCCTTCGGGCACATGCGGAAACGCGGCCCGTCTATGGCGAATGCGGCGGCTACATGGTGCTGGGCGAGGGGCTGGTGGATGCCGAAGGCACCCGGCATCGCATGGCGGGGCTTCTGGGGCTTGAGACCTCGTTCCAGACGCGGCGGATGCATCTGGGCTATCGTCGGTTGCGCGCGGGCCAGGGGCCGATGCAGGGCGATTGGGCGGGGCATGAGTTCCACTATGCCACCACGCTGAAAGCTGAAGGTGAGGCGCTGTTCCAGGCCTGGGATGCCGAGGGCACGCGGCTGGAGGACATGGGGCTGCGGCGAGGACATGTCGCCGGGTCCTTTGCGCATGTGATCGACCGGGGCTGAGCAACGCTCCTTAGCCGCGGACCTGAGAAGCGGGCTGGATCAGGGGGCCAAGCACCAAGCCAGGGCCGGGGTTCAGTCAGTCCCAAGGGCCGGCGCAAGTTTCTGCATGCACAGGTCTGCAACCACACGCGGCGGTTTGCCGCTTGTGCGGGGCTTGGTCGCGGGCTACGGATTTCGCATGAGCAATCCTGAATACATCCCCGACGACGCCCGCGCGAAACGCAATGTGATCGTGCTTGTTCTGGCCCAGGCGCTTCTGGGCGCGCAGATGCCGATGATCTTCACCATTGGCGGGCTGGCGGGGCAGTCGCTGGCCTCGAACGTGTGTTTTGCGACGCTGCCGATTTCCATGATCGTGCTTGGGTCGATGATCGCGGCGACGCCCGTGTCGGCGATCATGCAGAAATACGGACGGCGCGCCGGGTTCTTCCTGGGGGCCGCAGGCGGCGCAATCGGCGGGGTGATCGGGGCCATCGGGCTGTATTACGCCTCCTTCCCGATCTTCCTTCTGGGATCGTTCTTTACCGGGTTCTACATGTCGGCGCAGGGGTTCTATCGCTTTGCTGCTGCCGATACCGCGTCCGAGGCCTTCCGGCCCAAGGCGATTTCCTATGTCATGGCGGGCGGTCTGGCGGCGGCGCTGATCGGGCCTCAGCTGGTCAAGGTGACGGCGGACGCCATGGTCGTGCCCTTCCTGGGCACCTACCTGGCGGTGATCGTGGTCAATGTGGTCGGATCGCTTCTGTTCACCTTCATTGACATCCCGCGCCCGCCGGTGCCGTCGCAGGACGCGCCCAAGGGGCGCAGCCGGAAAGAACTGATCACCACGCCCGCGATCGCCGTGGCGGTGATCTGTGCCATGGTCTCCTATGCGCTGATGAACCTGGTGATGACCTCGACGCCGCTGGCGGTCGTGGGCTGCGGCTTCGACAAGGGCAATGCGGCCGACGTGGTGTCGATGCACGTGCTGGCCATGTATGTGCCCAGCTTCTTCACCGGCCATCTGATCGCGAAATTCGGGGTCGAGAAGATCGTCGCCGCCGGTCTGGTCATCCTTGCAGGTGCCGGGGCCGTGGCGTTGCAGGGGGTCGAGCTTGAGAATTTCTTTGTCGCGCTGGTGCTTCTGGGCGTGGGCTGGAACTTTGGCTTCATCGGGGCGACCACGATGCTGGCGGGATCGCATGCGCCGCATGAACGCGGACGGATGCAGGGGCTGAACGACCTGATCGTCTTTGGCGGGGTCACCGTGGCCTCGATGGCGTCGGGCGGGCTGATGAATTGTTCGGGCGGCACCGCGCAGGCGGGCTGGACGGCGGTGAACCTGGCCATGGCCCCCTTCCTGGTGCTGGCGGGCGGGGCGCTGATCTGGCTGGCCTTCCGGCCCAAGGGGCAGGCGGCCTGAGAACAGGCCCGAGGCGGGACCTGAGACGGGGCTTTAGAACGGGCCCAAGACGGGCCCGGGCAGGGCGGGCGCAGGGGAAACCGCGCGCCTGAACCCGCCAGATCGCGGAAAACCAAAGGGAAATCCCTTGGAAAACCTCTGGCAGGCGGGCGGATGCGTGCCTATCTTGACCCCATGGGCAGAAGGGGACGCAATCCGTGATCATTGGCGATATTGCCGACAGCGTCGCGCGGCAGGTCGAGGCCGTGGGCGACACCGTGACGGGTGCCTTCTTTGAGCCGGTCATCCGTCTGGGCGTCACCGGGCTGGCGCGGGCGGGCAAGACGGTCTTCATCACCTCGCTGGTGGCGAACCTGCTGGACCGGGCGCGGATGCCGGGGCTTCTGGCGCAGTCCGAGGGGCGGATCGTCAGCGCCTATCTGCAGCCCCAGCCCGACGACACGGTGCCCCGGTTCGACTATGAACCCCATCTGTCCGCGCTGACCGGTGCCGATCCCCACTGGCCCGAGAGCACCCGTGCGATTTCCGAGTTGCGGCTGTCGCTGAAGGTCCGGCCGCGGGGGCTTCTGTCGGGGATCCAGGGGCCGCGCGTGGTGCATCTGGATATCGTCGATTATCCCGGCGAATGGCTGCTGGATCTGGGCCTTCTGGATCGCAGTTTCGCGGAATGGTCGGAAGAGATGCTGGCGCGGCTGCGCGGCCGGGAGGAGGCCGCAGGGTTTCTGGCGGTCATGGCGGATCACGCCGGGCAAGAGGAATGGGATGAACCGCAGGCCCAGGCGCTGGCGCGGGCCTATACCGAATACCTTCAGGCCGCGCGGGCCGCGGGTTATTCCGATCTGACGCCGGGGCGGTTCCTTCTGCCCGGGGAAATGGCCGGGTCTCCGGCGCTGACCTTTGCCCCCATGACGCCCGAGGACAAGGCCCCGCGCAAGGGCCTCTGGCGCGAGATGGAGCGCCGCTTCGAGGCATATAAATCCCAGGTCGCCAAACCCTTCTTCCGCGATCACTTTGCCCGGATCGACCGTCAGGTGGTGCTGGTCGATGCGCTTGGCGCGATCCACAAGGGGCCGCGCGCGGTCGAGGATCTGCGCCAGACCATGGCGGACATCCTGGGGGCCTTCCGGCCGGGGCGGAATTCCTTCCTGTCGCGCATCCTGATCGGCCAGCGGGTGGAAAAGATCCTGTTTGCGGCCACCAAGGCGGATCACCTGCACCACGCACAGCATGGCGCGCTGACGGGGATCATGCAGGCGCTGGTGCGCGATGCGGTGGACCGGGCGCAATTCGCCGGGGCCGAGACTCAGGCGCTGGCTCTGGCGTCCCTACGGGCCACGGTCGAGGAAACGCTGACCCATCAGGGCCGGCCTTTGGATTGCGTACGTGGAACCTTGCTTGAGGCTGACGGCACGCGCGGGCGCAAGGCGGCGATGTATCCCGGAGAGCTTCCCGAAGATCCCGCCCGGTTGCTGAACCCCGCGCGGCAGGGGCAACAGGCCTGGCTGGATGGCGAATATGACCTGATGAGCTTTGCCCCCGCGCTGCTGCGCCTGAAGCCCGGCGAAGGCCCGCCGCATATCCGTCTGGACCGCGCCGCACAGTTCCTGATCGGGGACCGGCTGTGAGCCGGCTGGTGATCCGCGACGGGGAACCGTTGGATGCGGGGGCCACGGGGGCGATCCTGGGCCAGTCGGTGCGCGATCACCGCTGGATGCCGCAGCTGTATTCCGAGGCCGAGAATATCGCCCATCTGGGGCGGCTGATCGACCTTGGCTGGGTGCGGGTGGCCGTGGATGGGGTGATCCGGGGATTTCTGGCGCGCGAAGGGGCCTATGTGCATGCGCTATACGTGGCGCGGGGCGCGCGCGGGTCGGGCATCGGGCGGCGGCTGATTGAGGACGCGATGGCCCAGGTCGACCAGTTGGAGCTGCACACCTTCGAGGCCAACGCCGGGGCGCGCCGGTTCTATCTGCGCATGGGGTTTATCGAGGCCGAACGGTCCGACGGCGCGCGCAATGACGAAGGGCTGCCGGATATTCGATACGTCTGGCAGGCCGGGCGCGATGCGACCCGGGCGAGGGGCGAAAGAACAGGAGCAAGCGCATGAGCGAAGGCAAACGCCGCGGGCCGGTGATGATCGACCTTGAAGATACCCGCGCCGACACCCCCGAGGTGAACCCGGCCGAAGCCCCGCCCGTGCCCGATGCGCCGGGGGTGCTGTCCGGCTCCATGCCCGAGGGGCGCGCGATGCAGATGGCGGCAACGCTCGCCGGACGGAGACCGTCGCGGCTCGCCCGGTGGTTCTGGGGGCTGCTGGCCACGCTTGTCGGGGCCTTTGTCTCGGTCGCGGCCTGGAACGTGGTGACTGGGCTGATCGCCTCGAACCTCTGGCTGGGCTGGGCGGTGACGGTGCTGATCGCGGCCTTCGGGCTGGTCTGTCTGGCGATCGTGGTGAAAGAGGCCGCGGCCTTTGCCCGGCTGTCGCGTATGGACCGGCTGCACCACCTGGCGCAGGAGGCCGCGACCTCGGGCGATCTGAAACAGGCGCGCGACTTTGCCGAGAAGCTTGAAGCGATCTATCGCGCGCGTCCGGATCTGGACTGGCACCGCGACCGGTTTTCTGAACGGCGGGACGAGCAGTTCGATGCCGCGTCCCTGCTGGCGCTGGCCGAGGCCGAGCTGGTCGCCCCCCTCGACGCCGCCGCCCTGCGCGAGGTCGAGGCCGCCGCGCGCCAGGTCGCCACGGTGACCGCGCTGGTGCCCCTGGCCTTTGCGGACGTGGCGGCGGCGATGACCAGCAATATCCGCATGATCCGCCGGGTGGCCGAGGTCTATGGCGGGCGGTCCGGCACGCTTGGGTCCTGGCGGCTGATGCGGGCGGTGATGACGCATCTGGTGGCCACGGGGGCGGTGGCCGTGGGCGATGACATGATCGGATCGGTGCTGGGCGGCAACGTGCTGGCCCGGCTGTCGCGCCGCTTTGGCGAAGGCGTGGTGAACGGTGCGCTGACCGCCCGCGTTGGCGTCGCCGCGATGGAGGTCTGCCGTCCCATGCCCTTTGGCGAGGGGCGCCGCCCGTCAGTAACTGGCGTGCTGCGCCGGGCGCTGACCGGGCTTTTCGGGGACAAGGCATGAGCCGGGTCTTGCGTGCTTTGGCGCGAGTGTTTCGGCGCGAGAGGGCGGTCGTGGAGCCGGACCCGGTGCAGGAGCCCGACCGCGTCGCCGATGCCTCGGACCCGGCGGTGGCGCTGGCGATGCGGATCATGGCCGAAGAAGGGGCGGTTTCGGATGAGGCCACGCTGGCCGAGGAGCTGGCGGCGGTGAAGGCGGAATATGCTGAGGCTAGGGACGAGGACCGGCCGGCGCTGATGCGCCAGATCGCGCAGCTGTCGATGCGGCAGGCCATCGCGCGGGAGGCGCGGAAGAAGTTTCTGTCGTGATGGGCTGTCTCGCGTCGAGGGGGTGAAGCGGACGGGGGCGCTGGCCCGTCACGCCGGAGGTTTGTCACGTAGAGGTGGGCGAGGGGGCGCTGGCCCGTCACGCCAGAGGCGTGCCGACGTAGAGGCGGGCGAGGGGGCGCTGCCCCCTCGCGCTCCCCCGGGATATTTCTGGCAAGAGGATGAGGGAAGGGGGCGCTTTGGTGGGGGGTGTGTTTGGGGGTGTGTTTGGGGGGGGCGGGGGGAGGTTGGATAGGGCGGGCGCAGCGCGTCGGGCGGGGCGGGGCGCGGGCATTCGTCGCTTTACCCTGTGCGGGGGCGGGCCTATAAGGCGGGCAAGATGTTTGGTTTTGCGATCATCATTCGAATTACATGCCCGGCGCTCTGAGCAGAGACGCCGGGACAAGGCGTATGGGATCCCGCGCCGCCACACCCCCTGACAGACACACCGAATTGAAACGGATCACTCAAGATGTGCGCCGATACGCCAAATACGCAGCCTGACTACAAAGACACGCTGAACCTGCCCAAGACCGATTTCCCGATGCGCGCGGGGCTTCCCAAGCGCGAACCCGACTGGCTTGCCAGATGGGAGAAGATCGGCGTCTATGACCGCCTGCGCGAGAAAGAGGGCCGGGAGCCCTTTACCCTGCATGACGGCCCCCCCTATGCCAACGGCCATCTGCACATCGGCCATGCGCTGAACAAGACGATCAAGGACATGATCGTGCGCTCTCACCAAATGATGGGGCATGACAGCCGCTATGTGCCGGGCTGGGATTGTCACGGGCTTCCGATCGAATGGAAGATCGAGGAACAATACCGCAAGAAGGGCAAGAACAAGGACGACGTGCCGGTTGTCGATTTCCGCCAGGAATGCCGCAAGTTCGCGGAAGGCTGGGTCGACGTGCAGCGCGAGGAGTTCAAGCGCCTGGGCATCACCGGCAATTGGGCCGATCCCTATCTGACCATGAATTTCCACGCAGAGCGGGTGATCGCCGAGGAATTCATGAAGTTCCTGATGAACGGCACGCTTTACCAGGGCTCCAAGCCCGTGATGTGGTCGCCGATCGAGCAGACCGCCCTGGCCGAGGCCGAGGTCGAGTATCACGACAAGGAAAGCTTCACCATCTGGGTGAAGTTCAAGGTCGCGAACGAGGGTCACGATCTGCAGGGCGCGCATGTGGTCATCTGGACCACCACCCCCTGGACCATCCCGTCGAACAAGGCCGTCGTCTATGGGGCGGATTATGCCTATGGCCTTTACGAGGTCACCGGCACGCCCGACGAATGCTGGCTGAAGGTGGGCGAAAAATATCTGCTGGCGGACAAGCTGGCGGCGCAGACCTTTGCCCGCGCCCGTCTGGAAGATGGCCAGTGGACCCGTGTACGCGATGTCTCCACCGAGGAGCTTTCGGGCCTATCCTTGCAGCACCCGCTTGCCGGGGCCGAGGGGTCGAACGGCGAATGGGACGATCTGCGCGATTTCCGCGCTGCGCCCTTTGTCACCGACGAGGAAGGCACCGGGTTCGTGCATTGCGCGCCCTCCCACGGGATGGAGGAATACGAGCTGTATCGTGACCTTGGCATGCTGGAACAGGTGATCACGTACAACGTGCTGGACGATGGGTCCTTCCGCAAGGATCTGCCCTTCTTTGGTGGCAAATACATCCTGAACCGCAAGGGCGGCGAGGGCGAGGCCAACAAGGCGGTCATCGACAAGCTGGTCGAGGTCGGCGGGCTGATGGCGCGCGGCAAGATCAAGCATTCGTACCCGCATTCCTGGCGGTCCAAGGCCCCGGTGATCTATCGCAACACGCCGCAGTGGTTTGCCGCCATCGACCGCAAGGTCGGCGACGGCCGCGATGAACATGGCGAGACGATTCGCGAACGCGCGCTGAAATCCATCGAGGAGCTGGTGAAATTCACCCCGATCTCGGGCCGCAACCGTCTGCATTCGATGATGCTGGCACGGCCCGACTGGGTTCTGTCGCGTCAGCGTGCCTGGGGCGTGCCGCTGACCTGCTTCACCCGCAAGGGGGCGCTGCCCACGGATGCGGACTTCCTTCTGCGCGATCCGGCCGTGAACGCCCGTATCGCCGAGGCCTTCGAGGCCGAGGGCGCGGACGCCTGGTACAAGGACGGCGCGAAGGAACGGTTCCTGGGGGCTGACTACAACGGGGACGACTGGGAGCAGGTGTTTGACATCCTCGACGTCTGGTTCGACTCGGGCTCGACCCATGCTTTCGTGCTGCGCGACCGTGAAGACGGCACCGAGGACGGCATCGCCGATGTCTACATGGAGGGCACCGACCAGCACCGCGGCTGGTTCCATTCCTCGCTTCTCGAGGCCTGCGGCACCCTGGGCCGCGCGCCCTATCGCAATGTGGTCACCCATGGCTTCACGCTGGACGAGAAGGGCAACAAGATGTCCAAATCGCTTGGCAATACCGTGGCCCCCGAGGATGTCATCAAACAGTACGGCGCGGATATCCTGCGGCTCTGGGTTGCGCAGGCGGATTATACCGCCGACCAGCGGATCGGTGACACGATCCTGAAGGGCACCGCCGACAGCTATCGCCGGCTGCGCAACACCATGCGGTTCATCCTGGGATCGCTTGGGGATTTCTCGGAAGATCAACGGGTTGCGCCCGCCGATATGCCCGAGCTGGAGCAATGGGTGCTGCACCGCCTGGCCGAGCTGGACGATGTGGTGCGCCAGGGGTATCGCGCCTTTGATTTCCAGGGTGTGTTCCAGGCGGTCTTCAATTTTGCCACGGTGGAGCTGTCGTCGTTCTATTTCGATATCCGCAAGGATGCGCTGTATTGCGATGGCGAAACCCCGCGGGCCCATGCGGCGCGGACCGTGCTGGACATCCTGTTCCACCGTCTGACCACCTGGCTGGCGCCGGTGCTGGTCTTCACCATGGAAGAGGTCTGGCTGGAGCGCTATCCGGGCGAGGACAGCAGTGTCCACCTACAGGATTTCCCCGAGACGCCCGCCGCCTGGAAGAACGACGCCCTGGCCGCCAAATGGGCCCGTGTGCGTCAGGCGCGCCGGGTGGTGACCGCAGCGCTGGAAATCCAGCGCACCGAGAAGGTCATCGGCGCCTCGCTTGAGGCGGCACCGGTGGTGCATGTGGAGGACGCAGATGTTCTGGCGGCGCTGAAGTCGGTGCCCTTCGAGGATGTCTGCATCACCTCGGCCATCAGCCTGACCGCCGATCCCGCCCCGCAGGAGGCCTATCGCCTGCCGGAAGTGCCGGGTGTTGCGGTGGTCTTTGAAAAGGCCGATGGCGAGAAGTGCCAGCGCTGCTGGAAGATCCTGCCGGACGTGGGCAGCCATGCGCATGACGCGGTCTGCGGCCGTTGCGACGGCGCGCTGGACTGAGGTCTTCGGTCCTTCGGGATCGGACAGGTGAGATTGAGAGACCCCGGAGCCATTTGGCTTCGGGGTCTTTTCTTGTGGAGTGGGTGGGGCTGGTCCATCACGCCGGGGGCGTGCCGACGTAGAGGGGGTGAGGGGGCGCTGTCCCGTCACGCCGGAGGCGTGCGACGTAGAAGGAAGCGAGGGGGCGCTGCCCCCTCGCGCTCCCCCGGGATATTTCTGGCAAGAGGATGGGAGGAGGGGGCGCGGGTTGGGAGCGGCGGTGCCTCAGGCGGATTGGTGGGCGCGGTCGACGTGGCGCAGGATCTCGACGGCGAGGTCGAGCATCGGGCAGGGCACGCCGCGGGCGTGGCCGACGGCGGCGGCGGCGGCGAAGATCGGCTCGATCTCCAGCGGTCGGCCCTTTTCCAGGTCCTGCAGGGTCGAGGTCTTGAAGGCCGGGTTGCGCAGGGCCAGGGCCAGGCGCTTTTCGGTGCTCATCTCGATCGTGGCGCCTTCGGCGGTGGCGATGGCGCGGACCTCCTCCATGATGGCGGCGGTGAAATCGTACAGCGGCTTGGCGGCCAGGTTCGTGCCATTGGGCGTGCGGGTGATCGCCGAGACCGCGTTGAGCGAGCAATTCGACATCATCTTGGTCCAGAGCGCATCGACGAAGGGCCGGGTCTGGCGGATCAGCCAGCCCGAGCTTTCCAGAAGCGCGGCGATGCGGGTGACGTCGCTGCGGTCCTCGCCCTCGAGCCGGCCAAGGTCAAGATAGCCCGAGATGTCATAGGAGATCAGTCCCGGTTCGGGCGTCGAGGCCCCGAGATAGGCGATGGTGCCGATGGCGCGGTCGCGTCCGATCGTGGACCAGAGCACGCCGCCGGGGTCGACCTCATCCGCGCCTTTGGTGCCGCCCTGGCCGTCGGGCAGCGGGTACCACCAGGGCACGCCGTTCACCACCGGCAGGATGCGCCCATGCGGGGCCAGCAGCGAGGCCAGCGTGCCGGCCAGGGGCGGGATCTGATGGCCCTTGAGCGCGGTGATCACCACGTCCTGCGGCGGCAGATCCTCGGGGCGGTCGGTCACGGTGACGTTCAGGGTCTCGACCTCTCCGTCCGGGTGGCGAAGGCGCAGGCCGTGATCGCGCAGCGCGGCAAATTGCGCACCACGGGCCACCAGTGTCACGCGGCCGATGTCGCCGGTCCCGGCCGCGCGGGTCAGATGCGCGCCGATGACGCCGCCGATCGCGCCAATCCCGTAGACGCAGATATCAAGCGGGCGGTCGGGAAGAGGGGGAAGCGTCATGGCAGATCCTGTCTTTGGAAAGGTTTCCGGCACGATAGGCGCGGCGGCGGCCAAGGTCGAGCCGAACAATCGGTAAAGCCGGGCATTTACAATGCGCTTGCCGGTTGGTAACGAAACGACGTTTGGACGAGGAAGGGCAATGCCATGACCGGCATCCTGTGGCAGGGCAACCAGATCGAGGGGCGATGGCGCGGCGTGACCCGCAGCTGATCCCTTTCCCTTTGCTCCCGGCCCCTCTGATGCGGCGGCCGCCATCCTGAACGAGACCCCCATGACTGACCTGACCTACCGGACCGACAGCGGTCTGATTGTCACCCGGCGCGAAGTTGCCGCCGATTATTTCCACGACAGCGATGCGCTGGCCGAGCAGTTGAACAGCCACTGCGGCGCGCTGTTTTCGTCGAACTACGAATACCCCGGGCGCTACACCAGATGGGAATTCGGCTTCTCGGAGCCGCCGGTGATCATCGAGGCGCGCGGACGCCAGATGCGGATCGCGGCGCTGAACGCGCGCGGCACGGTGATCCTGAAGCTGCTGCGCCCGGCGCTGGACGGGCTGGATGAAATCGAGAGTCTGAGTGAGATCGCGGATGGCTTTGCGCTGGTCGTAAAAACGCCCGAGCGGGTCTATAACGAGGAAGAGCGGTCGCGCGCGCCTTCGGTCTTTTCGGTGCTGCGCGCCATCGTCGGGCATTTCAAGTCGGACGAGGATCATCACCTGGGGCTGTATGGGGCCTTTGGCTATGACCTGGCCTTCCAGTTCGAACCGATCCAGTTTGAGCTGACCCGCCCCGAGGATCAGCGCGACCTGGTGCTGTTCCTGGCCGACGATCTGCTGGTGGCGGACCATTATTCGACCTCGGCCGTGCGGTATCGCTATGACTTCTCGGACGGCACGCACAGCACCGAAGGTGTGGCAGGCGGCGGCGCGGCGGTCCCGTTCGAGATCGGCCGCCAGGACGTGCCGCGCGGCGATCACAACCCGGGCGAGTACGCCGAACTGGTGCGCCATGCCAAGGCGTCCTTCCGGCGCGGCGACCTGTTCGAGGTGGTGCCGGGGCAGGTGTTCTATGAGCCTTGCAAGGACTCCCCGTCCGAGATCTTCAAGCGGCTGAAAAAGATCAACCCGGCCCCCTTCGGGTTCATCATGAACCTTGGCGACCGGGAATATCTGGTCGGCGCCAGCCCCGAGATGTTCGTGCGCGTGACCGGCCGCCGGGTCGAGACCTGCCCGATTTCCGGTACGATCAAGCGTGGCGCGGATGCGATCGAGGACAGTGAACAGATCCTCAAGCTGCTGCAGTCCAAGAAGGACGAGAGCGAGCTGACCATGTGTTCCGACGTCGACCGCAACGACAAAAGCCGGGTCTGCGAGCCGGGCTCGGTCCGGGTCATCGGTCGCCGTCAGATCGAGATGTATTCCCGTCTGATCCACACGGTCGACCATATCGAAGGCCGGCTGCGCGCCGGCATGGATGCCTTTGACGCCTTCCTGTCCCATACCTGGGCAGTGACGGTGACGGGCGCGCCCAAGCTTTGGGCGATGCGTTTCATCGAGAAGCACGAGAAATCGACGCGCTACTGGTATGGTGGCGCGGTCGGGGCCGTGGGTTTTGATGGCGACATGAACACCGGCCTGACCCTGCGCACCATTCGCATCAAGGATGGTGTGGCCGAGGTGCGCGCCGGCGCGACGCTGCTTTATGACAGCGATCCGGACGAGGAAGAGGCCGAAACGGAGTTGAAGGCCAGCGCCATGCGGGCGGCCATCCGGGGCGAGACGCGGGCCAATGACGGCGGCGGCGACGACTGGCGCGCGGCGCGCGGGCAGGGAAGGCGCATTCTTCTGGTCGATCACGAAGACAGTTTCGTGCACACGCTGGCGAATTACTTCCGCCAGACCGGGGCCGAGGTATTGACCACCCGCAGCCCGGTGGCCGACGCGGTCTTTGACGATTTCAAACCCGATCTCGTGGTGCTTTCGCCGGGGCCGGGCAATCCGAAGGATTTCGATTGTTCGGGGACCATTGAAAAGGCGCTGTCCCGTAATCTGCCGCTATTTGGCGTCTGCCTGGGATTGCAGGCGATTGCCGAATATTTCGGGGCCGAGCTGGGGCAATTGGACGTGCCGATGCATGGCAAGCCGTCCCGCGTATCGGTGACCGACCCCGGCGTGGTCTTTGACGGGCTTCCCGAAACAGTGACCATCGGTCGCTATCATTCGCTGCACGCCAAGTGCGAAAGCCTTCCGAATGATCTGACGATTACCGCGGAAACAGATGACGGAATCGTGATGGGGCTGCAGCATGGCCAACTGCCTGTGGCGGCGGTGCAATTCCACCCTGAATCGATCATGTCGCTTGGTCAGAACGCCGGATTGCGGATGATCGAAAACGTGGTCTCGGGGCTGAAAAAGGCCGAATAAAGGCACATCCCGTACAATGGTTTTACGATTGGAAAATGCCCGGCTTGTCCGGGTATTTTTTCAACCTATACTTCTGATACGCTCAATGAATTAAGGGAATACTATTGAGAATTGCGATCTGACACAATTCCGAACTTGCGCAATATTGTCTTTGAAATTACCCGATTCAAAGGAACACCTATCCCTAGGGAAGCCCTGGGGCCCACGCGATCAAAGCAAGAGAGTTACATGAGCACCATTGATCTGAATTCGCTGTCTTTGGATGAGTTGAAAAAGCTTCGGAAGGATGTCGATCTCGCCATCAAAAATTTCGAAGATCGGAAGAAAAAAGCGGCGCTTGCCGAATTGGAGGCCAAGGCAGCCGAGTTCGGTTTCTCGCTGAACGACCTGACCGGCGGCGTCCGCGCCCGCAAGGTCAATCCGCCGAAATACCGCCACCCCGAGAACCCCGACCTGACCTGGAGCGGCCGCGGCCGTCAGCCGGACTGGTACAAGGAACTGACCGGGGCCGGCACCGCGCCCGAGGATCTTCTGATCGTCAAATCGGCCTGATCCGGGCCTATCTGGCGGGGCGCGATGGCCCTGCTGCCAAAAAATGCGCCAGTGCCATGCTGCACTGGCAAAATGTCCAAGGGGCGAAGCTGCGGCTTTGCCCTTTTTTCTTTGTTTTCCGGTCTGTGACGCGCTGAGCGGCTTCCACGGGACGCTCAAACGCGCCCCGTCCGGAATGCCCGCAGTTTCAGCAAAACCGCCCATATGCGGCAGCTGCAGCCATCCTCAAAAAATTTACCAATTGATAAAAATTTTTTCCGTGCCACTCTGAATGGGTACCCAGGTGAGACCAAGGTAAGGACAGACATGACCCATAATCCAAGGACAATTGGTATCGCGGCGGGCCGGATTGCACCGGGTGAGCTGGCGGATAATTTCTCGGATCTGCATCCTCCGCTGGATTGGCATGAAGCGCGTGTGCAGGCGGATCGCTGCTATTTCTGTCACGACGCGCCCTGCATGGAGGCCTGTCCGACCTCGATCGATATTCCGCTTTTCATCCGCCAGATCGCGACCGACACGCCCGAGGCGGCGGCGAAGACGATCTTCGATCAGAACATTCTGGGCGGCATGTGTGCGCGGGTCTGTCCGACCGAAACCCTGTGCGAAGAGGCCTGCGTGCGCGAAGCGGCCGAGGGCAAGCCGGTCAGGATCGGAGAGCTTCAGCGCTATGCCACCGACCGCCTGATGGCGAAGGACGTGCATCCCTATACCCGCGCCGCCGTGACCGGCAAACGCGTGGCAGTGGTCGGGGCCGGGCCGGCGGGCCTGTCCTGCGCGCATCGTCTGGCCATGAAGGGCCATGACGTCGTGGTCTATGACGCGCGTCCCAAACCGGGCGGGCTGAACGAATACGGCATCGCCGCTTACAAAAGCACCGATGATTTCGCCCAGGCCGAGGTTGACTGGCTGCTGAAGATCGGCGGCATCACCATCGAGACCGGCAAGAAGCTGGGCGAAGGCCTGTCGCTGGATGCGCTGACGGCGGATTACGACGCGGTGTTCCTGGCCATTGGCCTGGGCGGCGTGAACGCGCTGAGCGCCGAAGGCAATGATCGCGCCGGGGTCGAGGATGCGATTTCCTTTATCGCGGATCTGCGCCAGGCGACGGATCTGACCAGTCTTCCCGTGGGCCGCAACGTCGTGGTGATCGGCGGCGGCATGACGGCGGTGGATGCGGCGGTGCAGTCCAAGCTTCTCGGGGCCGAGAGCGTCACCATCGCCTATCGCCGCGGGGCCGACCGCATGGGCGCGTCGAAGTTCGAACAGGATCTCGCCGCCTCGCATGGGGTGCGCATTCTGTTCAACGTCATGCCGGTGGCCGTGCATGGCAACGGGGCCGCGACCGAGATTGAGCTGGAGTATACCGAAGACCGCGATGGCAGGCTGACGGGCACCGGGGAAACCTTCCGCCTGGCGGCAGATCAGGTGTTCCGCGCCATCGGCCAGACCCTGACCGACGCGCCCGAGGGGATCGAGATCGTCGGCGGCAAGATCGCGGTCAACGGCGCGGGGCGCACGTCCCTCGCTGGTGTCTGGGCCGGGGGCGACTGCGCCCAGGGCGGAGAGGACCTGACCGTCACCGCCGTGGCCGAGGGCCGCGACGCCGCCGAAGACATCCACGCAACTTTGATGGGGGGCTGAGACATGGCTGACCTGACGACAGACTTTCTTGGCATCAAATCCCCCAATCCGTTCTGGCTGGCCTCGGCCCCGCCGACGGACAAGGAATACAACGTCCGCCGCGCCTTCGAGGCCGGCTGGGGCGGCGTGGTCTGGAAGACGCTCGGTGCCGAAGGGCCGCCGGTGGTCAATGTCAACGGGCCCCGCTATGGCGCGATCTGGGGCGCGGACCGGCGCCTTCTGGGGCTGAACAACATTGAACTCATCACCGACCGCCCGCTCGAGGTGAACCTGGAGGAAATGGCGCGGGTGAAGGCGGATTACCCGGACCGGGCGCTGATTGCCTCGCTCATGGTGCCCTGTGACGAAGCCTCGTGGAAGGCGATCCTGCCGCGCGTGGCGGAAACCAATGCCGACGGGATCGAGCTGAACTTTGGCTGTCCGCACGGAATGGCAGAACGCGGCATGGGATCGGCCGTGGGCCAGGTGCCCGAGTATATCGAAATGGTCACACGCTGGTGCAAGCAGTATTACGACCGGCCGGTGATCGTGAAGCTGACGCCCAATATCACCGACATACGCCGCCCGGCCGAAGCGGCGAAGAACGGCGGCGCCGATGCGGTGTCGCTGATCAACACGATCAATTCGATCACGTCGGTGAACCTCGACACCTTCTCGCCCGAGCCGATGATCGACGGCAAGGGCACCCACGGTGGCTATTGCGGCCCGGCGGTGAAACCCATTGCGTTGAACATGATCGCCGAGATCGCGCGCAATCCCGAAACGCACGGTCTGCCGATCAGCGGCATCGGCGGCGTGACCACCTGGCGCGACGCGGCGGAATTCATGGTGATGGGCTGCGGCAACGTGCAGGTCTGCACCGCCGCGATGACCTATGGCTTCAAGGTCGTGCAGGAAATGATCTCGGGGCTGTCGCAGTGGATGGACGAAAAGGGCTATGCCTCGACCGATGAGTTCATCGGCAAGGGCGTTCCGAACGTGACGGACTGGCAGTTCCTGAACCTCAACTACGTCACCAAGGCGAAGATCGACCAGGACGCCTGTATCAAGTGCGGGCGCTGCTATGCGGCCTGCGAAGATACCTCGCACCAGGCGATCGCCATGTCAGAAGACCGCAGGTTCGAGGTGATCGACGAGGAATGCGTGGCCTGCAACCTGTGCGTCAACGTCTGCCCGGTCGAGGATTGCATCACCATGGTCGAGATGGACAAGGGCTCGGTCGATCCGCGCACCGGTCGCGAGGTTGGCGATTACGCCAACTGGACCACCCATCCGAACAACCCGTCCTCGGTGCCCGCGGCCGAGTGATCGGGGACCCAGTCGGATAAACAGACGGCCCGTTCTGGCGAGCGGGCCGTTTGCTTTCGGGGTGGTATAGCTGCGCCCCGGCGGGGTGCGTGGATCACTCGATCCCGCTGCGTCGCGCGTCCCACAGGGTGATCGCGAACAGCACAACACCTGCCGCCGACAGGGCCGCGCCGACGTAACCCGAAGCCGGGAAGCCATAGCCCGCCGCCACGACCCGCGCCGCAAGGAAGGGCCCAAGCGCATTGGCCAGGTTGAAGGCCGCATGGTGAAGCGAGGCCGCCAATTGCTGCGCATCGCCGGCCACGTTCATCAGCCGGGTCTGCATCACGGTGGACACGCCGCCGAGGACGGCCATCAGTGCCACGGCGATCCCCATGGTCCAAAGGCCCGCAGTTGCCGCCAGCGGATAGGCCAGCAGGACCAGCGCCCCGCCACCGAAGGCCACGAACCCGGTCAGGTTCATGTTGCGGTCGGCAAAGGAGCCCATCACCAGGTTGAAGACGGTCATGCCCGCGCCTGCGACCACCAGCATGATGGCCACATCCGTTTCCGACCCGCCAAGCGTCGTCTGCACGGTCGAGGCGATATAGGTATAGACCGCAAAGAAGCCGCCAAAGCCGATCGCGCCGGTCGCCAGCGTCAGCCAGACCTGCCGGTTCTTCAGCGCCCCCAGTTCGCGCAGGGGGTTGGCATTGGGATCGGCCGGGGTGCGCGGGGCCTTCAGCGTCACCGCCAGCGCGGTGGCCAGCGCCAGCGCGCCGACGAACAGGAACCCCGACCGCCAGCCGATATATTGGCTGGCCCAGCTGGCCACGGGCACGCCCAGGGTGGTGGCCAGGGTCAGCCCCAGGAAGACCCGCGCCACGGCTGACGCGCGTTTGTCGCGCGGCACGACCGAGGCTGCGACCAGCGCCGCCACCCCGAAATAGGCCCCATGCGGCAGGCCCGACAGGAACCGCGAGGCGGTGAACAGGGCAAAGTCCGGGGCCAGCGCCGACAGGGTGTTGAAGACCGCAAAGGCCAGCATCAGCCAGACCAGCAGCATCCGCTTGCGCATGCGGGTGCCGGAAACGGCCAGAACGGGGGCGCCGACAACCACGCCCAGGGCATAGGCGCTGATGGCATCGGCGGCGCGCGCTTCGCTGACGCCAAGATCGGCGGCAAAGTCGGGCAGCAGCGCCATGGCGGCGAATTCGGTGGTGCCGATGGCAAAGCCCCCCATCCCAAGCGCAAACAGAACGGCGCGGGGCGAAAAGGCGGGGCGGTCATCGGAATAACCCTGGGGGGCGGTGTCTTGGGCAGTCGGGCTCATGCTTGGCTTTCGGTTGGCGTGCGGACCGGCGCGCGGGCCGGACGTCGATGCGCCTTGTGACGCACAGCTCTCTCCCTTTGGCGCAGATAGACCGGGGCCGGGCGCAGGGCAAGGCCGGGCAGGGCGCGCGCCCCGGCGCAGGCGCGGTTGCGTTTTTCCAAGGTGTCTTTGGGGGCGGCTGCCGGGGGTGATGGCCGGATCAGGGGCCGCTTAGCGGCGGATCAGGGGGCCAGCATCCGGGTGAACAGCGTAACGAGGTAGTCTTCGGCCTGGGGGAAGGGATCGGTGACCTTGGGGCCCAGGACCGTGCGCACCTGCACGTCGAAATCGGCGTAATGCTGGGTCAGCGACCAGATCGAGAAGATCAGGTGATGCGGATCGGCGGGGCGCAGGCGTCCATCCTCCATCCAGCCGCGGATGACCTGTGCCTGTCCGTCGACCAGGGGTTTCAGCACCTCTTCGAGACCGGCCCCCATGTTGGGCGCGCCCTGGATGATCTCGTAGGCGAACAGCCGGCTTTCGCGCGGCATGTCGCGGCTCATCGTCAGCTTGCGCCGGACATAGGTCAGGATCTCGTCCAGCGGATCACCGTCGGGGTTTATCTGGCGCAGCGGGTCCAGCCAGGTATCCAGAAGGTTTTCAAGTAGATGGGTGTGGATCGCTTCCTTCGAGGGGAAGTAATACAGCAGGTTGGGCTTGGACAGGGATGCGGCCTTGGCGATCTGGTCGACGGTCGCGCCGCGGAACCCATGGGTCGAAAACACGTCCAGCGCCGCTTCCGAGATCTGGGCGATCTTGTCCCTTTGGATGCGGGTCTGTCCGCCGGTATTGTCCTTCACGCCTGTCATGCCCTTAAAAATGCCTTTCCGTTCAATGTTTCCGACTTGGTGGATCAAGTCCACCCCGCGTAAAAATTAACCACGAAATCACCCGCACCCTGTGGGACATATGCCGATTTTCTTGACTGAGGGGAGACCTCTGTTAGCGTTGGTTTGACCGTTTGGTCAAAACAGCAACAGGCTCCCCGGAGGAATATCATGGCGGCACCCGGCGAAAACTTTCGAATCAATGGCGACCGGCTGTGGGACAGCCTGATGGAGATGGCCCAGATCGGACCGGGCGTGGCGGGCGGCAACAACCGCCAGACCCTGACCGACGAAGACGGCGAAGGCCGGGCGCTGTTCCAGAAATGGTGCGAAGCGGCGGGCTGCGAGATGGGGCTGGACAGCATGGGTAACATGTTTGCCATGCGGCCGGGCACCGACGTGGACGCGCTTCCGGTTTACGTGGGCTCTCACCTCGATACGCAGCCGACGGGCGGGAAGTACGACGGCGTGCTGGGCGTTCTCGGCGGGCTCGAGGTCGTGCGGACGCTGAATGACCTGGGCGTGAAGACCAAGCATCCGATCGTGGTGACCAACTGGACCAATGAAGAAGGCACCCGCTATGCGCCGGCTATGCTGGCCTCGGGCGTGTTTGCCGGCGTGCATGAGGAGGACTGGGCCAAGGACCGCGTCGATGCCAAGGGCAAGCGGTTCGGGGATGAGCTGAAGCGCATCGGCTGGGAAGGCGAGGAACCGGTTGGCAGCCGCAAGATGCATGCCTTCTTTGAGCTGCACATCGAACAGGGCCCCATCCTGGAGGCCGAGGGCAAGGATATCGGCATCGTCACCCATGGCCAGGGCCTGTCATGGATGCAGCTGACGATCCGCGGCAAGGATGCGCACACCGGGTCCACCCCGATGCCGATGCGCAAGAACGCGGGCCTGGGCATGGCCAAGGTGCTGCAACTGGTGGACGAGATCGCCTGGTCCCACGCCCCCCACGCGGTTGGCGCGGCCGGTCACATCGACGTCCACCCCAATTCGCGAAACGTGATCCCGGGAGAGGTCGTCTTTACCGTCGATTTCAGATCGCCCGATCTGGCGGTGATCCAGGACATGGAGGCGCGTCTGAAAGAGGGCGCGCAGGCGATCTGTGACGAGATGGGCCTGACGGTCGAATTTGAAAAGGTCGGCGGCTTCGACCCGGTGGAATTCGACGCCACCTGTGTCGGCGCGCTGCGGGATGCGGCAGAACGGCTGGGCTATTCGCATCGCGACATCATTTCGGGTGCCGGGCATGACGCCTGCTGGATCAACCGGGTTGCGCCGACGGCCATGGTGATGTGTCCTTGTGTCGACGGGCTAAGCCACAACGAGGCCGAGGAGATCTCCAAGGACTGGGCCGCGGCCGGGGCAGACGTTCTGCTGCATGCGGTGGTCGAGACGGCGGGGATCGTGGAGTGAGATTTCGCCCGCCGCTTGTGCGGCGGCCGACCGGGCCGGGGGCTCTGCCCCCGGACCCCCGGGATATTTGAGAAAACCAAAGAGGGTTGCCGAAGAGGGCTGCCACAGAGGTCCGCATGAGGACCAAGGGGAGATGGACATGAGCAAGGTCATCAAGGGCGGCACGGTCGTCACGGCGGATCGCCAGATCAAGGCGGATGTGCTGATCGAGGGCGAGAAGATCGTCGAGATCGGCGAGAACCTGAAAGGGGACGAGGTCATCGACGCGAGCGAGGCCTATGTGATCCCCGGCGGGATCGATCCACACACCCATCTTGAGATGCCCTTTATGGGCACCACGGCGGCCGAGACGTTCGAGACCGGCACCTGGGCCGCGGCCTGTGGCGGAACGACCATGCTGATCGATTTCTGCCTGCCGGGCGAGGATGGGTCGATCAAGAACGCGATCCAGGAATGGCACCGCAAGTCCGCGCCGCAGATCTGTTCCGATATCGGCTATCACATGGCGATCACCGGCTGGAACGAGAACATCTTTGCCGAGATGAAGGATGCGGTCGACGCGGGCGTGAACAGCTTCAAGCATTTCATGGCCTACAAGGGCGCGCTGATGGTCGAGGATGACGAGATGTTCGCCTCGTTCCAGCGCTGCCGCGAGCTGGGCGCGCTGCCCATGGTGCATGCGGAGAACGGCGACCTGGTCGATCTGATGCAGAAGAAGTTCCTGGCCGAGGGCAAGACCGGCCCCGAATGGCACGCGCGGAGCCGTCCGCCGGAATTCGAGGGCGAGGCCGCGAACCGGGCGATCACCATTGCCGACGCGGCGGGCACGCCCCTCTATATCGTGCATGTGTCCTGCGAACAGGCGCATGAGGCGATCCGGCGCGCGCGGCAGAAGGGGATGCGTGTCTATGGCGAACCCCTGGCGCAGTTCCTGACCCTGGATGACAACGAATACCTGAGCGAGGACTGGCTGCATTCGGCGCAGCGCGTGATGTCGCCGCCCTTCCGCGGCAAGGAACATCAGGACGGGCTTTGGGCCGGGTTGCAGTCCGGTTCGCTTCAGGTGGTGGCGACGGACCACGCGGCATTCTCCAGCGAACAGAAGAAGATGGGCGTTGGCGACTTTACCAAAATCCCGAACGGAACGAACGGTCTGGAAGAGCGTCTGGGCGTGCTCTGGACCCAGGGCGTGGAGACGGGCCGCCTGACGCCCGAGGAGTTTGTCGCCGTGACCTCGACCAATATTGCCAAGATCCTGAACATGTACCCGCAGAAGGGCGCGATCGTGCCCGGCGCGGATGCGGATGTGGTGGTCTGGGATCCGTCGATTTCCAAGACGATCAGCGCCTCGAACCACCATTCGATTCTGGATTACAACGTCTTCGAGGGCTACGAGGTCACCGCCCAGCCGCGCTATACGCTGAGCCGGGGCGAGGTCATCTGGGCCTGGGGACAGAATTCCCAGCCGCAGCCGGGCCGGGGCCGGTTCGTGCCGCGCAAGCCGTTCTCGTCCGCAGCCAAGGCGCTGTCGAAGTGGAAAGAGCTGAATTCGCCCCGCTCTGTGCAGCGCGATCCGATGAATATTCCGGCGGGGATTTAAGTGACTTCGACTGCAGTGATTTCGGCCAAGGGTCTGGACCTGACCTTCCAGACCAACGACGGCCCCGTGCATGCGCTGAAAGGCGTGGACCTGGATATCGGCAAGGGGGATTTCGTGTCCTTTATCGGGCCGTCGGGCTGTGGCAAGACCACCTTCCTGCGCTGTATCGCGGCGCTGGAGGAACCCACAGGCGGCACACTGAGTGTCAACGGCATGACGCCCGAAGAGGCCCGCAAGGCGCGCGCCTATGGCTATGTCTTCCAGGCGGCAGGGCTGTATCCCTGGCGCACCATCGCGGGCAATATCAAGCTGCCGCTTGAGATCATGGGCTTTCCCAAGGCGGAACAGAACGCGCGTGTCGAAAAGGTGCTGGAACTGGTCGACCTGGCGGGGTTTGGCGGCAAGTTTCCCTGGCAGTTGTCGGGCGGCATGCAGCAGCGCGCCTCGATCGCGCGGGCGCTGTCGTTTGATGCCGACATCCTGCTGATGGACGAACCCTTTGGTGCGCTGGACGAAATCGTGCGCGACCACCTGAACGAAGAGCTGCTGAAGCTGTGGGCGCGGACGGGCAAGACCATCGGGTTTGTCACCCACTCGATCCCCGAGGCGGTGTATCTGTCCACCAAGATCGTCGTCATGTCGCCCCGGCCCGGACGGATCACCGATGTGATCGACAGCCCTCTGCCGAAGGAGCGCCCGCTGGACATCCGCGACACGCCGGAATTCCTGGAAATCGCGCATCGGGTGCGGGAAGGGCTGCGGGCAGGGCATGCCTATGACTGAGGCACGCAGGGCAACACGCGACGACATCCCCGCCATGGCCGGGATCATCAACGCCTGGATCGACGGGACAAAGTGGTTTCCCCGCGTCCTGTCCGACCAGGTGATCACCGAGGCTTTCGAGGGGGCCTTTGACCAGCGCAGGATGTGGGTCGCCGGGGATCCGGTTGCCGGCTACCTGT
Source organism: Pseudooceanicola nitratireducens (assembly GCF_900109195.1). Classification (GTDB taxonomy): domain Bacteria; phylum Pseudomonadota; class Alphaproteobacteria; order Rhodobacterales; family Rhodobacteraceae; genus Pseudooceanicola; species Pseudooceanicola nitratireducens. The sequence goes on along the minus strand of NZ_FNZG01000003.1, from coordinate 85,134 downwards.
CGCTGAACCCGGACACCGGGCAGGTCGCAGCATTGTATTGTGCGCGCACCGGAGAGGGGCTGGGACGCGCGCTGATGGACCGGGCGAAGGAGGGGCGGGATCATTTGTTCCTGCACACCCATGTGCCGAACCGGGGGGCGCAGCGGTTCTATCGGCGCGAGGGCTTCAAAGAGGTCTCGCGCCATCAGCCCGAACCGCCCGAGACCGTGGAAGAGATCCGCATGGAGTGGCACGCATGAGGGCCATATTTCCCGTTCTGACCGTCGTCGCCGTGATCGTGGCGCTGTGGTACGCGGCCTGCGTGCCGATGAACATCCATTTTGCTGTCACCCAGGCGGAACGCGCCGGGCAGGTGGTCACGCCCGAGGGTGCGAGAGAGCGGCGCGAGATGGGGGCGATCCCCCTTGCGCTGAAGAACCCGTCGGTCTGGGGCGATACCTTTGCCCAGGACAAGCCCCGTCTGCCCGCGCCGCACCAGGTCGCGGTGGAACTGTGGGAGACCACGGTCGAGAAGAAGGTGACCTCGAAACGGTCGCTGATCTTCCACGGCTGGATCACCCTGTCGGCGACGCTTCTGGGCTTTGCCATCGGGTCCGTCGCGGGGGTTCTGCTGGCCGTGGGGATCGTGCATTCCCGCGCCATGGACATGAGCGTCATGCCCTGGGCCATCGCCAGCCAGACGATCCCCATTCTGGCAATTGCGCCGATGATCATCGTGGTGCTGAATTCCGTGGGTCTTCAGGGGCTTGTGCCCAAGGCGATCATCTCGGCCTATCTGTCGTTCTTTCCGGTGGTCGTGGGCATGGTCAAGGGGCTGCGGTCGCCGGGCGCGATGCAGATCGACCAGATGCGCACCTGGAGCGCGAGCGCGAACCAGACGTTCTGGAAGCTGCGGATGCCGGCCTCGGTGCCCTATCTTTTTGCCTCGCTCAAGATCGGGATTGCCGCAAGCCTTGTCGGGGCCATCGTGGGGGAACTTCCCACGGGCGCGGTGCGGGGCCTGGGCGCGCGTCTGTTGACGGGCAGCTACTATGGCCAGACCATCCAGATCTGGTCGGCGCTTTTCGCGACCGCCATCCTGGCGGCGGCCCTGGTGGCGATTGTCGCGGGGCTTGAGCGCGTGACCCTGAAACGCATGGGGGTGGGACGATGAGCCTGTTGATCCTGATCCTGGCGCTGCTGATCTGGGCCGGGGCCTGGCGGCTGAACGTCGTCATCGCCAATGGTCGGCGGGCAGACACCCGTGCGGCGCAACTGGGCGTTCCGGCCATCTTCGGCCTGACCCTGCTGATCCTGTGGGAACTGATCGTGCGCGGCCTGGGCATTCCGCTGGTGATCCTGCCGCCGCCCACGATGATCGCGGACCGGTTCATGGGCAGCCTGCCGATCCTCTGGGCGGATTTCGTGCAGACGGTCGTGAAGGGGGCGCTGTCGGGCTATGTGATCGGCTGCCTTGCGGCCTTTGGCACCGCGATCCTGGTGGACCGCAGCGATTTCCTGAAGCGCGGGCTGATGCCCGTGGGGAATTTCGTCGCCGCCCTGCCGATCGTCGGCACCGCGCCGATCCTGGTGATGTGGTACGGGTTCGACTGGCAGTCCAAGGCGGCGGTGGTCGTGGTCATGGTCTTCTTCCCGATGCTGGTGAACATCACCGCAGGGTTGCAGGAAACCACCACGATGCAGCGCGACCAGATGAAAACCTGGGCGGCCAGCTATTGGCAGGGGTTCTGGAAACTGCGGCTTCCGGCGGCGATGCCCTTTGTCTTCAACGGGCTGAAGATTTCGTCGACCCTGGCGCTGATCGGGGCGATCGTGGCGGAATTCTTCGGCTCTCCGATCGTGGGGATGGGGTTCCGCATCTCGACCTCTGTGGGGCAGCTGGCGCTGGACATGGTCTGGGCCGAAATCGTCGTCGCCGCCCTCGCCGGATCGGCCTTTTACGGGCTGATTGCCCTGATCGAGAAGAAGGTGACCTTCTGGCATCCCTCTCAGCGCTGAGCGGCTGGCCAAGGTAAAATCGCGTACGGTCGTCAAGACTGCGAACCGCCCCTGACCTGGTGGTCCGGGGCGGTGTCATGTATTTCGTGCAGCCGTTCAAACTGGCGCACGTGGTGTGGGGTTCAGTCCTTGGCGTGGACCCGCCGGGCGGTTCAGGCCTTTTTTCGGCGCAGTGCACCAAAAGCGGCCAATCCGCCGACCATCAGGGGCAGGCCTGCGGGGACCGGAACCTGATTGACCAGGTCGAAGGTAAAGGTCGAATAGCCAACACCCGCCCCGGTCGAGCTGTCGTCAAACAGCAGACGCGTGATGGCACCGTAGGAAGACAGGTCCACGGTCTGATCCGGCGTGCTGAAGTTCAGCGTCGTGATCAGCAGATTGCCCAGCCCGTAAATCGACAGGGCCACGGCATCGCCGGAGTGGCTGCCGTCGATGTCGAAGCTGAGGTTTTTCACGGCCGAGGAGAAGGCGATTTCCGTGTCGGCTTCGCAATTGAATACGGTTGGATTGAGCGAACAGAACCCGTCAGCGGCACCGGCGGCACCCGCGCCAACAAGGATGTTCCCGCCCGACGTGTTGGTGATCGTCGCGCCGCCCAGGGAAATGGAACTTCCATAGGTTCCAGCACCGAAGGCCACGAAATCCAGTGTTCCGGCCTGCGCCAGGCCCGTGCTTGCGGCCATCAGGGCCCCTGCAAGAAGAAATGTCTTCATAATAGTCTCCATTCAAATCGTTAATTGCGTTTTGCTGATCCTGTCGCGTCCGAGCGCGGTGCGGCGGGGTCACATCGATTTGACGGTCGTTCTTTACCTTTCGTCAACTTGCCATTCGAAAAAGGCTGTTGGGGGGTGGCGATTGCCTTGGTTTTGGGCTTGGCGCAGCTCTCCGAGAGTAAATAGTTGGAAAATTTCTTGATTGAAACGCGATCTGCGCGCAACTTTTGACCAGAGGGTCAATTCTTGCGTGACCCCAAAGCGGCCTGACGCATGTCATCAGCCGCATGTCGAAAGACAAGAAGGGTCCAAGGCAACAGGGTCCCGACAACAGGGCCCAAAGCCATTGGGCGAAAACCAACAGGGGTAAACATGAAAAAGATTCTAGCTACTTTCGCGGCAGCCGCAGTGTCGGCGGCAGGGGTTGCGGCTCCGGCCATGGCGGATGACGAGGTGAAGCTGCAGCTGCAGTGGGTCACCCAGGCGCAGTTCGCGGGCTATTACGTGGCGCTGGAAAAGGGGTTCTACGACGAAGAAGGCCTGGATGTGACCGTTCTGCCCGGCGGCCCCGACATTGCTCCGCCCCAGGTTCTGGCCGGCGGTGGCGCGGATGCCATGTTGAACTGGATGCCCTCGGCGCTGGCCGCACGGGAAAAGGGCCTGCCGGTGGTGAACATCGCGCAGCCGTTCAAATCATCGGGGCTGATGCTGACCTGCTGGAAGGATACCGGCATCACCGGTCCGCAGGATTTCAAGGGCAAGACCATCGGCGTCTGGTTCTTCGGCAATGAATATCCCTTCCTCAGCTGGATGAGCCAGGAAGGCATCTCGACCGAGGGTGGCGAGGATGGCGTGACGGTTCTGAAGCAGGGCTTCAACGTCGATCCGCTGATCCAGCGCCAGGCCGATTGCATCAGCACCATGACCTACAACGAATATGGTCAGGTTCTGGATGCGGGTGTGTCCGAAGATGAGCTGGTGACCTTCAAGTACGAGGACATGGGCGTCGCCACGCTGGAAGACGGAATTTACGTTCTGGAAGAGAACCTGGAAGATCCCGCCTTCAAGGAGAAGATGGTGAAATTCGTCCGCGCCTCGATGAAGGGCTGGAAATACGCCGAGGAAAACCCGGATGAAGCGGCCGAGATCGTCCTGGAATACGACGAGACCGGTGCCCAGACCGAGGCGCACCAGAAGCGCATGATGGGTGAAATCGCCAAGCTGACCGCCGGATCGAACGGCGCGCTGGATGAGGCCGATTTCCAGCGCACCGTCGACACGCTGCTGGCGGGCGGCTCTGACCCGGTGATCACCGCGCAGCCCGAAGGGGCCTGGACGAGCGAGATCACCGACGCGGCGCTGAACTGAGCGTCACTCGGGAACGGGCCCCCAGGGGCCCGTGCCTTCGGCGAGAGTATTTTGGGCAAGATGATCCCGGGGGGCGGCGCGCTTTTGTGCGCCGTTTTTCTTTTGTCCGGCCGGTGGTTGGGGCTGGGGCGCGATCAGGAGGGTGTGGGCTCGTCGTCGCGGCGCAGGATCGAGCGCATGGCGGCCAGTGCCGCGTTGGCATTGCTGACGGTCTGGTCTAGCTGATCCGAAATCATCGCCAGTTTCGCCGCATCCGTGGTGCTGCGGATCACCCGGCTGGTGCCCGCCAGGGTCGAGGTGACATTGGCGAAGGTGTGCAGGATCTCGGCCAGCTGGTCGAGCGTGTCCTGATCGTCTTCGGGCGTTGCCCCCTGCCGGGCCTCGGGCGCGGGCGAGAGCAGGGCCGAGATCACCAGGACGGTGTCGACCATGCCGTTGGCATAGGAAAGCGGGCAGGCCTCGATCTCCCACTGGGTGGGTTCGCCGGTGCCGTGGAAGGTGCCGTTGAAGCCGCCGGTCTGCCCCGAGAGCGCCTGGGTGATCAGCTGACGCGCCTGCGTGGCGGCGGCCCCGTCCCAGAAGGTCGTCCAGACCTGGCCGCAGACCTGGTCCTGGGTGGTTTTCAGAAGCTCGAGCCCGCGGGTGTTCACGGCGGTGATGCGGCCGTCCCGGTCCAGCACCTTGATGCAGAGGTTGCGTTGACCGATGCTTTCCAGGATCGAGGAAAGCGCAGGCACGGCGTGATCGTAATTTTCACCAACGAGCGACATGGCAGTGTCCCGGGGCTGAATAAAACGGCAAGGCGGAGTGCGGATTTCGGAGCAGGTCCCGGGACGGTCCCGGGCCGAAATGGCGGAATTTGGAAAAGGTGACAGAAGGGATACCGGGCAACGCTGGTTTTGGCAATTAAACCAGGAGAACAATTATGCAAAGGGATAGGTTCTGCGACTTTGGTCGCGCTTGAGGTCGTGCCTGTCGGTGCAGGCTGGGTCAGGCAAGGCGCGGGATGCGGGAATAAGTGGCGTGGGGGCAAAATCACGAAACCGTGGCTAAGCCTGCGAAACGCGGGTGAAAAGCGTCGAATCGCGCGGTGTTTTCGTCAAAACGCGGCCATATCGGCCTTGGCTTCCCCCGCGCGGACGGGCAGAGTACCTGCCAGCGGTTGAATCCAAGAACAGGCACCCCAGATTCAGCTTACGTGAACAGGAAGACCCACGCGTTGCCGCACCCGGGACGGCGGGTCTTGCCCAAGATAAGGAAAGAGCATGCAAGAGCCTCTTAACCCCTCCTATCCCGTCCTGCCGCTGCGCGACATCGTGGTGTTTCCGCACATGGTGGTTCCGCTGTTCGTGGGACGTGACAAATCCGTCAAGGCGCTTGAGGAGGTCATGGCCGAAGACAAGCAGATCCTGCTGTCCAGCCAGATCGACCCCGCTGAAGACGACCCCCAGGCCGACGGCATCTATGACGCCGGCGTGCTGGCCAATGTGCTGCAGCTGCTGAAACTGCCCGATGGCACCGTGAAGGTGCTGGTCGAAGGCACCACGCGTGTGCAGATCCTTGAATTCGTCGACAACCCCGATTTCTTCGAAGCCAAGGCCGAGTATCTGAACGAGGTCACCGGCGACGAGGAAACCATCGAAGCGCTGCTGCGCTCGGTCGGGGAAGAGTTCGAGCGCTATGCCAAGGTCAAGAAGAACATCCCCGAAGAAGCGCTGAGCGCCGTCAGCCAGACGATGGAGCCCGCGAAGCTGGCCGACCTGGTCGCCGGTCACCTGGGCATCGAGGTGCAGCAGAAGCAGGAGCTTCTGGAGACGCTGTCGATCAGCGAGCGGCTTGAGAAGGTCTATGGGCTGATGCAGGGCGAAATGTCCGTTCTGCAGGTCGAGAAGAAGATCAAGACCCGCGTGAAATCCCAGATGGAGCGGACGCAGCGCGAGTATTATCTGAATGAGCAGATGAAGGCCATTCAGAAGGAACTGGGCGACGGTGAGGACGGCGAGGGCGAGATCGCCGAGCTGGAAAGCCGCATCGCCGAGACCAAGCTGTCCAAGGAAGCCCGCGAAAAGGCGGAAGCCGAGCTGAAGAAGCTGAAGAACATGTCGCCCATGTCGGCCGAGGCGACCGTCGTGCGCAATTACCTGGACTGGATGCTGTCGATCCCGTGGGGCGTGAAGTCGCGCGTGAAGAAGAACCTGCACGGTGCCGAAGAGGTGCTGGATGCGGATCACTATGGGCTTGAGAAGGTCAAGGAACGCATTGTCGAATACCTGGCCGTGCAGCAGCGATCCAAGAAGCTGAAGGGCCCGATCATGTGCCTTGTCGGCCCTCCGGGTGTCGGTAAGACCTCGCTTGGTAAATCCGTGGCGAAGGCGACGGGGCGCGAGTTCATCCGGATTTCCCTGGGCGGCGTGCGGGATGAGAGCGAGATCCGCGGTCACCGCCGGACCTATATCGGGTCCATGCCCGGCAAGATCATCCAGGCGCTGAAAAAGGCCAAGACGACCAACCCGCTGATCCTTCTCGATGAGATCGACAAGATGGGTCAGGACTTCCGGGGCGACCCGGCCTCGGCCATGCTGGAAGTGCTGGACCCTGAACAGAACGGGACCTTCGTGGACCACTATCTTGAGGTGGAATACGACCTCAGCAACGTGATGTTCCTGACCACGGCGAACAGCTACAACATGCCCGGGCCGCTTCTGGACCGGATGGAGATCATTCCGCTGGCCGGCTACACCGAGGAAGAGAAGCTTGAAATCACCAAGCGGCATCTTCTGCCCAAGCAGATCAAGAACCACGGTTTGCGCAAAGGCGAATTCGAGGTCTCGGACGAGGCGCTGATGGAGATGATCCGCCGCTATACCCGCGAAGCGGGCGTGCGGAACCTTGAGCGTGAGCTGGGCAAGCTGGCGCGGAAGGCCGTTACCTCGATCATCAAGGGCGAGGCCGAGACGGTGACCGTCACCGGCGAGAACCTGGATGAGTATCTGGGCGTGAAGAAGTACCGCTATGGTCTGGCCGAGAAGGAAGACCAGATCGGTGTTGTCACAGGGCTGGCCTATACCAGCGTCGGGGGAGACCTGCTTCAGATCGAGGCGCTGCGCCTGCCGGGCAAGGGCCGGATGAAGACCACCGGGAAACTGGGCGACGTGATGAAGGAATCGATCGATGCGGCGTCGTCCTACGTCCGCTCGATCGCGCCCGAAATCGGGGTGAAGCCGCCGCGCTTTGACACGATGGACATCCACGTGCACGTGCCCGATGGCGCGACGCCCAAGGATGGCCCTTCGGCCGGTCTGGCCATGGTGACGGCGATTGTCTCGGTGCTGACGCAGACCCCCGTGCGCAAGGACATCGCCATGACCGGTGAGGTCACGCTGCGCGGCAATGCCTCGGCCATCGGCGGGTTGAAGGAGAAGCTTCTTGCGGCGCTTCGTGGCGGCATCAAGACGGTGCTGATCCCCGAAGAGAACGAGAAGGACCTGGCCGACATCCCCGACAACGTGAAAGAGGGGCTGGAGATCATCCCCGTGACCCACGTGCGGGACGTTCTGAAACTGGCGCTGACGGGCACGCCCGAGGCGGTGGAATGGGACGAGGAAGCCGCCGCAGACGCCGCCATGGCGCGTGCTGCGGCCATGCCCGGCGGGTCCGAGCAAAGCTCGACCGCGCATTAAGCGTGGTCCAGGTGCCCGCAGGGGTGCCGCAAACAGGGAAACGCCCCGGTCACAGCGACCGGGGCGTTTTCGTTACTGCAGGGCCGCGATGACGGTCAGCATCGCAAGGTAAAGCGGCAGCGCCGCCCCGGCCGAGGAATTCGTCGCCTCTTGCACAATGACGGGGGCCTCGACAGCGGGTTCGGCATAGGATCCGGCTTGGACCGCCCCGGTCAGGGCGGTGGATGTGATCAGGGCAAAAGTCAGTGTTTTCATCAAAATTCTCCTGGTTACGGGAAACCGGCAGATCGGTTTCAACAGCGGCAGCAAGGCAACCGCGCGAATTTTCCGAAGATTTTCACGATGCGTCAACGGTTTATGGGGTAACGCTTGGGCGATGCTTCAGCGCGGGTGATGCGCAGGGCAGGGCGGCTGACCGGAAAGCGGTAATTGATCCGTGCCACTTCCTGCATATGTTGCCAATACGTCAAGAAAGGTGACCAAGTGACGACAGATGGTTCCCGCCCCGGCGCGCCTATCAGCGCGGCCTCGGATGCGAAACGCGTGGCCCGCAAGGCCGCTCGCAGTGCCGTGGCCCTGGCTGCGCAGTCCAACCACCCCCAGGGCCGTGCGTCCGACGACGTGCCCGAGCTTCGGTTGAAAGAACTTCTGGACCAGGTGGCCGAGGGGCAGGACCTGAAACGCGCCGACGTCCGCCGTGTGCTGGAAGAGGCGCTGAACCAGATCGGCTCCGCCCTGGGCGAGGGGCGGGATCTGTCCCTGCCGGGTCTGGGCAAGCTCAAGGTCAAACGCGCCACCCGCAAGGGCGACCGCCGCGTGATCGAAGCCCGGTTGCGCCAGGATGCGGCGCCCGAGGGGCGTGAATAAACCGACCGGTACGCGACGGTTCAGCGCGCTGGCCAGCGACGGTGCGGAAAGCGTGAAAACCGGGGTTGCCACGCCCCGGATTGCCGTTTAAAGACCCAGCCTACGGGTGATTAGCTCAGTGGTAGAGCGCTTCGTTCACATCGAAGATGTCAGGAGTTCGAATCTCTTATCACCCACCATTCCCTTTTCGTCTGATGTTCTGAACCGGCCCTGATCCCAGGGCGGCATGACCCGTCGGTTTTCTGCCCAGGCCCCCGATTTCAGCGAGATATTCAGCTATTGCCCGCCCGGTTGTGGCAATGCGGGCCGGGGAAGGGTCAAGCACCTTGCCTCTGATCCGGCGAAATGGGATGTGAAGGGAAAGCCCTATGGATCCCATGCTTGATTTCGACGCAACGTTTCGCGCCCGCCTGACTGCCCTTCTGGCGCAGATCTACCCCGATCACCCGGCTGATGAGCTGGGTCAGCAGATCACCGATGCCTTCTGGCCCGAAGGCTCCAGCCACCGCAAACGCGGCCGGACGCCGGGCAACCGGCAATGGTCGGAACGCGATGCGCTGGTCATCACCTATGGCAATTCGATCATCGACGGGCAGCATAAGCCGCTGGATCTGTTGCGGGATTTCCTGCATCGCGAAATGGCGGGCGTGGTGAACGGCGTGCATATTCTGCCGTTCTTTCCTTATACCTCGGACGACGGCTTTGCAGTGACGGATTATCGGGCGGTGAACCCGGTGCTGGGCGACTGGGCGGATATTTCGCGGATCGGGTCGGAATTCCTGCTGATGTCCGACCTGGTGCTGAACCACGTGTCGTCCCAGTCGACCTGGTTCAACGACTACCTGCAGGGCCACGCGCCCTATGATCAGTTCTTCTTCGAAGCCTCGCCCGAGGATGACCTGTCCGACGTGGTGCGCCCGCGCACCCAGCCCCTGTTGCGCGAGGTCGAGACATCGCGCGGCATCCGCCACGTCTGGTGCACCTTCAGCCACGACCAGATCGACCTGGATTTCCGCAACCCCGAGGTGCTTCTGGAATTCCTGCGGGTCATGCGGCTGCATATCGACAATGGCGTGCGGATCCTGCGGCTGGATGCGGTGGCTTTCATCTGGAAAGAGGTCGGCACCCGCTCGATCCACATGGCGCAGACCCATGCCATCGTGCGGCTGATGCGCCTGCTGGCGGATTTCGCGACGGAACCGCTGATTCTGCTGACCGAGACCAATGTGCCCAATGCCGAGAACCTCAGCTATTTCGGCAACAGGAACGAGGCGCACGCGGTCTACAACTTCTCGCTGCCGCCCCTGGTGCTGCATGCGATGATGTCGGGCCGCGCGGACAAGCTGATCCGCTGGCAGGGGGCGATGCCCCCGGCGCAGCTGGGCTGTGCCTACCTGAACTTCACCGCCAGCCACGACGGCATCGGCATGCGCCCGGCCGAAGGCATCCTGTCGCCCGAAGACGCCGCGCAGGTGATTGAAACGGTTCGAGATTTTGGTGGCCGCGTGTCCATGCGCGCGCTGCCCGGCGGCGGCGAAAGCCCCTATGAACTGAACATCACCTGGTTCGAGGCGATGAAAGGCACCTTCGCCGGAGAGGACGATCATCAGATCGCCCGCTTCCTTGCCAGCCAGACGCTGGTCATGGCACTGGAAGGCATCCCGGCCTTCTACATCCATTCGCTTCTCGCCACGCCGAACGATCACGAAGGGGTCGAGAAGTCGGGCCACAACCGCGCGATCAACCGGCACAGATGGGACTACGGCGTGCTGCAAGAACGGCTGGCCGATCCCGCAACCAACCAGCACGTGGTGCTGGAAGAGATGAAGCGCCGCATCGACATCCGCCGCCGCCAGCGCGCCTTCCACCCCAATGCGACCCAGTTCACGCTGCAGCTGGATAAACGGATCTTCGGGCTATGGCGGCAGAGCCTGGACCGCGACCAGTCGATCTTTGCGCTGCACAACGTGTCCTCGGATGCCTTCGACATCGACCCCTATGCGATCAACCTGATCGAAGGCGAGGACTGGGTGGACCTGATCACCGGCGAAAGCATCGACCCCACGGACGCCAGCATCGCCTTCGCCCCCTACCAGTGCCGCTGGATCACCAACCGCGCGTAATCCAAAGGCGCGCCTGCGGCGCACTCCTTTTTATAAAAGCGGGCGCAATCCAACCGTTGCTAACAGTCCCCACGATGCGAGAAGCGGCGGGCGGGTGGAACAGGGCTCTGCCCCCCTTGGGCAAGTGCAGACGACGGACGTGGCAGGGGGCCCAGTCTAACCGTTGTTTGCAGTGCCCCAGTCGCGAGACGCGGCGGCCAGGCGAGAGATCGCGCCCTTATCCGAGGCAAGTGGAAAAAAACGAACGTGGCAGGGGGCGCTGCCCCCTTGGCGTCAAAGCTGAAGCTTTGCCACCACCCCCGGGATATTTGAAAAAACCAAAGAGGGCAGATGCGCCGCGCCGCCCACTCTTTGGTTTTCATAATTATCCTGGGGGGAGTCCGAAGGACGGGGGGCTAGCCCCCCTTAGCCGTAATCCTTCAGATCTGCCGCCACCGCCTTGAGCATATCGGTCATCAGGCTGCTGTCGGCGGCGTGGACGCGGTTCCAGGTCGGGATGAAGGGCGTCTCGGAGGGGTTGTCGAGGAAGATGCGGCCGGCTTCCATGATGTTTTCGGCAAACAGCTCGGCGGTGCGTTCCTCGGTGTGGCGGTCGACGGTGAGGCCGTTCATCGTGGCGTCGTTGTAATAGGCCTCGAGCAGGTCGAGGGCCGAGCGGTAGTAGGTCGCCTTGAGGGTGCGGAAGACCTCTTCGTTGAAGACCGTGCCATCGGCGGCGAGCTTGCGGAAGACGGCCTTGCAGATGTCGATCGACATGCGCGACAGGCCGGTGGTCTTGTCGTCCTCGGACAGGTCCTGGTGCTTGTGGTCGTAGTGGTCCGCGATCTCGACCTGGCAGACGGATTTCGGGGCGAGGTTGCGCCAGGCCTCGGAGAGGACGCCGATTTCCAGGCCCCAGTCCGAGGGGATGCGCAGATCCGCCAGGATCGAGGTGCGCATGGCGAATTCCCCCGACAGCGAATAGCGGAAGGCGCGCAGGAAATCGATATAATCGCGGTCCCCGATGACCTTCTTCATGGCGATCAGCAGCGGAGAGACCAGCATCCGCGCCACGCGGCCGTTGATCTTGCCGCCGCCGACACGGGCGTAATAGCCCTTGGCCACCTGGTAGGGGAAATTCGGGTTCACTACCGGATAGACCAGCCGGGCCAGGAGTTCCTTTTCGTAGGTGACGATGTCGCAATCGTGGATCGCCACCACGTCGCTGTCGGCGCAGGCCAGCAGGAAGCCGATGCAACCCCAGACGTTCTTGCCCTTGCCGGGTTCGGTCGGGGCCAGGCCAAGGCTTTCCAGCCGGGCCTCGATCGCCTTCATGCGCGGGCTGTCGTTCCAGATCACCACGTGGTTCTGCGGCAGAACCGAGAAGAATTCGCGGGCGTGGCGGTATTGGGCCTCATCGGCGCGGTCGAGGCCGATGACGATGCGGTGCAGATAGGGGACCTGGGCCAGTTCGGAGAGGATCCTAGGCAGCGCCTCGCCCTCGAGCTCGGAATAGAGCGAGGGCAGTATGAGAGAGATCTTGCGGTTCGAGGAATAGCTGACCAGCTCGTGGGTCAGATCCTCGGTCGTGCGGGTGCGCAGGTTGTGGATCGTGGCGATATTGCCGTTCTGATGAAAATCCGCCACGTCGAAAATCCTTTGTCCGGGTTAGGGGCTGAGCGCAGGTCTGGCCACGGGTCTGGCCGGGGCTCACGGAAAAGTTAGCGCGAGAATACTTTCGTTCCAACCGCTTGGGCCGGGATTTTTGCTTCGGGTGATGGTCATGCCGTCTTCCTTGGCAAGTTTCGGCAGCGGCGTGCCCGAGGGGTTCGCGATGATAAAACCGCGATCGGCGGTTTCCAGCATTTCGACGTCATTCGGGGCATCGCCCAGGGCCACGGTGCGGGGATGGCCGTAGAGGGCGGCGATCTCCTCCATCCGGTCGGCCTTGGTGCCACCGAAGGACAGGGTCAAAAATCGGCCGCCCTGACGTGCGGTGACGCCCAAGTCAGTGAGGGCGGCGATGAAGGCCTTACGCGCGGCCTCATCGCCGTCAAACAGCCCGGGTTCCGAGAAGGCGCGGCGGCGGGCCAGGGGGGCGCTGTCGGGGGCAAGGCCGGTGATCTGGGCCACATCGGCGTCGGTCATGTCGCCAAAGCCTGTGAAGCATTTGCGCAGGGGGGCGGGCAGGCTGTCCAGAGTGGTGCGCAGGCGGGCGTAGGGGGCGGCGTCGTCATCGGGCGTGGCATGGGCGGGTAGGATGCCGGCGCCGTTTTCCACGATGGCGGGGCAGGCCGACAGACCCATGGCGGCGCGCAGGGGGGCGATTTCGGCCGCGGTCTTGGACGAGGCCAGAACCACCGGCACGCCGCGTTCGGCCAGGTGATCCAGCGCGGGCTGCGCCGCCGTCCAGCTGTAATCGTGATGATCCAGCAGGGTGCCGTCGAGATCAGTGAAGACGATAAACGGAGGCTGTGTCATATGGCCCTTGCCCTTGGTGTGCCACATGCGCTATGTGCCGCCGCACGGGTGATTAGCTCAGTTGGTAGAGCGCTTCGTTTACACCGAAGATGTCGGGAGTTCGAGTCTCTCATCACCCACCATCCTTCCTGAAATCCGTCACTTTGCCAATGCCTTGACCAGCGATGCGGTCGGGAAACAGGTTGCTGTTCTGCCCGTTGCCTCCTGCCAGCGCCCGATTGAACGGCGGGTGCGGAAGCCGGGCAGGCCGTCGGCCCCGCCGGTGTCATGCCCCATGGCCTGAAGGCTGCGTTGCATCACGGCGATGTCGGATCTGTTCATGCGGCCAAGGGTGTCCCAATCTGTTCGGAAATCGCCAGATCCATATTGGATGCGGTCGCCCACGTGGCCGACGAAAAGCGCGTAAAGATCGCTCATGTTATAGTCCTTCAGCACGTAGAAATTCCGCGTGACCAGGAAGGCGGGGCCGTGGCGGCCGGCGGGCAGCATCAGGAACCCGTCCTCATTGGCCTCGGGCTGCGGGAAGGGCCGGCCCGAGGTGCGGGTGACGCCAAGCGCTGCCCAGTCGCGGATGCGTCGGCCCTGATCGGGGCCTTCCAGCGCGCAGGACAGGGTGGCGGGCAGGGTGACCTCGAACCCCCAGTCGCGGCCCTTTTGCCAGCCGTGCTTGGCAAGGTAGGCGGCGATCGAGGCGATGGTATCTGCCTCGGACCGCCAGATGTCGGCACGGCCATCGCCATTGCCGTCGGTAGCGTATTTCAGGAAGTTCGATGGCATGAACTGCGGCTGACCAAGCGCCCCGGCGCGGCTGCTTTTCATGGCACCCGCAGGGGCGTGACCGGCCTGGGCGATCTTGAGGGCGGCGATCACTTCGTCGCGGAAATAGGCATCGCGGCGGCCCATGAAGGCCAGGGTGCCCAGGGTGCGAAAGGCGTTTTCGGGGATCGCGGCGCGGCCATAGCTGCTTTCGCGGCCCCAGATCGCCAGGATGATGCGGGCGGGCACACCGGTGCGGGCCTCGGCCCGGGCCAGGGCGGTGGCGTGCTGGCGGGCCATCTGGCGGCCGATGCTGGTGGCGCTGTCCAGGGTGCCGCGGGTGAAATAACGCGCGGGGGCCCCGAATTCGGACTGACGCTGCTGCTGCGGGACCTTGGGGCCGCCGGGGGGCGAAAGGTCGGGCAGGGACCAGTCCAGCGTCACACCGCGAAAGGCGCTGTCAAAGGTGGCGCGGGCAATCCCGGCGCGCCGCGCCTGAGGCCAGAGCGTCGTAGTGAGCCAGGATTGAAACTGCGCCTCAACAGCGGCCCGGGATTGCGCAAGGGCGGGCAGGGGCATCAGCAGGATGCAAAGGCACAGGCAGAGGGCGCGCAGGATCATCGGGGGGCTTCCTTGGGCCGGGTCGCGGGGGGGCGTCGGGAACAGCATAGGCAGCGGCGGGGTGATTTGGCCACCGGGGATGCAGGATGTGGCCCGTCCGGGCCGATTTGGGCGCGGCAAGCGGCACGGCGGCAAGGTTTTCACCCGCCCCGCGATCCACAAACCAAGGGCTTTCCACAGCTTTCGTCGGATGCGATGAAATTTTCGCGGTTTTCATGCTTGACGCCGTCGCATGGGGGCCATATCACGCCCTCCACAGCAGCTGCGCGGTTGTAGCTCAGTTGGTTAGAGTACCGGCCTGTCACGCCGGGGGTCGCGGGTTCGAGCCCCGTCAACCGCGCCACTGCTGTCATATCCTGATCCTCTTGGATATCGGTGAAAAAGCGCTCCTTCCGGGGCGCTTTTCGCGTTTCAGGGGGCTGGTTTGCGTGCATTTTCCCAACCTGTCCCGGCAGACACCCGGCGGCGCGAAAAGCTGCCCGGCGAAGGTCGATTTCTGCTTGACGGGTCGCGGGGCATGACCTATTCCGCCCCTCACGCGCGGTTGTAGCTCAGTTGGTTAGAGTACCGGCCTGTCACGCCGGGGGTCGCGGGTTCGAGCCCCGTCAACCGCGCCACTTCCCCCTCCTGCATGATATTGTTTCGCATTTTAGCGCATTGCGTCTGTCGCAATTGTGCTGGCAAATTCGGCCTGCCTTTGCCAGTCTGATCCCGGCAAGGCGGGAAAGACATGGCAAAGATCGAAGTTACCGAAGCGCTTCACAAGGCATTCGAATCGCTGGCGATTTTCCAGAAGCGCACCGGCATGCGCGGGAAGATGCGGCCGGGCTATCCGCGCCGCTGGAAAATCGGGCAGGTGATCGCCATCGGGCCTGACTGCGTGGTCGAACCCTTCTCGACCCTGGCCGACGGGGATCAGATCCCCTCGGTCGGGTCGTTTTCCGAGGTCGCCTCGGCCTTTCCCGGTACCACGCGGATCGGGCGGTTCTGTTCGATCGGGCTTGGCGTGCGGTTCACCGGTTTTCGCCACCCGGTCGAGGCCGCGTCGTCCTCCTCCGCCTTCTTCAACCCGCAGCGCGAATTCTTCGCCGCCTATGCCGCCTCGCGCGAGGTCGAGACAGGCCAGCGCCCGCAGATCACCGCGCCGGTCGATGCACCGCAACCACAGCGCGGCCCGCTGGTGATCGGCCATGACGTCTGGATCGGGGACGGCGCCGTGCTGCGTGGCGGGATTACTATCGGTGACGGCGCGGTGATCGCGGGCGGGGCGGTGGTGACCAAGGATGTGCCTGCCTACGCGGTGATCGGCGGCAACCCCGGCCGGGTGATCCGCCAGCGCTTCCCCGATGAGATCTGTGCCGCGCTTCACGACAGCCGGTGGTGGGAGATCGAGCTGGAGGACCTGCTGCGCCTGCCCATGGGCGACCCGGCGGCGCTGGTCACCGCCATCGCGCAGGCCAGTGATCTGCGCCGGTATGATCCCGACCGCACGTCGCTGTTGCGCCGGCTGGCAAAGATGGGTGTCGTGGGGACTTAATCGTAGGTGTAGCCCAGCTGCGACTCGAGCGTCAGGTCAAGCTGGGCGCGCAGGAAGCCCATGTCGCGCGGCGACAGGGCATCGGGCGTGTCGGGGCGGGTATAGCCATCGACCGAGGTGTTGAAGCGGTTGCCCAGCCGGGCCTTGACGGTCTTCAGATCGGCGTGTTTGCGGGTCAGCCCATAGGCGGCGCAAAGCCAGTCCAGCGTGCCCTCGGGATCGGCCAGAAAGCTTTCCATGCGGATCACGGCCACATCGCCGCCGCGCACCAGCATCGACAGGTGCCCCTCAAGCTTGGCGCGGCGCAGCGCAAAAAGGTTGCCAAAGGGCCGGCCGGTCAGCGGGTGGCGGTCAAATTGAAGTTCCTCTCCCTCTGCCGCAAGCTCGGGGTGGATGGTTTCGAAATCCGCGATCCGGTCGACCTTGCCGCGCCAGGTTGCGCGAATGAAGTCCGAAAATTCAAGCAGTTGCAGCGATGGATGCCCGTGCCAAGGCCGCTTGTGCATCGACAGGGCCCAGGCGCGGGCGTCACGGATGCAGACGATGGTCAACAGGTTGCGCGGCACCGCCAGCATGCGGGGAAAGCCGTGCTTCCAGCCAAGCGCCTCGGTCCGGAAGAGATCGACGTTCTTCTCGATCATCTTGCGCAGGATATTGGTGCCCGAGCCGCGTTCGCCGATCACCTGGAACATCGCCGGCGGGGTGTCCTGACGGCGCAGCGCGTGGCGTCCGGTTTCGGCAAAGTCGGATGGCAGCATCGGAACCTCGGGTCTGGTCCACTTGGTTTACGATTCTCACGCGGGGAAAAACAAGTTATTGCTTGGGAAAAGCGGCCCTGCAGTGCAGATGGCCGAAACGTGGTCAACACGCGACAAGAGGGGCTGATCGATGCAATCCACCGCCTGCGCCGTCACCATGGTGCGCGACGATGAATTCTTCCTGCGGATCTGGCTGGACTATTACGGCGGCCACCTGGGGCTTGAGAACTGCTATGTCATCAACCACGGGCGCGGGGATGCGGTGGCAAAGCTGGCCAAAGGGGCCAATATCATCGGCCTGCCGGGGGATCCGCACAAGAACTTTGATGCCAAGCGCTGGCGGCTGCTGAACGGCATCGTGACGGGGCTGCGCGGCTATTATGGCCACGTAATCGTGGGGGACGTGGACGAATTGGTGGTGGTCGACCCGGCCTCGGGCAAGACCCTGCTGGAGTTCCTGGAGCGTCGGCGCACCAACCGGGTGTTCACGCCGCTTGGGCTGGAGGTCGTGCAGCGCCTGGATCTTGAGGATCTGCCGATCACCGACAAGGTTCTGGGCCCGCGCGCCCATGTGCGCCTGGCCCCGCATTATTCCAAACCTTGCGTGATCTCGACCGCGACCAAGATCGCCCGTGGCGGACATTACACGCAGTACGACCAGCTTAATGCGCCGGACAACCTGTATCTGTTTCACCTGAAGTTCTGCGATTTCGCCGCCTATCAGCAGGCGATGGACCGGCGCAATGCGGTGACGGCAGAGGTCGGGGTCGAGAGCGTGGCCGAGGCCTCGATCGGGCGGCACTGGTTCGCCGAGGCGCGTGGCGACGATCGGGCCGAATTCGAAGGATTCGCGGCGCTGCCCCTGGCCGAGGGGTTCGAGATGAAGCCCTTCCGCGACGCCATGGCCCGCAGCTTCCGCCCGCGTGGCGACACGGGATTCTATGAATTCGACCGGCCCGATGTGGCGGTGCAATTCCGCCTGCCGGACCGGTTCTTCGGTCTTTTCTGACCGTGCGGCTCCCCGCGCCCTGACAGGCGCGGGTCGCGGGCCGGCTCAGCCCTTGCTGATCGCGTCGAGGATACGTGCCCAGCTGCGGATGCCCTTGTGGAAGGACGACAGGTCGTATTTCTCGTTCGGGGAATGGATCTGGTCGTCATCCTTGCCAAAGCCGATCAGCATGGCGTCGGTGTCGAGGATCCGCTTGAAATGCCCGGCAATCGGGATGGACCCGCCACAGCCCACATAGGCCGCCGGATTGGGCCATTCGTCGGACAGCGCCTTGCGGGCGGCCTCGAACGCGGGGTGGTCAATTTCCATCTGGCTGGCCTGGCTGGCGCCGTGGCCGTGCCAGTCGACCTGGCAATCCTTGGGGAGCTGGCTTTCCACGTAGGCGCGGAAGTTCTTGCGGATGGCATGGGGATCCTGCTGGCCAACCAGGCGGAAGCTGATCTTGGCATGGGCCTTGGATGGCAGGACGGTCTTGAAACCATCGCCGGTGTAGCCGCCCCAGATGCCGTTGACCTCGCAGGTCGGACGCGACCAGATCATTTCCAACGGGGTGCGGTCCTGTTCGCCGGCCGGCTCGGACAGTCCGACCTCACCCAGGAATGAGCCGTGGTCAAAGCCCAGCCCCTGCCATTGGGCGCGGATCTCATCGGGCAGTTCGGGCACGCCTTCGTAGAAGTCCGGCACGGTGATGCGCCCCTGGTCGTCGTGCAGCCCGGCAATGATGCGCGACAGCACCCGGATCGGGTTCATCGAGGGTCCGCCATACATGCCGGAATGGAGGTCCTTGACCGGGCCGGTGATCGTCAGCTCTTCGCCCAGTAGACCACGCAACATGGTGACGATGGCGGGCGTGTCCTCTCCGAACAGGCCGGTGTCGCAGATCAGGGCGACGTCGGTCTTCAGCTCTTCGGCGTTGTCATTCATGAAGGGCACAAGGGACGGCGATCCGCTTTCCTCTTCGCCCTCGAAGAAGAAGGTGATCTTGCAGGGCAGCTTACCGTTCTCGGCGATCCAGGCGCGGCAGGCTTCGACAAAGGTCATCAGCTGGCCCTTGTCATCTGAGGATCCACGTCCGCGAATGACCTTGCCGTTCGCGGTCTCCTCAAGCTGGGGATCGAACGGGTCGCGATCCCACAGGTTCAGCGGATCGACCGGCTGCACGTCGTAGTGACCGTAGAACAGCAGATGCGGCGCGCCTTCTCCGATGTGGCCGACGACCATCGGATGGCCGGGGGTCGGGCGCTTCTCGGCCTCGGCCCCGAGCGAGCGCAGATCGTCCACCAGCCAGTCCGCCGCCCGGTCGCAGTCGGCCTTGTAGGCCGGGTCGGTCGAGATCGAGGGGATGCGCAGCAGATCAAGAAGGCGGTCGGTCGCTTCTGGGATCTGGGCGTCGATGCGGGATAGAACGGCGTCGAGTGACATGGGAGCTCCTATTATTTTGCGCCGACCCTATCAGCGGGCTGTGGAGTGTCCAGTGACGGCGATGCAAAGGGGGCTCTGCCCCCTTGGGCGTCAAAGCTGAAGCTTTGCCACCGACCCCCGGGATACTTGGAAAAACCAAAGAGGGAGGGTCGATGCTCTCTTTGGTTTTCGAAAATATCCCCGCCGGAGGCATCCAACATCTGCCGAAAGAACAGGTAGTTGGGGCGGCGCGCGACAGAAGCGAGGCGCGCGCGTCAGGGCGCGATGAGCGTGACGGTCAGGGGCAGGTGATCCGAGGCGATACGGGCGGGCTGGGCGAGGTGGGCGGAAGGGGGATGCGTGGCGCGCAGGCGCGGGCAGAGGGCGAAGCGGTCGAGCCGGCCAAGCGGGCGCAGGGATGGAAAGGTGGCGGGGGCGGGCAGGAAGCTGAGACCGTCGAGCGCGTGGTCCAGAACCTCGATCGCGCCCCATTCGTTGATGTCACCGGCCAGAAGGGTCGGTGCGGGGGGCAGATCTGCCAGATGGGCCGAGATCGCGTGCAGTTGGGCCAGGCGGTCGCGGCGGCGCAGCCCCAAATGCACGCCGATCACGCGCAGGGGTCCGATCAGTGTCGTCAGCTCGGCCCGTATGGCGCCGCGCGGCTCAAGCCCCGGCAGGGTGATCTGATCGATTTCGCGCAGCGTCAGCCCTGGACGCATCAGCATCGTGTTGCCGTGCCACCCGACCGACGGCCCGCCGGGCGAGACCGGAGAAAAAGGCAGAAGTTGCCAGCCCTCGGCCCGGATCATGTCGCGCGGCAGGGCGGCGGGGCGCGGAGGCAGGCGCTTGTCGACCTCTTGCAGGACCACAAGGTCCGCGCCGATGTCCGACAGCACCCGCAGGCTGCGTCCGGGGTCGCGGCGCAGGTCCATGCCGACACATTTTTGCAGGTTCCAGGTTGCCACTTTGAGGCTGAGCGCTTTCATAGATGGGAAGGTAGCGATGACGCGGGGAATTTCACAGGTGTTGCGGGATCAAAGTCGAGTGACGCAGGCCATCTGGCTGGCACTTCTGGTTGCCGCGGGAGAGGCGCTTTGGACCGGGCGCTATTCCCTGGCCTTCGTCGCCCTGGTGACCATCGGCCTGTCGATCCTGCCGGTCTACGTGGCCAGATGGGCGCAGATCCAGGTGCCCAAAAGCTTCATGCTGGCGGTGGTCATGTTCGTCGGCGGCACGATCTTCCTGGGCGAGGTGGCGGATTTCTACAACCGGTTCTGGTGGTGGGACATCGCCATGCACGGAGGCTCCGCCGTGGGCTTTGGCCTGATCGGATTCGTGCTGGTTTTCATGATGTTCCAGGGGGATCGCTTTGCCGCGCCGCCGGCTGCCATCGCGGTTTTCGCCTTCTGTTTCGCCGTGGCCATCGGTGCCATGTGGGAGATCTTCGAGTTCTCGATGGATGAGCTGTTCGGCTTCAACATGCAGAAGTCCGGGCTGCGCGACACCATGGGCGATCTGATCGTCGATTGCGGGGGCGCGCTTCTGGGGGCCGGGTCGGGCTATGCCTATCTGCGCGGGAAAGCTGCCGGAGGGCTGGCCGGGCTGATCGAGGATTTCGTTACGCGCAATCCCCGGTTCTTCAAAAAGCGTAGAAAATAGGCGTTGACGGGACCGTATGGTCCGACCCCAATGCGCGGATGAGAAAAGACCAACTTGATCTTCCGGGCGCATCGGCGCTGTTTCTTTTCGTGCTGGTTCTGGCGGGCAACCAGATCATCATGAAGCTGACCTCGGAAGGGCTGAGCCCGGTGTTCCAGGCGGGGCTGCGGTCACTGTTTGCCTGCCTGGCGATCCTGGTCTGGATGCTGGCGCGGGGCGTGTCTTTCGGCAACCTGCGCCGCGACATGGGGCCGGGGCTGGCCATGGGGCTGGCCTTTACGCTGGAATTCATCGGGCTTTTCAACGCGCTGGACATGACGACGGTCGCGCGGGCCTCGATCATCTTTTACACGATGCCGATGCATCTGAGCCTTGCCGCGCATTTCCTGATCCCCGGAGAGCGTCTGACCCGGGTCAAGGTGATCGGGCTGATCTGTGCCTTTGCGGGCGTCGTCGTCGTGCTGGCGGACCGGTCGGGCGGACAGGCGAGCCTTGCGGGCGATCTTCTGGCCTGGCTCGGGGCCATCGGCTGGGCGGCGATTGCGCTGATCGTTCGGATCACGCGGATTTCCGAGGCCCCGCCCGAGGCGCAGCAGCTGTGGCAATTGTCCTTCTCGGCGGTGGCTTTGCTGCTGGTCGCACCGCTGTTCGGGCCGCTGGTGCGGGATTTTGGCCCGGAGCATATCTGGATGATGGGCTACCAGGTCTTCCTGGTGGCCAGTTTTGGCTTTCTGGGTTGGTTCTACCTGATGAAGACCTATCCTGCCTCGACCATCGCAAGCTTTTCCTTCCTGACGCCGGTCTTTGCGGTCTTTATGGGCTGGGCCTTCCTGGGAGAGGCGCTGCATCTGTCGGTGCTGGTGGCCCTGGCGCTGGTGTCTTTCGGGATCGTGTTGATCAACCGCCGCGGGTGACTGGTCCGGGTGACCGGGGCGGGTGATTGGGCCGGGGGCCTTGCCCGGGCCCTAGGTGCCCCTTGGCTGGTGTCGCGCGGCGGGGGTTTTCCACCCCCGCACCCCCGGAGAGTATTTTTGGCAAGATGATGGGGATTTCAGGTGCCGCAGAAGGTGGCGGTGACTTGTTCCTGGGCCGTGGGCGGCGTGGTGAGGCCGGTGTCAGCGGGTGTCGTGTAGGGGGTGGAGAGCGCCCGGCGCAGGGTCTCAAACAGGGCCATGTCGCCGGATTGCGCGGATTGGATCATCTGTTCGATCCGGTGATTGCGCGGGATCACGGCGGGGTTGGAGCGGGCCATGAGGGCCGGGGCCTCGGGTTCCGTTGCGAGGCGGTCGTGCCAGCGCGCGGTCCAGTCAAGGAAGGCGTCGCGGTCGGCGAAGTGGTCGCGGGCGTCATTGTCGGGCAGGGCGCGGAAGCTGTTGGTGAAATCCGATCCGCCGGACTGCATCAGCGAGAGCAGCTCGGAGATCAGGCCGCGATCTTCGGGGCGGGGCGAGGAGATGCCGAGTTTGGCGGCAAAGACCCGCAGCCAGGCGGCGTCGATCAGGTCCGGCATGGCGTGCACGGCGGCGGTGAAATCCGGGATGGCGGCATCCGGGTCGGGCATCAGCGGCAGCAGGGCCGAGGCGAGTTTCGCCATGTTCCAGGGCAGCACGGGCGCCTGGTTGGAATAGGCGTAGCGGCCGTGCTGGTCGATGGAGCTGAAGACCGTATCGGGGTGATAGGTATCCATGAAGGCGCAGGGGCCGTAGTCGATCGTTTCGCCCGAGATCGAGGTGTTGTCGGTGTTCATCACCCCATGGATGAAGCCGACGCCCAGCCATTTCGTCACCAGGTCTGCCTGGCGATTGATCACGCCCTGCAGGAAGTGCAGCGGGTCGCGGGCGGAAGGGTCATGGCGGTCGACCGCGTAGTCATAGAGCGCCCGGAGGGAGGCGCGGTCGTCGCGGGCGGCGAAATATTCGAAATGGCCGACGCGCAGGTGCGAAGAGGCCACGCGGGTCAGAACGGCGCCGGGCAGGGCGACCTCGCGCTGGATGCGGTCGCCGGTGAGGGTCGCGGCCAGGGCGCGCGTGGTGGGGATGCCCAGGGCGTGCATCGCCTCGGAGACGATGAATTCGCGCAGCACGGGGCCAAGGGCGGCGCGGCCATCGCCATTGCGGGAATAGGGGGTGCGGCCCGAGCCCTTGAGCTGAATGTCGCGGCGCTGGCCGGTGCGGTCGATGACCTCGCCCAGCAGCAGCGCGCGCCCGTCCCCAAGGGAGGGAGAGAAGCCGCCGAACTGGTGCCCGGCATAGGCCTGGGCCAAGGGCTCGGCCCCGTCGGGCAGGGTATTGCCTGCAAGGACCTGCGGATCGGGCGTGCCGGTGATGCCCAGATCCGCCGCCAGGGGCGCGTTCCAGGCCAGCAGCGAAGGCGCGCTGACGGGCGCGGGGGGCTGGCGGGTGAAAAGCGCCGCGGGCAGGCGGGTATAGCTGTTGTCGAAGGGGATCTGCATCGGGCTGGATTGGGTCATGGACGACAGGTAAGGCGGCAGGGGCGCGGTTTCCAGCCCTGTTTATGGGCCCTGGTTTCTTGGCCCCAGTTTATGGGCGCTGTTTCGAGGCCCTGTTGAGAGGCCCATTATTGGGCCCTCATTCCGCGCCCTGTTTCAGGTCCGGCGCGGGCGGCGTCAGATCTTCTTGGTCATCAGCATGTAGCCTTCGCGCGGCTTGAACAGCTGACGGCGGTACATCTTGACGGTCTGGTCGTCGTCTTCGCGGACCTCGAGGTGCAGGGCGCGCAGGCCGGTTTCTGCCAGGGTCTTGGGCAGCTGTTCCAGCACCTCGGTGGCGATGCCACGGCGGCGCACGGCGGGGCGGACGTAGAGTTCGTCGACAAAGCCGTCCATGCCGCCGAATTCAACCGACCAGCCGAAGGTCAGGATGATATAGCCGATCGGCGCGCGCGACGGGCCCATCAGCCAAACGGCCCCATAGGGCGAGCCGTCCAGCAGGGGGGCAAGCGCCTGAACCCGATGGTCGTCATCCAGCGGCAGGCCGAATTCCTCGTGAAAGGCGGCGACCAGGGGCAGGAGGCGAGGCAGATCCTCGGGGCCGGCAAGGTGCAGCGCGGTCACAGGCGGGCCAGCCTTTCGGTCAGCAGGGCAAAGAAGCCGTCGGCGTCGATATCGCCCATGAACATCGCATTGGGCGCGCGGTCGGTCACGCCCCACCAATCGGCGACGGTCATGCCGCGGGTGAGGGGCGAGGCGACCTCGATCTCGACGTTGACGTGGCGGCCGGAGAACAGCTCGGGCCGGATCAGATAGGCGGTGACGCAGGGATCATGCAGGGGCGCACCTTCGGATCCGTATTTCTCCTTGTCGAAGCGTTCGAAGAAATCGGTCATCTCGGCCACGGCCTTGCCCACGGGGGTGCCGAGGGCGCGGAAGGCATCGTTGCGCGCGGGCGTCACCAGCGCCTTGTGCGTCACATCCAGCGGCATCACCACGATCGGCACGCCAGAGCGGAATGTGATCTCGGCCGCCTCGGGGTCGACGTAGATGTTGAACTCGGCCGCCGGGGTGATGTTGCCAACCTCGAGATAGGCGCCGCCCATCAGGACGATTTCCTGCACCTTTTCAATGATGTCGGGCGCGCGTTCGAAGGCGGTGGCGATATTGGTCAGCGGCCCCAGGGGGCAGAGCGTGACGGTGCCTGCAGGTTCCGCGCGCAGGGTGTCGATGATGAAATCGACGCCGTGGCCGTCCTGCAGGGCCATCAGCGGATCGGGCAGCTTCGGCCCGTTCAGCCCGGTCTGGCCGTGCACATGTTCCGCCGTGACCAGCGTCTTGGCCATGGGACGGTCGCAGCCGGCATAGACCTTCACGTCCGGTTTGCCCGCGAGTTCACAGATGATGCGGGCGTTCTTGGCCGTCAGCTCCAGCGGCACGTTGCCTGCGACGGCGGTGATGCCCAGCACCTCGATCTCTTCGGGGCTGGCCAGGGCCAGAAGAATGGCGACGGCGTCGTCCTGTCCGGGGTCGGTGTCGATGATGATCTTGCGGGGCATGGTCCGGGGCATGGTCGTCCTGTGGGTGGTTTGGCGCAGGGTGGCGCGGGGTCGGGCAGATGTCCATGGGGGACAGCACATTGCGCGGGTTTGCGTTCTGGCCCATGCTGCACGGAATGGCGAGCGGTATCTACATTCACGCCGGGGCACATCGCACAGGGACGTCCTCGTTCCAGATGTTCCTGTCGGTCAACGCAGAGGCGATCCGGGCAAGGGGCTATGACCTGGCCTATCCCGGCCGGGACGATATTCCCGGCGGGCGGCTGCGGCTGCGCCTTCCCGGACCCAGCACCGGGGGCAAGCGCAAGCAGGAACTGCGGGAATTCCTGGCCGAGGAAATGCAGGTCTATTCCACCGCGCCCGACCGGCCGCTGATTCTGTCGGAAGAAAACATCCCCGGCCGCATGATGCCCTTCTACGGAGGAGAGTTCTTTCCAGCGATCCGGCGGCGGCTGAAGTTCCTCAAGGCGCATCTGCCGGGGCCGGTGGACCGATTGGTCTATGTGCTGCGTCCTTATGATGAGCTTTTTGCCTCGGCCTATCGCAAGCGGGCCGAGGACAACGCCTGTCCGCCCTTTGCCGATCTGAAGCCGGGGATGATCGCGATGAAGGCCGGCTGGCCGCATGTGATTTCAGCCCTGCGGGACGTGTTGAAACCGAGTGAGCTGATCGTGCTGACCTATGACCAAAGGGGCAGCAACCGGGATCTGTTTGGCCACCTGGTGCCGGATCTGGCGGAAGGCGATTGGGTGGAACCCGAACGGTCGCTGAACGTCTCGGCCACGGATGCGGGGCTGATGGTGCTGCAGAAACACTATGCCACGGGCCTGACGCTGGAGCGGAAGGAATGGCAAGAGGTGCTGCGGCTGTATTCCAGCGAGACCGGCGATCGGGGATTCGCGTCCTTTGACGAGGATGAGACCGCGCAGATCCGGGCGCGTTATGCCAACGACCTGGCCGAGCTGCGCGACATGCCCGGTGTTGCGCTGATCGAATAACTTCGCTGCGTATCCCCTTGATGCAAAAGAAAACGGGCCCCGAAGGACCCGTTCCCGATTTCAGCGATTTGGCCGCGATCAGCCGTCGAAATCGACGTCCTGGATCAGCTGCAGCGCCTGCGGGCGCAGGTTGGCCAGATCCATCAGGTTGGTGTCGTCCGCGGTGAACTCACCCCAGCCTTTGACCAGGTCGATGGCTTCGGTGCCCGGCGCGATCGGGTATTCATAGTTCGCGGCGGCGTAGATCTCCTGCGCCTTGGGCGACACCAGGAATTCCATCAGCTTCAGGGCGTTTTCCTTGTTCGGGGCTGCCTTGGTCATGGCCACACCGGAGATGTTCACATGCGCGCCGCCCTCTTCGAAGGTCGGGAAGACGATGCGGACGGAATTCGCCCATTCGGTCTGTTCCGCGTCTTCCAGCATCTTGCCCATGTAATAGGTGTTGCCGACCGAGATGTCGCATTCGCCGGCCCAGATCGCCTTGACCTGTGCGCGGTCGTTGCCCTGGGGCTTGCGGGCGAGGTTGGCCTTGACGCCTTCCAGCCAGGTCTTGGTGGCCTCTTCGCCGTGATGGTGGATCATCGCCGAAACCAGCGCCACGTTATAGGCATTGGTGCCGGAACGGATGCAGATGCGGTTCTTCCACTTGGGGTCGGCCAGGTCTTCGTAGGTGGTGACTTCGCCGTCGGCCACGCGATCCTTCGAGGCATAGACGATCCGCGCGCGGGTCGTCAGGCCCCACCAATGACCGTCGGGGTCATGATAGGCTGCGGGCACGTTTTCGGTCAGCACGTCCGAGGTGACAGGCTGTGTCAGGCCCGCGTTCACCACGGCCGCCAGGCGCGAGATGTCGACGGTAAAGACCAGATCCGCGGGCGAGCGGTCGCCTTCGGCTTCCAGGCGTTCAACCATGCCCTTGTCCAGGTGCGCGACGTTGACCTTGATGCCGGTCTCTTCGGTGAAGGCATCGGTCAGCGGGGCCAGAAGCTCGGGCTGGCGATAGGAATACAGGTTCACTTCTTCCGCGACGGCCGGGATGGCGGTCAGGGCAAGGGCGCCTGCAAAGACGGAAGTGCGGATCGAAAAGGTCATTTATGGCCTCCTAGGGGTTGTCCTTGGCTGCGCCTTAAATCTTACTGTTTTACTTGGGTCAATGCCTGATTTTTTTGCTCAAGCTTTTGTGCCGGGGTCTGCCGGGGGAGCGGTGGCGGCGCGTTTGGCCGCCTTTTCCGCGGCCTTGGCGGCATCCCACAAGGCGTCCATTTCTTCCAGGTTGCTTTGCTCGGGCGTCTTACCGCGTTGTTTCAGCGCGGTTTCTATTGCGCCGAAGCGGCGGGTGAACTTGGCGTTGGCACGGCGCAGGGCGGCTTCGGGATCGACGCCCATGTGGCGCGACAGGTTGGCCATGACGAACAGCAGATCGCCCATCTCTTCCTCGATCTCGTCGGGGCCCAGGGTGTCGCGCGCCTCGACCAGTTCGGCGGCTTCTTCCTGGATCTTCGCCAGCACCTGATCGGTGGAAGGCCAGTCAAATCCGACCCTTGCGGCGCGTTTCTGAAGCTTCAGGGCACGCAGAAGGGCGGGCAGCCCCACGGCCACGTCATCCAGCACGCCGGTCGCCCCCTTGGCGGCGCGTTCGGCGGCCTTGACCTTTTCCCAGTCGCGGGTCTGCTGGTCGGCAGACTTGTCGCGGCTTTCGTCGCCGAAGACATGGGGGTGACGGCTGATCATCTTGGTTGCGACTTCGTCCGCCACATCAACAAAGCTGAAATGCCCTGCTTCTTCAGCGATTTGCGCGTGAAAGACGACCTGAAGCAGAAGATCCCCCAGCTCTCCCTGCAGCTCGTCCATGGCGTTGCGTTCGATGGCATCAGCGACCTCGTAGGCCTCTTCGATCGTGTAGGGCGCAATGGTGGCGAAGGTCTGTTCCACATCCCAGGGGCAGCCGGTTTCGGGATCACGCAGACGGCGCATGATGGCCAGAAGCTGGGGCAGCCCGCGGTCGTGCTGGTGAATCGGATCTTGGGGCGGGGTCTGGGTGCCTTGGGGCATTGCGGCTCCTCTCGGATTGCGATTTGGTGCCAAGGTGGCGAGCGTAATGACAGGAGTCCAGCCGATGCCCGTAATCAATCGTATCGCCGGGTTCGCCGACGAAATGCAGGGCTGGCGGCGCCACCTGCACCAGCACCCGGAACTGGGCTTTGACTGCCACCAGACCGCCGCCTTCGTGGCTGAACGGCTGCGCGAATTCGGTGTCGACGAGATCCATGAAGGCATCGCCAGGACCGGGCTGGTGGCGCTGATCCACGGGCGCGGCAAGGGCGGGGTCATCGGGCTGCGGGCCGATATGGATGCGCTGCCGATCGAGGAAGCCACCGGGGCCGACCATGCCTCGACCGTGGCCGGCAAGATGCACGCCTGCGGCCATGACGGCCACACGACGATGCTGCTGGGTGCCGCCAAGTACTTGGCGGAGACGCGGAATTTCACCGGCACCGTGGCGCTGATCTTTCAGCCCGCCGAAGAAGACGGCGGCGGCGGCGGTGTCATGGTGGACGAAGGCATCATGGACCGGTTCAAGATCGACCAGGTCTATGCAATGCACAATGCGCCGGGCTTTCCGGCGGGCATGTTCATGACCGGGCCGGGACCGGTGCTGGCGGCGGTCGATACCTTCCATGTGCATGTAAAGGGCGTGGGCGGCCATGCGGCCAATCCGCATGAGACCCGTGATCCGATTCCCTGTGCGATCTCGATCATCCAGGCGGTGAACACCATCGTGTCGCGCAACGCCTATGCGGGGGATGAACTTGTCGTATCGGTTACCCAGATCCACGCCGGATCGGCCGAGAACGTGATTCCCGACAAGGCCTATGTGAACGGCACCGTGCGGACCTTTGATCCGGCGGTTCAGGACCTGGTCGAGGCCCGGTTGAAAGAGATCGTCGACGGCCAGGCTGCGGCCTTTGGGGTCGAGGCGCGGCTGGGGTATGACCGCCATTACCCGGCCACCGTGAACGACGTCGCCAAGTCGGAATTCGCGGCCGAGGTGGCGCGCGATGTCTCGACCCAGGTGGAATATCGCGAGGCGCGCGAAATGGGGGCCGAGGATTTCAGCTTTATGCTGCAGGCGCGACCCGGGGCCTTCATGATGCTGGGGCAGGGCGTGGACAGTGCCGGGCTGCACCAGCCAGACTATGATTTCAACGACGAGATCGCGCCGATCGGCGCATCCTATTTCGTGCGCCTGGTCGAGCGCGCCCAACCGGTGGAGTGAGAGATGGCCCTTGAAGACGCCAAGACAGAAATCGACGGAGCCTTTACCCGCAAGGATCCCAAGGGGCTGGCCTATGAGAACGCCTTTGCCGGCGCGACCTCCTTTCTGCGCCGGACCTATACCAAGGACCTGAGCGGCTATGATCTGGCGGTGACGGGCGTGCCTTTTGATCAGGCGGTGACCAACCGTACCGGCACGCGGTTCGGGCCGCGCGCGATCCGCGAGGCATCGACCCTGCAGCCCTATGATCCGCCCTATGGCTGGGGCTTTGATCCGCTGTCCGAATTTGCCGTGGCGGATTACGGCGACCTGGCGTTCGACTATGCCAAGGTCTGGGAATTCCCCGATGCGCTTCAGGCGCATATGGCGGGGATGCTGGCCCAGGGCGTGGGGACGGTGACGCTTGGCGGGGATCACTTCATCACCCTGCCGATCCTGAAGGCGCATGTGGAAAAACACGGGCCGCTGGCGCTGATCCAGTTCGACGCCCATTCGGACACCTGGGCCGATGACGACATGGATCGGATTGATCACGGGACCTTTGTCTACAAGGCGGCCAAGCTGGGGCTGATCGATGTGGACCGGTCGGTCCAGGTTGGAATTCGCACGGTCTGTGACGATCATTGCGGCATCCATGTGATCGACGCGCCCGAGGTGCATCGCATCGGCCCGCAGGCGGTGGCGGATCGGGTGAAAGAGATCGTTGGCGATGCCAAGGCCTATCTGACTTTCGATATCGACTGTCTTGATCCGGCCTATGCGCCGGGGACGGGCACGCCGGTCTGGGGCGGGCTTTCCTCGGCCCAGGCGGCGGCAATCCTGCGCGGGATTGCGGGGGTCCACCTGACCGGCGGCGACGTGGTCGAGGTATCCCCGCCGTTTGATCATGGCGGGATCACCGCCGTGGCAGGGGCGCATGTGGCGATGGAGATCGCCTGTCTCTGGGCCTGGACCCGGCGGGGCGGCTGATCCGACTGCTCCCTACTTGCGCGCCGATCCGACGGGCGGGATCCAATTGCGCGCGCCCATAGGGGCGCGCAAGCGATTCAAGGCTGCCTTGCGGGGCAAGGCAGCGGGGCCTCCGGCGGGGATATTTGGGAAAACCAAAGAGGGGTGGGTCGCGTGCCAGCGTGGGCAGCGGGGTAGGCTGTTTGAAGAGAGGGCCTGTGCGGGGCTGTTTGCGGGTGGTTTCCAGGTGGTTTTCCGGGGCGGCAGGCGGGGCGGAGGCTTGCAATCCCGCAGTCGCGCCCATAGGTTCCGCCAAACCTTGCGGATCCCCGCACATACAGAAGGAAGACCCCCATGGAAGGTGGCGCAGTCGCCCAGTTTCTCCCGCTCATCCTGATCTTTGCGATCATGTATTTCCTGCTGATCCGTCCGCAGCAGAAGAAGCTGAAGGACCATCAGGCCATGGTGAATGCCGTGCGTCGCGGTGACCTGGTCGTGACCCAGGGCGGCATCATCGGCAAGGTCGTGAAGGTGCGCGAGGACGGCGAGGTCGAGGTCGAGATCGCCGAGGGCGTCAAGGTCCGCGTCATCAAGTCCACCCTGGCAGACGTGAAGTCCAAGACGGAGCCGGCCGAGGCCGCGTAAGTTCTGAACCTCCGGGCAAAGGGGCCGCATGATGCTGCAGATCGATCTGTGGAAACGTATTCTGATCTGGGGCACGGTGGCGCTTGGGCTGCTTCTGGCCCTTCCGAATGCCTATTATTCCCGCGTCGAGGGATACAATGACCAAGTGGCTGTCGGTCAGCCCGGCGAAGGCTGGGTTGACTGGCTGCCGTCGAACCTTGTGAACCTGGGCCTGGACCTGCGCGGGGGCGCGCATCTTCTGGCCGAGGTGAAGGTCGAGGATGTCTATGCCTCGCGCATGAAGGGCCTGTGGCCCGAGATCCGCAACCGCCTGCGCCAGGAGCGGGACGTCGTGGGCACCATCCGCCTGCAGGACGGCCCCGAGGACGAGCTGCGCATTCGCATTTCCAATGCGGATGCGATTTCCCAGGCGGTGTCGATCGTGCGAGAGATCTCGCGCCCGATCGTCAGCCTGACCGGTGCGGGCCAGAACGACATCGAAGTCACCAATGAAGGGCCGGTGCTGATCGTGCGCCTGTCGGAGGCCGAGCGGCTTGCGACGGATGACCGCACGGTGCGCCAGTCGCTGGAAATCATCCGCCGCCGGATCGACGAGGTCGGCACGCGCGAGCCGACGATCCAGCGTCAGGGGTCCGACCGGATCCTGATCCAGGTGCCGGGGGTCGAATCGGCCTCGGAACTGAAGGACATCATCGGGACCACCGCGCAGCTGACCTTTCAGCCGGTGATCCGCCGCACGACGGACGATCAGACCGTCGCGGGTCCGGGCAATTCGCTGCTGCCCTCGATGGACGAGGAGGGCCAGTTCTACGTGCTGGAAGACACGCCTGTCGTCACCGGCGAAGAGCTGGTCGATGCGCAGCCGTCTTTCGATCAGAACGGCCGGCCTGCGGTGTCCTTCCGGTTCAACCCGGCCGGGGCGCGCAAGTTCGGCGATTACACCGCCAACAACATCGGCAACCCCTTTGCCATCGTCCTGGACAACGAGGTCATCAGCGCCCCGGTGATCCAGAGCCATATTGCCGGCGGGTCGGGGATCATCACCGGCAACTTCTCGGTCGAGGAATCGACCAACCTCGCGGTTCTGCTGCGTGCGGGTGCCCTGCCTGCGGGGCTGGATTTCCTTGAGGAGCGCACGATCGGGCCGGAACTGGGGGCGGACAGCATCCAGGCGGGCAAGATCGCCTGTATCGTTGCCGGCATCGCGGTTCTGTTCTTCATGTGGGCGTCCTATGGGCTGTTTGGCCTGTTCGCCAATATCGCGCTGATCCTGAACGTGGGCATGATCTTTGGTCTGCTTAGCGTGATCGGGGCGACGCTGACCCTGCCGGGCATCGCGGGCATCGTACTGACCATCGGCATGGCGGTGGACGCCAACGTGCTGGTCTTTGAACGGATCCGGGAAGAGATGAAATCGGCCAAGGGGCCGGCCCGCGCGATCGAGCTGGGCTATGAACGGGCGCTGTCGGCCATCGTCGACGCCAATATCACGACCTTCATCGTGGCGGTGATCCTGTTTGTCCTGGGCTCGGGCCCGGTGCGGGGCTTCTCGGTCACGCTTGGGATCGGGATCCTGACGTCGGTCTTCACCGCGATTTGGGTCACCCGACTGCTGATCGTCACGTGGTTCGAACGGGCGCGGCCCAAGACAATCGAGGTCTGAGATGCGTTTGAAACTTGTACCCGAAAACACCAACTGGGATTTCTTCAAGTATCGGACCCTGACCTTCGGGGCCTCGATCGTGATGATGATCGCAAGCCTGGCGCTTTGGCTGACGGTCGGGCTGAACTTCGGCATCGACTTTCGCGGCGGCACGACCATCCGGACGCAGTCCGAACAGCCGGTCGACGTTGGTGCCTATCGCGACGCGATCGCGCCGCTTGGGCTGGGCGATACCTCGATCTCGGAGGTGTTCGATCCGTCCTTTGACGACGACCACCACGTGGCGATGATCCGCATCCAGGCCCAGGACGGCCAGGAAAGCATCAGCGCCGAGACCGTGACCCAAGTCGAACAGGCGCTGGAGGCGCTGGACGAGACCGTGCATTTCACCCAGGTGGAATCGGTTGGTCCCAAGGTCTCGGGCGAATTGATCCAGACCGCCGTGCTGGCGGTTGCGGCGGCGCTGGCGGCGATCTTGTTCTACATCTGGCTGCGGTTCGAATGGCAGTTCTCGGTCGGGGCGGTGGTTGCGCTGTTCCATGACGTGCTGATCACCATCGGGGTGTTTTCCCTGCTGCAGATCCG
The DNA here is from genome assembly GCF_900109195.1 of Pseudooceanicola nitratireducens. Taxonomy (GTDB): domain Bacteria; phylum Pseudomonadota; class Alphaproteobacteria; order Rhodobacterales; family Rhodobacteraceae; genus Pseudooceanicola; species Pseudooceanicola nitratireducens. Next base: position 52,060 of record NZ_FNZG01000003.1, on the reverse strand, counting down.
GTTCGACCTGGCGACCATTGCGGCGCTGCTGACCATCATCGGCTATTCGATCAACGATACCGTGGTGATCTTTGACCGGCTGCGGGAAAACCTGCGCAAGTTCAAGACCAAGCCGCTGATCGACGTGATGAACCTGTCGGTGAACGAAACCCTCAGCCGGACGCTGATGACATCCGGCACCACCCTGATCGCGCTGATCGCGCTTCTGGTGCTGGGCGGCGACGTGATCCGGGGCTTTGTCTTTGCCATCACCTGGGGCGTGGTGATCGGGACCTATTCCTCGGTCTATGTGGCGAAGAACGTCGTTCTCTGGCTGGGCGTGAAACGCGACTGGTCCAAGCCCACGGACACCACCGGCAACCAGTTTGCCAATGTGGATGCCTGATCTTCTGCCCGAGGGGGTCAGCTCCCTCGGGTTGATGCTTCTTCTTTTCACGACATTCGTGGCCGGCGTGGTCTATGGCTTTGCGGGCTTTGGCGCGGCGCTGATCTTCTTGCCGGTGGCGGCGCGGATCGTGCCGTTGGAGGTCGCGATCGCGGTCTTCAACATTTCGGCGGTGGCCTCGGTGTTTACCGTGGTGCCGCAGGCCTGGGGCAAGGTCGACCGACCGGCCCTGGCCTTGCAGATCGGTCTGGCCTGCCTTGCGGCGGTGGCGGGGATCTGGGTTCTGAAGACAGCGGATGTGACCTGGCTGCGCTGGACGGTCATCGCGGTGATCGGCGTGACGCTTCTGGCGCTGGTGTCGGGGTGGCGCTACCAGGCGCGGCCCGGACGGGCAACGCGCGGGGCCGTGGGCCTGGGCGCGGGGTTCCTGGGCGGGGCGACGGGGCTGCTGGGCCCGGTCGTGGTGATCTTCCAGCTGGCCGGACAGGACGGAGCCGAGAAGAACCGCGCAACGACACTGGTCTTCCTGACCGTGACCTCGATCCTGCTGCTGCCCCTTATGGCGCTGCAGGGAGTGATCACTTGGGCGGTTGTGCCGCTTGGTCTGATCCTGCTGCTGCCCTATGGTCTGGGCTCATGGATCGGGCGTCTGATGTTCCGGCCGGGGAACGAACGCGCCTACAGGGTGACGGCCTATGTGCTGGTCGCGGTGGCGATGGTCTTGGGGCTGCCGCTGTTCGATGCGGTCTGAGGGGCTTTTGACAGGAGGGGTGCGATGCAACTGAACGAAATCGACTATGGCAAGGCGCGGCCGATCGACGGCTATGGCGAAGGTTTCTTCCGCATCGGGGGCGCGGTGCACCAGGCCCCGTTGCTGGTCACCGCCGACAGCGTGCAGTCCTGGGGCGGCTATGACGACCTTGGGTCCGTTCTGGCGCTGGCGGGGCAGATTGATGTGCTGTTCGTCGGCACGGGGGCCGAGATGGCCTATGTTCCGGCTGCCTTCCGCGCGGCGGTCGAAGGCGCGGGCATCGGGGTCGAGCCGATGACAAGCCCAGCCGCCTGCCGCACCTTCAACGTCCTGCTGAGCGAGGGCCGCCGGATCGCGGCGGTCCTGTCCTCGGTCTGAAGCCCCCGAAGGCGGGAACCTGCACCGCAACCCAAGGGCGAAATTCTGTCTGTCCTGAACGGGATGGGTGCTTTTCGCCGCGCAACAAATCCGCTAGGTCGAATGTATGAGCTTGAAGGTCGTGGATCTTGGTGTGGCCCGCGGAGGCGTGCCAGTGCTGGAGGGGGTGAATTTCGCCGCCGATCCGGGCGAGGCCGTCGTGCTGACCGGCCCCAATGGGGTGGGCAAGACGACCCTGCTGCGCACGCTGGCCGGGCTGCAACCGCCCTATGCCGGCAAGATCATCCTGCCCGACGCAGAAGCGATCGCCTATGCCGGCCATGCGGATGGCATCAAGGCGGTGCTGAGCGTGCGGGAAAACCTGTCCTTCTGGGCGCGGGTCTATGGCCATGGCGATATCCAGCCCGCGCTTGAGGGCTTCGGCCTGATCGATCTGGCCGAGCGTCCGGCGGGCAACCTTTCTGCCGGGCAGAAACGCCGGCTTGGGCTGGCGCGTCTTGCGGTGACGGGGCGGCCGATCTGGGTTCTGGATGAACCGACGGTGTCGCTGGACAAGCAGTCCGTGGCGATGTTCGGCGCGGCGGTGCGGCGGCATCTGGACGGTGGCGGAACGGCGGTGATCGCCAGCCATATCGACATGGGGCTGCCGGTGCGCGTGATCGACATGACGCCGTTCCGCGCGCGCGCCAGCGTGTCGCGCCAATATGACGAGGCCTTCCTGTGATCGCGCTTTTCCTGCGGGACATTCGGCTGGCGGTGCGGGCCGGGGGCGGCTTTGGCCTTGGGCTGGCCTTCTTCCTGATCGTCATCGTTCTGGTGCCCTTTGCCGTGGGGCCGGAGACGGCGCTGCTGGCGCGGATCGCGCCGGGGATCCTTTGGGTAGGCGCGCTGTTGGCCTGTCTGCTGTCGCTGGATCGGATCTTTGCGCTGGACCGCGAAGACGGATCGCTGGACCTGATCGCGACCTCTCCGCTGCCGCTGGAAGGGGTCTGCGCGATGAAGGCGCTGTCGCATTGGGTTACCACGGGGCTGCCGCTGGTCATCGCCGCGCCGGTGCTGGGGCTGCTTATGTCGCTGCCGTCTGAAGGATACCTCTGGCTGGTGGTGTCGCTGGCGCTTGGGACGCCGGCGCTGTCGGTGATCGGCACCTTCGGGGCGGCGCTGACCGTGGGGATCAAGCGTGGCGGGCTGCTGCTGTCGCTGCTGGTGCTGCCGCTATACGTCCCGACGCTGATCTTCGGGGCCGAGGTCGCCCGCGCCGGGGCCACGGGGCTGGCGGTCGAAACGCAGCTGGTGCTGCTGGCGGCGGTCACCTGCGTCACCATGGCCCTGTTGCCCTTTGCCAGCGCCGCGGTACTCAGGATGAACCTGAGGTAGATCAAGGTCGGGCTGGCGCGAACGTGACTGTATCGCCAAAACGCCACAGGATAGAGGGGGACTCATGGGATCGATCTGGGAATACGCCAATCCGAAAAAGTTCATCGCCACGGTGGACCGGGTTCTGCCCTTCGTGGCAGGGCTGGCGGTGCTGTCGCTGGTGGTCGGTCTGATCTGGGGCTTTTTCTTCACCCCCGAGGATTACCGCCAGGGATCCACGGTAAAGATCATCTACTTGCACGTGCCTTCGGCGCTGATGGCGATCAATGCCTGGATGATGATGCTTGTGGCGTCGCTGGTCTGGCTGATCCGGCGGCACCATGTCAGCGCGCTGGCGGCGCGGGCGGCGGCCCCCGTGGGCGCGGTGATGACGGTGATCGCGCTTCTGACCGGGGCGATCTGGGGTCAGCCGATGTGGGGCACATGGTGGGCCTGGGATCCGCGCCTGACCTCGTTCCTGATCCTGTTCCTGTTCTACCTTGGCTATATCGCGCTTTGGGCGGCGATCGAGAATGACGATACGGCGGCGGATCTGACCAGCGTGCTTTGCATCGTGGGGTCGGTCTTTGCGGTGCTGTCGCGCTATGCAGTGAACTTCTGGAACCAGGGGCTGCATCAGGGCGCGTCGCTGAGCCTCGACAAGGAGGAAAACGTGGCGGATGTCTTCTATCACCCGCTGCTGGTCTGCATTGCGGGGTTCATCCTTTTGTTCATCGCGCTTGTGCTGCTGCGGACCCGGACGGAAATCCGGGCGCGGCGGACACGGGCGCTTCTGGCACGGGAGCGGATGACATGATGCCCGAACTTGGAAAATACGCGCAGGCGGTGCTGTCGTCCTATGGGCTGTCGCTGCTGCTGCTGGCGGGGCTTGTCGGGATCAGCGTCATCCGGTCGCGCCGCGTCGCACGTGATCTGCGGGCGGTGGAAGAACGGGTGAAGCGCAATGGCTAAGGTATCCTGGTTGATGATGGTGCCGCCGCTGGCCTTTGCCGCCTTGGCGGGGGCTTTCTATATTGGCTTGCAGCGGGAAGATCCCGATCAGCTGCCCTCGGCCTTCGAAGGGCGGGCGGCCCCGGCGGTCGAACTCACGCCCCTGGGCAACCTGCCGGGCTTTGACGCCGGGTCCCTGCGCACCGGAGAGGTCACGCTGGTGAATTTCTGGGCCTCGTGGTGCGCGCCCTGCCGGGTGGAACACCCCAGCCTGACCGCCCTGGCGGAAGAGGGCATCAAGGTGCTGGGCGTGAACTACAAGGACCAGCCCGACAAGGCGCTTGGCTTCCTTGAGGAACTGGGCAACCCCTATGCCGGTGTCGGCGCGGATCCCCAGGGGCGCATGGCGCTGAACTGGGGCCTGTATGGCGTGCCCGAGACCTATGTGATCGACGGAGAGGGCAAGATCATCCTGCGCTTTGCCGGTCCGGTCACGCAGCGCGTCATCGAAAGCGATATTCGTCCGGCGATCGAAAAGGCCCGCGCGGCGACCCAGTAGTTTAAGCCGTCGCGGCGGGGCTGGACGGGCAGGGTGCCTGCCTGCGCCATTTGTTCACCAGCGTTTTTGCAGGGATCAAAGGTCGTGGGACTGCATCCCGGGGCGGTCGCCGCCCGGGATCAACCCTGCATGGCACGTGACGCCTGGGGGCGTCGGGCCCGCCTGACCAAGCGGACCTAACGGCAAGCAGCGCCGTTTCCAAACCTTCAGCAAATCGTAGCAAAACCGTTACCGCCGCCCCCTAGCCCTGCACAGGTCAGAGGTGGGGGCCTCGTGGCTGCCAATGTGCCGTGCGATCCCCGCCCGATTTGCGTCAACTGGGTGGGCAGAAACATGCGTCGCGCGATTTATACGAACGATTTCAACGATTTTCTTGGGAATGGGTTTTCCTATGATCCGATCTACGGTCAGCTGGACCTGGATCAATGGACGGTCACCGGCTTTAGCGCCGAAGACGACCTGTCGCGCGGCGAGACCGCGGGCGATGTCACCACCGGTGGCCTTTATGCGCTGACGCGTGGCGGCGAGGACGGCAATGCGCTGATGATCCAGCCGACGGGTTCGGACTTCACGCCGGGCTCGTTGGTGCTGGACCTGAATTCGGGCGACAAGGCGCTGACGGATGTGATCGCCAGCTTTGACCTGCTGGTGAACAACAACGCCACGCGCGGCAATTCCTTTGATTTTGCCTATTCGCTGGATGGCACCACCTGGATCCCGCTCAGCTCGTTCACCTCGACCGCCGCGGCCGACAGCAACGGCTTTGTCGCCCAGACCGTCGCGGTGATGCTGCCGGATCTGGCCGCCGGCACCGATTTCCAGCTGCGTTGGAGCGGCGCGGACGTCGACGGCTCAGGCTCGCGCGACGAATTCGGCATCGACAACCTTGAGGTCACCGGCGTCGAGGTGATCGACAGCGAACAGGGTGTCTTCACGCTGGAACTGCTGCATATCGCGGATCAAGAGGCATCCTCGGGCGCGGTGCTTGACGCGCCGAACCTCTCGGCCGTGCTGAACGCCCTGCGGGCGCAGGACCTGGGCGAAGACGGTCTGGCCGACAATACGCTGACGCTGTCCTCGGGCGATGCCTTCATTCCGGGGATCTTCTACGACGCCTCGGAGGCCGTCTTTGGCAGCGCCGGGATCGCCGACATCCAGATCCAGAATGAGCTGGGCATCCAGGCGATCGCGCTTGGCAACCATGAATTCGACTTCGGGACCGAGGTTCTGGCCGATCTGATCTCGGGCGCGGCCCCGGGTACGATCCTGGGCGAGGACTTCGCAGGTGCGCTGTTCCCCTATCTGTCGACGAACCTCGACTTCTCGACCGACGTGAAGCTGGCCCCGCTTGAGGTCGCAGGCGGCGGTGATCCGCTGGCCAATACCGTGACGTCGTCGGTCGTGCTGGAAACCAATGGCGAAAAGATCGCCGTGATCGGGGCCACCACCCCGACGCTGGATCGCATTTCCTCGCCCGGGGGTGTGGGCATCCTGCCCGGTGACTTCGACGACACGCCGACCGCAGATCAGCTGGATGCGCTGGCCGCGCAGATCCAGGCCGAGGTCGACAGCCTGCTGGCCGCCGATGCCAGCCTGAACAAGGTGGTGCTGATGGCGCATATGCAGCGCATCAACATCGAACAGGACCTCGCCGCCCGTCTGGAAAACGTCGACATCATCGTCGCCGGTGGTTCCAACACGCGGCTGTTCGACGACAACGACCGCCCGCGCGATGGTGACAGCGATCAGGGCCAATACCCGATCTTCATCGAAAACGCCGGTGGCACCACGACCGCCGTGGTGAACACCGACGGCAGCTATAAATACGTCGGCCGCCTGGTCATTGACTTCGACGCCGAGGGCAACATCATCCCCGGGTCCTACGACGAAACTGTGTCCGGGGCCTATGCGACCGACGCGCAGGGCGTGGCCGACCTTGGGGCTGAGGGCCTGGTCGACGCGGAAGTCCAGCAGATCGCCGACGCGATCGAGGCGCAGATCATCGCCACCGAATCCAACGTCTTCGGCATCTCGGATGTCTTCCTGAACGGCAACCGGTCTGGCGTGGACGGCGACCCGGACGGGGTGCGCACGCAGGAAACCAACCTGGGCAACCTGACGGCCGACGCCAACCTGGCCGCCGCCAAGGAAGTCGACGAGACGGTCGTCGTGTCGATCAAGAACGGCGGCGGCATCCGGTCGTCCATCGGCGAAACCGTGGTTCTGCCCGGTGACGTGGTGGCCACCCGCCTGCCGAACGGAGAGCTGGTCGACAGCCAGGGCAATGTCATCAAGCCCGAGGGCGGGATCAGCCAGACCGACATTCAGACCGCGCTGGCCTTCAACAACGAGTTGTCGCTGCTGACCCTGACCCGCGAACAGCTGGTCGAGGTGCTGGAACATGGTGTCGGCGCGCTGCCGTCGGTGTCGGGCCGCTTCATCCAGATCTCGGGCGTGGAATTCTCGTTCGATCCCGATCTGCCTGCCGGCAGCCGCGTCGTGAACGCCGAAATCGTCGACGAGGACGGCAACCAGATCGCCGAATTGGTGCGGGATGGCGTGATCTCGGGCGATGCGACAGAGACCTTCCGCATCGTGACGCTGAACTTCATGGCCGGGGGCGGTGACGGCTATCCCTTTGCCAGCTTTGAAAACACCGACCGCGTCGATCTGGTCGTCGACGGGGCCGAGCGCACGGGGGAAGCGAGCTTTGCCGCCGATTACACCGAACAGGACGCCCTGGCCGAATATCTGGCCGACATGGAAGGTGCCTATTCGGACGAGGATCAGGATCCTTCCGGCGACACGCGGATCCAGAACCTGAACTACCGCGCCGACACGGTCTTTGGCGATGCGCCCGTTGAAGACAGCATCGTGATCAACGAAGTGCTGGCCTCGACCACCGGGTCTGACAGCGAATATATCGAGCTGTTCGGCACGCCGGGTGCCTCGCTTGCCGGGCTCAGCTTTATCGCGGTGGAAAGCGAAGATGCCGCCACCCCCGGTGACATCGACTTCCGCTACGACTTTGCCGATACGGATGTCCTGGGCGACAACGGGTTCCTGCTGCTGGCCAATGCGTTGGCGCAAAGCACCTATGGGGTCGAGGCCAACATCACCTTCACGGGCTCGATGGAGAACGGGTCGACCACCTATGCGCTGGTGGAAACCGCCAGCCTGACGGGTGACGCCGTGACCGGCGGTGAGGTCGTGATCGACACGGTCGCCAGCGTGGATGCCAACCCCGCCACTGTCTTCTTCGACGCGCCGGTCGTTGGCCCCGATGGCAGCTATTTCCCCGCCGGCGTCGGCCGGGTCGAGGATGGTGTCGACACCGATACCGCCGAAGACTTCCAGATCCTGAACTTCAACAATTCCTCCACCGTGAACACCCCCACGGCGGGCACCGGGCTGGGTGGCAACACCGGCAACCCGGATGGCGACATCGATGATGAACCCACGCTGATCAGCACGGTTCAGGGCAGCGGCGCGGACAGCCTGATGGTTGGCCAGACCGTGGTGATCGAGGCCATCGTCTCGGGCGATTACCAGTCGGGCGATGCGGACAGCTTCCGCGAACTCGGCGGTTTCTTCCTGATGGAGGAGACGGCGGATCGCGACGCGGACGCCATGACCTCGGAAGGGATCTTCGTCTACGAAGGCGCCACCCTGCTGACGGATGTGGCCGCGGGCGACCGGGTGCGCGTGCTGGGCACCGTGGTGGAACGTTTCGGCAAGACCACGATCGAAGCCGCAGAGGTCCGTGTCGAAGAAGCCGGGGCCGTCGATCCCCTGACCCTTGCCGTCACCACGACCCTGCCGGACTTGGACGACCGCGAGGCTCTGGAAAGCATGCTGGTCACCATTGACGAGGCGCTGACCTTCTCGGAAAGCTTCGACTACGAGGACTACGGGCAGGCGCTGCTGTCGACCGATGGCCCGATCTACCAGTACAGCCAGACCAACACGCCGGACGTGGACGGCAATGCCGCCTACCAGCAGGAAGTTGCGGATCGCACCATCCTGATCGACGACGGGTCCAACGGCGCGCGCAGCGATTATGACCCGATCACCGAACCCGATGGCGACCTGATCGGTGCCAATACGGATGCGGCGATGATGGGCCAGTCGGTCACCGGTCTGACCGCGATCATGGACTATGACTTTGGCGAATACCGCCTGCGTCTGCCGGAAGGTGTGGATTTCGATCTGGATGATGCCTCCAACCCGGTGCAGGAGCAGCCCGCCGACGTGGGCAGCGACTTCAAGGTCGGATCGCTGAACGTTCTGAACTACTTCACCACGCTCTCGGGTCTGATGGACAACGGTCAGTCCCCGCGCGGTGCGGAAAACGAGGAAGAGCTGGCCCGCCAGACCGCCAAGCTGGTGAACACGATCATCGGCATGGACGCGGATGTCATCGGCCTGGTCGAGATCGAGAACGACTTTGCCGGAGATACCTTCGCGCTGAAGACCCTGGTGGCCGAGGTCAACGCGACCCTGGGTTACGACGCCTGGGACTTTGTCGATCCGGGCCGGGAATTCGTCGGGGATGACGCCATCGCGGTGGCCTTCATCTACGACACCCGGTCGGTCAGCCTGATGGGCGGGGCCGCGGTTCTGGACACGGCCGAATTCCTGGATCCCCTGGGGGCCGAGACCAATGGCGACGCCTACAACCGCGCCGCCCTGGCCCAGACCTTCCAGGACATCGACGGCGGCGGCGTCTTCACCGCGTCGGTCAACCACTTCAAGTCCAAAGGCTCCCTCACCGGGGCCGAGGGCGACGTGGACCTGGGCGACGGGGCAGGGGCGAACAACGCCACCCGCACCGAAGCCGCCCGCATCCTGGCCGAATGGCTGGACAGCGACCCGACCAATTCGGGTGACGAAGATGTGGTGATCCTGGGCGATCTGAACTCCTACGCGAAGGAGGATCCGATCACCACGCTCGAGGCGGCGGGCTATACCGACCTGGCGCGGGCCTACGAAGGGGACGATGTCTATTCCTACCGCTTCAGCGGTCAGATCGGCACGCTGGACTATGCCATGGCGAATGAGGCGCTGACCTCTCAGGTGACCGGGGCGACGACCTGGAACATCAACTCCGACGCGCCGGTCTACTTCGACTACAATCTGGACGACACCTATACCTCGCCCAACACGATGCGCCCGACCGATCAGGGCCTGTTCGACGCCGACAGCGCGCTGCGCGGCTCGGACCATGACCCGGTGATCATCGGCCTGGATCTGGAGGACGGCCGTCCGCTGATGCTGGTCGGATCCCATGGCAACGACCGTCTGAACGGCACCGAGGCGGATGAGATCATCATCGGCAACGGCGGCCGCCTGGACGTGGTTCGCGGCGGGGCCGGGGCGGATACTTTCGTCTTTGTCGATCAGGACAGCCTGCGCGAACAGCTGCGCATCCTGGACTTCGACGTGACCGAGGATCTGCTGGCCCTGAATGGGGCCGAGGTGCTCAGCACCCGGGTGCTGGGCTCCAACCTGCTGATCAACCTCGACGGTGGCAACGACAGCATCTTCCTGCACGGCGTGACCGACTTCAACGACGTCATGCTGACCCAAGACACCTTCGCCTTCGTGTGAATGACCTGACGACAAAGGATAAACCAATGAAACTTTTCAAATCCCTCGCCCTGGCGGCGCTGATCGCCGCACCCGTTGCCGCCCAGGCGACCACTGCGATCTATGAAAGCGGCGGCGACGCCTTCGTGGCCCAGTACGACGTCGACTGGTTCGACGGCGGCTTCTATGACGACAACCTGGACGATCTCGACATTTCGGTCACCGGAGAGCTGGAGGGCGCAAGCCTGACCGCATCGCTGATGGTGTCCGACAGCACCGGCACGCTGCTGTCGTCGGATACGGTCGTGGGCTCGGTCTGGGATATCGTCGATCCCGATCCGGAGGCGACGCTGGACCGCCTGACGCTGACCTTCGGCAACCTGACCGGGTCGGCCGCGGCGCTGTTCGGCACGACCGCACGTGTGGTGTTTTCCTTCTTCGAGGAAGATGGCGACAACGGCTATTTCCCCGAGGTGAACGCGCAGGTCTTTGCCGGCACGACCACCCCGGTGCCGCTGCCCGCGACGCTGCCGCTGCTGGCCTTTGCCGTGGCGGGTGGCCTGGCCATGGGGTCGCGCCGGAAGGGATGATCCCTTAGGGTTCTTGAACACAAACGGCGCGTCCCACAGGGGGCGCGCCGTTTTTGCTTTCTGGCCTGTGACACGAAAAACGGGGGCTCGAAAGCCCCCGTTTCGCATCACTGTCAGCGTCGGATCAGGACGCCTTGGCCAGGTCGCGCAGCACGTAGTGCAGCACGCCGCCATGTTCGATGTATTCCTTCTCGATCGCGGTATCGATCCGGCATTTCAACGTGATCTCCTTGGTAGAGCCATCGGCAAAGGTGATCTGGGCCGGAACCTCTTGCAGCGGTTTCACGCTATCCAGCCCGGTGATCGACACCGTTTCCGCACCGGTCAGGCCCAGGGTCTTGCGGGTATCGCCGCCGGTGAATTCAAACGGGATCACGCCCATGCCCACAAGGTTGGACCGGTGGATGCGTTCGAAATTCTCGGCAATCACCGCCTTCACGCCCAGAAGCGCAGTGCCCTTGGCCGCCCAGTCGCGCGACGATCCGGCGCCGTATTGTTCGCCCCCGAAGATCACCAGCGGCGTGCCCTGTTCCTGATAGGCCATGGCCGCGTCGTAGATCGAGGTCTGTTCCCCGTCCGGGCCAAGGGTGTAGCCGCCTTCGACATTGTCCAGCATCTCGTTGCGGATGCGGATGTTGGCGAAGGTGCCGCGCATCATCACCTCGTGGTTGCCGCGCCGCGACCCGTACGAGTTGAATTCCCGCACCGGCACCTGGCGGTCCAGCAGGTATTGCCCCGCAGGCGTGGTGTCCTTGAACGACCCCGCCGGAGAGATGTGGTCCGTGGTGATCATGTCGCCCAGAAGCGCCAGCACACGGGCGCCTTCGATATTGGTGATCGCGCCCTTCTCCTTGGACATGCCCTGGAAATAGGGCGGGTTCTGGATGTAGGTCGAGCTTGCGGGCCAGTCATAGGTTTCCTGCTTGGGAACCTCGACGCCGCGCCACTTTTCGTCCCCCTTGAAGACATCGGCGTATTTCGACTGGAAGGCCTCGCGCGTGACGGTCTTTTCGACCAGCTCGGCGATTTCCTCCTGGGTGGGCCAGATGTCCTTCAGGTAGACGTCCTTGCCGTCCTGGTCCTGGCCGATCGGGTCGCGGGTGATGTCGACGTTCATGTCGCCGACCAGCGCATAGGCCACCACCAGCGGCGGAGAGGCGAGGTAGTTCGCCCGAACGTCCGGCGAAATCCGGCCTTCGAAGTTGCGGTTGCCCGACAGGACCGAGGTGCCGATCAGGTCGTACTTGTTGATCGCCTTGGAGATCGGCGCATCCAGCGGACCAGAGTTGCCGATACAGGTGGTACAGCCATAGCCCACAAGGTTGAAGCCCACCTTGTCCAGGTCTTCCTGCAGGCCCGCGGCCTCAAGATAGGCCGACACGACCTGCGACCCGGGCGCAAGCGAGGTCTTGACCCAGGGCTTGCGGTTCAGGCCCAGGGCCGCGGCCTTGCGCGCCACCAGGCCGGCCCCGATCATCACGTAAGGATTCGAGGTGTTGGTGCAGGAGGTGATCGAGGCGATCACGATCGAGCCGTCGTGCAGCTGGTAATGGCCGCCGTCGGTTTCCACATAGCCGCGCTTGTGGCTGCCTTCGTCGCCGGGGATGTCACGCGGCTCGGGCTGGCCGCCTTCGCCTTCCCAACGGATTTCTTCCTTCGAGGACGCATCTTCACCGGCGCGCACGCCCTTCACATATTCGCCAAAGGCCTTCGCGGCCTTGTCCAGCGCAATATAGTCCTGCGGGCGTTTCGGGCCCGAGATCGCGGGCACGATGGTGCCCATGTCCAGCGTCAGCGTGTCGGTGTAGATCGGCGCATAGTCCGCGTCGCGCCAGAAGCCGTTTTCGCGGGCGTAGGCCTCGACCAGGGCGATGCGATCCTCGTCCCGGCCGGTGTTGCGCATGTAGCGCAGGGTTTCGTCGTCGATCGGGAAAAAGCCGCAGGTGGCGCCGTATTCGGGGGCCATGTTAGCGATGGTCGCGCGGTCGGCCAGCGGCAGGTTGTCCAGGCCCGCGCCGTAGAATTCGACGAATTTGCCCACGACGCCCTTTTCGCGCAGCATCTCGACCACCTTCAGCACCAGGTCGGTGCCGGTGGTGCCTTCGATCATGCGGCCGGTCAGTTCAAAGCCGATGACCTCGGGGATCAGCATGGAAATCGGCTGGCCCAGCATGGCGGCCTCGGCCTCGATCCCGCCGACGCCCCAGCCCAGAACGGCCGCGCCGTTGACCATGGTGGTGTGGCTATCGGTGCCGACCAGGGTGTCGGGATAGGCGACTTCTTCGCCGTTCTGGTCGGTGTCGGTCCAGACGGTCTGGGACAGGTATTCCAGGTTCACCTGGTGGCAGATGCCGGTGCCCGGCGGCACCACACGGAAGTTGTTGAACGCGGTCTGGCCCCACTTGAGGAAGGTGTAGCGTTCCATGTTGCGTTCATATTCCCGGTCCACGTTCATCTGGAAGGCGCGGGGATTGCCGAATTCGTCGATCATCACGCTGTGGTCGATCACCAGGTCGACCGGGTTCAGCGGGTTGATCTTCTGCGCGTCGCCGCCAAGCGCCTTGATGCCGTCGCGCATCGCCGCGAGGTCGACCACGGCCGGAACACCGGTGAAATCCTGCATAAGAACGCGGGCCGGGCGATAGGCGATTTCATCCGGGTTCTTGCCGCCGTTCTTGCCCCAGTCGGAAAAGGCCTTGATGTCATCGGTGGTGACGGTCTTGCCGTCCTCGAACCGCAACATGTTCTCTAGCACGACCTTCAGCGCGGCGGGCAGTTTGCTGAAATCGCCCAGGCCGGCCTCTTCGGCGGCGGGGATGGAATAATAGGCATAGCTCTGGGATCCGACCTTGAGGCTGCGGCGCGTCTTGGCGGTATCCTGTCCGACGGTGATGGGCATGGTGGCTCCCTTCCTGTGATGAGGGTTTAGCTGCAGGTTTTGTGCCCCAAGGCCGGAAACGGTTCAAGGGGCGCGTGTTTTGTTGTGTACCACGGTATACATTAGGGGTGACCCGCAGCCTTTCAAGACCAACGCACCAGCTGACAAATTGTTCTCGGAATATCTCGAAACATTGATTGGTTGTTTCATCCGGCTTTGACTAGGTAGATGTGGACGGGATGGACAGGTCCGGGCGGATAATGGGGACGCTTATGATCGGCAGAATTTGCTTTGCAGCGATGGTATTTATCGGGGTCGTGACGGCCCCGGTCCGGGCAGAGCAATCTGGCGAACCCCCCGTGGTGGTCGAGCTTTATACATCGCAGGGGTGTTCGTCCTGTCCGCCGGCGGATGCCTTCCTGGCGGTCCTTGCGGCGCGGGACGACGTGATCGCCCTGGGGTTCCATGTGGATTACTGGGATTACATCGGCTGGAAAGACGTCTTTGCATCGCCCACATATTCGGCACGTCAGAAAGCCTATGCCAAGGCGGCGGGCCGGCGGTCGATCTATACCCCCCAGATGATCATCGGAGGCGAGGTCGACGTGGTCGGCAATCACCCGATGGACGTGACCGACCAGATCGACCTGATGCGCGACCGCCCGGTGCGGGTGAAGCTGATGCTGCAACGCGGGTCCGGGGATGCGGTCATCATCGCGGCCGAGGCCGTGTCGAAGGCCGCCCAGGCCGAGATCGCCGCGCCCCTTCTGGTGCAGGTGATCCGCTACAAGCCCGAGGCGCACGTGGAAATCACCCGGGGTGAGAACGAAGGCCACCGGCTGGCCTATACCAACATCGTCACCAAGTGGGACGTGCTGGGCGAATGGCAGCCGACCGAACCCTTCAAGGCCCAGATCGCGGCCCCGGGGGATGAACCGGTGGTGGTGCTGATCCAGCAGAAGGGCCCGGGCCGGATCGAGGCCTCGGCGCAGCTGCGCTAGGGGTTACTGGATACAGGTTCGGGGGCTGTCAGGCCTCTGCGTCCACGTCCGGGGACAGATCCGCGGCCTCTTCCCGACCGGCGATTTCCTTCCAGCGGCGATGGATCCACAGCCACTGGCCGGGATTGTTACGCACCCGCGCCTCCAGGCTGTCATTCAGGTGCTGGCCCATCTGTTCGGGCGTGGAATGCGGCACCGGATCCTCGAACACCAGCCGGAAGGACAGCCCGTCTTTCTGGCGGATGCCATAGCAGGGAATGACCACCGCATTCAGCTTCAACGCCATTTCCGGCACGGAAAGCGCCGTATAGGCGGTGTGGCCAAAGAACCGAAGTGCCGCGCCATGGTGGAAATGCTGATCCGTCAGCATGGCCATGATATTGCCCGCACGGGTGAATTTCATCATCTCGGCCAGCCCGCGACGGCCGCGGGGAAAAACCGGCTCTGATGTCTGGGCGATGGCCTTCACGTAGTGGCGGTTGAAGTAGACGTTGTTCAGCGGCCGATACAGCCCGCCGACCTGGCCGTATTCCATCGCCACCCGGGCACGGATCGCGTCGTAATTGCCGAAGTGCCCGGAAATCAGGAAGATCGGTCGTCCCTCGGCCTTGGCGGCCTTCAGTGCCTCCCAGCCCGGACCCTCGGGGGTGATGGCGCGCAGGCGGTCCTTGAAGGCAGGGCCGGAGTAGATCTCGATCAGGGTGCGGCCGGCGTTGTCGGGCACGGCACGGGTCAGTCGCGCGACTTCCGACGGCGCAAGATCGGGCCAGACCTGGCCCAGGTTCGACCGGATGCGGCGCGGCCAGCCCGCCAGAGGGGCCACGACCCGCGACACCAGCCAGCCGGTCAGCGGCACGCGCCAGCCATAGGGCAGGGCAAGCGCCAGCCGCACGATGGCGGTCAGCGCCAGATGGGTCAGATATTGCCCGATCCGCTGGCGCAGCGGCAGTTCACTGGGGGTCATGAGCGCGGCCTATCGCGTGTCCTTGGTCTTCAGCTCGGCCACCTGCGGGGCGGCCTGTGTCTCTCGGTACCAGACATACAGGCCGGCCGCGACGATGACCACAGCGCCGACGATGGTCCAGACATCGGGGAATTCGTCAAAGAAGATGACACCCCAGAGCGTGGCAAAGATCAGGCCGGCATAGGCAAAGGGGGCCAGCATCGCGGCCTCACCCGCGGTGAAGGCGCGGATCAGCAACAGCTGACCGGCCGTGCCAATCCCGGCCAGGGCCAGCATCAGTGCGATGGTGCCTGTGTCGGGCGTTTGCCAGTTCATCGCGGCAATCGCCGTCATGACGATCGATCCGACCATCGCGGCATAAAGAAGCGAGGTCCAGGGATCTTCGCG
Source organism: Pseudooceanicola nitratireducens (assembly GCF_900109195.1). Lineage (GTDB taxonomy): Bacteria > Pseudomonadota > Alphaproteobacteria > Rhodobacterales > Rhodobacteraceae > Pseudooceanicola > Pseudooceanicola nitratireducens. The sequence continues at coordinate 36,271 of NZ_FNZG01000003.1, read as the reverse complement.
ATTGCCGACAAAGCGGGTGGCCAGCGCATAGGCCGAATAGCAGACCGCAGCGCACAACGGAAAGACCGCCGCCCAGCTGAACACGCCCGAGCCGGGACGGATCACGATCATCGCGCCGATCAATGCCGCAAGGATGCCCAGAATCCGGCGGGGTCCCAGTTTTTCCTTCAGGAAGATGGCCGCACCCAGGGTGATCAGCACCGGGTTCACATCCATGATCGCCGTCATTTCGGCCAGGCCGAGATAGCTGAGGCCAACAAAGAACGACGCCGTGGCCCCAAGCAGGAAGATCGAGCGCAGGAACTGGAAGCCGGGGAAATTCGTCCGGGCCACGCTGCGCAGGCGCGGCGCGACCAGGATCAGCACCAGAACCATCTGGCCCGAATACCGCGCCCAGAGCGCCATGATCGGCGAGGACCGGACCGAGATCGCCTTGGCCGTGGCATCCATCAGCGTGAAGAGGAAAATGGCGCTGATCATCAGCAGGATCGCGCGGTTTTGCGGTGTCAGGCGGGACCACATGGTCGGCGTCTCAGCTTTCAGTCGTCTTGGTCATGCACCTGCCATAGGCGGCGCAGGGTGCCATGTCCAGCCAGCGGGGGGGGCGGGGCGTTGTGGGGTCGGTGTTGCGCGTGGCGTGGTTTGCTTGGGGCTGGCTGGCTTGGTTGACGGTCGGGCGGCAGTGCGGGTGCCGACCTGACCGCAATCCGCCGCCAGCCACTCCCGCGGCCGACGGGCGCAATCATCGGCTCAATGCGGAATGCCCACGGCAAAGCCAAAGGTACCCGCCGGGATCTCGACCCGGAGGCAAGCGAACCTTAATCCTCGTCCTCCTCTCCGGCGATCAAAAGAAGCTCCCCACTGGTTTCAAGCTCGCGCACCATGGTGACGATTTCTGTCATCGCGGCCTCGGCGTCCTTGGGTTTGACCTTGCCGGCATCCTTGACCTCTTCCCTGATGGCGTCGGCCATGCGGCCGGACATGTTTTCCAGAATGTAATCGGCGGCGCGCGTGGCTTCGGGCGTGGTGCAGCCGCCGATGGCGGTGACAAGCACGGATTGATCGATGCCGCGCACGACCTTGGGGATGTCGCGGGGCGCGATGCGGTCGGGGATGTTCATGAAGGTGAAGATCGCCTTGCGCACCCGGTCGGCAAAATCCTTGTCCGTCTCCTCAAGGCCGGTCAGCACGTCATCGCGGGTCGCGGCGGTCGAGAAGTTGAGGATGGCGCCCACCCGTTCCTCGGGGTCGGTGTCAAAGGCCCCTTCGTTGACCGTATCCAGCTGGGCGGCCAGGGAAATCCCGATCCGTTCCAGCGCGTCGGGGGTGACGCTGGTGGTCTGGCTGACCGCATAGGTGATGCGCCGCGCCTTTTCGCCGGGCAGCAGGCCCAAAAGCTCGGCCGCGGTGGAAATATCCAGCTTGGACAGGATGATCGCCGCCACCTCAAGGCTTTCGCTTTCGATGATCGGCACCAGTTTCTTCGGGTCCAGCTTGCGGATGCGGTCCCAGGGGTCGCCGGTCTGGCGCACCCCGGCTTCTTTCCGCAGGCGGGCGGCGGTATGGGCGCTGATCCGGCCGTCCAGCACCGACAGCGCGCCGGCGACGCCGCGGGGGAAGGTCAGGCCCAATGCTTCAAGTTCCTGCGCGAATTCCTCGACCACGTCGTTCAGCTGATCGCGGGTGATAGGCCGCATGCCGCCCAGGATCCGTGTCAGGTCGATCTGCAGATCCTCGGGCAGGTCCTGCAGGGGCACATCCGCCCCATGGGACAGGGCAAGACGGATGATGATTGCGGCCTTCTGGCGGCGGGTCAGCGCGGACCCGACCGGAGCCGACCCGATCCGGGCCAGCGGAGTAAGCGTGTTCATGATCTACCCGATTGCAGACACCTGTTGGCGCAGGCTAACCGGAAAGAGGTGAACAAAGCCTGAAATGACCTGGGAAAACGCGGGGCACCCGGGCGCAAAAGCCCAAGAACAGCCTTAACTGGAGACGGGTTCGCAGGACTTGGACTGATCGTTCCAGGTGGTCCCCTGGGCACAGCTTTGCGCCTGATGGGCTTCGGAACAGGTGGATTGCGCGGTCACGAGGCCGGGCAGGGTCATCAGGATGACCAATAGCGTGATGCGGGTCATGGCAGGCTCCCTTTCGATAAGAGAGCCTACCATGGAAGGGTCATTTCCCCAAAATCATTCGCCGAAGACGCGGGCGAAGATCGTGTCGACATGCTTGGTGTGATAGCCAAGGTCGAACTTTTCGTTGATCTCGTCCTCGCTCAGCGCGGCGCGGACTTCGTCATCGGCCAGCAGTTCCTCGCGGAAGTCGGTGCGGTGATCCCAGACCTTCATGGCGTTGCGCTGCACCAGACGATAGGCGTCTTCACGCGACACGCCGGCCTGGGTCAGGGCCAGCAGCACCCGCTGAGACATGACCAGCCCGGGGAACTTGTTCATGTTGTCCAGCATGTTCTGCGGATAGACCAGCAGGTTCTCGATCACGCCGGTCAGACGCGACAGGGCGAAGTCCAGGGTGATGGTGGTGTCGGGGCCGATGTTGCGTTCCACGGAGGAATGCGAGATGTCACGCTCATGCCAGAGCGCCACGTTCTCCATCGCGGGGATGACGGCCATGCGGACCAGACGTGCGAGGCCGGTCAGGTTCTCGGTCAGGACCGGATTCTTCTTGTGCGGCATGGCCGAGGAGCCCTTTTGCCCCATGGAGAAGAATTCGGCCGCTTCCAGAACCTCGGTGCGCTGCATGTGGCGAATCTCGATCGCGACGTTCTCGATCGAGGACGCGATGACGCCAAGCGTGGCGAAGAAGGCGGCGTGACGGTCGCGCGGGATCACCTGGGTCGAGATCGGCTCGGGGACGAGGCCCAGCTTGTCGCAGACATGTTCCTCGACCGCCGGGTCGATATTGGCAAAGGTGCCGACAGCGCCGGAAATCGCGCCGGTGGCAATCTCGGCCCGGGCGTCGCGCATACGGGACAGGTTGCGGTCCATTTCCGCGTAGAAGCGCGCGAAGGTCAGGCCCATGGTGGTGGGTTCGGCGTGGATGCCGTGGCTGCGGCCGATGCGGATCGTGTCCTTATGCTCGTAGGCGCGTTTCTTCAGCGCGGCCAGCAGGGCTTCGAGGTCGGCGATCAGGATGTCGGCGGCGCGCACCAGCTGCACGTTGAAACAGGTGTCCAGCACGTCGGACGAGGTCATGCCCTGGTGTACGAACCGCGCCTCTTCGGAACCGACATGTTCGGCCAGGTGCGTCAGGAAGGCGATGACGTCATGTTTGGTCACGCGCTCGATCTCGTCGATGCGGGCCACGTCGAATTCGACGTCCTTGGCTTTCCAGACGGCGTCGGCGTTTTCGCGTGGGATCACGCCAAGGTCGGCCATGGCGTCACAGGCGTGGGCCTCGATCTCGTACCAGATGCGGAACTTGGTTTCCGGCGACCAGATGGCAACCATGTCGGGGCGGGAATAGCGAGGGATCATCCAAGTCTCCTGATCTGCCTTGAAGGGATGGGTTGCGCGCCTCTTACCGCCGGGGCATCAGGGGGACAAGTCTACAAGCAGGGGGACCGGGGCGGCCCGGTGTCGCGGAGCCATGGATCTGAGCGATTTTGAAGGCGACTGGATGCTCGACCGGCGGGTGGTGAATGCCGTCGGCCCGGATGCGGTGTTCACCGGCACAGCGCGCTTTGCCCGCAATGGCGCGGAACTGGTGCTGACCGAAGCCGGAGAGATGGTGATCGAGGGCCAGGCCCCCATGCAGGGGCAGCGCGTCTATCACTGGCGGCAGGGCGGCGCGGGGATCGAGGTGTTTTTCGATGACGGCCGGTTCTTTCACCTGATCGCGCCCGGCGCGCAGGTCGAGGCGCATCACGATTGCCCGCCCGACATCTATGACGTGCGCTATGATTTCAGCGGCTGGGATTTGAACGACGGGCCCAGGTGGCGCGCGGTCTGGCAGGTCAAGGGCCCGCGCAAGGACTATCGCATGGAAAGTCATTACACCCGCCAACCTTAAGCCAGCTTAGGGTTTTCAAGGGGATTTGCGGGTTTGCAAACAGGTCTGCTTAGCAAAATCGGACTTTGCAACTTCCCGGTGATCTGTCCGTTCTAGGCGCTTGCTCTTTGCCCATGCCTGGGGCATCACAGGGAAAATGATACGTAATCGTTACGTGGGGAATGGAGGAAAGACATGTCCCAGACTTCGACAGCACGGGTTCTGACCGACGCGTTCGGCCCGACGGAAGGTGCCGCGCTGCGCCTGAAGCAGGCCGCACTGGTCATCGCCGGTATCGCGCTGCTGGCCATCTGCGCCAAGATCAAGGTTCCGGTCCCGGGTTCGCCCGTCGCCGTGAGCATGGGGACCTTCGCCGTTCTCGGTATCGGTGCCGCCTATGGCGCGCGCCTCGGCCTGGTCACCATCATGGGCTACATGCTGATCGGCATGCTGGGCTTTGACATCTTCCAGTCCTCGAGTGCCGAAAAGAACGGTCTTGAGTACATGATGGGCGGCACCGGCGGCTATCTGGTCGGCTATGTCATGGCCACCGTCCTGCTGGGCTGGCTGGCACAGCGTGGCTGGGACCGCTCGGTCGTCAAGATGGCGCTGGCGATGCTGGCGGGCAACGTGCTGCTGTACGTTCCGGGCCTGCTGTGGCTGGGCACGCTTTACGGCTGGGACAAGCCGATCCTGGCATGGGGCCTGACGCCCTTTATCCTGGGCGACGCGCTGAAGCTGGCGCTGGCCGCGCTGGTCCTGCCGGCAGCCTGGAAACTTGTTGGGCGCGCCCGCGGCTGATCAGGGATCTTCCTGAATTCGAAAGGGCGCTCTTCGGAGCGCCCTTTTTCTTTTGTCTCAGGTGTTTGTGGTCAGATGTTCAGACAGGGCTGCAACCTGTTCCGGGGACATCTGCAGCCCCAACTTGGTGCGGCGATAGAGGATGTCTTCGGCCGTATGCGCCCATTCCTGCGTCTTCAGATAGCGCACTTCGGCCTCGCTTAGGCCGGCACCGAAATCCCGGCCCAGATCCGCGGCAGATCGGGCATCGCCCAGGACCATGGGAACGCGGGTGCCATAGCAGGACAGCATGCGATTCAGCACCTTTTCCGGGACAAAGGGATAGCGGTCCACGTAGCCCTCTAGCAGCTGCGCGCGATCGGCGCGGGCAAAATCCCCGCCGGGCATGGCGGCATCGCGGGTCCAGGCGGGCCCCTTGGTGCCCTGATGCGACTCGACGGCGCTCAGGGCGGATTCCGACAGACGCCGGTAGGTCGTCAGCTTGCCGCCAAAGATGTTCAACAGCGCGCCGTCCACGTCGCGGCGGATGACGTAATCGCGGGTCGCCGCAGCGGCGGCGCTGGCGTTGTCGTCATACAGCGGACGGACACCGGAATAGGTCCAGCACACGTCCCCGGGCGTCACGGGGGTGGCGAAATACTGGCTGGCCATGTCGCAGAGATAGGCGATTTCACCGTCGCTGATGCGGGGCGGTTCGGCGGGATCGGGGTGATCTTCGTCCGTGGTGCCGATCAGCGTGAAGTCTTCCAGGTAGGGAATGGCGAATATGATCCGCCCGTCGCTGTTCTGGAAAAAATAGGCGCGGTCATGGTCGAACTTGCGCGGCACGACGATATGGCTGCCCCGGACCAGGCGGATGTTGTGCGCATCGTTCTGGCCAAAGACGTCGCGCAGCACCTGGTCGACCCAGGGACCGGCGGCATTGACGATCTGGGTCGCGGTGACCTCTTCCCGGCCTTCGGGGGTGGTCAGGGTCACCTGCCAGCCGGTGTCGGTGCGGGTCGCGCTCTCGACCCGGGTGCGGGCGAAGATGCGCGCGCCGCGGTCCTGGGCGTCGATCAGGTTGGCGATCACCAGGCGGGCGTCGTCGACCCAGCCGTCGGAATATTCAAAGGCGGTCTTCAGATGCGATTTCAGCGGGGCACCGGCGGGATCGCGGCTCAGGTCCAGCCGCCGGGTGCCGGGAAGGGTGCGCGTGCGGTCCAGCGTGTCGTACAGGAACAGCCCCATACGGACGAGCCAGGCGGGGCGGCGGCCCTTCATCCAGGGCATGACAAAGGACAGGGCGCGGGACACGGGGGTAGAGCTGTCGAACCGCATCTCGGGGTCGTAAGGCAGCACGAAGCGCATCGGCCATGAGATATGCGGCATGTTGCGCAGAAGCACCTCGCGCTCTTGCAGCGCCTCTCGGACCAGCCGCAGTTCCAGGTATTCCAGGTAGCGCAGCCCGCCATGGAACAGCTTGGTCGAGGCCGAGGAGGTGGCAGACGCGAAATCCCCCATCTCGCACAGACAGGTCGCATAGCCGCGCCCTGCGGCGTCCCGGGCGATGCCGGCCCCGTTCACGCCGCCCCCGATAATCAGAAGGTCATAATGGGCGGGCGTCTTGGCGTCGGTCATGTCGGGATCAGTCGCGCGGCTGCGCGGTCAGGGGGCGGATCTTGAGGCGGGTGATGCGGTTGTCCTTGCGGGCCAGGACCTCGAACCGGTAGCCGTGGAAAACAAAGACCTGGCCCGAGTTCGGGATCATCTGCGCCTCGTGAATGACGAGGCCGGCGACGGTATTGGCCTCATCGTCGGGCAGCGCCCAGTCCATCGCGCGGTTCAGGTCGCGGATCGTCATGGCCCCGTCGATCACGTATTGGCCGTCCTCGGTCGGGCGCACCACATGTTCGGCGTCGGGGTCGAATTCGTCGGTGATCTCGCCCACGATCTCTTCCAGGATGTCTTCCAGCGTCAGCAGGCCGCGCAGGGCGCCGTATTCGTCCACCACCAGGGCAAAGTGGGTGCGCTGGTTCAGGAACTGGCGCATCTGTTCGTCCAGCGTCGTGGTCTCCGGCACGAAGTAGGGCTTCATCATCACGTCCGACAGCTTGAAGTCGGTAAAAGCATCGGTCAGCGACCGGTCGGTCTGGACCGACAGCGTGTGCATGGCGCGCAGCAGGTCCTTGGCGTGCAGGATGCCGATGATGTTCTCGGGGTCGTCCTTGTAGACCGGCAGGCGGGTGTGGTTCGATTGCAGACATTGCGCCAGAAGCTCTTGCGGCGGGGTGGCGGCATCGATCATCTCGATCCGGCTGCGGTGCAGCATGATTTCCTCGACAAAGCGGTCGGACAGGTCCAGCGCGCCCAGGATGCGGTCGCGGTCCTCTTTTTCCACCACGCCTTCGGAATGGCCCAGCTGCAGGGCACCGGCGATTTCTTCGCGCACGGCCAGGATGCGGCTGTCGGGATCGACCTGGACCCCAAGGACCCGCAGAACGCCGCGCACCAGGATGCGGATCGCCCCGACCAGCGGGGAAAACACCGTGACGATCACCTGGATCGGCCCGGCGACCCCTGCGGCGGCCTTTTCGGCGTTGGTGATGGCATAGGTCTTGGGCAGCACCTCGGCGAAGATCAGCACCAGGGCGGTCATGACCAGGGTGGCCAGCGCCACGCCGCTGTCGCCGAACAGGCGGGTGAACATCGCCGTCGCCAGCGAGGTCGAGAGGATGTTCACCAGGTTGTTGCCCAGCAGGACCGAGCCGATCAGCTTTTCATTGTCTTCGGTGATCTTCAGGGCGCGTTCGGCCCCGCGCGATCCCTTGTCGGCCTGGGTGCGCAGCTTGCCGCGCGACGCGGCGGTCAGCGCGGTTTCCGAGCCCGAGAAAAAGCCGGACAGCACCAGCAGCAGCAGGATCGCGCCGCCGGTCAACCAAAAGGCCGTGTCCAATTCGCCTGCCATGTTCCGTGCTCCGTCTCGGGGTGGTTCACAGGGTTATGGGGTGCAGGGCATAGGGGTTCAAGGGTGATCTGGGATCACGGAGGCGTCCGGCGCAGTGACGGGCCCGGTGACTGGCGGTGCATGGCAGCGGCGCGCGCCAAAAGCTGGACCGTTCGGTCCGGCAGCGGGTGATCGCGCCGGGCATAGACCGACAGCTGACCATCGCCCTGCCAGTGCCATCCCGCCTTGTCGGCAAACCCCACAAGATCGCCCAGAAGCTGGCCGTTCAGCGGCGTGCAAAGGGTGCTTTGCAGGCTGCGGTCATGGCCAAGGCGCAGGGGAAGCGGCGGAAGATCGGGAAAGACATCGCGCGCCGGATCCAGAAGTGCCGACAGGAAGGGGGCGCCATCCATCCGGCCCAGCCAGCGATACAGCCCGGCCTGGGTGTCGATGCGCAGGATGGCGTCCTGTCCCGGCCCCGTCAGGCGGCAGACAAGATACAGCGTCATCGGCAGATCCTGCGCAGGCAGGGTGCGGGGCAGGGAAGTCAGCAATAGAAGGATCAGCAACCGCATCTGGGGCACCTTCGGTCGGGTGCTGCCATTGGGCCGAAACAGGGTTAAGATGCCGTGAAGATCCGGTTAACCCGGTCGGTTTCAGCTGCGGTTCACGCGCGGTTCAGGGGGTGGTGGGTTTCCACCAGCTCTTTCAGGCGATGTTCCAGCACATGGGTATAGATCTCGGTCGTGGCGAGGTCGGCGTGGCCCAGAAGCGTCTGGATCGCCCGCAGGTCGGCGCCGTTTTCCAGAAGATGCGTCGCGAAGGCGTGGCGCAGCGTGTGCGGAGTGACCTTCGACGGCGACACCCCGGCGGCCATGGCGATTTCCTTGATCAGAATGTAGAACCGGTGGCGGGTCAGATACCCCTCGGCCGAGCGGGAGGGGAACAGGAACCGCGACGGCTGTTCGCCGCGTGGCAGCGCATCGTCCTGCGCCTGCCGGTCCGCCAGCCAGTCCAACAGCGCGGCGCGGGCGGGAGGGGACAGCGGCACCATGCGTTCCTTGCCGCCCTTGCCGCGGATCAGCAGCATGCGCGGATCGCCCTTGGCGGCGGCAATCGGCAGGGACACGAGTTCGGTCACCCGCATGCCGGTGGCGTACAACAGCTCCATCAGGCAGGTGTTGCGCAGCCGGTCCGAGGGGCTGCGCCCCTGGGTGCGTGCGGCGTCCAGAAGGGCGGAAACCTCTTGCGTGGTCAATGTCTTGGGCAGCTTCTTGGAGCGCCCGGGGCCGCGAATTTCGATCGCGGGATTGTCGGTGCGCCAGCCTTCCTCGAAGGCAAAGCGATAGATCTGGCGGATCGCGGACAGACGCCTGGCGCGGGTCGCCTTGCTGAGCCCCTGGGCGTCGCAATCGGTCAGATAGGCCTCGACGTCCGCACGGGTGGCGGTGTCGATCCGGCGGGCCTTGCGGTCCATCCAGGCGGCGTAATCCTTCAGGTCGCGGCCATAGGCAAGCAGGGTGTTGCGGGACGATCCCGCCTCGGCCGCCTGGGCGTCGAGGAAGGTGGAAATCCAGCGCTGCGTGACGGCCAGATCGCTGGTCATAGCCCACGCTCCAGCAGCATCAGTTGCAAGGCGGCGCGGCGCGAGGTGTCCTCCAGCCCCATGCGGCGCAGGGCGGCCAAGGCGGGGGCGATGTCCTTGGTCGCGCCCTCGGCCCCCTGGGCCAGCAGCGCCATGGATTGCAACATCGCCTCGCCCAGCTTGCCCTGTTGCAGGTCCAGCCGGATCAGGGTCGGAAGCTCGGTCTCGGGGGCGAAGCCGCGCTGGATCGCCTGGGCGGTGACATCGGGCGCGGTTGCGGTGCCCGGTTCGCCCACGGCCAGCGCCGCCAGGAACTTGCGCCGCGCATCGGGGCGCGGCAGGCGGGCGGCAAGGGTTTCGTATTCGGGCGAGAGCATGGCCATGTCGAAAAGGATATTCGCGATCTGGTCGGCGTCGATGTCGTCACCCCTGGCCGCGCCCAGATCCATGTCGACCAGCGTTACCGCCCAGAGCCGGGCAAAGGGTACGTCCAGCGCGGCGGCCTGAAGCGCGGACCAGGCAGCGGGCAGGGCGCGGGCGGCACGGTCCCGGTTGCTGGCGCTGATCGCGGCGTCCAGCTGCTGGATCGCCTCGACCCGGTCCCAGGGTTCCCCCGAGGCGGCGGGTTCGCGTGCAGTATAGATGCCCAGCAGCCGGTTTTCGGTCAGCGCGCCGCTTTGGGTCAGGCGCTCGGCGGCCTCGATCTCGGCCCGCCAGCCAGAGGTGCCGCGCAGATCGGTCATCGCGTATGCGCGCGGCAGGCCGCCCGTGGGCAGCGGGGTGCCGATCGCCTCGGCCAGACGGAAAGCCAGGGGCGAGGGGCGCGCAGGCGGCGGCAGGGGCGGCGTTTCCTCGGCCAGTTCGGGATCGAGGTAGAGGCGCAGCAGCGTTTCCTCGGACTGGGTCAGCATCCCAAGGGCGGCGGCATTGCCAAAGGTCAGCACGGCGAGGTCGTATTGACCCAGCATGGCCCGGCAGAAGGTCAGCGCCGCGTCCGAGGGCGACAGCGCCGGGCGGTCGCGCAGGGCGGAACAGGCGCGATGATCGTCGCCCGCCAGAAGCGACAGGTCGAACCAGCGCGCAAAGATTGCCGGATGGCTGGTCGGATCGGCCCGTTCGGCCAGCGCCAGCGCGGGATCGACGGCGCCCATGGCGGTCAGCTTGTCGATGCGGGCCAGCAGGAAATCATGCCCGGCCGTTCGATTGGCCGTCTGGTTGGATCCGGGCGCTTCGGGCGGCAGCGTCTCGGCCAGCAGAAGCGAATACAGCAGCGATTGCAGGGCCGGGGTGTCGGTCAGATCCAACGCGTCGATCCGGCGGGTCAGCGTGGCAGGAAGCGACCCCTGCCAGAGGTCTGCGGGCAGCCCGGTCACACGGCGCGGCAAAAGGCCCACGGCCCCGGCCTGCTGCGCGTTCAGCGCATGGGTCGTCACCTCGGGCTTGATGATGCGTTCGGCCACCGGCGGTTCGGCCAGGTCACCAAGCGGCGGGCGTGGGGGCTGAAGGGGAATATTCAGCTCGGGTGCCGGACGCGGCAGGGCCGCGAAATCGCTGCCCTGGTCCAGCCAGTCGATGGCGGAAATCGGACGGTTCGCTTGCGATTGGACCTGATACTGGGCCTGCGATTGCGCCTGGACGCCGCCCGGCTGTGCAGCCAGCAGAACCACGGCAAGCGCGGCCCGCAACGGGGCTGTCGGCAAGAATGCGCCGGCCCGGGGCAAAGACCCCGCCGACCGCGCTATTGCTGCCGATCTAGTCCGCATCCAGAACCACGGGGGTCCGAATCTCGGCCTTGTCGGGGGTGAAGTCCACGCCGAAATAGGGGCCGATATAGGCATAGCCCGTCAGGCCGATGCCCCCCAGAATGATTAACAAGATCAGCCACTTGATCAGTCGTAGCATAAATAGTCTGCCTCTGCCTTCCTGCCTTTTTCCTGCAATATAGCTGGCCTTTTGCCCAAGATCACGTCATTCAACCGTGAACCATCGAAAACCGGGGCGCCGAGACCCCGAAAACGACGAGTGATACGGGACGAAATGGGCTGGACGCTGAAGAAGACCATCGTGATGGTTGGCATGATGGGGGCAGGGAAGACGGCCGTGGGCCGGGCCTTGGCCGAAGAGCTGGGCGTGCCTTTCCTGGACACCGATCATGAAATCGAAACCGCGGCCTCGATGACCATCGCCGAGATCTTCGACCGCGATGGCGAACCCTTCTTTCGCGCGCGGGAAACCGAGGTCATTCAACGGCTTCTGGATGGGCGGCCCTGTGTGCTTTCGACCGGTGGCGGGGCCTATCTGGCCGACCGCAACCGCAGCCTGATTTCGCAAAAGGGCGTAGCGGTCTGGCTGAACGCGGATCTCGAACTGTTGTGGAGCCGGGTGAAGCACCGCAACACCCGCCCGCTGCTGAAGACGCCCGACCCCAAGGGGACACTGACCGCGTTCTATGAAAAACGCGTGCCGATCTACCAGCAGGCGGATCTCGAGGTTCCCGCCTCGCCCGACATTTCGGTCCAGGACATGGCCGCCCGCGTGGCCCAGGCCGTGGCGCAGCGCCCCGACGTATTGGAGAGAAAATGACCGCCGAAAATCCTCAGACGGTTCACGTCGCCCTGGGCGATCGCAGCTATGACATCCAGATTGGAGAAGGGCTTCTGGCGCAGTCCGGGCGCTGGATCGCGCCGCTTCTGGCGCGCCCCCGGGTGGCCGTTCTGACCGATGAAAACGTGGCGGCCCAACACCTTGACGCCTTCCGCGCCGGCATGGCCGCCGAGGGGATTGAGGTCGTCGCCCTGTCCCTGCCGCCCGGTGAGGCCACCAAGGGGTGGGAGCAGTTTTCCCGCGCGGTCGAATGGCTGCTGGAACAGAAGGTCGAACGCCGCGACGTGGTTGTCGCGCTTGGTGGCGGCGTGATTGGCGATCTCGCGGGCTTTGCCGCCGCCGTGCTGCGCCGGGGCGTGCGGTTTGTGCAAGTGCCGACCTCGCTTCTGGCGCAGGTGGACAGTTCCGTGGGCGGCAAGACCGGGATCAATGCGCCGCAGGGCAAAAACCTGATCGGGGCGTTTCATCAGCCCAGCCTGGTGCTGGCGGATACCGGCGTGCTGGCGACCCTGCCGGAACGGGATTTCCTGGCCGGTTATGGCGAGGTGGTGAAATACGGGCTTCTTGGCGATGCCGCGTTCTTCGACTGGCTGGAAGGAAATGCACCGAAGATGGCCGCCGGTGACATGGCGGCGCGGATCCACGCCGTCCGCCGGTCGTGCCAGATGAAGGCCGATATCGTCGCGCGGGATGAAACCGAACAGGGCGATCGTGCACTTCTGAACCTGGGTCATACCTTCTGTCATGCGCTTGAAAAGGCGACGGGATATTCCGACCGCCTGCTGCACGGCGAAGGCGTGGCCATCGGCTGTGCGCTTGCGTTTGAACTGTCGTCGCGTCTGGGCCTGTGTTCGCAGGAAAGCCCCAGCCGGGTGCGGGCGCATCTGCGCGACATGGGCATGAAGGTCGATCTGGCCGACATCCCCGGCGATCTGCCCGCGGCCGAGGAACTGTTTGCCTTGATGGGGCAGGACAAGAAGGTCGTCGACGGGCAGATCCGCTTCATCCTGGCCCGCGGGATCGGAGAGGCCTTCGTGACCTCGGACGTGCCAAGTGACAAAGTCATTGCGCTTTTAGATGAACGTCTTTCCGCAAGGCATTGATCTGGAAAAGTAAAGGCTGATTTGGTCAGCCTGACTGCCGGGATTTCGCGACATTTCGTAGTCTGTTTGCGACACGCCAATGTCGCAGTTGCACAATTATGCGCCGCAGATGCATGTTGATCCGATCACTTTTGCGCTACCATTGCCCCCAAGGGACGCGCCCTTTTAACCGGGGACGTCGCCTTCCATTAGCCCGAAAACAATACCTGGCCGTCAGAGCCGGGGGGCTTTCCTTACGGGGGATACAATGACGGAAAACAGTGACGAAACGGCTCCGGGCATCCCGGCACCCGAGGGGGCCGCGGCGGTGATCGACACCGATTACGAAGTCGGACAGAACAATATCGACGGGCAGGTCGGGCCCTTCGGATTTGACATCCACAACCCGGTCTTCCTGATTTCGGGCCTCGCGATCGTGGCCTTTGTCTTCTACACGCTCGCGCTGCCCGATCAGGCGGGCGCGGCGTTTTCGTGGATGTTCGGCGCGGTGACGAAGGGCTTTGACTGGTTCTTCCTGGGCGCGGCGAACATCTTTGTGCTGTTCTGCCTTTTCCTGATCGTCTCGCCGCTTGGCAAGGTCAGGCTGGGCGGGGCCGAGGCATCGCCGGATTATTCCTATGTCGGATGGTTTGCGATGCTGTTTGCGGCCGGTATGGGCATCGGGCTGATGTTCTATGGCGTGTCCGAACCGATGAGCCATTTTTCATCCGCTATGGGCGGCACCGCTGCCGAAGGCGGGGTGCGCACCGACTGGGCCCCGCTTGGCGCGGCTGCCGGGAACGAAGCCGAGGCTGTGCGCCTTGGCATGGCGGCGACGATCTTCCACTGGGGGCTGCACCCCTGGGCGATCTGCGCGGTCGTGGCGCTGGCGCTTGCCTTGTTCAGCTATAACAAGGGCTTGCCCCTGACGATCCGGTCGGCCTTCTACCCGATCCTGGGCGATCGCGTCTGGGGATGGTGGGGCCATGTGATCGACACGCTGGCGGTCTTTGCCACGCTGTTCGGTCTTGCGACCTCGCTCGGGTTCGGCGCGACGCAGGCCAACGCGGGTCTGAACGAATTGTTCGGCATCCCGATCGGCCCCTCGACCGAGGTGATCCTGATTTTCGCCATCACCGCCATTGCGCTCATCTCGGTTCTTCGGGGCCTGGACGGCGGGGTGAAGGTGCTGTCGGAAATCAACATGGGGCTGGCCTTCCTTCTGCTGGTCTTCGTGCTGATCGCCGGGCCGACCCTGGCCACCCTGACGGGCTTTGCCGACTACCTGGTGGCCTACGTGCAGTACCTGCCGGCGCTGTCGAACCCCGTGGGGCGTGAAGACGTGAACTTCATGCAGGGCTGGACCTCGTTCTACTGGGCCTGGTGGATTTCCTGGTCGCCCTTCGTCGGCATGTTCATCGCCCGCGTCAGCCGGGGCCGCACCGTGCGGGAATTCGTGATCTGCGTGCTGCTGATCCCCTCGCTGGTCTGCGTGCTGTGGATGTCGGTCTTCGGTGGCGTTGCAATCCAGCAGGTGCTTCAGGACGGCTATACCGCCGCGCAGGAAGCCCCGCTTGAACTGAAACTTTTCAAGATGCTCGACGCTCTGCCGCTGGCCTCGATCACCTCGTTCATCGGGATCATTCTGGTCATCGTCTTCTTCGTGACCTCGTCGGATTCCGGGTCGCTGGTGATCGACACGATCACGGCGGGTGGCAAGGTCGACGCGCCGGTGCCGCAGCGGGTCTTCTGGTGCATCTTCGAAGGCGCCGTGGCCATCGTGCTGCTGCTGTCGGCGGGCGGCCTGGGATCGCTGCAATCTATGGTGATCTCGACGGGTCTGCCGTTCACCATCGTGCTGCTGGTGATGTGCTTTGCGATCTACCGCGGTCTGCGGTCCGAACGCCGGGCCTGAGCCATCCGGTCAAAACGATTGAAAGGGGGCGCTTCGGTGCCCTCTTTTTTGTGGGAATCTTCGTGCCGGACTTGATCCGGGGCCCGGCCCGCTACGTATCAAGACTATGAGCGAGAAGAAAAAAACCATCCTGTGGCTGCGGCGTGACCTGCGGCTGGGCGACAATCCGGCACTGGTGGCCGCCGTGGAACGGGGCGCGGTGATCCCGGTCTTCATCCATGACGACAGCGTGGCGGGCCTTGGGGCCGCGCCGAAATGGCGTCTGGGGCAGGCGATTGCGGCGTTTCAGTCCCGCCTGGAAGAGGCCGGATCGCGGATGATCCTGCGCCGTGGCCCCGCGCGCGAGGTGCTGGAGGATCTGGTTGATCAGACTGGGGCCGATGCTGTCTATTGGTCGCGGCTGTACGATCCGCAGGCCATCGAACGCGACAGCCGCATCAAAGAAGCCCTGAAGGATCAGGGGCTTGAGGTGCAAAGCTTCAACAGCCACCTGATCTTTGAACCCTGGGAGGTCGAGACCAAGCAGGGTGGCATGTATCAGGTCTATTCGCCCATGTGGCGGGCGGTGAAGGATCGTGAGGTCGACGCGCCGCTGAGCGAGCCGAGCCTGTCAGGGCCGGAGAGCCGCCCCGACAGCTGGCCCGACAGCGAGGACCTGGAAGACTGGAAGATGGGGGCCGCCATGCGGCGCGGGGCGGAGGTTCTGGCGCAGCACTGCAAACCGGGAGAGGCCTCGGCGCTAGCGCGGCTCTCGGCGTTTTCGGCGCATCATATGGACGGCTACAAGGCGCGGCGGGACTTTCCCGGCGAAGATGCCTGTTCGGGCCTGTCCGAATATCTGACCTACGGCGAAATCTCGCCCCGGACACTCTGGCACGCGGCGCTGCGCGGCGAGGCGGCGGGCAAGGCCGGCGCGGAACATTTCCGCAAGGAAGTTGTCTGGCGCGAATTTGCCTACCATCTGCTCTATCACACGCCGCGTCTGGTGGATCAGAACTGGCGTGACGGCTGGGAGGATTTCGACTGGTCCGAGGATGAGCGCCGGCGCGAGGTCAAGGC
This sequence comes from Pseudooceanicola nitratireducens, assembly GCF_900109195.1. GTDB lineage: Bacteria > Pseudomonadota > Alphaproteobacteria > Rhodobacterales > Rhodobacteraceae > Pseudooceanicola > Pseudooceanicola nitratireducens. Next base: position 20,288 of record NZ_FNZG01000003.1, on the reverse strand, counting down.
CTGGAAACAGGCGCGCACCGGGGTGAAATTCGTCGATGCCGCCCTGCGCGAGATGTATGTGACCGGACGGATGCACAACCGGGCGCGGATGGTCGTCGCCTCGTACCTGACCAAGCATATGCTGGTGCATTGGCGCGTCGGCCAGAAATGGTTCGAGGATTGCCTGACCGACTGGGACCCGGCCTCGAACGCCATGGGCTGGCAATGGGTGGCGGGCTGCGGACCGGACGCCGCGCCCTATTTCCGCGTCTTCAACCCGGACACCCAGCTTGAGAAATTCGACCCCGACGGCACCTATGTGCGCGCGTGGATCGCCGAAGGCTCTGCCCGGCCCACCAAGACTGCGCTGTCCTACTTCGACGCCGTGCCGCAAAGTTGGGGGCTGTCGCCCGATGACGCCTATCCCGATCCGATCGTGCCGCTGGACGAAGGGCGCAAGGCGGCGTTGGCGGCCTATGAGGCGCTGAAATCCGAATAAGTGCCCTCGACATCGGGGTTTTTGTGTTAAAGTTTTGTTAAAGTCGCCCCGGGGCCGCAGGCTTCGGGGATATCACCTGACGGATATGACAGGAGCATCCGCCATGATCCGAACCGAGATTTCCGGGGAAACCGGGCTGCCGCGCTACTTCGGCAAGGTCTTCCAGATGGCGTCTCAGATGCCCGTCGGGCGGCTGGACTTTCACCTGTCGGATGGCCGGATCTTCCGGGCCGAAGGCGCGCGCCCCGGCCCCGTGGCCGAGCTTCACGTGCACAACGACGACATCTTTGCCCGGCTGATCCGCGAAGGCGACCTGGGCTTCTGTGACGCCTATCTTGAAGGCTGGTGGTCCTCGCCCGATCTGCAGGCCTTTCTGGATCTTCTGCATGCGGGCAATGACGAACTTTATGACGGCTTCCCGGGCATGGCCCTGGTGCGCGCCTATGAACGGATGCGCCATTGGATGAACCGCAACACCAAGACGCAGGCGCGCAAGAACATCTCGTATCACTATGATCTTGGGAATGAATTCTACGGTCTGTGGCTGGATGACAGCATGACCTACAGCTCGGCCCTGTTCCAGACCGGGCAGGAAAGCCTCGAGGCGGCGCAGCGGGCTAAGTACAAGTCCATGGTCGATCAGATGGGTGTGCAGCCCGGCGATCACGTGCTGGAAATCGGCTGTGGCTGGGGCGGTTTCGCGGAATATGCCGCGAAGGAACGCGGGCTGCGGGTCACCGGTCTGACCATCAGTGAAGAGCAGTTGAAGTACGCGCGGGAGCGTATTGAAAAGGCGGGACTTTCCGACCTTGTTGATCTGAAGCTTCAGGATTACCGCGACGAGACGGGGCTGTATGACGGCATCGCCAGCATCGAGATGTTCGAGGCCGTGGGCGAAAAATACTGGCCGGTCTATTTCAACGCGGTGCGCGACCGGCTGCGGCCCGGACGGTCCGCCACGCTGCAGATCATCACCGTGCAGGACCGGCGCTTTGAGACCTATCGAAAAGGCGTTGATTTCATTCAGAAATACATCTTCCCCGGCGGTATGCTTCCCAGCCCCTCCGCCCTGCGGGCAGAGGTCGAGAAGGCAGGCCTAACCCTTAGAAAATCAATCGAATTCGGCCCTAGCTACAGTCAGACGCTGCGGCGCTGGCACAGCACCTTCAACGACCACTGGGACCGCATCGCGGACATGGGGTTCGATGACCGCTTCCGGCGGATGTGGAATTTCTACCTGACCTCTTGCGCGGCGGCCTTCGAGGGCGGTAACTGTGACGTAACGCAGATCACGATTACGCGGCCTGCCTGATCCCGGAGGCCTGAGCAGTCTGACACCAGCGGATCGGGCCTGATAAGGGAGAAACCCGATGCCCACTGCTGCCAAGGTCATTGCAGCCCTTTGTCTTGCCTTTGTCGCCTGGGTCGTCTCGGGCTTGTCGAAACAGGTGCTTGGTCTTCTGGATACCGGCAACCTCGTGTTGGTGTCGGTGGTCGTGGGGGCCGTCTGCGGCTGGTCCATCCTGGGCCGCAGGGCCGACCGGGGGGAACTGGGATACGGCAATGCAATCGGCGTCGGCCTGACCGCCATGGCGATGGTGGTCTTCTGGGTCATGCTGGCCGTCTGCGTCAAAGAAAGCTTCGACGTCGCGGTCAGCCGCCGGTTTCATGACCCAATGAAGGTGATCTATGGGCTGCTGCCGATCGCCAAGAAGTACGGCCAGGTTTTTCTGAACACCGACATCCTGATCTGGCTTGGGGCCGGGGGCGCGGTCTCGGGGATCCTGGCGCATATGGCCGGGAAGAAGTGGCCGGGGCGCTAGGATGGTCAAACCTGTTTTCCTGTTCGGAACGCTGCGCGACCCGCAGCTGCTGGATCTTGTCGCCGGTGAGCCGGTGGTGCAGGAACCCGCAGTCCTGTACGGCTGGCGGATCGCCGGGGTAGACCAGGCGGTCTATCCGGTGCTGGTGCGGTCGGACGGCGATCAGGCGCAGGGTGCGGTGATCCGGGTGTCGCAAAAGGCGCTGGACCGGTTGGTCCATTATGAAGACGCCTTTGGCTATGACATCGAGGAAGTCGAGGTCGTGACCGACGCAGGGCCCGAACAGGCGCTGGTCTTTCAGCCGATCGAAGGCGGGCCTGCGCCGCATGGCGACTGGGCGCTGTCGGACTGGCAGGCGTCCTCGGGCGCGCGGTCACGCTTTGCCGCGCAGGAGCTGATGTCCTACATGGGCCGCTTCTCGGGCGGGGCGCTGCAGTTCCGCCGCGCCCAGGCCGAGGCCCGCGCCCACAGCCGGGTCGAGGCGACGCAGATGCCGCGCCCGCAGGTCGGCACCGATATCCCCGCCTCCGAGGTGCAGGTGAAAAGCCAGCAGGCCGATCACGCCGGATACTTTGTCACTGAAACCATCCAGCTGCGCCACCCGACCTTCCAGGGCGGCCTGAGCGAAGAGATCACCCGCGAAGTTTTCGTTGCGGCCGAGGCGGTTATCCTGCTGCCCTATGACCCCGTGCGCGACAGGATCCTGCTGGTGGAACAGTTCCGCATGGGACCCTGGCGGCGCGGTGCGACCTATCCCTGGATGCTGGAACCCGTTGCTGGTCGTGTCGATCCCGGCGAAACCCCGGAAAGCACCGCCCGGCGCGAGGCCGTGGAAGAGGCCGGGCTGACCCTGCGCGGGCTGGAACGCATCGGATCGGGCTATCCGACGCCGGGCTATTCCACCGAATATTTCCACGTCTTCCTGGGGCTCTGCGATCTGCCCGACGGTATCGAAGGGCACCACGGCGAGGCAGAGGAACACGAAGACATTCGGACCCATGTTCTGGATTGGGCGCAGGCAGAGGATCTTTTGTCCCGGGGAGAGGCGGACAACATGCCTCTTGTTCTCGCCTTGGTCTGGCTTTCGCGCGAACGGTCCAGATTGCGCGCCACCGCTTGAGTTGCCCGTGGCACCCAGTTACATCTGAAGGGCAAGATGTGAAAGGATAGCCCCATGCTCGTCGCTCAGGATCTGGCCCACGCGGTCGGCAATACCCCGATGATCAAACTGCGCAAGGTCAGCGAGGAAACGGGCTGCACCATCTTGGGCAAGGCCGAGTTCCTGAACCCCGGTCAGTCGGTCAAGGACCGCGCCGCGCTGTGGATCATCAAGGACGCCATCGCCAAGGGCCAGCTGGAGCCGGGCGGCACGATCGTCGAAGGCACCGCCGGCAACACCGGCATCGGCCTGGCGCTGGTCGGGGCGTCGATGGGGTTCAAGACCGTCATCGTCATCCCTGAAACCCAGAGCCAGGAAAAGAAGGACATGATCCGCCTGGCCGGCGCGCATCTGGTTCAGGTTCCTGCGGTTCCCTACAAGAACCCCAACAACTACGTGCGCTATTCCGAACGGCTGGCGGCGGAACTGGCGACGACCGAAGCGCATGGCGCGGTCTGGGCGAACCAGTTCGACAACGTGGCCAACCGCCAGGCGCATATCGACAGCACCGGGCCGGAGATCTGGGAACAGACGAACGGCAAGGTCGACGGCTTCGTCGCCTCGGTCGGGTCGGGCGGCACGCTGGCCGGTGTTGGCCTGGCGCTGCAGCCCAAGGGCGTGAAGATCGGCCTGGCCGATCCCATGGGCTCGGGCGTCTACAGCCTGTACAAGGATGGTGAGGCCAAGCCGGAAGGCGGGTCGATCACCGAAGGCATCGGGCAGGGGCGCATCACCCGCAACCTCGACGGGTTCCGCCCCGACATGATGTACCAGATCCCCGATGAAGAGGCGCTGCCCTACGTCTTTGATCTGCTGGCCGAAGAGGGCATCTGCGTCGGCGGATCCTCGGGCATCAACATCGCCGGCGCGGTGCGCCTGGCGCGCGAGTTGGGCCCGGGTCACACCATTGTCACGGTGCTGTGCGACTATGGCACGCGGTATCAGTCGAAACTGTTCAACCCCGCGTTCCTGAAGGAAAAGAACCTGCCCGTGCCGGAATGGATGGATGGCTCGCCGCGCTCGATCCCCGGCGTGTTCGAAGAGTGATCGAAAGACTAAGACAGGCCGCCCTTTGGGTCGTGCTGATGACCACGCTGCTGATCGGCAGCGTGGTTTCCGTTTTTGCGCAGGACATCGATTACGACGCCTGGGTAGATGTGGCCGCCCGCGCCGAGACGGCAATCGGGGCCGAGGCGGCCTCGGAACAGGCGTTCGAGGTGCTGCGGGAAGAGCTGACCAATTGGCGTCAGACCTTTCAGGCCGCCCGGTCCCAGAACGCCGCCGCGATCGAGGCCGTGCGCGCCCAGATCGACGCCCTTGGCCCAAAGCCCGAAGAGGGCGAGGAAGCCCCCGAAACGGCGCAGCAGCGCGACACGCTGAACACACGGCTGAACGATCTGCGCGCGCCCGTGCAGCGCGCCGAGGTCGCCTATAGCCGGGCCGACGCGCTGATCGCGCAGATCGACCGTATCCTGCGTGACCGGCAGGCGGACCGTCTGCTGGAACTGGGTCCGACGCCGCTGAACCCGGTGCTCTGGCCCCAGGCGGTGACGGCGCTGGTCGACTTCTTCACCCGCACCGCGGATGACATCCAGAACAATTGGACCAACCCGGCGCGGCGCGCGGACTTCCAGCAAGTCCTTCCCATGACGGTGTTTTTCCTGACGCTGGCCTTCATCCTGACGCTGCGCGGGCGCTACTGGGTCGAACGGCTTGCCTCGCGCCTGCAGGACCGGGACCGCACGGCGGAACGCTGGCTGGCGGGCTTTGTCGTGTCGATCGGGCAGATCATCGTGCCGGTCGTCGGCTTCATCTGCCTGGCGATCGCGGGGCTGTCGACGGAAATGCTGGGTGCCCGGGGCGAGATGCTGGTGCAGGCTCTTCCGGCGGCGGGGTTCCAGTTCTTCGCGGCGCGCTGGCTGGGCGGGCGGCTGTTCCCGCGCACCGACAAATTCGAGCTTCCGCTGGCGCTTGACGGGATCCGCCGGGCCGAGGGGCGCATCCACGCGCTGACCCTGGGGCTGGTGCTGTTCCTGATCGAACCGCTGCGTCGCATCCAGGATTTCGCTGGTTGGGGGGCCGAGGTCACCTCGGTCCTGACCTTCCCGCTGCTGGTGGTCGCGGCGCTGGCGCTGCTGCGTCTGGCGCAACTTCTGCTGCGCCACGCCAAGGAAACCGCCGAGACCGAGGTGGATGTCAAAAGCCGCCTGCTGACCATCCTGTCGCGGATCACCATGGCCGTGGCCGTCGCCGGGCCGATCTTTGCCGCCATCGGCTATTTCAACGCCGGTGAGGCGCTGGTTTATCCCACCATCGCATCGCTTATGCTGATGGCGCTTCTGGTGGTGCTGCAGCGTCTGGTGGACGAACTTTACATCCTGTTCACCCGCAACCGCGACGGCGTGAAAGAAGCGCTGACCCCGGTGCTGGCCGGATTCGCGCTGGTGCTGGTGTCGATCCCTGCCTTTGCGCTGATCTGGGGCGCCCGCGTCACCGACCTGACCGAGCTTTGGACACGGTTCCTTGCCGGTTTCTCGCTTGGGGATACGCGGATCAGCCCAACCGATTTCCTGACCTTCGTGGTGATCTTCGCGATCGGCTATGTCGCCACCCGCATGGTGCAAAGCGCGCTGCGGACGACGGTGCTGCCCAAGACCAAGCTGGACGTGGGCGGTCAGAACGCCGTCGCCTCGGGCATGGGCTACGTGGGGATCTTTGCCGCCGGGGTGATCGCGGTCACAAGTGCCGGGCTGGACCTGTCGTCGTTGGCGATTGTCGCCGGTGCGCTGTCGGTCGGGATCGGTTTCGGCCTTCAGAACATCGTGTCGAACTTCGTGTCGGGGATCATCCTGCTGATCGAACGGCCCGTGGCCATCGGCGACTGGATCCAGGTCGGCGGGCAGATGGGCTATGTGCGCGACATCTCGGTCCGCTCGACCCGGATCGAGACCTTCGACCGCACGGATGTGATCGTGCCCAATGCGGATCTGGTGTCCGGCACGGTGACGAACTGGACGCGCGGCAACCTGGTCGGGCGCATCATCGTTCCGGTCGGGGTGGCCTATGGGTCGAACACCCGCCAGGTCGAGAAGATCCTGCAAGAGGTGGCCGAGGCCCAGCCCATGGTGCTTCTGAACCCGCCGCCCTTCATCCTGTTCAAGGGGTTCGGTGCGGATTCCATGGATTTCGAGATCCGGGCGATCCTGCGCGACGTGACCGCGATCCTGCAGGTCCAGACCGAGATGAACCACCAGATCACCGAACGATTTGCCGAGGCCGGGATCGAGATTCCCTTTGCGCAGCGCGACATCTGGCTGCGCAACCCCGAGGCCCTGCGCCCGGACACCGCGCCGCCCGCCGCCACCCCGGTGGCAGAGCCGCTGACCAGGGACGAAGCCCAGGCCGCCGAACAGCAACTGACGCCCGAGGATCTGCCGGGGTCCCAAGACGGTGAGACAGGCGATGCTTCGGGCGACGGGGGCGAGGGTCGATAAGACCGGCCGCCCGGTCGAAGAGACGCCTGTTTCCCCTGCCGCAGGGCGGCGCATGACGCATGCAAAGGACCCGACGCTCGCTGGCGTCAACCGGCGGGGTTCCGCCGAAGCCTCTGAAGTTTCTCGGAACATTCCTGATTTGCGCGGGTTGGACACCCCACACGACGACGGCACCGACCACAACGGTCTGCCTGTCGGGAAGGGGCCGCACCGGTCCCGCAATGAAGGAGTAAGACTATGTTCGCCAAGACCCTCGGCCTGAGCGCCGCAGCCATCCTGACCGCCACCACCGCGATGGCCTCGACCGATGCGACTGCCACCACCGATCTGAACCTGCGCGATCTGCCCGACCCGCGCGGCGCGATCCTTGATGTCATCCCCGGTGACGCCATGGTTTCCGTCGACGAATGCGTTCTGGACGGCGCATGGTGCAAGGTCAGCTATGAAGGTACGCAGGGCTGGGCCTATAGCCCTTACCTGACCGCTTCGCTGGATAACCAGCCGACGGTTGTCTATCAGAACGTCTCCAAGCTCGACGTGGAAACCGTTGACGTGAACAAGGACGACCGTGAACGCGCCGCCGCCATCGGTGGTCTGGGTGCCGGTGCTCTTGCCATGTCGCTGATCGGCGGTCCTGCCGCCGTGGCCGGTGCCGCAGCTGTTGGTGCCATCGCCGGCAACGAAGCCGTGCCCGAGAAGACCGTGACCTATATCACCGCCAACCCGGTTCAGCCGGTTTATGTGGAAGGTGAAGTGGTCGTTGGTGCCGGCATCCCGCAAGAGGTCACCCTGACCGCGATCCCGGAAAGCGACTATCGCTACGTCTACCTGAACGGCAACCCGGTCGTGGTGGACGGTGAACGCACCATCGTGCGCGTGATCCGGTAACCATCCCCGGTTGATCCAGCCTTGGATCAAGGCCTGTCCCGTATCCCGGGGCGGGCCTTTTCCTTTCGCGTTCAGGTCAAGGGGGCGGGGCGTTGACCTTGGGCCGCCTGCGCGCGATGGTCGCCGCAGGCCAGCCCCTTGCCAGCCCCAAGTCCCTGTATGACGCCCCATGACCCGCGTCCGGCCCGACACCGGGACCGATGCGGGGCGCGCGTCACAAGACCCAAGCGAAGGAGCAGCCCGATGCAGATCACCGAAACCTGTCCCATTTTCCGCAGCTTTGACGAAGGCAAGGCGCGGGCCTTCTACCTTGACTGGCTGGGGTTCAAGGTGCAGTTCGAACACAGGTTCCACCCCGGAGCGCCGCTTTACATGGGGATCCAGCGGGGCGGGCTGGTGCTGCATCTGTCGGAACATCACGGCGATGCCACCCCCGGCAGCATAACGTTCGTGCGGATGCGCGCCGTGAAGGCCCTGCACGAAGAGATCATGGCGCGGCCCTACGCCAACAACCGCCCCGGGTTGGAGGACGCCCCCTGGGGCCTGACCTTTGAAGTGATCGACCCCTTCGGCAACCGTCTTCGTTTTGCCGAGGCTCAGGAAGGCTGACGACCCGTCACGTGGCATGCGCAGCCGCAGGGGCATCATGCGGAAATGGCGCGGCGATCCGGCCAACGGACCGGGCCAACGGACCCGGCCAAAAGAGCTGGTCGGGGATCTTTTTGACAGTTTTTTGTCAGAACCTGCAAAAGGTGTGAAAATACGGGTTGAACCCCCCGCCGGGCATTGTGTATGAGCGGCCTCGGAGAGGTGGCCGAGTGGTCGAAGGCGCACGCCTGGAAAGTGTGTAGGCGGGGAACCGTCTCGAGGGTTCGAATCCCTTCCTCTCCGCCACAACCCCCTGAAATCTATTTTGGATTTGCCGCTTGTATGGGTGCTTTGCCTGTCGCGTCGGGGGTGTGAAACGCAAAAACCCGGCCCCCAAGGGGCCGGGTTTTGTCGTGTCAGAACCGGGGGATAAGTCGGTTGATCAATTTTCCCCGGCCAGAAGGGCGGCATTGCCCCCGGCAGCGGTGGTATCGACGCAGAGGTGGCGTTCCTGGCAGGCGTGGCCGCGGTCCGGCAGCCCGGTGATCAGCGGCAGGATCGGCCCCGGACGTTCGCACAAGGCGTCCGCATAGGCGCGCGCCGTGCCCGCATCGCCCCACCAGACCAACCCGCCGAAATCGGGCAGATCCGCCAGCCTGTCTGCCGGCAGCGCGGCGACGGGCAGGGCGATGCCGCCCAGGGCCTCGATCCGGGCGATCTGCGCCTTGCGCGCGGCCTCTCCCGGTCCGGCGCAAAGCACCGGGGGACGGGGCAGGATCGACAGGCGGTTCAGCTCTCCGGTCGGGCCGGGCAGGACGTGCTGCGTGACCTGTGCCTTCCTCGGCGCGGTTAGCGCCTTGGACAGGGCGGCGACATCCGTGGCCTTCGCATCCTCGGCCTGGGGCTCGGGCGCGGCGCGGCGGGTGAACCGTGCCAGGTAGGTCGGGCCGCCCGCCTTGGGACCGGTGCCTGACAGGCCTTCGCCGCCAAAGGGCTGGGATCCGACGATGGCGCCGATCTGGTTGCGGTTGGCATAGATATTGCCGGCATGCACGGCCTCGGCCACCTGCTGAACCCGGTCGTCGATGCGGCTGTGCAGCCCGAAGGTCAGCCCATAGCCGGTGGCGTTCACATCGGCGATCACCCGGTCCAGATCCGCCGCGCGATAGGTGGCGACATGCAGCACGGGGCCAAAGACCTCGCGGCCCAGGTCGCCGATGCCAGCGACGCGGATCAGCGCGGGGGCCACGAAGGATCCGTCCTGCGGGGCGGTCAGGCGGTGGATCAGGCGACCCTCGGCTGCGGCGGCCTCGACATGGGCGGTGATCTCATTCGCCGCCTGGGCGGTGATGATCGGGCCCACGTCCGTCGCGATGTCCCAGGGGTTGCCCAGGGCCAGTTCGTCCATGGCCCCGGTCAGCAGCCGAAGGAAGGGCTTGGCGATGTCTTCCTGCACGTACAGGCAGCGCAGCGCGGAACAGCGCTGACCCGCCGACTGGAAGGCCGAGGCGACGATGTCGCGGATCGCCTGTTCGGGCAGGGCGGTGCTGTCCACGATCATGGCGTTCAGCCCGCCGGTTTCCGCGATCAGCGGCGTGCCCGGGGCGCAGCCCTTGGCCATGGCCGCCTGGATGCGCCGCGCGGTGGCGGTGGATCCGGTAAAGGCCACCCCCGCCACGCGCGGGTCCGAGGTCAGCGCGGTGCCGATCACCCGGCCTTCCCCCGGCAGCAGTTGCAACGCCGTGGCGGGCACGCCCGCCGCCAGCAGGTGGCGCACCGCCCAGGCGGCGATGGCGGGCGTCGTTTCGGCCGGTTTGGCCAGGACGGCGTTGCCGGTGGCCAGGGCCGCGGCAATCTGGCCGGTGAAGATGGCCAGGGGGAAGTTCCAAGGGCTGATGCAGGTGAAGATGCCGCGTGCGGGCGCGTCCTCTTGCGCGGCGCGGGCGGCGTAGTAGCGCAGGAAATCCACCGCCTCGCGCAGTTCGGCGACGGCGTCGGCCAGGGTCTTTCCGGCCTCGGTGGCAAGAAGGGCGAAGGCCTCGCCATAATGCGCCTCGTAAAGGTCGGCGGCGCGGTTCAGCACCTCCGCCCTTGTGGCGACGGGCGCATCCCAGGGGCGGGCGGCGGCCAGCGCGCGTTCGGCATCCCGGGTCGAGGCCATCTGCGTGGTGCCGATCTTCGCGCCTGTCGCCGGGTTCAGGTTGTCATGGCTGGTCCGCGTCTCGGCCCGGTCACCGGTCTGATCATCGGCCAGGATCGGCGCAACGGTCAGCTTACCCAAAGGCGCACGGTCGGCGTCGATCTGCGCCAGCGTGGTGACATCCTGAAGATCCCAGCCGCGGGAATTGCGCCGCTCGGGCTGGAACAGGTCCGGGCCATGGGTCAGCTGCTGATCGCGGGGCCGGTCCAGCGCGGCAAAGGGGCAGGCGGCGACCTCCTCGGGGGGGACGTCCTCGTCGACGATCTGGTTGACGAAGGACGAATTCGCCCCGTTTTCCAGCAGGCGGCGCACCAGATAGGCCAGCAGGTCGCGATGCGCGCCGACGGGGGCGTAGATCCGGCAGCGGGTGCCTTCGCGCTTTAGCACGATGTCATGCAGCGCCTCGCCCATGCCATGCAGACGCTGGAATTCAAAGGCCTCGTGCGGCAGATCGCGGGCCATTTCCAGCACGGCGGCCACGGAATGGGCGTTGTGGGTGGCGAATTGCGGATAGATCCGGTCGGTCAGCGACAGCAGGCGGCGGGCCAGGGCGATGTAGCTGACATCGCTGGCTTCCTTGCGGGTGAAGACGGGGAAATCTTCCAGCCCCTCGACTTGGGCCAGCTTGATTTCGCTGTCCCAGTAGGCCCCTTTGACCAGACGCACCATGATGCGGCGGTCGTGGGTTTCGGCCATCTGGTACAGCGCCTCGATCACGTCACCGGCGCGGCGGCCATAGGCCTGGGCGACGATGCCGAAACCTTCCCATCCGGCCAGCTGGGGATCGGCCAGCGTGGCCTCGATCACCTTCAGCGACAGGGCCAGGCGGTCGGCCTCTTCCGCGTCGATGTTCAGCCCGATACCGGCGGCGGCGGCCTGACGGCAGAGGTCGGTCAGAACGGGCACCAGTTCGGCCATGACGCGCGGGGTCTTGGCGACCTCGTAACGCGGGTGCAGCGCCGACAGCTTGACCGAGATCCCGGGGTTCGACCGCACGTCCGCCCCCTTGGCGGCACCGGCGATGGCGGTGATGGCATCGGTATAGGCGCGGGCATAGCGATCGGCATCGGCGCGGGTCATCGCCGCTTCACCCAGCATGTCATAAGAGTAGGTGAAGCCGTTGGATTCCTTGCGCTTCGCGCGGTCCATCGCGGATTGGATCGTCTCGCCCAGAACGAACTGACGGCCCATCTGGCGGATCGCGGCCCCGACGGCGTTGCGGATCACCGGCTCACCCATGCGGCGCACCATGGACCGCAGGGTGCCGGCCACGCCAGGTTCCTTCTTCTCAAGCACGCGGCCGGTCAGCATCAACCCCCAGGTCGAGGCATTGACCAGAGGAGAGGTCGAATGCCCCAGGTGCGAAGACCAGTCCGACGGCGCGATCTTGTCTTCGATCAGCGCGTCGATGGTGGCGGCGTCCGGCACGCGCAGCAGCGCCTCGGCCAGGCACATCAGCGCCACGCCTTCCTCGGTCGACAGGCCGTATTCGGCCAGGAAGACCTCCATCAGACCGGGGTCCGAGGCATCGCGGATCTCTTTGACCAGGGCGGTGGCGCGGGTGACGATGGCGGCGCGGGCCGGGCCATCCAGGTCGGCCAGGGCGATCAGGTCGGACAGAAGCGCGGCTTCATCGCGGTGTTTGTTGCGGTCCCAGGCGGGGTTGATGTCGATCATGGGGTGTCTCCAGGTGTTGGGACCAGAATACAGGGTTTCGCATGGGCGGTTTTCCTGCAATGCTGTGATCGAAGGCCGTTTGGCCTGAATTTTGGCCCGATCTTAGGCGATATGATCCATGAGTGACGCGCAGCTTGATACTTTCGATCACCGCATCCTGTCCGTGCTGGCCGTGGATGGACGGATTTCCATGACCGCGCTTGGGGCCCAGGTCGGGCTGTCCAAGACGCCCGTGACCGCGCGGGTCAAACGGTTGGAGGCCATGGGCGTGATCACCGGCTACCGGGCGGAACTATCGGCGGCCAAGCTGGGGCTGGACCACGTGGCCTTTCTGGAAGTGCGGCTGTCCGACACGCGCGAGGCGGCGTTGAAGGAATTCAACGCCGCCATCCGCAAGATCCCCCAGGTCGAGGCCTGTCACATGATCGCCGGCGGCTTCGACTACCTGGTGAAGATCCGCACGCGGGACATCGTGGATTATCGGCATGTGCTGGGGGAACAGATCTCTCGTCTGCCGTATCTCGCGTCGACCTCGACCTATGTGTCGATGGAATCCGTGCGCGATCATGGGGTTGTGTCGCCCTGAGCATCGGTTCCGCGCCCTTTCGCTTAGACATTTCCCGATCGCTTCGCCATGATCAGGGAAGGGAGCAGGGGCAGGACCGACGGACGAAGGAAGACAAGTGTGACGGCCAAGAAGATCACCATCAAGGACGTGGCGCGCAAGGCGGGTGTCTCGGTCGGGACGGCCAGCCGGGCGATGAATGCCGCGCCGGGGGTCATGGCCCGCACCAAAGAGATCGTCGAACAGGCCGCGCGGGATCTGGGCTATCGGCCCAATGCCGCCGCACGGGCGCTGCGGTCGCGGTCGTCGCGCTTGATCGGCTGTCTGTTCTCGGATCTTGAAAACCCGCTTTATACGCGGCTGTTCAACGCCTTGCAGGACAAATGGGCGGAAGAGGGGTTCGTCACCCTGATCACCGCCAGTTCGGAAAAGCTGGACCGGGAAGTCCGCGCGATCCGCACCTTTGCCGAACGCGGGCTGGACGCCATCGTCATCGCACCGGGCAACCAGGACGACCCAGAGCTTCTGAAACTTCTAGAGGATTTCCCGGCCCCGATCTTCATCGTCGACCGCGATATGGAGACCGAGGCCGACCGGGTGCTGTTCGACCACGCAGAGTCGATCCAGGAGGCCGTGCAGCACCTTGTGCATCTGGGTCACCGGCGGATCCTGCCGGTGTTTTCCCAGCTGGCCACGCGGCCCGGGCTTTTGCGCCACGCGGCCTTTGACGCCGCTATGGCCGCGGCGGGGCTGGAGGTGCCGGAAAAGGTGATGCCGGTGACGCCCAATTCGTCCGTCTTTGCCGAGGTGAAGGCGGTTCTGGCATCCCCCGACCGGCCGACCGCGTTGCTGGTGCAGGGGTCCGTGGTGCTGTCCTCGGTGCTGAATGCAATCGCCAATGCCGGGCTGCGCGTGCCCGAGGACGTGTCCCTGATCGCTGTCGGCGACAGCCCCATGGCCGAGGAACACGTGCCGCCGATCACCGCCCTGCGGTTGGAGCGCGAGATCCTGATCGACCGGGTCTCGGCGCAGGTGCTGGGGCGGATCCGGGGCGATCGCGGACCGGCGCAGACCAGCCATATCCGCTATCGCCTGGTGGATCGCGGTTCCTGTTTCGACCTTCGGTAGTAGTTTAAAACCGGCTCTCAGGTGTCTGAAATCAGGTGTTAATCCTGCGTCAGCGCGGCCTTGACCCAGATCGCGGCCAGCACCAAGGCGATGATCGCGTTCCATGAAGCCATCGACAGGCCAAGCATGGACCAGGCGACCTCGTCACAGCGGATCAGCGGGGCGTTCATGATCTTGTCGAAAAGCTCATCCGCCGACAGGTTGCCCATCCCCGAGGACGTGCAGGTCGACGGGCCTTCCCACCATCCGCGTTCCACCCCGGTGTGAAAGATCCCGATGCCGGCCGTCGCCAGCGCGGCCAGCGCGCCCAGCCAGGCCAGCAGACGGTTGCCAAGCGCCAGGGCCAGCGCGCCGATGGCGATGGCGGCGGCATGGGGCCAGCGCTGCCAGAGGCAGAGCTTGCAGGGCGCAAGCCCGCCGATGTGTTGAAAGGCGAAGGCCCCCAGAAGCAGGGCCAGGGATCCGCCGGCGGCGATCAGGGTCAGGGTACGGAACTTGGTCATAGGAAGCGTATCACTGCGAAACCGCCCAGGAGGGCAAGGAAAAAGATCGTGAAGACAAGGCCCAGACGCTTTTCGATAAAGCTGCGCACCGGCGGCCCGAAGTAGAACAGCAGCCCCGCCACGATGAAGAACCGCAGCCCCCGCGCGATGATCGAGGTGACGATGAAGGTCGCCAGCGGCATGCCCGTCCAGCCGGCCATGATGGTGATGACCTTGTAGGGAAAGGGCGTAATGCCTGCGCCCAGCACCGCCCAGAAGCCCGCATCGACGAAGGTCTGGTTGAAGGCCTCCATCGCGTCGCCCTTGCCCATGGCCGCCAGGATCGGCTGGCCCAGGCCTTCGTAGGCCAGCGCGCCAATGGCATAGCCCAGCATGCCACCCAGGACGGATGACACCATGGCCACGCCGGCGATCAGCCAGGCACGCCGGGGTGCCGCGATGATCATCGGGATCATCAGCAGGTCGGGCGGGATCGGGAAGAACGAGGCCTCGATGAATGAGATGAAGGCGAGCACCCACAAGGCGTTGTGGTGTTCGGCCATACGGATCGTCCAGTCGTAGAGTTTGCGCATGTCTCTGCCCGGTTTGCCTGACCTTTTGTCCAGTCGCAGGAAACACGCGCAGGTCACAGGGTCAAGTCATGTGGGCCGGGCGGGGCAGTCCAGTGGCCCGCATTCCCGCTGGACGTGGTTTGCATCTTTGAGTAGGAGGTTCGGACCGGATCCGCGGATCCGGCCAGAGGTGCCCAAGTGGCGGAATGGTAGACGCAGGGGATTCAAAATCCCCCGGCCGCGAGGTCATGTCGGTTCGAGTCCGACCTTGGGTACCAGCATCTCTTGATAATCCAGTTTAACGCTGAACCGCCCGGCACAGCCCCCGGAATGCGGTTTGGGAATTCGTTTACGATTCGGGCGTTTACCCTGTTTGGTGCCATATTCCCGGAACCAATCCCGTATCGCCCCTGCGATTGGTGACGAAGCTTGGACAAAAACGGGGCGGATCACGGCGAATTGTGTGCGGATTTTGGCGGACTTCGGCCCGGCTCCGATGCCTCAGGTTGACGCAAGGTTCGCCGAAAGGTTGTGGGGTTAGGGACTGGTTAAGCTTTAATTTTCCCTTAATTTCTGTGGGCAAAGGGGGGATGGTGCCGTGAGGCCTGGGTCAGCTGGCTGCCGCAAAGCGTGTGAAACCGGGGCAAAGCGGGCTGAAATGGGGCGCGGCGACGGCCCGCCGACATTAATTTTCCGAGGTTTTTTCCTTTGTTCGACATGTTCAGGGGCTTAAAACATCAAGTGCCCGACTGGGTGGGCACCAATCAGACGGCCATGGGGCGGCTGTCGACTGTCATGCATCCAAGGGATGTGTACCCGGTTTCGGGGCCCGGTCGATCATTCGGCCAGGCGGGACGCCACAAGGCAGAAGGACCATGTGTCCAGCGCCGGCGGTCCAGGCACGACCCAAGGATACAGGACAATGGATTTGGATGACGGTGTCGCGGCGCGCGCACCGGCCGCAACACCGGACGGATCAGTCTGATCCCGATGGTCACGAAGGGTGAGACTATGACTGGGTTCTTTTTCTGGGACTGGCTTAAGCACGATCACGACTCGCACGGGTCCGGAGGGTCGACCACGACCACGCCGACCCCGGCGCCCGACGGATATGTCGAAGGCACCAATGGCGCGGACACGATCGGCGCGGGTTACACCGACAGTGACGGCGACAAGATCGACAGCAATGACGCGCTGCTTCCCGGAGAGATGGGCGACGATGACATCGTGATCGCCGGTGACGGCGCAGACGTGGTGCATTCCGGTCAGGGCAATGACGAAGTCTATGGTGGCGGAGCCGGTGACACGGCCTACGGAGGCCAGGGCAATGACGTGATTTATGGTGACGAATCCCGCGATAGCGCGCCCGGGGGATCCTCCGTCACCAAATCCTACGACTGCAAAGACCTGATCAATACCTCTTGCGATGGCAACAAATGGTTCGACTGGGGCCATCTGAGCTTTGACAAGCTGTCCCACAAACATGCCTGGGACCAGAAGCTGACCTTCGAGCTGGACAAATCCGTCCTGCTGAAGGGCCTGGTCTTCGATGACGCGCATCTGGGCGCGAAGGTGAAAATCACCGCCGAAGACGGCAAGATCCTGTTTGAAGGCCAGGTGAACACCCAGGCCGATGCCTATACGCTGGACCTGAACATCGACGCCGCCGCCAAGATCGAACTGTGGACCAATGGCTCGTGCCAGGTGACCCAGATCGATTACCACGAAGGTGGTTTCGACGGTCTGGACGCCGGTGTGCCCGGTGCGGACAGCCTGGAAGGCGGTTCGGGTGATGACACGATCTTTGGCAACGAAGAGAACGACACCATCAAGGGCGACGAAGGCAACGACGTTCTTTACGGCAACGAAGGCGACGATTCCGTCGAAGGCGGGCAGGGGGATGACCTGATCTTTGGCGACAATGGCTCGCATTCCGGTCCCGGAACGCCCGGCGGCTCGGGCGAGCGGGAAAGCTTTGAATGGGACAAGGCCCCGGATCCGAACGGATCGGGCGGGATCGACAACCAGGACGACATCTCGGGCGGGTTCACGCAGAACACCGGGTCGGTGGATGTGAACTTCTCGGTCGTGACCTCGAACAAGACGCCGGAAACCCGGTTCGAAACCGACACCCAGAAGGTGCATTCGATCAACACGGGCGGGGCCGAGGCGGACAAGTCCTCCTCGATGGCGTCGCATCTGAACAGCACGGGCGAAAGCGCGACCTATGCCTGGGACTTCAGCTCCTCGGTCGGGAATGTGTCGTTCCGGATCAATGACATCGACGCGGATTCCAAGGTCATCATCAAGGCCATCGGCCCCGATGGCATCCTGACCGAAATCGACGTGCAGGCGGAATGGGGCACCCATCTGACCCTGACCGACGCCGACGGGATCGGCGGCAAGGAAGTCGTGACCCATTTGGGCAGCGACCTGGCCCCCGATGACAGCCCGGCACATTCGGTGCTGGTGAACATCCCCGGTCCGGTGGCGCAGCTGCAGGTCACCCATGTGCAGAACGGCGATCACACCTCGGAAATTAACGTCACCGACATCTATTTCGACGCGCTGGAAGACACCGGCGGGATTGGTGGCGGCGATGACGTGGCCGGCGACGATACGCTTCTGGGCGGCTCGGGCGACGACACGATCTATGGCAACATGGGCGACGATTCCATCGAGGGCGGCGCAGGTGCCGACCTGATCTATGGCGACAACGGCGACATGGATGCCGGCGGTTCCGACGACGGTCCGCGCGAAAGCTTCAACTGGCAGCCCGTGTCCCAGGGCCAGGCCGACAGCACGGTCACCCAGAACACCGGGTCGGTCGATGTGACCTACACCCGGATCAAGGACACCGGCCGCCACGAATCCGAAATCGACAACAACGCCGATCTGAACACCAGCGGGATCGACACCGGCGGTGAGACGATCGACGGCAATTCGGGCCTGAAGTCCCAGACCAAGGGCGACGGCAACGAAGGTGATTTCCAGTGGGAATTCTCTCAGCCCGTCACCAATGTCGACTTCAACATCAATGACCTGGACACCAACGGGGTCGTCACGGTCAAGGCCTGGGATGCCGATGGCAACCCGATCGAAGTCACGCTGACCGGCGGTTCGGGCATGAGCCTGTCGGACACCGACGCCGTGGCCGGTGCCGATCAGGCGCGGTCCAACGTGGGCGATCTCAGCTCGGGTTCGGATGCGAACAACCTTCAGGTCTCGATCGCCGGTCCGGTGTCGAAGATCGTGGTGGAACATGCTCAGGATGGCGCGACCAACTCGGGCATCTATATCACCGACCTCTACTTCAACGTGCCCGACATGACCGGGAACCCCGATTTCGATGGCCAGGGCGGCGACGATACGCTGGCGGGCGGCGAAGGGGCCGACACGATCTATGGCGAAGGCGGCGACGACACCTTTGTCGTGCGCAGCGCCGATGAGGGCGCGGGCGATCAAATCATCGGCGGCAATGGCCCGGTCGAGATTTTCGACCACGACGTGCTGGACCTGCGCGGTGCCGGCCCGGTGACCATCGACAAGGTGATGGATGACACCGACGCCCAGTCCTACAAGGGCACCGTGACCTTCGCAGACGGCCGCACGCTGGAATTCAGCCAGATCGAAGAGATCCTCATTGACGAGGATCCGGTGAACGAAGCCCCGGTTGCCGGCAATGACGCGGCCGAGGGCGACGAAGACACCGTGATCACCATCGACGTGCTGGAGAACGACAGCGATCCGGATGGCGATGCGCTGAGTGTGACTGATGTGACCGATCCGGCCAACGGCTCGATCGAGATTGTCGACGGCAAGCTGGTCTATACGCCGGATGCCGATTTCAACGGCACCGATACCGTGACCTATACGGTGACGGACTCCGAAGGGAACACCGACACCGCCACCGTGACGATCACCGTGAACCCGGTGAACGACGCGCCCGTCGCCAATGACGATGCCGTCAACACGCCCGAGGATCAGCCGGTCACCTTCGACCCGCTGGCCAACGACAAGGATGTGGACGGGGACGAGCTCTCCATCGTCGGTACTCCGGTGTCCGCCAATGGTGGTGAGGTCGTCGTGAACCCCGACGGCACCGTGACCTACACGCCGCCGGCTGATTTCAACGGCACGGACACGATCACCTATACCGTCACGGATCCCGACGGTCTGACCGACACCGCGACGATCACCGTCACGGTTGGCCCCGTGGCCGATGCGCCCGTGGCAGAGGATGACCTGGGCGCAGGCGACGAAGACACCGTGATCACCATCGACGTGCTGGAGAATGACAGCGATCCGGACGGCGACGCCTTGACCGTGACCGATGTGACCGACCCGGCCAATGGCTCGATCGAGATTGTCGACGGCAAGCTGGTCTATACCCCTGACGCCGATTTCAACGGCACGGATACGGTGACCTACACGGTGACGGACTCCGAAGGGAACACCGACACCGCGACCGTCACCATCACCGTGAACCCGGTGAACGACGCGCCCGTCGCCAACGACGACGCCGTCAACACGCCCGAGGATCAGCCGGTCACCTTCGACCCGCTGGCCAACGATACGGACGTGGACGGGGACGAGCTCTCCATCGTCGGCACGCCGGTGTCCGCCAACGGCGGAGAGGTCGTCGTGAACCCCGACGGCACCGTGACCTACACGCCGCCGGCTGATTTCAACGGCACCGACACGATCACCTACACCGTCACCGATCCCGATGGTCTGACCGACACCGCGACGATCACCGTCACGGTCGGCCCCGTGGCGGATGCTCCGGTGGCCGAGGATGACCTGGGCGCAGGCGACGAAGACACCGTCATTACCATCGACGTGCTTGAGAACGACAGCGATCCGGACGGCGATGCTCTGACCGTGACCGATGTGACCGACCCGGCCAATGGCTCGATCGAGATTGTCGACGGCAAGCTGGTCTATACCCCGGATGCCGATTTCAACGGCACCGATACCGTGACCTATACGGTGACCGACTCCGAAGGGAATACCGACACGGCCACCGTCACCATCACCGTGAACCCGGTGAACGATGCGCCCGTGGCCGAGGATGACGCGGACACGACGGATGTTGTCACCCCGGTGACCATCGACGTGCTGGCGAATGACAGCGACGTGGATGGCGATGCGCTGACGGTGACGTCCGTTGAGGATCCGGCGAACGGCTCGGCCGCGATTGTGGACGGCAAGATCGTCTACACGCCGGACGC
>NZ_FNZG01000005.1 GCF_900109195.1 Pseudooceanicola nitratireducens | reverse complement strand
CCCCCCCCCCCCCCGCTAATCCAACCCCATCAGGTCAGCGCACCAGCCTCGCGCAATTCCGCAATCCGTGCCTCATCCAGCCCCAGCCAGTCGCGCAGCACCAGGTTCGTGTCCCGGCCGTATTCGGGCGCGGCGACGCGCACCTCGGCGGGGGTCAGGCTTAGCTGGAACCGGCAGGTCTCGTGATGCGCAGGCGTGCCGTCGGTGCGGGGGCGGGTTTCAAAATGACCCCAATGCGCCAGCTGCGCGTCTGCGGCCAGATCGGCAGGCGTTGCGGCCACGGCGGCGGCCACCCCGGCGTCCTGCAGCAGCGCGGCAACCTCAGCCGCGTCGCGACTGCTGCACCAGTCCGCGAGGGCGCTGTCGATCATCCGTTCCTGCGCAATCCGGCCCGCAAGGCGCTCCAGCCCCGGGTCGGCCAGCACCGCCAGCCCGGTCACGTCGCGCAGCGATCGCCAGGCGGCGTCATCGCTGACACTGATGGCGATCCAGGCGCTGTCGCCTTCAGGCGCGGCGCAGCGGTAGCATTCGTTCGGCACGCAACTCGCGTCCCGGTTGCCCCGCGCAACAGGCGAGGTTCCCGTGACCGAGGCCTGTGCGAAGGCCTCGGCGATGAACTGCATCCCGGCCTCGGCCTGGCTGATGTCCAGCTTGCGCCCCTGCCCCGTCTTGCGCCGATCCTCAAGCGCGGCCAGCAGAACCGGCAGCGCCAGGCGCGGGGCGACGAAATCGGTATAGGGCCCGTAGGGTCCGATCGGATCCGCCCCTTCGCGGCCCGCAAGGATCTGCAGCCCCGACATGGCCGCGCCGATATTGCCGAAGCCCGCCAGCGACGACCACGGCCCCGATTGCCCCATCAGGCAGGTCGAGACCATGACAAGGCCCGGGTTCTCCTGCGACAGGACCTCGTATCCCAGGCCCCATTTGTCCATCTGGCCGGGGGCAAAGCTTTCGACGACCACGTCGACCTTGGCCGCCAGATCGCGCACGATCTGCTTGGCATCCTCGGTGCCCATGTCCAGGGTCACGCCCAGCTTCCCGGCGTTGCAGTTTTCGTACAGGCCGGATTTGTTCAGGTTCCTTTCGCCGCCCGGGAAGGGGCCGGTCAGACGGGCGACCTCGGGCTTTTTCACGCTTTCGATGCGGATGACCTGCGCGCCAAAATCGGCCAGGTTGCGGCCGATCATCGGGCCGGCGACCACCCAGGACAGGTCCAGCACCTTGATCTGGTCCAGAGGTTTCGCGACCTGCGCAGGGACCTTGGCCGGGGCAAAGGGCTGCGTTTCGCGCGGCTGGCTCCAGGCGGTGACCATGGCGTCGCCACCTTCGCCCGGACCTGGGGCCGGCGCGGGGGCCACAAAGCCTTTGTCCCAGCCAAGCGCCAGCTTGCCGGGCAGTTTCAGCGCGCCGACCTCGTCAAAGAATCCGCGCGCGGCAGCATGGGGGCTGTCCAGCAGATCGCCCGCGTCAAAGATCGGGGCCAGCATCAGGCGATGCTCTAGCGCCAGCTCGACCGCATCTCGTTTGGTGATCGTGGCGAACCAGGCGGCGACCTCGGTGCGGGCCTGCTCCATCTCGTCTTCGCTGATCTCGTCGTTTTCGATCCGGGGCGGCAGGGTGATCCAGTCCCATTCCACGAATTTCTTCGACACGACCCCGATGCTGTCGAGGTACTTGAACAGGTTGTTGGTGAACCGACCGGCGGCGGGGCCAAGCGCCAGGTGCATCTCGACCAACCCGTCCTTGACCGGCCATTTCGACCGCTGCGTGCGCGACCCGGACCCCGAGAGGTCCAGTTCCTTTTTCTTCTTCGACTTCACCTCGGCCCGGAAGACGTAATTCGGGTGGCCGATGACGGCGGCCATGGACAGCGACAGGGTGCATTGCGTGGCCGAGGCCTGGGCGTTGCTGACCACCCGCTGGCCCTTGCCACCCCGCCGCCGCGCTTCCAGCGCGACCATGACGCCGCACAGCGCATCGGCCGCCGCGTGGTGCCAGGCCTGCGGCAGGGACAGCCGCGTCGGCACGCCGGCCTGGGATTCCGTCGGGTTCAGCGGTCCGCCCGCCGCCCAGAGCGTCAGGTCGGACGAGGCCCGCCCCGCCCCCGGGCCCGTCAGGCCAAAGGGGGTCATGATGGCGTGGATCACGCCCGGGTTCCGCGCCAGCAGCGCGTCGGTGTCCAGGAAGGGATCGCGGCCCGGCGTGCCGCATTCCAGCACCACGTCGGCCAGGGCGATCAGGTCCAGCAGCCGCGCCTCTTCCGTCGCGCGATCCAGGATCAGCGACGACCGTCCGGTGCCATAGGTCTGCCAGTAAAGCGACCCGCCCTCGGTATCGAAGGGAGGCTCCCTCCGCGCGGCACCTCCGCCCGGAGGCTCGATCGCCAGCACATCCGCGCCCATCAGGCCCAGCATGCGCCCGGCCAACAGGCCACGGTGATCCGTCAGGTCCAATACCCTTAGCCCAGCAAGTGCCCCTGCCATCTCGTCCCCTCCCCTTGAGATTTGGCCTTATTCTTAGACCGTTATGTGTGGTGGCCGGGTCCGGCCTACCACTGGTCCTCGGTGGTCAGTACCACGGTCGCGGCGGCGCTGAACATGCCCCCGACCCCATGCACCACGGAAAGCTTGGCGTCGTCGATCTGCGCCGGCGAAACGCCGCGCATCTGCCGCATGCTTTCCTGCAAGGCATACATCCCGTACATGCCCGAATGCATGTAGCTTAGGCCGCCCCCGTTGGTGTTCAGCGGCAGCTTGCCGCCCGGGCGGGTGTTGCCCTCGGCGATGAAGGCCCCGCCTTCGCCGGGTGCGACAAAGCCCAGATCCTCAAGCCCGTAGATCGGCAGATGCGCGAAGGCATCGTAGATCATCAGGTGATCGACATCCGAATGGCTGATCCCGGCGTTCTCGAAGGCCATCTTGCCCGAGACGCGAAACGCCTTGGACGAGCTGAAGCTTTCCATCTGGGAAATCATCGGCCCTTCGGCGGATTCACCGCCCATGCCGCGCAGATAGACGGGTTTCGTCGGGAAATCCTTGGCCCTCTCGGCGCTGGTCAGGATCAGCGCGCCGCCGCCATCCGACACCAGGCAGCACATCAGCAGCCGGAAGGGATAGGCGATCATCTTCGAGTTCAGGACATCGTCGACGGTGATGGGATCGCGCATGGACGCCCGCGGGTGGTGGGAGGCCCACTCGCGTTGCGCCACGGCGACCATGGCCAGCTGTTCCTCGGTCAGGCCGTCGTCCTTCATCTTCCGCATGACCGGAAGGGTGAAGCGCGACGGCGGGAACAGCGGGCCATAGATGGATTCGAATTCCTGCTGCTGCATCGACGGGAAGATCGGGCGGTGATTGCGGTTGTTCGACCGCCCGCTTTCGCCATGCGTGATCAGCACGGTCTTGCACAGACCGGTTTCAATCGCCGCGGCCGCGTGGCGCACCAGGGTGATGAAGGAACAGCCGCCCACGGATGTGCCATCATACCAGGTCGGCGTGATGCCCAGGTACTGAATGATCTCGGCCACGTCGTGACCGCCGGTGGCCACGCCGTCGATATCGGCAGGCGTCAGGCCACATTCGGCCATGGCGTTCAGCGCGGCATCGGCGTGCAACCCGGTTTGCGACAGTTCCGGGACCTTGCCCATGCGGGTGGTTTCTGCGGCGCCGACGATGGCGATACTTGCGCGGCTCATGCGGCACCTCCGGTGGCGGGTTTGAACTGGGGAACGGCGATGTCGCCGCGCTGCTCGAAGGTGACTTCCAGCGGCATATCAAGCTCCAACGCTTCAGGATCGGCGGGGCAGTCCAGGATATTGGCGACCATCTTCACACCCTCGTCCAGCATGACGACCGCGACGGTAAAGGGCGGTTCGTACCCGGGCGCGGGCAGGTGGTTGATGATGTAGGAATACAGCCGGCCCTTGCCGCTGGCCTCGATCACGCCCACATCGCGCGACCCGCAGGTCGGGCAGAAGGGACGCGGCGGGAAATACGCCTTGTCGCCACAGGGTTTGCAGGCGTTCAGCAGCAGCTTGCCCTTTTTTGCGCCGTCCCAGTAGAACCGGGTTTCGGCATAGATCGTCGGCAGGGGCCGGTCGGTCATCATCTGTCTCCTTGGAAATCGCGGGGATCTGGCGGGCGTTATTTCAGCCGCGCCAGACCGTTGTTCAGAACCACCACGTCGCGTTCGACCACGCGGGCGCGGAAGCGGATGTCGCTGCCGTCGCGCCACATCTCGGTGCGGATGGTTTCACCGGGGTAGACCGGCGAGGTAAAGCGCAGCTCAAGATGCGTGAGCGCGGTGAAATCGCCATCCGCCAGGGCCTGGGTGATCGACCAGGACGCCACGCCAAGCGTGCAAAGCCCGTGCAGAATGGGGCGTTTGAACCCGGCCCCTTCGGCCACGGCCGGATCGGCGTGCAGCGGGTTCAGGTCGCCCGACAGCCGATAGATCAGCGCGGCCCCTTCGGGCGTGGTGAAATCATGGGTGACATCCGGCGTGCCCTCGGGCACCGGCTGGACGGGTTTGACCGGCCCGTCCGGCCCGCCAAAACCGCCGTCGCCCCGCGCGAACGAGGTCGAGGAAACGGTGGCCACCCGCGCGCCCGTCGCCTTGTCGGTCAGGTCGCGTTCGGAATAGATCAGCGCGCCCTTGCCTTCGCCCTTGTCGACGATGCCGGTGATGCGCAGCTGGCTGACCAGCGTGCCTTCGGCGGGCAGCGGCGCATGCAGCGTCAGCGCCTGTTCGCCGTGCAGGATCTTCTGCCAGGTCAGGCCGGTGTCAGGCTCCATCGCCCAGAAGCCGGGATAGCCAAGGACATTGACCATCGCCGGAAGCGCGGCAAAATCGGGGTCGCGTTCATAGGTCGCGCGCAGATGCGACGGGTTCAGCGGGTCCGTGACCCCAAGCCCCAGTCCAAGCGCATACAGGATGCTGTCCTTGGCGGTATACTGATGTTCGATGACAGGGAATTCCCGCGCCATCAGCGCGTCGTAATTGATCATGACGTCTCCTCCTGCCGGCAAACTACATAGCTGGATAATGGTTTGCAAGCTAATTAATTTGAGACATCACTCCCGCAGCCGGGCCTTCCCCCCCTGCCCCGCCTATTCGTCGTCCCACCACCGCAGGGTCGAGCCCTCGGGCGGCATGCGCTGGATATTGGCCTGCAGGTCCAGGACATAGCCGATGATCTCGGCCACGGCCTGCCAGTGTTCAAACGGGATTTCCTCGTCGATCTCGGCGACGTCGTGCAGGGCGCGCGCCAGGGGGCGGTTCTCGACCAGGGGCACGTCGTTGTCGCGTGCCACCTTCCGGATCTGCGCGGCCATCAGGTCGGCCCCCTTGGCGACACAGATCGGGGCCTGGTCGGTGCCGTTGTCATAGCGCAGCGCGACGGCGAAATGGGTCGGGTTGGTCAGCACCACGGTCGCCGTCGGCACGGCGGTGGTGATGCGCTGCTGCGCCCTGCGGCGGCGCTGTTCGGCCCGCTTGGCGCGGATCAGCGGGTCGCCTTCCATTTCCTTGTGTTCGTCCTTGATGTCCTGGATCGACATCCGCAGCTTCTTCATCCACTGGAACCGCTTCCACATCACATCCGCCGCCGCCAGGACGGTCAGAAGGATGGTGATGATGATCAGCAGGATCGAGGCATAGCGCCCGATATAGGGCAGGATCGCCTCGGGCGAGACGCCCTGCGCCTGCCAGATCCCCCGCACCGCGACCTGCGCGATGTAGATCGAGATGCCGCCCACCACCAGCACCTTGGCCACGCTTTTCAGGAACTCGACCATCGCATCCAGCGAGAAGATCTTCTTGAACCCCTCGATCGGGTTCACCTTGGACAGTTTCGGCGTGATCCGGTCCACGGCGACGACGACCTCTCCCTGGATCAGGACCGCGACGATGGCGGCAAAGACCATGGTGAAGGCCACCGGGGCCAGCACGGTGGCCAGGCTGCCCGACAGCTCCATAGTGACCTGGCTCAGGTCGCGGATGCCCTGGCGGTCTTCCCCGATGACCACCTGGCCGGCGTTTTCAAAGACGCGGCGCAGGCTGCCGACCAGCATCGGCCCAAGCTGCGGGAGGAAGAAGATCGCCACCAGGAACAGCGACATGACGGACATCATGTTGCCGACTTCTTTTGATGACGGAACGTCCCCTTTCTCGCGCGCCTGTCTTAGTTTTCGCGGGGTTGGGGCTTCGGTCTTGTTCTGCTTGTCCTCTTCTGCCATGCGCGCCTCCTCAGAAACTCAGCAGGCCCAGCCACTCGACAAAGCGGGTGGCAAAGGTGCGCACGGCCGTGGGAACGGCCAGAACAAGAACGAACAGCCCCGCGGCGATCAGCACCGGGGCGGCAACGAAGAAAACCGGAAGGCTGGGCAGCATCCGGTTGGTCAGGCCAAGGCCAAGGTTCAGCACCACGCCCATGACAAAGAAGGGGGCCGCGACCGAGACCCCGATGTAAAACGCCGTCTGGGCGGCGCGGGCGATCTGTTCGGCCAGATCGCCGGGCATGATCAACCCGGGCGGAAAGACGAAATAGCTTTCGATCAGCGCTTCCAGGATCAGATGGTGGATGTCGGCTGCAAAGATCACCGCGACCGAGGCCAGAAGCAGCGCCGTCGCGATCAGGGTCGACCCCTGAAAAGACCCGATGTCGGGCGCAAAGGCGTTCGACAGGCCGGACACCATGCCGATCTGCGCCCCCGCCACCTGCATGGCGGTCAGAAGGATGCGCGACACCAGCCCGATCCAGATGCCAAGCGTGACCTCGACCCCCATGGCTTTCACCAGGTCGATGCCCCCCGGGGGCGCGCCGGGCGTGGCGACGATCGGGGTGATGGCCAGCGCGATCAGCACCGCCGCCGCCAGCCGGTGACGCACGAAGACAAAGCTTTCGCCAAAGCCCGGCATGAACATCATCGCCGCCCCGATCCGTGCAAAGACCAGCGCCACTGCAAGGAACTGGGTGGACAGCAGCGCGCCAAGGTCCATCAGTCCTTACCGATGGTGGTCAGGGTGCGCAGGTTGGCGTTGCGGTGCACCTCGTTATGGGAAATCACCTGGGTCATGGGGCTGACCCGTTCCAACATGTTGCGGATGAAGCTGCGGGCCTCGGGCGCGACCAGGATCGCGGGCCAGCGGTCTTCGGCGGCATGCATCTGGATGGTGCGACGGGCTTCCAGCACGAATTCCTGGATCCGCTGCGGGGCCATGATCAGGTTCTTGTCGTCGCCGTTGATGCGGATCGCGTCCATGAACTCCTGATCCCATTTCTGCGACAGGGTGATCACCGGGATGGACCCGTTTTCATCGCTCAGCGCCTTGCAGATCTGGTTCGACAGGCGGCGGCGCACGTGTTCGACAATGTTGACCACGTTCGAGGTGCCGCGCTTGGCCTCGGCCACGGCCTCGACGATCAGCGGCAGGTTGCGGATCGAGACCCGTTCGTTCAGCAGCCCCTGCAGCACGTGCTGGATCAGGATCGCCGGGCTGGACCCCATTTCCCCGATCAGTTTCTGGTAATCGCGGTCCAGCGTCTCGATCAGGTGCTGGGTTGCGCCATAGGTCAGCAGGTCGGGCATATGTTCCTTCACCACCTCGGTCAGATGGGTGGTGATGACGCTTTCGGGATCGACGACGGTATAGCCCTGCCGCTCGGCCTCGCTGGCCTGGTTGGGCAGGATCCACAGCGCATCCAGACCAAATGTCGGATCCTTCGCGGCCTCTCCGGCCATCTGCAGCGGGTTGTCGGCGGGGTTCACCACCATCATGCCGTTCGGGCGGACCTCTCCCCTTGCGACCTCGACCCCCTGCACCAGGATGGCATAGGTGTTCATCGGCAGCCCCGGTTCGTCGGTGATCCGCACCGAGGGCAGGACAAAGCCGAATTCGCGGGCAAAGAGGTTGCGCAGCGACTTGATCTTGCCGGGCAGCGCCGCGTCCGAGGCCGACATCAGCTGCACCAGCGATTCCGACATCTCAAGCCGCAGATCATCCAGCTTCATGGTGGACTGGACCGTGTCTTCCTTGGCCTTGGCAGTCTCGCGTGTCTTTTCGATCTCGGCGCGGCGCTTGGCCTCGGCGGCCTTTTCTTCCTGCTGGCCGATGTAATAGCCCAGCCCCGCCATCAGCCCGCCAAGCGCCAGGAAGACGATCAGCGGGAAACCGGGCAGAAGCCCCATGGAGGCCAGCAGACCGGCGGCCATGTACAGCGCCTTGGGAAAGCGCGACAGCTGGCCCAGCACGGCCTCGTTCGCGGCGCCTTCGGTGCCGCCCTTGGTGACGATCAGACCGGCGGCCAGCGACACGATCAGCGCCGGGATCTGGGTCACCAGACCGTCGCCGATGGTCAGCGTGGTATAGGAATTCGCCGCGTCCCCGACCGACAGATCATGCTGCAGCACACCGATCAGGATGCCGCCGATCACGTTGATCAGCGTGATGATGATGCCGGCCACCGCATCGCCGCGCACGAACTTGGACGCACCGTCCATGGCCCCGAAGAACCCGCTTTCGTCTTCCAGTTCCTTCCGGCGGCGCTTGGCCTCGTGTTCGTCGATCAGGCCCGCGCCCAAGTCGGCATCGATCGCCATCTGCTTGCCGGGCATACTGTCCAGGCTGAAGCGCGCGCTGACTTCCGCGATCCGGGTCGAACCCTTGGTAATCACAAGGAAGTTGATCACCACGAGGATGGCAAAGATCACGATCCCGATGACGAAATTACCCGAGACGATGAAGCGCGAAAACCCTTCGATCACGCCCCCTGCGGCCCCGCTGCCGGTGTGCCCTTCGGACAGGATCAGCCGGGTCGAGGCGACGTTCAGCGACAGCCGCAGCATGGTCACGACCAGCAGCAGCGTCGGGAATGAGTTGAAGTCCAGCGGGCGCGGAATCCACAGCGCCACCATCAGGATCAGCACCGACAGCGCCAGCGAAATCGCCAGGCCAAAGTCCAGGATGATCGGCGGCAGCGGGATGAACAGCACCGCCAGGACCAGCACGACACCAAAGGCAAAGCCGATGTCGCGGTTCTTCAGACCCAGGGCGAACATCTGTCCGCCGCCGTTGGTGTTTCCGATCAGATCGCTGTTGGCCATGGATCAGGACCCCCGGCTGAGATTGGGCAGGATCGGAGACAGCTCTCCGGTCCCGAATAGGGTGCGTCCGCGGCTGCCGTCCTGGCTTAGATCCGCGGTCCAGAAGGCC
Organism: Pseudooceanicola nitratireducens; assembly: GCF_900109195.1. GTDB lineage: Bacteria > Pseudomonadota > Alphaproteobacteria > Rhodobacterales > Rhodobacteraceae > Pseudooceanicola > Pseudooceanicola nitratireducens. Next base: position 137,009 of record NZ_FNZG01000005.1, on the reverse strand, counting down.
CCCGTGTGGGGCTTGCTGGGGGCGGGGTCGCGGCGGGTTGCGCCAACCAGGGCGCGCAGGCGGTCAAGCTCGGCATTGGCGACGGCGACGTTGCGGTCCAGCCGGGCCAGATAGGCCTGGCCAAGCTCTTCCGTGCGGGAATGATAGGCGGCGGCGGCCTCGCGCCAGCTGCCCTTTGACCGGTACAGCCGCGCCAGGTACTGCGCCGCATATTCGACATTTCTGGCGGGGTTGAAGCCTTCGGTCACGCTGTCAAAGGCATCGGGATGCCAGAGCATGTTGATCTGCATGCAGCCCACGTCGATGGACTTGACCCCGGCCTGTTGCTGCGCGGCGACCCAGGCGGTCGCCTCGGCTTCGGTTTCGAAATACTTGCCCCGGCCTTCGGCATTCGCGGCATAGGGCCAGACGGTCAGCTCTCCATCGCGGTACAGGCCGCTTTCCTGCAAGCCTATGCCCAGCAACAGATTATCGGGGATGTCGTGACGCATCTGGGCCAGCAGGATTTCCCGCACGCACAGCCCGTTCGCACTCGCCTCGACCCGCGCCACGGCGCGTTCGGTCGGCTTGTAGAAACCGGCCCATTGGGCAGATGCCTGAGATGACAGAACTGTCAGTCCTGTCAGAAATGCGGCAAACAGACCCCTGCGCATCACACCGTCCCGCTTGCGATCAGGTCGAAGACCCGGTCCGACAGGGTCTTGACCGTGGAATAGATCAGCGGCGTGGCGATCAGCAGCACCACGAAGATCGCCGCGATCTTCGGCACGAAGGTCAGGGTCATTTCCTGGATCTGGGTCAGCGCCTGGAAGAACGCGATGACAAGCCCCACGGCCAGCGCCACCCCGAGGATCGGAGAGGATGCCAGCAGCACCGTCAGAAAGGTATCCGACAGGATGTCATATGCGTCTGTCTCAGTCACGTCACCCCGCTTTGCCCGCGCCCCGGACCTCGGGGGCGCGCGTTCAGATCAATCAGATCGGCATCTGCATGATCTGCTGATAGGCCTCGACCAGACGGTCGCGTACGGAAACCGCAAGCCGCAGCGTGGTTTCCATTTCCATCGTCGCCTCGACCACCTGCTGCGCCGATACCTCGCCGACCAGACCGGCCTGCTGGACCTGCTCGGCCTCGCGCACGGTGGTGACGGTGTTCTGCGCGGCATTGCGGACCAGTTCGGCAAAGTTGACGCCGGCGGCTTCCTCGGGCGACGCAATGGCCCCTGCCCCGCCCTGCAGCTTGCTGGACGATCCATAGGCGTTGTTGACCAGGCCCGTGGTGATCAGCTTGTCCATTGCTCAGCCCTTACTTCAGCAGATCGATGATCTGCGACCGCATGCGACGTGCGGCCTCGAACATGTTCATGTTGGCTTCATAGCTGCGGGCCGCTTCGCGCATGTTGGCCATCTCCATCACGGTCGAAACGTTCGACACCTTGATGAAGCCCTGCTCATTCGCGGCCGGATGCGACGGTTCGTACCGCAGCGAGAAGTCGGTGTTGTCCCGGTCGATCGAGGCGACATGCACCGTCGAAACCCCGGTTTCGCGATTGACCATTTCCTCGAAGGTGATGGTCTTGCGGCGATAGGGATCTTCGCCCGGCGAAGCCCCGACCGATGACGCGTTCGCGACGTTTTCCGACACGACCTTCAGCCGCTCGCCCTGGGCCAGCATGCCGCTGGCGGAAATATCAAGGATGGATTTCAACGGATCCATGTCTGCCCCCTACCCTATCTGACGCCCGTTGCGGCCAGCGTCAGAAGCTCGTGCCCCTTGCGATACAGCTGCGCCGCCAGGCGATAGTTTTCCGACACCTCGGTCGCCTTGATCGTCTGCTGTTCCAGCGCGACGTTGTTGCCATCCAGCGAGGTCTCGTAGGCATCCGGGTCTTCGACCTGGGAAATGCCCTCGACGCGGGATCCGGACAGGCCACTGATGTGGCGGCTGTTGGTGGTGCGTACGCCGGACGCTCCGGTGCTGCGCAGCACATCGGCAAAGGGGGTCACATCCTGCGACTTGAAACCGGGCGTGTCCGAGTTGGCCACGTTCTGCGCGATCACCTGCTGGCGCGCGCCAAGCCAGTTCATCCGGTTGGATGCGAGATTGAAGAAGGACAGGTCGCTCAGCCTCACAGCAAGGTTTCCTTTTCATTCAACCAAGGATATACTTAATTGATGCTAAGATTAGCATGAATAAAATCGCAAGAGCAATGGATAGTTATCATGAAGACGGCATTCTCTCAGCTTTCTACCCTTGCTCGGACATCCGAAGCAGCAAGAATAGCGGGTGAGGTCAGCGCCATCGTCGGCCTGACCCTGACCGTGGTCGGATTGAACCGGGCGCTTGGCATCGGTCAGCGCTGCACAATCCATGGGCGAAAGGGTCCGGTCCTGGCCGAGGTCGTCGCGGTGTCTTCCGCCGGCACCCAGGTCCTGCCCTTCGGCAACTGGGATGGCGTGACGATTGGCGACCGGGTTGAGATCTCGACCAGCGGCGAAACCATCCGCCCTGACCTCAGCTGGATCGGCCGGGTGGTGAACGCGCTTGGCAAGCCGATCGACAATATGGGCACCCTGCACGAAGGCCCCCTTGCCTGTGCGCCCAAGGCCGCGCCGCCGAACGCCTATGCCCGCCGCCGTGTTGGCGATCGCATCGACACGGGCGTGCGCGTCTTCGATGTCTTCACGCCGCTGTGCCGGGGTCAGCGCATGGGGATCTTCGCCGGCTCGGGCGTTGGCAAATCGTCCCTGCTGTCGATGATGGCGCGCAGGGCACAGGCGGATGTGATTGTCGTGGGTCTGGTCGGCGAACGCGGGCGCGAGGTGCAGGACTTCATCCAGAAGGACCTGGGCACCGAAGGTCTGAACCGGTCCGTGATCGTTGTGTCCACCGGGGACGAACCGCCGCTGATGCGCCGGCAGGCCGCCTGGACCGCGACCGCCGTGGCCGAATACTTCCGCGATCAGGGGCTGCACGTTCTGCTGCTGATCGACAGCGTCACCCGCTTTGCCATGGCGCAGCGCGAGATCGGATTGGCCGGGGGCGAGCCGCCGACCTCCAAGGGCTATCCGCCGACCGTCTTTGCGGAACTTCCGCAGCTGCTCGAACGCGCCGGACCGGGCACTGGCGAAAAGGGCGACATCACCGCGCTTTATACCGTTCTGGTCGATGGCGATGATATGAACGAACCGATTTCCGACGCGGTGCGCGGGATCATGGATGGTCACGTTGTGTTGGATCGTTCGGTCGCGGAACAGGGGCGCTATCCGGCGGTCAACCTTCAAAAGTCGATTTCGCGGATGCTGCCCGATTGTCACAACCCCGGTGAATACGCGGTCCTGCGCGCGGCGCGTCGGGCGCTGGCCCGTTATTCCGACATGGAAGAACTGATCCGCATCGGGGCCTACCGCGACGGTTCGGACAGCGAGATTGACGCAGCAATCCGTTTCGCCCGTCCGGCCGAGAACTTCCTGACCCAGGGCAAATCTGAAAGCACGACGTCCGATCAGGCCTTCGCGAAGCTTTACGAACTTCTTGGCCACGCCGGGATCGAGGTCGAGACCCCGAAAGAGGGATGAGTTGACAGCTGTCAACTTCACGCCGCCTTCCGGGCGAGCGCAGTCAACAAGGGGAGCGGTGAGAAATCACCCTCCCCTGCTTTTTGCGCAAGCGTTCGGAAATAGGCCCCGGGATTCGCAATTTCAGAGATGCGTTGAACCAACACAGCCACAGTTGCTGCCGCATTCTCGGGTCCCATGGTCTGGCACGCCTTGGCCCAGTTCTGTGCATCAATGCCAACCATTGGGGCCACGCTACAGATGGCATACAGATAATCGCTCCAATCCCTGACAGGTCGGTCGAAATAGGCTGTGACATCGGGGCAGGAGGTTAGAACCATCCCCAGGTCCGGGGCTTTCTTATCAGGTATATCTTTATCTGATTTCTGATAGTGGCGCTCATTTTGCGCGGGGTTGCCGCTCAGTTCCGCTGTTTTCGTCTCGGTTTTCACCTGGATGTCCACGGTGTTTTCCACCTGCGGATCGGTGGTGATCTGTGTTCCAAGGCGGGCGTGAATGTCGTTGATCAGAGTTGCCATCTGGTCGCGCATCTCGCGTAACTGATGATAGGACAGCTTCCTTCGCAGGACCTGGCGGGCCAGCTTTGTACGGTCGTCAACTTCGTCCAAATTCGTCTCTAATCCGCTGTGCAGAGCATATTCGATCAGCTTGCTCGCATCCCGAAGCATCAGGGAGACCTCTTCGCGCATTGCCTTGATCTGTTCCCGCCGCGCGATTTCGATATTGGCGCGTTCAAGGATTTCCGGCGCCCGAGTCAGAAGGGGGGTCAGGTCGAAACCAAACGCGCGGGTGATCTGGCCACCGGCACCACGGCGGGCATAGCGTTTGCCGTTCGGGCTGTCGTGCCGTAGGATCAGACCCGCGTTCACCAAAGAAGAAAGATGCCGGCGCAGGGTGCTTTCCGGCATCCCATGGGCACGTTCGGACAGTGAGGCATTGGAGGCAAAGACCACCATCGCCGCACCGTCTTTCAGATCCCGATCCGGGTGGAAGGACAGAAGAACCTGAAGCACGGCGATATTGCGATCAGACAGCCCGAGATCACGAGCGATCAGGCCGACCGCGTTCAGAACCTGGTACTTGTCGACACTTGAAATCTGCGCGAGCGCACGCCCACGGGCCTGATTTTCCATCAGGCAAGCCGTTACCGGCCGCGCCCCGAAGGGCGTCGTTGTCACTGTCCGCATTTTTTATCACGAAAGGCAAATCTTTCCCGTTCTCTGCCGCTTGGCAGAGTTGACAGCTGTCAACCGAAAGGGCTAAATTCGAGGTGCTAGAACGAACAAGGCCTTCTGGGATGATATGTCCTGGGGGGTCTTTTCTTTTGGATCTGCCGGTTTTTCGTGCCTCCTTGGTTGCTGCTGCTCTGGGTTATTCGCCGCGGGTCTTCAGCCAGTCGCGGTGAATGTCGGAAAGGTTGTCGATCAGCCAGGTTTCGAACCCGTCGGTTTCCTTGCTGTCAAACGTCAGGACGGTTTTCCGCCCCGAGGATTTCGCGCGCGCCAGGGGCGCATCGGCGGCCCCGGTGACGACGCGATCATCAGGCTTCTTGGGTTTCGGCTTTTCCTCGGTCAGCGCGGCAAGCGCGGCCTCGAACCGTTGGTCCGAGGGCAGGTTGACCGAGAACTTCAAAGCCCCCGCCAGTTCCGCACCCGAGCTTCGGTTGGCATAGCGATCCGCCAGAAGCCGCCAGCGATCCCGCCCGGCCGAAGGCGCGGGGCCGATCGCCTGGATCACCGCAAGGGGCAGGGTGTCCGCCACGCTGAGCATCCGGGAAATCACCGTCTTGTCGATGTTCAGCGCGTCGCAGATCACCTTGCGGTCGAATCCTCCGTCGCGCATCTGCCGGGCAAAGTTCGCCTTTTCGATGAAGGTCAGATCCTTCCGGGCGGTGTTTTCCTGACCCTGGGCGACGACCAGTTCATCGTCGGTCAGATCACGGACCATTGCCTTGATCGGCATGTCCAGCGCCCGCATTGCGGCAATCCGTCGGCGGCCATAGACGATCTGATAGCGGCCTTCCTGCTTGGGATCGTGACGCAGAAGCACCGGCACCTGTTGACCGTAGTCACGCAAGGAGGCCTTGAGCTGCTCCATGTCCTCGGGGTCTTCGCCCAGGCGATCTTCCAGCCCGCCGGGGTCGATCTGATCGGCGGTGACCTCGATCAGGGCGCGGCTTTTGAGTTCGGCAATGGATTGGCTGACGGCCCCGATGGCCCCCTTGGAATAACGCGGACGGGCAGGGGAGCCGGGCTCCTCTGCCTTGACGATCTTCGGTTCCGTGGGTTCGGTCCGGGGAAGCGGATCCCCCATCAATCCCTTGAGCAGATCCTTGCGTGCCATCCTAGCGCCCCCATGCCTGTTGGATCAGACCTTCGATTTCGCCGTTCACCTGATCGAGGCTTTCGCGCGCCCGGTCATAGGTTGTCCGGGTGAACTGGCTTTTCTCGACCTCGTAGAGTGTCTGCTTGGTGATGCCCGCATCCGAAATCGCGGTGGATTTCAGAACGGTGTGGTTCAACACGTGATCGCCGAACATCGACCGCATGAAACTGACCATCTGGTTCTGCGGCCCGTCGCCCGGTTCGTAGCGGGTGACTACATAGCGCAGCCAGTCGTAGTCCATGTTGCCGCCCGCCTCGGACACCACGCCCAGAAGGTTCGAGGTCATCAGCAGGAACTGGCACATCGACATGACGTCCAGCATCTGCGGATGCACGGTCACCAGAACGGCGGTGGCGGCGGACAGCGCGGACATGGTCAGGAAGCCCAGCTGCGGCGGGCAGTCGATCACCACCACGTCATAGTCTGCTTCGACCTCGGCCAGCTTGTCGCCGACACGGGTGAAGAAAAGACTGCCCGACCGTTCGGAGAGGGCGCGGGGGGTTTCGTGTTCGAACTCCATCAGGTCCAGGTTGCCCGGGACCAGGTCGAGATTCGTGAAATATGTTTTCTGGATGACGTCGGCCAAGGGCACGGGATCGTCATAGCGGATCGCATCATAAAGCGTGCCGCCGTCCAGCAGATCGAATTCCGGCTGGAACCCGTGCAGCGCAGAGAGCGAGGCCTGCGGGTCAAGGTCGATCGCCAGGACGCGATAGCCATCAAGCGCCGCCTTCTGCGCCAGATGCGCGGCGGTCGTAGTCTTGCCCGACCCGCCCTTGAAGTTGATCACCGTGATCACCTGAAGATGGTCACCGTCGCGCCGGCCCGGCATGTAAGTGCCTGGAACCTTTGCACCTTTTTCCAACATCTCGCGCAGGGTCTGGATGTCGTCGCTGGTGTAATAGCGCCGTCCGTTGCCCTTCATCTCGACATCCGGGGCCTTGCCGTCCAGATGCAGCTTGCGCAGGTAACTGTCCTTCACGCCAAGCAGATCCGCGACCTCACCGGCCGCGAATTTCCGCATCTCTTTCGAGGCGTTCGGCGGGAACAATTGTGCCCGGTGTTGCTGTAGCCGCTCTGACAACCGTTCGGCGTGTTCACCGATCAGTTTGTCGATACGTTCACTGCGGCGCATGTCTGCTCGCCCCTCTGTCTGATCCGTTTGTTACGGATTTTGCCGTTCTAGACGCTTTATAGCGTAATTAGATGCGGCGTTTTTCAGATTCGGGCAAGAAGAATCTGCCAAGATTAGTTGGAATTAATCCTTGAGGCAGCGGATATGGTGTTTTTACGCCAGTTTTAGCGGTTCCAACGCAGGATCGTCATTTCCTCGATCTCCTGCTGTTCGCGGCGGGCGCGTTCGCGCTGTTCGTCGCGCAGGTCCTTCACGCGCACGGTCTCATAGACCTTCTGCTCCCGGTACAGCTCTCTCAGCTGGTTCTCATAGCGGATCAGCTGGGGTTCGATCTCAAGCATCTTGGCTTCGATGCGGCGCATCTCGGCGGTGACCGATTGCACGAAGGCGGCGATATAGGGCTGCGCCTCGGGGGAAGACACTAGGCGTTCGCGTTTCAGCCGTTCGCGCAGATCCTCGCGGCCTTCCTTCAGCGCGGTCATCTGGCGGCGCAGATCGGCCATGTCGCGCTTGACCTCGTCAATGTCGAGGCCGCGCAGACGTTCCATCAGGGACAGGGCGCGGCGTCGCTTGGCCGACATCAGTGGCCCCCGGATTTCTTGCTGTCGGGGGTGCCGCCGCGCATCGCCACCAGCTTGTCCCGCATGGCGGTCAGCGTGGGCTCGGGGAGGGCGACGAAAGACCCGCCAAGCGTCACCTGGCGGGGCAGAAATTCTTCGTCGATCGGGGTTTCGGCCGCTGCGGCGTCTTCCTCTTCGTCGGCGGTCTCGTAGCTGACCAGCTGCGGCGCCGCCTCGGGGGGCAGGGGCTCGGCCTCTTCCTGGGCGAACATCGACAGATCGCCGATGCGCCAGCCCAGTTGGTTGGCCACGATCCCCGGCACCGACACGGCGGCCGCGGCGCTTAGCATATAGACCGCGACCCGCATCAGACGGCCGGCAGTTCTTTCTGGGCCGCCTCAACTTCGTAGAAGTCGGGCTGCATCCGCGTCGGAATGTTGCCGCGGCCGATTTCGACACAGATGTTCGGCGGCTGGTTCGAGACCATGGCGACAAAGATGTCGCGGATCACGTGGTAGAAGGCGCCGTCTTCGTCTTCGATCTGGGTCAGGCGGCCGGAAATCGGCTGCACCATACAATAGGCCAGGAACACGCCAAGGAAGGTCCCGACAAGCGCGCCACCGATCATGGCACCCAGAACCTCGGGCGGCTGGTCGATCGAGGACATGGTCTTGATCACACCAAGAACAGCCGCAACAATCCCGATTGCCGGAAGACCATCGGCCATGGATTGAATCGCATGGGCGGCTTCCAGTGCCTCGTGATGGTGCTTCTTGATCTTGCGGTTGATGACGTCTTCGGTCGCGTATTTGTCGTCGAACTGCATCGAGAGCATGCGGAAGCTGTCGCGGATCAGGTCCAGCGCGAAGTGATCCTTGAGGATCTTGGGATAGCGCTGGAAGATCTCGGATTCTTTCGGGTTCTCGATGTGATCGTCCAGTGCCAGGATGCCCTTGGCTTTGTAGATCCGGGTCAGTTCGTACATCAGGGCCAGCAAGTCATTGTAATCCTTGCCTTTCCATTTCGGACCCTTAACGACCTTGCCGACGCCCTTTGCCGCGCCTTTGATCACCGAGAAGGAGTTTGCGATGACGAAGGATCCCAGGGATGCGCCGCCGATCATCATGCCTTCGAAGGGCAGGGCATGAAGGACGATGTCCATCTTGCCGCCCGACAGCATGAAGCCCCCGAAGACGAGGCCAATGACCATCGCCAAGCCAAGGAACATTGTCATTGTCTGCCACCTATATGCTGCTCTGCCGGGTTAAACCGGTCTGTTGTTCGCAGCATATGTATAATTGACATCCGATCAAGTATAAACAAGAATAGTTGGCGATTGTTTCATGCTCCGACGAGGCCGTTTGATGAACCAGACAGACAAACTGGCGTATTTCCTTGATGCGGATCAGCTGGCTGGCGTCTTCGCCGAATGGCCGGATGACATGAACGTGGTGCTCTGCCTTGAGGATTCGGGCGATTGCGAAATCGTCGTCTACCACCAGGACGAAGGTCATTCCGTTCTCAGCAAGGTGGCCGGCATTCTTGAACGTTCCGTGGGCGAATTCACCGTGGTCCCCGAGATGCGCGGATATCCGACGCGGAAGGTGTTCTTTTCCGAAGAGCAGAAGCTGCTGACGCTGGTCGCCGACACGATCGACCTGCCCGAGACCGCGCTGGATTACGCGATCAACTATCGCTACGCCAAGGACCAGGGGCTGAACCCCGACACCATGCGCCCGCGCGAGACGACGGCGAAACCCGCGCCCCTGCGGGCCGAGCGGCGCACCTTCGAGGCGCGGTCCGAAGGCCGCCCCGCATTCGATGCCGATCACACCGCCGAGGTCATCACCCCCACCTTCCGTCACCGCGAACTGAAGCTGCCGCCGCGCGTCTCGCCCGAGATCCGCGCCCGCGCCGCGCGCCCCAAGGGGATCAAGCCGCGCCTTCGGCTGACCATGGGCGGTCTGGCCCAGGCGGTAAAGGCCGAACCCGCGCCCGTCGCCGCCCCGGTGGTTGAGCCGCAATACCCGCCGGGCTACGCCCCCGCCGCGCAGCTGATGTCCGAGGAATGCCACGTCTTTCAGGCGGAACTGGTGCCCCAGGCCGATGTGATCCGCCTGGTCATCGCGCGCGACAAGGTGACGGTGAAAACCGCGCCCGTCCGGGTCGAGGAACTGCTGTTCCGCGATGACCTGTCGCGCTTCATGCTGGCCCGCGACACGCTGGCGGCCTGGGCCCCCGGTGCGCCCGCCGTGCTGGACATTCCGGTGGCGCAATTCCCGCCGGCCATCGTTGATCGCTTCACCGCCAATCCGCGCGCGGCCGAGGTCACGGTGACCGGGAAGGGCGTCTTCGTCACCCCCGGCGACGCCATGCCCGAAAAGCCCAAGGCGGCGAACCAGTCGCGCCCGCTGCTGCGCGGCGTGGTCACCCCGATGCGCGCCGCCATGCTGGCGCTGGTCGCGGTCGGCGCCGCGGCCGGGGCCATCCTGAACTATGCGCAGGATCCCGTCGTCTCGGGTGCGGATCGCCGCGCCAGCAATATCGCCACGCCCACGGATCAGATCGACCCGGAGGTGACGCGGTTCATCGGAACGCCGCTTGATCTGATCGGCACGATGGCCCGCGAGGCCGGTCAGTGACCGCGCTGACCATCATCACCCCGGTCGGACCGGGGCATGAGGCGCTGTTCGATGCCAGCTGTGCGCCCTCGGTCGAACAGGCCAAAGCCTTTGACATGGGGCCCTTCGACAGCGTCACCCATCTGATGATGGACGACACCAAGGGCGAACATGGTCGGTCCGCGCGGCGGAACACCGCGATCAGACAGGCGCAGGAGGCAGGTTCGGACTGGATCTTCTTCCTGGATGCCGACGACATTCTGACGCCGAATGCCTTTCAGGCCTTCGGGCGGGTCGTGGCGCAGGAACCCGATCTGGATGTGGTCTGGGGGCTGATCTGCACCCTGGACGAGGGCGGGGAACCGACCCTGCGCGAAGAGCAGCGCGAAAGCCTGAATTCGCGCGAAGATTTCCTGTCGTGTCCGCCATACGGTGCCGTACAGATCGGCGGCTTCATGCGGACCGATTGCGTTGCGCGCTATGGCTTTGACGAGGCGATGGACACCGGCGAGGACTACAAGCTGTATTGCCAGCTGTGGAAGGACTGCCGCTGTGCCAAACGCCCCGAGATCTTCTTTGTGAACGTCCGGGGACAGCACTCCACCGGGCCACGATCGGCCACCGGTCTGGACTGGAACAATGAGACGAACCGCCAGTGGGCGGAGCAGCTGAAAGAGGTCCAAATCTGGGCGACCGTCCCCGACGAGGGGGCAGGGCAGGGGCCCGCGCGGATGCGCGTGGCCAACCCGAACGACCTGATCCAGATGACCCATCTGCGCGGCCAGTTTTTCGAGGCCGACAGCCTGGAAAAGCTGAAGAAACTGATCCGCAATCCCAAGCCCCGCATCGTCGAGGTGGGTGCCAACATCGGCAACCACGTCGTCTGGTACGCGCGTCATCTGGACGCCGAACGGATCTATCCGGTGGAACCCAACCCCGAGGCGCTGACCCTGTTGGAACAGAATATCGACGCCAACAACATACGCCCCCGTATCGACACGCGCGGCATGGGCTATGGCGCCGGCAAGAACACCGGCACCTTCCGCACCCAGACCGACAACGCCGACAACCTTGGTGCCACCCGTCTGGTCGAAGATGCCGAAGGCGGCATCGAGACGCGCACGCTGGATCAGCTGATGGGCGAAGACCCAGTCGATTTCATCAAGATCGACGCCGAGGGCATGGAGCTGGACGTGCTGGAAGGCGCAAGCGCGCTGATCGCCCGGGACAAGCCTGTGATCTGGGTCGAGGTCCTGCGCGAGAACATGCTGGGGTTCGCCCAGAAATGGTGCCGCAGCGCGGGCTACCGGATCGTCGATTCCACGCCCTACGTTCACACCATCGATTATTTTGCTGTCCCGAAGGAGTGACAGGCCATGGCCGAAACCGCACTCTCCCGCAAAGACCGCCGCGCCCGGATCGCCAAGGCGTCCAAGATCTATGGCATCAAGGGGTCGGAAAGCCTTGATCTGCACGAGGCCTACAAGGCCCTGAACCAGAACAACGTGCTGCGGGCCGTGCAGCTGGCCCATCCGATCACGAAAAGCCATCCGAAATCCGTGCATGCCTGGGTCGTCATGGGCGGTGCCGCGCTGGCGCAGCGCGAAGGCGACACCGCCGCGGCCTTTTTCCAGCGCGCGCTGGATTTCGCCCCGTCGGAGCCTTCGGCGCTGGTCGGTCTGGCCAAGGCCCATGTGCTTCAGGTCAAACCCGAAGAGGCCACCCGCACCGCCGCCCGCGCCTTTGCCGCCGGGGCCGACGAAAAGGGGCTGCTGGTTCTTTATATGGAGCTGATGCGCCAGATGGGCCGGATCCAGGCCGCCGTCGACGTGGTGCAGCCGGTCATCGCCAAGCAGGACGATGCCGAGCTGAGCATGAAGCTGGCCGACATGCTGACCGACATCGAGGAAACCGGGAAGGCCGCCGTCTGGCTGGAAAAGGCCTGGAAGCTGAAGCCCGAGGAAGAGGGCTATCGCATCGCCCGCCTGCGCGCGCTGATCTATACCGGCCGTCTGGACCCCGCGATCGCGCTGGCCGACGAGCTGCTGGCAGATGACGCCACCAAGGATCGCGATACGGTCGTGCTATATAAGGTGCTGGCGCTGCGGATTTCGAACCAGCCCGAGGTCGCGCTGGACCTGGCCGAGGCGCATGAATTCACCAACCCCGACCGCTATGCCGAAATCCGCGGCATCGTCGCCAACATCCTGCAGGACATCGGCCGCAGCGATGAGGCCGACGACGCCTATCTGGAAGGCATGCACGTTACGGGGGCCAAGCTGAAGGTGTCCAAGGCCTATGGCGCCTTCCTGATGCGCAAGGGCGATTTCACCCGCGGGCCGGAATTCTTCAAGGACCGCTTCGAGAAGCGCCAGCGCAGCTATATCCCCTATGAAAACTCGGACCCGGACAATCTGAAGGCGCTAGAGCAGCTGTTCCTGATCGGCGAACAGGGGGTCGGTGACCAGCTGGCGCTTCTTGGTCTGCTGCGGCTGGCCCCGGTGGATCTGGGCAAAACCAAGGTCACGCTGGCCACTGACGCGCGTTTCATCAAAGCGCTGGAAGGCAATGCCTATGGGTTCGAGGTGATGGACCGCAATGTCTTCACCTCGGAACCGCGCGAGATGAAGGCGAACGAGATGATGTATATCGGGGATCTGACCCGATTCATCGATCCGGCCGACCGCGCCGCGCATCAGAAACCCTGGGTCACGCCCAATGCGACCCGGATGCAGCATCTGCGCAGCAAGTACGAAGCCCTGGCCAAAGGCGGGCCGATCATCGGGGCGGCCTGGGCCTCGGGGTCCATGCTGGGGCATCTGCGGTCGGTCAGCCTGATGGATATCGTCAGTGCCGTGCCCGAGGGCGCGCTGGTGGTGAACCTGCAATACGGCGACCGCACGTCTGAGATTGAGGCCGCACAGCGCGCGCGCCCCGACATCACCATCCTGGACGACCCCGAAGTCGATCAGATGGCCGATCTGGCGACCTTCTTTGCCCAGGTCGCGGCGATGGACCGTATCCTGACCATCGACAACACCACCGCCCATGTGGCCGGTGCCATCGGGCATGACGACACCCATGTGCTGATCCCCACGGGGTCGGAATGCATGTGGTATTGGGGCAATGAGGGCGACATCGACCCCTGGTATGGCAACCTGAAGCTGTATCGTCAGGCGAAACTGGGGCAATGGGACCAGCCGCTTTCCATGATGAAAACGGCTGTGTGTCCGTAAAGCCACGGGATAATCTTGTCATCGCATGAAAAACTCCGGCTTTATAACGGTCTTTAACCTTGTTGGCCTATCTGTTCTTCAACAGGAGGCGCAGAAGCGCCTGGACAGGGGCTGAAATGGGTATCGGACGGGGCGTTTTTGAAAGACGAAAGGGGTTGTTGGCCTGGCTGACATCCCGGTCTTTCCTTGCGCGTGCCGCAACCGGCCCGGCGCAGGCCTTGCGGCCGGCGGTGCGGATCGAAGACAGCGTGACGCCGAATTTCCTTGTCTGCCTGGAAACGGGGTCTCGTCAGGTGCTGCTTCGGCGGCATCTTCGCGAAACGCTCCGGATGACACCCGAAGAATATCGGGACAGATGGGGGCTTCCCCCCGAATACCCCATGGTGGCGGCCAACTACCTTGCGCGGAGAGCAGCCGCGCAAAGGCAAGGTCATCATGGATAACAATAACCAAAAGAGGGTCGGATCCGGCAAAAGATCGGACGATGGCCCCGAATGGCAGTGATTGAGGCATCTCATGGCAGACCAGAGCAGAAAGGACATGATCGCAACGATCGTCGCGTCCTATGCTGCGCGGCCGGATAGTACACCGGACGCGATTGTAGAACTGTACAACAAGCTGATGGGCGGCGCGGGGGAAACCCCCGAGCCGCCGCAGACTGGCGCGGTGAAACCCGCGCTGCCGCTGGACCGCGCCGTGACCGAGGACAAGGTATACTGCCTGTGCTGCGGTCGGGGCTTCAAGATGCTGAAACGGCATCTGGGCGCGGAACACGGGCTGACCGAGGCGGAGTATCGCACGATGTTCGGGCTTCCGGCCGATTTCGCGCTGGTTGCCCCCAGCTATTCGCGGAAAAAGGCCAGCCACGCCAAACAGGCGGGCTTTGGCAAATATGACCGCGGCGTCCAGAAACTGGACACCGACGCGTAACGCAGGGCGCCCCGCAAGGGGCGCGCACCCCCCGACAACACGAAGCGGGCATAAGGCAGAGGGCGCATGGCAGGTAACGACCAACAGATCGTCATCAAGAAGATTGAAGAAGTCGGCGGTGGCGGACACCACGGCGGCGGCTGGAAGGTGGCCTATGCCGACTTCATGACCGCCATGATGGCCTTCTTCCTTCTGTTGTGGATCCTGGCCGCCTCGGACGAAGAGGCGCTGAGGGGGCTGGCCGATTACTTCACCCCGTCGCTGTCGCAATCGGGCGGCAAGGGGCAGGGCATGCTGGACGGCCAGATCATTGCGCCGAACGGCGAACAGGGCGGGTCCAACACGCCCGACGGCAACACCCGCCTGCCCAGCTTTGGACAGGAAAACCCGCTGGCCGTCTTCGACAGCCGCCTGCGGGAAGAAGCTACCGACGTTCTGGTGGAATACGAGACGCTTGAAGACGGCACCATGGTCGAAAACGCCGCCACCAAGGCCGGCCAGGACGGTACGAGCGACCAGGAATTCGATGGCACTGCCGCCGAACGCGCCGCCGAGGCGCAGGCGATGCAGGAACAATATCAGGCCGAGGTGAAGCAGCGCGAAGCCCAGATGGAGCAGCTGGAGAACGAGATCCGCCGCCACATCGCCGACCGTCTTGACCTGCGGGACCTGGGCGAGAACCTGCGCTTTGACCGCACCTCGGACGGGTTGCTGGTGCAGATCGTCGACAACGCGGGGCAGTCCATGTTCACCAGCGGCTCGGCCCGGGTCGACAGCCGCACCCGCGACCTGCTGCGCATCATCGGAGAGGCGATCGCGGACATGAAGAACGCCATCGTCATCACCGGCCACACCGATGCGGTGCCCTTCACCAACAGCGTCGGCTATTCCAACTGGGAACTCTCGGCCGACCGCGCCAATGCCACGCGGCGCGTGCTGATCGACACCGGCGTGTCGCCGTCGCGGATCAAGCGGATTTCCGGCCTCGCCTCGACCGAGCCGCTGAATGCGGCGAACCCCGAGGCGGCCGAGAACCGGCGCATCAGCGTGCTGCTGGCCTACCCCGAGCCGCCACGCCCCGAGGATCTGCCGCAGGCGCTGCCCTCGAATCGCTGATCGAATCGTTAAAGCCGCGTTAACGGGTGTTTCCAGATCGGAAACGCCCGCCAATGGCCGCCCGCGCCCGATTTCCCGGCGCGGGCGGCGGTCGTTTATCCACATCCCGGAAAATTGCAAAAGGCGCTTGTCTGTAAACGCCTTGCCTTCGTCTGCCCATTGGGCTACCCGCTATATCTAGCGAAACGGGGAAAAGTTATCCCCATATTTCGCAGCCCTTCCCGGATAGTTTCCTTTTATCAGCGCCCGCCTACCTATAGGTTGGACCCACAAGATATTGGGGCGGTTTCATGGGACAAGACCGAGTACTGGAAGACATCTGGACGGGGCGTATCCGGCCGGCACGGGGTGCAGAGGCGCAGGCCCTGTCCCGCCAGCTGCGCGCGCTGGTTCCGGTGCACCACGTGCTGGTCTCGGCCCAGGCGGGCAGCGACCGGGTTGCCGTCATGCTGGACGATGCCGAACTGATGCCCGCGCTGCCCCTGGGCGACGTGCTGGTCGAGGAACTGGGCGTCGACGTGCCCTATGGCGCGCTGGTCGTGCTGCGCGACGCCGGATCGACCAACCCCGTGTCCTATGACGCCGGCATGATCCTGGGCGAAATCCTTCTGACCCTGCTGCGCACCGGTCTGTTCCCGATGGAACGTGAGACCGACGCGCTTTATGCCATGGCCTGCAGCTATGACCAGCTGATCGAGGCCAGCGGCTTCCGCCACACCGCGCTGGATCCGACCGAATTCCGGCTGGGGCTTGCGGCCTCTCTGGGGTCCTACTGGTCCGGGGCAGGGGTGCCGGGGGCAGATACCTGCGGGCTGTTCGATCGCGCGGACTTCCTGCGCCGTCCGGAACTGCTGCGCTATCTCTCGGCGCTGGACGCAAGTTTCGCCATCAGCGGCCCGGCGGCGGTCCCCGCACGGCTGATGCTGGCCCAGGGTGGCACCCGCGGGTTCGAAGACTGGCTGCAGCATGTCGGCGCCACGGTTTCCAAGGAAATCGGTGTGTCAACAAGGATTTCCCCGGTTCAGGTCAACAATTCTCAAAGAAACTGACCTAATTAAACCATTCTTTAATCAAACAATTCTTCAAAGAATTCCTGTTCTGTGCTTTTCTGTACTTGCTTTTTTGGCAGGGAAAGCAGGCACACGAAATGATGCCAGACAGTGTCCAGGCGGCGGCAAGAATCCCGCTGCTGGAGTTAGATGAAGAGAGAAACGCGATCCGGCGTTGGCAGGATCATGGCGACCAGGAAGCGCTTGAGCTTTTGATACGGTCCCATGCCCGGCAGGCGTGGTCGATGGCGGTACGGTACACGGACAACCCCGTGCACCAGGAGGATCTGGCCGCCGAGGGCGTGCTGGGTCTGATCCGGGCCGCCGACAATTTCGACCTGGGCCAGGACGTTCGGTTTTCGACCTACGCCGGATGGTGGGTGATGAACGGTGTGACCAGCGCCGCGACCCGCATCCGTTCCGTGATCGACGTGCCCGTGCGCGCCGTGACCGAGATGCGCAGCGGGAAGATGGCCGAAGAGGATCAGAGCGTGATCACCATGGCGATGCAGGGCATCGTCGCGCTGGACGCCCCCATGGGGGACGGCACCCAGTCGTTCATGGACGCGCTTGTCAGTGCCGATCTGACGCCCGAGGAAACAGCCGCGGCGGAATCGCTGCACCAGGTGCAGCGCCGGCTGATCGAATCCGCCATGACCGGTCTGAACGACGAAGAGGCCGAGGTGATCCGCAGGCGCAAGCTTCAGCCCGTGCCCGAGACCCTGGAAGAGCTGGCCGATGCGATGGAGATGTCGCGCGACCGCCTGCGCCAGGTCGAACGGCGGGCGATGACCCGGCTGCGGCGGTTCCTGTTGGACAACGGTTTTCACAAGGCGATGCTCAACTAGGGCATCGCCGATTTGAGGCGAGCGGACATTATGACAACGATTCTGAATTTCGGGGCCATGGCCCAGGCAGGCACCAAGACCGGTGCCACCGCCAGCGCGCGCACGTCCCAAAGTGACGGCGACGGCGCGCAGGCCACGGGCCAGACCGCGGGTCAGACCAACGGGGCAGGGGGATTTGCCGCGCTGATGGCGCGCGTCATGACCCAGGAACCCGAAGCCACGACCACCGGGCAGGGCAAGCTGACCAAGCTGGCCGATCTGCTGGGCCAGTTCCGCGCCGAAGCGCAGGACAGCCTGGCCGAGACCTTCCCCGATGGCGTCATCCCCGATGCCACTGCGCTGAACGACTGGGCCAAATCCATGCTGACCAAGCTGGACGGCATGTTGCAGCAGGCGGGTTTCGATTTCGCCGATCTGGGCCAGGTGCTGGGCCCGCTGGATCTGTCGGCGCTTGGCGCGCTGGATGGCGACCTTCTGGGCGCGGGCGGGACCACGGGGCTTCTGGCCGGTGACACCGCCGCTGCCGGGCCGCTGGCCCGCGTGGCGCAGGCGGTTCTGGCGGGCACCGAGGCCCAGGGAGCCACCGGTGATCTGGAAACGACCCTGGCGGACCTGGGCGAGGGGCTGACAGACACCCTGGGCGAGGGCCTGGGGGAAGGTCTGGGCGACACGCTGGCCCGTTTCCGCGCCGCCATGGGGCAGGCGGGCACCGAGGCCGAGGCCAAGCTGGACCCCGACGCCGCCGTGGCCGAGGCCGTCGCAGGCGCAACCGCCACAGCGACCGATGCCACCAATGCCTTGCAGGCGGCCCCGCTGCCCGACGCGCTGAAGATCCTGTTTGCACAGGCCGTGGCCGCGCCCGCAGATCGCAGCCTGCCGCCCGAGGTGCAGGCCATCCTGGCCGCCCCGCAGCCGACGGCCGCCCCGATGATCGCCGCCGTGGCCGAGGTCTCGGCCCCGGTACAGACGTCCCAGCCGTCGCCCGCGCAGGGGCTGGCGCGCAACCTGGCCGGACAGATCCGCGGCGTCAGCTTTGCCGAGGGCACCACCAAGATCGAACTGACCCCGCAGGGTCTGGGCAAGATGGAGATCGAGATCTCGGCCGACGAGGCAGGCAAGCTGCGCGTCGTGCTGCGGGCCGAAAACCCGGCGGTGCTGAACGCCATGCGGTCCGACCGCGAAATGCTGGCCGGGCTGTTGCGCGACGGCGGCGCCTCGGTCGGGGAAGAGGCGATGAGCTTTGAGGACTTTGGCCAGCAGGGCCAGGCCGCCCAGCAGGGGCAACAGGCCGGGGCCAGCAGCCGCCTGGTCCTGGAAGACGACGCTGAACCCGAAATTGACATCGCGCCAGTGGCGCAACCGGCCATTGCAGCAGATGGCCGCCTGAACGTCCTGACCTGAAGGGGGCCAAAATGGTCGAAGTCACCAGTACCACCAGCAGCACACAGACGCTGAGCCAGGTTGCCTCGAACAAGCTGACGGCGGATTACCAGTCGTTCCTGAAGCTTCTGACCGCGCAGCTGACCAACCAGGATCCGCTGGAGCCGATGGACAGTTCGACCTTCGTGTCGCAGCTGGCACAGCTGAGCCAGGTGGAACAGGGCATCCAGACCAACAGCCATCTGGAAAACATCACCTCGCAGCTGGCGACCGTCGGGCTGACGCAGGATCTGGGCCTGATCGGGCGCGAAGTCTCGATCCCCGGGGATCTGTTCGACCTGGAAAGCGGGCAGGGCAGTTTCGACTATGTGCTGGGCACCACCGCGAACGAGGTCCGGGCGATCATCCGCGACAGCGCGGGCACATCCGTGGCGCAGATCGAAGGGCTGGAGACCTCGGCCGAGACGCTGCACACGGTGACCTGGGACGGGCTGAGCACCGAAGGCCTGCCGGTCGACGACGGTATCTATACCGCCGAGATCATCGCAACTGATCCCGAGGGCAACGTGCTGACCTCATCGCCCTATACCAAGGCCGTGGTGGAACGTCTGACGTTGGAAAATGGTCAGTCGATGCTGCATCTGAGCAATGGCAGCACCGCGCTGGCGGGTCTGGTCGCAGCGGTCGAGTAAGCTTAGCCGCGCGGCACGTCGGTCTTGTAAAGCGACAGGAAGAGGAAATCCTCGACCCCGAAGAAGCGGTCGCGCAGGTCCTTGGCGATCCGTTCGGCGACCACTTCGCTTTCCACCTTGGGGCCGCGCAGAAGCTGCGTTTCCGCAATGGTGGCCATGGTGGTCATCACCTGGTCGCGCACGCGGGTGGCGTTTTCGGCGGTGAAGTAGAATCCGGCCTGGTCCAGGTCGGTCACGGTGATGGCAAAGTCGGCCACGTAATAGGCGGTCGAGCGCGCGCCATAGACCGGAACGGTCAGGCGGCCCATCTTCACCACGTGGTCATCGGAATCGACGATGCGCTTGATCGCCTCTTCGTGGATCTTGGCCTCGGTCTCCAGCGGTAGAAGCGAAGGATGGGCCCCCCGCGCGGCGCGCGGTGCCTTCTTCATGTCGGCCATGCGCTGTTCCTGGCGGGCGCGGGCCTTGGCGATGGCCGCCTTCTTCTTCATCTCGGCTTCGGCCTTGGCCAGCTTGTCGTAATCGATGCGGTGCACTTCGGGCACGTCGCCAACCGGCGGAGCCTTGTGCGTGGCCGCGTCGTTCATCGACACCTTGGTCAGGGTTTCCGGGCCGTGGCTGTCGGGTTTGCCGGTGTCGGGGTGATCCATCGGCTTGGCGATGTCATGTCCCGTCTGATGATCCGCGCCATGATCCTTGCCGTGCCCGTCTTCGGTCGCCAGCGCGTGCAGCGCGGCTTCGGCTTCGGTCCGGGGGGCGGGAACGTGGGGTTTGGCCTCATGCGCGGTGTCGGCGGCATGGGTCATGTCGGTCCCGTGGTCCGCGCCCTTCAGGAAGGTGCCGGCACCAAAGCCGCCCAATGCGCAAACGATCGGCACAGCAGCGAGGATCAGTTGGGATTTCTTCATGTCGGCACCCGAGCAAGGTTTTATCTCGGATGCCGTTTTGACGCCGATTCAAGGCGAGAGTTTTTCCCGATCAGGGCAATTTTTAGAGTTCTTTAACCTTAATACGGCAGGACTATGTCCACCACGCCCTCGCCATAGCCGCGCAATTGCTGGCGCGAAATGCTGCCGTCACCGCCATAGGTGATGCGTGCTTCGGCGATCTTTTCATAGGGAATCGTGTTGTTCATGTTGATGTCCTGGGGCCGGATGATCCCCGCGACACGCAGTTCCCGCAGTTCCTGGTTGACCTTCACTTCCTGACGGCCGGCCACGACCATGTTGCCGTTCGGCAGCATCTGCATGACCAGCGCGGCAACCTTGAGGCTGATCGATTCATTCCGGCTGATCGAGCCGGATCCACTGGCTGTGGTCTGCGAACTCAGGTCCACCACGTTGTCAGACGGCAGATCGGCGGCACTGACGCCCGGCAGCAGCCGGTGCAGCATGCCGCCATAGCCGAAGAACTTGGGCTTGGTGAACTGGCTGGACCCGGACCGGTCCCGGTCGGATGCGTTGGACAGCGAGGCCTGGTCGTCGATCTCGATCAGCACGGTCAGGATGTCACCCACCTTGGTGGCACGCTGGTCGGCGAAGAACCCGCCCGAGCTGCGCTGCCATAGGGACGAGGCCGCGCCGCGCTCCATCGGTTTGGCCACTTCGGGCGGCGGCATGGGAACCTGCACGCGCGCGACCTCGGGCATGGTTTCGGCCGTCAGTTCGAGGCCAGAGACCTTGGGATCCTGCCCAAAGGGATCGGCGGCACAGCCGGCAATCGCCAGAAGCGCAAGACAAGAGATCGACAGGCGCAAAGCCCGCGGGGTGAGGGAATTCAACGGAGGACCTCCACGATGCCCTTCTCGACGGCGACGCCGGTCAGGGAGGTATTGCTGACAAGGTTCACGATGCGGATCTCCTGGCCCATGTGGGCGTCGTCCAGCGCCTTGCCGGGCGCGGACAAAGACAGAAGCCCGTCGTCATAACGGATCGAAATGCGATCGCCCCGGTCGATGATGACCGGCTTGGTGATCGACTGGGTCATGACCGGGCGGCCCTGGGTCAGCAGGCGTTTCACCTGCATGCCGACAAGGTCGCGCGCCTCGGTCACGGTAAAGACGCCGACGCGGGCGAGGGGCAGTTTCACCACGCCCAGGTCCTCGTCGGTGATGCGGTCGCCGGGCAGCATCCGCCGCAGCGGCACCGGCACGTTCAGCGTGGCAATCGCCAGCCCTTCCAGGCGCACCACATTACTGTCCTCAAGCACCGCGTTGGCCAGGTAGCGCCCGGTGTCGCGGTCCATCCAGAAGGCCGAGAGCATCACCGCCTCCGACGGGGCGCCGTCGGGGGTGGTGATGTGGAACCCGGCGTTGTCCGGCAGCTCGGCCCCGAACTTGTCGCGGGCGCGCTCCTCGATCAGCGTCTTCACGTCCTCGGCCAGCAGGGCACCGGGCAGGACAAAGACGAACAGCGCGATGGTCACATAGTAGAGGAAGCTTTTCATGGCTCACGCCCCTGAGGCTGGGGACCCTGGACTTAGCGGATCTGGTTGGCGGTGGTCATCATCTGGTCTGCGGTCTCGATCGACTTCGAATTCATCTCATAGGCGCGCTGCGCCGAAATCAGATCGGTGATCTGCTGGATGATGTTGACGTTCGAGTTCTCAAGATAGCCCTGGCGCAGGATGCCCACGGCGGGATCGCCGGGATTGCCAAGCGTCGCATCGCCCGAGGCCACGGTGGCCGCCAGAAGGTTGTTGCCCAGGGGCCGCATGCCGGCGTCGTTGACGAAGGTGGCCAGGGTCAGCTGTCCGATTTCGACCGGGGTGGTGTCATTGCCGACATAGGCGGACACGATGCCGGTCTCACCGATTTCCAGCGTGGTGGTGTCGGCGGGCACGACGATGCCGGGGCTGACCTCGTACCCCTGCTGGGTGACGATCTGGCCTTCGGCGTTCAGGCGGAAGCCGCCGTCGCGGGTATAGGCGGAATTGCCGTCGGGCATGTTCACGACGAAATAGCCGCGCCCCTCGATGGCGATGTCGGTCTTGTTCTCGGTCTGGCTGAGCCCGCCCTGGGTGTTCAGGCGGACGGTGCCTGCGGTGCGCACGCCAAAGCCCACGTCGATGCCGACGGGCAGATAGGTGCCCTGGGACGAGGTCTGCGCCCCTTCACGCTGCAGGTTTTCGTAAAGAAGATCCTGGAACGAGGCGCGGGCGGTCTTGAACCCGGTGGTCGAGGCGTTGGCGATGTTGTTCGAAATGACGTCGACGTTGGTCTGTTGCGCCATCATGCCGGTTGCGGCAATTCCAAGTGCTTTCATCTGCTTCCCTCGTTATCCGATGGCGGCACGGCCCAGACGCGACAGCATGTCCTTACGCAGGTCGTCTTCCGTGCTCATCAGTTTCGTGGCCTGGTCATAGGCCTTCTGGATCATCATCAGCCGCGTGACTTCAGCCACGGGCGACACGTTGCTCATCTCGATCTGGCCCTGGGCGATCTCGGCGGTTTCGGTCGGTTCGGCCAGGCTGCCCTGTCCGGGCGGCGGCACCAGCATCGAATTGCCCAGGCGGATGTAGGATTGCACGTCCGGCACATCGAACAGGCCGATGCGGCCCAGAACGACGGTTTCCTCTGACGAAATCGTGCCGTCGGTGCCGATCAGGATCTTGCCGGCACCGGGCGGGATCACGATGTCGCCGCCGCCTTCGTCCAGCACCTTGGCCCCCGAAAGCGTCACCAGGTATCCGTCGCGGTCCAGCGCCAGCTGGCCGTCGCGGCCATAGGCGATCTGGCCTTCGGGCGTGCGGTAGGACAGGAAGGCGTCGCCCTTCACGGCGATGTCCAGCGGGTTGTCGGTGCGGGTCAGCGCGCCCTGCGTCCGGTCCAGATATGACCCTTCGTCGACGACAAAGTTGGTGCCCTGACCGACCTGCTGGCCTTCGTCCGGGTGGAGATAGCTGGAAAAGATGATGCGTTCGGCCTTGAAGCCCGCCGTATTGGCGTTGGCGATGTTATTCGCCGTCACGTCCAGGTCGCGCTGCATGGCGCGCGCCAGTGACAATGCCACATACGTGGTGTTGTCCATGATGAGGATCCTCTGCCCGGTCCCAAGAGATTTTCCCGCCTATCCTTTTTCTTTTCTTGCGATGGCGGTGTTTTTCTTAGATTGATAGAAGCACCTCCAAGAACTGAAGTCAAGAATTGCGCAGCTATCTTTGCATATCCTTTTGCCTGATTGGCTCATTTCTTGCCGGTGCGGCGGTGTCCGAGACGGACCCCCATGCACCGCAGCAGGCCGAAGAGGTCATGCCCGGGGATCACGCGGCCTCGTCTGAGCCTGCGCAGACAGCTCCGCTTGCCCCCGAACAGACCGCGCCGCAGATGGTGCCGCCACAGGCCGAGCCCCGGCTGGCGCGCCCCGCCCCGGACCCGTCGCTTGCCCCAAGCGAGGGCGAGGACTGGCAGATCCCGGCGCAGATGCTCTATTCCTCGGACGCGACAGAGCGGTCTTTCCTGACTGAACGGCGCGGCATCCAGAACGCGCTGGCCCGTGCGCTGGACAAGCCCGCCGCGCAATGGGGGATCAGCGCCGAGATCGCCGATGCCCTGCTGGCGCAGGCGCGGCTGCATTACCGTCACGCCCAGGGCCCCGAGGGGCTTTCGGTGCTGGAAGGGCTGGACCGGGCGAACCTGTCCGGCGGGCAGGAATTGCGCCGTGCGGTGATGGAGCTGGCGCTTGGTCTGATCGATCCGCGCGACACCGGGCTGACGCAACGGGCGCAGGCGATGCTGGGCCCGGCCTATGCCAGCTGGCCGGATCAGCCCGTCTTCATCGCGCTGCTGGCGATCCGCAAGAAGGACTATGATCAGGCCGCCGACCTGTTGCCCACGGTGCAGGAGCGCATGCAGCATCTGCCCAAGGGCTACCGCGAAGCGATCCTGCCCGGGTTGCTCGAAGCCGCGATCGCAAGCGAGGACTGGCACAGCGCCCGCGACTTCGCGCTGGACTTCCGCAAGCACGCCGGGCTGCGCGACAGCAGCGCCTTTCACTATCTTCTGGGCCGCGCCGCCGAGGCGGGGCAGGACCTTCTGGCCGCCTTCGACAGCTATGCCCTGGCCGGAAAGAAGCACGACCTTTACGGCCACCGCGCGCGCACGGCCGTTGTGGCCATGGGCCTGCGCCACGACCTGATGGACATCCCCGAAGCGCGCGAGCTGCTGGAACGCGAAAGCAACATCTGGCGGGGCGACGATTATGCGCTGGCGGTTCTGACCGACCTGGCCGCGCTGGACCGCGCCGACGGCGACCGGGTGGCGGCGGTGCATACCTATGGCTCGATCCTGGATCGGTTCCCGGAACAGCAAGAGGCCGGGCTGGCGCGTCAGAAGGCGCGGGCGCTGATTTCCGAACTTTACGCCGAAGGTGCCAGCGGAGAGCTGCCCCTGTCGGATTTCCTGCGCGCGCATCGCAAGATCGCCCCGGATTTCCGGTTCGAGCCGGGGTTTGACGTACAGGGCGAAAAATTCGCCGACCGCTTCCTGTCGATCGGGTCGACGCTGGTCGCCGCGCAGGAATACGAAGCCGTGCACGACCACCTGGCCGTGGCGCGCGACCTTGGCCTGGCCGAGGTCACTGATGTCCGCCTGGACGAACTGCGCCTGAAACAGGCCCGCAGTCTGGAAATGGGCGGGCGCTATGACGATGCGCTGTCGGCGCTGCGCGAACCGCTGGCCTCGGGCGAGACCGAGCTGGAGGATCAGCGCGGCGTGCTTCTGGCAAAGCTTTACGCCAGCACGGGGCAGGGGGCCGCGGTGCTGGAAACCGCCGTGGCGCGCCCGGACATGGAGTTCCTGCGCCTGAAGGCCAAGGCCTATTTCGACCGCGAAGACTGGCCTGCATCGCAGGGCATCTATCAGCAGATGTGGGACGAGGCCGGGCAGGAGCTGCCCTTCGAGGATGCGATCAACCTGCTGCTGGCCTCTTACCGGGGCGGCGACTGGGCGACCACCCTGGCGCTGTCGCAGGACTTTCCCGAACTGACCTCGATCCCGCAGTGGAGCACGATTGCCCAGGGCCTTCTGGACCCCGGTGCCGCGCTGTGGCCGCTGCGCGAGGATACCGCGCGGATGCGGATGAATTCCGCCGCCAGCACGCTGGAGACCGTCGAACAGGCGGTACAGGACCCGGCAAAGGCGACCAACTGACCGGTTTCGTTAACCTCTGATCCTTGGGGTCAGGGGCCGATCCGGCAAGAGCTGACAAGAGGTTGTGCATGTCTCGGGCAAGAGCACGCGCACAACCACAAGATTAGCGAAGATGGGAACAAAGTCTCGTCCGTCGACAAAATTCCCAATTCTTTAACCCAAATGAAAAGTGCCCCGCCTATTTCATGGGTCGAGTAAAACCAAACCCTAATAAAAAACTCGGGGGCAGTATAATGAGCATTTCACAGGCAATGATGTCTGGGGTCAGTGGACTTATGGCCAACTCCAAGGCCGTGGCGCGGATCTCCTACAATATCGCGAACTCTGACACCTATGGCTTCCGCCGCAGCTTTGCGCAGATGCTGACGTCGGGTGCCACCAACCCGAGCGGATCTGTCAGCGCCTCGGGCGTGCGGGCGGAAGTCGTGCATGAGAACACCCAGGACGGCACGCCGCTGAGCACCGGCGAAGCCACCAACCTGGCCATCAGCGGCAGCGGTTTCTTTGCGGTCACCCGGAACGTCAACGACGGAACCGGCGAACCCGAGCACTACCTGACCCGCGCCGGCGACTTCCAGCCGGACAGCGAAGGCTACCTGCGCAACGCCGCCGGCATGTATCTGGGCGGCTTCCCCTATGACGAGACCGGGTCGCTTGGCGTGATCGACCGCAACCAGTTCTCGGGCCTGGAAACGGTGCGCATCGCCGAGATGTCGATCGCTGGCAACCCGACTTCGGAAATGACCCTGACCGGCAACCTGCCCAGCCAGGAAACCGGCCTCGCCACACCAGGTGATCCGTTTATAAGTTCTATAGAGTACTTCACGCCGCTTGGTGCGGCAGAGCGGCTTCAATTCTCGTGGCAACCGTCCTCGACCGCTAATGAATGGAACCTGAGCATCACGGATTCCAGCGGCGCGACCTATGGCAGCCTGACCGCGACCTTCAACGACAGCGGTGCCCTGGCGGGCACGCCGTCGGGCTTCTCGGGTGTGACCAGCACGGCCACCGCGCCGGCGGCCTTCAGCTTTGACACCTCGACCGGGATCGCGACAGTCACAATAGATAACGGGACCACCCCGCAGACAATAACAGTCGACATGGGGGCTCCGAACTCTTTCGGTGGCCTGTCCCAGTTCTCGGGCGATTATGTCCCGCTGACTGGTAACGCCGACGGCACCCAGTCCGGGTCGCTGGCCCGGGCCGAGATCAGCAATGACGGGATAGTGTACGGGATCTTCGACAACGGGATGCGCCGCGCGCTGTACCAGATCCCGCTGGCCACGGTTCCCAACCCGAACGGGCTGCTGACCGCCGACAACGCGACCTTCCTGATTTCGGAAGACAGCGGCGCCTTCACCCTGGCCGAAGCCGGAACCGGCACGGCGGGCGAGATCACCGGGGGGGCTGTCGAAAGCTCGAACGTGGATATCGCCGAGGAGCTGACGGAACTGATCCAGAAGCAGCGCGCCTTCTCGTCCAACGCCAAGATCATCACGACGGCGGACGAGATGCTGGACGAAACCGTCCGGCTGAAGCGTTAAACATAGTCGCCGCGCGGTCAGAATGACCAGCGCGGCGGGCCCCTTCCAGAAGGAACAGGTCCATGAGCATCATTTCTGCCATTCTTGCCAGTCGGTCCGGCCTGCTTGCGAATTCGCAGCGGGCCCAATTGGTGTCTACGAACATCGCCAACGCGCAGGACGAAAACTATTCGCACCGCACGTTGAACGTGACCGAAGCCATAGGCGGCGGCGTCCAGGTTCTGGGCATCTCGCGCGCGATGGACAACACGATGGACGCGCTCTACCGGACCGAATTGTCCTATGCCGCCAAGCAGAACGCGCTGTCGTCCTCGCTTGCCGTCTACACCGCGCAGCTGGGCACGCTGGAGTCGGAAACCAGCATTCCCAACCTTCTGTCCAATTTCCAGAACGACCTGGGCCTGCTGTCGAACGATCCCGGCGACGCATCGCTGCAGCAAGAGGTCTTTCTGTCCGCCAATTCCCTGGCCAAGGCGCTGAACGACGCGAATTCGGCGCTGAGCACGCTGGAGACCACGGCGCTGAATGGCATCGATGCGGATCTTGAAACCGCCAATGCGGCGATGAAGGAACTGGCACGCATCAACGCCGACATCGGCCGAGCCGAGCCGGGCACAGAAACCTATGCCGCGCTGGAAGACCGCCGCGGCGCCCAGCTGGACACGCTGTCCAGCGTGGTCGAGATCACGGTGGCCTATGACAGTGAAGGCCGGGCCTCGGTCCATGCGGCGGGCGGGCAGACGCTGGTCGTCGCCGGCCATGTGAACGAGCTGAGTTTTGATCGCGCCACCGGCACGCTGTATTCCGGGACCGAGGATATCACGCCGGGCGAAAGCGGCCGGCGCGGGGCCGATCAGGGGTCGCTTGCGGGCAACATCATCCTGTTCAACGAAATCGTGCCGCAGCAGCAGCTTGAGCTGGACGAGGTCGCGCGGTCGCTGATCGCCGGGTTCGAAGGTGCCGACACCAGCCTTGCGGTTGGTCAGGCGGGGCTGTTCACCGATGCCGGATCCGCCCTGTCGGTCACCCCGGCCGAAGGGCTGGCCGGGCGCATCAAGGTGAACGACGCGGTCAACCCGCACAAGGGTGGCGATCTGACCCTGATCCGTGACGGGCTTGGCGCGGTGACGACCGGCGCGGCCTCGGACAACACGCAGATCCTGGCCTTCCTCGATTTCTTCGACACCCAGGTGTCCTATGACACGGCGGCGGGGCAGGGGGCCACGGCGACGATCATGGATTTCACCACGGGCATCTTTTCTGCCCAGCAGGCCCGACGGGTCGACGCGCAAAGTCAGCTGACCTCGCTGACGACCAGCAGCGAAACCTACCGCGAGGCGCGGTTGAACGCCCGTGGCGTGAACATCGATACGGAACTTCAGAACCTGACGCTGATCGAACAGTCGTACAACGCAAACTCCCAGGCGCTGCGGGTCGCATCCGAGATGATCGACACGCTGCTGAGCCTGACATCCTGAGGCTGAGGACTGACCATGGTATCCTACGTCCAAACCATTTCCTCGCTGCAAAGCCTGCTGTCCCGGCAGCGCACCACCAGCGACATGACCCGCCTGATGATGAACGCCGAGACCGAGGTCGCGACGGGCCGGCACGCCGATCCCTTTGCCGCGCTCGGGTCCCGGTCGATCGAGGCGATGAGCACCCGCGCCGTTTATGAACGCACCGAGGGGCGGATCGAATCCAACACCTTCCTGCAAAACCGGCTGGACCTGATGGCCACCGCGCTTGGCAACATCCGCGAAGCCGCGCAGGAAGTGCTGACCGCCACGATCACCAACACCGATGCCTCGTCTTCGCGGCCGCAGTACCTGCAGGAAATGGCGGCGACCGCCTATGACACGATCGTGTCCTTCCTGAATTCCAGCTACAACGGCAAGTCGTTGTTCGCCGGTGTCGACAGCGACCGCGCGGCGATGAATTCCTGGGGCCAGGACGACAGCGGCACTGGGCTTTCGCCCTCGGACGTGATGTCGGCCATCGTGGGTGGCGGGATCACGGATGCAACGGATGCGGCGTCAAAGATCGCGGCGCTGGATGCGGCCTTCAACGGCACACCGGGCACCGCGGCGCATGCCTATGACGAAAGCTTCTTCAACGGCACGCCGCTGACCGACGGGCTGGGCAACGCAAACCCCCGGATGACGGCGCAGATCGATGAATCCCTCGACATCAGCTATGGGGTGCAGGCCAACGACCAGGGGTTCCGCGACCTGATGCGTGGGCTGGCAATGCTGGCGACGACCGATCCGGCGGATATTGGTGACGATGACGCCTATGAGGCCTGGATCGGGGCGGCCGCCTCGGCGCTTGGGTCCGGGGTCAACGCGGTTCTGGCATCCGAGACCCGCACCGGCACGATGCAGAAGCTGGTCGAAGATGCGAATGACCGGCTGAACAACAAGAAGGAAGTGCTGTCGTTGCACATCAGCGAACTGGAGTCGGTCGACCCCTATGAGGCAGCGACGCGCCTGACCTCGATCCAGACACAACTGCAGGCCAGCTACGCGGTGACCGCGCGGCTGTCGCAGCTGTCCTACATCAACTTCCTGTAAGAAAAACGCCGGTTGGCGGGATCACATCCCGCCAGCCTGGACCAGCGCATCGGCGGCGGCGGCAAACTTGTAGCCCCGGCCATGCACCGTTTCGATATAGTTGTGGCCCGAGTCCGCGGCCTGGTCGATCTTCTTGCGGATCTTGCAGATATAGACGTCGATCACCTTGTCGAAGGGCTGATCCTCGGACATGCCATAGACCGCATCGTAGATGGATCCCTTGGACACAACGCGACCAGCGTTCAGCACCAGCTGCTGGAAGATCGCATGTTCGCGGCGCGACAGTTTCACCGTGGCACCGGAGACTTCGGGATCGCGACCGTCGAAATAGGCGACGACCTCACCCACTTCGATGCTTTCGGCGGCATGGCCATGGGACCGGCGGGTCACCGCGTTGATGCGCGCCTTCAGCTCGATCGCCTTCACCGGGATGACGATGTCATCATCGGCCCCCGCGTCCAGCGCGGCGGCGGTGTCGCGTGAATTTCGGAAATCCCGCATCACCAGGATCGGATTGGTGCAACCTGCGGTGCGCAGGGCGGTGATCTGTTCCAGAACTTCGGGATTGTCGGCCAGAAGGAAGGGCCGGTCTTCGTGCCCGCTGCGGTTGAGAAGGCCCAGTTCACCACGGAAGAAGGCCTCTTGAATCGGAACGGGCTTCATTCGCGCCGACCGAAGCTCTGCCATGAGTCCATTCAGACGATCCGCGCGCGGCTCGTAAAGATAAATATGCATGCTGCTCCCCGATCCTTGTTTTCTGGATCGGCCTCTTTGTGTTTTCCTTACAGTGTAGAAACACAAACCTGTGAGCGTCAAGCAAATCCGTCCACAACCAAGAAGAGTAAATAATCTATTCTTGTGTTTATGCCACAATTGCTGCAATAATCCTTGCAAACAACGACAAGAAAACAGGTCATGCGGGTTATAAGAGCAGCTCTCGCCGTCATGATCGCCCTCGCTCCGGTTGTGGAAACTGCAAGGGCGGATGTGCGGATCAAGGACATCGCCTCCTTTGAAGGGGTGCGGGAAAACCAGCTTGTGGGCTACGGGCTCGTCGTCGGTCTGAACGGGACCGGTGACACGCTGCGCAACAGTCCCTTTACGGAAAAATCCATCGAAGGGATGCTGGAACGCCTGGGCGTCGGCAACCTTTCCGAAGACAACATGCGCACGCAGAACACGGCTGCGGTCATGGTCACGGCCATGCTGCCGCCCTTTGCGCGGCGCGGGTCGACCATTGATGTGGTCGTGTCCTCGCTTGGCGATGCCTCGTCCCTGCGGGGGGGCACGCTGATCGTGACGCCGCTGTCCGGTGCCGATGGCGAAGTCTATGCGGTGGCGCAGGGCCCGATCGCGGTGGCCGGTTATGCGGCGCAGGGGGTCAATGCCTCGATCGTCGAAGGCGTGCCCACGGTGGCCCGGATCGAAAACGGCGCCACGGTCGAG
The DNA here is from genome assembly GCF_900109195.1 of Pseudooceanicola nitratireducens. GTDB lineage: Bacteria > Pseudomonadota > Alphaproteobacteria > Rhodobacterales > Rhodobacteraceae > Pseudooceanicola > Pseudooceanicola nitratireducens. The sequence continues at coordinate 105,768 of NZ_FNZG01000005.1, read as the reverse complement.
AATGAAATCGACTTTACCCTCGCCTCGCTGCGGTCCTTCCGGATCGCGCTGCGGTCCCCCGACATGACGACCGCGCACCGCGTGGCTGAAAAGATCAACATGGCGCTTGGCCCGGGGACGGCGCAGGTGCTGGATCCTTCGACCATCGAGGTGATGGGCAACGACAAGGGCGACACGCCTGAAATGATGGCGGCCGTGGAAAACCTGATGGTGCAGCCCGACAGCGTGGCCAAGGTGGTCATCGACGCGCGGTCCGGCACCATCGTGATCGGGTCAAACGTTCGCGTCGACAAGGTGGCCGTGTCGCAGGGTGGCCTGACGGTTGTCGTGCGCGAGGATATCGAAGTCAGCCAGCCCGAGCCGATCAGCATCGGCGGCACCACCGTCGTCGTGCCCCAGACCGAGGTCGAGGTGCAGGAGGCCGAAGTCAACTTCACCATCCTGGAAGGTGACGTGTCGCTGCAACGCCTGGTCGACGGGTTGAACGCCATCGGCGTGACCGCCAGCCAAACCATTTCGATCCTTCAGGCCATCAAGGCCGCCGGCGCCCTGCATGCCGACCTGGAAATCATCTGAGGTTCGCCCATGGATATTCCCGCCTCGAATTTCACCGCGCTGGCCGAAGGCCAGGCCTATCTGAACCGCACCAGCCCGAACCCCAGTGATCTGGCCAAGACGGCCGCCAAGGAATTCGAAGCGGTCTTCCTGACCCAGGTCATGGAAGAGATGCTGAAGACCGTGCCCCTGGGCGACATGGGCGGCGGCTTTGCGGAAGAGACCTGGCGCAGCTTCCTGGCGCGGGCCTATGCCGACCAGCTGGTCGAGCAGGGGACCACGGGAATCGCGGCAAGCGTCGAAAACAGCATCAGCGCATATCGCGCCGCGATGCGCGGATAAGGGGATAGAATATGGCGTCCATGGCTCAAGCTCTGTCGGTGGTTGATCGCCTCAGCCGTGTGTTGCGCGACGAAATCGCAGCAATTACGGGTGGTCGTCTTGCCGAGGTGACGGAACTTTATCCGCAGAAGTCCGCCCTTCTGGCCGAGGTAGAAGAGGCCTTCGCCGTGCCCCGCGCCTTGCTGGAGGATCACCCCCAGGCGGGCGAGCTTCGGGAAAAACTGACGGAATTACGGGAACTTATCGCCCAAGATCATGCGCTTTTGGAGAAGATGACCGAAGCCACCGGCACGATCATCCAAGAACTTGACCGCATCCGCGACCGGCATTCCCTGTCCGGGACCTACGGGCCGAACGGCGAAAAGCGTGCAAAAAATCCGACCTCTTCCCAACATTTCGACCAATCGCTCTAAAGCTTCCTTATTCCTGCCCCATTTCCCCGTTTAGTTGTGCTCCACGGGCAGGCCCGTTCTCGGAAGAAATCCGAAGACGAAAAAATAAAAAATATCGGAGCAGAACATGTCCTCCATCCTGACCAACCACAGCGCAATGACCGCGCTGTCGACCCTGCGTAACATCAACAACGATCTGTCCTCGACGCAGTCCCGGATTTCCACCGGCCTCTCGATTGCTTCGGGCAAGGACAACGCAGCCTACTTCTCGATCTCGAAAACCATGTCCGGCGACAGCGGCATGTTCAAAGCGATCGACGAAAACCTGACCCTGCAGCAGAACGCCGTTTCGACCGCCCGCCTAGGTGCCGAAACCATGGTTGACCTGGCGCAGGAATTCTCCGAACGCGTCGCGTTCGCCCAGGGTGGCACTGCCGAAGTGCGTGCCGACGTCCAGGCCGAACTGGACGAACTGGTGGCCCGTATGTCCACCACCATCGCCCAGTCGAACTTCAACGGTACCGACTATGTGAACTCGACCGCCAACGTCACCGTCGTGACCGGTATCTCGCGTTCCTCCTCGGGTTCCGTGTCGACCACGACGATGACCTTCGCTCAGCAGGACCTTGGTGCGATCCAGTCCGCACTGGACGCCATCGACCTGACAGCGGCCAACTCGGCCGGTGCACAGGCAGCCGCCCTGCAGACCGCAGAAGCACAGCTGTCCGCAGCCGTTGCCTCGGCGACCTCGCTTGGTATTGCCGAGAAGTCCATCGAGACCCAGAAAGAGTTCCTTGGTGAACTGACGGATCGTCTGGACAGCGGCATCGGGTCGATGATCGACGCCAACATGGAAGAAGAAGCCGCACGGCTTCAGGCGCTTCAGGTGCAACAGCAGCTTGCGACACAGTCCCTGTCGATCGCGAACTCTGCGCCGCAGAACATCCTGTCTCTCTTCCGCTGATCCCGCATCAGTATCGAAATTCTGGAAAAGGCCGCGTTTATCGCGGCCTTTTTTGCGGGGTCCAGGTATATACAGGCGGCCGGGGCGTGCCCAAGTTTCGCCACAATTGCAGGCAAGTGAATTGTTTCCGCGTCTTAAGTTATTGTTTTCATTCAGGATACAACTTATCAGGAAAAATCCTGAAAACGCTCAGCTTTCATATTCTTGCCCGATTGTCGCTCTAGCAATTTTCATACGGGACGGCCCGACCGCGGAAGAAATCCGGCGAAAAATAAAAAGAATACCGGAGAGCAGAACATGTCTTCCATCCTGACCAACCACAGCGCCATGACCGCGCTGTCCACCCTGCGCAACATCAACAGCGACCTGTCGGACACGCAAAGCCGTATCTCGACCGGTCTGTCCATTGCCTCGGGCAAGGACAACGCCGCCTATTTCTCGATCTCGAAAACCATGTCCGGCGACAGCGGCATGTACAAGGCGATCGACGAAAACCTGACCCTGCAGCAGAACGCCGTTTCCACCGCCCGCCTGGGTGCCGAGACGATGGTTGATCTGGCGCAGGAATTCTCGGAACGCGTCGCGTTTGCCCAGGGCGGCACCGCGGAAGTGCGCGCCGATGTGCAGGCCGAACTGGACGAGCTGGCCGCGCGTATGTCGACGACCATCGCCCAGGCCACCTTCAACGGCACCGACTATGTGAACGCGAACTCCTCTGTCACGGTTGTCACCGGTATCTCGCGGTCGTCCAGCGGTTCGATCTCGACCACGACGATGAGCTTCCTGCAGCAGGATCTGGGCACCATCCAGGCGACCCTGGCCGCCATCGACCTGACGACCGCTACTTCGGCCGGTTCGCAGGCCGCCGCGCTGCAATCCGCAGAAGCCCAGCTGGCCGCAGCCGTGTCTGCCGCGACCTCGCTTGGTATTGCCGAGAAGTCCATCGAGACCCAGAAGGAATTCCTGGGCGAACTGACGGATCGTCTGGACAGCGGCATCGGTTCGATGATCGACGCCAATATGGAAGAAGAGGCCGCGCGACTGCAGGCGCTTCAGGTGCAACAGCAGCTTGCGACACAGTCCCTGTCGATCGCGAACTCTGCGCCACAGAATATCCTGTCGCTCTTCCGCTGACGCGGGATCACAGATCAGACCGGAAGGCCGCAGGGAACTGCGGCCTTTCTTCGTTTCCGGGCTAGGGGAGTGGAGGGGCTGCACAAAAATTGCGCAACTGGTCATTTCGCCTAAAGGTTGAAGTCCAATTGAGGACAGTCGCCCGGCTTTTCGTCACAGTTTGGCCACAATTGCCCGATTGAAAACACATTCACTATCCGAAAGGGGTGTTTAACCCATTGAAACATATGTGTCTTTGCAAAAATGTCGTGAAAAGTGGGTTGCAAGTGTTTGTTTCTTAATTTGGTCAAATTGAAAAGGTTAACTGTCGCCACGGGCAGGCCCGGTTTCGGAAGAAATCCGATGGAGAGATAAGAAAAATCGGAGCAGAACATGTCTTCCATTCTTACCAATCACAGCGCCATGACCGCGCTGTCCACCCTGCGGAACATCAACACCAACCTGTCTGACACGCAGTCGCGGATCTCGACCGGTCTGTCGATCGCCTCGGGCAAGGACAACGCCGCCTATTTCTCGATCTCGAAAACCATGTCCGGCGACAGCGGCATGTTCAAGGCGATCGATGAAAGCCTGACGCTTCAGCAGAACGCCGTTTCGACCGCCCGCCTGGGTGCGGAAACGCTGGTTGATCTGGCACAGGACTTTTCCGAACGCGTCGCCTTTGCACAGGGTGGCACGCAGGAAGTCCGCGATGACATCCAGGCCGAACTGGACGAACTGGTCGCGCGGATGGCCACGACCATCGCGCAGTCGAACTTCAACGGCACCGACTACGTGAACTCGAACGCGACCGTCACCGTGGTGACCGGCATTTCGCGCGCGGCAGGCGGGTCGATCTCGACCACCTCGATGAGCTTCCTGCAGCAGGATCTGGGCGCGATCCAATCCGCGCTGGATGCAATTTCGATCACTTCGGCCACCACTGCGACGCTTCAGGCGACCGCCCTGCAGAACGCCGAGGCCCAGCTGTCCGCAGCCGTGGCCGCCGCGACCGCGCTTGGCATTGCCGAACGGTCCATCGAAACCCAGAAAGACTTCCTGGGTGAACTGACCGATCGCCTTGATAGCGGCATCGGGTCGATGATCGACGCCAACATGGAAGAAGAGGCCGCGCGTCTGCAGGCGCTTCAGGTGCAACAACAATTGGCAACGCAATCGCTGTCCATTGCGAATTCGTCGCCGCAGAACATCCTGAATCTCTTTTCCTGATCGGGACTGACCTTTTCTGAACATCCGGGGTTGCGGTTCGCCGCGACCCCATTGCCGCAGTTCAACCTAAGGTAGAAATAATCTATCCTTGGATCTATTCATGTAAGTATCTGTAAAAGCGTGTGAAAATTGTAAAGCATGTCTATGCTTGGCCGTCTGGTTGGCCGTGACGACACCGCAACACCACCCTTATTAAGCGAATTTTTGTTTACACAATGCCGACAATTGCTGGTAAGGCTGGACGCACGGGCAGGCCCGTTTTTCGACAGAAGTCGACAACACGATAAAAATATATCGGAGCAGTAAGAGATGTCCTCTATCCTCACGAACCACAGCGCGATGACCGCGCTGTCGACCCTTCGTCAAATCAACAACAACCTTACCGAAACGCAGGGCCGTATCTCGACCGGCCTTAAAATTGCGTCCGGCAAGGACAACGCAGCCTACTTCTCGATCTCGAAGACCATGTCCGGCGACAGCGGCATGTTCAAAGCGATCGACGAAACCCTGACGCTGCAGAAGAACGCCGTTTCGACCGCCCGCCTGGGTGCCGAAACCCTGGTCGAACTGGCCAATGACTTCGCCGAGCGCGTTGCATTCGCGCAGGGCGGTACCTCGGAAGTGCGCGCTGACGTCCAGGCGGAACTGGACGAACTGGTGGCCCGTATGTCCACCACGATTTCGCAGGCGACCTTCAATGGCACCGACTATGTGAACTCGGGCGCGACCGTGACCCTGGTGACCGGCATCAGCCGTGCCGCGGGCGGTTCCATCAACACCACGACGATGACCTTCCTGCAGCAGGACCTGGGCGCCATCCAGTCCGTGCTGGCCGCCATCGACCTGACCGCCGCCACTTCGGCCGGTTCGCAAGTTGCCGCCCTTCAGGCCGCAGAAGCACAGCTGTCCGCAGCCGTTGCCGCCGCGACCGCCCTGGGCATTGCCGAGAAATCGATCGAAACCCAGAAGGAATTCCTGGGCGAACTGACCGACCGTCTTGATAGCGGCATCGGGTCCATGATCGACGCGGACATGGAAGAAGAAGCCGCGAAGCTTCAGGCGCAGCAGGTGCAGCAGCAGCTGGCCACGCAGTCGCTGTCGATCGCGAACTCCTCGCCTCAGAACATCCTGAGCCTCTTCCAGTAAGACTGAATTGAGCGTGCCGGGGTGACAGGCCCCGGCGCGGTCAAAATGAAGACATGACCAAAGGGCCGGATCAGGCAGAAGATCACGGACCGGCCCTTTCTTGGACCACCGCAGGACACAATTGCGGGGTACGAACCATAAATCAAAACCGCAGAATGCGGTAAATGAGGACAGGTCAACATGAGTATCGCGGCGTACAAACGCACGATTAGAGAAAGCGAGTCCCCCCGACAAATCGAGCGTCGGGTGTTCCTGCGCGTCACCGGCGAAATGGAAAAACACACGGCTGAATTCGACGGCGCGACGAAGAAACTCGTCCGGTCGGAACTGCTGGCCAAGGGCCTGCGCGGTGTGGTTGCCGAAAACCTGAAACTCTGGTCCACGATCAAGCACGATCTGTCCCAGCCCGAAAACGGATTGCCGATCCAACTTAAGGCTGGGCTGATTTCGCTGGCATTGTTCGTGGAACGGCAGACGGCGATCGTTCTGGGCGGCGGGGCCGGGCTGGGCACATTGGTCACCATCAACCAGAGCCTGATCGCAGGGCTCTCCGGCGCACAGCCGGGTCCAAGGGGGTGATCCATGGCGCTTCAACTGACACTCAAACCCTTTGAGCGGATCGTCATCAACGGTTGCGTGGTGCGCAATTCCACCCGCAAGTCGACGATCGTCATCGAAACCAAGGCGGACGTGGTTCGCGGGCAGGATCTTCTAAGCAAGAAGGCCGCCGTGACCCCTGTGAACCAGGCCTATTTCCTGGTGCAGACCGCGCTGACCGACCCTGCACTGCAGGACAAGCTGCGCAAGCCGATCCAGCAGCAGCTGGCCGCGCTGGCCACCAGTTTCGGCCCGCCAAGTGTGCATTGCGTCTTCGAGGCCGCGAACTTTGTCAGCCAGGGCGATTTCTACAAGGCGCTGCGCGCCCTGCGTCCCCTGATGAAACGCGAAGCCGAGATCCTGGGCGCCAATGTGCCCCGTCCGGCCAGCCTGCGCGACGACGCCCGCGGCGCACCTGCGCATATGGAAGAACAGGAGCCGGCATTGCGCCGTGAAGTCGGATGATCCCAATTTCCGGTCTCTCTTCGCTGAACGGTCTGAACCTGGTCGACAGAACCCGGGACAGCCAGCTTGAAATCATTCGCAATACCGCCCAGCACAGCCGGGCCATCGAATATTTCAAGGAAAACATCGGCGATGTAGAGACCGTGGATCAACTGGTGGACGATCCCGAACTTTACGGGTTCGTCATGCGCGCCTTCGATCTGGAAGACCAGATGTTCGGCAAGGCGATGATCAAGAAGATCCTCAAGTCGAACATCGAGGAATCCGACGCCCTTGTGAACCGCCTGACCGACACCCGGTTCCGCGAGATGTACGAGGAACTTGGTTTCCAGGAGAACGGCGAAGGCAACCTGAACACGCTGCTGTCCGGCTGGAAGACCCGCATGGTCGACCGCTATGTCGAACGGCAGTTCCTGAACGCGGCAGAAGAGCAGAACGAAACCGTCGCCACGGCGCTGGAGTTCCGCAACAAGGCCGCCGACATTTCCTCGGTCTACGAGATCCTGGCAGATACCGGCCTGACCGAGTTCTTCCAGACCACGCTTGGCCTTCCGTCCGAGCTTTCGGGGCTGGATATCGACAAACAGGCCGAGATCCTGAAATCCAAGCTGGACCTGGAAGACCTTCAGGACCCGGAGTTCATCGAGGACATGGTGCGCAAATACGTCGTGATCTCGGACGCGCTGAACGGCACGGCGACGGCGAACAATGCGGCGCTGACCATGCTCACGGCGAACTCGGGCTCGGCCGCGCAGAATATCATCTCGATCACCTCGACGATCGATCCGGTGACCTTCTCGGCGTCGAAGCTTTACCTGTAACGCACTGGCGATACAGGTAATTCCCTATCAGATGAAGTCCTCGTCGTCGGCCATGGGCAGGGCGATGACCTCTTCATCGGCCAGTTCCTTGGCATAGTCGACCAGGCCGGCCTGGGCGTCGCGCACGTCGCGGCCGCGCACCGGACCCATAGTGTTCATCTCTTCTTCCAGCATGTCGCGCGACCGGCCCGGCAGCGCCGAAAGGAAGACATCGCGAACCTCTTTCTTCGCACCCCGCAGGGCGATCGGCAGGGCGTTGCCCGGCGCGCCGCGCATCACGCGGGCCAGGTCAATGGGCTGCAGCTTCGACAGGTCGTCGAAGGTGAACATCTTGCCTTTGATCGCGGCGAAGGTTTCCGGGATCCGCCCTTCGAGGGTGTTGGACAGTTCCTGGAACGCGGTCACGTCCAGCTTGTTGAACAGATCGGCCATCTTCTGCTGCATCTCGTTCGCGGTCGGCTGGGCTGGGGCGCTGATGATGTCGGTTTGCAGGGTTTCCTCGATCTGCTTCATCATGTGGTGCGGCACGGCCTCCATCCGGATCATCCGTTCGACCACCTTCTCCATTTTCTCCTGACCCAGAAGCGGCAGAACCTTGGCCGAGACATCCGTTTTCACGTTCGACAGGATCGCCGCGACGGTCTGTTCGTGTTCCTGTTTCAGGTAGTTCGCGATGACGTTTTCCGACAACGACGAGAAACGCGCCCAAAGGTCTTTCTCCATCAGCGGGCCGCGGATGTCTTTCAGAATGCCATCCACCTGTTCGGTCGGAAGGAAGGCGCGCAGCATGTCCTCGGCCACGCTGAAGGATCCGACGACGCCGCCGCCGTTGGCGATGCCTTCGACGAAATCGGACATCACGGCCTCGACCTGTTCGGCCTCAATCACGCCCAGGCCGGACATGGCGCGGGTCATGGTCTGGATTTCCTCGTTCGTCAGCTTCTGCATCAGCGCCGATCCGCGCTGTTCGCCGAGGCACAGGAACAGGATCGCCGCTTTCTCTGCGCCTTTCAGCGGACGCTTCGAGGGCAGGCGGGACGCGGTTTGCTTGCGCTGAATTTCGGTCACGGCCATGACGGTTTCCTTTCCTAACCCCCGCTCGCGGCGGGCAGATAACTTTCCATCAGCGACCCGGCCAGCATGTACCAGCCGTCGATGAGGACGAAGAAGATGACTTTGAACGGCAACGAGATCAGCACTGGCGGCAGCATCATCATGCCCGCGGACATCAGGATCGAGGCGATGATCAGGTCGATGGCCACGAAGGGCAGGTAGATCAGGAAGCCGATCGAAAACGCCCGCCGCAGTTCCGAGATCATGAAAGCCGGCACCAGGCTGCGCCATTCCGGCAACCCGTCGTCATTGACCTGCGGGGCCTGCGTGTCGCCCGAGGCACGAGCGGCGATGTCCTGAAACAGCGCCAGGTCCTTTTCGCGGGTATTGGCGGCCATGAAGACGCGGAAGGGTTCGGCGGTGCGCTGGATCGCCTGTTCCTCGGTGATCACGTTGTTGATCAGCGGCTCGACCCCGGTCTGCCAGGCGTCTTCCAGCACCGGCTGCATCACGAAGAAGGTCATGAACAGCGCCATGGACGACAGCACCATGTTCGGCGGCGTCTGGTTCAGGCCAAGCGCGGACCGCAGCATCGAGAAGACGATGACGAACCGGGTGAAAGAGGTCATCACCACCAGGATCCCCGGCGCGATCGACAGCACGGTCATCGCCGCGACCAGCTGGATGATGCGGCCCGAAAGCGTCGCGCGTTCGTCGCTGCCCGGTGCGGCATCCGACAGCGCGTCGGTGATCGAGGACAGGAAGGATCCGCCGTCCTGCGCCATCGCGGGCACGGCCACGGCAATCAGCCCGAGCGCGGCAAGCGTCGGGACGACAAGACGGACGGAACGGGCCGCCCGCATCGCCTATTTCTCCGACACGTAGTCTTTGACGATCTCGATCAGCGACACGCCGATCCGGTCTTCGTCCAGCTTGACCAGGTCACCGCGCGCCACGAGGCGGTCGTTGATGACGATGTCGACGGGTTCGCCGATCTTCTTGTCCAGCTCGATGATCGAGCCGCGCGACAGTTTCAGCAGCTGAGAGATTGGCATCCGGGTCTTGCCCAGCACGATCTGCACGTTCAGTCCGACATTCATCATGGCGTCGATGTTGTACCCGGCGCCATCCTTGGGGCCGGACATCATCGCATCCATCACGGTTTCTTCTGCCGCTGCGGTTTCACCCGCGGGGGCGGCTGCCGCCTCGGTCTCTTCGGGTTTTTCGGGTTCTTTCGCCACGATTTACTCCAGTTCGGTATTGCGACGCGCCATGGCGTCGTCGGTCGCTGCCTTCAGCGCCTTGAGGGTGTTGTCACACAGCTCGGTCAGGCTGAAATCCATGCCACCGTGATCCCAGACAACGCGGGTGTCGCCGGGGCGCATGCGGTGGTCGGCCTGGATCTGCACCCGGCCCGAGAAGCCGGCCTGCTGCACCTGGTGCTCGATCCCCTCGCTCAGGTCTCCGGCCAGGTCGGCGGGCACGAAGATGCGCAGGGATGCGGCGCCGATGGCCATGGAAATGGCTTTCTTCACTTCGGCTTCGGTCCGCAGAAGGGCGGTGTCGGACAGGATCGTGGGGATCAGCTGGCGGGCGATCGTCATGATGTAGTCCAGAACCTGGTGTTCCAGCGCGGCCTTGTGCTGATCGGCCTGGGTCAGGATTTCCTGCAGGCGCGGCGCCAGCACGACCAGCGCATCGGCGGTCTTGGCGGCGGTGGTTTCCTGATGCTGGACCGAGGCTTCGGCGCGCCCGGCCATCCGGCCGTCTTCATAGGCGTCCTTGACAGCCTTCTGCACCGCTTCTTCCAGATCCTCGGGCGTGTAGATCGCCCGCTGTTCGTGGATGCGCTTGCGCTTCTCGAAGGCTTCTTCTTCGTCAAAGTCCCGTTCGAATACAAAACTCATGGTTTATGCTCCCTCTGCCAGCCAGGTCTTCACAACCTTCAGAGAATCCTCAGGCTGCGATTCGATCAAGCCGCTCACGGTGTTGATCCAGCCCTTGTGAACGCCGCCATGGACCGCGCCGATGTTGATGATGTCGTCCGGGCCCGCCATGTGCATCGGTTCCAGCACCTGGCCGGACACGCCGCCCTGCTGCGCACGGCGCGGGCGGGGTTGTGCGGCCTGGGCCGGGGCGGGCAGCCCGTCGGGCATGTCGCCTGCGTCTGCATCGCCACCTTCGCCGTCGGCCTCGACGCCGGGCAGGGCAGGGGTGTCACCCGAGGCCTCGCCCTCGATCTCCTTCGGCATGGCGCTGGCCAGCAGCGGCTTGACGCCGAACCGCAGGATCGCCGCGATCACCGCCAGGACAAACAGCGCCCGCAGGATCGACATCAGGTTGTCCTTGAGGATCTGCACGACCGAGGCATTCGTCGCGTCGCCCACATCCATCGAATAATCCATGAACCGCAGGCTATCGACGGAAATGCTGTCGCCACGGGTTTCGTTGAAGCCGATGGCGGCCTGGACCAGCTGGTTCAGACGCTCCAGCTCTTCCGGGGTGCGTTCTTCATAGGCGATCTCGCCGTTGTCGAGCACGTTGTAAATGCCATTGACCAGAACGGCGACGGAAATGCGCTGAATCTCACCGGGTTCGCGGATCGTTTCGCTTTGCTTGTTGCCGATTTCGTAGTTCACCACCTCGTCGGTCTTCGAGACCGAGTTCTGGCTGGTGGCACCGCCGCTTTCGGCCAGCGAGGCGGGAATGTCATCGACCACGCCGACCTCACCGCTGTTGCGGTCCATGTCTTCGCGGGTCTCTTCCCGGGTTTCGGTCGACCGCACGACACGCTGTTCGGGGTCATAGCTTTGTTCGCGGATCACCTGGCGTTCAGTGGTCAGATCGACGCTGACTTTCACGCGGGCATTGCCGGCCCCGACGCGGGCGGTCAGGATCTCGGTCACGTTGGATGCGATGCGATCCTCGACGGATGCCTTCAGCGCCTGCTGGGTCACTTCGCTGGCATCCTGCCCTTCCTCAGCCAGAACGGTTTCGCCGCTGGCGGTCAGGACGGTGACATTGCCTGCCGACATCTCGGGCACGGCCGAAGACACCAGCGCGCGGATCGACTGGGCCTGACGGACGGTGACCTGATGACCGGGGCGGGGCCGCACGATGACGCTGCCCGAGGGCTGGGGCCGGTCGCGGGAAAAGGCTTCGCGTTCCGGCAGGACCAGGTGGACGCGCGCGGCTTCGACCCCGTTCAGGGTCTGGATCGATCGGGCCAGTTCGCCTTCCAGGGCGCGCAGGCGATTGATCTTCTGCATGAAGCTGTTCATGCCCAGCCCCGAGGCCTCGTCGAACAATTCCCATCCGGCGGATCCGTCGCTGACCAGGCCCTGACCGGCAAGCTCCATCCGGGCGCGCGCCAGGTCTTCCTGCGGCACCGACAGGATCGAGCCCGAGCTGTCGACGGTGACCTTGAAGCCCGCGCCTTCCAGCGCGCCGACCATGCGCGAGGCCTCGGATGGGGTCAGGTCGCGGTAAAGGGTGGAATAGCTCGGCTCCATCACGGCGCGGATGCCGAAAACGGTCGCGAGGACCAGGATGACGCCAGTGACGCCAAGGGCGATCAACCGCCCCTGACCCAGAGCCCTGAGATTTTCTAGCAAGGCCTGCACCGATGCCCCCGACTTTGTTCTGCCATTTTGATCAAGAATAGGCCGATCTATTCTTGAAATGCAAGCTGACATTGCAGTTTATACTTGCCAATCTACCCTCAAAACGGCATGTTTCACAAGAAATAACCACGCATCGTTCATGGATAGATGCGGAATCGGCAAGCAGGCGGAATAGGGCAGCATTTCATGAAGAAACGGGTCGTTTCACTGGTCCTTGTCACGGTCGTGGGTCTTGTGGCCCTGACCGGCGGGCTGGTTGCGTCCATGGGATTCGACGGTGCGCTTGCCCTTGTTATCGGCGGCAAGGATCCCGCCGCGATCGAGGTGACCAAGGCCGCGGAATCGCCCACGGGCGACGTCGAGATCACCCATTCTTCTGACGAAGGCGCAGTGTCGATCATCGTGACGCCCTTCAAGGAAATCATCGTCAACATCCACGCCACCACCGCCACCGGCCGCCAGACCACCCGCTTTCTCAAGCTGAACGCCGCGCTGGTCTATGACGAGAACATGCCGGGTGCCTCCTACATCGAAGAGCGCAAGCCCTTCGTGCGCGACGCCTTCCAGGACTACCTGCGCCAGCTGTCCGAACGGGACATCCAGGGCAGCGCCGGGCTGACCGTTCTCAAGGCCGAACTGCTGCGCCGCGCCCGGTCCGTCGCCGACAGCGACGCGCCCCGTGAAATCCTCATCGCTGACCTGATTGTGCAATAACCATGAGCGCCACATCCGCCAAAGCCGATCTGCCTGCCTCGACCCCGGTCGAAGAGGAAATCATCCAGCGGGCCAAGCGGTCTTATGAGCGCTTCCCCATTCTCGAGGTGCTGCTGGAACGCTTTGCCCTGGCGGTCGGTCCGGCGCTGAAGCATTACATCGGCGCGATCTGCGAAGCGAATATCGACAGCATCGATTACCTGCCCACGGGCGACGCGCTGGAAAGCGTGCCCAGCCCGGCGCTGATTTCCGTGGTGGAAGAGGTGGAATGGGACGGCCCCTTTGCCCTGGTGATCGACCCGACGCTGCTGATTTCCGCGCTGGAAATCACCTTTGGCGGCCGCATGGCCGAGCGCAGCGAATGGGCCCCGCGCAGCTTTACCGCGATTGAAAAGAAGATCGGGTCCGAGATCACGCAGCTGATCCTGGACGAGCTGTCGGAAACCTTCGCGCAGCTGACCGCCGTCAGCTTCTCGGTCTCGCATCTGGAAACCAACGCCCAGGCGATGGTTCTGGCCCCGCCGAACACCGGCTGCGTGCGGCTTCGGATGCATGTGACGATGGATGACCGCGACGGGTATTTCTACGTGGTCGCGCCCTTCAACGCCCTGTCGACGATCCGCCACCTTCTGGTGCAGCCCTTCCATGGCGGGTCGCTTGGCGGCGACAAGTCCTGGCGGCGCAACCTGACCGAGGTGATTTCCGACACCGAGGTCCTGGTCACCGCCCGCCTGCACGAGGTCCGCGTTCCGCTTCAGGATGTTCTGGAATGGAAGAAGGGGCAGGTGCTGGATCTGGGCATCGACAATGACCAGGAGGTCGCGCTGATCTGCAGCGGCCACGACATGTACCTGGCCCAGACCGGCAAGCGCAAGAATGGCCGCCTGGCCCTGAAAATCACCGATCAGCTGAAAGACGAAGAGGAAATGACCGATGTCCTACCTAATTGATATTGCGATCCTTATCCTGCTGGTCGGCACGCTGGCCTATGCCTACCTGGTGGACCGCCGGGTCAAGGCGCTGCTGGCGGTTCTGAAGGACATGGGCCCGGTCGTGGGCCAGTTCTCGGACGCGGTCGAGAAATCGGAAAGCTCGGTTTCCATGCTGCGCAGCGTTGCCGAAAAGGTGCGCAACCCGATCCCCATGCCGCAGGCCGACAAGCCCGAGGCGCAGGTGGTGTCCTTCCGCACCAGCCGCGAAAAGGTGAAGAAACCCGCAGGCGTCACCAAGGTCTCGGGCAAGTCTGATCTGGTGCGCGGCTTCTTTGAAACCGCACGGACGCGGGGCTGATCATGGCGATGCGGCCCTTCCCGATCCTTCTGCTGGCGCTGGCCGGTGTCGGCGTCGCCAAGCTGGGCGTCGCGCTGATCGAACCGGCAAAACCCATGCCGGCCGGGGAAGGTCTGTTCCTGTCGCCCGCCATCGCGGCCACGGCCGAGCCGGAAGAAAAGCCCGCCGAAGAGGCCGCGACCGACACGATGCCGCGCGCCTGCGCCATGCCGGAAGAGATGCTTCAGATCATTTCGACGGAACGGAAGTTTCTGGAAGAACAGAAAGCCGCCCTTGCACAGCGCGAGGCCGAAATCGACCTGGCCTCGGAAAAGCTTCAGCTGGAACAGGCCCGTCTGGAAGATCTGAAATCCGCGCTCGACGGGCTGCTGGCCAAGGTCGAAGCCGCCAAGACCGACGATGTCCGCCGCCTTGTTGCGCTGTATTCCAACATGAAGCCCAAGGATGCCGCCGCGATCATGAACGACCTGGATATCGAGGTCTCGGTGATGGTTCTGGGCACGATGTCCGAACGCACCGCCGCGCCGATCCTGGCCGGGCTGACCCCGGTGCGGGCACGGGCGATTTCCAAGATCATCCTGGAACGGTCGAAGCTGCCCGGCGATCAGCGCCTGAACAACCTGCAGCTTGAGTGACCCGAAACTGCGCCCTTACCGGGGGCGCAGACCGGCCAGGGTGACATCCAGGAACTGATCCACCACGTCCTCGACGCTGAGCGGGCCTTCGGGTTTGTGCCAGCGCGGGGTGTAGTTCACCCAGCTCAGGATCAACCGCGAGATCATGCCGCTGTCCTGATCCACCAGCTCTCCGGCGGCGATGGCCTTGTCGATCTCGGCGCGCAGCCGGCCTTCGTATTGGTCGCGCAGCGGGATCACCGCGTCCCGATCCGCCAGCGCGTCGATCGACCAGAAGATCCGCGCGCCCACGACCCAGCCCGCCCGGTCATTGTCGATATGCCGCCCGCTGGCGCGGACAAAGGCGCGGATCCGCTGCATCGGCTGATCCTCGGGGATGTCGGCCAGGGCGGCGTCGATCACCTTGTTCAGCATGGACATGCGGTGTTCCACCACCGCCCGCAGCAACGTTTCCTTGTCGGCAAAGTGGTAATACAGCGCGGCTTTGGTCATGCCGCATTCCTCGGCCACATCCCGCAGCGACGTGCCGGTATAACCCGCCCGCGCAAACAGCTTGGTCGCGGCAGACAGGATCTGTGCCTTGCGCTTTTCGCCGGGCATCTTGCCGGAGTGTTTCACAAGTTCGGGTTCGTCGGCCTGGGTCATCGGGGTTCCAATCTGTATCGCGCCGCAACCTATCGCTTTGTTCCGCATCGTGAAACCCCAAGTGCGCCCCTGCATTTGCGTCGGCGCAGATCGAGTTGACCGATCGGTAAGTAAAGGCTAACCCTTGATCAGGAGGGGGCGCAATGGATTTCAGGCTTAGCGATGAACAGCAGATGCTGCGCGATCTCTGCGCGCGGTTCCGCGATGACCACCTGCGCCCGCTGGAGCCCCAGGTCCTGGCGCGCGAAGCCCGCGGCGGCACCGCCTATCTGACCGACGAGGAATGCGGGCCACTGGATGCCCGCGCGAAAGAGCTTGGCCTGTATGCCCTTGACGGGCCCGAGGAATACGGCGGCTCGGACCTGGATTGCGTGACCATGGTCGGCGTCTGGGAGGAACTGGGCCAGACCTGTATCGAATACACCTTCCCGCCCGACAGCCCGAACCTGCGGATGCTGATGCAATGCTGCACCCCGGAACAGCGGCTGCGCTATCTGGATCCCTACAGCCGGGGCGAGGCGATCAGCGCCATCGCCATTTCCGAACCCGGCGGCGGGGCCGATCCGGCCGCCATGACCACCCGCGCCGTGCTTGAGGGTGACACCTGGGTCATCAACGGCCGCAAGATCTGGATCACCAAGGCCGACAAGGCCGCGTTCACCATTCTCATGGCCTCGACCGACCCGTCCAAGGGTGCGCGCGGCGGGATCAGCGCCTTTGTCGTCGACCGCGACACGCCCGGCTTCGTGATCCAGCGCGAAATCCCCATGCTGGGCGGCCACACGACCTATGAGATCGTGATCGACAACCTGCGTCTGCCGCGCTCGGCCCTGCTGGGGCAAGAGGGCGATGGCTTTGGCCCAATGCAGCTGCGGCTGAACACGCGACGGGTGCAGATGGGGGCATGGTGCGCGGGCAAGACCCGCTATGCCCTTGATATCATGAAGGCCTGGGTGCGGGATCGGAAGACCTTTGGCGATCTTCTGGCAAACCGTCAGGCGATCCAATGGTGGATCGCAGATGCCGAGATGCAGCTGCATGCGCTGCGCCTGATGGTCTACAACACGGCCGCCAAGATTGACAGCGGTCAACAGGCGCGGACCGAATGTTCGATGGTGAAACTGATGGGTACGGAACTGGCCTGGGACACGATCGACAAGGCGATGCAGGCGCTTGGCGGTATGGGGATGACCCGCGAACTGCCGCTGGCGATGATGGCCAACCACGTCCGTCTGATGCGCATCTACGAAGGGCCAAGCGAAGTGCACCGTATGCTGATCGCGCGCCACGCGCTGGACGACCGAATTCCGGGGCTGTGACGCAGTGCGCCTGACCCGCCGAAACGCCTGAAGGAGGCCCCATGACCGATGTAACCCTGACCCGCGACGGCCATGTCGCCGTGATCGAACTGTGCCGGGGGCCGAACAACTTTGTCGACATCGCCGCAATCTCGGCCCTGGGTGATGCCTATGACGCCGCCGATGCGGATCGCGATGTGCGGGCCATTGTCCTGTGTTCGGAAGGCAAGCATTTCTGCGCCGGGGCGAACCTGGCCGAGCGCGCCAAGGACGACAGTGACAGCATCACGCAAGAGGCCGGCCGCCACCTGTACCAGGAAGCGCACCGCCTGGTCGGCAATGCCAAGCCCGTGGTGGCCGCCGTGCAGGGTGCGGCCGTGGGGGCCGGGCTGGGGCTGGCGCTGACGGCGGACTTCCGGGTCGGATCCGGGGCGTCGCGCCTGTCGGCCAACTTTGCCCGGCAGGGCTATCATCCGGGCTTTGGCACCACCTACACGCTGCCGCGTGTCGTGGGCGAACAGAAGGCCGCCTGGATGTTCATGACCGGCGAACGCGTCCCGGGCGAAGAGGCGCTGACCATCGGTCTGCTGGACCGCTTGGTCCAGCCCGAGGACGTGCGCGCCACCGCGCTGGAGATGGCGCGCGAGATCGCGATCTCGGGCCCGCTGGCGGTGCAGGGTGTGCGCCGGACGCTGCGGATGGGCTTCCTGGACGGCTTCAAACGCGCCACCTATGCCGAGCATTTCGAACAAAGCCTGGTGCGCCCGACCGAGGATTTCAAGGAAGGGGTCCGGGCCATGCATGAACGCCGCACGCCCGTGTTCAAGGGGTATTGAATGGACGGCACCGACAGCGATGACAGCCATCTGGGCGCGGATGCCCAGATGGATCGTCTGCGGGCCCAGGCCCGGACCCATGTCACCGGAGCCCCGGGGCAGCAGATCACCTGGGCCGAATGGGGCCCGGCGGATGCGCCGGTCCTGGTGATGCTGCACGGGGCCTATGGCTCCTGGCCGCATTTCGTCCGGAATATCGAGGCCTTCGCCAGCACCAACCGCATTCTGGTGCCGGATCAGCCGGGTTTTGGTGCCTCGGACCTGCCCGAAGACCTGTCGATCGCGGCGGTCGGGCGCGCGGTGGCGCAGGGTCTGGACGATCTGATCGGGCGCGACACGCGCTACAGGGTCTTCGGGTTTTCCTTTGGTGGCAGCACCGGCGGACGGCTGATGGCGGAACACCGCGACCGGATCAGCCATGCGCTGCTGGTCGCACCGGCGGGGATTGCGCGCGGGGCCAAGCCCGACATGCGCGGCGTGCGCAACCGCAGGGGCGTTGATCTGCGGGACGCTCTGGCGTTCAACCTGCGCTCGATCATGTTCGCGCGCGACGACAGCGTCACCGCGCAAAGCATCGCCGTGCAGCACCTGGGATCCAGCGCCGCACGGCTGCGGGTCGAACGGTTGGACTGGGGGCCGGGCATGCGCGACGTGCTGGTGGATTTCCCCGGCCATGTCTCGCTTGCCTGGGGGCGGCAGGATGCCTTCATTCCCGAAGGCGAAACCCCGGATCGCGCGCAGATCGTGACCGGCTGGAACCCGCAGGCGGGCACCCACTGGCTTGAAAACACCGGCCATTGGGCACCTTACGAAGCGGCGGATGAGGTCAACGCGATCCTGCAGGACCTGCTGTCGCGACCCGACCGCGCCTAGGGATCAGCTTTTCACCAGATCGGTGGCAAAACGCGCCTTCAGCAGGCATTCGTCGTATTCGGACCGCACGTCGGAATCAAAGACCAGCCCGCCGCCGACGCTGAATTCGGCGGTGCCGGCGGGGTGCAGCGTCAGGGTGCGGATCGCCACGTTGAACCGCGCATGCCCCGAGGGCGCGGCAAAGCCGATGGCCCCGCAATAGACCCCCCGCGCCCGGGCTTCGAGCCCGCGCAGGATCTGCATCGCCCGGATCTTTGGCGCACCCGTGATCGACCCGCAGGGGAACAACGCGGTGAAGATGTCGCCCAGGGTCGTGCCTGGGGTCAGGCGGGCGCGCACGCGGCTGACCATCTGGTGCACGGTCGGATAGCTTTCGATGGCAAACAGATCGGGGACATGCAGGCTTCCGACCTGGCTGATGCGGGATATGTCGTTACGCAGCAGATCGACGATCATCAGGTTCTCGGCCTGGCTTTTTTCGTCCCGCGCCAGGGTGTCGGCCAGGGCGCGGTCCTCATTCGGGGTGGTCCCGCGCCGGATGGTTCCCTTCATGGGGTGCGTCTCGATCCAGCCGTCCTCGCTTGTCTCGAAGAACAGTTCGGGCGAGCGGGACAGGATCACCGCGCCGTCGTCCAGCGCCGCCAGCGCGCCATAGCGCACCGGTTGCAGCGCCGTCATCCGATCGAACAGCGCGCGGGGGTCGCCATGCCAGCGGGCGGTGAACGGGAAGGTCAGGTTGGCCTGGTAGATATCGCCCTGCCGCAGGTGCTGGTGGACCTGGGCAAAGCGCGGGGCATACTCGTCAAAGCGCCACCCCGGGTGCAGGTCCGTCAGCCCGGCGGGCGAGGTCCGCGGGGCGGGCACGGGGCGATCCAGGGGTGCGTCGAAGACCCCCATCAGGACCAGCGGCGTCGCGCGATCCCGGGGCATGTGGTCCAGCAGCTTGGGGTCCAGCGCAAATCCCGCCTCGTAGGCGACGAAACCCGCGCACCATTTGCCCGCCGCGCGCGCCTGATCGATGCGGCGCAGGGCGGGCAGCACGTCTTCGGTCCGGTCCGCGCGGATCAGCGCATGCGGGGCATCGAAACACAGTTCCCGACCTGCAAGGTCATCGCGCAGCAGGACAAAGGGGGCCTGACCCGTGGGGCTGGCGGCCCGTTCCTCAGCCGAGATCATCGGGCGAAGTAAAGGCCCGCGCGGTATCGTAATCCGCGGCAAAGCGCATTTCGCGAATGGGTTTCACGCGGCGGATGGATTCCGCGTAGATCTCATGCGCCTTGTAGGCCGCAAGCGCCGCATCATCGGCGAATTCGCCGTAGACCACGACATCGACTTCCTTGCTGGCCGGGTCGGATTTCCGGTTCAGCGCAATTTCCAGGTGCTGGGCATGGGGAATCTGCGTCAGGATCTGCAGCCCCTTGCGCACGGTGTCGATGTTGTCCGCATCCTGCGCGGTGAAGAAGACGAAATGGCGGATCATGACGGGTCCTGAACTAGGGGCAAGCGCGGTCGTTCTACACCCTTGGAACGGGGGTTCAACCGCCGCCCGTTGCCGATTTCGTGACAGGGTGCCGCGGCAAGGGGCCGGGCGCGCCGCTGCGGCCGCGTGTCTTGAGCCATCATTTTGAAGAGTGACGAAGGCGCACCATGCTCAGGACAGCTGTACCATCAATCTGCCCATTTTTTTGGGTCAGTCAGTTGCTGCCTGCAGCGGGATCGAGATGTCTGATGCTGACGTCTATCAATCGCCCTTGTGTCTGGTTGAAACACCCAAGGAAGTCGTGGTCCTGGACCTAAGTTTCGGGTTGGGGATTTCGCTGGATGTCGGGCTGAACGTGGTTGGCGCGCCTCTGGCCAAGATGAGCATGACGTCCGGTTGCTGCGTCTGCTTGCGGCCCTGACGAACAGGCCCGCGCTACCAGGTACCATCATGATCGCGACCGACGCGACTATGTGGTGGCACATGCGCTGTGCCGGCGGATGCTGGCCAAGAAGTCGGGCTGCAGGGCTCAGGACCTGCGTTTTGTGGTCGGCCCTCGGGGGAAACCCGAACTGTCCCCCCAAACAACGCGACGGCATCTGCTTCAACCTCAGCCATTCGCATGGACTGGTGGCCGTGGCGATGGCACGGGGACCGATCTTGGTGTCGATGTGGAAGAACGCCGCCATTCCGCCCCGTTCGCGATCACGCGGGATTCCTTTGCACCGGCCGAACGCAGCTGCCTGGAGGCCGCGGTTCCCGGCGATCGGCATGGGATGTTCTATGACATCTGGACCCTGAAAGAAGCCTACATGAAAGGCACCGGACTGGCCATGCTGATGGCCCTGGACAGCTTTGCCGTCTGTCCTGATCCACCGTCCATGGTGATCCCTTCACCGGACCGTGCGAGGCAAAGATGGGTGCTGTCGACCTGGGACGTCGGTCCGACACATAGCCTGTCTCTTGCCGTCCTGGCCCAGGCTGGCGGCGTTCCAGAAGTCAACGTTGTACCGCCGCTGCACCTGTGACCTTCGGGTCGCAGCTTGCGGCCTGTTGCCCATCCCATCAAGTCGGGGTTCAACTGCAGCCGACCAGCCATGCTGGCCGCAACAAAAAGCCCGGTCGTCACGGCCGGGCTTTCGCGTTTTCACTGTCCTGTCAGGCTCAGACCCGCAGCAGCGGCTTGATCGCGCGCCGGTCAAAACTGCGTGTGGGCGCTTCAGTTCATCGCCGGCGAGGACGACGTCCCCAATGCCACCGGCAAGATAGAAGGTGACGCGGTCGATGCCGCAGCCATCGAGAAAATCCTGACGGATTGAGCCAGGCACCCCTCGGCCTCACCCGCGACGACGCCTTCCGGATTTCGGTTGCCGGCGCGCAGGAAAAGACCGCCCTGCTTTGGAATGAGGGTCAGTGGATAAGACTCCACGGCACAACCCCGACGACGCATCTGATCAAGACGCAGATCGGGACATTGCCCGGCGGCATCGACCTCTCGGATTGTGTCGAGAACGAATATTACTGCCTGAAACTCACGGCCGTATTCGGGCTGCCGGTGAACACCGCCACGATCCAGACGTTTGGAGATATCAAGGCACTGGTCATTGAGCGATTTGATCGCCGCTGGACGAAAGACGGGTGATTACTGCGACTGCCCAAGGAGGATGGCTGTCAGGCCCTGTCTGCCCCCCACGCTAAAATACCAGAATGAGGGCGGTCCCGGCATGATCGGTGTCCTGAGGCCGCTCAAAGGCAGCGATACCCCGATCGAGGATCAGGACACCTTTTTGAAAGCTCAGCTCATCTTCTGGTTGATAGGTGCCACGGATGGCCACGCCGAGAATTTCAGCGTATTCCTGAGCCCCGGCGGCAGCTATCGGATGACACCGTTCTACGACATCGTGTCGGCGCAAGGGGCGCTAAATGCCCGCCAGCTCGAACGCAAGCAGATGAAGATGGCGATGTCGGTCGGCGACAGGCGACACTATCGCGTCGACCAGATCCACGGACGGCACTTTGTGCGGACCGCCACGCGCGCGGGGATTTCGAAGAAACACGCCACGGACTTGATCGAGGAAATCGCGGCAGCCGTGCCCGGAGCTCTCGGTGCCGCCGCGCAATCCCTTCCCAGATCCTTCCCGCAATCCATAGTCGACACCTTCAGCACTGCGATGACCGAGCGGTTGGCTGGCCTCAGGATGACTGGCACGGAATCAAGTATACCCGCTTGAAGCTTTCAGATGATCCTGACGCAGGTGAGCGAGCTGATACTAGGAAGGTGACTGGCCGAAATTAGGGTTGGATCATCCGCTACGTAGCTGAAACGCATCCAGGCGGATGGCACCCGTCATGACTTCTTCGGCCCTTATCGGCTCTGGCCTGTGACCAGTTCCGTTTCGGACAGGCAGATCCATCAGGTCCCGGGGAATCCGCAAGGCTTCGGCCTCCTTCCTGTCCGGTGCAGTCTTTCAAGAGAGCCGACGATGAAGACGCTCGGTTCGGTCGGTGAGGGGATTTTCGAAGAACTGCGAGAGCGGGTTCGGACATCTGGCGATGAGTAACAAGAGAAGTTCACACCAGCAGAACCGGTGAAGCGCTGTTTTGTCTTCTGAGGGACCGAGAATGAGCTTTCGCATCCGATAGATGATGCAACATAATTCACACTATGCGCGTCAATTCGGCGAAGGGGCACATTCTAGACTGGGTTGCGACCAGTCCCCTAGCGTTCTGAAACACAAATAGAATGGACATGTTCGAACAGAGCTGGATGGAGTGAAAGACGTGCAACCGCCGCGCGCTGAATGCAAAGGTATAGGTGAGCAGGATCGCAGCCGAGATCGACACGCACCGATTGGCCGTTCTCGCAAGATCATGCGAAACCTCTTCACCGATGATGAGCTGCCGTGCCTGAGCGGTTACTCCGGAATATGGCCGACTTCCGTGCCAATGGGGTGATGAACCACATCGCCGGAGAGTCGGTTCCCGCGGCCTCGGGGTCGGTATTCGAAACGGTCTCGCCCGTGGATCTGTCGGTGCTGGCGCAGGTGGCCAAGGGCGGGGCCGAGGATATCGACCGCGCCACCGCCGCAGCAAA
Organism: Pseudooceanicola nitratireducens; assembly: GCF_900109195.1. Classification (GTDB taxonomy): domain Bacteria; phylum Pseudomonadota; class Alphaproteobacteria; order Rhodobacterales; family Rhodobacteraceae; genus Pseudooceanicola; species Pseudooceanicola nitratireducens. The sequence goes on along the minus strand of NZ_FNZG01000005.1, from coordinate 82,602 downwards.
AGAGGCCTTTCCCCTCTGGTCCAAAACCCCCGGCGCCGAGCGGCGCAAGATCCTGATCCGGGTGGCCGAGGCGATCGAGGCCCGCGCAGAAGAGATCGCCTTTACCGAATGCATGGACACCGGCCAGGCGCTGCGGTTCATGTCCAAGGCGGCGATCCGGGGCGCGGCGAATTTCCGGTTTTTCGCAGATCAGGCCCCCTATGCCGAAGACGGTGCCGTGACCCGCACGCCGACGCAGATGAACACGACTTCGCGCCGCCCGATCGGGCCGGTTGGCGTCATTACGCCCTGGAACACGCCCTTCATGCTGTCGACCTGGAAGATCGCTCCGGCGCTGGCCTCGGGCTGTACGGTGGTGCACAAGCCGGCCGAGTTCAGTCCCATGACCGCCAAGCTGCTGGTCGAAATCGCGGAAAGCGCGGGCCTGCCGAAAGGCGTGCTGAACGTGGTCAACGGCATGGGCGAGGACGCCGGCAAACGGCTGACCGAACATCCCGACATCAAGGCCATCGCCTTTGTCGGTGAAAGCCGCACGGGATCTCTGATCATGGCGCAGGGGGCGGCGACGCTGAAGCGGGTGCATTTCGAATTGGGCGGCAAGAACCCGGTGATCGTCTTTGAGGACGCCGATATCGACCGGGCCGTCGATGCGGCGACCTTCATGATCTATTCGCTGAACGGTGAGCGCTGCACCTCGTCTTCGCGGCTACTGGTGCAGGACACGATCTATGAAGAGGTCACGCAGCGCGTGGCCGAGGTGGCGCAACGGATCAAGGTTGGCCATCCGCTGGACCCCGAAACGGTGGTCGGCCCGCTGATCCATCCCGAACACGAAGCCAAGGTGCTGTCCTATTTCGACACCGCACAGGCCGAAGGCGCGACGATTGCGACGGGCGGCACCAAGCTGGGCAGCGATGGCTGCTATGTCGCGCCGACGCTCTTCACCCAGGCCCGAAACGACATGGCCATCGCGCAAGAGGAAATCTTTGGCCCCGTCCTGACCGCAATCCCCTTCCGGGACGAAGACGAGGCCCTGAGGATCGCCAATGACGTGCCCTATGGGCTGGCGGCCTATCTGTGGACCCGGGACCTGGACCGCGCGATGCGCATGACCGACAGCCTGGACGCGGGCATGATGTGGGTGAATTCGGAAAACATCCGCCACCTGCCGACCCCCTTCGGCGGCACCAAGGCCAGCGGCATCGGGCGGGACGGCGGCGACTGGTCCTTCGATTTCTACATGGAAACGGTCAACGTCAGCTTCCCCCGGGCGCAGCACAAGGTGCCCAGGCTGGGGGGCTGACCCCACCCCTCGATCCCGTCGCAAGATCCGGCCTTTCCCTCGCAAGGAGCATCAGATGCCCATTCCCGCCCCAGAACTTTACCCCCCTTTCAACATCATCCGGCTGAGCCATGTTGATTTTGGCGTCACCGACCTGGCGGCCTCGAAGGCGTTCTATGTCGACACCCTCGGCCTGCAGATCACCGATGAAGATGCCGACACCGTCTATCTGCGCGCGTTGGAGGAACGCGGCCATCACTGCATGGTCCTGCGCAAGTCCGAGACGCCGCATGTGAAGGCGCTGTCCTTCAAGGTGTTCGACGAGGCGCAGCTGGACAAGGCGCATGACTGGTTCAAGGGGCGCGGGCACAGGGTCGAATGGGTCGAACGCCCTTATCAGGGTCGGACCCTGGCGACCCATGATCATCTAGGCCTGCCGATCGAATTCTATTTCAAGATGGAGCGGCTGGAGCCCATCCACCAGAAATATGCGCTGTACAAAGGGGTAAAGCCCCTGCGGATCGATCATTTCAACTGTTTCGTGCCGGATGTGGATGCCGCCGTCGGCTTCTACAACGAGATCGGATTTCGCGTCACCGAATACACCGAGGACGAAGATAGCAAACGGCTTTGGGCAGCATGGACGCATCGCAAGGGCGGCGTGCATGACATCGCCTTTACCAACGGTCTGGGCCCGCGCCTGCACCACACCGCCTTCTGGGTGCCGACACCCCTGAACATCATCGATCTGTGCGATCTGATGGCGACGACGGGCTATGTGTCGAACCTGGAACGCGGGCCCGGGCGGCACGGTATTTCCAACGCCTTCTTCCTCTATATCCTCGACCCTGATGGCCACCGGATCGAGATCTATTGTTCGGACTACCAGACCGTCGATCCGGATCTGGAGGCAATCAAGTGGGATCTGAAAGACCCGCAGCGTCAGACGCTCTGGGGGGCGCCAGCACCACGGTCGTGGTTTGAACACGGATCGGTTTTCACCGGGGTAGAGCCGCGCCCCTCATCGCTCGGGGCCTCCCCGATCATTGCGCCATGAGGCCCGGAATGGTGACCGCTACAAGACCCCGCATCGCCGCATTCGAGTTGGACGGCACTGCGCGCTATGGCCTTGTCGCCCAGGGTGGCATCATCGATCTGACGCCCGACTTCGGGGCCCTCTATCCCGGCCTGAAAGAGGTGATCGAGGCCGGTGCCCTGCCCAAGCTGGTCGCTGCCGGTGATGGCCGCGCCCCGACCCTGAGCGAACAGGACGTGCGGTTTTTGATCCCGCTCGCCAACCCGGAAAAGCTGATCTGCATCGGGGTGAACTTTCCCGACCGAAATGCGGAATACAAGGACGGCACCCAGGATGCGAAGGCCTTCCCCTCGATCTTCATCCGGTTTCCGCGGTCGTTTGTCGGGCATGGCGAAAACCTGGTGCGGCCTCCGGAATCGCCCCAGCTGGATTACGAAGGCGAGGTGGCGATCGTCATCGGCAAAGGCGGACGCCGCATCCCCCAGGACGCGGCCTATGACCACATCGCGGCGCTGACGCTGTGTAACGAGGGCACCATTCGCGACTGGGTGCGCCATGCGAAATTCAATGTGACCCAGGGCAAGAACTGGGATCGCTCTGGGTCGATCGGGCCCTGGCTGGTCCCCTTCGAGGACGCCGCCCAGCTGGACGACATCGCGCTTGAGACCCGCGTGAACGGAGAGGTCCGGCAGCAGGATCGGACCGGGCGGATGATGTATGATTTCCGCTATATCGTCAGCTATGTCAGCACCTTCACCACCCTTGTACCCGGAGACGTGATCGTCTGCGGAACCCCGACGGGTGCGGGCGCGCGCTTTGATCCGCCGATCTGGCTGAAACCCGGCGACGTGATCGAGGTCGAGGCCGAGGGCATCGGCATCCTGCGCAACGGCGTGGAGGACGAAGCATGACGCCCGAAGACATTGAAACCGCGGCTGCCACGCTATTAAGGGCGGAATACACCGGTCAGCAGATCGGGCTATTGTCCATGCGCCATCCCGACATCACCCTGGCCGACGCCTATGCCATCCAGTCCGCACAGATGGCCCAGAAACTGGCGGCGGGTCGCAGGATCATCGGCTGGAAGATCGGCCTGACGTCGAAAGTCATGCAAGAGGCGCTGAAGATCGACACCCCGGACTCGGGCGTTCTGTATGATGACATGCTGTTCGACACCAGGGGGCGCGTGCCTGCAGGCCGTTTTATCCAGCCTCGGGTCGAGGCCGAGATCGCCTTTGTCATGCGCGCACCCCTCGAGGGAGAGGTCACCCGGGATCAGGTGCTTGGGGCAACCGCGGCGGTGGTGCCGTCGCTTGAGATCCTCGACACCCGCATCCTGCGGCAGGATCCAAAGACCGGACAGCCGCGTGTGATCTTTGACACGGTGGCCGACAACGCCGCCAATGCCGGGCTGGTTCTTGGGGCCGAACGGCATGCGCCGGATGCCCATGATCTGCGCTGGACCGGGGCCATTCTGCGCAAGAACGACGAAGTCGTGGCGACGGGGCTGGGTGCCGCGGTGCTGAACGACCCGGTGATGGGTATCGTCTGGCTGGCCCGCCGCATGGGCCAATATGGCCAGCGGATCGAAGCCGGTCAGGTGATCTTGTCGGGCAGCTTCATCGCGCCGGTGGAATGCCCGCCGGGTACCGTCATCGATGCCGACTTCGGTCCCTTCGGCCAAGTGGCCATCACTTTTGATTAAGGATCCAGGATGCCTGCCCCACAGAACACCTTCAAAGCCAGGCTGGCGCAAGGCGAAACGCAGATTGGCCTTTGGGTCGGTCTGGGCGATCCTTCGGTGGCGGAACTGGCAGCGGGCTGCGGCTTTGACTGGCTGGTGATCGATGCCGAACACGGCCCGAACGGATTGCGTGACGTGATGGCACAGCTGCGCGCCATCGGCACACAGGCCCATCCCGTCGTCCGCCCGCGCGATGACAACCGGGCCGGGATCAAGCAGATGCTGGACATCGGGGCGCAGACCCTGCTGGTGCCAATGATTGAAAGCGCAGATCAGGCGCGTGAGGTCGTACGCTCGGTGCTTTATCCGCCTGCCGGTGTGCGGGGTGTCGGAGCGGCGCTGGCGCGGGCTTCGGGCTACAACGCGATCCCCGATTATCTCTCTAGCGCCAATGATCAGGTCTGCCTGCTGCTTCAGGTCGAAAGTCGCGCCGGCATCGACGCGCTGGACGATATCCTGACCATCGAAGGTGTCGACGGGATCTTTGTCGGTCCTGCCGATCTGGCCGCCGATATGGGATACCTCGGCCAGCCCGGCGCGCCAGAGGTGCAAACCGTGGTCAACGGTGCGCTGGATCGGATCCGCGCGGCGGGGAGGGCGGCGGGCATCCTGACCTCGGACCATACGCTGGCGCAGGGTTACGCGAAAAAGGGCGTCGAATTCCTGGCTGTGGGATCGGACGTCGGAACTTTGGCCGGGGGGCTGCGGCATCTGCGCGCGCAATTCTAAGGTCAGATCAGGCGCGCCGGCAGCGCGTGCCCAGGACCAAGACATCAGGCGGAACCTATCCTGAAGACCCGCCATCGCAAGATCATTCAGAAGAGGTTCGGACATGACGAAACTGACCACCGGAGAGATCATCGCCAAGAGCCTGCGCGCCAATGGCGTCGACACGGTCTTTGGCATCCCCGGCGCGCATATGTACGACTTCAACGACGCGCTCGCCCGGGAAGAGGACATAAGGTTCATCCACACGCGGCACGAACAGGGCGCGGGCTATATGGCCTATGGCTATGCGGCCTCGACCGGGCGGGTTGGGGCCTTTACGGTGGTGCCGGGACCGGGGCTGCTGAATTCCGGGGCCGCCCTTTGCACCGCCTATGGGGCCAATGCCCCGGTGCTTTGTGTCACCGGCAACATCATGTCACACCTGATAGGACAGGGCCGCGGCCAGTTGCACGAACTTCCGGACCACCTTGGCACCCTGCGGGGCATCACCAAATGGGCCGACCGGATCAATCACCCCTCGGAAGCGGGCACCAGGATTGACGAAGCCTTTCGCCAGATGCTGTCGGGGCGCCCCCGGCCTGCCGGTATCGAAGCGCCCTGGGACGTCTTCGGCCAGGCGACCGAGGTGGCGGACCCTCTGCCCGTGATCGTTCCACCCCCGCCGACCCCCGACCCGGACCAGATTGCCCAGGCCGTTGCGCTGATCTCTGAGGCGAAGAACCCGCTGATCATGGTCGGCGGAGGAGCCCGCGAAGCAGGACCCGAAATCGCCGAACTGGCGCGGCTGCTCCAGGCCCCGGTCACGGCACATCGGCAAGGCAAGGGCGTCCTGCCCGAAGATGATCCCTTGTCGCTTCTGCCGCCTGCCGCCTGGCAGTACTGGCAGGACTGCGATTTGCTGATCGGCATCGGATCCCGGCTGGAACTTCAGCACTTTCGCTGGCGCTGGATGCCGAAGGGGCTGAAGACCCTGCGCATCGATATCGACCCGACCGAGATGGTCCGACTGAAGCCCGATCTGGGTCTGGTTGCCGATGCGGCCCAAGGCACCCGGGCCCTGGTCGAAATGCTGTCCAAGTCCACCAAAGCCCGCCCTTCACGCGCGGCAGACTACGCCCGACTGCGCACCGAGGCCGAGGCAGCTTTTCGCGCTGTGCAGCCCCAGGAATCCTATCTGCGCGTCATCCGAGAGGTCCTGCCTCGCGACGGCTTCTTCGTCGAGGAAGTCAGCCAGGTCGGGTTTTCCGCACGCATGTGTTTCCCGGTCTATGCGCCGCGCCAATATGTGACCTGTGGCTATCAGGACAACCTGGGCTTTGGATTCAACACCGCGCTCGGGGTGAAGGTGGCCCATCCTGACAAGGCGGTCGTTTCAGTATCCGGCGATGGTGGGTTCATGTTCGGCGTGCAGGAACTGGCGACCGCCAAGCAGTTCGACATCGCCGTGGTCGCCATCGTCTTCAACAACAGTGCATATGGAAACGTGCGTCGGGACCAGCAGACCACATATGGCAATCGCCTTCTGGGATCGGACCTGGAAAATCCTGATTTCGTCGCCCTTGCCAAAAGCTTCGGGGTCGAAGCAACGCGGGTCGAGGATCCCGAAGGCCTGCGTGACGCGCTGCAGGAGGCCCTTGCCTCGGCGGCGCCGCGGGTGATCGAAGTGCATGTGCCCCGGGGCGGCGATGCCTCTCCCTGGCCATTCATTCATCCGGCCCCGCCCAGTTAGGCCGAAAAAGGCACGACGGACCCGAAACAACCAAAACTGCGATGCCCGCCGCTGCCCTTTCCACGCCGGGTTGGCGTAACCCTTTTCGTTGTCAAAGCGGATCATGCCCGCCCGCGGCGCATGATCCTGTGCGATCCCTTTCCATGAAAATTGCCAGCCCCTTCCCTTGCGTCTAAGGATAGGCGGTGCGGCCGCTGTACCTGCCCGTCAGGACCCCGGCCCGCACCACGATTTCAGCACTTTGACCCACGGGAATTCGATCATGCAGCCCTTTGTCTTCAACACCACAAAGTCCATTGTCTTCCGGCCCGGGGCCTCGGCCGAACTGGCGCAGGTGGCAGGCGGGCTGCTGGGCCAGCGGGTGCTGTTCGTCACCGATCCGGGCCTGCGCAAGCTGGGGCTGTGTGACCCTGCGCTGGCCGCGCTAAAGGACGCCGGACACGAGGTGATCCTGTTCGACACGGTCGAGGCGGATCCGTCCCGCGCGACGCTGGAACAGGCGGTCGCGGCCGGGGAAGGTGCCACCGGCGTCGTGGGCTTTGGCGGCGGATCGTCGCTGGACGTGGCCAAGGTCGCGGCGCTTCTGCTTGGCTCGGGCGAGGACCTGGACGAGGCCTGGGGCGTCGGTCAGGCCAAGGGCCCGCGCCTGCCACTGGTGCTGGTGCCGACCACCGCCGGCACGGGATCCGAGGTCACGCCGGTTTCGATCATCACCGTCGGGGCCGAGGAAAAGCGCGGCGTGTCTTCGGCCGTGATCCTGCCCGACATCGCGCTTCTGGATGCGGATCTGACCCTGGGCCTGCCCGCGTCGATCACCGCCGCGACCGGGGTTGACGCCATGGTCCACGCGATCGAGGCCTATGCCTCCTCCAACGCCAACAACAACCCGCTTAGCCAGATGCTGGCCCGGCAGGCGCTGCAGCTTCTGGGTGCGAATATCCGCACGGTCGTTACCGATCCCGGCAATGTCGAGGCGCGCGGCGCGATGCTTCTGGGGTCGATGCTGGCGGGCCAGGCCTTTGCCAATTCGCCGGTCGCCGCTGTGCATGCGCTGGCCTATCCGATCGGCGGGACCTTCCATATCCCCCATGGGCTGTCGAATGCGCTGGTCCTGCCACATGTGCTGCGCTTCAACGCGCCTGAGGCCTATGCGCTTTATGCCGAGATCGCCGCCGACGCCTTCCCGCAGCTGGCCCAGGTCGAAGGCACCCAGGCCCGCTGTGCCGCCTTCATCGAGGCGCTGGCCGATCTGGCGGTTGAACTGAAGATGCCGACCCGCCTGCGCGACGTCGACATCCCCGAAACCGCGCTTGAGAAGATGGCCGAGGACGCGATGATCCAGCAGCGCCTTCTGGTCAACAACCCGCGCGCCGTCACCCAGGCGGACGCGCTGGCGATCTACCGGGCCGCCTGGTGATGGCCGCCCCCCGCCCCCGCCGCGCCGATTTCGCCACCTTCCGCCCGATGCAGACCCGCTGGATGGACAACGACGCCTATGGCCACATGAACAACGTGGTGCATTATTCGCTGTTCGACACGGCGGTAAACGGCTGGCTGATCGAACAGGGGCTTCTGGATCCTCTGACCTCGGACAGCTATGGGCTGGTGGTCGAGACGGGGTGCAAATACTACGCCGAGATGCAGTTTCCCGACGTGGTTCATGCGGGCCTGCGGGTGGCGAGGATCGGCGGATCCTCGGTCCGGTTCGAAATCGGGCTGTTCCGCAACGACGAAGACGAAGCCGCCGCCGAGGGCTTTTTTGTCCACGTCTATGTCGGCCGCGACACGCACCGCCCGGTGCCGATCGAAGGGGCCCGCCGCGCGGCGTTCGAAGGGCTGTTGATGGCAGAGTGATCCGCCCAACCGATCCCCGGTTTGGCGGCTTGAATTTGCGAATCCACCGCAGGCGTCAGGCGGCGATGACATGCGTGCCTTCGCTGTAAAGTGAATGCGCAGACCTATAGCGGCGTTTTCCGCGTTGCGGCGTGATGCACATCCATCATTTTAAAATTAGCTTCACAATTTCAGGCTCCTAGACCCTGTTTTCACATGCAGAAACTTCCTGCCTTCACCCATGCGCCCCACTTGGAAATCGATTTCATATTGACAGATCGACCTGCGCGCAGGCAGCTTGGTAATCGATTACCAAAGCCGGAAGACACGTGGCCTGGGTAACACATCAGGGAGAGTAGAATGTCCAAGTTCATCAAGGCGGCATCGGTGATGTCGTTGCTTGGGGCCACCGCAACGGTCGCCCATGCAGAAGAATTCACCATCGGTCTGTCCAATGGCTGGGTCGGCTCCGAATGGCGCACCCAGATGATCGCCGAAGCCGAAGAGGCCGCGAAAGCCTGGGCCGACAAGGGCGTCACCGTCACCACCAAGGTGCAAAGCGCCAACGTCGACGTACCCGGCCAGATCGCCCATGTGCGGAACTTCATCAGCCAGGGTGTCGACGCGATCATCATCAACCCGAACAGCCCGACGGCCTTTGACCCGGTCTTTGCCGAAGCGGCAGATGCCGGCATCCTCGTGATCGCCACCGACGCCGAAGTCTCCAGCCCCGATGCGATCTATGTCGGCATCGACCAGAAGGGCTGGGCCGAGATGTCCGCGCGCTGGCTGGCCGAGACGCTGGACGGCAAGGGCACGGTCGTGGCGATCAACGGTGTCGCCGGTCACCCGGCCAACGAAATGCGCGTTGCCGGCTACCAGGAAGTCTTCGGCGAATTCCCCGGCATCGAGATCGTCAACGAAGTCAACGGCAACTGGGACCAGGCGCAGGGCCAGCAGGCCATGCAGAACATCCTGGCCACCTATCCCGACATCGACGGTGTCTGGGTGCAGGACGGCATGGCCGCAGGGGCCTGGCGCGCGATGCAGGATGCGGGCCGCGACGACATCTATGCCACCGGCGAGATCCGCAAGGACTTTATCGACATCTGGTCGGAAAACAGCCTGAAGTCCGGCGCTTCGGTGAACCCTCCGGGTGTCATGGCCTCGGCCCTGAACGTGGCCGTGAACATGCTGATGGGCAAGGAGCTGAAAGAACCGGCCACCGCCGGCGTCTATGGCAACGCGATGTACCTGCCCATTCCCTTCATCTCGGATGAAAACCTGGGCGAAGCCTCGGCCGCGCTGGAGGGTCAGCCCGGCTACACCTCCTACACCTCTTCGCTCAGCATCGACGACGCCACCGCGCTCTTCGACTGATCGACGTCTTCACGACATGATATGACACAGCATCGGACCGTTCCGCGGTCCGGTGACCCCCGCCCCGCAGCCTTCTGACCAAGCAGACGCCCCATGCCACAGCTGACGATGACAGACATGTACAAGGCCTATGGCGCGACCGTTGCGCTGAAGTCCGGCCAGATCGCGCTGCACCCGGGTGAGCTGCACGTGATCATGGGCGCTAACGGGTCGGGCAAGAGCACCCTGTGCAAGATCCTGGCCGGATCGGTGAAACCCGACGGCGGCCGGATCGAGCTTAACGGGAAAGAGATCACCATTTCTGGCCCCAAGGCCGCGCGGGACCTGGGCGTTTCGATCTTCTACCAGGAACTGTCGCTGTCCAAGAACCGCAGCGTGGCCGAGAATATCCTGGCCCGCGATCTGCCCTGCCGGGCCGGTTTCGTCGATCGCAAGGCGGTGCTGGCCCGCGCCGAAAAGGTCTTTGCCCCTTTCCGCGACGTGGCCGGCGATGATTTCGACCTGAAGACCCGCGTCGGTGACCTGCGCCCCGATCAGCGCCAGCTGGTCGAAATCGCCAAGACCTTTGCCGGTGGCGCGCGGATCTTCATATTTGACGAACCGACCTCGGCCCTGGACCGGGCGCAGACAGAAGCCTTCTTTCGCGAACTCGACCGCCGCAAGGCCGAAGGGGCCTCGATCGTGTTCATCTCGCATCGCATGGAAGAGGTGTTCGAGATCGGCGACCGCGTGACCGTCATCCGTGACGGGGAAACTGTATCCTCGGCCCCGCTGGCGGAAACCACACGCGACCGTATCGTGGCCGAGATGGTCGGCGGCGAAACCGGGGCCAGCGTCTTTGCCGACCCTCCTGCCGCACCGGTGCCGGGTCCGGAAAAGCTTCGGGTTCAGGGGCTGACCTCGCGCCGGCTGCGCGATGTGTCCTTCACCCTGCACGCCGGTGAGGTCCTCGGCCTGGGCGGGCTGCATGGCCAGGGCCAGTCCGACCTTCTGCGCGCACTTTTCGGATTGGAGCCGCTGGACGGCACCCTGACGCTGGACGGGGCTCCGATCACCCTGCCCTCGCCCCGGCGGGCGATCCGGCAGGGCTTCGGCTATATCTCGGGCGACCGGCAAAGCGACGGCGCGATCTCGGGGCGGTCGATCTTTGAAAACGTGGTGCCGATCCACCTGTTCAAGACCCGCGCCTTCTTCGTGAACCACGCCACCCTCTCGGCCGAGGTGGACCGGGTGCTGGCGATCCTCGCCACCCGCCACGGTGGACGCATGGCCCCGATCAGTTCGCTGTCGGGCGGGAACCAGCAGAAGGTCATCATCTCGCGCTGGCTGATGGATGAAACCGGGGTGCTGCTGCTGGACGATCCCACCAAGGGCATCGACCTGGCGACCAAGCTTGAACTTTTCGCGCTGATCCGGTCGCTGGCCGACAAGGGCATGGCGATCCTTCTGTATTCCTCGGAAGATGCCGAGCTTCTGGCGAATTCCGACCGGATCCTTGTCTTCAACAACGGTGCCGTGGTGCAGGAACTGCAGGGCAATGACCGCACCCGCACCCAGCTGACCCGCGCCGCGTTCGAGGCCGCCTGAGATGACCCTGCCAAGCCTCCTTCGCAAGATGCCGCCCTTCATGCCGGTGCTGATCATCCTGATCTGCATGTTCGCGCTGAATGGCCTGGCAGAACCGAATTCCCTGTCGCCCTACGCGCTGAAGGGGCTGATCAGCACCTACCTGGCGCTGATGTTCCTGTCGGTCGGACAGACAATCGTGATCTTCGCCGCCGATATCGACCTGTCGGTCGGGGCGATCCTGGGGCTGGTGAACGTGACGCTTGTGTCGATGATGCAGGTTCTGGGCGGCGAACCTGCGGGGATCTTCGCGGCCATGGCGATCGCGCTGGCGGTCGGGGCGGGCTGCGGATTGCTGAACGGCATCCTGGTGGTGGTACTGCGGCTGCAGGCGATCGTGGCGACCTTTGGCACCTCGGTGCTGTTCCTGGGGCTGGCGCTGTGGATCATGCCGGTGGCGGGCACGCCTGCGCCGCGGCTGTTCTGGCGCACCTTCGGAGGCCGGATCGCCGGCATCCCCTTTGCCTATTTCGTTCTGGCCGGGCTTCTTGTGCTGATCGTGCTTCTGTCGCGGTCGCGCTTCGTGCCGCGGCTGCTGACCGTGGGCGACGATCAGCTGGCGGCCTATCAGACGGGCCTTCCGGTTCAGTCGATCCGGGTGCGCGGCTACGTGGCCTGCGGGATCTTCGCGGCGCTCGCGGGGTTCTGCATCACCGGCGACACGGCCAGTGGCGATCCAAATGTCGGCGGGTTGATCACGCTGAATTCCGTGGCGGCCGCGGTGCTGGGCGGGGCGGCCCTGTCGGGCGGGGTCGGGACGCTTTTCGGGTCGGTGCTGGGATCGCTTGTCATCGGGCTGGTCGGCAGCCTGGTCTTCTTCCTTGGCACGCCCTCGGAATGGCAGAACCTGGTGCAGGGCCTGACCGTCCTGGCCGCGCTGATGGTCGGCATCCTCTTTGGCGGAAAGGCACGGGCATGAGCATGGCGACCTTCAGACCCATCCTGATCGCCGGCGGCCTGGTCGTCGCGCTGATGATCGCAGGAGAGCTGGTGTCGCCTGGCTTCGCCTCGCCCGAGCAGATCCTGCGGCTGTCCATCGTCGCGGCGCTTCTGGGCATCGTCGCCGCCGGGCAGAACCTGGTGATCCTGGGCGGGCGCGAAGGCATCGACCTGTCCGTCGGCGGGGTGATTTCGCTGTCGGCGCTGGTAGCGGGCAACGTGATGAACGGTCTGGATGCCGGGCTGCTGCCCGCGATCCTGGCCTGCGTGGCCGTCGGCGCGATCTTCGGGCTTCTGAACGGACTTGGTGTCACTTTGCTGCGCATTCCGCCCCTGGTCATGACGCTTGGCATGCTGGGCGTGTTGCAGGGCCTTCTGGTCGTGGCCCGCAACGGCATCCCTTCGGGGCGCGCGGCGCCGATGCTGTCGGATTTCGTGTCGCAACCGCAGTGGCTGGGCCTACCGGGCATCCTGTGGCTGTGGGCGCTGATCGGGCTGGCCATGGCCGGGCTTCTGGGGCGTACCGTCTTTGGCCAGCGCATCTTTGCCATCGGGGCCAATGAACCGGCGGCACGGCTGGCCGGGGTGCCGACGCGGCTGACCCGCACCATGCTTTACGTGTTGTCGGGCGTCTTTTCCGCCATCGCGGGGCTGTGCATCCTGGGCTATTCCGGTTCCTCCTTTGCCAATGTCGGCGGGCAGTACATGCTGTCGTCGATCATCGCGGTTGTCCTGGGCGGCACGCCCCTGTCCGGCGGGCGCGGTGGTTATACCGGCACGATGATCGGGGCGCTTCTTCTGGTGGTGCTGCAGGGCCTGCTGACAACGCTCAGCATCGAGGAATCGGGCCGGCAGATCATTTTCGGCAGCGCGTTGATCGTCCTGCTTCTGTTTTACGGGCGTAGCAGCGGGATGCGTGTGTGATGGCCAGGAACGTCAGGATCAAGGATATCGCCGAGGCGCTCGGCCTGTCGACGGCAACGGTCAGCCGGGCGATCTCGACCCCCGCCCGCGTGGCCGAGCCGACGCGCTCGATCGTGCAGGCCAAGGCGGCCGAGATGAACTATCGCCCGAACGTGCAGGCCCGGTCGCTGCGGACGCAGAAGTCCATGTCGATCATCGTGGCGGTGCGCGACATCTCGAACCCCTTCTACCTTGAGGTCTTCAAGGGGGCAGAGGCCGTCGCACATGCGGGCAAGTACACCGTCCTGATGGGCAATACCGAAAACAACCCTGCGCGCGAGGCCGAGTATTTCGAGATGCTGCGCGACGGCAATGCCGACGGCATGATCCTGATGACCGGCAGCATGCCCGACGGCTGGACCGGCCCCAACAAGGCGCTGGTCGTCGCGCTTGAGATGATCGACGATGCCGGGCTTAGCCGGGTGCTGATCGACAACGCCGCCGCCGCGCGCAAGGCCGTCGATCACCTGGTCGCCATGGGTCACCGCCGCATCGCCCATATCACCGGCCCCGCAGGCGAAGGCATGAGCGAACGGCGCAAGGCCGGCTTCGTCGCGGCGCTGGCCGATCACGGGCTGGACCTGCCGCCCGCCTATGTGCAGCCCGGCGACTTCCGTTTCGACACCGGGCGCGACGCGACCCGCGCGCTTCTGGCCCTGCCCGAACCGCCGACCGCGATCTTTGCCGCCAACGACGAAATGGCCGCCGGAGTGCTGAGCGAGGCGCAGCAGCAGGGGCTGTCGATCCCCGCCGACCTGTCGGTGATCGGGATGGACGACATCTATCTCAGCCGCGCGGTCTTTCCGCCGCTGACCACGATCAGCCAGCCGCGCCAGGACATCGGCCGCACCGCGATGGAGATGCTGCTGGCCCAGCTTGGCGGCGTGGACGAGCCGCAAGAGAAGATCTTTCCAACAACATTGATCGAGCGCGCCACAGTGGCGCGCCCAAAAGACGAACGGGAGTAGACCATGACCTTCGAACCCAAGGACGCGCTGAGGATCGGCATCGTCGGCACCGGCTTCATTGCCGAATTCCACCTGCGCTCTCTGATCGGCGTGCGCAATGTCACGGTCCACGGGGTCTATTCCCGCAACAAGGACAACCGCGACCGCATCACCGCGCTCAGCCAAAGCCTTGATCTGGGCCCCTGCCCCGGCTTCGACAGCCTCGAGGCGCTGGTTCAAAGCGGTGAAATCGACGCGATCTGGATCCTGTCGCCAAACCACACCCGCCTGGCGGTGATGGAAACGATCTATGACGAGGTGAAGGCCGGGCGGTCCTCGATCCGGGCGGTGGCCTGCGAAAAACCCCTGGCCCGGACCCTGCGCGAAGCCCGCCGCATGGTCGAGCTGGTCGAGGATGCCGGCCTGCTACACGGCTACCTGGAAAACCAGGTCTTCTGCACGCCCGTGATCCGCGGCAAGGAAATCATCTGGCGCCGCGCCGCCCGCACCACCGGCCGCCCCTATCTGGCCCGCGCCGCCGAAGAACACAGCGGCCCCCATGCCGCCTGGTTCTGGCAGGGTGACAAGCAGGGCGGCGGTGCCCTGTCGGACATGATGTGCCATTCGGTCGAGGTGGCCCGCCACCTGCTGACCGACCCGGAAAAGCCGCGCGAAAGCCTGAAGGTCAAATCCGCCGTCGGCAAGGTGTCCACCCTGAAGTGGTCGCGCCCGACCTACGCCGATGAACTGGCCGAGAAATACGGGGCCGAGGTCGATTTCCGCAATCGCCCGACCGAGGATTTCGCCTATGGCCAGCTGGTGCTGGAAGACGAGGACGGCACTGAAATGGTGATCGAGGCGACGACCTCCTGGGCCTACGTCGGCGCCGGTCTGCGCATCAAGCTGGAAATGCTGGGCCCGGAATATTCGATGGAATTCGACAGCCTGTCGTCGGGCCTCAAGGTCTTCATGTCGCGGCGCGTGTCCGGGGCCGAGGGCGAGGACCTGGTGGAAAAGCAGAACTCGGAACAGGGTCTGATGCCGGTGCTGGAAGACGAGGCCGGGGTCTATGGCTACACCGACGAAAACCGCCACATGGTCGAACGCTTCCGCAAGGGAGAGCTGCCGGACGAGAATTTCCACGACGGCCTGGCCGTGGTCGAAATGATGATGGCGCTGTACCTTTCGGCCGAGAAACAGGCGACCGTGACCTTCCCCTGCCCCGAGCTGGAAGACTACGTGCCGCTGGTTGCGCGCGGGGCCTGACATGTCCGCCGCCCTGCTGGTCGCGGATCTTGGGGGGACCAACTGCCGCCTTGGCCTGGTCGCCCCGGGAACGGACCGGATCGACGACGTCCGATCCATCGCCAATGACACGGCCAGCGGTTTCGTTCCGCTTGTGGCGTCCTATCTGGACGGGCGGCGGATCGACCGCATGGTCGTGGCCATCGCCGCCCCGGCGGACGGCGCGCGGATCCAGCTGACCAACCGCGACTGGGTGATCGACCGGGACGAGATCACGGCGGCCTTCGGCCTCGCGGGGCTTGAGATCGCCAATGATTTCGAAGCCCTTGGTCATGCGCTTGCCCGGCCCGAGGCGCTGGAATCCGTCGTCGTGAAACCGGGCGCAGCGACGGATGGCACGCGGATCATCCTGGGCGCGGGCACAGGGTTCAATTGTTCGGCGCGGCTGTCCAATGGCAGCGTCGTCGTCTGCGAAGCCGGGCATACGACCTTCGCCCCGGTCACCGACCTGGACCGCCGCCTTCAGGCAGAGTTGAGCGCGAAATACACCCGGTGTTCAACCGAACGTCTGCTTTCGGGGTCCGGCCTGCGGGAAATCCACGCGATGGTTTCTGGCACGCCCGTCGGTGCCATCGACGGCAAGGCGCTGATCGCCGCGGCGCTTTCGGGGCAGGATGCCCAGGCCCGCACCAGCGCCGAGGCCTTCGCCCGGATGCTGGGCCAGGTGGCCGGCGATCTGGCGCTGCTGTTCCAGGCGGGCGGGGGCATCTGGCTGTCTGGCGGGCCGACCCGGGCGCTGCGCCCATTGCTGGCCGACCCCGACGGCCCGTTCCAGCGCGCCTTCACCGACAAGGGCCGCATGGCCCCGGTGATGAAGACGTTTCCGGTGCATCTGGTGACCTCGGATCAGGCGGCGATTGCCGGCTGCCTCAGCATAGCCACAGGGACGTTCAAGGATGGCAGGTGACATGGTGATCGACGACGACAGAACCACGGACGCACCCGGCGCGCTGATGCGCCGCGAGGCCGGCGAAGCCGCCGGGGTGCTGCTGCGCCGCATGGCCCAGGTGCCCGCGCGCGATGCGCTTCTGGGCAGCTTTGGCGCGCCGCGCGCGATCTATACCATTGCGCGGGGATCTTCGGACGCGGCCTGCACCGTCTTCAACTACGAAGCCATGGCCCAGCTTGGCCTGCCCGCCACGACGCTGCCGCCTTCGGTCTTCTCGCTTGGCGGCGGGGTTGAACTTGAGGGCGCGCTGGTCGTCGCCCTGTCGCAATCGGGGGCCAGCGCGGATCTTGTCGCCTCGGCCCGGGGGGCGGTCTCGGGGGGCGCGCGGGTGGTGGCGATCACCAATGTCGACGGCTCGGAGATCGAGGCGCAGGCGCATCACCGCATTCCGATCCTGGCCGGGCCGGAACGCGCCGTGCCCGCCACCAAGTCGGTCGTCGGATCGATCGCCGGGGGGCTGGCGCTGATGTCATCGCTGTCGCCCGCCTTTGCCGCCGCGCAATCCGCCTTTCTCGCCGACACCAAGGCCGCCGACCTGGGCCAGCTGGATGCGCCGGGGCTGGATCAGGCGATCACCGGAGCGCGGCATATCTATGTCATCGGGCGCCAGCAGATGCTGGGCGCGGCGCAGGAAATCGCGCTGAAGATCAAGGAGTGCTGCGCCATTCACGCCGAGGCCTATTCCGCATCGGAGGTGCTGCATGGTCCCCTTCAGCTGTCCAGCCCCCGGCTGCTGACGCTGATCCTGGACGATGGCGACCCGCGCCTTCAGGACGGTCTGGACACCGCACAGGACCGGTTCGCCCGCGCCGGGGCCCAGGTGATCCGGCTGCGCACCGGCCTGGCCATGCGCAGCGCCCGCCCCTGCGGGGCCGTGCTGGCCGCCGACATGCTGATCGCGCTTTATCCTCAGATCCTGGCCGCAGCGCTGGATCTTGGGGTCGATCCCGACAGCCCCAATCTTCTGAAGAAGGTCACGCAGACGACCTGACCTGCGCCCTTCGCAAGAACGAAAAAGGCCGGCCAGGGGATGCCCTGGCCGGCCTTGCCTTCAGATCGACGCGGGCCTTACTGACCGACGGGCATGGCTTCTTGATAGATGCGCGCCGCAATGGCGTCGCGGTCGCCGTCCAGTTCGTCCACGATGCCTTCCCACTTCTTCAGCAGGCCCAGATAGGTCTCTAGCAGGGCGTCTGCATTGGCGATCTCGCGCTGTTCGGCCAGGGCCTTCATGCGGTCGACCTCGGTTTCGGCAAAGGCGGCAAAGGCGGCTTTCAGATCCTCGGCGGGCTCGATGACGTTGACATTGTGGCCTCCGGCTTCGGCCAGGGCCTGATTGTCCTCTGCGTCGAATTCCACGGCCACATCAACGGCGGCGGCGATGCCTTCCTTGTAGAACAGCGTCTGCTGTTCAGCGCTTAGATCGCCCCAGGTGTCGGCGTTCATGTTCAGCGGGATACCACCGGCGAAGGTGCCGATCGGCAGGTTGCTGACATCCTTGACCACGTCAAACAGGGAAAACTGGATCAGCCAGGCGGCACTACCGGCGACACAATCCAGCTGGCCGCGCTCCAGCCCCTCATAGGCCTCGGGCACGGTCATGGTCACCGCGTTGCCCCCTGCCGCATTCACCCAAGAGGCCCAGCTGCCGAAGGTCCGGACGCGCAGGCCCTTCATGTCCTCGGCGGTTTCGACCGGCTTGTTGCACATGGTCTTGTAGGGGGGCGTCGCGTGATAGGCGATCGGCACGATGCCCTGCGCCTCCATCTCGTCCAGACACTGCGGGCAATGCTTGAAGATCATTTCGTTATACGCACCGGCACCGACCAGCGCATCGCGCACCAGGATCGAGCCCTCGGACAGCCAGGCCGCCGTCGACAGCTCGCCCGGGTGGTAAGAAGTCGCCAGCAGGCCCATGTCGGCCACGCCGTCGCGGATGGCCTGCAGCGTGTTGCGGCCACCGGCCACGGTGCCGTCGGTAAAGACCTTGAAGGTCACCTCTCCTCCGGTGGCTTCGGTCACGCGGTCGAAGAAGGGGGTCAGCACCTTGGTGTGCAGGGTGCTGGAGCCGGGGAACCAGCTGGAATAGGTCACCTCGGTTTCAGCCATGGCGATCTGCGGGGCCAGGGCCAGGGCCGCGGCCCCAAGGGTCATTTTGAACGCTGTCTTCATGTCATCCTCCCATAGGATATTTTGGTTTTCAGTATCTTGGCCCTCTCCGCTCTCCTCTGCGGGGATGGCAAAATCAGTTCTGCATGGACATCGGGATCGCCAGGCTGATTTCGGGGAAGGCGACCAGAAGGCCGACGATCAGCACCTCTGCGCCCAGAAACCAGATCAGCCCTTTGAAGATCTGCCCCAGGGGCACTGCATCGCCGATCACGCCGCGCACGACAAAGGCGTTCAGGCCGACGGGCGGGGTGATCAGGCTGATCTCGATGAACTTCACCACCAGTACGCCGATCCAGATCAGGTTCATCTCGGCCGCCTCAAAGAAGGGCAGGAAGATCGGAATCGTCAGCAAGAGCAGCCCCATGGGGTCCAGGAACATACCCAGCACCAGGTAGATGCCACCAATCACTGCCAGCAGAAGCAGCGGGTTGTAGGCGAATTGGTCTGCCATTTCGCTCATGAATTGGGGTACGCCAGCAAAGGTCAGGAAGCGGGAAAACAGGATCGCACCAATCGCGATGTAAAAGATCGTGCCGGTCGACCGCAGGGTGTCCAGGATGCTGTCGAACAGCACCGACCGGGACATCGAACCGCGCACCGTGGCGATGATGATCGCGGCGAAGGCGCCAAAGCCCGCGGCCTCGGTCGCGGTGGCCCAGCCCGAATACATCGACCCGATGACCGCCAGGATCAGGATCGGCAGCGGCGCGATGTCCCGCAGGGCATGAAACCGGTCGGACCAGGTGACCTCTTCCGCGATCGGCGGGGCCAGGTCGGGGTTCATCTTGCAGCGGATGATGATCATCACGCCGTAGATCACCGCGGTCAGAAGGCCGGGCAGGACGCCCGCCAGCAGAAGCATACCGATCGACTGACCGGTGAACATGCCATAGAGCACGAACAGGATGCTGGGCGGGATCATCGTGCCGATGGTCCCCGAGGCCGCCACCACCGCCGTCGCCAGCGAGGGCGCGTAGTTGTAGCGCAGCATCTCGGGCACGGCGAGCCGCGCCATGGCCGCCGCCGTCGCCAGGCTGGAGCCCGAGGCCGCCGCGAACCCCGCAGAGGCATAGTTCGTCGCCACGGCCAGCCCGCCGGGAAGCCGCGACAGCCACAGGCGGGCGCAATCGAACAGCCCCCGCGTCAGCCCGCTGTGAAAGGCCACCGCCCCCATCAGCAGGAACATCGGGATCGCCGAGAGTTCCCATTTGGCGACGAATTCGAAGACCATCGACCGGGTGACCCCGATCGTCGCCCGTTCGCCCATGATGGCGTAGATCCCGCCCAGGGACACCAGGCCCAGCACCACGCCGATTGGCACGCGCAGCGCCAGAAGCACCAGCAGCACACCCATGGCGGCAAAACCGATTTCAAGACTGCTCATGTCCGGGGGCCTTTCGTGCCGCGCAGAAGCGCGATCGCATGGGCGACAGAGGCCAGCGCGATCAGCCCAAGGCCGATGACCGCCACCCATCTGCTGGGCCAGATCGGCACGTCGAACCCGCGCACGGCCACCATTTCGTTGAATTTCATCGCCGACTTCGCTTCGAGCCAGCCGCCGTAGACCAGAAGCCCGGCGTAGCCTGCGCCCAGAAGCGCCGCCAGCCCGTCGATCACCAGCAGGGTCCGGCGGGACATCCAGCCGGTGAAGATCTCGACGATGACCTGTTCGTTCAACAGCGCCACAAGGGCGAGCCCCGCAAAGACCGCAAAGGTCATGTAGTAGAAGGTCACAAGTTCCAGCGTGCCGGGGATGGTGACGTTGAAGGCGGACCGCAGGATCACCTCGGCGGTGATGTGCAGCATCATGACCAGCAGCGCCGACCCGCCAAGCGCCACGAGGAATTTCTCGGCAAGCGATTTCACGGCATTCATGCCGCGCTCCGGTGCCGCTGGTGCGTCATGGCTGGCATATTGTCCCCTCCTGCGATGACGGCTGCCGGGCCGTATTCGCCCCCCGTCAATCAGCCGTCGATCTGCGGTCCCGCGTCGCCCGATTGCAGGTGCAATCCTGGCCGGACGGGTCCGGTCTTCTCCCTTTTCCGGCGCTGCCCCTGTGGGGGATGGCACCGGCCTCCTTCAAATTCGTAGCAAAAAGGTTCCACCGTTTCAACATTTCTAGTGCGTTGTACTAAAAATATTCAGGCACTATTTTTCTTTTTCAATCATATAGTTGCCTACTCATTTGGAATTTTAGGTCAATTCTTGAAAATTTTTGCCCGCCGCTGCGCTGCGGCACTAACGCGGCAGGCGCTGCCCCGCTCGGTCCGGGCGACTCGCCCTAGGTACCGATGGATCCCGCCCCTCATACCTGCCGCGTCTGCCCTTCCCAATGCGGGGCCCGAAGGGCGACTTTGTCGACCTTGCCCAGACCCGTCAGCGGCAGCGCATCCACGACATAGAATGCCTTGGGGACATGCACGGCCCCCTTGGCTTCCCGGACGCGGGCGCGCAGCGCCTCGGTGTCTGGGGTCTTGTCAGGGATCTTGTCGGGGGTCTGCCCGGTGCCGGCCACGATATAGGCCACGACCGCCTCGCCCCATTTGTCGTCGGGCACGCCGATAACGGCGGCCATGGCGACGGCGGGATCTTCGGTCAGCACGTCCTCGATCTCTTTCGGGTAGACGTTGAAGCCCCCGGTCACGATCATGTCCTTGATGCGGTCGACGATGGTCAGCCGCCCGGTTTCATCCGCCACCGCGATATCGCCGGTATGTAGCCATCCGCCGTCCAGCGCCTTGGCGGTTTCCTCGGGCCGGTCCCGATAGCCGGACATGACCATGGGCGCACGAACGCAGATTTCACCCAGGGTCCCGGTCGGCGCATCGGTTCCGTCCGAGGCGATCAGACGCACGCTGGCCGTGGACACCGGATGCCCACAGGCCGCCAGGATGTCAGGCCGCGCCGGGTCATGATCGCCGCGCGACAGAACCGCGATTGGATAGCATTCGGTCTGACCATAAAGCTGGGCAAAGACCGGGCCGATCCGTTCGATCCCCTGAGCCAGCCGGGCCGGGGCCATGGGGGCCGCGCCATAAAGAAGAAGTTCAAGCGAGGACAGATCCGCCGCCTCGATATCCGGATGATCCAGCAGCGCGTAGATCATCGTCGGCACCATCAGTGTCATGTTGATGCCGTCGCGCGCGATCACCTGCAGAACCTTCACCGGATCGAAGCCCCGCATCAGATGCACGGTCCCGCCGCGCATCAGGACCGGCACGATCTTGGTGCCGCCCACATGGCTGATCGGAGCCACCGCCAGATACCGGGGACAGGCGGGCAGACCGAAATCGGCCAGGATGGTCAGGCTGATCTGCGCCAGCGCCCCGGCACTGCGCAGTACCGACTTGGGCCGCCCCGTGGTGCCGCCGGTGAAATTCGCCGTCGCGGCAAGCTCGGGCCGGGACCGGTCCTGTGGCGGGCAGTCGGAAGTTCGGGCCAGAACGCGGGCCTGCGCCACCAGATCCAGCGGCCCGCCACCCCCCAGGGTCATGTGCTGCGGTGCCGGACAATCCCCGGCCAGGTCCGCCGCACGCACGGCATGATCCTGACCATCCACGATCACCACGGCAGGCACCAGTTCGTCGATCTGCGCCGCGTGATCGCCGCGCGGCCCCATGGGGTGCAGGTTGCTGACCGCGCAGCCCAGGGCCTGAACCGCGATCGTCGCGCACCAGCATTCGGCCCGGTTCGCCGACAGCAGCGCCACGCAGTCCCCCGAAACCAGGCCCGCCCGCAAAAGCACCGCCTGCATGCCGCCGATCAGCTGCGCAGCTTCGTCATAGCTCATCTCTCCGTCGTCCCAGGCAAAGGCAGTGCGGTCGGGAAAACGAGCCAGCGCCCGCAGGGCCAGCGTGGCATCCGTGGGTCCGCCGTGCAGACTATCCGGCTGGGTCATGTCAGTTTCCTCCCTCATAGGCGCGGATCAGGTCCGCCACGATCTGGACAACCGGTTGTTCTTTGGTGATCGCGCCGACACCGTGGCCCGCGCTCCAGACGTTCTTCCACGACACCAGCGTGTCGCCGCGCAGGTCCCGGACGGTGCCGTCGGGAGCGATCACCCCGGCCTCGATCAGACGCGGACGCAGCAGGTTGGCGTTCATCCCCGAAATCCGGTCGCTGAGGACGATGTCATCGATGGTGCCCTGCACAACAGCCTGCTTGTGCGCCTCGGGGGCAAGGCTTTCGCGCGCAGCCAGGAAGGGCGTGCCCATATAGGCAAAATCCACATCCAGCGCCTGGATCGCCCGCAGCTCATGCCCGCCGGTCAGCCCCCCGGCCAGGGCCAGCGGCCCGTCCCAGAACTGTCGCACGGCGGCGACGAAGGCAAAGGGGTTCAGGGCGCCGGTATTGCCCCCTGCCCCGGCGGTCAGCAGGACCAGCCCGTCCACCCCGGCCTCTGCCGCCTTGCGCGCGTGGCGCAGGGTGGCGACATCGGAAAACACCAGCCCGCCATAGGCGTGAATCGGCGCGATGACCGGATCCGGTGCCCCGACGGACGCGATCACCATCGGCGGCTGGTGACGCAGGATCGCCGCCAGATCGCTATCACGTCGGGGGTTGCGCCGATCAAGAATCAGGTTCGCCGCATAGGGGGCCGCACCTTCGGTGTCGCGGTTCAACTGCGCCAGCCAAAGGTCCAGTTCATCGGGGGTGCGGGCATTCAGCGTCGGGAAGGCCCCGACAATCCCCGCCCGGCAGGCCGCCGTGACCAAGGCAGGTCCCGTGACCAGGAACATGGGCGCGGCAAATACCGGCACCCGCATCCGGATGCGCAGGCGTTCCCGCAGGGCTGCATCCCCGAAACGCGCGCCACGGGTGGCGGTCGTCTGCTCCGTCATCTCGATCCTCCCCCGACCCTCCCCGGCCGAGTCTAATTAGTGCAATGACTTATTTCAGGGGGCTCGAGAAGTCCAACATATTCGCCAATGACCGTGCCCAGGATCGCCCAGGACCGCCCGGGACCGGCGATTGACAAGCACCGCCGCGCCTTGCATGAATTTTACAGACAATCGGTCTATTAATTATTCGCCGGAGATATCCTCCGGCCATTTCCACTGGCAACAGGCAAAGGACATCATCATGAGCACCCAGGATCACCCTATCAGCCGTTTCCCCGTGCCAGAGCTGTCCGAGATGCCCGAAGACATTCGCACCCGTATCGAAGCGGTGCAGGAAAAGTCCGGCTTCATCCCCAATGTCTTTCTTGTGCTGGCGCACCGTCCCGAGGAATTCCGCGCCTTCTTTGCCTATCATGACGCGCTGATGGACAAGCCCGGCAACCTGACAAAGGCCGAACGTGAGATGATCGTCGTGGCGACCTCAAACGTGAACCAGTGCCAGTATTGCGTCGTGGCCCATGGGGCGATCCTGCGGATCCGGGCCAAGGATGCGTTGATCGCAGACCAGGTGGCGATCAACTATCGCAAGGCCGACATCACCCCGCGCCAGAAGGCCATGCTGGATTTCGCGATGAAGGTGTCGCAATCCGCGCAAGAGGTCGGGGATGCGGATTTCGCGCTGCTGGCCGAGCATGGGTTCGACCTGGAGGACGCCTGGGACATCGCCGGGATCGCCGCCTTCTTCGGCCTGTCGAACCGCATGGCCAATGTCACCTCGATGCGGCCGAACGCGGAGTTCTTCAACATGGCGCGCGACATCTGATGCAGGCACCCGCCCCGCAACCGCGCCGGCGGGGCCGTCCGCCCCGCGATGCCGCCCGGCTGGACCAGGCGCGGCAGGCGCTGTTGCGGGCCGGGGTCGCCATGCTGACCGAACGCGGCTTTACCCCCGTCGGGATCGAGGAAATCCTGACCCGCGTCGGCGTGCCCAAGGGCTCCTTCTATCACTATTTCGGGTCCAAGGCCGAGTTCGGGCTGGCGCTGATCGACAGCTATGCCGCCTATTTCGCCGCCAAGCTGGACCGCTGGTTCCTGGACGACGCTCTGCCGCCGCTGGACCGGCTGCGCGGGTTCATCGGTGACGCCCGCGCGGGGATGGAGAAATACGATTTCGCCCGCGGCTGCCTTGTCGGGAACCTCGGGCAAGAGGTCGCGGCCCTGCCCGCCCCCTTCCGCGCCCGCCTGATCGATGCCCTGCGGGATTGGGAAACCCGCACCGCCGCCTGTTTCCGGGCCGCCGTCGACAGCGGGGATCTGCCGTCCGACACCGATTGCGATCAGCTGGCCCGCGCCTTCTGGATCGGTTGGGAAGGCGCGGTGCTGCGGGCCAAGCTGGATCGCAACGGCAGCGCGCTGGACATCTACGCGCAGCATTTCCTGCGGTCTGCCGGCGGTTCGGCCTGACGGCGGCGGGCCCACAGGGCCCCGCCCGCCTGGCAATCAGTCGATCCGGCGCAGGATCCCGGCCAGCTTTTCGAACAGCATCTGGATCTCGTCCTCGGTGATGATGAAAGGCGGGGACAGGGCGATGATGTCGCCGGTCACCCGGATCATCAGCCCTTCGGCCCAGGCCATCTTCATCACCTCTGCCCCACGGGCCCCGGGCGCGCCGGGACGCGGCGACAGCTCGATCCCCGCGACCAGACCCATGTTGCGCAGGTCCACAACGTTCGGCACGTCGCGCAGGTTGTGCACCGCGTCCTCCCACAGGGGGGCCAGCGCCTCGACCCGGGCGAACATGTCGTTCCGGCGGTAGGTTTCCAGCGTCGCCTTGGCGGCGGCAACGGCCATGGGATGCGCCGAATAGGTATAGCCGTGGAACAGCTCGATCGGGGTTTCGCTGTGCTCCATGGCCGAGGCATAGATCTTTTCGTCCACGATCACCGCCCCCATGGGGATCACGCCGTTGGTCAGCCCCTTTGCGGTGGTGATGATGTCGGGCGTCACGCCAAAGACCTCGGCGGCGCTGGCCTTGCCCAGACGACCATAGGCGGTGATGACCTCATCAAAGATCAGCAGGATGCCGTTCCGGTCGCAGATCTCGCGCAGGCGCTGCAGGTAGCCCTTGGGGGGCAGAAGAACGCCGGTCGATCCCGCCATCGGCTCGACGATAACCGCGGCAATGGTCGAGGGATCGTGCAGTTCCGCGATCCGGATCAGGTCGTCGGCCAGCTCGGCCCCATGGTCGGGGCAGCCGCGTGAAAAGGCGTTGCGCGCAGGATCATGGGTGTGGCGCATGTGGTCGGTGCCGGTCAGCAGCGTGCCAAAATGCTTGCGGTTGTTGACGATCCCCCCGACCGAAATGCCGCCGAAGCCGACCCCATGATAGCCGCGCTCCCGCCCGATCAGCCGGGTCCGCGCGCCATCGCCCCGCGCCCGGTGGTAGTGCAGCGCGATCTTCAGCGCGGTATCCACGGATTCCGACCCCGAGCCGGTGAAGAACACATGCTCCAACCCCGCGGGGAAAAGCGCGGCGACCTGGCCGGCCAGCTCGAACGCGGCGGGGGTGCCAAAGTTGAAATGCGGCGCATAGTCGAGCGTGTCGATCTGCCGTTTCAGCGCCTCTTTGATGATCGGATCGCCGTGGCCTGCGTTCACGCACCACAGGCCCGCCGTTGCATCCAGGATTTGCCGGCCGTCGCTGCTGGTGTAATACATGCCGTCCGCCGCCGTGATCAGGCGGGGGTCGCGGGCGAAATCCCGGTTGGCCGAAAAGGGCATCCAGAAACGCGAGAAATCGTTCGGGCTGGGCGAATGGGTCATGGCGGGATCCTGTCCGATAGGGTTTGGACGACACTGCCGCTTGCTTCCCCTTCCGATCAATCCTGATTTTCAGGCCCGCACCACTGCATTGAAAACAGGTGAAAAATGGATAAGGTGCTTCGCATCGGAAGCGGGAAAGCAGATGGCAGAGACCCAACCACATGACGCGATGGTGGCCCGGCGGCTGCGGGTCGTGCGCCAATCCAAGGGGTTGTCGCAGCGCGAACTGGCCCGTCGCACCGGCGTTGGCAGCGGCACCATCAGCCAGATCGAATCCATGGCGACCCAGCCCTCGGTCTCGGTGTTGAAGAAGATCCTGGACGGCATCCCCATGGACCTGGCGACCTTCTTCAGTTTTGAACTGGCATCCGTCGACACGCCGGTGATCCGCAGCGGCGACCTGGTGGACATCGGCGCGCCGGGGCTGAAATACCTGCTGGTTGCCGCCGCGCGCCCCGATCGCAAGCTGCAGATGCTGCACGAATTTTACCAGCCCGGACGGGATTCCGGCCGCCGCGCCCTAAGCCATGAGGGCGAGGAATGCGGGATCGTGGTGGCGGGCGTGCTGGAACTGACCGTGGGCGACGAAACCCATGTGCTGACCAAGGGCGATGCCTATTACTTCAGCAGCGCCACGCCGCACCGGTTCCGCAACCCCGGCCCCGCCATATGCGAGGTCGTCAGCGCCTGTACGCCGCCGACCTTCTGACCCTGCCCTTAGCCGCGAACCTATGCCATGTAGCCGACGAAGGACGTGATCTTCCACGCGCCCTCGCGCAGCCGCAGGGTGAAGACGGATTGCCAGGCATAGGGGTCTTCCTGCCCGTCCTTCAGGGGCGTCACCCCGTCAAAGACCTTGTGCAGGATGGCCATGTCGCCGTCGTAGACGTCGATCCGGGCAAGCCGCACCCCGGCGAACATCGCATCG
Organism: Pseudooceanicola nitratireducens; assembly: GCF_900109195.1. GTDB lineage: Bacteria > Pseudomonadota > Alphaproteobacteria > Rhodobacterales > Rhodobacteraceae > Pseudooceanicola > Pseudooceanicola nitratireducens. The sequence continues at coordinate 55,376 of NZ_FNZG01000005.1, read as the reverse complement.
CGCAGACGGTCGGGATCGGCGGTGGCGCGGGTTTGGGCCGACATCTCCAGCCAGCGGTCGCGATAGGCGGCAAGGGTCGGAAAACCGATGGTCCAATCGGCGGGATCCGGGGAAAACGCCGCGTCGATCGCCTGAAATGCCGCTTCGTCGAAATCATCCGCGACCTCATCCCAGTCCCCCGCGATGAAGGCGTCGATGTCGGCGCGGATGTGACGCTCCCACAGGTGGTGGCGCAGGGGATCGGCGGGATCGAAAGGGTTCTCAGTGGGGGTCATTCAGCGCTCCTGCCGGTTGGGCGACACGGGACCGGTGCAGCATCGCCATGACGGCGTCAGCGGCGACCTCGTTGCCTGGGTGTTTCTTCATCTCGGTGGAAATACCCGAAAGCCGGTCCTTCAGCGCAGCATCCCCCAACAGTTGGTCCAGCGCGCGGTGCAGTTCCTCGGGTGTCCAGTCGCTGCGATCCATCCAAAGGCCAAGGCCCGCGTGATCGGTGCGCTGCGCGTTGTCGTGGCCGTCCCAGCAATAGGGCATCACCAGCGAAGGCACGCCATGAAACAGCGCCTCGCAGAAACTGTTGTTGCCGCCGTGATGGATAAACAGATCGCTTTGCGCCACGACCGAGGGCTGCGGGAACCAGTCGCCCAGATGCACATTGTCCGGCACCTGGTCATAGGTTTCCAGGAAGCCGCCTACGTTGACCAGGAAGCGGGCGGGATAGGTGGCGAAGGCGTCCAGCAGCCGCTGGATCAGGGCCGTGTCCAGCGCGCCAAGCGATCCGAAACTGGTATAGACCAGCGGCCCAGCACCATCGGGGAAATAGGGCAGCTCATAGGGGCTTTCGCTGCGCACACAGCCCTCGAGATAGGTGAACCGATCCTCGGACAGGGGGGTTTCCCGGTCATAACGCACCACCGAAGGGGCCAGCAGCAGGTTCAGATCCTCCGAGTTCTCAAGAAAGATCGCCTCGGGCAGGGGGCCCAGGCCGCATTTCCGGCGGAAGTCGTTATAGCGTTTGTGCGCCGCCGCCGTCGCCCTGGCATAGCCTGCGCGGAAGGCATCGCAGGCCGCATCGTCCTGCGGATCTAACCCGGACAGATAGGGCGGCACCGCGGGATCGGGGATCTCGGTTTCGGCGCAGGACACGACACGCACCCAGGGGCAGCCGGCTTCGGCCACGGCGGGAAACATGATGACGTTGTCCAGCAGGATCGCATCGGGCCGAATCTGGGCCAGAACCGCGCGCAGACTGTCCTCGACCTCGATCGCGGTGTCGACGATGGCATCCCAGGTCGGCCCCACGTAGGTGGTCAGCTGGTCAGCGGCGGAAAGGTTGAAATGCGGCAGATGGGTGTTCACGAAATCCGTCCAGCGGGCTTCGTTGGTCTGGCCGCCGGGCACGGGCTTCGGGGTCAGATGGTATTCCATGAACCCGTATTCCGCGAAGACCCCGACAAAGCCCGGGTGACAGATGAACACGGGCCGCGCGCCACGCTTGCGCAATTCCTGCGCGATGCCCACACAGTTCAGGGCCGCGCCAAAGCTGGCCTCGGGGAACAGGGCGATGGTCGGTGTTGCGTTCACGGGGGCTAACCTCTCAGAAGCGGGGAAATGCCGCGATTGGCCGCTTCCGGGCGGCGGATATTGGACCTGCGCAGATGGACAATCATCTGATCCGCGGCAAGGTCATTCTGCTTTCGATCCAGGCTGTCGAGGATCTCAAGGTGTTCTTCCATCGCCTTGCGCATGCGGAAGGCGGGGATGGAGCCGCCGGTCTTCGACGCCATGCGCAGCCGGTGATGCGCCATCAGGGTCGCGCGCAGGAACCGGTTGGCCGAGCTTTCGGCCAGCAACATGTGAAAGTCGTTGTCCGCCCGCCGGAACCGGGCCGAGGTCGCCGCTGCCTCATCAAGCAGCAGAAAGTCCTCCATCTGGGCGCGCAGGATGCCTGCTTTCTTCCCGTCGAGGGCAAAACCGGGCGATGTAAGGGCCAGAGGCTCCATCGAAAGGCGCATCTCGAAGCTCTCGCTGAGGGCGCGGGGCGAGTCGATCATGGGCTGAAACGCCCAGGCGCGTCCCGGCAATTGGGTGACGATCCCCTCGCGAGCCAGTACTTTTAGCGCAAATAGTACAGCACTTCGAGAAGCGCTGTATCTGCGGGCAAGCGCGCTGACCGACTGGATTTCCGACAGGCGGCGGTTGGCGCGGTCAGCCAGGATGCGGTCTGCCAGCGATGCCTCCTCTCCTTCCAGGTCGGACAGGGCGGCGGTGATGGCGTCGGGCGCGTCCAGCGCCAGGAAATACCCCCTCTCCTGCTTCCATTCCAGAATTTGACTTGATTCCAGCAGCTTGAAAGCGGATCGAATGGGCGTTCGCGACACGGCGCAGGCGTCGGAAAAGACCTGTTCAGGCAAATGATCGCCCGCCCGCAGCCCCTTTTCAAAGGCGACGCCGATGATCTGCTTGGCCAGCTCCAGGTGGCTTTGATGAGAGGCGCGCCGGGTTCCCGCCAATTTTTTCTCCAATCAATGCATTTCCCCACGGATGCCGCGGGCAATTTGAAAAGAACAGCAAATACAAATTGACGTTCTTTTGATCACAAAAATACAGTTTAGGCAGGCGGCAAGCAATAGCCGCCACGACAATTTCTCGGCCACGAAGCCGGGGTGACAACCAAACAGGGAGTACTTTGATGGGTACGAAACCTTTCACGACCGCCGGCCTGTCCGCGCTTGCCTTGATGGCCACGCTCGGCGCTGTTCAGGCCGAGGGCCTCGTCGTTTCGAACTGGGACGGCTACATGGCCGCAGATGCGATCGACAGCTATACCGCCGCCACCGGCAACGCGGCTGAACTGGTGCTGCACGGCACCAACGAAGAAATCATGGGCAAGCTGATCGCCTCCAAGGGCAAGGGGTATGACGTGGTCTTCGTCTCTTCGCCCTTCGCCGAGGTGCTGCACAACCTGGGCCTGGCCGAGACGCTGGATCATTCCAAGCTGTCCAACATCGCGAACCTCTACCCCGAGGCGATGGAACTGGCGCATGATCCGGGCAACACCTTCTCGATCCCCTATGCCTGGGGCACGACCGGCCTGTGCTATCGCTCGGACCTGCTGGCCGAAGCACCGGACAGCTGGAATGACCTGCTGGTGCCCGCCGCCGATGTGTCGGGCAAGACCACCATGCTGGCAACCGACCGCTGGCTTCTGGGCGCGGGCTTCCTGGCCAAGGGCTATTCGGTCAACGAAACCGACCCCGAGAAAGTCGGCGAAGTGCGCGATCTGCTGATCGACGCCAAGAAGACCCTGCTGGCCTATGACGACACCACCTTCTACGCCAAATTGGTGTCCGGCGAGGCCGAGCTGGTGCACGCCTGGGACGGCTGGTGCAACTACGGCATCGCCGAGAACACCGACATCAAATATGTCATCCCCGAAGAGGGCTCGGACCTTTGGGTGGACACGATGGTGATCCTGAAGAATTCCGAAAACAAAGACGCGGCCTATGCCTTCGTGGACTTCATCCTTGATGCGAAGAACCACGGCTGGGCGGCCGAGAACATCCTTTACAAGGTGCCGAACAAGCCCGCGATGGAAAGCCTTTCGGCCGAATTCCTGGAAAGCTTCCCCAACATGGCCATCGGGGCCGAGCAACTGCTGAGCTATGAGCAGCTGCGCGACGTGGGCGAGGGCCAGCGCCTTTACGCCCGCACCGTGTCCGAAATCAAGGCGGCCCAGTAAGGGCCGGCCCGGGCGGGGTCACGATCGCCTCCTCCCTGCACGGGCGCTGTCGCCTCGGCGTGGATCGTGACCCCGGACCCGGACGGACAATCGAGCAGAGAACCGGGGATCCGGCCAGGGCGACGCCCGCCGCCGGACCCCACCACCGCACCGCAGGTCGCGCCTGGCCTGTGCATGGAACGCTATACCCATGAAAGACCGCAGACCGCTTTACCTGATGGCCCCGGCCCTGGCATGGCTGACCGCCTTCATGGTCATCCCCTGCCTGCTGATCCTTGCGCTCGCCTTCTTCCGGCGCGGGCTGTACGGCGGCATCGAATATACCTTCACGCTGGAAAACCTGGCGCTGGTCTTCGACCCGCTTTACGCCGGGATCTTCCTGAAATCCGCCGCCATCGCGGGGCTGTCGGCGCTGATCGCCGTGATCGTCGGCTATGCCGCGGCCTTTGCCATCGCGGCCGCCCCGGCGCGCCGCCAGCCGATCCTGCTGTTCTTCGCCGTCCTGCCCTTCTGGTCGAACTACCTGGTGCGGACCTATGCCTGGATCGTGTTGCTGAACCGCGAAGGGCTGATCACGGGCCTAGCCCAGTGGCTGGGGTTCGACGGCGAATTGCCGAAGTTGCTTTATACCGAAAGCGCCGTGGTCGTGGGCCTGGTCTACAACTACCTGCCCTTCGTCATCCTGGCCTGCTACGCCCCCCTGTCGCGGCTGAACCCCGAGATCGCCGAGGCGTCTCAGGACCTGGGGGCCTCGGCCTGGACGACCTTCCGGCGGGTGACCGTGCCGCTGACCTTCCCCGGCATCGCCACCGGTTTCGTCTTTGTCTTCGTGCTGTCCATCGGCAACTTCGTGACCCCCGCGCTTCTGGGCGGCGGCCAGTTCCAGATGATCGGCAACCTTGTCTACGCGCAGTTCCTGACCGCCAACGACTGGCCCTTCGGTGCCGCGCTGTCGATGATCCTGATCGCCATCATGATGGGGCTTCTGACCCTGCAGACCTTTGCCAGCGAACGCGCCTCGGGCGCGAAAAGAGAGGACAGCTGAGATGGCCCGCACCGCCAATTCCCGCCTGATGCTTGTGATCCTCGCCGCGGTCTTCGCCTTTCTTTACGTGCCGATCTCGGTCCTTGTGGCGCTGTCGTTCAATGACGGCGGGCTACCGACCGCCTGGACCGGATTTTCCGTCAAATGGTACGGAGAGCTGTTCCGCAATGCCGACGTCATGTCAGCCGCCTTCAACACGCTGGTGGTCGCCGTCGTCTCGACGATCTTCGCCACGCTGTTCGGCACGCTGCTGGCCATCGGGGTCGAAATCCGCCGCCGCAAGGGCCGGTTCCTGGAAACCATCATCTTTGCCCCGATGATCATCCCCGACATCGTGCTGGCCATCGCCCTGCTGTCGTTCTTCTCGATGCTGAACGTGACCATGGGGCTGCACACCGTGATCCTCAGCCACGTGGTCTTCAACCTGGCCTTCGTCTGTTCGGTGGTGCGTGCCCGGCTCAAGACTTTCGACTGGTCCATCGTCGAGGCCTCGGCCGACCTCGGGGCCTCGACCCCGATCACGATGATCCGCATCGTCATCCCGGTGATGATGCCGGCGATCATCGCCGGGGCGCTGCTGGCCTTCACCCTGTCGGTCGATGAATTCATCATCGCCTTCTTCACCGCAGGTGCCGGTCGCGCCTCGATCACCCTGCCGATGCAGATCTTCGCCATGATCCGTTTCGGCGTCACCCCTGAAATCAATGCGCTGGCAACCATCGTCATGGCCGTCTCGGTCATCGCCCTTGCCCTGTCGCAACGCCTGAACCGCGGAGGTCTGCCCGGCCAATGACCCAAGCCCTGTTGTCTCTCAAGGATATCCAGAAATACTACGGATCCGCACGGGCCGTGGCGCATCTGGACCTCGATATCCAGGAAAACGAATTCTTCGCCCTGCTCGGTGCATCGGGCAGCGGCAAGACCACCCTGCTGCGCATGCTGGCCGGGTTCGAGACCCCCAGCTCGGGGCAGATCCTGCTGGGCGGCGAAGACATTTCCCGCCTGCCGCCGAACCGACGCCCGATCAACCTGATGTTCCAGTCCTATGCGCTGTTCCCGCATATGACGATCGCCCAGAACATCGCCTACGGGCTGGAAATGGACCGCCTTCCCAAGGCCGAGATCAAGACCCGCGTGGACGAGATGCTGGAGATCATCCAGATGTCGCACCTGGCCCGCCGCAAGCCCGACCAGCTGTCGGGCGGCCAGCGCCAGAGGGTCGCCCTGGGCCGCGCGCTGGTGAAACGCCCGCGCCTTCTGTTGCTGGACGAACCGCTTGGCGCGCTGGACAAGAAGCTGCGCGGCGAAATGCAGCTTGAGCTGAAGCGCATCCAGTCGGAATTCGGTATCACCTTCATCGTCGTGACCCACGACCAGGAAGAGGCGCTGGTGATGGCCGACCGCGTCGCGATCCTCAAGGACGGGACGCTGCTGCAATGCGGCACCCCGCACGAGATCTATGAACACCCCCAAAGCCGCTATGCCGCGGATTTCATCGGCACGATGAACTTCATCGACGGTGTGGCCGAGGCCGACGGGCTGCGCGCCGCCAGTGGCCAGCCGATCCACGCCCCGCGCCCGCAGGGCATCGCCGCCGGCGATCCCGTGTCCATCGCGATCCGGCCCGAACGGCTGAAGATCGGGGCGGAAGGCTTTGACAACACCGTCACCGGCACCGTCGTCGCCACCGCCTACCAGGGGCTGGACCTGCAATTGCACCTGAAGACCGACCTGGCTGCCCAGCCCATCCTGGTGCGCCTGACCGCGCAGGATGTCGACGACACACCCCTGTCCGAGGGCAGCACGCTCAGCATCGGCTGGGCCGCCAAGGACACCCGCGTCTTCAAGGCGTGACCCCGCATCAACCGCCAAAAAACAGCCGCCCGCCCGAGGGCGGCGACCAACAGGAGAGAGATCAATGACGCAAAAGACCTTTGCCTTCTTCCCCGAGGCCGCCTTTGGCCCCGCGCTGAATTCCGTCGGCATCGCGCAGGCCGTGGAACGCATGGGCCACAAGGCCGTGTTCCTGTCCGATCCGGGCTTTGTCGATGTCTACAAGGGCTACGGGTTCGAGGCGCACCCGGTGAACCTGTCCGAACCCATGCCCGCCGAACAGATGGCCAAGTTCTGGGAAGACTTCATCAACGGCCACATCCCCAACTTCCGCAAGGCGCCGATCGACCAGATCGACAACTACGTCAAGGAATGCTGGGAAGCGATCGTGGACAGCGCGAAATGGGCCCAGAAGGACCTGCCCGGCATCCTGGCCGAAGTGAAACCCGACGTGATTTCCGTCGACAACGTGATCCTGTTCCCGGCGATCAAGCAGCACGGCGTGCCCTGGGTGCGGATCATTTCCTGTTCGGAAAACGAGATCGAGGATGACGCCATCCCGCCTCATCTGTCGGGCATGTCGGAAAACGACACCGAGGGGCACAAGGCCTTCCGCGCCAAATTCAACGAGGTGGTGAAGCCGCTGCACGACGACTTCAACGCCTTCCTGGCCGAGAACGGTGAAGACCCCTATCCCCTTGGCCAGTTCTTCGAGGCCTCGCCCTACATGAACCTGCTGCTGTACCCCGAGCAGGCGAAATACAAACGCTCTGAACCGCTGGATCCGGCCAAGTTCCAGTATCTCGAAGGCTGTGTCCGCCAGGACGAACCCTACGAGGTGCCGACCTTCAAGGCGAACAACGACGGGCCGCTGCTTTACGTGTCCTTCGGGTCACTTGGCGCGGGCGACACGGATCTGCTGAAACGGCTGATCACCCTGATCGGCAAGTCGCGTTACCGGGCGCTGGTCAACGTCGGCGATTACGAGGCGGAATATTCCGACCTGCCCGACAACGTGATCATCGGCAGCTGGTTCCCGCAGCCCTCGGTCATTCCGCAGGTCGATGCGGTGATCCACCACGGCGGCAACAACTCGTTCACGGAATGCCTGTATTTCGGCAAGCCCGCGATCATCATGTCCTATGTCTGGGACGGCCACGACAATGCGATGCGGGTGCAGGAAACCGGCCATGGCTTCCGCTCGGAACGCTACGACTGGACCGACGAAGAGATGATCGCGAAGATCGAGGCCTGCCTGACAGACCCCGAGATCGCCGCCCGTCTGAAGACCACGTCCGAACACATGCAATCCCAGAACGGCCAGGAAAAGGCAGCCCGCCTGCTGGTCGAGCTTGCGGGGGACGCATGACCGATCTCACCTCTTCGGCCCCGCATATCCACGGGGCCACCACCTATGACGACCTGGTCGACTGGGGTCCGCAACCCGACATGATCGAAGGTCAGTCCCATTCCACCGGCCGGCTTCTGCACAAGGGGCCGGGCAATTCGCCGGAAACCGGTGTCTGGGTCTGCACCCCCGGCACCTGGCGGATTTCCGTGCCCCGGGACGAATTCTGCCATTTCGTTGCGGGCCACGTGATCTATCGCCGCGACGACAGCGACGAGGTCATCGAAGCCAGCGCCGGCACCTGTGTTCTGTTTCCCGCCGGCTGGACCGGCACGGCCGAGATCACGGACACCCTGCGCAATATCTACATGCTTGTCTGACATAGGAAAAAAGACATGAAAGCACCTGTGATGCACAAACCCCTTTCGGTGACCGACACGGTCGACTGGGGCGTCATTCCGACCATGATCGAGGGCGAAAGCCGCACCTCGGGAAAGGTCCTGCACAAGGGTCCCGACGGCCAAAGCGAATGCGGGCTGTGGATCTGCACCCCCGGCAAATGGGAGTGCCACGTCACCAAGGACGAATTCTGCCACTTCCTCGAAGGCCGCTGCACCTACGTGCATGAAAGCGGCGAGGTGATCGAGATCACCCCCGATACCGCCGCCTTCTTTCCCCAGGACTGGAAGGGCACCTGCACTGTCCATGAGACGGTCAAGAAGGTCTACATGATCCGATGACCCTAGCGTCGCCGCCCCTTCTGTCCGACAGCCTGCCCGCCCCCGCGCCCGCCTTTCTGGCGCGGCAGGGGATGGCCGGGGTCCCCGTTCAGGGGTTTGTCGCCGATGCCTCCACCCGGTCCTACGCCCGGCTGGTCGGCAAGGACGCGCTGCTGATGGACGATCGCCACGATCCAGCGGGCTTTGCCGCCTATCTCGCGATTTCGGACCACCTGAACGGGCTGGGGCTTTCGGCGCCGCGCGTTCTGGCGGCGGACCGCGACAGCTGCCTGGCGCTGGTCGAGGATTTCGGCGACGCAACCTATGCCCGATGCCTTGCGGAAGGCGAGGACGAGGCCAGGCTGTACCAGCTGGCGGTCGATGCGCTTCTTCACCTGCACCACGCGCCCAAAGGGGCCGCGCTGGACCGGCCGGTCTATGACCGCGCCGTGCACCTGGACGAGCTGTCGGTCTTTTCCCAGTGGTTCGCCCCGGCCCTGCGCCCCGAGATCGACGTCGCCTTCTTCGACACCGAATTCCGTCGCCTCTGGAGCGAGGCGCTGGCCCCGGTCGACACCCGCCACGACACGCTGGTGCTGCGCGACTTCCACGTCGACAACCTGATGCTGCTGTCGGATCGCCACGGCGTTGCGCGCTGCGGGCTGCTGGATTTCCAGGACGCGATCCTGGGCCCCTGCGAATACGACCTGGTGTCGCTGTTGCAGGACGCCCGGCGCGATCTGGCCCCGGGGCTCGAGACACAGCTGCTGGCCCGCTATTGCGCCCAGGCCCCCGCCCATCTGGGCGGAGAGGCCGCCATACGCCACCGCTATGCGCTTCTGGGCGCGCAGCGCCACGCGCGGATCCTCGGCGTCTTCCTGCGGCTCGACCGGCGGGACGGCAAGCCGCGCTACATGACCTTCCTGCCCCGCGTCCTGGCACAGTTCCAAAAGGCGCTGGACGATGCCGCGCTGACCGACATCCGCGATTTCCTGAACACCGCCCTGCCGGGCTGGACCGAGGCCGCCACCCGGCTGGCCCCTTGCTCCGCCCCCACAGAAAAGACCCTCCAAATGAACGGATCTTCCGATGACTGACCTGCTTGCCCCGTCCTATTACCTCGCGCCCGAATACGTCGCGACCCAAGGGCCCCTGCACGACGTGGAGGACCCCGCCACGCTGGAGCACGTCGGCCAATACGGCGAACCCTCGTCCGCGCAGCTGGATACGATCCTTGACCGTGTGAACGCGGCGCAAAAGCTTTGGGCGGCGATGGATTGCAAGACCCGCGCGGGCATCCTGCACCGCGTGGCCGATGCGATGGAACAGGCCGACATGACCGAAATCGCCGTCATGATGACCCGCGAAATCGGCAAGCCCTATCCCGAAGCCATTGGCGAGATCGCAAATATTCCCCCCGTCTTCCGTTATTTCGCGGAAATGGCCCGCGATGACGCCGGGCGGATTGCCGGATCGATGCAGCCCGGGTCCTTCCAGTTCCAGACCTATGCGCCCTACGGTGTCTCGGTTCATATCGTGCCCTACAACTTCCCGCTGATCCTGGGCTGCTGGACCATGGCGGCCTCGCTTGCGGCGGGGAACGGCGTGGTGCTGAAGGCCTCGCCCGCGGGGACGATCTGCACGCTGATGTTCATGAAATTCTTCGACGCCCTGCCGCGTGACCTGATCGCCTGTGTCGGGGGCGGTGCCGAGGTCGGCAAAGCGCTGATTTCCTCGCCCAAGACCCATGCCATCGCCTTTACCGGATCGGCCGAAGTGGGCCGCCAGATCGCGATCGAGGCCGCGTCGCAGATGAAGCCCTGCGTGATCGAAGGCGGCGGCAGCGATCCGATGGTGATCTCGCGCCACGCGGATATCCAGGTGGCCGCGGCGGGGGCCGTCACCACCGCCTACCTGCAATCGGGGCAGGTCTGCACCTCGGCCGAACGGATCTATGTCGAGGACGCGGTACATGACGAATTCGTCGCCGCCATGGTCGAGAAGACCCGCCAGCTGCGCGTCGGCAACGGGCTGGGCGTGGCCGAGATCGGGCCACTGGTGTCCAGGGCCGCGCGCGACCGCGTGCTGGCCTGGATCGACACGGCCCGCGACAAGGGCGCAACCATCGCCATCGGCGGCGGTGTGCCTGCCGATCAGCCCAAGGGCTGGTACGTTGAGCCCACGATCGTCACCGGCGTCACCGCCGAGATGGACCTGCACGAGACCGAGATCTTCGGCCCCGTCGTGTCGATCATCCGCACCGCGTCTTTCGAGGATGCGCTGACCCAGGCCAATGCCAGCCGCTTCGGGCTGGGTGCCTCGGTCTTCACCTCGGACCTGGCCGAAGCGCATCGCGCGATCGAGGCCTTCGAGGCCGGCATGGTCTGGGTCAACAACCCGCTGGTCGACAACGATGCCCTGCCCTTCGGCGGCATCAAAAGCTCGGGCCTGGGGCGGGCGCTTGGCAAGGCGGGGCTGGATGCCTTCCGCCAGCCCAAGATGGTGATCCTGGATCCCGTCGCGAAGATGGCGGACTGGTGGTATCCCTATCCGGACGATTGGTTCCTGGATGCCGGCGGACGGAAACACGTGTGACCCCATAGGGTTACACCCACACCCCTGGCAGGAAAGGACAGCACCATGACCACCCGGCTTTTTATCGACGGCGCCTTCTGCGCCCCCGTGAAGGGCGGCAGCTTTGCCGCCATCGACCCCGCCACCGAACAGGAATTTGCCCAGGTCGCCGCCGCGACCGGCGAAGACGTGCACCTGGCCGTGCGCGCCGCACGCCGGTCCTTCGACGCCGGGGTCTGGGCCGATCTGCCCGCCAGCGACCGCGCCGCCACCCTGCGCCGCATCGCCGAAGGCATCCGGGCCGAGACCCCCGCCCTGGCCGCGATCGAAACGCGCGACAACGGCAAACCCCTGCCCGAAGCAATCTGGGACATCGAAGACGCCGCTTTTGTCTTCGACTATTACGCCGACCTGGCCGAGGCCGACGCCAAGGCCCCCCTGCGCACCATCGACCTGGGCGACGACCGTTTTGACGGGCGGGTCTGGCGCGAACCCGTCGGGGTCGTCGCCGCGATCACGCCCTGGAACTTCCCCATGCTGATGGCCGTCTGGAAGGTCGCGCCGGCGCTGGCGGCGGGCTGTTCCGTGGTCCTCAAACCTTCAGAACTCTGCGCGCTGTCCTGTCACGAACTGGCCCGGATCATCGACGCCGCCGGGGTGCCTGCCGGGGTCTTCAACCTGCTGACGGGTGACGGCCCCTCGGCCGGGGCACCGTTGTCGGAACACCCCCTGGTCGACAAGGTCGCCTTTACCGGGTCGGTCGCAACGGGGCGGCGGGTGATGCAGGCGGCCTCGGCCGGGATCCGCACCGTGTCGCTGGAACTGGGGGGCAAGTCGCCCTTCGTGATCTTCGACGACGCCGATATCGACCGGGCCGTGGAATGGATCCTGTTCGGGATCTTCTGGAACAAGGGCGAGGTCTGTTCGGCCACATCCCGCGTGCTGGTGCAGAAGGCGCTGTACCAGCCGCTGCTGGCCCGGCTGAAAGAGGCGACCGAGGCGATCACCATCGGACCCGGCGATCAGGACGGCATCAAGCTGGGGCCGATCGTGTCGAAATCGCAATACGACAAGATCATGGGCTTCCTTGCTCGCGCGCAGGGCAATGGCGCAAGGCTGATCACCGGCGGTGGCCGTCCGCATGGGATGGACACGGGCTATTTCATCGCCCCGACGATCTATGCCGACGTCCCCCCCGAGGCCGAGATCTGGCGCGAGGAGATCTTTGGCCCCGTCGTCTGCCTGGCCCCCTTCGAGACCGAGGAAGAGGCGATCCACCTGGCCAACGACAGCCCCTTCGGCCTGGCCGCCGCGGTGATGAGCCACGATCTGGACCGCTGCGACCGGGTGGCGGCCAAGCTGCGCGCCGGGATCATCTGGATCAACTGTTCCCAGCCGACCTTCACCCAGGCCCCCTGGGGCGGCTACAAGACCTCCGGCATCGGGCGGGAACTGGGGCGCGAAGGCTTCGACGCCTATTTCGAGACCAAGCAGGTCACCCGTTTTGCCCGCGACGCGGACTGGGGCTGGTATCTGGGCGGCGGGGACGCGCAATGACCCGGCCCGACATCGCCGCCATTATCCTGGCCGCCGGGAAAGGCAGCCGCATGGGATCGGACCTGCACAAGGTGCTGCATGTGCTGGGCGGCCAGACGATGCTGGGCCGCGTGCTGTCGACGCTGGATCAGCTGAAGGCCACACGCTGCATCACGGTGGTCGGTGCCGGGCGCGACCAGATCCATGCCGCCTATCCCGCGCTGGATACGATGGTGCAGGACAGCCAGCTGGGCACCGGCCATGCGGTGCGCTGCGCCCTGCCCGGGCTCGGCGGTTTCGACGGCACGATCCTGGTGCTGTATGGCGACGTGCCGCTGATCCGGGCCGGGACGCTGCAAGCGCTGGCCGATCTGGTGCAGGGCGACACGGCCCTGGCCGTGCTGGGGTTCCGGCCGCAGGACCCGCGGGCCTATGGCCGTCTGGTCACCGATGACCAGGGCGCGCTGGAACGGATCGTCGAATTCTCGGACGCGACGGATGCGGAACGGGCGATTGATTTCTGCAACTCCGGCATCCTGGCGGGTCGGGCGGATGTCCTGCGCCGCCTGCTGCCGCAGATCCGCAACGACAATGCCAAGGGTGAATATTACCTGACCGACGTGGTCGCCCTGGCCCGCGCCGAAGGGCACCGGATCGCCACCGCCCAGGCCGAACCGCTGGAAGTCACCGGCGTCAATTCCCAGGCGGAGCTGGCGGCGCTGGAACAGCAGCTGACAGAGCATGCGGATGGCTGATCTGTCTTCCCTGTCGCATCGCTTTGCCCAGACCGTCTTTGAACCGTATTGGAGCGAGACGGTCCGCGATCCCCTGTCCCTGCCCGCGCTTTCCAGCACGCAGAACTGCGATCTGGCCATCGTCGGCGCGGGCTTCACCGGCCTGTGGTCGGCGCTGAAGGCCCGCGAACGTCACCCCGACGCGCGGATCATCCTGCTAGAGGGGCGTCGCCTGGCCCAGGCGGCCAGCGGACGAAACGGCGGCTTCTGCGCGCCCAGCATCTCGCACGGGGTCGGCAACGCGCTGGAACGGTGGCCGGAAGAGGCCGAAACGCTGGTCAGGCTGGGTCTGTCGAACCTCGACGCGCTCGAGTCCGATCTGACCCGTTATGGCATCGAGGCCGAGTTCGAACGCACCGGCAAGGTCAACCTGGCCGCCACCGACTGGCAGGCTAAGGGCCTGGCCTCCATGCGCGCCGCTCATGCGCGGTTCGGCATGGACAGCCGCCTGATCGACGGGCCGGACCTGGCCGCCAAGCTGGACAGCCCCGCCTATCCCAAGGGCCTGTTCGAAGAGAACTATGCCTATGTGAACCCCGCCCGGCTGGTGCACGGGCTGGCCCGCGCCTGCCTGGATGCCGGGGTCGAGATATTTGAAACCTCCCAGGTCACCGGTCTGGCGGAAACCCCCGACGCCCTGCGCCTGACCACCAAGGACGGAGAGGTCAGCGCCAGGAAGGTCATCCTGGCCACCAATGCCGATGTGCCCCTGTTGCGGCGCCTGCGCCCGACGATCATCCCGATCTACGACTACACGATCATGACCGAACCGCTAAGCGATGCGCAGCTGGCCTCGATCGGATGGACCGGCCGCCACGGCGTGGCCGACAGCGGCAACCAGTTCCACTACTCGCGCAAGACCGCCGACAACCGGATCCTCTGGGGCGGCTATGACGCGGTGCATCACTATGGCTCGAAACGTGACGCGGGGCTGCTGAACCGGGCCGACAGCTACGCCCGGCTTGAGTCGAATTTCCTGGCCACCTTCCCCGCGCTTGCGGATGTGCGGTTCAGCCACGCCTGGGGCGGGATCATCGACACCTCGGCCCGGCTGACCTTCTTTGCGGGCACTGCCTGCGGCGGGCGGCTGGCCTATGCGCTTGGCTTCACCGGGCAGGGCGTGTCCGCCACGCGCTTTGCCGCGCTGACCCTGCTGGACCACCTGGACGGGCTGAAGACCGAACGCACCGCCCTGCGCATGACCAGCAAGACGCCCGTGCCCTTCCCGCCCGAACCTTTGCGCAGCCTGGCGATCCACTGGGCGCAATCCGACCTCGCCCGCGAGGACCGGACCGGTCGACGGTCGGCCCTGCTGCGGCTGATGGACCGGTTCGGCATCGGCTTCGGCTCCTGATTGATTGGAAAGATGATGACCCAGACCCCGGCGCATGTGATCGCCTTCGACGACCCCGAAACGCCCTGCACCACCAGCGTGATCGACGATCCCGCCCTGGTGAGGGAACCCTATACCAGCCACGCCTGGAGGCACTTCTCCAACCCCGGGAAATCCGCCACCGCCGGCATCTGGGAGGCCGGGCCGCATTGTCAGCGCGAGAGCGCCGACTATGACGAGATGTGCCATATCCTGGAAGGCCAGGTGCGCCTGACGGACGAGGACGGCACCGCGCGGGTCTTTGGCCCCGGCGACAGTTTCACCATCACGCGCGGGTTTCGCGGCACCTGGGAAAACCTGACCCATGTGCGTAAGGTCTATTTCATCCTGGGCTAGGGTCCGGCGGTGCTAACGCTCAGGGGCGGGGCCACGGGGACCCCGCCCCTGTGCCTGCGGTCCGCGCGGATCAGACGGCCAGGCCGCGCGCGATCACCAGACGCTGCACGTCGCTGGTGCCTTCGTAGATCTGGCAGACCCTGACATCGCGATAGATGCGTTCGACAGGGAAATCACGGGTATAGCCATAGCCGCCGAAGGTCTGGATCGCATCGGAACAAACCCGTTCCGCCATCTCGGACGCAAAGAGTTTCGCCATAGACGCCGCCTGCAGCGCGG
Source organism: Pseudooceanicola nitratireducens (assembly GCF_900109195.1). Classification (GTDB taxonomy): domain Bacteria; phylum Pseudomonadota; class Alphaproteobacteria; order Rhodobacterales; family Rhodobacteraceae; genus Pseudooceanicola; species Pseudooceanicola nitratireducens. Next base: position 39,777 of record NZ_FNZG01000005.1, on the reverse strand, counting down.
GCTGCCCCGCATCGCGCAGGGACGCGGCGTGCAGCACCAGCTGGCGCGCGGCCTCGATCCGGGTTGCCATGTCGGCCAGCCGGAAGGCCACCGCCTGATGGTCGATGATCTTGCGGCCCATGCTTTCGCGGTCCTTGGCATAGTCGATCGCCGCCTCCATCGCCGCGCGGGCCATCCCCACGGATTGCGAGGCAATGCCGATCCGTCCGCCTTCCAGGTTGGCCAGCGCGATGCGATAGCCCTGCCCCTCTTCGCCCAGCAGGTTCTCGGCCGGGATCTCGCAACCCTCGAATGCAATCTGCGCGGTGTCCGACAGGGTCTGGCCCAGCTTGTCCTCGATCGATGCGACGCGATAGCCCGGCGTCTTGGTCGGCACGATGAAGGCGGAAATGCCTTTCTTGCCCGCGTCGGGATCGGTGACCGCAAAGACAATCGCCGTGTCACCGTTCTGGCCATTGGTGATGAACTGCTTCACCCCGTCCAGCACCCAGCCCGAATTGGTCCGCCGCGCCCGCGTCTTCAGCGCCGAGGCATCGGACCCGGCCTGCGGTTCGGTCAGGCAGAAAGCCCCCAGCTGTTCGCCCCGCGCCATGGGGCGCAGGAATTCCTGCTTCTGATCCTCGTTGCCGAACTTCAGGATCGGCGCGCAGCCGACCGAATTGTGCACCGACATGATGGTCGAGACCGCGCCATTGCCGACCGCGATTTCCTCAAGCGCGAGGGCATAGGAAATATGGTCGACCTCAGCCCCGTCATAGGCTTCGGGCACCAGCATCCCCAGCATTCCAAGCGCGCCCAGCTCGGTGATCTCGCCCTTGGGGAAATGCTTGGTCTTGTCCCATTCGGCCGATTTCGGGGCCAGCTTCTCGGCCGCGAAACGGCGCGCCATCTCCTGGATCATGGCCTGGTCTTCGGTCAGGATCATGTTGTCTCTCCTTACAGCAATTCCACGGCCAGCGCCGTCGCCTCTCCTCCGCCGATGCACAGGGATGCCACACCCTTCTTGGCACCGCGTGCCTGCATCGCCGCCACCAAGGTCACCACGATCCGCGCGCCAGAGCAACCAATCGGATGACCAAGTGCACAGGCCCCGCCGTTCACGTTGACCTTTTCGGGGTCAAGACCCAGATCCCGGATCGCCGCCATTGCCACCACGGCAAAGGCCTCGTTTATCTCGAACAAGTCCACCTCTTCGACGGTCCAGCCAACCTGATCCAGCAGCTTGCGGATCGCGGGGATCGGCGCGGTGGTGAAAAGCCCCGGTGCCTGGGCATGGCCCGCATGGCCGCGGATCACAGCGAGGGGCTTCATACCCTGCGCCTCTGCCACCGAGGCGCGAGTCAACACCAGCGCCGCTGCCCCGTCAGAAATGGACGAGGAATTCGCCGCCGTCACGGTGCCGCCCTCGCGGAAGGCGGGTTTCAGGGTCGGGATCTTCTCGGGCCGCGCCCGAGAGGGCTGTTCGTCGGTGGTGACATCGCCCACGGGCGTGACCTCGGCCCCGAAGGCCCCCGAGGCGATGGCCCTGGTCGCGCGGTCCAGCGATTGCAGGGCATAGGCGTCCTGTTCTTCGCGGGTGAACTGGTAGGTCGTGGCGCAATCCTCGGCAAAGGTGCCCATGGCGCGGCCCTTGTCATAGGCGTCTTCCAGCCCATCAAGGAACATGTGATCGACGACCCGGCCATGACCGGCGCGATAGCCCGCGCGCGCCTTTTCCAGCAGGTAGGGGGCATTCGACATGCTCTCCATCCCGCCGGCAACCATGATATCGGCCTGGCCAAGCGCCAGCGTATCATGGGCGTTCATGATCGCCTGCATGCCCGATCCGCAGACCTTGCCCACGGTCTGGCACCGTACCGACAGCGGAAGATCCGCGCCAAGCGCCGCCTGCCGCGCCGGGGCCTGGCCCAGACCGGCGGGCAGCACATTGCCCATCACCACCTGATCCACCTGATCGCCGGACAGACCGGCACGGGTCAGGGCGGCGGCGATGGCCGCCGACCCCAGCTGCGGTGCCGAGACGCGCGAAAACGCCCCCATGAAGCCCCCCATGGGGGTGCGGGCCATGCCCGCGATCACGATCGGTTCCATGAGGTTCCCCTTAGTTCACAAAGGCGGAGAGCCGCCGCTTGATGATCTGTTCCGCATCCGCGACGATCCTCGCCAGAAGATCGGCACAGGTCGGGATGTCGTGGATCAGCCCCTGGATCTGACCGGCCCAGATCAGACCCGCGTCCAGATCGCCGGTACTCAGCGCCTCGCGCCCCTTGGCACCCGAGACATAGGGCTGCACGTCCTTGAATTCGGCCCCCGGTTTCGACCCGATCTCGACCACCATGTCCGAAACCGAGTTCTTGGCCACGCGCCCGGTGTTCTTGAACCCACGGAAGATCAGGTTGGTGTCACGCTCACCGTTGTCCACAAGGAACTGTTTCACCGCGTCGTGGATCGGGGCCTCGACCGTGGCGCAGAACCGCGTGCCCATGTTGATGCCCTCCGCGCCAAGCGCCAGCGCCGCCGCAAGGCCGCGCCCGTCACCGAACCCGCCCGAGGCGAGCATCGGCACTTTGACCTGATCCGCCGCCGCCGGGATCAGCACCAGCCCCGGCACGTCGTCTTCACCCGGATGGCCCGCACATTCGAACCCGTCGATCGAGATCACATCCGCGCCCATGCGTTCCGCCGACAGCGCGTGCCGGACGGATGTGCATTTGTGCAGGATCGTGACGCCATGGGCCTTGAAGTCGTCGATATGTTCCTGCGGCCTGCCACCAGCGGTTTCGACGATCTTGACCCCCGCCTCGATGATGGCGCGGCGATAATCCGCATAGGGCGGCGGATTGACCGACGGCAACACGGTCAGGTTCACGCCAAAGGGTTTGTCCGTCATCGCGCGGCAGCGCGCGATTTCCGCCGACAGCGCATCGGGCGTGGGCTGGGTCAGGGCGGTGATGATGCCCAGACCCCCGGCGTTGGACACGGCAGCCGCCATGTCCGCCGTGCCGACCCACATCATACCGCCTTGCACGATCGGATGCTGGATGCCCAGCATCTCGGTGATCTTGGTACGGATCGCCATCAGAGCGCTTCCAGAATGGTGACATTGGCGATGCCGCCGCCTTCACACATGGTCTGCAGCCCGTATTTCTTGCTGCGCGCCTGCAGCGCGTGCACCAGCGTGGTCATCAGCTTGGCCCCCGAAGCGCCCAGAGGATGGCCAAGCGAAATCGCGCCGCCATTGACGTTCAGCTTGGCCGGGTCGGCGTTCAGCTCCTTCAGCCAGGCCATGGGCACGGGGGCAAAGGCCTCGTTGACCTCATAAAGATCGATGTCGTCGATCTTCATGCCCGCACGTTCCAGCGCGCGGAAGGTGGCCGGGATCGGTTCTTCCAGCATGATGACCGGATCGCCGCCGGTGACGGTCAGGTTCACGATCCGCGCCACGGGCGTCAGGTTGTGCTTTTTCAGCGCCGCCTCGGACACGACCAGCACACCCGCCGCGCCGTCACAGATCTGGCTTGCGTTGGCGGCCGAGATCATCCCGCCCTCTTCCAGCAGCTTGACCGATCCGATCCCTTCCAGCGAGGCATCGGCCCGGATGCCTTCGTCGCGGGTGTGCATCCCACCCTCGATGGCCACGGGCACGATTTCGCGGTCAAAGGCACCGGCTTCGGTCGCGGCCAGGGCGCGGCGGTGGCTTTCCAGCGCAAAGGCGTCCAGATCACCGCGGTTGAAGCCATGCTTGCGGGCGATCATCTCGGCCCCTTTGAACTGGCTGAAATCCTTGGTTCCATAGCGTTCGCCGATCCGGTCGGAAAAGGGGCCTTCGCCCAGCCCCGCCTTCATGTGGAACGACAGGTTGGTGAACATCGGCACGCGGGTCATGCTTTCCACGCCCATGGCGATGACCACATCCTGCGTGCCCGACATCACGGCCTGCGCCGCGAATTGCACCGACTGCTGCGAGGATCCGCACTGGCGGTCGATGGTCACGGCCGGCACCGACTGCGGCAGTTTCGACGCTAGCACGCAGTTGCGGCCAAAGGCAAAGGCCTGTTCGCCCGCCTGGGTCACACAGCCGACGATCACGTCGTCAATGGCGGCCGGGTCGATGCCGGACCGGTCGACCAGCGCGTTGATCACCTCGGCCCCCATGTCGGCGGGGTGCCAGTCCTTCAGGGCCCCGTTGCGGCGGCCACCGGCCAGACGGGCGGTTTCGACGATATATGCTTCAGCCATTGGGTTTTCCTCCTTGGAAGTCGGGTGTGCGGCGGGCCACGAAGGCGTCCACGCCTTCGCGCCCCTCGGGACCTTCGCCCGCCGTCACGATGCTTTGCAGTTCGCGGTCCATCTGGGCCACGAAAGGTTCGGTCATGCCGGTCTGCATCAGCCAGCGCGCCTGCCCCATAGCCCCGACAGCGTGGGTGGCCAGTTGCGCGGCCAGTGCCGCGCCGTCTGCGGGCAGATCCTCGACCAGACGCGTGGCCATGCCGATCTGCACGGCCTCTTCGGCACTGACGCGGCGGTTCGACAGGATGATGTCCTGCGCCTGACGCAGCCCGATCAGCCGCGGCAGGGTCCAGGTCATGCCGCCATCCGGGGTCAGTCCGATGGCCCCATAGGCGGCGGTGAAATTGGCCTGCGGGCTGACCAGGACGAAATCGCCACCAATGGCCAGGCTCATCCCCGCGCCGGCGGCGGGACCGTTGACCAAAGTGATCAGGGGCTTCTTCATCTGGGCAAACTGCGCCAGCGCCTGATGCAGCGTGCCGGCCAGCTGCGCCAGAAACGCGCCGATCCGGTCGGTGTTGCGGCCAAAATCACCGACATCGCCGCCGACACAGAACATCCGTCCGGCCCCGGTCAGGGTCACGACCCGCACCTCGGGGTCATGGGCGACCTTCAGCGCGATCTTTAGCAGGGTGTCGGCCATGCTCTGGTTCAGGGCATTGCCAGCCTCGGGGCGGTTCAGGGTGATCCGCGCCACCCCGTCGGAGATGTCGCAAAGAACTTCGGTCATGAGCAGGCCTCCATCGCATCAAGCGCCAGCTTCACCAGACGCGGATAGGCCGCAGCCCGTTCCGCCGCATGGGCGGACGACGCCTGCCCCCGCGCCACCCGGCCCTTGATCCCGTGGAAGATCGCGGCAAGGCGGAAGAAGTTGAACGCAATGTAGAAATCATAGTTGGGGATGCCGTCGCGCCCGGTGTTGGCGCAATATTCGGCGACATAGTCTGCCTCGCTCGGCAAGGACAGCGATGCCGGGTCCACATCCCCGATGCCCGCGACGATATCGGGCGGCATCCGGTACATGATCGCGTGATAGGCGAAATCCGCCAGCGGGTGGCCCAGGGTCGAAAGCTCCCAGTCCAGGACGGCCAGAACGCGCGGTTCACTCGGGTGGAAGATCATGTTGTCGCAGCGGAAATCGCCATGCACCACAGTGCTTTCATCGCCTTCAGGGACCGCACTCGGCAGCCATTCGATCAGCCGGTCCATGCCCGCGTCACGACCCGCGTCGGTGTCGGCCAGATAGCTTTTGGTCCAGCGCCCGATCTGACGTTCGAAGTAATTGCCGCGCCGGCCATAATCGCCAAGCCCAATCGCCTCGGGGTCGTAGGAATGCAGCTGCGCCAGAACCCGGTTCATTTCCGAGAAATAGGCGGCGCGGTCTGGCGCGGGCACGTCGTGGAAGCCCGCATCCCAGAAGATCCGGCCTTCGACCATATCCATGACAAAGAACATCGAGCCGACGATGCTGTCGTCGGTACACAGCCCGTGCACCTTGGCCACCGGAAAGCCCTGCGCATGCAGGGCGGTCAGCACCCGCGCCTCGCGGTCGACCGCATGGGCCCCCTTGGCCAGCTGCCCCAGAGGCTTGCGCCGCAGCACGTAATCGCCACTGGCGGCGACCAGTTTGAAGGTCGGGTTCGACTGGCCGCCCTTGAACTTGAACAGCTGCACAGGGCCCTGAAACCCTTTGACATTGTCCTGCAACCAGGCGGTCAGCCGGTCCAGATCAAAGCCGTGGTCGGGGCCGACAGGTTCGACCCCGGCATTGGCGTCTGCCCCTAGTGCGCCGCTCATGACTCATGCGCCTTTCGCCAGTCGCGCTTGATCTTCTTGGCAAGGCTCCATTTGTGCACCTCGGTCGGGCCGTCATAGATGCGGAAGGCGCGGACCTCGCGGAAGACCTGTTCGACGATCGTGTCCCCGGTGACGCCCTGACCGCCCATGACCTGCACGCAGCGATCCGCCACACGCATCAGCGCCTCGGACACCGCGACCTTGGCCATCGAGCTTTCGACGGTGCCCAGAACGCCGGTGTCCAGCACATCGGCGCACCAATAGACCATCAGCTCGGCCTGTTTCAGGTCGATCAGATTGTCCGCCAGCATGAAGCCGACGCCTTCGTGATCCACCAGCGGCTTGCCGAAGGCATTGCGGCGGTTGGCATAATCGCTTGCGATCTCATTGGCGCGAATACAGGACCCAAGCCAACGCATGCAATGGGTCAGACGCGCGGGCGACAGGCGGACCTGGGCGTATTTGAACCCTTCGCCGGACTGGCCCAGCATCTGGGTTGCGGGCACGCGCAGGTTGTCGATGGTCACGACCGCATGGCCGCCGGGCATCGAACTGTCGATGGTATCCATCACCCGTTCGATCCGGATCGCCGGGTCGGGCAGATCGACCATGAACATGCAGGCACCATCGTCGGATTTCGCCATGACGATACCCAGCCCGGCCCCCTCGGCCCCGGTGATATAGGTCTTGCGGCCGTTGATGACCCAATGGTTACCGTCCATCCGGCAGGTGGTCAGCATCATCGACGGGTCCGACCCCGCGCCGCCGTCCTCGGCCGGTTCGGTCATGAAGAAGGCCGAGCGCATCTTGCCCTGCACCATGGGCGTCAGGAACCTCTCCTTCAGCTCGGGCGAACCGACCTTGCCCAGCAGGTACATGTTGCCCTCATCCGGGGCAGCCACGTTGCAGGCCACGGGGCCAAGCGGCGACAGACCCGACCGGATCAGCACAGCGGCGGTTTCCCGGTGGCTCAGGTGGCTGCCGTCTTCCAGTATATGCGGGGTCAGGACGCCGGCCTTGCGGGCGGCTTCCTTCAGTTCCACCGCCAGGTCGTCGGACGGCCCGTGCGAGGTCCGGCGGGGGTCTTTTTCATAAGGCGCGACGGTGTTGCGGACAAAGGCCTCGACCCGGTCCGCGATCTCCAGCGCGCGCGTGCTCATGCCACTGTTATCAAGGGAAAATGTCATTTCGGGGCCATCCGGATTGCGCCGTCCAGGCGGATCGTTTCGCCGTTCAGCATGGTATTTTCCACGATCGAGCCGACCATATGCGCGAATTCCGACGGATCACCCAGACGCGGCGGGAAGGGCACCTGACGGCCCAGGCTGTCCTGTGCCTCTTGCGGCAGGGTTGCCATCAGCGGGGTCAGGAAAAGGCCCGGCGCGATGGTCATGACGCGGATGCCGTAGCGGGCGAATTCGCGTGCGACCGGCAGGGTCATGCCGACGATGCCCCCCTTGGAGGCCGCATAGGCCGCCTGACCGATCTGCCCGTCAAATGCCGCCACGGATGCGGTGTTGATGACCACGCCACGTTCCTCACCAACCAGATCGGCGGTGTGCAGGGCGGCGGCGAATTTCGACAGCACATTGAACGTGCCAAAGAGGTTCACATTCACGATCGAAGTGAAATCGCCAAGAGGGATCGCATTTCCTTCGCGGTCGATGACCTTTTTCGGCGGCCCGATGCCGGCACAGTTCACAAGGATGCGCGCCTTGCCGTGCAGGCCCTCGGCCTCGGCAATGGCGGCTTCGACTTCGCTTTCGTCGGTCACGTTCACCTTGATGAACTTGCCGCCGATCTCCTTGGCCTTTGCCTCGCCCAGTTCGGCGTTCAGGTCAAAGATGGTGACCTTGGCCCCGGCCTTGGCCAGCAGATCCACAGTCGCCCCGCCCAGGCCCGAGGCCCCGCCGGTGACGATTGCCGCCTGTCCTTCGATTTTCATGACGTCTTCCTTTCGTAAATGTCAGGCCGCGGGTTTGGCGGGCCAGTATTCGTCTTTCAGCTTGCGCTTGATCAGCTTGCCGGTCGGGGTCCGAGGCAATTGGTCCCGGAAGTCCACGCTTTTGGGGCTTTTGATTTTCGACAGGCGTTCGCGGCACCAGTCGATCAGCTCTTGCGCCTTTTCGGGGGTGCCGGGCACACCGGGTTCCAGCTGGACCACGGCCTTAACTTCTTCGCCCATCTCCTCGCAGGGCACGCCAAAAACCGCCACGTCGGCCACATCGGGATGTGTGACCAGCAGGTTCTCGGTCTCCTGCGGATAGATGTTCACACCGCCCGAGATGATCGTGTAGGACGCCCGGTCGGTCAGGAACAGGAAGCCGTCGGCGTTCACGTAACCCACGTCGCCGATGGTCGAACAGCCGGGCCGCAGATAGGCCTTGGCGGTCTTTTCGGGGTCGTGGCGATATTGGAATTCGACGCCGCTGTCGAAGTAGACATTACCGATTTCGCCCACGGGCAGTTCGTTTCCGTCCGGGTCCGTCACGACGATCCGGCCAATCATCGACTTGCCCACAGTGCCGGGATACTTCGCCCAGTCTTCGGATGTTGTGACGGTGACGCCATTGGCCTCGGATCCGGCGTAATATTCGATCAGGATCGGCCCCCACCAATCAATCATCGCGGCCTTGACGTCCTTGGGACAGGGCGCGGCGGCGTGGAACGCGACCTGCAGCGTCGAGACATCGTATTTGGCGCGCACATCCTCGGGCAGTTTCAGCATCCGCACGAACATCGTCGGCACGACCTGGGTGTGTGTGACCTTATGGGCCTCGATCAGGCGCAGCATCTCTTCGGCGTCGAACCGTTCCATGATGATCGCCGTGCCGCCCAGCATCACGGCCATCATCGAGGTCCGCAGCGGAGCCGCATGATAAAGCGGCGCGGGCGACAGATAGATCGTGTCCGCATCCATGCCCGCCATCGTTTCGCACAGCACGGTCATCAGGCCGGGGATGACCGTGTCGATCGGCTGCGGGGTGAAGCTGCGGGTGATGCCCTTGGGCCGCCCCGTTGTGCCCGAGGAATACAGCAAATCGGCCCCGGCGGCTTCGTCCGCAATGGGAGTCGCGGGCTGGGCGGTCTGATAGGCCAGCCAATCCTGCCCGGCGGGCGCGCCGGCACCGCAGACGAAGAACCGCACGTCGGAACAAGCGGCTTCCAGTGTCCCCAGGCAGTCGGCATATTTCGCCGAAAGGATCATCACCTTGGCGTCGCAATCACCGACGATATAGGCGATCTCATCCGCCGAGAGGTGGCGGCTGACAGCCGTGTAGAACAGCCCCGCCCGCTGCGCGGCCCAGGTCAGCCCGACGAAATCGAGACTGTTTTCAAACAGAAGCGCGATGTGATCGCCCTGCCCCAGACCCAAGGCCCGAAACGCCTGCGCGCCCCGGTTGGACAGATCGTCCAGCTGGGCAAAACTCAGGCTGTCCCCGGTTTCCGCCATCAGATAGGCAATCTTGTCCGGATGTGTCCTTGCATGTGCCGACGGATGTTTCATGGCCTCTCCTCCCAAAGTGCCTATACCTGCGGGCGTTAGCGCCTCTCTCCCAGGCCAAGGCCGCGTCCTATGATTTCCTTCATGATTTCGGACGACCCCGCATAGATCCGGCTGACCCGGGCCGAGCAGTACATGCGCGCGATCTCGTATTCCTCCATGAAACCTGCGCCGCCGTGCAGCTGCACGCAGGTATCGACCACCTCGCCCTCGACCTCTGAAGTCAGCAGTTTCGACTGCGCGGCCAGATCGCCGGTCAGGTTTCCGTCCAGATGTTCGCTGGCGCAGTGATCGACAAAGGCCCAGGCGGCGTCGATCTTGGTCTTCAGCGCCGCCATGGCGAACCGCGAATTCTGGAAGGTGCCGATCGGGCGACCAAAGGCCCGGCGTTCATGGATGAAATCCAGCGTGATGTCGAAGGCGCGCTGCGCATGGGCGACGAACTGTACAGACCCGACCAGACGTTCCTCGGCCAGGTTGTGCATCATCATGCCAAAGCCGCCCTTGGGGTCACCCAACACCGCGTCCTTGGGCAGTTTCACGTCCTTGAAATGAAGCTCGGCGGTGTCCTGGGTCTTCATGCCGATCTTGTCCAGCTTGCGGCCCCGGGAGAACCCTTCGGTGCCGTCCGGAACCAGGAACAGCCCAATGTCGTGCCGCCCTTCGCCCGTGCGGGCGGCGACCACGACCAGACCGGCCAGGATCCCGTTCGAGATATATGTCTTCGACCCGTTCAGCAGCCAGTGATCGCCCATATCCTCGGCCTTGGTGCGTACGGCAGCCAGGTCGGACCCGGTGTCGGGCTCGGTCATGGCGATGGCCAGGACCGTCTCGCCCGAGACGATGCCAGGCATGAACCGCGCCTTCTGCGCCTCGGTGCCGAACTTGTGGATATAGGGGCCAACGATGCGGTTGTGCAGCGGCAGGTAAAAGCCGTTCTCGCGCGCGGAAAGCTCCTCGGTCAGGATCATGTCCATGCGGAAATCATCCAGCCCCAGGCCGCCGTATGCCTCATCGGCGTACATGGCCAGAAACCCCTGTGCCCCGGCGGATTTCCAGACCTCGCGCGAGATCATGCCGTCGCGGCGGAATTGCTCCGAATGCGGATAGACCTCAGCCTCGGCCCATTTGCGGACCGTGTCGCGGAACATCTCGTGCTCTGGCTCGAACAGTTTTCTGCGGATCATCTCTCCCCCTCCCTCACGCGGCTTTGCTGCCCCGATGCAGCGCCTCCCAATGTGCCGGATCGATGCGGAACCTTGGCCCGTGTCGTTCCGCCAGGTCCAGCGCGCGCCCCGCAAAGGCGTCGATGCCGATGCCCCGGATGAACCGGATCGCGCCGCCGGTATGTGGCGGGAACCCCGCCCCCATGACCGAGGCCAGGTCGCATTCCTCTTCGGTTCCCACGACACCTTCGGCCAGCGCAGACAGCGCGGCAATGGATTGGATGTAAAGCAGCCGGTCAGCGGCATCCCCGCCCCCTGTCGGCAGGACGGACAAGGCCATTTCCGGGGGCAGATCGCCGGGCGCGACAGTCATGCCGATGTCGTGGGCCAGCGTGTCGATGTCGGCCCCGATCATTCCTGCGGCCTTCAGGGCAGCGACTTCGGTCAGATAGGCCGCATTCAGCCTTGCAATGTAATGGCCCGGCACGTCGCGCGCGATGATCGGCGTATAGCCGATCAGCTGGAACAGGTCATAGGCGCGGCACAAAGTGTCGCCCGAGGTCTGATCGCCCGCGATCAGCTCGACCAATTTCGCCCCCGCCGGGGCGGCGGGCAGGCGGAAGCCGAAATGCCCTTCACCCCCCGGCAGGTCGGAGGCCAGATGCGTGACATGCGTACCCGTGACCGACGCGCGGCCTTCCGCGTGATCTGCAAAACATATCGCCATATCAATCGGTTGTGACATGTCACGATGCAGGTCAAGCTTGCGCCCGGCGGCTTTCGCCAGCGCCTTGGCCTGCGGTGAGTCACCCAGCACGGCCAGCGAGGCGACTTTTGTCCGCGCGCCTTCGGGGCGCATCTTGCCCGAGCGGATGGCATTGGCCGCAAAGAAGTTCAGCGAAATCGCCGCGCGGGTTTCCGGCAGGCCCAGAAGCCCAGCGAATTTCTCGGTCTCAAGCAACAGCGCCTGATCCAGCGACAGGTCCACCCCCTGCTCAACGATTTCAAGGATCCGCAACGGCGCAGGCATCTTGCCACGGGTCTGCTTCAGCACCCTATCGCGCGCGCCCGTGACCAGGGCGCGGCTGGCATCACGATCAACGGCGAGCGCGGCGGCGTCTGCATCCCAGGGCTGCACGGCCGTCGCATCCGCCCCCTTGATCCAGGCCAGCGCGGCGGGGATCAGGGCATCTGCGCTCGGCACGATCTGATCCACCAGACCAAGCGACAGCGCCTCCTCGGGTTGCACGAAACGCCCGGTCAGCAGCAGATCCAGCGCGACCTCCAGCGGCACTTTGCGCGGCAGGCGGGCGACCCCGCCGGCACCGGGCAGAAGGCCAAGCGTCACCTCGGGCAGGCCCACCACGGCCGAGGGCGCATCGACGATGATCCGGTGATTGCAGGCCAAGCAGATCTCGAACCCGCCACCAAGGGCTGCGCCGTTGATGGCCGCCACGACCGGCACCGCCAGACGCTCCAACCGGCGCAGGAAGCCCTTGTCCTCGTTCAGCCAGGCCTTGTAGGCCGCGTCGCCCGTTTCCGCCGCCAGCAGCCCATGCAGATCGCCACCCGCAAAGAAGGTTTTCTTGGCCGAGGCAAAGATCACGCCGGTCAGCCCGACTTCGGCCTCAAGCAGGACGACGGTTGCGCCCATTTCGTCGTGATAGGCGGGGCTCATGGTGTTGGCCGACTGGCCGTCCATGTCCATCGTGACCACCACGATGCCTGACGCGTCACGCCGATACTCAAAGCCCATGCAGATCCCCTCCGGTCAGGCCGCCTCTCCCTCTGACGGTCCTTGATGGATCGGACCTTACCGACAGGTCAAATTATTTTCAAGCGATGTATTAAAAAATTCAAGACGCCGGTTTGAGGCTGCACATCCCGCGCCAGTCACGATGTTGATCTAGCCCTGCGCCGGCCCTATAAATCCTTGGATAATGATTGAATTATCGATTGCGATATCGACAGGGGTCCGAGATTTAGCTGCATGGCCGCGACGGAAAAAGACAAGCTCCGCAAGGGGGAACGCACCCGCCTGCGCCTGAAGAAAACAGCGCTGCGTCTGTTTGCGCAGCGCGGAATCGAGAACGTCTCGATCCGCGACATCCAGGCCGCCGCCGGTCAGAAGAACAACGGGTCCATCACCTACTACTTCTCGTCCCGCGATGCGCTGATCCGTGAAATTGTCGCCGACGTGGCGGCGATTCTCGACGAGGACAACAACCGCCGTCTGGATGCGCTTGAGGCGCGCGGCGGGCCGACCAGCGTCCGCGAGGTGGCCGAGATCCTGCTGCCCGTCGTCGATCGCGGCCCCGACGGCGACAAGGACGACCTGTATCAGCTTCAGTTCTTCACCTCGGTCCTGATCACCCGGCGCGACCTGCTGTTCGAAGCCACCGCCGATGCAGACCGCGCGACGCGACGCTGTTTCCGGCACATCGTCCGTCTGGCCCCCGACATGCCGAAGGAAATCATCAATCAACGCCTGCAGATGATGCTGCTGTTTGCGCTGTCCGCCGGGGCGTCGATGGAATCGGGCCAGGAAGGGCACCGCAACTGGTCTTCGCTTTGGGGACAGGCCTCGGCCGAGCATAACCTGGCAGACATCATGGCGGGCATGATCATTGCTCCGGTGTCGGACAAAACACTGGCCGCCGTCGGCCAGAAGAAAGAGCCCGCCGTGGACGCGGCCGGGACCAGCGCCCCAGCCTGAGTTCCGCTTCTGATTTGACGGCCCGGTCCGGGCGTCAGTTCCTCAACCGCTGTCCGGTGGCCAGCATATGGTCGATCCGCGCACGAACCGGGGCCCAGGACACAAGCTCGGCCAGGGTCTGGACTTCAAGCGCCATCATCTCGGCTTCGGTGACGGTGGCGGCGGCGGTGGCACCGCCGGTCAGGATATGGGCCAGCTTGCGCGCGACGGTCAGGTCCGTGTCGCTCAGGTCGCCTTGGCCTTCCAGCGCGGACAGGATCGCGCCGACGCCCGGATCACCGGCCACCGGCAGGGCAATCGGCGCGGGCGGGACATAGCCCGGCACCAACGACAGCGCACGCGCCTTGGCCGTGGCCAGCAGTTCGCCCCGGTCGGAGATCACCGCGTCCGAGGGGCGCAGCAGCCCCATGTCGCGCGCCTCGGACGCGTCCACTGCGATACGCCCGGAAAACAGCGGCCCGAAGGCGCGCCGCGCCAGCATAACCGGATCCGCCGCCGGGTCCGCCACCAGCATCCGGGCATACATCCGCGTGCAGCCGCCCCAGCCCGGAACCAGGCCGATGCCCGCCTCGGGCAGGCCGATCCCCGCATCCGCCAGCGCAATCGTCGCATCCGCGTGCATCTGGAATTCGCAACCGCCGCCCAGGGCAAAGCCATGCACCGCCGCGACCACAGGTACCGGCGCGCGCATCATCCGCACGAACAGCCCCTGCCCGCGCTGGCCATAGGCGCTGATCTTCTCGGCCCCGCCGGGGCTGTCGATCATGCGGGTGAAAAAGGTCAAATCCGCCCCGGCGGAAAAGGCGCGCGGATCGTCATTGGCCAGCACCATCGCCTGATAGCTGCGCCCGGCCTGATCCAGCGTGTCCTCCATCAGATCGAAGACGCCGGGATCGAAGGTGTTCATCTTCGTATGGGCGCGGAAACAGACGACGCCGTCGCCCAGATCATGCAGCGTTGCCATGTCGTTGCCCGCCAGAACCGGCAGGTCGGCCACGAGGGGGTGGGTCATTGTCTGTCCTTTCTATTCGGCAGCATGTTGCGCAAAGGGATCTGCAGAGAGCTGGGCGATGGCGGCCCGGTATTCGACGGCAAGCCGGTCGGTCAGCGCCGCAAGCGACGGCACATCCGTCACGCTTCCAACCCCCTGCCCCGCCGACCAGATATCGCGCCAGGCCTTGCTGTCGCGGGTGGCGTCCGGACTGCCAACCGGGGGAAGCGCGTCCGGATCCAGACCATTCGCCCGGATCGAGGGCTTCAGAAAGGCCGCATCCGCCCCGGTCAGGTTCGGCGTGATCACCACGTCCGACGCCCCGGCATCGATCATCATCTGTTTCTGCGCATCGCTGACTGCCGCCTCTTGCGTGGCGATAAAGCGGGTGCCCATGCAGACCATGTCCGCCCCCATGGCCCGCGCGGCGGCGATATCCGACCCCGAGGACATCGCGCCCGCAAGGATGATCAGCCCGTCAAAGACCTTGCGGATCTCGGCCACGGCGGCGAAGGGGGACAGATGGCCGGTATGCCCGCCCGCCCCGGCCCCAAGGGCGATCAACCCGTCAATCCCGGTGTCGGCCAGCTTTTCGGCATGGCGGCGGGTGGCCACGTCGTGAAAGACCAGCCCACCATAGGACTGCACCGCCTTGATCACCTCGGGCACGGCACCGAATCCGGTGATGACCACGGGCACCTTGTGGCGCACGACGATCTCAAGGTCCGCGTCCAGACGGGGATTGGATTTGTGCACGATCAGGTTCACCGCGTGTGGCGCGGCATCGGGGGTTTCAGCCAGCCGGGTTTCGATCTCGGTCAGCCAATCCTCGAACCCTTGGCTGGTGCGCTGGTTCAGCGCCGGAAGCGCGCCCAACAGGCCCGACTGGCAGGCGGCGACGACAAGATCCGGGGCCGAGGTCAGAAACATCGGGGCCACGATCACCGGCAGGCGCAGCCGGTCCAGGGGCTTGGGTAACGTCATCCGGAGGCCTTTCCTTGCAACCTTCGTACGGCAGAGGCTGCGGCACCCCGACCCGGCGATGCGCTCTCCTCCGGTGGTGTGCCTAGCATGGGTCGTGGCGCAACTCCAGTTTTTTTAGGTCATTGCATTATTTTTTTAGGATCACGCCCTATTTTCGTTTGACAGACCCCGTTTCGCACCCCTACCCCTGAGGTCAATTCAGGCTCTGGGAGGGGCCTCGACACCGGGGAAGGCGGCGCAACCGGCGCAGGTCAGATCCCGAACGGAGGACATCATGCGCGCCATTCACAGCGTCGAAAACGGCGGCCCCGAAAAGCTGATCTATCGCACCGACGCGCCCATTCCCGAACCATTGCCCGGCCAGATCCGCATCCGGGTTCAGTCCGCGGCACTGAACATGCCCGACCTTCTGATGATCGAGGACCTGTACCAGGATCGCCCCGCCCGTCCCTTCGCACCGGGATCCGAAGTTGCGGGCACCGTCGATGACCTGGGCGCGGGTGTGACCGGCTTTGCCAAAGGCGACCGGGTGCTGGCCGTCTGCAGCCACGGCGGGCTGGCGGATTTTGTCTGCGCCCCGGCGACCAAGACGTCTCGGATCCCTGACGCCATGCCCTATGACGACGCCTCGGCCCTGCTGGTGACATACGGCACCGCATGGCATGCACTGAAAGACCGCGCCAATTTGCAGAAAGGCGAGACGCTTCTGGTCCTAGGGGCCTCGGGCGGGGTCGGGCTGGCGGCGATCGAACTGGGTCGGGCCCTTGGCGCGCGGGTCGTGGCCGGCGTGTCCTCGGCCGAGAAGCTGCAAGTCGCCAGGGATGCCGGGGCCGAGGATGGGCTGATCTACCCAACCGGCGATCTGACCCGGGATCAGCAAAAGACCCTGTCGAAAGAGATCAAGGCGCTTGGCGGGACCAAGGGCATCGACGCGATCTTTGATCCCATTGGCGGAGCCTATGTAGAACCTGCCTTTCGTGCGATCGGATGGGGCGGACGGTATCTGGTGATCGGCTTTGCCGCCGGGATCGCGGCCCTACCGATGAACCTGCCGCTTCTGAAGGGGGCGGGCGTGCTCGGCGTCTACTGGGCGGACAGTCTGGTGCGCGACCCGGAAGGCCATGCCCGCGCCGTGCAAGAGCTATACGACCTTTACGCCCGCAGGCAGATCAAACCCCGCATTCAGGCCCGCTATCCGCTGGAACAGGGGATCCCGGCGATGAAGCATCTCGCCTCTCGCCGGGCAACCGGTAAGATCGTCATCGAACTTTGATCCGACCCCGAAGGAACCGCCATGTCCCGTCCCCCGCTTTCCGGCCTCCGCATCATCGAACTGGCGGGCATCGGCCCGGGCCCCTTTGCTGGCATGATGCTGGCCGATCACGGGGCAGAGGTGATCCGCATCGAACGCATCGGATCGGGCAAGGCCGGCCCCGAGGTGGCACCGGACAAGGACATCCTGCTGCGGTCGCGCAAGACGATCGAACTGGACCTGAAGAACCCCGCCTCGCAAGAGGTGCTGCTGGACCTGGTGCGCAAGGCCGACGGGCTGATCGAAGGGTTCCGCCCCGGGGTGATCGAACGGCTGGGGCTTGGCCCGGATGTCCTGCATGCCGCCAATCCACGGCTGGTGATCGGGCGCATGACCGGCTGGGGCCAGACCGGGCCCATGGCCCATATGGCCGGGCATGACCTGAACTATATCGCCATCTCGGGCGCGCTGCACGGGGTCGGCCGCAAGGGCGAGAAACCGGTGGTGCCGCTGAACCTGTTCGGGGATTTCGGCGGCGGCGGCATGGTGCTGGCCTTCGGCATGCTGGCCGCGCTGCACCACGCCAAGGCCACCGGCGAAGGCCAGGTGGTCGATGCGGCGATGACCGATGGTTCCGCCCTGCTGACCGCGATGATCCAGACCTTCCGCCAGATCGGCATCTGGCAGGACGACCGGGGCGTGAACCTTCTGGATGGCGGCGCGCATTTCTATGACACCTACGAGACGAAGGATGGCAAATTCGTCTCGATCGGGGCGATCGAACCGCAGTTCTACGCCCGCCTGCTCGATCTTCTGGGTCTGACCGACGACCCCGCCTATGCCCGGCAGATGGAGGCCGGGGACTGGGACCAGATGCGCGACGGGCTGACCCGGATCTTCAGGACCCGCACGCGTGACGAATGGGATGAGCTGCTGATGGGATCGGACGCCTGCTATGCCCCCGTCCTGTCGCTGACCGAAGCCCCCGATCACCCCCACAACACCGTGCGCGGGACCTTCACCACCGCGGGCGGCATCGTGCAGCCCGGTCCGGCCCCGCGGTATTCCCGCAGCCCCACGGTCCCGCCCGAGATGTTCCAGAACCGCCTGGATACCGACGATGTGCTGGCCGAGATCGGCTATGACACCGACCGCATCCGCCGCCTGCGTGACGAGGGCGCGATCAGCTAGGCCCCCTCCCCGCCTTTCGTTTTGGAAAAAATCATTGACCGATCGGTCACAAAACTGTTGTCAGATGCCTGCCCCTGGGTAAGCTTAGCTTACTAATAATGGGAGGACATCATGAACAAACCGATCCTGGGGGCCGCTCTGGGCCTTGCACTCATGGCTACGGGCTTTGCCACGGGGGCCAGCGCGACCGAGAAGATGCGGATCTCGCTTCAGCTGCCGCTGAAAAGCCACCTTGGCCAGAACCTGTCGCTTTTCGAGAAGGAGGTCGAAGAGCGCACCGGAGGAGCCATCGACGTCGAGATCTACGACAGCGCCACGCTGTACAAGGACAAGGAAGTGCCCGCCGCCGTCGGCTCCGGCGCGATCGAGGCCGGCGTGGCCTCTCTGACCCGCTATGTGGGCGACGCGCCGGTGGTGGACGTCTTCTACATGCCGTTCCTGCTGAACTCGGAAGACAAGGTGCGCGCCGCGGTGGCCGAAGGATCCCCCGTGCGCACCACGATCGAGGCCGAGGTCGCCAAGACCGGCGGGCAGATCCTGTTCTGGCAGGCCTATGGCGGCGCGATCATGCTGTCCAAGGGCGGCCCGATCAAAACGCCCGCCGACCTCAAGGGCAAGAAGGTCCGAGTCTTCGGCAAGACCCTGGGTGATTTCGTCACCGCTGCCGGGGGTGCACCGACGCTGGTTTCGGGATCCGAGCAGTACCTGGCCTATCAGCGCGGCACGGTCGACGTGGGCATGACCGGCGTTTCGGGCGTGAAGTCGCGCAAGCTGTGGGAGGTGATGGACACGATCACCGTGACCAACCATGCCGATATCGAATTCGTCGTCGTGGTGAACACCGACTGGTGGAACGGCCTGTCCGATGAAATCCGCGGCCATATCAGCGATGCCGCCCGCGTGGCCCAGGACACCGTGCGTGACCGCATGTCCGAGATCGAGGCCGAGGCCTATGCCGCCGCCAAGGAAAACGGCATGACGGTGGTCGAGCTGAGCGAGGATGACCTGGCACAGTGGAAAGCCGTGTCGCAGCCGGTCTACGACGCCTACCTGGCCTCGGCCGGGGAAGCCGGCAAGACGGTGCTGGACGCAGCCCAGCAGTAACCTGACCTCTAGCAACGGGCGGCCCGGCGACGGGTCGCCCGACGGGTGGCCCCATGACATTCATCGTCTCACTGTCCCGCATGGCGGGGATCCTCGGCGCATGCCTATTGGCGGCGACCGGCGCGATGCTGACCTACGAGGTGATCGCGCGCTATTTCTTCCTGAAACCCACGATCTGGGCGGCCGAGCTGAGCCAGCTTTGCCTGATCTGGGGCTGCCTTCTGGCCATGGGCTGGGTGCTGAGCCTGCGCCAGCACATCACGGTGAACGCGGTGACGAACCTTCTGCCGCCCGCCGCGCAGCGGATCTGCGTGCTGCTGTCGCTTTGCGTCATCATCGCCTTCTCGGTGGTGGTGACGATCTGGGGCTGGGACATCTTCCATGAAAGCTTCGTGCGCGGCCGGACAACCGGATCGCTGCTGAACCTGCCCGCCTGGGTGGCCGAGCTTTCGGTGCCCGTGGGCTTTGCCCTGCTGACCGCACAGGCGCTGGTCGAACTGATCCGCCTGCGCACCACACATGTCGCATCCTTGGGGAGCAGCCACGAATGACCATCCTTGCCATTCTCGCGATCCTCTTCGCGCTTCTTCTGATCGGCGTGCCGGTGGCCTTTGCCCTGGGCGGGCTGGGCCTTGGCATGCTGGTGTTCGGCGGCTTTTCCCCGCTGATGGCCCCGCAGTCGATCCTGTCGACGCTGGACGGGTTCATCCTGCTGGCGGTGCCGCTGTTCCTTCTGATGTCCAATGTTCTGCTCAAGGGCGGCGTGGGGCGGGACCTGTTCGGGGCCGTGCAGGCCTGGGTCGGACACTGGCCCGGCGGCCTTGCGGTGGCGACGATCCTCAGCTGCGGGCTGTTCGCGGCGATCTCGGGTTCCTCGGTCGCGACGGCGGCCACCATCGGCACCGTCGCCATCCCGGAAATGGTCAGTCGCGGCTATGACCGGCGCTTTGTCTACGGGCTTCTGGCGGCGGGCGGCACGCTTGGCATCCTGATCCCGCCGTCGATCCCGATGATCGTCTTCGGCTTCGTGGCCGAGGAATCGGTGATCGCGCTGTTCCTGGCCGGGATCGGTCCGGGCCTTCTGCTGGTCGGCATGTTCGTTGTCTATTCGATGATCTACGCGCGGGTGTCCGACAGCTATACGCCGATGCCCAAGGCCAGCTGGTCGGAACGCGGCGAGGCCTCGCTTCGCGCGCTGCCGTCGCTGGCGCTGGCGCTGCTGATCGTGGTCGGGCTCTACTCTGGCACCTTCACCCCGACCGAGGCCTCGGCCGTGGGATTTGCCGCCGCCCTGGTGATCACCGGCCTGGTACTGCGGTCGCTGACCTGGCGGGGGTTCTGGGAAGCGGTGCGCGACAGCGCCGTGACCACCGCCGCCATCCTGCTGATCATCGCCGGGGCCAAGGTCTTCGGCAAGGCGATCGCGCTGTACCGGATCCCGCAGGACATCTCGGCCTTCATCGCTGCCAATATCGACGGATCGCTGACCTTCATCCTGCTGGTCTCGGCGGTGCTTCTGATCATGGGGCTGGTGTTTGAAACGCTGTCGATGATCCTGATCATGACGCCCGTGCTGCTTCCTGCGGCCATGGCGCTTGGCTTCGATCCGATCTGGTTCGGCATCTTCATGGTGATCATGGTGGAATGCGCCCTGATCACCCCGCCCGTGGGGCTGAACCTGTATGTCATCCAGGCGGTGGCACGCGTGTCGCTGTCGCAGGTGGCGCGCGGGGTCTGGCCCTTCCTTCTTCTCATGCTGCTGTGTGTGGCCGTGCTGTTCGCCTGGCCGGATCTGGCGCTTTATATCCCCTTCAAATGGTGACCCGATGACCCAAGCTTCCCGCCTGCGCGATCTTCTTGCGCAGGATCGCTGCCATATCATGCCCTGCTGTTTCGACGCGCTTTCGGCCAAGCTGATCGCGCAGGAAGGCTACGAGCTGACATTCATGTCCGGCTTTGCCGCCTCGGCCAGCCGCATCGGGGCCCCGGACCTGGGCCTGATGAGCTATGGCGAGGTCGCCGACCAGCTGCGCAACATCGCCGACGCGGTGGACATCCCCGTGATTGGCGACGGCGACACCGGTTATGGCAATGCGATGAACGTGCGGCGGACGGTGCAGGGCTTCGCCCGGGCCGGCGCGGCCTCGGTCATGATCGAGGATCAGCTGGCCCCGAAGCGCTGCGGCCATACACCCGGCAAGGCGGTTGTCGGCCGTGACGAAGCCTTCGACCGCATCCGCGCCGCCGTCGACCTGCGGGCGGAACTGCGCGAAAGCGGCGGCGACATCCTGATCCTGGCCCGCACCGATGCCCGCCACGATCATGGCCTGTCCGAGGCCATCGCCCGGGCCGAGACATTCGCCGAACTGGGGGCCGATATCCTGTTTGTCGAAGCCCCGCAAAGCGAGGCCGAAATGCGCGAGGTCTGCGCCAACCTGCCCGGCCCCAAGATGGCCAATATCGTCGAAGGCGGGGCGACCCCGGACCTGCCCAATGCCGCCCTGCACGACATCGGCTTTTCGATCGCCGCCTATCCGCTGTCGGTCATGGCCTCGGCCATGCAGGCCATGGTGACGACCCTGCGCCACATGCGTCAGGACGAACGCCCCGGCCAGATGGATTTCGTCGAATTGCGACGCCGGATCGGTTTTGACGACTATTATGACGCGTCGGAACGCTATGCCTCGTCCCGGCGGGATCATTCCGGTTAGTCAACGGCCCAGGCGGGCATTCCAGCCCGCCCCGCGCAGGTCCCGGACTGTTAGCGCAGACATGATCCGGCCCAATTGACCCAAGGGAAGGCAATCGCGACATTCGCGTCGCTTTCAGCACGCAAAGCGGCGCTTTTGGTCGGAAATCCACGGAAAGACCGGCTTTGCGCGCTTGTCATCCCCCCCGCCAGTCCATATGTAACGCGGAGGTGACGGCCCTAGCGGGGCTGCGAACCCGACCGCCCTGCCGGGGGTGGTTCGACATCATCTGAGGACCGCTCACTTGCTCGACCAGATCGCGCTGCGCGCCGAACTCGCCGATCACTACGATCTCTCTCCTTCCACCGACATCGCCCAGGCAAATGCTGACATTTTCGCCCGGATGGACCGTGTCGTGACGCCCCCCGACTGGGCGATCTACGCCCCCTATGTCGCGGCGATCAACAAGCTGAAAAAGGAACGCAACGCGGTTATCCTGGCGCATAACTACATGACGCCCGAGATCTACCACGGCATCGCGGACGTGGTTGGCGACAGCCTTCAGCTGGCGATCGAGGCGACCAAGGTACAGGCTGACGTGATCGTCCAGTGCGGCGTGCATTTCATGGCTGAAACGTCAAAGATCCTGAACCCGTCGAAAACGGTGCTGATCCCCGACATGGAAGCGGGCTGTTCCCTGGCCGAAAGCATCACCGCCGAGGGCATCGCCCAGATGCGCGCCAAATATCCCGGCGCTCCGGTGGTGACCTATGTGAACACCACGGCCGAGGTGAAGGCGGCGTCCGACATCTGCTGCACCTCGTCCAACGCGGTGCAGATCGTGCGCGGGCTGGACGCGGACACCGTCATCATGACGCCGGACAAGTACCTGGCGCAGAACATCGCCAACCTGGTGCCGGAAAAGAACATCGTGTGGTGGGACGGGGCCTGCATCGTGCACGAACAATACACCGCGCAGGACCTGAAGGACTTCCGCGAATGGAACCCGGGCACTCGGATCATCGCGCATCCCGAATGCCCGCCGGATGTCGTGGCCGAGGCCGATTTCTCAGGTTCGACCAGCGGGATCATCGACTATGTGACACAGCAGCGCCCGGAAAAGGCGATGCTGGTGACGGAATGTTCGATGGCCTCGAATATCTCGGACGCGCTGCCGGATGTGGATTTTGTCGGCCCCTGCAACATGTGCCCCTACATGAAGAAGATCACGCTGGAAAAGGTGCTGTGGTCACTGCACACGATGGAAGGCGCGGTCGAGGTCGACCCGGAGGTCGCCGACAAGGCCCGCGTCGCCGTTCAGCGCATGATCGACCTGTCTGCCAAGATGGCCGGCTAGGGCCATGACCCCGATCGACACGCCGATCGAAACGGGTCGGGTCATCATCGTCGGCGCGGGGCTGGCGGCGCAATATGCGGCGCTGAAACTGGTCCCGCGGCCCGTGCTGATGATCTCTCCCGAGGCTTTGGGGACGGGCGCGTCCTCGGCCTGGGCGCAGGGTGGCGTGGCCGCGGCGATGGACCCGGCCGACAGCGCCGATGCCCATGCCCGCGATACCGTCACCGCAGGCGCCGGCACCGTCGATCCGGGCGTGGCGGTGTCCGTCACCGCCGAGGCGCGCGATCACATCCTTGACCTGACCGGGCTGGGCACGCCATTCGACCGTACCGCTGACGGATCCTATGTTCTGTCGCGCGAAGCGGCGCATAGTTTCGCCCGCGTGGTCCGGGTGCAGGGCGATCAGGCCGGGGCCGAGATCATGCGCGCCCTAACCGTTCAGGTGCGCGAGGCGGACCATATCCAGGTGCTCGAAGGCGTGATGGCCACGGGGCTTGAGGTTGCTCAGGGCCATGTCACCGGTGTGGCCGTCGCCCGCTGCGATCAGGGCCAAAGCGCCAGCATCACACTACGCGGCACCGCCGTTCTTCTGGCCGGGGGCGGTTCGGGCGGGCTTTATGCGCTGACGACCAATCCGCCGCGCATCCGGGGGCAGGTGATCGGCATGGCCGCCCGCGCCGGGGCGCAGATCGCCGATGCGGAATTCGTGCAGTTTCACCCGACCGCCATGGCCTGCGGCATTGACCCCGCGCCGCTCGCGACCGAGGCGCTGCGCGGCGAAGGGGCCGTACTGGTCAACCGCGATGGCGATCGCTTCATGCTGGACGCGCATCCCGATGCCGAACTGGCCCCCCGCGATATCGTCGCCCGCGCCGTCTATGCCCAGACGCAGGCAGGTCTCGCCCCCGCGCTGGACACCCGCGCGGCATTGGGCGCGAAGATCCTGACCGATTTCCCAGCCGTCGCCGCCGCCTGCCAACAGGCGGGGCTGGACCCGGTGACGCAGGTGATCCCCGTGGCCGCCGCCGCGCATTACCACATGGGCGGCGTGGCGACGGATGCCGACGGGGCCTCCACCCTGCCCGGCCTCTGGGCCTGTGGAGAGGTCGCCTCGACCGGGTTGCACGGCGCGAACCGTCTTGCCTCGAACGGGCTGCTCGAGGCTCTGGTCTATGGCCGCCGCTGTGCGCTGGCGATCGATGCCGCCCTGCCCGTGCCCACGGATACCGCCCCCGTCACCCTGCCCGACCTTCCCGCCGCCGAAACGCCCGACCCCGCGCTGGTCACCCGGTTGCGGCAGGCGATGACCGATGGTGCCGGCGTCATCCGCACGGCGGATGGCCTGACCCGGACGCTGGCACAGATCGCCGCGATCGAAGCCGCGCAACCCGGGTGCGAGACGCTAAAGAACATGACCACCACCGCCACCCTGATTGCCGCCGCCGCGCTGCTGCGCCGTGAAAGCCGGGGCGCGCATTTCCGGTCGGACTTTCCCCAGCCCGACGGCGCAACCGGCACCCGGTCGCTGATGACCCTGAACGACGCGCTGGCGATCCGCGCGACCACGACCCGAAAGGAACCGGCATGAGCCCCCGTGCAAAATCGGCCCCCCTGCCCGACCTGATCCTTGAACCGCTCGTCCGCGCCGCGCTGATGGAGGATCTGGGCACCTATGGCGACATCACCACCCGCACGGTCATTCCTGCTGGCACCACCTATTCCGCGCGTCTGAATGCGCGCGAACCGGGCGTCGTGTCGGGCCTGCAGATCGCCGCGCTGGCCTTCCGGCTGGTGGATCCCGCGCTGAAGATCACCGCGCACAAGGCCGATGGCGACGTGATCGCGCCCGGCGACCTGCTGATGGAGATCACGGGCGACGCGGCGTCGATCCTGTCGGGCGAACGGGTCGCGCTGAACTTTGCCGGGCGCATGTCTGGGATCGCCACGCTGACCGCCGCCTTCGTGGCCGAGACACGCGGCACCGACACCCGCGTGACCTGCACCCGCAAGACCACGCCGGGGCTGCGGATCGTCGAAAAACAGGCCGTGCTGCATGGCGGCGGATTCAACCACCGCTTCAGCCTGTCCGACGCCATTCTGATCAAGGACAATCACATCGCCGCCGCCGGGGGCATCCGCCCCGTGCTGCAATCGGTGAAGGCCCAAGCCTCTCACATGATCCGCTGCGAAATCGAAGTCGACCGCCTGGACCAACTGGCCGAGGTGCTGGAGGAGGGCGGCGCAGATGTCGTCCTTCTGGACAATATGGACACGCAAACCCTTGTGAAAGCGGTTGAAATGACCGCCGGGCGCGTAGTTCTCGAAGCCTCGGGCAACATGAAGCTGGCCCGCATCGCCGAGGTCGCGGCGACGGGGGTCGACTATATCTCGTCCGGGGCGCTGACCCATTCGGCGCAGGTCCTGGACCTTGGGCTGGATTTCTGACCCGGCAATCCGCCGCGCACGGATATGACTTTTTCGTATAGGCAAACGTAATAATATTGCGCTGCACTTGCGAAAAGAGCCCCAAACAGGTATCCCCTCGGAAGCCTGTCTGAGGAGGACCGACATGAGCCAATCCGCCCCGCAACGCAGCCTGACCGCGTCCGACATCCGTGCGCGCAAGGGGTCCGATCCGCTGGTCTGCCTGACGGCCTATACGACCCCCGTGGCCCAGCTGGCGGATGCAGACTGCGATCTGGTTCTGGTCGGTGACAGCGTCGGCATGGTGCTGCATGGGCTGCCCTCGACCCTTGGCGTGACGATGGAGATGATGGTGCTGCATGGCAGCGCCGTCGCCCGGGGCCTGAGCCGCGCGCTGATGGTCATCGACATGCCCTTCGGCAGTTACGAGGAATCCCCCGCCCAGGCCTTTCGCAATGCCGCCCGGCTGATGGCCGAAACCGGGGCCGGCGCGGTCAAGCTGGAAGGCGGCGCGCATATGGAGGACACGATCCGCTTTATCGTCGATCGCGGCATCCCCGTCATGGCGCATATCGGCCTGACACCGCAGGCGGTGAACGCGCTTGGCGGCTACAGGGTGCAGGGGCGCGGCGCGGATGCGGACCGGATCCTGGAAGACGCCCGTGCGGTGACCCGCGCCGGGGCGTTTTCAGTCGTGCTGGAAAAGGTGCCCGCCGCGCTGGCGGATCAAATCACATCCGAAATCGCCATCCCCACGGTCGGCATCGGGGCGTCCGCGGGCTGTGACGGGCAGATCCTTGTGATCGACGACATGCTGGGCCTGTTCGACGCCTTCAAGCCGAAGTTCGTGAAACGCTATGGCGATCTGGCCAGCGATGCGCGCACCGCCATCCGCACCTACGCGGAAGAGGTCCGCGCCCGCAGCTTCCCCGCCCCCGAACATGTCTTTTCCCAGGAGGAACCGGGCACATGAAGATCATCCGCACCAAGGCAGACCTGCGCGCCCTGACCGAAAGCTGGCGCCGCGCCGGAGAAACCATCGGCGTCGTGCCCACCATGGGCGCGCTGCATGCCGGGCACCTGTCCCTGGTGGAACGGGCCTGCGCCGAAAACGACCGGGTGATCGTGACGCTGTTCGTGAACCCCAAGCAGTTCAACAACCCCGAGGATCTGGCGAAATACCCAAGGACCGAAGACAGCGATGCCGAAAAGCTGACGCCCTATGGCGCGGATATCCTTTATGTGCCCGATGGCGCGCAGATGTACCCCGAAGGCTTTGCCACGACCGTGTCGGTGACCGGCGTCAGCGAAGGCCTGTGCGGCGGGGCGCGCCCGGGGCATTTCGACGGGGTGGCCACGGTGGTGACCAAGCTGTTCCTGCAAACCGACGCCGACCGCGCCTATTTCGGGGAAAAGGATTATCAGCAGCTGCAGGTGGTGACCCGCTTGGCCCTGGATCTGGACCTGAAGACCCGCATCGTCGGCTGCCCGACCGTGCGCGAAGACGACGGGCTGGCCATGTCCTCGCGCAACCTGCGCCTGGATGACAGCGCCCGCGCGACGGCCCCGGTAATCGGACGCGTTCTGGACCGGGCGGCCGCGTCGATGAGCGCCGGTCAACCGGCCGAAGAGACCCTCGCCCGCGCCCGCGAAGACCTGGCCCGGGCCGGCATGGGCGAGGTTGACTACCTCGAGCTGCGCGGCGATCCGGACCTGAAGCTGATGACCCACGCCGACCGCCCGGCCCGCCTGTTCCTGGCGGCCTGGCTGGACGGCGTGCGCCTGATCGACAACGTGGCGGTTGCGCCCTACGCGTCCCAGTAGGGGGCGCGCAGGTCCTTCTTCAGGATCTTGCCGATTTCGCTGCGCGGCAGCTCGTCCATGGCGATGACCTTGGACAGGCGCTGCGTCTTGCCCAGTTGGTCGTTGGCCCAGGCGCAGACCCCTTCCGGGGTCGATCCGGCGTTTTCGGCCAGCACCACGAAGCCCAGGGGCGTTTCGCCCCAGACGTCGCTTGGAATGGCGATCACGGCGGTGTCGGTGACATCGGGGTGGCTGCGCAGCACGGCTTCCAGGTCGGCGGCATAGATGTTGAACCCGCCCGAGATGATCATGTCCTTCTTGCGGTCCATCAGGTGCAGGAAGCCGTCTTCGTCGATCCGGCCCATGTCACCCGAGCGGATGTACTGGCGGCCCTCGCCATCGGTCCACAGCAGTTCGCGCGTCTTCTCGTCGGCGTTGTGATAGGCGGGCATCATCGAAGGCGCACGGCCGACGATTTCACCGAATTCCCCGGCGGGCAGTTCCTTGCCCTGCTCGTCGATCACCCGCATGTCGCAGCCTTCGCCGGCGCGGCCGACGGTGTCCCACTTGTCGGGAAACTCGCGGCAGTTCAGCGCGGTGGAAATCCCGCCCTCGGTCATGCCGTAGACCTCGATCAGGTTGCCGGGCCAGCGGTCCATGATCTTCGCGATCAGCGATCCCGGCAGCGGGGCCGAGGTGCAGAACTTCATCTCATAGCTGCTCAGGTCATAGTCGTCGAAGGTGGGTTCCGCCAGCAGGCGCATGTATTGCACCGGCACCAGCGTGGCGTGGGTCGGTGCCAGCTCTTGCGAGAGCTTGAGGAATTCGACCGTGTTGAACTTGGGCATGACGATCAGCGTCGCGCCCAGCAGAAGCGTGGGCAGCATCGCGAACAGCGTCGTGTTGGAATAGATCGGGGTCGAGATGATCATCCGGGCGTTTTCGGTCAGACCAAAGCGCGTGATCCGGGCCAGCTGTCGCGACCGGAACTGGTGGTCGTGGATGATCCCCTTGGGCAGGCCGGTCGTGCCCGAGCTGTAGATGATGTTGAACAGGTCCCCCGGCGCGATCTGCGCCGGAACCGCCGGTTCCGCATCCGCCGCCCAATCCAGAAGATCGGCCAGCGGATAGACCTGTTTCGCACCCAGGCCCTGCGCGACCTCCAACTGCGTCGGAGAGGCAAAGACCATCGACGCGCCGCTGTCCTCGACCATGCGGGTCAGCGCCGCGCCGGTGGCCGAGAAGGGCAGCGGCACCATGCAGGCCCCTGCCGACAGGACGGCGCAATACAGCACCACGTTCTCAAGCGAGTTTTCGGCAAGCGAGGCGACAAAGCCGCCCCGCCCGATGCCCTGTGCCCGCAGCTTTCCGGTGACCTGTGCCACCATCACGCCGAAGTCGGCCCAGCTGACCGTGCGGCCCGAGACGATCACGGCGGGCTTGTCGCCCAGCCGGGCCGCGTTTGACGCGACCTCGGCCCCGAAGTTCAGCAGGATTTCATTGTCGATCGCGGGCGGGGTAAAGCGGATCATGGATCAGACCTCAGTTCATTGACATCGGGATGGCAAGCGACAGCCAGGGGATGGCGACCAGCAGGGTCAGCACCACCAGGTCGATGCCCAGGAACCGCCACAGACCCGAGAAGATCTTGCCGATCTCGACCTTGCCTTCCAGCACACCGGCCAGGACAAAGACGTTCAGGCCGACGGGCGGGGTGATCAACCCGATCTCAAGCAGCTTGACGATGACCACGCCGAACCAGATCAGGTTCATGTCGTAGCTTTCCACCATCGGGATCATCAGCGGCAGGGTCAGGACCATGATGCCGACCGGGTCCAGGAACATGCCCAGCACCAGGTAGATCACACAGACCATGATCAGGAAGACGACCGGACCGATGGCCGCGTTGTCCAGCAGGCCGACCAGCGAATTCGACAGGCCGGTCAGGGCGATCAGAGCGACGAAGATCTTGGCACAGGCCGCGATGAAGAAGATCGCGCCGGTGGTCTCCATGGTTTCGCGCAGCAGCGGGATCACGTCGCGCAGGCGGATCAGCCGGCGCGAGACACCCAGGATCGTGGCGAACATCAGCGAAATCGCCGCCGCCTCGGTCGCGGTGAAGATGCCGCCATAGATGCCGCCGATGACGACGACGAACAGCAGGACCGCGGGCCAGCAGCGCAGCGCGGCGGTGATGCGTTCGTTCATCGGCGTGACCTCGGTCGGGCGCGGCGCGATCTCGGGGCGTTGCTTGACCCAGAGCACGATGACCAGCGTATAGCCCAGCATCGAGATGACGCCCGGAAGGAAACCCGCCAGGAACAGCTGGCTGATCGAGCTTTCGGTGAAGATGCCGTAGATGATGAACAGCACCGACGGCGGGATCAGCGACCCCAGGGTGCCGCCCGCCGCCACGGATGCCGTGGCCAGGCGCGGGTCGTAGTTCAGCCGCAGCATTTCCGGCGTACAGATCCGCCCCATGGTCGAGGCACAGGCGATCGATGACCCCGAGATCGCCGAGAAGCCGCCACAGCCCGCGACCGACGCGATGGCGACACCGCCGGGAAGACGGGCCAGCCAGACGCGCGCGGCCTCGTAGATCTCGGTGGTGATGCCGGCCTTGTAGGCGACGTGACCAAGCGCGATGAACAGCGGGATCATCGACAGGTCATAGCTGTGCACCAGGTCAAAACTGGACGAGAACGACAGCGACAGCGTGGTCCAGAAGGCGCGCTCGGGCATGAAGGTGCCGGTGCGGAAGGCAAAGACGGTGAAGATTGCGACGACGGCAACGCCACCGATCGCGAACGAGATGGGCACACGGATCGCCAGCAGAAAGATGACGACGGCGCAGGAGATATATCCGACGGTAGCCAGATCCATTGTAACTGTCCTTTCGGCCTAAAGCTTTTCGGGGGCGGGCTTGCCCGAAAGGGCAGCGCGAAGATCGACCCAGAGAACGTGGATCAGCCGAATTTCAAAGAAGGCGATGGCGATGACGAACAGCGCGCGACCCGGCCACTTGGGCCACATGAAGACGCCGCCGTAATGCGCGTTGGAATTGAAGGTTTTCCAGAACTCCATCCAGCCGGCCAGCAGCAGGGCCGAGGCGATGACAACCCCGATCAGGGCCGCGAAGACCGCGATCCACCGGTTCAGGGCGGCGGGAAAGAGGTTGGCGATCACTTCGATGGCGATATGGGCGCGGGCTGCGGTGGCCCCGGCCAGCGGGAACAGGATCGCGGGGATCATCAGTTCCTGCACCATGATGATGATGTCGGGCACGCCGGTCTGGATGACCTCGCGGGCGACGATATTGGCCGTGATCAGGATGCACAGCAACACGATGGCAATGGCCGCCACCGTATCGAGAAGATGCTCGATGCGTTTCATGGTCGGGTCCGTTTTGTCGGAGAGTTTTGGAAATCGGCCCGGCACGCAGGGCGCGGCCGGGCCGGAAGATCAGGGATCAGCCGCGTTCCCAGGGAAGACCTTCGGTCTCCATCACGGCGGTCCACTTGTCGATCAGCTCGTACAGCTCGGCCATCAGGGCGTCACCGTCCATGCCGACAGCAGCCATGTCGGCCTTCCAGTTCTCGATCGAGGGCTGGAACAGTTCGGACATGCGGGCATAGTCCTCTTCGGGCAGCTCGACCAGCTCGGCCGCGCCTTCGCCTTCGGTCAGGGTCTTCATCGCCGCGATGTCGGCCTCGGCCAGTTGCTCGGCGTAGTAGTCCATCGTGTCACGACCGACCTGGCGGATGATTTCCTGCTGCTCGGGCGTCAGGCTGTTGAAGGTATCCTTGTTGACGACGGTCGCAAGGCTGGCCAGCGAGGAAAAGCGCATGTCGGTGATCGTGTCGATCAGCTCATTCAGCTTGGACGCCACGGTGTAGTAGGCGTAGGACACCGAACATTCGACCAGGCCGGTTTCCATGCCCTGGTAGACGTCGTAGATCGGCATCGAGACAAGGTTGCCGCCCAGTTCGCCGAAGATGTCGGTCGAGGAGCCGGTGTGCGCGATCTTCGTGCCCGGCGCATCCGACAGCTTGCGGATACCGTCACCGGAACAGACCAGGATGCCCGGCGTCAGCGAGAAGGTCAGGATGTATTCGACGTTCATCTCGTCCAGGCGGGCCTGGACCTTTTCATTGGTGGTGAACAGTTCGTACATCGCCTGCATCATCACCCAGGGATGCGCGGGCTTCAGCTGAAGGCCGGCCATCTGCAGCTCCGGGAATTCCGATGCGGAATAGGCCCCGATGATGACGCCCATGTCGGCCACGCCCAGGCCAAGCGACTGCAGCGCGGCGTTGGTCTTGAACAGGGCACCGCCCCAGTTCTGTTCGACCTTCACTTCGCCGCCGGTGCGTTCGGTGATCTGTTCAGCGATATAGCTGACGGCCTTGGCGCGCACGCCCCGGTTCGGCCCGGGTTCGTTGGCGATCAGCGTGGTTTCCGCCTGGGCCGCCAGAGCCATCACCGAAACCGAGGCCGCAGCCAGGATATTCTTGGTAAATGTCTTCATTGTCTTCCTCCCTATCGTCGGACTTTTGTCCGATCCTCCTTCGATTTGCATAGCAAGATAATAGTTATCTAGCAATCTAATTGTGCAGACTCTCCCCCGTCTGCACCGGTGGCCGCCGCCGCCTTAGCGGGCGGCGAGCGTGGCGTTCAGCCGTTCTTGCGCGGCGATGAACTCGGCTTCCAGGCGGTCGACCAGCTGGGCGGTGGTCACGGTGGACTTGACCGCGCCGATGCCCTGGCCCGACCCCCAGATCTCTTTCCAGGACTTTGGTTTTTCACGGTTTTCCGCAAAGCTCATCTTGCTGGGGTCCGACATCTCAAGCGCGTCGGGGTCCATGCCCGCCGCCGCGATCGAGGGTTTCAGGTAATTCCCCCAGACCCCGGTGAAGAGGTTGGAATAGACGATGTCGGATGCGCCGTGTTCGGTGATCATCTGCTTGTAGCCGGGAACGGCGTTCGCCTCTTCCGTGGCGATGAAGGCGGTGCCAGCGTAACCGCCGTCCGCCCCCATGGCCAGCGCGGCCAGGATCGAATCCCCCTTGGCGATGGCACCGGACAGGAACAGCGGCCCGTCGAACCATTCGCGGATCTCCTGGATCAGCGCAAGCGGCGACTGCGCGCCCGCGTGGCCACCCGCGCCGGCGGCAACGGCGATCAGACCGTCGGCCCCCTTTTCGATCGCCTTGTGGGCGAAGCGGTCGTTGATCACGTCGTGCAGCACCACCGCGCCACAGGAATGCGCCGCGTCATAGACCCACTTCTGCGCCCCGAGGGACGTGATCCAGACCGGCACCTTGTGCTTCACGCACAGCTCCACGTCGCGTTCCAGCCGGGTGTTGGACTTGTGCACGATCTGGTTGACCGCAAACGGGGCCGAGGGACGGTCCGGGTTCGCGTCGTCATAGCGCGCCAGGTCGTCCTTGATCCGGGTCAGCCATTCGTCCAGCGACTGGCCGTCCTTTTCGCGGGCGTTCAGCGCCGGGAAACTGCCGACGACGCCGGCCTTGCATTGTGCGGTCACCAGTTCGGGTGTCGAGATGATGAACAGCGGGCTTCCGATCAGCGGAATGCGCAGGTTCTTCATGACGGCGGGCATGGTCATTGGTGGGTCTCCTCCCCCTTGTCGGCGTCGCTCAGGACACCGTGCCTTCGCGGAAATAGGTGTCGATGTCGTCCGGGCCGATCCCGGCCTCTTCCAGGACCTGGCGGCTGTGCGCGCCGGGCACCGGCGGCCTGTCGGGCAGCGGTGTCTGCGACGTGGCAAAGCGCGGGGCGGGCATGGGCTGCGGGTCCTGGGTTCCGGTAAAGATGCCGCGCGCCTGGTTGTGCGGATGCGCCGCCGCTTCGGCCGGGCTGAGCACAGGGGCGAAACAGGCGTCGGTGTCCTGCAGCAGCGCGACCCAGTGATCGCGGGGCTGGGCCTTGAAGATCTGGGTGAACTTGGCGCGCATGGCGGGCCAGGTGCTGCGGTCCTTGCGGTCGCCCAGGTCGGCCTCGGTCAGGTTCAGCTTGTTCAGCAGAACGGCCCAGAACTGCGGCTCCAGCGATCCGATGGTGATCCAGCCGCCGTCGGCGCATTCGTAGACCCCGTACCAGGGCACGCCACCGTCCAGCGCATTGGACTGGCGTTCATCCTGCCAGACGCCCATGGCGCGGCGCGAATAGATCATCGTCATCAGGGCCGAGGTGCCGTCGACGATCGCGGCATCCACCACGTCGCCCTGCCCCGATCGCGCGGCCTTGAGCATCCCCGTGACCATGCCGAAGGCCAGGAACATGCCGCCGCCGCCGAAATCGCCCAGCAGGTTCAGCGGGAAGGACGGTTTCTGCCCCGCCTCGCCGCTGGCCCAAAGCGCGCCGGTCAGCGCGATGTAGTTCAGGTCGTGCCCGGCGGTATGGGCGATCGGACCGTCCTGGCCCCAGCCCGTCATGCGGCCATAGACCAGGCGCGGATTGCGGGCGCGACAGATGTCGGGGCCCAGGCCCAGACGCTCCATAACGCCGGGGCGGAAGCCTTCAATCAGCCCGTCGGCGGTTTCGATCAGCTGCAATGCCAGCTCGACCGCGCCGGGGGCCTTGAGGTTCAGTGCCAGCGACTTGCGGCCGCGCGCCATGAAATCCAGACCATAGTCGCCCTGCGCGGTCGGAGACGACGCGCCGGGGCGTTCGATACGGATGATCTCGGCCCCCATGTCGGCCAGCATCATGCCCGCAAAGGGGCCCGGTCCGATCCCGGCAAATTCAATGATGCGCAGCCCCGCAAGCGGGGGCGCGGATGCGTCCATCGGCATCGCGTCATCCTTTTGTCTGATTGGGCACGCCCCGGCGGACCGGGACGCGTCTATCGATAGAAGGTCTAGCGGTTGGCCAGGGCCGCGCGCAGGTTGTCGCGCATGCGGCTCAGCACCTTTCCGGTGGTCTCCAGATCCGCCTGTTCGATCCCGACATTGGCAATCTCGTCCACGTCATAGATCGTCTTGGTCATGATCTTGACGATGGCCTTGGCCTGGTCGGTGGCAAACACACGGTTGGAGCGGCGATCTTCGGGGTCGGTGCGCCGTTCGACGTAGCCGCGCGCCTCGAGCCGGTCGATCAGCTTCGAGGTGGTCACGGTCGCCACCTCCAGCCTCTCGGCCAGTTCGGACTGGCGCAGTCCGTTCTCGCGCAGCAGATGCACCAGGACCCAGCCCTGCGACATGGTCATGTCATGCGGCTTCAGCAGACTGTCGAACATGATTGCCCGAAACCTCGCAATGTCCTGATAGAGAGGATTGTAATCCTCGCCCAGAGACACCTTCACCGGCTTATCCTTGACCGTATCGCCCAAGACTGCGTTTCCCTTCCGAAATCTGATCCCATGGCCCGCCGTGGCAGACCATGGAACAGCATAGTTTCGCCAGACCCAAAGGTCTAATCCTTAGATCGGATCCCAGCTGAAAACGTCGCCCGAGCGTTCCAGTTCGTGGAAACTGGCCTTCATCGCCGGGATCGCATGATCGCGCACGGTCTCCGGGGTCCAGCCTTCCGAACGGTGCACCGACCGGATCGGACGCGGCTGCGACATCAGGAAGATCTCGTTGTTGCGGATGCAGAAGATCTGACCGGTGGTTTCGCAGGTCGGATCCGCCAGGGCAACACACAGCGGCGCGATCTTGGCCGGCGTCATCTCCTTGATGCGCTCGACACGGGCCTTCTCGGCCTCGGTCTTGGCGGGGATGGTGCCGATCAGGCGCGACCAGGCGAAGGGCGCGATGCAGTTCGACCGCACGTTGAAACGCGCCATGTCCAGCGCCAGCGACTTCGACAGGCCAACGATGCCCATCTTGGCGGCGGAATAGTTCGCCTGGCCAAAGTTGCCGATCAGCCCGGAGGTCGAGGTGAAGTTCAGGAAACAGCCCGAGGCCTGCATCTTGAACTGCTTGGCCACGGCCTGCGCCATGTTGAAGCTGCCCTTCAGGTGCACGGCGATGACGCTGTCCCATTCCTGTTCGGTCATCTTGTGGAAGATGACGTCACGCAGGATACCCGCGTTGTTGACCACCACGTCGATGGTGCCGAATTCGTCCATGGACTGTTCGTACATCGCGTTGGCGTCTTCGATCTTGGCCACGTTGCCAAAGTTCGCGACGGCCTCGCCTCCGGCGGCCTTGATTTCGTTCACCACCTCTTGCGCCGGGGTCGCATCCGCCCCGTCACCATCGGCGGCACCGCCCAGATCGTTCACGATGACTTTTGCGCCACGCGACGCCATCATCAATGCGATGTCGCGGCCGATTCCCCGGCCCGCGCCCGTCACGATGACTGCCTTGCCTTCCAGCATGGAATGTCTCCTCCTCGTCAATTCCCTGTCGTATGTAATTAGCTTGATAATTAATTGCAAGCTAATTATGAAGACCTCAACACGCCGAGGTGGAGTCGGCAGGGATTGGAGGAGACCCGCATGTTCAAGCGCACCATTTACAACGAAGACCACGAGATGTTCCGCGATCAGGTCCGCCGCTTTGTCGAGGCCGAGATCACGCCGCATCATGCGCAGTGGGAAAAAGACGGCCGCGTCAGCCGCGAGGCCTGGAAGAAGGCCGGCGAAAACGGGCTGCTCTGCGCCGCCATGCCCGAGGAATACGGCGGGGCCGGTGCGGATTTCCTGTTCTCTATGGTGGTGATGGAAGAACTGTCCGCCGCCGGGGCCATGGGGCCAGGCTTTTCGCTGCATTCCGACATCGTCGCGCCCTATCTGCTTCACTACGGGTCGGAAGAGATCAAGAAGGAATGGCTGCCCAAGATGGCCCGGGGCGAGGCGATCGGCGCCATCGCCATGACCGAACCCGCCGCCGGATCCGACGTACAGGGTATCAAGACCACCGCGGTGCGGGACGGCGATGATTTCGTCATCAACGGCCAGAAGGTGTTCATCACCAATGGCGGCAACTGCGATATCCTGGTCCTGGCCTGCAAGACCGACCCGAAACTGGGGGCCAAGGGCACCTCGCTGATCCTGGTGCCGGCGGACACGCCCGGCTTCACCAAGGGGGAAAAGCTGCTGGATAAGGTCGGCTGGAAGGCCCAGGACACGGCCGAGCTGTTCTTTGACAACGTCCGCGTGCCCGCGACCAACCTGCTGGGCGGCGAAGGGCGCGGCTTCTACCAGCTGATGGAACAGTTGCCGCAGGAACGTCTGCTGCAATGTGTCCGCGCCTCTGCCGCGCTCGAGGCCGCGCTGGATTGGACCGTGGATCACGTCACCACCCGCAAGGCCTTTGGCCAGACCATCGGTGATTTCCAGAACACCCGCTTCAAGATCGCCGAGATCAAGGCCCAGGCCGTTCTGATGCGCGTCTTCGTCGACAAATGCCTGGAAATGCACGTCGCCGGCGAGTTGGACGCCGTGGACGCTGCCATGGGCAAGATGCTGACCTCGGAAACGCTGTGCCAGTGCCTTGATACCATGCTGCAGATGTTCGGCGGCTATGGCTACATGTGGGAATATCCCATTGCCCGCGCCTGGGCCGATGCCCGTGTCGGCCGCATCGCCGGCGGCACCGGTGAGGTGATGCGCGAGATCATCGGCCGGTCTGTCCTTGGGGGGAAGAAATGAACCGCTTCCCCGACCTGATCCGGAAATACGCGTTCAAGCATCCCGACAAGAAGGCCACGCATTTCGAAGGGCGCGACTTCACCTATGCCCAGTTCCGCGACCGCATCCAGGCCATGGGCCAGGTGTTGGCGGACAAGGGCGTGAAGCCCGGCGACCGCGTGGCCTACCTGGGCCAGAACTCGCACTGGCTGGTCGAGATGTACTACGTCCCCTGCGTCATCGGCGGCATCCTGGTGCCGCTGAACTATCGCCTGTCCGAAGACGAGATGGTCGATGTCATCGCCGACTGCACTCCGCAGGTTCTGGTGGTCGACCGCCACTTCGTGCCCCGCGCCGCCGCGCTGATGGACCGCTGCCCGTCGCTGAAGCACCTGATCTTTGCCGATTGGGACGACACGGCCGAAGACCTGCCTTCCGGCACACCTTCGTATGATGCGCTGATCGCGGCCACGCCCAAGGTGGCCGACGATGCCTTTGACGACCGGGCCAGCCATTCCAACGACACGATGATCATCTTCTATACCTCGGGCACCACCGGTGTGCCCAAGGGGGTGATGCTGTCCCATGCCAACCTGCTGGTGAATGCCACGGGCTCGGGCCATTTGTATGGCTATGTCGACACCGACGTGCTTCTGCTGTCCGGGCCGCTGTTCCACCTGGGCACCGGCAGCCGCGTCTACACCGCAATCGCCTATGGCACGACCATGGTGATCCAGCCCCGGTTCGAGGTCGAGGAAACCATGCGCATGATCCAGGATCAGCGCATCACGACCATGACGCTGGTGCCGACCATGCTGGCGATGATCATGGACCACCCCCGGTTTTCGGATTTCGATTTCTCGTCGATTCGATGCCTGACCTACGGGGCCTCTCCGATGCCGCTGGCGCTGATGGAACGCGCACTTGATGCGATCCCGGGCATCGTCTTCTGCCAGGGCTACGGGATGACCGAAACCTCGCCCGTGCTGACGGTACTGACACCCGCCGACCACATGCCCGGCAACCCGATGATCGGCAAGCTGGGGACCGTGGGCAAGCCCGTGGTCTACGCCGACGTGCGCATCGTGGACGAGAACGACAATCCCGTGCCGACCGGCCAGAGCGGAGAGGTCATCATCCGCGGCCCTCAGGTCATGAACGGCTATTGGAACCGCCCCGAGGACACCGCCCAGGCGCTGCGCGGCGGCTTCTATCACACGGGTGACGCGGGGTTCCTGGACGAAGACGGCTATCTGACCCTGGTCGGCCGCACCAAGGAGATGATCATCTCGGGCGGGGAAAACGTCTATCCGATCGAGACCGAGAATGCGCTCTCCAAGCATCCCGCCGTTGCCCAGGCCGCCGTCATCGGCGTCCCGCACGAGAAATGGGGGGAAATGGTCTATGCAGTCGTCGCCCTGCATGACGGCAAGGAGGCGTCCGAGGAGGACCTGATCGCCTTCTGTCGCCAGAAGATCGCCGACTACAAGGCCCCGCGCGGGGTCACCATCTGGGACGGCGCGCTGCCGCTGTCGCCCACCAACAAGATCGACAAAAAGGCGATCCGGGCCGCCGTGCTCGCCGCCCGCACGGAAAGGCAAAACGCATGAGCGATCCCATCCGCATCACCCGCACCGAGGGTGTCGTCCAGATCGAGATGACGGAACCCAAATCGCGCAACGCCCTGTCCGACGCCATGCGCGAGGCGCTGCATGACACCTTCCACGGCCTGTCCACGGACGCGCAGGTCAAGGCCGTCATCTTCACCGGGTCCGAAGGCGTCTTCTGCGCCGGCGGCGACCTGAAGAAGATGCTGGAAAACCATAAGGCCGGTCTGGTCTCGGGGGCCGAAGACATCATCCCCCGGATGAAGCACCTGCATTCCTGGATGAAGAAGCTACGCGATCTGCCGGTTCCGGTGATCGTCGCGGTGGATGGCCCGGCCTATGGCGCGGGGCTTGGCCTGGCGCTGACCGGGGACATCATCCTGGCCTCGGACCGGGCGTCGTTCAACGCGTCTTTCTGCAAGGTCGGCGCGGTGCCGGACGGGAACCTATTCTATTCGCTGCCCCGCATGGTCGGCCTCCAACGCGCGCGAGAGATGTTCTATACCGGCCGCACCGTGCACGCGCCCGAGGCGAAAGAGATCGGCATCTGCATGGAGGTCACCACCCCCGAGGCCCTGCTGCCCCGCGCTCAGGAGATCGCCGCCCAGATGACCCAGACCTCGCGCACGGCCTATGGCCTGACCAAGGCGATTTCCGCCCGGTCTCTGGAGCTGGACAGCGACACGCTGCTGGACATGGAGGCGCAGGCCCAGTCGATCTGCCTGACGTCTGAGTATCACAAGGACGCCATCGACCGGTTCACCCGGAAGGAAGCGCCGCGGTTCAACTTCAATTGACCGCGCCTTCCCGGGATCGGGCACCAAACTTCCCGAGACTTCGCCGCCGACCTTCGGGTTGGCGGTGTTTTTTGTTGTGTAGGATGCGCGGCAACTTTGCGGCACACCTCCCCACAACCGGCTCACCAGCTTTAGCGGTCGTTACCCTGGGAACCTCGGCTCGCGGCTGCCACGCCCGAACTTTTCCCGAAAAGGGCAGCGTCCGGCACGCGGGGGTGATCAGGCATCCCGGAAATCGTTTAGTGGACGATTTCGCCTGATCACGGGCGGAGCCCAGGGGCGCACCTTCACCACAACCGGCGATCTGGCTTCAGAGGTCATCGCATAGGGCAGCGTCCGGCACGCGGGGTGGCGCAAAAGCGCCGCCCCAGGGGGGCGGGACGGCGCTGCCCGGCGTAAACGCCGGGCGGAAATTTTAATTGGCGTAGGTAGAACAGAAAGGCTTCCAAAAGCCTGCGCCAAAGAGCTAAGGGAAAGCTCGCTCAACCAGCAGCCCCCCCCC
>NZ_FNZG01000007.1 GCF_900109195.1 Pseudooceanicola nitratireducens | reverse complement strand
GGGGGGGCACTCGGCCTCTTCGCAGGGCACGGCGAAGCGCCGATGCCACGGGTCGAGGCAGGGCTATTCGCGGTTGCGATCCTGTTCGGTGTCTGGCTCGTGGCACCCAAGGCATGGTCGTCCGCACGGAGACTGTCGCCCGACATGAACCTGCTGATGGTGGTCGCGGTGGCCGGTGCCATAGGGCTTGGCGAATTCTTCGAGGCGGCGACGGTTGCGTTCTTTTTCTCGCTCTCGCTCTACCTCGAAAGCTGGAGCGTCGGGCGTGCGAGGAATGCGGTCTCGGCGCTCTTGGACCTTGCACCACCGACGGCGCGCGTGATCCGCGAAGACGGAAGCGAGGCCGACGTTCCGGCGGCCCAAGTCGCCGTAGGCTCAAGCTTCATAGTACGCGGTGGCGACCGTATCCCGCTCGATGGTGAGGTGACGGACGGCGCCGGCGCGGTCGATCAGGCGCCAATCACCGGAGAGAGTGCGCTGGTCCCAAAGGAACGAGGCGACGAAGTCTATGCCGGTACGATCAACGGCGAAGGCACACTGACGGTGCGCGCCACGAAGGCCGCCTCGGACACCGTGTTGGCCAAGATCATCCGCATGGTCGGTGACGCCCATGCCCGCCGCGCGCCCGTGGAGCAGTGGGTGGCGAAATTCGCCCGCATCTACACGCCTATCGTCATGGCTCTCGCCATTGCAATTGCCCTGCTGCCGCCGCTCATTTTCGGGGGGGCCTGGGATTATTGGTTCTACAATGCACTCGTTCTGCTGGTGATCGCCTGCCCGTGTGCTCTGGTCATCTCGACACCGGTCTCCATCGTCGCGGCGCTCACCGCTTCGGCGCGGGCGGGCGTACTCATCAAGGGTGGTGCCTATGTCGAGGCACCGGGTCGGACCACCGCGCTGGCCATGGACAAGACCGGCACAATCACAATGGGCGAGCCCGAAGTGGCGGCTGTGCATCCGCTGGGCGGGGCTTCGGCGCAAGATCTGATGACCCTCGCCGTTGGGCTGGAGGCACGTTCCTCGCATCCCTTGGCGCGCGCCATTCTCGCGCGGGCAGAAGCCGACGGCATCAAGGTATCCGCCGCGGAAGATACCCGAACCGTTCCGGGCAGGGGACTTGAAGGACGCACAGACGGCCGGTCGATCTGGCTGGGGTCGGACCGGTTTGCCGAGGAGAAGGGATTCGGCGATGCCATTCCGAAGGATTTGCGCGACCGCATCGAAGGGGCTGGCAGCACCCTTGTTGCCGTAGGCGACGACACCGGCGTCACCGGCATCCTGGAATTGCGCGACCGTATCCGCCCCGATGCCAAGGGCATCGTGGCACAGCTCCACGCGCAAGGCGTGAAGACCATCGTCATGTTGACGGGCGACAACGAGCGGACAGCGCGCGCCGTTGCCGCCGAGGTCGGCATCGACGAGGTCCGTGCCGAGCTTCTGCCCGAAGACAAGGTGACAGCCATCGAAGAACTGGTCGAAACGCATGACATGGTGGCCATGATCGGCGACGGGGTGAACGACGCCCCCGCCATGGCGCGCGCGCATTACGCCATCGCGATGGGTGCTGTTGGTTCGGACGCGGCAATCGAGACGGCTGATATTGCCCTGATGACCGACGACCTCGGGAAGGTGCCTTGGCTGATCGGTCATTCGCGCCGGACAATGTCGATTATCCATCAGAACATCGGTATTTCCTTGGCGACCAAGGGCGTTTTCGTTGTCGCTACCGCGTTCGGACTGGCATCGATGTGGGGCGCGATTGCAGCCGACGTAGGGGTGTCATTGCTGGTGGTGGCCAATGCCCTGCGCCTGCTGAACGGCCAAGAGGCCAAGGCGCCGCCGTCCGGCGGTGAGCAGGTTGGCCCACAGATGACAAAAGCCGCGCTTGCCCACGGACATTGATCAGGCAGCATTTGCAAGGTAACGTAATGTCCATATCAGACCTCACGAAAGAGGCGTCGAGCAGTGAAAACCATCCGATTTCCCCGCCGCGCCGTCCTGTTGGGCGGGTTGGCAGCGTTTCTGTCTGGCTGTGCCAGCAAGTTCCGCAGCTATGGCGGACCCGAAGTGACCCGTGTTCGGCTTTACAAGGGGCAGCGTTTGCTTGTTCTCGACGGAGCCGATCGCGTATTGCAAACCTATCCGGTCGGGCTGGGTTTCGCTCCTGAGGGTCACAAGCAATTCGAGGGAGACGGCCGGACCCCTGAGGGCGCTTACGTAGTCGATAAGCGCAACCCCGACAGTACGTATCATCTTTCGGTTGGCATCTCTTATCCGAATCAGGCCGACATCGCTTTTGCCGAGGCGCAGGGCCGATCCCCGGGGGGCGACATCTTCATCCATGGTGGTCCACGACCCGGCATCGATCCGACGGACGTCCGCGACTGGACAGCTGGCTGCATCGCGGTCACAGATCGGCAGATCGAGGACATCTATGCAATGGTGAAAGACGGAACACCTATCCACATCTTTGCATGACGGTCTTTCTCATGCGGCGGTAGTGAGCCGTCGCATTGGCGCCATTGCTGAGCTCCACGAAGCCAAGATGAGCGCCAACAGCATCCAGTCCCCGAAGCTCGCGTAGAGTGTCGGCGGTCGCGCGGAGGGCAGGCTAGCGTCGATGATGCCCGTTTCGCCGGTATCGAGCCGCGCAACGATCTCTCCGCTCGCGTCGATGACCGCAGAGATGCCCGTATTCGCGGCTCGGATGACAGGAAGGCCTTCCTCTACGGCGCGC
Organism: Pseudooceanicola nitratireducens; assembly: GCF_900109195.1. Lineage (GTDB taxonomy): Bacteria > Pseudomonadota > Alphaproteobacteria > Rhodobacterales > Rhodobacteraceae > Pseudooceanicola > Pseudooceanicola nitratireducens. The sequence continues at coordinate 70,175 of NZ_FNZG01000007.1, read as the reverse complement.
ATCCGTGCGGAAGCCAGATGCTGCTCGGGTCCGATGCTGGTGCCGAACCAGGCATCGTTTGTCGCGTTAAAAATCCAGTCGGGTCGGAACAGGTCGTCGACCACATGGCTTGGGAAGATGATCTCATAGCAGATCGCCACGGCGACCAGCGGCACACCCGGAAGCGCAAGCGTTCGCGGGCCCGGTCCGGGCGTAAAATCGCCCAGACCCGCCGTGAGCCGCTCGATGGGCAACCAGCCGCGGAATGGGACATATTCGCCGAACGGCACGAGATGGTATTTCGCGTATCCGGTCAGGATCTCGCCCGTCTCGCCAAAAGCCTGGACCGTGTTGAAATATCGGGTGCCATCGTCGCTCGGTACACGGTCCGGCACCCCGGTGAGCAGCACGCTGCCTTCCGGTAGCGCGGCGGCAATGCGGGCCTGCGCCTCCGTATCCTCATCGAGGAAACCCGGAAAGGCGGTTTCCGGCCAGAGAAGAACGTCGAAATCGCCGCGCCGGGTTGAAAGCTCAAGATAGCGCGCGAATGTCGCCTCGCGGTTCTCGGGCGCCCATTTCTCCTCTTGTGGAATGTTGCCTTGGACAATGCGCAGGTCGACAGTGGGTGGCTGTTGTGCATCCGACTGGAGGCGAAGTGTGCCGACAGCCCACATCGTCGCTATGCCGGCCAGCGCCATGAGCGAGATGGTCAATCGTTGCCGCCCGGACGCCATGGCAGCCGCGCCGGGGAGTACCGCAACGAACACGGTGAGAAAGCTTAACCCATAGCTTCCGACCCAGGCGGCGGTCTGGCGAAGGGCGGCGTAGTCTACAAGTGCGTAACCGGCCAGATTCCAGGGAAACCCTGTCAGAACGTGACCACGCAACCACTCGGCCACGGTCCAGGAGGTCGCGAACAGGAGGCAGGCCAAGAGACTGCCCATGGCTCCGCGCCGCGCGATTTCGGCAAAAAGCGCAGCGGCAATGGCTGGGAAAATCGCGAGACCTGCGGACAATCCCGCGACCGCCGGAATCGCCATCGTCCCAAACCGCTCGGCCTCGACGTAGAAACTTTCCGCGATCCACCAAATCCCGAAACCGAACTGGCCGAGACCAAACGCCCAGCCGACGAGGAAAGCGCGCCCGAAGGAGAGATCGCGAAGCCCGACAAACAACGCGGAATAGGCAACGGGAACGAGCAGGAGAATCGAAAGAGGCGGGAAAGTCAGAACGGTCATCGCCCCGGCGGCGAAACCAAGCGTCATCCGCGAAAGAAAACGGTGGCGCAGAGCGATGCGATTCAGAATTTCCGGCTTCACGACTTGATCGAACGCCGCGCGCTGATCCATGGCGCGGCGAGCAAGAGCCCCACGCCACTGACGACAAATACATCGGCCAAGTTGAAGGCAGGCCAATGTGTTGTGCCAATGTAGAAATCGAGAAAGTCTGTTACAGCCCGATACCGCACACGATCGATGACATTGCCCAGGGCTCCGCCAATGATCGCACCGTAGGCAAGCGTTTCCACCGCATTGTCGGCGCGAAACAGCATAACCCCCAGCCAAACACAGATGGCAAGAGCGAGAGCGATGAGGCTCCACCACGGCGCGCCGCCCAACATCCCGAAAGTCACGCCGTCATTACGATAAAAGACGAGGATGAATCCCGGAAACACGGGAATTCCGGCGCTTAAAGTGACGGCATTCGCAACGACAATGGCTTTGGTGATCTGATCGATCGCGAACGCAGCAAGTGCTGCGAAGACGCCGATCATCGGAGATACCTTGTTTAGTGACATTGCCTCATCCCAACCAGACATCAAGGAACAGCATCAGAACGAGCCCGACTGCGAGACCGAGCGTCGCCCTGTTCTGATGGCCGCTGCGATGGGTTTCGGGGATGATTTCGTGGCTAATGACGTAGAGCATTGCGCCCGCGGCAAAGGCCAGACCCCATGGAAGCAGCGGTTCCGACAGTGTGATGATGCCGGCCCCGAGCAAACCGCCAATCGGCTCGACCATGCCCGTCAGCGCCGCGATGCCCCAGGCGCGCAGCTTCGGATATCCCTCGCCCAGCAGAGATACAGCGACGGCCAATCCTTCGGGCGCATTCTGAAGCCCGATGCCGATGGCGAGCGGCAGACCGCCCTCCATACCTCCGGATCCGAAGCCGACCCCCACGGCAAGGCCTTCAGGGAAGTTGTGGATCGTGATCGCAATGATGAACAACCAGACCCGCCGCAAAGACGCCGCTTCGGGCCCTTCGCGTCCCGTCTTGAAGTGCTCGTGCGGCAGCTTTTCGTTCATCAGGGCGACAGCCCCCATGCCCAGAAGAATCGAAACGCATACGATGGCCGCAGGCATCGCGCCGTTTTCGAACATCGGCTCCGCCGCATCCAATGCCGGGATGATCAGCGAAAAGAAAGAAGCGGCGAGCATCACACCGGCAGCGAAGCCGAGCGACAGATCGCGTGTGGCCCGAGACGGGATGCGCCCGAACAGCACGGGAACTGCTCCGACTGCTGTGAGCGATCCGGCGGCAAGACTTCCGAGAAAGCCGAGCATTATCGGAGACAAATTTTCCATGGGCGGGCCAGATTATCCTTCGGCGTAGCTCGAAAAGACTTCCGTCGACCCGTCCTTGCGGATGAGGAAGACATCATAGGCCTCGCGGTCGTCTTCTGGCCCCATGCCGGGCGAGCCATAGGGCATCCCCGGAACAGCGAGGCCGACGGCGTCCGGGCGCTCCTCGAGAAGGCGGCGGATGTCAGCGGCCGGTACATGGCCCTCGATCACGTAGCCGTCAATGAGCGCGGTGTGGCAGGAGACCATGCGCTGCGGCACGCCGTTGTCTAGCTTGAAGCGCACGAGAAGCCCGCCGAACATGTCCTGGCCGGTCGGCACAAACCCGTTCTCTTCGAGATGTTTCATCCACGAGAGGCAGCAGCCGCATCCGTTGGTCTTGCGGACGTCGATCGCCGTTGCCTCTGCGAGGGCCTGGGCCGCTGGGAACAGGGCGAGCGTGATGGCAAGAGCTTGGGTCATGCGTTTCATGGGTCAGAGCCTTTCGGTTGTCGTTTTGGCAATCTCGCTGCCGAGGTTTTCATTCAGAAGCGCCCGCGCCTCGGCCAGACGCGAGAGCGCGGCGGTATCATCCGCATCGCTCTCGGCCGCTTCGGCGAGCCGGTCGTCAGAGAGGGGGTCAGTCGGGCGCCCATCCACGAGCACCTCATAGTGCAGGTTCGGACCTGTCGCCGTGCCAGTCGCGCCGACGCGGCCGATCACGTCTCCCGCCGCAACGCGTTGGCCTTGTGCCAAGTCTTCCGGCACGGCGCTCAGATGCGCGTAGCGCGTCATGGTGTCGGAGCCGTGCAAGATTTCGACCACGCGACCATATCCGCCGCGCCAGCCGATGAAATTGACCCGCCCCGGTGCCGTCGCTTGAACCGGTGTCCCACGTGCCGCTGCAAAATCGACGCCGGTGTGCATCCGGACGTTGCCAAAGACCGGATGCGTGCGGCGTCCGAACACCGAGCTGAGGCGCGCGCCCTCGACCGGCTGTGCAAAGACGCGCAGCACCTCGCCATCGACGTAGATCGTCGCCTGACCGCTGCCGTCGTCCGGCCATACGATCTCGTAAAGCGAACCGCCGATCTCCAGTGCGGCGAAGGCGAGTTCGGGCTGTCCGATCCTGTCCTCGCCGACCCGCGCCTCACGCCAGAGAAGCCTTAGTGTTTCGCCGCCGGACATCTCGCGGCGGAAATCCACGGTCCCACCCAGCATCTGCGCAAGGTCCACGGAAAAACGGGCGGGTATGCCGGCTTCGTCGAGTGCCGCGAAGATCGAGCTGTCGATTACGGCTTCGCCGGCAAGGGTTACGATCTCCGGATCCGGAGCCACGACCTGTGTGGACAACTGCTCGCCGAAAACCACCTCGATCCGAACCCCGTCCTCGACGGCGAGTGAGACGGTGCGGGGGCTGCCGTCCATGGTCGAAGCAACAGTGACCGAGTGCCCCGGCCGCAGCCGTCGCAGATCGTATTCCGCGCCAAGCGCGAGGGCAACTTCGGCTCTGTCAGGTGCCGCAAGTCCAGCTTCGGACAGCAAGAAATCGAGCGTCTCGCCAGCTGCAACGTCGCGCGACCATGTCGACAGCGGTGGCTCGATCGCCCGTACCGGCCTGTCGGCAACAGCGACCTGCAGAAGGGGCAGCGGGCTGAGATTGTGTGCATCGTCTGCCCATGCCGTCACGGGCAGCGTCACGGGAATGTCAACGTTCTGGGGGACTTCAGGACGTTGGGGCATCCAGCTACCTGCCTGGACAAGTTCCGGCGGCACGGGTTCTTTCGACAAAAGATCGAAGATGGCGATAGCCGCACCCGAAACCGTCCCCGCAATTGCAACACAAGCCGCCAAAGTTCTGAGCCTCATGTCGCCCCCTCCGTTTCTTCTTCCAGCGCGCGGCGAATTTTCGGCACCGCGAATTCTCTGGGTTCGTGATAGTCGATCATGGTGACGAACCGCCCAGAGGCTGCGAACAGGAAGACGCTCGCGGTGTGGTTCATCGTGTAATCGCCGCTTTCCGTCGGCACCCGCTCGTAGGTGGCACGGAAGCCGTCCGCGACGCGCGCTATCTGCTCCTCGGGCCCCGTCCAGCCGCGGATCGCCGGATGGAAGTAGCCGACATATTCGGCCATCGTTTCGACAGTGTCGCGCTCGGGATCGACCGTGATGAAAGCCACGTTCATCTCGTGGGCCTCGTCTCCCAGATCGTCGAGCCATCCCGAAATGTCAGAGAGCGTGGTCGGGCAGACATCGGGGCAGTAGGTGAAGCCGAAGAACGCCATCGTCGGGCGGCCGATCAGGGTTTCTGGCCCGACCGCGTTGCCCTCATGATCCGTCAGACGGAAATCCATCTCGGTCAGAGCCACAGGCCGCTGCCCGACAGGTTCGGGTCCACCGGGTCCATCGACCTGCCACCAACCGACGAAGAGCATCAGGGCGACCGCCCCGACACCAGCCGCGCCGTACCCCAGGATCGCTCGTCGCCGCATCAGTCCTCTGGCCCCCGCGCGGCGATTCCGAGGATCGGCACCTCGACCGTCATTTCGCCTCCGTCGTCGAAAAGCAGGGTCAGCGGAAAGGTGTCCCCTTCCGTCATCGGTTCTTGTAGCCGCATCAGCATTGCGTGCAGGCCCCCCGGTTCGAGCGCGACGCTCTCGCCCGGGGCGATCGCGATCTCCCCCGCCGGGCTCATGGAACTCACACCTTCGGCATTTGTCTTCGTCTCGTGAATTTCGGGCATCATCGCGAGCGGTGTTGTAAGACCGATCAGCGTCACAGGCTCGTCGCCAGTGTTGCGGATCTTCATGTAGGCGGCCCCGGGACGGTTCATCCCGATGGAGGCGCGGGACCACGCGTTCTCGACGACAACATCCTCGGGTCCGGCCAGCGCGGGCACCGAGAGCCCTCCAAGGGTCAAAAGCGCGGCCAGTGTGCTGGTCAAAATATACTTTTTCATCGTTCTGATCCTGCCTTTTCCATTCAGCTTTGCGCGGCAGCGACTTCGGCAGCCACCAGACGACGCAATTCTGCCTCTCCGAATGGATCGAGCGGCTTGCCGTTCACGAAGAATGTGGGCGTCTGGCGAATTCCCACGGTCTCGACGTCGGCACGATCCTGATTCAGGATCGCCACGACATCGGGCGCCAGCATTTGCGTGCGCGCGGCCTCGGCATCGAGTCCGGCCGTGGTGGCGATCTGAAGGATCAGGCCAGGCGCCGGGGCACCGTGCGAAGCCCATCTCGGCTGTTCCCGCAGAACGGCCTCAAGCACCGGCACGTAAACGTCCTGCATGCGCGCCGCCTCGAGCACGCGGATCGCTTCCTCGGATGCCGCGCCGTGGAAGGGCGTGTAGCGGATCACGACGCGGACAGCATCCCCATGCTCGGCCATGATGTCCTTCACGATGGGATGAAAGGCGCGACAGGCCTCGCAGGCCGGATCGAAGAATTCGACGATCGTGACGGGCGCCTCCGCAGGTCCGAGGATGGGCGAGTAGGGGCGGATCATCGCCTCAGCAAGTTCCGGAGCAACAGGCTCCGCTTCGGCCACCGGGCCGGGGCGGGTTGCAAACCAGGTGGCTCCGCCGAAACCGGCGACGCCGAGGGCGAGAACGGACAGGATCAGGCCGCGTCGGTTCATGTTCGTGTGTCCTTCAATGAAAGGGCCGACAGCGCCCCGATCAGCGCGAAGGCGGCGAGCGCCATCAGCGGGATAGGGATGCCGAAGACCAGTTGGTTGTCATCGGTGCAAGAGGGGCCGGTGGCCGTGCAGGGCTGGATGCGTTCGGGAACAAGACCGACGTACAGCCCCATGTGCCACAGGGCGATTGCGCCGCCGCCAAGCGCCAATGCGATGCCGTAGCGCCCCACGCGGCCGTCCCGCCACCAAAGGCCGAGCCCGAGGACAATGGCCAAGGGGAACATGAAGGCGCGCTGGAACCAGCATAGCACACAGGGCGTCTGCCCCAGCACCTCGCCGATGAAAAGCACGGCAAGCGAGGCGACGAGCGCGATGATCCACGCCAGCCCGAGGGCTGTTTCTCCGGACATACGGATCATGTCGGTCAGATCCTCTCTTCCAGATCGGCGAGGATCTCTTCGGCGGAGGTGCCGTAGGGCCACGAGTCGGCGAAGCCCGCGTCGGGATCGAAGAGGAACAGATGCGACGTGTGGCCCATCGTGTAACCATCCGGCGCCGCAGCCTCTTCGACGCGTTCGAAGAAGATCGGAAAGGTCTCGGATGTAGCGGCGATCTGTTCCGGCGTGCCGGTCAGCCCGATGATGCCCGCATCGAACAGCGGGACGTATTCGGCGAGTGCTGCGGGCGTGTCTCGTTCAGGGTCGATTGTTATGAAAATCGGCTGGACCTTGGCGGCATCGTCGCCCAGACTGTCCATCACCGCCGCGACCTCGGATAGGGTCGTCGGGCAGACGTCGGGGCAGTTGGTAAAGCCGAAAAAAACCAGCATCCAGCGCCCCGCAAAGTCCTCCTCGGTTCGAACCATACCCTGGTGGTCCGTCAGTTCGAACTCAGCGAAAAAAGGCGGTTCGGCGTCGGTTCGGGCGCTATCGGCACGATAATCGGACCATAGCAAAAGCCATACGAAGGCAAGCGCTGCCACGCCTGCCAAAACCCAAAGAAACTTCTGTGCCGATGTAAGGGACAATCCTGTTCGCCTGATTTTGATTCTTATTGCCTGTGCGGATACATCCTCTAGCTGCTAGAGGTTCAAGCACGAAATCATGGTATAGCTTGAACTCACGCGTCTATGAATCCGACACTTGTTTATTCCGACGGCAAAACCTACACAAACTGTATCTTTTTCATGGAGGCGAAAATGCTCACGATCGGTACTCTGTCAAAGAAGACTGGCACAAAAGTGCAGACCATCCGGTACTACGAACAGATCGGACTCATGCCCGAACCTGGCAGGACCGAAGGCGGACAGAGGCGCTACGACAATGCACAGCTCGACCGACTGTCCTTCATCCGCCATTCGCGGCAACTCGGTTTTTCGCTCGATGCGATCCGCGAGCTGCTCGACCTCAGCGACCATCCCAACCGCCCCTGCGACGAGGCAGATGCCATCGCGCGTCGCCAGCTCAAACAGGTGGAGCAGCGCATGGACCGCCTGAAGGCGCTGCGCACGGAACTGAAACGCATGGTTCACGAATGCAGCGGCGGGCGGACGGGAGATTGCAAGGTGCTTGAGGTGTTGCGGGACCATTCGGAATGCTTGACCGAGCACGAGGAAATCGGGGCCTGAAGGAATTCAGCCAACATTCCGGCTGGAACGCAGATCAGCCGCAGAAGTTAATGTGTCCTACAACACAAGCTGGAACCACAAAATGGCCGCTAGACAAGATTCAATGGAGAGACGGACGCTTTGGATCGTTCTGGCGCTCAATATCGGTTTGGCCGTGGCCTTTTTCGCAACAGGCGCCTTCGGCGACTCAAGTGCCCTGATCGCCAACGGGCTCGATAACCTTTCCGACAGCTTCGTCTACGCGATCAGCCTTTTCGCTTTGTCCCGATCCGACAAATGGAAACGCGGGGCGGCGAACATCTCCGGTGGGCTGCTGATCCTGTTCGCTGCAGGCATCCTCTACGATGCGTGGCGGCGCTATGTCGGCGGGTCGGATCCGCTCGGGACGATCATGATCACCATGGCCCTGATCGCCGCGGCGATCAACGCGGTCTGCGTCTGGTTGCTCGCCCGACTTCGCGAACCGGACGTCAACATCCGCGCGGCGAACACCTTCAGCTGGAACGACTTCGCCGCAAACCTCGGGATCGTCGTGGCTGGCGGTCTCGTCGCCTGGCTGGGAACGAACTGGCCGGACATAGTCGTGGGTGTGGTCGTGGCCGGGATCGCGGCGTGGGGCGGTATCGACATCCTGCGCGATGCACACGGCGAACACCACAAAGCGGTTCACACGGACAAATAGTTGCGGGAGATTCTTTCTGAAAGAAAGGATTGAAGCTACAGTGACTATAGCAATTAGTCTTGTTCCAAGACGATTCGAGGAGCGACCCGTTGCAGATGACCGACCCCCTACTTGTACCCACCAAACTACTGGATTTTGATGCCGCGCCTCTTGCGCGTCTAATTGAGAACCGCAGCTGGCGCGGCTTATCCGAATACGATCGGATCGGAGCTGCCTATGATTTCGTTCGGAATGAAATCGCGTTCGGATACAATCGAGCTGACGACATCCCCGCATCCGAAGTGCTTTCCGACGGCTATGGGCAGTGCAATACCAAAGGCACGCTCTTGATGGCGCTGCTGCGTGGTGTCGGCATTCGTTGCCGGTTGCATGGGTTTACGATCCATAAAGGCTTGCAGCGCGGTGTTGTACCTGAGCTGGTGTATCCGCTTGCTCCGCAGGAAATTCTCCACTCATGGGTCGAGATCGAATTTCAAGGTGCCTGGATCAACCTTGAAGGCTTCATCCTGGATGACGCTTTCCTCAAAGTCCTGCAAACGTCTTTCTCGGACACGGACAGTCTCTGCGGTTATGGCGCGGGCACGGATTGCCTTGGCGCGCCTCCCGTCGCCTGGAACGGAGAAGATACCTACATTCAGAAAACCGGCATCGTGCAGGATTTCGGCGTGTTTGATACGCCGGACGCCTTCTATTTGTCCCATGAGCAATCCTTTGGATGGCTGCGTGGTGCCTTATACCGTCATATCATACGCCACTGGATGAATGCGCGCGTACGTGGTTTCCGCAGCGGCCGCCTGAAGACTGACCGACGCGCGACACACGCGCATGAGGAGCCTGCCAATGCCACATGACCACGGGCACGCGCATATCGATCCGGATTCTGGCGATCGGCGGGTTGCCATCGCGATCTGGGCGAACGGGCTTCTTACCGTTGCGCAAATCGTCGGGGGCATATTGTCGGGCAGCCTGGCACTGATCGCCGATGCGCTGCACAACTTTTCCGATATGGCCTCGCTTGTCATTGCCTTTGCCGCACGCAAGATCGCGCGCCGCCCAGCCGATGAGCGTATGACCTTCGGCTATGGTCGGGTCGAAATCGTCGCGGCCCTGATCAACTACACCACCCTCATCGTGATCGGCTTCTATCTGATCTACGAAGGTGGCATGCGCATGATTGATCCACCCGAAGTCATGGGGTGGACCGTCGTCATTCTCGGTGGAATCGCGCTTGTGGTCGACACGCTGACCGCAATGCTGACCTATTCGATGCAGAAGGGGAGCGTGAACATCCGTGCGCTTTTTCTCCACAACCTTTCGGATGCGTTGGCTTCAGTGGCCGTCATAGTCGGCGGGACGCTCATTATACTCTATGAAATGCGTTGGGTTGATCCGGCCATCACCATCGGCATCGCGCTCTACATCCTGTATTTGTCCTTCACCGAAATAGGGGGCCCAATTCGAACCCTGATGCTTGGAAGCCCGCCGGATGTGGATGGAAACGACGTGGTCAGAGCGATCCAGTGTGTCGATGGCGTTGTGGACGTGCATCATGTCCACCTGTGGCAAATGCAGGAGCACGCTGCGGCATTGGACTGCCATATTGTCGTCGAACGCGACCGGATGAGTGAGGCCGACAAAATTAAAGAAAACGTCAAATCAGTGCTGCATGAACGTTTTTCAATTGAGCATTCCACGCTTGAGTTTGAAGCGAGCGACAATGCGCATAAAGAGGCACAGGTGTTCGGACACCGCTCATGACGGTGGTTCAAAGCATCTAATGGTCATTGGCCTCCTGTCCGGTCTGGTATTGATTAGCGCGCTTCTTTGCCCAATCTTCCACCCATCTAGGCACATTTGGTCTCCGAACAGCGAAAGATCAGTCATTCCAAACTTCACATGGGGACTCACATTGGCCGTGTTTGGAGCGATGATCGCTTCGGGCAACAGGCGCGCACCCGTCAACCGCAACCTCGCTTGGATGGAAGCCAGAGCCCCACTTCGCGAAATATCCGGGCAAAGAATAATTCGGATGTGGTGCGACGCAATCCATGGTGATCGGAAGGCGTCTGAATATGGTCTGGTTTCACACGGCGCGACTACGTCAAAAAGTTCATATTATTCAGCCTAGCGTCAGCACCATGTTGTCGGACAAGGCCAGGGGTGGAATGTGTAGGTTCTCCGGCGCAGGCCCTTTGCGAATACGACCCGCGGTATCGTAGTGCGACCCGTGGCAGGGACAGAACCACCCTCCAAAATCGCCCGCGCCATCGCCAAGCGGGACACATCCCAAATGCGTGCAGACACCGATCATCACCAGATAGGCGTCATGGCCCGGAATGGCCCGGTTCTCATCCTGCGCTGTGGCCTCGCCGGGAAGATTGGGATTGCGCGCATCGGTGTCCGGCAAGGTGGAGACCGCCTCTTCACGCGCCTGGGCCATCTCCGCTTGCGTCCGGTGGCGAATGAAGACGGGCTTTCCGCGCCAATTGACGGTCAGTTGGGTGCCTTCCGCGAGCCCGGAGATATCCACCGAGATCGTCGCCAGGGCGCGCACATCCGCCGATGGGTTCATTTGATTGATCAGCGGCCAGAGCGCCGCACCGGACGCGACCACGCCCGCGCCAGCAGTGGCATAATACAGGAAATCCCTGCGTTCAGTGTCGTCGGTGGCATCCATAGCACAGCGAGTGTGCAACCTTCCCGCCCCGGAACGTCAACGCGGGTTTTGTAATGTTTTGTCTGCAACCCGGGGGCTGGCGGAGGGAAACTGTGGCGGATCTTCAGCTCAATGGTGGGGCGGTTCGCCTTTTGCCACCATGAGGTGATGCTCCTGGTGATGCGCGCCGATGGTCATCAGCCCGAAGAACCCAAGACCCTGTATCTGGTCGGAATCGCCATCGACGAGGAGGGCAACACCATCCCCGAGATCCTCTGTCGTGACCTCCCAACCCGTCTCGGCAGCCAGGAACGGCGCATGGGCAGGCACCATGGCGCGAATGGCCTCGAGAACGCGCGGTGCTCCGCGGATTTCGAACCGGATACCGGCGGGCCGCACACTGCGGGTAACCTCGGCCTCCATCGTCACAAGCTCCATGTCCACCAGATGTCGCCTCAGGGCCGCGATATCGACATTTGCCCAATCGGTAGCGGGATCGGCGCGTAGGAGCGCCACGATCTCGGCCATGGCGGCAAAGGCAGATTGCCCGGTTTCCTGCGGACCCGGCATCGCATGCCCGGTCGCGGAATGGCTGTGCTGGGCCGCGACGGGTCCAGAAAATGACAGGGCAAGCAGGAGAGCAACAAGGCGCATGGGGGGATCCTTTTGAACGGCACGATACCCGTTTTTCGTAGCACGCAGGCCTGCTCTGGAATATGATTTCAATCATATGCTGCCAGAGCCCTACGACCTTCTCCCGACAACTGCGCGTCAGTCGCACACAATTGCGGCTGGCGACGTGCTCTTCCGACAGGGTGCAAGGACCCTGGGCCTCTATGTGCTGATAACCGGGCGTGTGCATCTCGAACGGGTTGGTCCGAATGGCGAGCGGCTCATCATTCACCGGGCGACATCCGGGACCAGCTTTGCCGAAGCCTCGGTCTTTTCGGAGCGCTATCATTGCGATGCCATCGTGATGGATGCAGGTGAGTTGGTCCGGATCGACAAGTCCGCGGTTCTCGCCGCCTTCGCGAACCCGGATTTTGCGCGGGCCTATGGACGCCATGCGGCCCAACAGGTTCAGGCGCACCGGCAGATCATGGGAATTGTCGGCATCCGACGCGCCGAGGATCGGGTGATGGCGGGGATCGTTGCGGGTCTTCTGGATGGCACCGTCGTCGACTTTGCCGCGCGCCTCCAGCTGACGCATGAGGCGACCTACCGTGCGCTGCGGGCGCTTGTCGAAGCGGGCCGGGTTACAAACCCGTCCCGTGGGACCTACCGATTGGCCTAGCTATGACTGGCAAAGACCGATGTCGCGCCATCAGGCCCGACAAGCAGCGTATCAAACGTATCGCCGGCACCGGGACCGCCCATGCCGGGGGAACTCATCGGCATACCCGGTACACTCAGCCCGCGCGCCGCCGGTTGCTCTGAAAGAAGCCGGGCGATGTCCTCAGCCGGCACATGGCCCTCAATGAAATAATCGCCCACCACGGCGGTGTGGCAACCGGCCAGTTCCGGCGCGATCCGGAGCCTGTCTTTCAGCGCATAGAGGGCGTCCTGATCGACATCCTGGGCCTCGACCAGAAATCCGGCTTGCCGGACATGATCGACCCAGGCCGTGCAGCATCCGCAGGTCGGGGTTTTGACAACCTTGATGATGGGCCCGGCATCAGCCATGGCCGGGAGCGCGATTGTGGCGGCAGCGCCGGTCAGCAGAAAGCTACGTCGTTTCATGTGTCGTTTCCTTTTGAATTGCGTTCGAGATTAGCATCCGGAGCGGCACTGTCGAGGTGATCGCGGTGCGCAGGTGGTTCATGAAGCTCTGCCTGCGGCCCCATCGATTGCGTGACGTCCAAATCGTCCGCGTGGCGCTCGTCGAGGCAGTCCGTTTCAAGCTGCAGGGTCACCATGTGAAACCGGTGATGCTTGGTAAGGTGCGTATAGGCGGTCTCAAGGATGCGCGCGGCATCGGCAGGTTCTGCATGGCGCAGATGGGCCGAGAAGGCGTGCTTGCCGCTGGTCAGGGTCCAGGCGTGGACATGGTGGACATCGAGAACGCCGTCCTGCGCGCGCAGATCAGCGGTCACGGCCGAGAGATCAGTTTCTTCCGGGGTCCCTTCCAACAGAATATGCACCGCCTCGCGGATAACTCCGATCGAGGCCCAGAGGAGCACGACCCCGAAGGCCATACCAAGGATCGGATCGATCGCCAGAAAGCCGGTGAACTCGATGACGAGCGCGGTCACGATGATCAACAGGCTGCCGACGAAGGTCTGGATGATGTGCCAGAGGGCCCCGCGGGCATTCAGATCATCCTGGCTGGATTTCCACATCAGGCCGAGCGAGATCACCTCGGTGACCAAGCCACCGAAGGCCACCCAGAGCATCGGTCCCGTGGGCAGATGGATCGGATTTCCGAGCCGCATCGCCCCCATCCAGATCACCAGAAGCGCCATGCCGAGAAGAAAGCCGCCATTCACGAGCGCGCCAATGATCTCTGCGCGATACCACCCGTAACTGCGCGCCATATCCGCCGGGCGGCGCGCGATCCGCTGCGCAATGATGGCGACGAGCACGCCCCCGACGGCGGACAACGTGTGAAACGCATCTGACAGCACCGCGATCGAGCCGGTCCAGAGCCCGACGGCCAGTTCGATCACGAAGTAGATGCCGGTCAGCCAGGCAGATATGACCAGAGCTTTTCCCGACGACGGCATATGTCCCGCATGTGAATGAGTGGCCATGTCAGATCTCCTTTTTCGGCGTGCGGCGGTCACGCCATACCGCAAAGAGGACGGACGCGGCGGTAAATGCGCCAAGCGCCAGCGCCGTCCAGGTGGCGGTTTGCACGTCCCCATTCATGGCTTCGCTGCCGAGATGGGCGAGCAAGAAGCTGGCCGGAATGATCCCCGCGAGGGTCGCCAGGGCAAACCGCCAAAGGTGCAAGACGCTCAATCCTGCAGCGTAGCTGACCATGTCGAAGGACAGGAACGGCAGCAGTCGGCTTCCGAACACCAGAAACGTCAGTGTATTCTGTGACCCCAGAAGTCCACGCCCGATCGTCTCGCCGACATGGCGTTCCACGAAAGAGCGCCCCAGCCCGCGCGCGAGTAGAAACGCAGCAAGCGCGCCGATCTCCGCGCCGAGCACGACAAGCAGTGTTCCGTAGGTGTGACCATAGGCGGCCCCGGCAGCCAGCGCGATCGGCGCCGAGGGCAGGGGACTGGCCACGATCGCCAGCGTCATCAGCGCCACGACCAGAAGCGGACCAAGAAGACCAGCTGCCTCGATCCAAAGGCGCAGGTCGTCGCGCTCCGGCAGATCGGCATCGAGCCCCGCAAGGTCCGGACGCGCCAGGACGAGAAGCAAGAGCCCCAGAAGGACAAGAACAACGACACGCACCATGGCCTACCTCGTATAAAGCAGCACAAGAAAGGCTGCCGCCATCAGGTCAAAGACGACGCAAAACGGGATGTACCAGTGTGGGACCCGGGCAAGCCGGACCGCATTGTGATGGGCAAGATCCCACAGCGCATGGAGCGCGAGACCCAGAGGCAAGGCTGCCCAATGCCAAAGGAGACCCGCTACGGCCGCCGCACCAAAGACGAGAGCAACCGCCAGCTCAGACCAGAACACGGAGCGACGGCCATCGGCGGCACCGAACCCGATATAGGCCCCGCCGATCAGGGCCAGTGTGACCGCTGCCAAGGCAAGCGAGTCTGCCTGTTCCAGGAGGAGGTGGGCGGGCATTGTGACCACAAAAAGCGCAAATCCGATCCACGCGGGCGCCGCCATGGTCCGGTGCACTGATTGGGCGGGATGTTGCCCCGATATGTCTGGTCTTGCGCCTGTCATGCCGCGTCAGATGGGGCTTCCAGCAGCTGGAGGGTCAAGACATGTCAGGTCGATTGATACATATTGCGACAAACGAGGTGCGGGTCTTTCCCGAAAGAACAATCTATTCTGGGTGTTATGGAACTCAATCTATTGAATAGTAGGCCGATCAGCCAGACGTGCCGATGTGTGGGACCCGATCGCTGATGGCGGCATCGGCGCATATTCTGGTCGTCGATGATCATGCCGAGATCCGGCACTCCGTGACGCGCTACCTGGAGAAAAACGGGCTGCGCGCGACGGGAGCCAAAAGTGCGGGCGAGATGGATGCGCGATTGAGCGAGGACAAATTCGATCTGATCGTGCTCGATATCATGATGCCGGGAGAGGACGGGCTCGCGGCCTGTGCACGGTTGCGTCGGGAGCAGCAGCATACCCCGATTCTCATGCTGACGGCGCTCGGCGACGATGACGCTCGGATCAAGGGGCTCGACACCGGTGCAGATGACTACTTGGCCAAGCCCTTCAATCCGCGCGAGCTTCTGGCCCGGATCAATGCGATCCTGCGCCGTGCGGGGGACG
This sequence comes from Pseudooceanicola nitratireducens, assembly GCF_900109195.1. Classification (GTDB taxonomy): domain Bacteria; phylum Pseudomonadota; class Alphaproteobacteria; order Rhodobacterales; family Rhodobacteraceae; genus Pseudooceanicola; species Pseudooceanicola nitratireducens. The sequence continues at coordinate 54,606 of NZ_FNZG01000007.1, read as the reverse complement.
GATATGCACCCCATGGCGGAACATTTGCGGGCAAGCGGGCCGTTTTTGCCGGGATCACATTCGATCACGACGCCAGCCATGTCATTTGCCCCGATGGCACGGTCAATACATTGACCACGGCCGAAGCAAAGCTGCTGACGGTCTTACTTGAGCGTCCTCGGGCGGTGATCGGCCGGGATGAGCTCCTGGAATTGAGCGCCGGCCGTGTTGCCGGACCATTTGACCGAACGATCGACAATCAGGTTTCGCGCCTGCGCCGGAAAATCGAACCCGATGTGCTTCGCCCCCGGATCATATCGACCGTGCGCAATGGTGGATATTGCCTGAACTGTGATGTGGAGGTCGAGGCCTGATGCGAATGGGGTTCCGCTCACAGATCGCCCTTTTGGTGGTGGTGGTTCTGTTCGTGGCGCAGGTCGTGGGTTTGTGGCTTTTCGTCGATGAACGGTCGCTGGCCGTGCAAGCGGCCATCGGCAGCGAGGCAGCCGGACGCGCGGCAAACGTCGCCCGTCTGATCGAGGAGGCACCGCCGACGTTGCATGAGGATATTGTGGCGGCGGCAAACTCGCCCCTTGTACGCTTCGATCTCGGCGACACGCCTGCCGTAACGCACACCCACCATGATGAGAACGGAGCGATAGAAGCGCGCGTGCGTGCGCTTTTGAACGATGGCTACACCCGCGATATCCGGGTCGAAGTGCATGAGATTGAACAGGGGCTGTTGCCGCTGCCGAACCTCTCTCCGGAAATGGCGGAAATGCACGCCGAGATGATGCAGGGCACCCTGGCGGCCCTCGAGATGGAGGTCTCGATCGCCATTGCCGGAGGCCAATGGCTGAACGTCGCCACCCGGTTCGAGCGGCCGCCCATACAATGGTCTTGGGCCTCCACCCTCTCTTTCGTGTTGACGGCCGCCGTGTTGCTGCTTGCGATCTTCTGGTTTCTGCTGACGCGCCTGACGCGGCCACTGAATGATCTCGCCGCGGCAGCCGAGGAGTTCGGGCGCGGTGGCGGGCAAGGACCCCTCACGCCGGTCGGCCCAAATGAAGTGCGGAACCTGACGACGGCCTTCAATGACATGCAAACGCGCCTGGCTCGCTTCGTCACGGACAGGACGCAAATGCTGGCCGCCCTGGCCCATGACTTGAGATCGCCACTCACCGCGCTCAGGGTTCATGCCGAGATGGTGGAGGATGCGGAGACCAAGACCGGCATCACGGCCTCTCTCGACGAGATGCAGGATATGGTGGAAGCCACGCTGGCCTATGCGCGCGGTGTGGGACAGGACGAGGCCCTGCAACGGACCGAGATTGGCGCGTTCCTGACCGACATTCGGGACGCTACCAACGGTGCGTTGGACGTGCGCCCGGGACCCGAGGCAATGGTGCAGATCAAGCCCAAGGCGCTGCGCCGTGCTTTGCGCAATCTCATCGACAACGCGGGGCGCTACGGGCGCAACCCGACCCTAACCTGGGGCGTCTCTGACGAGAGCATCGAGATTTTGGTCGAGGACGATGGGCCGGGAATCCCTGACAACCGCTTGCGCGATGTGTTTCAGCCCTTCCTGCGCTTGGAAGGATCGCGCTCCCGCGAAACCGGAGGCCATGGGCTGGGCCTTTCAATCGCCCGCAGCATCGTTTTGCAACACGGCGGCGCGATCACCCTGTCGAACCGTGCAGAGGGCGGACTCCGTGCGCACATTGTTTTGCCCGTGACTGCGCATCAAGCTGCAATGACATCTCCGTCAGAGCATCCCGAAGCGCGCGCCGAAACCGGATTTTCGGCTCGGACTAAAAAAGTGTAGCGCCGCGGTCCAACCGGCGGGTTGATACATAACCTTACAAAATTCCGGGGCTCCCTGCGTTCCGTCGCTCACTGATCTTCGATAGAAAACAAAGCGTTCGACATGGAAACGAGGCAGAGCCATGCAGGCAAGAAATCGATCCTTTTGGTCGCGTCGTCATTTTGTCGGCGGCGTCGGCGCGGCGCTCCTGTTTGCGCCTTCGGTGCTGCGCGCAGAACCACGCGCACCGGTTCGGCGCAACGCTTCGAGCTTCAGAACCCACGATTGGCAAGACCACTTCGATCATCTGGGCAAAGGCATCATTATCGCGGACACCAATTCACGGGCGCTTCAGCAATGGACAGCCGACGGTGAAATGTTTCTTTATCCGACATCGGTTCCAATGACGGATGAGCTGACGCGGCGGGGCTATACAGAGATCGTTTTCAAAGATCCTGAGCCGGATTGGACACCCACGCCATCCATGCGCGAGCGCGATCCGTCCTTGCCGGCCTATATGCCGCCAGGTCCGGACAATCCGCTCGGGGTGCGGTCGCTGCATTTGACCTGGCAATATTATCGCATTCACGGGACACACGATACACGCAAGATTGGTCGTCGTTCGTCGAGCGGCTGCATCGGCCTCTACAACGAACATATCATTGAGGTTTACAATCGGACACCGGTCGGAACGCAGGTCAAATTGATCTGATGGGGCGTTACACGATCTTATCCGTCGCCCTTGCGGTGGTTCTTGGCATTGGCTTCTGGTGGACAGGACCAACTGACGATGACGTGGCAACGACCACGGACGACGCGTCTCGCGCCAACGGGCCCATGGTCGATGTCGCCTTGCCGGAAGTGCTGTCGGCCAACGCGGAGGTCGGCAAACTGGCCTACGATGCGAAATGTGCAGCCTGTCACGGCGCAAATGCTGCCGGGCAGGACGGTGTGGCGCCCCCTCTTGTGCATAAGATTTACGAACCCAGCCACCATGGGGATGCCGCTTTCCTTCTGGCGGCCAAGAATGGTGTCCGTGCGCATCATTGGCGCTTTGGGAACATGCCGCCGGTCGAAGGTGTCACCGATGGCGATGTGAAAATGATCGTGGCCTATGTGCGTGAGTTGCAACGCGCGAATGGTATAAACTGACTGAAGAAACCGACGAAGGACGATCCGTGATATACAGAGTCGCACTGACAATTTTTTTGGCGCTGACCAGCGCGCAAGCCCTCGCCCATTCTGAAAAGGAAAGCATGACGCCTGCAGACGGAGCCATTCTTGACGCCGTACCGGAGACGATTGGATTGCGCTTCAACGATGGGATGCGATTGACGAAAGTCGAAATGACCCATGCTGAGACGCACACCGAGGCTCTGGACCTCGGCACCCAATCCGGTTTTGTCAAAGAATTCTCGCTTCCTCTCACGCCCATGGGGCCGGGCATGTATCACATTGAATGGCGCGGGCTTGGTGTTGATGGGCACCCGATGAACGGTGTCTTCTCGTTTGAAGTGAAGTGAGCGGTGCCGGATATCTGGGGACAGGCTGCGGTTGCCACAAAGTTTTTGCTCTATCTCGGCGTCCTCACGAGTGCCGGGCTGATACTCTGTCGCCAAGTCTTTTCCGAGCAGTTGGCTGGGCTCGACCGTTTTCTACGCGCCTGGGCCGTCTTCTTTGCTCTTTTGGCGGCTACAATGTCATTCCTCGGCTTTGCCGTGCGGGGCGCGGTGCTCATGGATGATGCTTCAGGCATGACTGATCTGGCGATCCTGGCGTTGCTCTGGGAAACGCCGCCCGGAGACGCCCTGCTGTTGCGGCTACTGGGCCTGGGGGCACTCCTGACCGGTGTGGTCTTGGGGGGACGGTGGCTATGGGTCGCGCTCTTGGGCAGTTTCTTGGCAATCTGGAGTTTTTGCGAGATCGGTCATGTCGCCAGCGAAGATCGCCTGTGGTTTCAGAGCGTCTTGTTCGGTCATCTGATCGTTGCCGCATTCTGGATCGGCGTCCTTCTTCCACTCCATAAGCTTTCGGGGTCTGCGGACACATTGCGAGTTGCTGCCGTGCTTGGACATCGCTTTGGACAGGTCGCATCTGTTGCGGTCCCACTCCTACTACTCGCTGGCGTGGTAATGACCTGGCGACTGGTTGGTTCGTTACCCGCGCTTCTCGGCACTGCCTATGGTTTGACACTTCTGGCAAAGATTGCCGTCGTGACGCTGCTTCTGGCCCTTGCCGCCATCAACAAAACACGGCTTGTGCCCGCTTTGCAGAGCGGTGATCCCAAAGCTGGGCCACACCTTGCAAGATCGATTTCTCTCGAATGGGTTTGTATCGGTGTCATCTTGCTTGCCACGGCTGTCTTCACCTCAATTCTAACGGTGCCATCATGAAACTTTCAAAACGCGATTTTCTTCGCATGAGTGCTGCCGGTTTGGCGTGCATGCCGAATTCACTGTTCGCGCAGACAGACATGCGCGCGGTGACAGCCCGGGTCGCAGATATACAGCTTTTGCCTGATGACTACGGAAAAACACAGATCTGGGGGTTCGATGGTATCGCGCCGGGCCCTGAAATCCGGGTTACGCAAGGCGCGCGGGTACAGAGACGTATTATCAATGAGTTACCCGATCCGACATCGACCCATTGGCACGGGATCCGCATCGACAATGCGATGGATGGGGTGGCCGGTCTGACGCAGGACGCCATTCGCCCCGGGGACAGCTTTGACTACGATTTCGTTGTCCCCGATGCGGGCACCTACTGGTATCACGCGCACAACCGCTCGTTCGAGCAAGTCGCACGTGGTCTTCAGGGTGCGCTGATCGTCGAAGAGCCGGAGCCGATCGATATCGACCGTGAAGAGGTCCTGATCCTCGACGATTGGCGGATCGATCCGGAAACAGCCCAGATTGCGGATACTTTCGGGGCGATGCATGACCTCAGCCATGCCGGGCGTCTTGGAAATTACATCACAACGAACGGCGTCTACAATCTCGCAAAGAGCGTGAAACGGCATGAGCGTCTGCGCCTGCGGCTGATCAATGCGTCCAACGCCCGGATTTTCCAACTTGCGCTGGAGGGGCTCGAAGGCTGGATTGTGGCCATGGACGGGATGCCGCTGGCCGTGCCGCAACCCGTGGAAGGTTCATTCCTGCTGTCGTCGGCACAACGGGTGGACCTGATCGTCGACGTGACCGCAGAGGTCGGCAGCGCAGGCCATATCGTGCAATTGAGCCGCGATGAAAGCTTTTCTCAGGTGGCCTTCGAGGTGACAGGCGACGGTACACGCGCGCGGCGCGGAACGCCTCAACCCCTCCCACCGAATGCCCATGCCATCCCCGATCTGGGATCGGCAAGGGACATCGCATTGCTGATGGAAGGGGGGGCCATGGGCGGCATGCGCGGTGCCATGATGGGCGGTCGGATGTCTTCGATGCGCGACATGATGGAGACAGGAAACTTCTGGGCCTTCAATGGCGCGGTGGGGGGCATGGATGGTCCAGCACTGGCGGAGTTGTCGCGTGGCGAAACCGTTCGGCTGAAGATCACCAATGACACGTCGTTTCCGCATGCCATGCATCTCCATGGGATGCACTTTCACGAGATCGCAGCCGATGGCAGCCTCGGCGCGCTACGCGACACCACACTGCTGGACCGGGGCGAAGTGCGCGCCCTTGCCTTCGTGGCAGACAACCCCGGAAAATGGTTGCTGCATTGCCATATGCTGTCACACGCGGCGTCCGGCATGATGACATGGGTCAATGTGGCATGAGAGCGATGGCTGCCATCCTCGGGATTGGTGTCCTGGCGGCTCTCGGGGCGGCAGCCTATGTCTGGACCGGGTCTGCCGGTGATGTCCAAAGCGTGGTGATGCCGGAAAGCGTCGATCTCGTGGCCGGCGAAGCGCTTTATGCCGAGACCTGCGCTGCGTGCCATGGGGCCAATCTGGAGGGTCAGGACAACTGGCGGAGTCCGGGCGCGGACGGTCGGCTGCCTGCACCTCCCCATGATGAAACGGGTCACACCTGGCATCATGCCGACCAGGTGCTGTTCGACTACACAAAGCTTGGGGGCCGAGAGGTGATGGCCGCTCAGGGCATGGAGTTCGACAGCGGTATGCCCGGATTCGGCGACCAACTGTCCGACCAGGAAATCTGGAATATCCTCGGGTACATCAAGTCGACCTGGCCCGAGGAAATACAGGATATTCAGTACGCGCGCACCCATGGTGTGCCGGTGAACTAGGAGAACTCTCATGAAGATCGCAATGACGATGTCTCTGGTCGTCACTTTGCTCGCCCCATTCGCGTCTCATGCTGACGCGCTCAGCGAAGACCGGGTCAAGGAATTGGTCCTGGAGGCCATCCGCGAAAACCCGGAGATCGTCCTCGAGGCGGTTCAGATCATTGAACGGCGTGAACAGGAACGGCAGGCGGCCGCGGCGGCGAGTGTCCTCTCCGAAAATCGCGATCTCCTCGAGAACGACCCGAACGCACCGGTTCTCGGAAATCCAGAAGGCGACGTCACGGTCGTGGAGTTCTTCGATTACAACTGCCCCTATTGCCGTAGGGTAAAGCCGCATATTGAAGCGCTCTTGGACGAAGATCCCAATGTGAGGCTGGTCTATCGAGAGTGGCCGATCCTCGGCGACGGCTCTGTTTTTGCCGCGCGCGCCGCATTGGCCGCGCGAGAGCAGGGTAAATACGAGGAATTTCACTGGGCGTTGATGGGCATGCAAGGCCGGGCCGAGGAAGCGTCCGTCATCCAGGTCGCACAGGAGATTGGTTTGGATATCGCGCAGCTGCGACGGGACATGCAGGCACCTGAGATCGATGCCCATATCGCGGCGTCAATGGAGATGAGCCGCGCGCTCGGCTTCAATGGCACGCCATCCTTTGTGATCGGAGACGCGCTGGTTCCGGGGGTCATCGAGGCCGATCAGATGATCCGTCTTACGCAGGAGGCACGCGCCGCAGGTCAATAGTTTCCTGACAATTGGCGAACGGACACAGTCAAGACGAGTGAAAGAGGTATTTTGATGGCCAAACTGACGCGTCGGCACTTTGTGGTAGGGTCTGCAATGCTCTTTTCGGCGCCACTCGCCACGTCGATATCGGCAGCGCCCACGTCCCCGCGCGCGATGTGGGATGTCTGGGATGCGCAAGTCACACCTCCGGGTTATGACCCCTCAACTTCCAATCCGTGGGGGGTTCATCCGCGGTTCCTACCGGTTCGGGTGGAGGCAAAGGCGGGCCTCGTGCCGGGTGACATCCATGTCGATGCCGTTGCGCGCTACTTGTATCATATCGAGCCGAACGGCAGCACGGCGATGCGCTATGGCGTGGCCATCGCACGCGGGACATTGTACGAGCCGGGTGTCTACACGATCCGGCGTAAAGCCAAGTGGCCCACGTGGCGTCCAACGGACGACATGATCGAACGCGACCCGGACCTTTATGCACAGCATGCGGAGGGGATGGACGCGGGGCCAACCAACCCATTGGGATCCCGTGCGCTTTATCTCTACGTGGGGAACCGGGACACTTATCTGCGTATTCATGGATCGCCTGAGCCGCGTTCGATCGGAGGTCGGGCGAGTTCGGGGTGCGTGCGCATGATCATGGCACATATCAACGATCTCTATCCCAACGTGGAAACGGGCAAAACCGCTCACCTGTATCCGCCCGAAGATGCGATCGGGGGCTAATGGGGCATTTTGGTGTTGCTCAAAGCGTCTTGAACTAGCTCACCGCCTGGCAGATTGGATTGCCTTGTGGCGTTCTGAGAGGCAACCAGGTCGCTTCAACCGGGCCGTTGTGAAGATACCAAAAACAATTGTCATTCGGATCAAGCCGTACCTTGTTGAGGTTCTGGTATGGCGCAGCGAGACCGACGAGTGGTTCAGGCAATTCGGTGAAGGCACCGTCCGCATCGACCACGGGTGTCGTGGAATATCCGGTCAGCAGATAAGCACTAAAGATCAAGCCCGACGCCTTCAAGATCGTGTTTATCCGGCTCTTCAATCCTCCGGACCTTCTTCCAGAGCGGTCGCCGGATAACCAGCTTCCGCAAGAACCTGAAGCAGGGCCGCCGAGGAGGAGGCTGTCGAGTCGATCTCTGTCGTGTGTGCAGCCAAATCCGGCCGAATGGTTGCGGACGGGTCTGCAGCCTTGACCGCTTTTTCGATAGCTGCAATGCAATGGCCGCAGCTCATGTCTGGGACGTGAAATTTCATGGTGTATCCTCTTCTCACTCATAGGAACTAAGGGTTCCAGCGGGTGGAAGGTCAAGCATCCATCGATGTTGGAAAAGGGGCTTTTGAGGGCGCGGGTGCGTTGCTATCCGATGACTTGCCGCTTCCATGGCAGGACTTCCCCATGAAGAAGAACATCACGCCATGTGCGCCGAGGCAAAGGGCGATTGGTGCTAGAACGCCCAAAATGTCCTGCAATCCAAAAAACGAGCCGCCTCGGGCAAAGAAAACAAGCAGCGGAAGCAGCATCACCGCGCAGCACACCCACATGCCGACGTGCATCATTTTTGAATTCTGCGGCTGCTGTTCCTGATCTGACATTTTCATCGGGCACTCTCCTGACCGGGGAATAGCGCACCGGTGGCTTGTCCGCCAAGTTTACAAATCGATACATTTCAATTGGAAACAGGGGGTTAGACATGCTTCAGGTTGATGCTGTGCCGGTCACCAAAAGAAATCTCCGATGACCCCTTGAGCTTCCAGTGACTGGAAGCCCTATATCTGCCTAGACCATACAATCCAGGTAACACGCTATGACCGACACCAGCCAAACAACGCTCAGCATCGACGGCATGACCTGTGCATCCTGCGTGGGACGTGTTGAAAAGGCCTTGGCGGGGCTCGACGGCGTTTCCGACGTCGCCGTCAACCTCGCGTCTGAGACGGCGCGCCTTTCGCTGGATGATCCGTCTCGGCTAACCGACGCCACGCAGACGCTTGCCTCCTTGGGTTATCCCGCGCGGACATCCAAAGTCACTTTGAACATTGCGTCCATGTCCTGCGCATCCTGCGTCGGACGGGTGGACAAGGCACTGGCGGACGTGCCCGGAGTGCTTTCCGTCAGCGTGAACCTGGCGGCAGAAACGGCAACGATCGAGTATCTCGAGGGCGCGGTGTCCTTGGGCGATTTGATGGCGGCATCGGCGGCGATTGGTTATCCGGCCGAGATTGCAGAGGCGCAGGCGAGCCAGTCTCGCGCCGCACGCAAGGCAGAAGAAGCCGACGGACTGCGTCGCAGCGTCCTTTTGGCAGCAATTCTAACGCTCCCGGTCTTCATCCTAGAAATGGGCTCCCATCTTATTCCGGCATTTCATCACTTGGTGATGACGACGATTGGTCTCCAAACGTCTTGGATCATCCAGTTCGTCCTCGCAACACTCGTCCTCTTCGGGCCGGGACGCCATTTCTACACCAAGGGGTTTCCCGCGCTTTTCAAGGGCGCGCCGGACATGAACAGCCTCGTTGCCGTCGGCACCGGCGCGGCCTGGGGGTACTCGGTGGTCGCAACCTTTCTTCCCGGACTCCTGCCAGAGGGGGTACGCGCGGTTTACTTTGAGGCAGCTGCGGTCATCGTCGTCCTCATTCTGGTTGGGCGCTGGCTTGAGGCACGCGCGAAGGGTCGCACCGGCGCAGCGATTCAGGCTTTGCTGGGCCTGCAGGTCCGCACCGCGCGCGTCATTCGGGGCGGTGAAACGGCGGAGGTCGATGTCGACGCACTCGCTGTCGGCGATGTGATCCTTGTCCGACCGGGTGAACGGATCCCCGTGGATGGCGAGGTGACCGAGGGGTCGAGTAATGTCGATGAGAGCATGATTACCGGAGAGCCCGTGCCCGTGCAGAAAACCGCTGGTGCCGCTGTCACTGGCGGGACTGTCAACGGCACTGGAAGCCTGACGTTTAAGGCCGCACGGGTTGGTTCAGATACCACACTCGCGCAGATCATCCGCATGGTCGAAGAGGCTCAAGGTGCCAAGCTGCCCATCCAGGGCCTAGTTGACCGCGTGACCCTGTGGTTCGTGCCTGCCGTCATGGTGCTCGCGGCACTCACGGTTGTGATCTGGTTGCTTGTCGGACCGGACCCGGCTTTGACCTTTGCGCTGGTGGCCGGCGTCTCGGTTCTGATCATCGCCTGTCCTTGCGCCATGGGCTTGGCCACACCCACGTCGATCATGGTGGGCACCGGGCGCGCCGCAGAGATGGGAGTCTTGTTCCGCAAGGGGGATGCGCTCCAAGCCTTGTCCGAAGTCGATGTCATCGCACTCGACAAGACGGGGACTGTCACCGAAGGCCAGCCGTCGCTGACCGATCTGGTCACTACCGACGGTTTCGACCGAGACAAAGTGCTGAGCCTGATCGCCGCTGTGGAGGCCCAGTCTGAGCATCCCATCGCCGAAGCCATTGTCCGCGGCGCGCGGGCCGAAGGGATCGCCGTTCCGAATGCCACGGGCTTCCGGTCGATCACCGGTTACGGCGTCGCCGCGACTGTCGAAGGTCAGGAGGTGATGGTCGGCGCGGACCGTTATATGTCCCGCGAAGGGATCGAAATCGCCGCCTTGGTCGAAACGGAAGCCGAGCTGGCAGGGCGGGGCCGGACAGCGCTTTATGCGGCGATCGACGGCAAACTGGCCGCAGTGATCGCCGTGGCGGACCCCGTGAAACCCGCCAGCCAGGAAGCCATTGCAGCCCTGCACGCGCGCGGTTTCAAGGTTGCGATGATCACCGGAGACAAACGCGAGACGGCGGAGGCCATCGCGCGCGAAACCGGAATCGACCACGTGATCGCGGGTGTCCTGCCGGATGGCAAGGTCGCAGCGCTCGACGATCTGCGCGCGGGAGACCGAATGATTGCTTTCGTCGGCGACGGCATCAATGATGCACCGGCCTTGGCCCATGCGGATGTCGGCATCGCCATCGGCACCGGAACCGATGTCGCTATCGAATCCGCCGATGTGGTCTTGATGTCAGGCGATCTGCGCGGCGTGGTGAATGCGGTTGAGGTTTCCAGGCGCACCATGTCGAACATTCGCCAGAACCTCGTCTGGGCCTTCGGGTACAATGTCGCGCTGATCCCGGTCGCTGCCGGGGTTCTCTATCCGGCCTTTGGTTTGCTTCTTTCCCCGGTCTTCGCGGCGGGTGCTATGGCCCTGTCGTCGGTATCGGTTCTGACAAACGCCCTGCGTCTGCGCCGCATCGCGCCGGCCTTGCGTGAAGACAGAGACATCACCGCACCACGGATCAGTGCACAGACCCAACCCGCGGAATAGGAGGATCGTGTCGTGAACATTGGAGAAGTTGCAGAGCGGTCTGGCATCCCGCCCAAAACCATCCGCTACTACGAGGATATCGGCCTGGTCAGGCCGCAGCGCAGCGGCAACGGATACCGCGCATTCCGCGAGACCGATCTGCACAAGCTTGCGTTTCTGGGTCGCGCGCGCGCGCTCGGGTTCTCGATCGAGGATTGCCGCAATCTCTTGAATCTCTATGAGGATGAAACGCGGGCGAGCGCTCAGGTGAAGGCCATCGCCGAAGAGCACCTGAGCGCAATCGACGACAAGATCGCGCAGCTTCAGGACATGCGCGAGACCTTGTCCCATCTCGTCGAGGCCTGCCGCGGAGACCACCGACCGGATTGCCCGATCTTGAAGGATCTTTCTGGTGACCTGAAGAACATCCGCTGAAAACGCGTTCTATTTCGGAACCCTCCAGCGCTGGAATCTTGTTTGAGAGAAAAGCGAAAGGAGTTCACATGTCAGATTCAGCAATATTAAATCACGACAGCCGCACAGCCGATTCCGCGAAATCGGACAGTCACGGCAAGTCTTCTTACGGGCGCTTCCTCGCGATGGTTGGAACGTCGACCGCTATTATGTTCGGCCTGATGTATCTGAACACCTATGCCATTGAGCATGTCTATTGGAGCGAGACACGGTTCTATATGACCTTTGTCATGGGTGCGACGATGGCAGTCGTGATGCTCCTGTTTATGTGGGGCATGTACAAAAACCTCGCCGCCAATGTCGCCATTCTCGCAGGCTCGGCAGTCCTGTTCGCCGGCGCTCTCTGGCTCGTCCGCGGCCAAGAAACCGTGCAGGATGAAAGTTGGATGAGTGCCATGATCCCGCACCATTCGATTGCAATCATGACCAGCAAGAGGGCGGAAATCACTGACCCGCGCGTCAAAGCGCTTGCTGAAGAAATTGTCGTGGCCCAAGATCGGGAAATTGCGGAGATGCGCTTCCTGCTCGCCGACATCGAGGCAAATGGTGAAGCTGGGCCAGAATGGCCATTGGGTAAATCCGATGGACCTGCAAGCGTGGCAAGCCTGACGCAGGCAATCTCGACGCCGGTCATTGCAGGCATCCGTCCTGCTCCTCTTTCGGACGCGGAGATCGAAAGCGGGCTCGGCACCGAGCCGATGTGTACGTTCGTTCGCGCCGTCAACGCCGACCCCATATTGGCGACCGATGGAAACGGGCAGGGAATCGCGAAGGTCTCCGGGTCGCTGGTGCAATTCGAAGCGACCGGCAGTGTGGCCTCTGGAGGTGTTCTGATGGCCGATGGTGGCCAGATGACCGTCGCGATGAGCGATGCTGACAATGGAGAAGGCTCTACCCTTCTGTTCGAATTGACCGGTGAAACCCCGCTCGCGGTTGGCTCCATGGGCTACTGGACCTGCAACGGCTAGACCAATGGAGGACATGATGCCGAAAGATACCAACCAGGCCGCAGGAAAGGCTGTTCTTTATCGCATGGTCATGGAAGACCACCTCTGCCCCTATGGATTAAAATCGAAAGATCTCTTGGAGCGCGAAGGGTATGAGGTCGAAGATCATCATCTGACGACGCGCGAAGAGACGGACGCGTTCAAGGCGGAACACGACGTATCGACAACACCCCAGACCTTCATCGGCGGTACGCGCATCGGCGGCTATGACGCCTTGCGCGAGCACTTCGGGAAAGAGGTTAAGGACGCGGACGAGACAACCTATCAGCCGGTCATCGCGATCTTCTCGGTGTCGTTTCTGATGGCCCTGGGTCTCAGCTGGGCGTTCTCTGGGTCGATACGTACGCTCCGTGCTTTCGAGTGGTTTATCGCGATCTCCATGTGCTTCCTTGCCGTCCAGAAGCTGAAGGATATCGAAGGCTTCTCGACGATGTTCCTGAACTACGATCTGCTCGCGCAACGCTGGGTGCGTTACGGCTACATCTATCCCTTTGGTGAAGCCATCGCGGGCGTTCTCATGGTCGCGGGCGCACTAGTGTGGATCAGCGCCCCAATTGCCCTCGTGATCGGGACCATCGGGGCGGTTTCCGTGTTCAAGGCGGTCTATATCGACGGGCGAGAATTGAAATGCGCTTGCGTTGGTGGCGGGTCGAACGTGCCACTGGGATTTGTGTCGCTGACCGAAAATCTGATGATGATCTTTATGGGGGTCTGGATGCCCGCGCGCGCACTCGGTTGGATATAGGACGAGCAATGGTCCATGTCGCCAAAGTCCTGACCTTGCTGACATGCGCCGTGTTTACACCAGCCGCGGGCATCGCCAACGAGGTCATTTCTTTTGACGGCAGCTGGAAAAAGCAGGGCTTCTTGCGCCTTTTCTCGAACGATTTTGGTCAACGGGGACGCCAGTTGGACATCGTTTCGGACGGTACGGTCTCGTTGCTCTGGCGCCCCGTTAAGGACCTCAATCGTTCGGTTGAATCTGCGCGTTGGGTCTGGCGGGTCCACGAGGGTGTCCGACCGACCGATCTTACGATCAAAGGTGGTGACGACAGAAATCTGGCGATCTACTTCGTGTTCGTCGATCCGGAGAGGGTGGACGCTCTGAGCGGAAAGAGCGCGCGGCGCATTCTTCAAGAGGACAGCGCACGCGCCCTGATCTACGTGTGGGGCGGTGCGCACCCGACCAATGCGATATTGCCCAGCCCCTATTCGCCCCGGTTGCGCAGCAAAGTCCTGCGCCCTTCAGAGATCGGGCAGTATCGTGAGCAGGTCGATCTCGCATCAGATCATCGCACTGCGTTCGGGATCGAGCCGGGTGCCCTGATTGGATTGGCCGTGTCGGCCGAAAGCGATGATACCAAGGGCAGAATCGTTGCGTCGATTTCCGATCTTCAGCTCGATTAAGCGCGTTACTCCGACGCGACACTTCGAACAGACGCTGTGTCGAGAGCGTCAAGAACTGCCTGTGGCGTCAAAATTTCCGGGAGAGCGATGCCGGAAGGCGACCCTGGCCCGAAGACGATATTGAACGGAATGCCGTAGCGGTCATATCGCTCGAGAAACCGCGCGATGTTGTCATCCGGGCGGGTCCAATCCGCCTGCATGGCGATCACGGAACCGCCGCGCAACCGCGCACGCACTGGATCCCTGTCAAGCACGAGAGACTTGTTGGCTTTGCAGGTCAGACACCAATCCGCGGTCACATCGACGAACACCGTCTCGCCTTCAGAGACGCGGCGCGCGATGCCGAGGGGTTCGAAATCCTGCCAGTGGGACGTCGCATCAACCCCTGCTGTGGTGCGGTCAGGGGTTGAGGTGAGACCTGCCCCGAAAATCGCCAGAAAAACACAGGCGCTGAGAACCGCACGCCGTACCCATTGGTTTGCCTGTGGGATTGATGCGGCGACAATGAACACAGCTGTGAGTGCCGAGATGAAGGCAGCTGCACGCCCACCCGTCACGCCGACAAGAACGAACAAGAGCCATGCGGCTGTTGCCAGCAACAGACCGCCAAGAAGGATCCTGACCAGAAGCATCCATCGCCCGGGCCGGGGCAGTCGCGTGACCAACTCGGGACGTGCGGCAATGACCAGGTAGGGGAGGGCCAGTCCAAGACCGAGCGCCGTGAATATCACTATCACGTCCAGTTGTGTACCCGCGAGCGCAAAGGTGATCGCGGTGCCGAGGAACGGGGCGGAACACGGCGTAGCGAGGATGGCCGCAAGCAGTCCGGTGCCAAAGTCTGAGATGTACCCGGCTCTGGCATTGCTGGCACCCAGGCGGTCTTGAAGGGCCGCGGGCAGGGTTATCTCGAATGCACCGAAGAGATTGGCGGCAAAGACGACGATGACCATGAACATCAGCGTCACGAAGACCGGATTTTGGAATTGTATACCCCAGCCGACGGATACTCCGATCCATTGAAGAAACACTAAGGCAGCCGCAAGCGCCCAGACAAATGTCAGTACCCCCAAGGCTGAAAACAGGAATCCGTTGCGCGTCATCTGCCGGGTTTGACCGGTTGCCTTCAAAACGGATGTGAGCTTGATCGATAAAACGGGTAACACGCAGGGCATGACATTCAGGATCAGACCACCGAGAAAGGCGATGGCGGCCACCGCCACGACCTTCAGCACACTCGTTCGAGGGTTCGCGCTTGAAAACGGTGGGGCAGGGGGATCTGAGGTAAGCGTGATCGGCGCCGTGATTGCACGTGCGGTGTCTGTGATCGTCACCGAAGGCTCTGCATGCTCTTCGGTCCAGGCGTTGATCGGTATTTGTGCCCAGAGTTCCGTTCTATCGCGATCCAACCGGATATCTGGTTTGCCAAAGGTCACAAGGGGTCCGAATTCCGGGAACACGTCGACCTCACCGAACGGTGTGTCGCTCGTTGCCACAACGATGAGAGCCGAGTCGCGCGCATCGAGGGCCGTGACCGATATCCTGATGTCGCTGTTCTCGGGTACCGCGGGAACGCGATCGGCATAAGTAGCAATTTGGCGAGCCGAGTTTGTATCGATCCCGATGCCTTGTGGCAGGGCGAGTGAAAGTTCGAAGTCATGGGGCACACAGACAGTCGAACATGTCAGCAAGGACACGCGGGCACGCAGTTCCAGAGGGTGGCCGTCGTCCTCAAGTCTCGCGCGGATCGGCAAGACAACCTGACCGGAATAGCCGAAGTTTTCGATCCCGAAGGCCTCGAACCGTTCCGGCGCGGGCCAGAGTAGCTCGGCGGATTTCAGGTTGGTCGAACCCGACCAGTTGATCTCCGGTGCCAAGCCAACCTCGCCGGGGGTGCGCCAGTATCCCTTCCAGCCCTCGCCGTACTCCAAGGCCAACCCAAGTGAGACGGAGGCGGCATCCGGCGCAATCCCGTCTTCGGCCGAGATCAGACGCGCCGTGACGGCGGGGTTTGAAAAGCTCTCGGATTCGGCAGCGTTGGCGGCATCGGATAGGAAGATGCCCACGCAACCGATAAGGATGAGCAGAAGCCAAGCCCCGAGGTGAAAAACTCGGACCGTCATTTGGGTGTGCATGCAGTCAACGCAGTACGCCAGGCAGGCTGGCCAAGGCCGCCTCCAGATCCGTCACGGGCAATCCGCGTGCGATCCAGCCTGGCCCCTTCTGTGATCCCAGCATGCCTTCCGAGACATCGATGAAGCCCGTGTAGTCGGCTCGTTTCAAGGCGCTCAAAAGACGGCCGCTGCGCCCCCCGGTGGCGCAGATCAGCGCAATGGGTTTCTCGCCTGAAAAATCGCGTGCGGCGAACAAGCGCTGCTCGAACACGGGTTCGTGCATACTGATCGGCCATGCGGCTTTCGCGACGCCCGTTTCCACCCATTCGGGGCGCGATCGAACATCAATCAGGGAAATCCTGTTCTGCGCCAATGCGTCGGCCGTCTCGGCAGCCGACCAGATCTCGCGCGTGGCGGCCGCAACGACCTGCGGCCCCATGACCCATGTCGATGCAAGCAGGATGAAGCACCGCCTATCCATGTTGCCTCCACAGTCGATTGACGAGAAACGCCAGGACTTCCCGGGGCGAGCCTTGCAGCCTAAGCAGCCTTACAAACATTCTGCCAACCCTCTTCGCGCTCCAACTCGATGATTTCCCGAACCATTTTGTCGCTGATCTGACCTTGGACGACAGTGCGGCCGATCACGAGGGCCGGCGTGCCGACAAAGGCGAACACGCGTGCAAGCGCTGCACTGTCTTCCAGCTCGCGCGTGATCTCGGCACTCTCCATGTCGGTGATCAATTGGCTGCCATCGACGCCAAGATCAGTGGCGAGGCGCGAGAGATATTCTGGCGTTGCCTGGAAAGGGGATTTCATCAGCCGTTCATGAAAGGCGACATAGGCATTTTGCCGTTTCGCCGCCAGAGCTGCCTTGGCCGCAAGATTTGAGCTGTCGCCGAGGAGCGGCAATTCATGCCAAGCCACTGCGATCTTGTCTGGCATCTCGCTCGTCATGTCGGCCAACCGTTTGGTTTGCACGCGGCAAAAGGGGCAATAGTAGTCCGAGAACGACGCCATCGGGACCTGCGTAGGCGTGGGAGTCAGACCACCATAAAGGGCCGAGCAAATATTATCGGAGACGCGCTCCAAGGCTGCGGCTTTCTGCGCCGCCACTTCGGTGCTGTCCGCCGTGCCCAGGCCTACGAAAGGATCGAAGCCGCCTGACGTCTCACCCGCAACGAACTTACGAAATCCTTCTGGTCTATCGAGTGCCTGCAATTCCAGTTTTTCCGGCAACAATGAGGGAACTGTGCGCAGGGCGGCGTACCCTGCGATGATCGCACCGATCGTCAGAAGCGTTGACCGTTTCTTGGAATCCATCTGAAGCCTGATCTCACCGTGTCCCCTTAAGTTCGTAGTGTGAAGCCTTGGAAAAGGTCAACTTTACAAACTGATACAATCTTTCAGCCCCGCTCCAATTGCCGCAACTTCTGAAGAGCGCTATTTCTCGCATATGGTTTGGAACGCGTTCTTTTTCCTGCGATCGGCATGTCTTGCCTGTGTGTGTCTGACGATCACCGTCGTCGGAACGCAGGCAATGCCGTTTGATGGAGAGATCAGCGGCGTGGAGCGCGGCCTGTACATCGCTTCTGTGGGAGAAGTGTCCAACCACATTCACGCGCACCACCCCGAAAACAATGGCGAGCGGCAAACGGACGCTCACGCAGGACACGGCGACGGGTGCCACACCGGTCTTTGCTGTGTCATGGACTACCAGCAACATCTGGATCATCGGTCTGAAGAAACCGCGTTTACGGCGCCAACACGGGCCGCATTCTCCAGGGCTCATGTATCCCGTGAGCCCCTCGTGCCCGATCGCCCGCCCCGACACTCCTGACGTTTCGGTGCCCGCATATGCGGGCTGTTTGACCAATCGATCGCTGCATCCAATGCAGCCGTCAGGAGACGATATTTATGCGTGGAAGATACGCGGCACTTTCAGTTCTTGCCTTGGCAGCTGGCCTTGGCGGTGGGGTTTACGTTGAGCGGTTGTACCTGAATCCAGCGGTGCAAGGCGGATCTGAAGGCCCCGAGATTCTCTATTGGGTTGCGCCCATGGACCCAAATTTCCGTCAACCAGGACCGGGCAAGTCGCCCATGGGGATGGATCTTATTCCAGTCTATGCCGGACAGGAACCATCTGGTGATCCTGCCGAGGTCACACTGAACGCGGCCGAAATCAACGCAATCGGCGTACGCACGGCGGTCGCCCGCATGAGTGAAGTGCAGCCTCGGATCGAGACTGTGGGTTTCGTGGGGTATGACGAACATCTGACCAGTCATGTGCATACGCGGGTAGAAGGTTGGGTCGAAAGGCTTAAGGTCCGAGCGGTCGGAGACCGCGTTGCCGGGGGGCAGGTTCTTTTCGAGCTCTTTTCTCCACTCATCGCAGCCGCGACGGGTGATCTTGTTCGCGCTGTCGAAGATGGTGACCCCCGCATTCTGGATGCGGCGCGCAACAAGCTGATGAGCCACGGTATGTCCGCCCGCCAGGTTGCGGAGATCGAGGCGGGCGGCGAATTGGTTCGCAACATCGAGATCGAAGCACCACAGAACGGCGTGGTCATCGCCCTGAATGCGGCCGATGGCATGTATTTGCAACCTGGAACGCTTGCCTTCTCCGTCGCTGACTTGTCGAAGGTCTGGCTCATTGTAGATGTCTTTGAACGTGATATTGCCCGGCTGTCTGAGGATATGCGGGCCATCGCTCGGTTCGAACACTTGCCAGGGCGCGTGTTTGAAGGCGACATCGACTACATCTATCCTGAACTCGATCCCCAAACACGAACGCTTCCTGTTCGACTGAGGTTTGACAATTCCGATGGCGTGCTCCGCCCCGGAATGTTCGGAAGTGTCAGTCTCAGGCCCAACGAAAGCCGGACGGTCCTGACAGTGCCATCTGAGGCCGTAATACGGACAGGGTCGGCTGAGCGCGTCATCCTGAAAACAGGGGAGGGGACCTTCCGACCGAGATTGGTGACTGCCGGTCTCCGGGACAGTTTCGGAGAAGGAGGGCGGACAGAAATTCTTCAGGGCCTGGGTCCGGGTGAAGAGGTCGTTGCCTCCGCACAGTTCCTGATCGACAGCGAAAGCGCTTTGAGCGCAGGCTTCACGCGCATGGCGCCAACGGATGCCGACCCGGCGCGGGGCAGCGGTGTTCTCGTTGCTCTCGATCCTGAGAATCGGGTGGCAACCGTGCAGCATGATGCCCTGGAAAGCCTTGACTGGCCAGCGATGACATCCGACTTCCCGGTGAGAGCCGATGTTCCCCTGGATCGGCTAAAGGAGGGGGAGGCAGTCGCGTTTCTCGTGGCCCGTGGCGCCGATGGACTCCTGAGCCTCACCGAACTTGCGCCAGATGATGGAATTGCCGGTACCGGCACTGGGATTGCACGCGCGGTGACGTCGGATGGCAAGCTAACGCTGGAGCACGGCCCGATCCCAGAGCTTGGCTGGCCCGCAATGACGATGGACCTGCCGGTGTTGGGGGTTGATCTCGAGACCGTGCCCCTCGATGCGCCGATCGAATTCGATCTCACGGCAGGTGATGGCGGCCTTTTCTCCGTAGTCGCGGTCCGCGCCGAGGGCGCCGATCCCGAAGAGGTGGAAGCGGCTGAAACAAATGCCGCGGCGCCGATCATGGTGTCCGGCACCATCGACGACCTCGATCTGCATTCCGGAACCGCAACGATCACCCACGGGCCCATGGCTGAGATCGGAATGCCAGGCATGACCATGGATTTCCCCATCGATCCGGGCTTGGACATGGCATCGCTGAAAACCGGCGTCCAAATGACCCTCACATTTGCACGGCCGGATGGCTTGAACATGATCTTGTCTGATGTCGAGCTTGAGGCAGCTGCGGCACCGCCCATCGTGGTCTCAGGCACGATCGATAGTGTCGATACAGACGCCTCAAAGGCCACGATCACCCATGGACCGATGACCGATATCGGCATGCCTGGCATGACCATGGCCTTTGATATTGATCCGTCACTCGACGCTGCCGCTTTGATGACAGATGTGGAGATGGTGCTCACTTTCGCGCGCCCGGACGGCATGAACATGGTGCTGGCAGCGGCCGAACCTGTGGCACCGCCCATGCAGGTTTCAGGTCAAATCAACTCCATCGATGCTCAATCACGGACGGCGAACATCACCCATGGGCCGATGACCGATATCGGCATGCCCGGAATGACGATGGATTTTCCCTTGGCTGAGGAGCTCGAGATTTCCCAACTCACAGTGGGAACGGACGTCACGCTCATCCTGCGGCGCAACCCGGATTTCTCGATGACATTGATCGATGTTGTCCGTGACGGGAGGGTTACCCAGTGATCCCGGCGATCATCCGCGCCTCGCTGGCCAATAGGTTTGTTATTCTGGTCCTTGCCGTCATGATGGGTGTCGCAGGCATCTGGGCCATCCGCGAGACACCGGTCGATGCGATACCGGACCTGTCCGATGTGCAGGTGATCGTCCGCACCCCTTATCCGGGGCAGGCGCCGCAAGTGGTCGAAAACCAGATCACCTATCCGCTCGCCACATCGTTGCTGGCGGTACCTGGCGCACAGGATGTACGCGGCTTTTCCTTCTTTGGTGACAGTTTTGTCTATGTCGTTTTCGAAGATGGCACGGACCTGTATTGGGCAAGATCCCGCGTCCTCGAATATCTTGGGCAGATCACCGGGAGCTTGCCGGACGGAGTGTCCCCTCAGCTTGGCCCGGATGCCACCGGGGTCGGGTGGATCTACCAATATGCGTTGATCGACAGAACCGGCACACACGATCTCGCGCAACTGAGAACGCTGCAGGACTGGTTTCTGAAATACGAACTGCAGGCTGTCGACGGTGTGTCTGAAGTGGCAACAATTGGCGGCATGGTCAAACAGTATCAGGTCGTCGTCGATCCGAACAAATTGCGGGCCTACGATATCACGCTGACACAACTCAGGAACGCGATACAAGCGGCCAATCGAGAGACCGGCGGAAGCGTGATCGAGATGGGCGAAGCAGAATTCATGATCCGCTCGTCCGGATACATCGATGAGCTTTCTGATCTATCCAGCGCCCCCCTAATGATCAACGAGCGTGGAGCTGCTCTGACCCTCGGCGACGTTGCTGACATTCGCCTAGGACCGGAATTGCGCCGCGGCGTCGGAGAGTTTGACGGGCAAGGCGATGCCGTTGGCGGCGTGGTCATCATGCGATGGGGTGGCAATGCCCTTGCGACCATCAAAGCGGTGGAGGCCCGCATCGAAGAGTTGCGGCCGAACCTGCCGGAAGGTGTCGAGATTATCACGACCTATGACCGGTCCGGCGTGATCGAACGCGCAATCGACAATCTCAAGAAGAAGCTGACGCAGGAATTCGTTGTCGTCGTCCTCGTCTGTGCGGCCTTTCTGCTGCATCTGCGCTCATCACTGGTGATCCTTCTGTCGTTGCCCCTCGGAATCTTCGCTGCCTTCATTCTGATGAAAGCGCAGGGTGTGAATGCGAACATCATGTCGCTTGGCGGCATAGCGATTGCCATTGGAGCCATGGTCGATGCGTCGATCGTGATGATCGAGGCGATGCACAGGCGGCTGGAGAAGGAGAAGCTTACCGCAGAAAACAGGTGGAGGATCGTGCAGGAATGCGCCTCTGAGGTCGGTCCGGCCCTCTTTTACTCCTTGGCAATCATCACGGTCAGCTTTCTGCCTGTCTTTGTGCTGGAAAATCAGGAGGGCAGGCTTTTTGCCCCGCTGGCCTATACAAAGACCTACGCGATGGCCGCCGCCGCGATCCTATCGATCACACTGGTTCCGGTCTTGATGGGTTACTTTGTCCGGGGCCGGATTTTGCCCGAGCGCAAAAACCCACTGAACCGATTGGTGGTCTTCCTGTATCGTCCCTTTCTCGACGCAGCCATCGCCTGGCCGTGGGCGACAACCTTGCTTGCCGGCGCCCTCGTGGCTTCAATGTGGTATCCGTACCAACGGCTCGGGTCCGAGTTCATGCCCGAGCTGAATGAGGGCGACTTCCTTTACATGCCAAGCTTCTACCCGGGCGTGTCGATCGGTAAGGCGCGCGAGGTCCTGCAGCAGACCAATCGCCTGATCGCTACAATCCCAGAGGTCGAAACTGTGCACGGCAAAGTGGGGCGCGCAGAGACAGCGACCGATCCTGCACCACTCACGATGGTGGAAACCACGATCCAGCTCAAACCAGAAGCTGAGTGGCGCCCTGGCATGACCATGGAAAAAATTCGCGATGAGCTTGATCGGGCTGTGCAGATCCCTGGCGTGACCAATGTCTGGATCCAGCCGATCAAGAACCGGATCGACATGCTTGCCACCGGGATACGAACGCCGGTTGGTGTCAAGATTTCGGGTGCTGATCTGAACGTCATCACAGACATCGGGATCGAAGTGGAACGAGCCGTGTCGGATATCGAGGGAACTGCCTCCGCCTATGCGGAGCGTCCGGTAGGCGGGCGCTTCATAGAAATCGACGTCAAGCGCGACGCCGCAGCGCGATACATGATGAGCGTGCGGGATGTTCAGGATGTGGTGCAAACCGCCATCGGTGGGATGCAGGTATCGGAATCCGTTGAAGGGCTGGAGCGCTTTCCGATTAACCTGCGCTATCCGCAGGCGTGGCGCGACAGCCCCGAACGCCTCGAAAACTTGCCCGTTGTCACCCCATCGGGGGCTCATGTGCCGCTGACCGCCTTGGCCGATGTTCGAATTGTGGATGGTCCGGGCATGATCCGATCAGAGAACGCTCGGCGCACGGGGTTCGTGTTTATCGATATCGCAGGACGAGACCTCGGCGGATATGTCGCCGAGGCGCAGAGGGTCGTGGCCGATCAGGTGCGTCTACCGCCCGGATATTCTCTGACATGGTCCGGGCAGTATGAGTACATCGAGCGGATGCAGGACCGGCTGGCGATCGTCGCCCCCGCCACGCTTATGATCATCACGCTGATGTTGTTCATGGCGTTCAATAGGGTGATCGAAGTTGGCATCATTCTCGCCGCGCTTCCTGTCGCGTTGGCAGGCGGTGTCTGGTTTCTGTGGTATCTCAGCTTCGACATTTCGATCGCCGTCCTTGTCGGCTTCATTGCCCTGGCCGGCGTGGCCGTCGAAACAGCTATCGTCATGCTGCTTTATCTCAATCTCGCCTGGGAAAAGCGACGCAAACTCGGTCAATCCGAAGGCCGCAAGCTGACACAAGACGATATCGAGGAGGCCGTCTTTGAGGGAGCTGTTCTTCGGGTGAGACCCAAAGTCATGACCGTGGCCACCATCTTCGCGGCGCTGATACCGATCATGTATGGCACCGGCACCGGCTCGGAGATCATGCAACGCATCGCTGCACCGATGATCGGCGGTATGGTGACAGCGACCCTGCTGACGCTTTTTGTCATTCCTTCCATATTCGTGATTTGGAAACGGCTCGCGCTGAAACGCGTTAACCGCGAAATCACGTCCCCAATTCAGCAGCCCGTCGATGCAGCACTGCCTGCCGAATAATCGAACGCACAAACCTCAAGAATGGAGCTTCTCATGAAGATACTGACTGCAAGTCTCGCACTTCTGACCCTGTCCGCGACAGGGGCTATCGCACAAATGAACCACAATATGGATCATTCGGACATGCCGATGTCCGCCGAACAAATGGAGGGCGCAGTTCACGCAAAGGCCGTGATCAATTCCATCGGCGACGGCACGGCCAACGTGAGCCATGACCCGATTCCCGAGATCGGCTGGCCTGCAATGACGATGGATATGACGGTTCTGGAAAACGCGCAGATGATGGGCGAGGTGACCGATGGTGACGAGGTGACCCTGATGCTCGTCAAGGGCGAGGATGGCATGTACGCAATCGGGGCCATAATGCCGAACTGATCATGAATGCGCAGTTGCCGAGAAATCGGCAACTGCGGCGCGTATTTGGAGAGGTACACCGAGTTCGACCGCCGAGCTGCGTGTAGGCGAAAGGAAAGTGAATGCGGCTGTCTTCGAAACAACTTGGTTTGATCGCTGCCGGCGGATCGGCCGTTCTTTTGCTGGCTGCCTTCTTGTTTCAGGCAGCGGGCTACGCACCATGCGCGATGTGCATTTGGCAGCGATACCCTCACGCGATCGCCATCGCTATCGGCGTGCTCCTCATGGTTGGTTTGCCCATCTTACTGCTACTGATGGCAGGCGCTGCCGCCGCGTTCGTGACAGCGGGTATCGGGATGTTCCATACCGGCGTCGAACGAGGTTGGTGGGAAGGTCCGACGGCGTGCACCGGCTCTGGTCTTGATATGTCGAACTTGTTAGCTTCGGACCTTTTGCCCTCCGCATCATCCGCTCCATCAACCTTGGTGATGTGTGACGAAGTCGCGTGGGAATTTCTGAGCCTGTCGATGGCGAGTTGGAACGCGCTTTGGAGTTTCGTTCTTGCAGGGCTCTGGATCCTGGCTCTTGCCAAAGCTTGGCGCGCGTCCCGCTCAGATGAGAGCGTGACGGCAGTCTAGCTCAGGAGACGCAGGATGACGGCTGCAGTAGCCGTCAGACACACAGCGGCCGACAAAAAAGCAAGGAGAGCAACCGAAACCGCGCCCATTTTCTTTGGGAAGAGATCAAAGATTGGTCTCAGGATTGCCGACTTTCCGGCTGCCGTAACATAGAGCGGCAGTGCACTTACCAAAGTGGCGTACAGGTAGACTCCGGATATGTTTTCAAAGAGTGCTGACCGCGCCAGTGTGGGCGCAACCACTGAAAGAGCCGTCGCCCGACTGCCTCCAAAAGAGCCGAACCAACTGGCGGAAAGCACGTAATTGAAGGCGTGGAGAACGAGAAAAAGAGCGACGCGAGTTATCACATCGAAGAGAATGAATACCGCCGGATCACGGCTATTGGTGTCTTTCGCCTTCAACATCGCAAACAGGAAGAAGCCGACGTAGTTGACGATAAAGATGACCGGTAGGCCATTCGTCAGAACCTGCCTGAGAAATCGTGATAGCGCCGGTCCACCGTCCATCAATGCCGAAGCAAATCCAGGCGCACGCATGACATAAACGAGCAAGACCGGCAGGAGACCGATTAGGCTGAAGACCAAGACGTTCATTACAAAATTCACGCCCGGCATCTTGGTTGAGAAGAACCGTTGCATGTGAGCAGGTTGGCATGTCGGGAGACAACAGTCGACTTTCTCTGCGACCATCATTTATTTACATAAACTTCACTATCGGATATTGAATCGCGCAGTGTTTCTCGGCTCCAAAGCTTGGCAAGCGAACCTACCTGGAAATCTCCCCCGCTAACACCGCTCGTCCGTGCACTGCCAACGTCGCTGAAAACCTCTGACACCCAAACTTGCGGATTACATCCAGTACTCGCGCTTCGTAGGCAGCGTGACCGATCAAACGACACAGGTCGGACGCATGGAACTGGCGGTTCGTAGTCGGGGCGGCTT
The DNA here is from genome assembly GCF_900109195.1 of Pseudooceanicola nitratireducens. Lineage (GTDB taxonomy): Bacteria > Pseudomonadota > Alphaproteobacteria > Rhodobacterales > Rhodobacteraceae > Pseudooceanicola > Pseudooceanicola nitratireducens. The sequence continues at coordinate 29,092 of NZ_FNZG01000007.1, read as the reverse complement.
GCATCTGTCTCACTAATTCGCGCTCTTTGGGGTCTGGTACCCGTTTCTGCGATGGTTTCACCTCGGGACGAGGCGGAGTCCCCGGCGAATTCCGCCATCGGCGCATGAAGCCAAGCAGGAAGCCGGCAGGCACCCTGCCGTTGCCTCGGGACCGGTTGAAGGCGAGGAAGCGATACCAGATGACCTGGGTGTCGATGTTCCAGCAGGGCAACGTGGCCTTCGCTGCTTTGATGAGCTCTGCCCAACTGGTCTGAAAAACGTTCGAATTCGCGGTGATGTCGATCAATCCTGAGAAGATAGTTTTGTTATTATTATCTCTAGATAGTGATGTGTCGCCTTCATCTGACACGAGAACATGGGTTTCACTCTCTTCATCGAAGGCTGAAAACCGAAAGATCCAGGGCGCGAACTTGCCATTCGGCTTCGCCCGCTCGAGCTGCAACTCCGACGTCTCAAGTTCGTTCAAAAGAACCGAAAGATATTGTCTTGAGACACCCATCTTCTCCGCTAGGGCAGAGAGGGTGAAGGCTGCCGTTCCGCGCGACAAGCCGTTGTAGCCATCCTTCCAGGCGATGGCATCGAGGATCAGGGTAGCAAGCTTGTGCGCTGCAACAGAGAGATTTGTTTGCGTGATCCGTCGCAGGATCAGGCCGGTCGTAGGTTCCATGGTCGAGGTCTCCTTGGAGATCCGACGCCATGTCGTGAGACAACAACATTCTTGCCAGCAAAACAACTTTGCTGGTTGCAGGTGTCTTGGCCGTGCGCTAGGAAACTCTTGTTCACGGAGTTTTCTTGCACGGCGTCAGGCTTCACGGTCTGGCGTCGTCTCCTTTTCGCGGGTTTTGCACAGCCGCCCGTGCGGGGTTGTGAGGACGCGCGCGGCAAAACCACGCGCAGATTTTGTCAGTAGCGAACTTCCTCAGCGCCGTAGTTCCCGGCGTGATCACGCCAGTCGACGAAGACGGAGCGGTAAAAGTAGCTGCCACATCCATTCGGGATTCTCAGGTCGGATGCGGTCGGCACTTGGCCCACGTTGGATCTTGTCCAACGGTAATCGCCTTGCACTCCGTAGGACCCCAATCGCGTGGAATCGCTGCGATTGCACTCGCCATCTCGGTTTTCATGCTGGCGGTACTGGATGTGATAAACGCGAATGCTGCGAACGAAATCAAAGGCATCGCCCGAGATGTCGATGTCGGCTTGCTCATCCGCCTGGACGCGGACAAGGGGTATCGGAGTCGCTTCCTGCGGTTCGGGCGGATCGCGGAACGTGATGTCATAAAGGCGTTCCATAGGCGACATCGGACTGGGATCGTTGAGCGACACACCCATCGGACACCGCCAGATTTGTAAGGGCGGCTCGATCGGCCATGGTGTGATCCGCCGAATGAAGACCGCTCTAGCATGTGCGCAGGGCGCGGAGGCAGGCCAGCCGCCCGCAAGGCAGAGGAGGATTGCACAGTCCACCTGATAGGCCTGAGCCGGTGCTGACGAGGCCATTAGTCCGGATATGCTTAGTGCCGTGGCCGTGGCCACGCCGTGGATCACGTGCTTCATGATGCCGACTCCATCTATAATGGTGCAGCGATACGAAACAACATTAATGATAGCAAGAAGATTTGATTGATAGTGGCCTGCGATTGTTCGCTTGTGTCGCGTGACGGCTTCCAAGATCTGACGCCGGTTTGGGCTCTTGTGGCGTCTTGAAAGCGGCCAAAATTGCGGCTTCATTTCACGTTAGATGCCAAACAAACATTTGCGGAAAAAGGAAAATGTGGTGTTTCCATGCGGCCACGAAAGCGGTCACGGAAGAACAGACCGCATGAGCCCGTCAAACGGCGTGTCGCAGCGCCCATGGTCCCGGGAAGGGCAGTGTCGGAAAACTGTAGGGCTTGGTTCCACGGCTGGAATCCGGGAACGGAAGGGCGGGTGGAGCAACGATCCTATGTTGTGGCCTATGTTGGGATCGAACATGCGCTTGAAGATTTATGGCAGTATCTGATACGATTGAGCATGGATAGGAGAGTCTGATGCCAAACGTCCACCTGACCGAACCGATGCAGAAATATGTGCAGGCGCAGATCGAGTCCGGCGCCTACGCCAATTTGAGCGAAGTCGTGCGCGCCGGCGTAAGGATGCTGATGGAGAAGGATGGCGCGCGGCAGTTCTATGCCCTCAAGGCCGATCTCGAGATGGCAGCCACCCTGGCCGAGAATGGGGATTTCGCCGAGTTCGATGCCCAAGCCTTCGAACCGGATGCGTTTGATCGCTGACCCGAATGACGATTCGGCTTTCCGGACAGGCCAAGTCTGACCTAGAAGAGATACGCACCTACACCGTCGAGACCTGGGGAAGGGACCAATGGCTCGTCTATTACCGCCAGTTGGTCACCGCCTTCGAGCGGATCACTGGGGATCCCGACGCGGGCCGGGACAGGAGTCTCTTTGTCCCGGGGATGCGGTCCGTCAATTGCCAGCGACACGTGATCTTCTACAAGCGGCTCGATCCGGCGGATGGCGCGGCAGTCATCCTGCGCATCGTGCATCAGCGCCGCAACATGCCCGCACTCGTCTACTACGAGGATCTCGACGGCGGTTAAGCCCATGCGGTTGCTCAGTCCAATAGCTCGATCAGTCTTCCATAGTCTTCACTGACCTCGCGCGCCTCCTGAAACGCCCGTTGGCGCTCGGCATCAAGACAGCGGAAGTATTCCTGAATGTCGGCAATGTAGCCCTCGAAATCAGAACGCAGCAGATCGGCATAGGCACGAACGTCTTCTCGCGACTGAGGCAAGAACGGTCGTTCGGGAGGTACGCAATCTGCTGCCGCGGCTATCGGCATGCTTCCAAGCAGGAACGCGAACAGCAACGGTGCGTTGCGCGCAATAAACAACCGCAGGGCAAAACTCCTTTGCCGCCTTTAAGATTATCATTCTGTCGGCTATCACCGTTATCGGAGCAAGGCGAACTTCGTCAACACGTTATTATTGTCTTGCTATCATTAATGTTGTTTTGTATCGCTCACGGTGTTGCGACCCCGTGGGCCTGATACTGCACCCAGGCAGAACAAGGACCCAAGGGAAGGCCATGATAGAAGAAGCCCCGAATGTGGTTACAGAAGACGGACTGCGCGGCTTGCTCGCCGAGGGCTACCTCATTGAGGTGGTCTGCAAGGAGCGAGCGGAGAAGCGCCATAACAGCTGGTACGGCTCGTGGGTCATCCGCGCCGTCGCCACTGATGGGCGTGACGATAAAATGCTCGTCACCAGCCGAAGCGTCCTCAAGCTCCGCGACTTCAAAACCATCGTTGGTCTTGTCAGTTTCCTGGCCGACATGGGCTGTACAACCGCTAGCATCCCACTTGAAGAAGGTGGCCGCGAGCGCCACGCCGCGCCTCCGGTCAAAGGCAGCTGACCGCGCGACTGCGCTCGTCGTTGCTTTGGGTACAGGCGTTTGTTCCGCGCCCCCGGCCCTGGCCGACGGCTTCATCTTCTCGGTTGGCCCAGACGGCCAATTGATTTCCACTTCTCAAGAGGCAAACGGGCGCCTTTTTCTCTTCGCAGAACCTCGCGTTCCTGACGCCACTGTCGAGACAGCGATCCCGGCTCGATCTGCCGCCCGCGCCACCCCAGAAATCCTCCATGCGATCGAGACCACGGCTCTACGGTATGCCGGGCATGGTGCACTGCGTCGCGCAGGGCTTTCCGTCACTGATTGGGCGCTCCTTTACCGAGCCAACATCGAAGTCGAGAGCGCATACAATCCCGCAGCAAGTAGCCCTGTCGGTGCCATAGGCCTTGGGCAGCTTATGCCGGATACCGCCCGCGATCTCGGCGTGGACCCACATGACATTGCGCAGAACCTCGACGGATCAGCCCGCTACCTGCTGATGATGCTCGACCAGTTCGGCGAAGGCTCTCTGGCCCTTGCGGCCTACAACGCTGGTCCGGAGGCGGTCACGCGCCACGGCGGCGTCCCCCCTTTTCGAGAAACCCAAGGGCATGTGGCCCGTGTGACTGCCGTGTTTGAGCGGCTCAGAGGAGATCTTTCATGACATCGAGACCTTCGATCGTCGCGCTCGGCGCGATGGCCCTTATCGTGCTAGCGGGTCCAGCGCTTGCACAGAGCATCGACCTCTCGCCGGTACAGACCCTGCTTCAAGGAATTGTCGATGCGATCACCGGTCCCTTGGGGATCGTGATTGGCACGCTCGCACTGATCGGGGTGTTCCTTTCCTGGCTCTTTGGCATCCTCGACTTTCGTCAGGCGCTCTGGGTCGTGGTTGCAATCGCCGGCATCGCCGCAGCACCCACCATCGTCGCCGCCATCTGGACCACCTGAGCTAAATACATGGCTGACCAGTCCCGCGTGTTCATCGGCCTTCTCAGGCCACCCAAGCTGATGGGCTTGCCGATCATGTACGCCATGGTCTGGCTCTTCGGCTCGACGCTTCTGTTCCTCTGGGTGCAGAGCTGGGTGGTGGCTGTGTTCGCGGGGCTAGCCTGGCCGGCGCTCTGGAAGGCCGCAGACTGGGATCCGAACTTCCTCGATGTCCTGGTGATCACCCTGCAGGAAACCCCGCCCACGACGAACCGCAAGCTGCACGGAGGCGACAGCTATGCCCCGTGATGGAATTGCCGATGAGGTTGAGAACGCCATCGATCCGCTGACCGCGCTACCCGCATGGGTCAAGGGCGAGAAGCGGCTCTCAATGATGCTGCCTTATGTGAGCCTCGTGAACGACCGAACGATCCGGACACGCGGCAACGAACTGATGCAGTGCATCCGCCTCGAAGGGGTGAACAGCACCACGAGCGAGGACGGGCATCTCGACCGGATCGGAGGGTTGCTGGCTGGCATCGTCGCGCAGGTGGGGACGGAGTTCTCCTTCTACCTGCACAAGGTGTCGAAAGCGGTCGATGTGACCCTGCCGCCCGTTCCGGGCGAAGGGTTTGCGGCTGCCGTCGATCAACGCTGGCGCGCGCATCTGGGTCAATCTGGCTTGCGCGACAAGACGCTGACCCTGACCGTGCTCAAGCGCCCCGAGGCGAGCAGCCGTCTGCCCTTCGGTCTGGGGGCGTCTCGCGCGCGACATGTGGCGGACACGACCCGCCGCTTGCGCAAGCTCGACGAGGTTGTGGGGTTTCTGCTGTCGTCCTTCGATGAGCTGAAGCCCCGCCTGCTGGCCGCAAGCACCGGCGAGCTTCTGGGCTTCCTCGGTTCACTCAACACAGGCGAGGAGCACCCGCTCTTCCCCCGGTCGCGCCTCGGTGTGATCGCCGAGGACGTAGCAAATACCCGCGTTACCTTCCGCGGCACGACCATCGCACTCTCGGACGGTGCCGTCGGCGACAAGCTCGGGGCGATCTTTGCGGTGAAGAACTACCCCGCCAAGACCGATAGCCTGATGCTCGACGAGTTGAACTTGCCCGTCGACATGGTGGTCACGCACTCTTTTGTGCCGATCAACGCCAACATCATGGCGGGCCGGATCAAGCGGCAGCTGCGGCTGATGCAGGCCGCCAATGACGGAGCCGTCAGTCTCGCCCAGGAACTGGAACTCGCGCAGGACGATCTGGAATCCAAACGCCTGATCTTCGGCGAGCACCACATGACCGTGGCCGTCTATGCCCGCACCCAGACGGCGCTTGACGACATCGCGGCCGAAATCCGCAACATCTCCGCCACTTCCGGGATCAACCTGATCTCGGAAGCCTTCGGGGCGCGCGCGCATTTCATGGCGCAGCATCCCGGCAATACCGGGGCGCGCAGCCGCAAGGCCGCAATCACGAACCACAACTTCGCCGATCTCGCTACCTTCCACCGCACCCCGCTCGGAAAGACTGGGCGAGAGGTGCCGTGGGGCGTGCCGATCACACTCTTCCCGACGCCGGAGCGCAGCGGTTTTCGCTTCAACTTCCACGAACAGGGCGCGCCGGATCGCGAGCCCACGGGAGGCCACACGCTGATCCTCGGCCGTCCCGGCTCTGGCAAATCCGTCCTGGCGGCTTTCCTGATGACCATGGCACGGCGGGCAGGTGCGCGGGTCTTTGCCCCCGGCGGCATTGGCCATGCGCGCGGGAGACCGAACGGGATTAGGGGATTGTCAGTCGAAGGGATGGCCCAGAAGACAGAGAGAGACGGGGAGCCCATGCCAGACCATGTCCCCTTGCCCATCGGGACTGCTTTACCCCAAGCCCAGCACGCCGCTAGCGGCCCAAGTGGCTATCACCGGCTCTCGCCCCCCTGCCCTTCCGTGCTGCGGAATGCAGGGCCTTGCCGCGACGGGCTATCGATACCGGAATATTCAGGACACGGACCGCACCAACGGCTGCTTTCGATCTCGACGTACTGTCGCTCAGCGAGCTGAAGAAAATGCAGAATGACGTCGCCAAAGCGATTGCCACATTCGAAGATCGGCACAAGGTGGAAGCCCGCGCCAACGTGGAAGCTTCCGCCCGAGACCTCGGCTACTCCCTAGCCTACGGCGACCCCGAACAGCGCACCGACTCCAGCGGTCGCCGCCATGGCGAGTGCACCCCAGAGCGTGACCCTTGCAGCACCTCGAATAACACCAGCACCGCCAGCAGAAGCGCCTAATCCACCAAGAACCGCGAGGCCGAGGATCGTCGACACGGCGACCAAGAAAACGATCCGTGCATCCGGGACGACCAGTACGACGATCAAGGGCAGCACCGCACCCACGGCGAAGGTCAGCGCCGACACCAAGGCGGCCTGGATCGGGCGGGCTGTCACGGTCTCGGAGATGCCAAGCTCGTCGCGGGCATGCGATCCGAGCGCGTCACGTTCGGTCAGTTGCACGGCCACCTTTTCGGCAAGGTCTCGGTCCAGCCCTCGCTCGACATAGATTTGGGTAAGTTCTTCGAGTTCGGCCTCGGGTGTTTCCGCCAGTTCGCGGGTCTCGCGCGCAAGGTCAGCGTTTTCCGCGTCAGTCTGGGAACTGACTGAGACGTACTCGCCTGCCGCCATGGACATCGCGCCGGCCACGAGGCCAGCCAGCCCCGCTATAAGGACCTCCGGCTTTCCCGATCCTGCTGCGGCGACGCCGACCACGAGGCTTGCCGTCGACACCAGCCCGTCGTTCGCGCCGAGAACGGCGGCCCGCAGCCAGCCGATGCGATGCACCATGTGGATTTCGGAATGCGAGAGGCGGCTCATGGCGTGGCTCCTTGCGCGATGTCATCCTGCCCGGAGGAGACAGCCTTTGGTTTCGGAATAGTGGGTTCATGGGGCGCGATGCGCAGCGCGCGGAGGGCGTTCAGGATCACTGCAACGTCGATGACCTCCTGCAGGAGCGCCCCCTGCACCGGAGTGAGATAGCCGAAAGCCGCCGCGATCATGCCCATGACCGAAAGGCCGATCCCGGCGACAACGCTTTCGACAGCGATGCGGCGCGCGCCGCGCGCGATCTCGATCCCTGGCCCGAGGCGGTCGATACGGTCGACAAGCAGCACGACATCCGCCGCCTCCGCCGAGGCCGCCGCGCCCCGTGCGCCCATGGCGACGCCCACGTCTGCCGCTGCGAGCGCGGGCGCGTCGTTGACCCCGTCGCCCACCATCATCACCGGGCCGTTCTTGCGCTCGGTGAGAACGAGCAACACTTTCTGGTCCGGTGTCAGCCCGGCCCGCAGACCGTCGAGCCCAAGCCCTTCGGTGACACGCTCGGCCACGTCAGCGCGGTCTCCGGTCGCGAGCAGGATACGCGCGATCCCCTCGCGCCGCAGCCCGTCCAGCATCTGGCCCGCGCCGTCGCGCAGGGGATCGGACATGACGAGATGCCCTACCATGTGCCCGTCGACCGCGACAGCAACGAGGACCGAACCAGCGGCGATGGCGGAATGATCGCCGGGCCGCCGTCCGACGCGGGATGCGACGAAGGCATCCCCGCCGACGATGATCTTCCGGCCTTCGACATAGCCGACGACGCCTTCGCCCGGAATCTCCGCCACGTCTGACGGAACGGGTAGAGAGAAGCCCCGCTCCTTTGCGGCGGCGACGATGGCCTGAGCCACGGGGTGCTTGGACGCTTGGTCGAGCGCGGCAGCCAAGCGCAGTATGTCCTCCTCTGCCATGCCGTCGTGGCTGTCGATTGCAACGATCTGCGGCCGTCCGTCCGTCAGCGTGCCGGTCTTGTCGAGGATCAGCGTGAGGATGCGCGCCATCGTCTCGAGCGGCCCCGCTCCCTTGATCAGCACCCCGAAATGCGCCGCGCGCGACAGGCCTGCGACCAGCGCGACCGGCACGGCCAGGATCAGGGGACATGGCGTTGCGACGACAAGCACGGCGACGGCCCGGATCGGATCGCCGGTGAACCACCATGCCGCGAAGGCGATGCTGACCGTGACGGCCAGAAACCCCAGCGACCAACGGTCGGCCAGTCGCGACATGGGCGCCTTGGAGGCCTGCGCCTCTTCCACCAGCCGGACGATCCCGGCATAGGTGCTGTCCTTGGCCTCGTGAGTTGCGATCAGGTCGAAGGCTTCGCCCGCATTGGTCGATCCGCTCATGGCCTCGGCGCCGTAACGGAGCCGGACGGGCAGGGATTCCCCCGTCAGCGCCGAGGTATCGACGAAGGCCGTCTCTGAGCTCAAGGTGCCATCCACCGGCACCACGTCGCCCTGCCGGATCAGAAGGCGGTCGCCGGGCGCAATTTCGTTCAGCGGCACTTCCTCCAGCCCGCCATTCCGGTGTCTTGTCGCGGTCCGGGGCACACGGGACAGCAGGTCGTGCATTTCACGGCGGGCACGCCCTTCCGCGAAGGCTTCGAGGAAGGTGCCGCCGGAATACATTACGGCGACCACCGCCGCGGCGAGGGTCTCGCCGAAGACGAGCGCCGCCGACATGGAGAGCGCGGCGACAATATCGAGGCCCACTTCGCCGGAACGCAGGCTGCGCAGGATCTCGACCACGAGCGCGGCGAGCGCGGGAACGACGCCCGCGATCCAGACCGCGTTCGCGACGTCGGGTTCGCCGGAAAAGTAGACCGCAAGACCAACAAGCAGGCCGGCCACGGCACCGAGCAGGATAGCGGTCTTCAAGCGATCGGCTCGGGTCGTTTCCATGCGGCTCATCTCCTCTTGGCTGAGGCGATTGCTGTTGGTTTTTCGGAAAATACTCGTCCGACTCCCACGCCTCTTACGCTGGCCTCATCATCGCGCAAGAGGAACAGGGCGTCGAGGCCGCTTTGTCTTGCAAGCGTCACGCCCTTGTCCTCCCCAAGCACCATGAGGGCCGTCGCCCACGCGTCGGCTTCGGCACAGCTGCGGGCAACGACAGTGACGGAGGCCGGCGATGCGATCAGCGGCGCACCGCGCCTCGGGTCCATTGTGTGCGACAGGCGTCGTCCCCGAACCTCGACCCAGTGGCGATAATCGCCGGAGGTGGCGACGGCGGCATCCTGCAGCGCGAGGATCGAATGCGGCGTCCGGCGATCGGCGTCCGGCGCCTCGACCGCGATGGTCCAGGCCTCGCCGTCCGGCCGGAGGCCCATTGCACGCATCTCGCCATCGATCCCGACGAGGGCATCGGAAATCCCATGATCGCGCAGCGTCTCGGCGAGCCGGTCGACGCCATAGCCTTTGGCGATGCCGTTGAGGTCGAGCTTCAGGACTGCGGCCTTGCGCACGCGGGCGTCGTCCATCTCCAGAACCTCATGTGCCCGGCGGCGCGAGGTTTCCATAGCGGCGCGGATGCCATCCGGCGCGGCGGCCTCCGGTCCGAAGCCCCAGGCCGTCACCGCATCGCCCATGCCGATATCGAAGGCTCCGCCCGAGGCGCGCCCTATCTCGAGGCCGAGGCGCAGGACCGCAGCCAGTTGCGCGGGCACCGCCACCCATTCTCCCACCGGCGCCGCGTTGAGCCGCATCACGTCGCTGTCCGGCTTCCATGTGGACATCTGTCCGTCCACCTCGTCGACGGCCGCCTGCAGCGCGGTGCGGATCGGGGCCGGGTCGAACTCCGGCTCCGCGAAGAACAGCGCTGACCAGCGCGTGCCCATGGTCGCCCCGTTCAGGGCGTGCCTCGTCAGCTCAGTAGACATCTTCGACATACCGCCCCTCCGCCTTCAGGGCCGCCGGCGTCAGCCCGGTTGGTGCGAGGATCTCGACCAGCGCCTCGGCCACACCGGCGGCCATGTCCCGTCCGCCGCAGACCATCACGCGCGCCCCATTGCGGATGAGCTCCGCGACCTGAGTGGCCTCGCCGCGCAGCACGTCCTGGACGTAATGGGGACGCGCCCCGCGCGAGACGGCCGTGACCAGCCGGCTTACACGCCCTTCGTCCTGCCATCCGGGGAACTCCTCGCCGTAGAAGAAATCGCTGTCGGGATGGCGCATGCCGAAGAACAGGTGGATCGGCCTGCGGCGCGTATTGCCGCGCACAAGGCCCGCTAGCGGCCCGATGCCGGTCCCTGCGCCGATCAGGATCAGGGGCGCCCGGCTTCGGCCCGGACGGAAGCCGGGGTTGGGGCGCAAGAAGGCGCTCACCGTGTCGCCAGGTTCCAGCGCTGTGAGCTGACCCGAGCAGAGGCCGCCGGGATGCTTCTTGACCACGATCTCGATGAAGCCGTCGCGGCACCCAGAGGCGAGCGAATAGAGCCGCGGGACGGTCCCGCCTTCGGGAAGAATGCCGATCAGGTCACCCGCCTGGAACCGGGCGAACCCGCCCCCGAGCAACCGTTGCCAGAGCGCAACGCGGGGAAGCGCGAAGCGGAGGATGGCGGTCGGGGCCTGCACCTCGGCGCCGTAGTCGCGGCGCGAGACGAGAGTCAGGGTGGTCGTTTTCGGCTGGACAGGCCGGTGCGACAATTCGAGGTCGATCCCGAGCGCGTCTCCAAGTGCCCGGCCCCAGCGGGCGAAATCCTGCGGCGATTGCCCGTCGATTGTGTCGAGCGGCAGAAGCTCGGGCCAACCCTTCGCCTGCGCCGCTGCCGCGACGTCCCTTGCGAAGGCGCAATAGGCCGGAAAGCTGCGGTCGCCGAAGCCGAGCACCGCCAAAGGAATGTCCGGCACGCGGTCGGTTGCGTTCAGCCGGTCGAGGAAGCCCTTCGCCGAGGCCGGCGCCGCCCCGTCGCCATAGGTCGCCGCGAGCAGAATGATCCGCTGGGCGTTGGTGTAGCGTTCGGGGGCGAAGCCCGACATCGGGGCGACATGGACGCTCTGCCCGGCCCGCGTCATTGCGGCGTGAAGCGTCGCGGCAAAGCCCCATGTGCTGCCGCCCTCGCTCCCGACGAGCAGGACCGTCTCAGCGCGCCCCGCGGGCTGGTTGCCCCGGATGCGCGGCCGACCGCGCCGCCCGGCCAGCCAGACCAGCACGCCGGTCGCGCCCATTGCGGGTACGCCGAGCGCCATGAGCCCCAGCACGAGGCCAAGCGTCGCCGCACCCTGTCCGGTGTGCAGCATGTAGATGGTCTCCGACAGGCGCTCCCATCCCGTTAGATCGGCCCAGGCCAGGAGGGCCCCGTCGCCCTGATCGAGATATCCGGTTCCGCGGTCCGTCTTGAGTGTGAAGACGTCCGTCGCATCGCCGGGATAGGGAAAGCTCAGCTCGCGCAACTCGGCGACGGGCGTCTGCTGCAGCGTGGCCATCCGGTCCAGCGCAAACTCCGTCTCTCCGCTCACCTTGGTCGGCATGGCCGGGATAGCGCCTCCGTCCGGCAGAAGATCGAACGTGGAGCCCGTCATCCAGAGTGCGGTCGTGGAGGACAGGACGAGGCCGACGACTGCAATCCGTGCGATCTCGGCGTGCAGCCGCCCGGCAAGCGGTCCGCGCAGGCGCGCGAACCAGCGTCGCCAGCCGCCCACCCGCCGCGCGACCAGCGTCGCGCCGGAGAGCGAGAGGATCAGCATCGCGGCCGCCCCTGCGGCCATGGCGATGCGGCCGCCGTCCCCGAGGAACAGCGAGCGGTGCAGGTTGGTGAGCCAGCGTTCGGCCTGGTTCGGGTCGGCCGAGGCTACGCCCTCACCCGTCGCAGGGTCGATCACGGCGGCACCCGGCGCGCCCTGATCGAACCAGTAGGCGGTGATCCGACCTGAGGGCGACCGGCGGATCTGCTCGACGCCCGGATAGACCGTCTGGATGCGGTCCGCGAGGGCGGCGACCGTGAGCCCGGTCTCCGGCTGCGGGGCGGCAAGCCGTTCGGCCGCAGGGAAGACCGACAGAGCCGCGCCGCTCAGGCTCAGGATGGTGACGAGCGCGAGGGCCAGAAGACCCGGCCAGCGATGGAGTGCACGGATCATGGCCCCGCTCCTCACATGTCGTAGGCGAAGCTGGCGATGTACCGGCGCCCGCGCACCGGCGTGCCCGCGCCATCGGTCGTGAGCGGCACCGCCACCTCGTTCGGACTGTCGCGCATGTCCTCGACGGCCGCGTCGATGTGGAGCGTGTAGCCCGCGTCGAAGAGCGCGTCGGCGAGGTCGAGCGTGATCTCGAGCGTGCGGCCCGCGCCGACGCTGGCGCCGGTGATTCCGTTCACCTGCGCGGTGTCGCCGCCGGTGGCGCGGTACCAATCGCTGAGGTGCTCGTAGTACTTGGACTTGCCGCCAGCCATCCAGAGACTGCCGACATAGGCGCCCGAGGTGTCGGTGACGTAGAGCGCGAGATAGGCCCCGTCGCCGCCGTAATTGTTGAGGGTCGTGGTGAGCGTCCCCGGCCGCGCCATGGCGAGGCCGGGGAGCGTCAGCGCGGTGGTGAGCGCGAGCGTTGCGAGAAGCGATTTCATCGGGTTGATCCTTGTTCGGAGAGGAGCTTGAGAGCGGTTCAGTTCACCTGAACCTGCGGCGGGGTGCCGTTCCCGAAGAGGCCGTTCTGCGGAGGGGCGACCGTGCCGGCGGGCGCGGGATTGCGGGCGCCGCCACGGTCGTCGTCCTCATCCTCGTAATCCATCTCGACGATCTGCAACGTCGCCGGATCGAGCTTCACCTCGATCTCCCGGCCATCCTGATCTCGGCCCTCGATCTCGTAGCAGCCATCGTCGATCTCGAAGTCGCGCACGGTCCAGCCGTTTTGCTCAGCCAGCTGCATCGCGGCCTCGCGCGGCTGCCACTGGTCACGGGGCACGCGGCACTCGTCGTCGTCGGCCAGGGCGGCGCCAGCGGGCAACAGGGCGATCAGGGCGAAGGCGGTCAGGGTCTTCTTCATGGCAGGGTCTCCTTGTCATCTGCTGAGGACAATCTGGAGACAGGACCTGAGGCCTTCCTGACGCGTCGGCGATTCCCGCTTCAGCTTGCCGTCAGGAAAATGGCCCCGCCGATGAGGGCGGGGCCAAAAAGGTGCGAGCGCAGGCCACAGGGCTGACATGGCGATGCGCCCTGCCCCGCGGTTAAGCGAATTCGAACTGCTCGAAACGGACACGGCGAGGCGTTTGACCTTGCGCTTTCAAGCCCTTGAGGACCCCGTCCTTCAGGCCGGTTGGGCCACAGAACCACAGATCGGCTTGCCGGACTGCGAAAGGGGTGGCGCTGATCAGCCGCTCAGCCGTGAGCCTGCCATCGCGCGCCGTGACGACCACCTCGAAACTGAATCTCGGATTGCGGGCGGCCGCAGCGCGCAGCGTCTCCAACCCGATCGCCTCGTCTTGCGTCCGAACACAGTGGACAAGGTGAATGTCGCGCCTTTCCGCCTCCGTCAGGCTTTCCGCCCAGGCGAGGAACGGCGTGATGCCAATGCCGCCGGCCAGCCAGATCTGGCGCACGCCGCCCTTGCGGAAATCGAAGCGGCCATAGGGGCCCTCAACCTGCACGCGCGTTCCGGTCCGCAAGGTTGCGGGAAGGCTCCGTGTCCAGCCACCCAGAGCCCGGATGGAGAACGTCATAGTGCCATCAGGGCGCGGGGAACTGGCGATCGTGAACGGGTGCGGCTCGGACAGTCCAGCTTCCGGCGCTCGAACGAAAGCGAATTGCCCGGGCCGCCACCGCATGGCCCGGCCTCTGGGGGTGAGCGTCAAGGTGGTCGTGTCACCGGTCTGCCTGATCTGGCTGACGGTGAAGTCTCTACGCCGTAGGTGCGGAGCGAGCAACTCGGTGAAGATCCAGGCGACCACTCCGGCGATGCCGAAAGCATTCAGCACCAACATGAATGTCGGGTCTACCCCAGCAGGCATGTCGACAAAAAACTGGTGAAACACCACGATTGCAAAAAGGGCTCCCATGAAACGATGGCTGAACCGCCAGAGCTGATAGGGAATCTCGAGCCCGATGAAGGGCAATCTCCGGAACCAGCTGACAGCAACCAGGGCGAGAAGCGCGTTGAAGGCAAGTTCGCCCGCCTCTTCACCTAGGTCCCCAAGGGAGGTTTCACGCACCAAACGCTCGAAATCCGGCTCTATCTGCTGGTGCAGTATCATCAGGACCATCGCGGAAATGCCGAGCCATTTGTGGACCCGGTACATTCGATCGAGACCGCCGAACAATGGTTCCACCAGTGGCGGCCGTGCGGCGAGGATCAAGGTCTGTGCCATCGCGACAACTGCCGCGGCCCCGACGGCAATACCAAATGCTGCATCCGCACCATAAGGCGCATAGGTGTTCATCCCGAACAGAGCCGCCAGCAGGCATGGCAGCGCCACCAGCACCGGGCCCGTCAGGGCCAGAGGAGAGTTGAGGGAAAGCCGAGGGAGTGTGGGAAGGCCCGGCGCAGAGACATTACCATCACGATGCGCCGTATCAGTCATCGTCGCGTCTCTCGTGATCGCGGTCGCGACGATCATCATCGTCGTCCTCAAACTCGAACTCGATTACTTCCAACGTCGCCGGGTGGACCGTCACCTCGATCGCACGCCCTTGGGCATCCCGGCCGTCAATTTCGTAGCAGCCATCGTCGATCTTGATGCGGCGCACCGCCCAGCCATTTTCCTCGGCAAGACGGGCAACCGCGTCGCGCGGCTGCCAATCAGCCATCGGAACGAAGCAGTCGTCGTCAGCCAGCGCCGCGCCGGCCGGGAAGACCGCGAGAAAGCCGATAATTGTCAATGTCTTCTTCATGGGGCACACTCCTAGTGGCTCGCCTCTTGATGCACTTCATGCGCTGCGAAACTGACGACAGCCTGAACGGGCGCGACCCACAGGCTTCAGCTTCGTGTCAGCCAGACGGATCATGCAGGGACATCAGACAAGAACGGGTACGACCATGCGCATATTGCTGATCGAAGACGACACGACCCTCGGCGCTGCCGTGCGCGACCAGATCGCAGCCGATGGCCAGTCAGTGGATTGGGTTACGCGGTTGGATGCGGCAAGCGATGCCATGGCTGCTACGTCCTACGACTTAATCCTGCTCGACCTGATGCTGCCGGACGGGCGTGGCATCGGGTTCCTCAAGGTTTTGCGCACGCGGGGCGACGTGACGCCGGTCATCATTCTTACCGCACTCGACCAAGTGTCGGACCGCATCGAAGGCCTCAACGCGGGCGCAGACGACTACCTTGTGAAGCCTTTCGACCTGTCGGAACTGTCGGCGCGGATCGGATCGGTCGCGCGGCGCTACAGCGGCAACCCCAACCCGATCCTGACCCACGGACCGCTCGACATCGACCTTGCTGCGCGCAGCGTCCATCGGGATGGCAGACATGTGCCGCTGACGGCGCGGGAATGGGCGCTCTTCGAAGCCTTCCTCGCGCGCCCCGGGCAGCTCCTGTCCAAGGCGCAGTTGGAGGAGAAGCTCTACGCCTTCGACGCCGAGGTCGAGAGCAACACCATCGAGGTCCATGTCAGCCGCCTGCGGAAGAAACTGGGGAGCGCAATCATCGAAACCGAGCGCGGCATGGGCTACCGCCTGGGCAGGCCATGAGGTGGCCCGCAAGCCTTCAGGCGCGGCTCGGCCTATCAGTGGGGCTGGTGCTGACGGTGCTGTGGCTGCTCGCTGCGACGGTGACGGCCGTGATCGTCCGGGCCGAAATGGACGAGGTCTTCGACAGCGCGCTCCGTGAGACAGCGGAGCGGATCCTGCCGCTGGCAGTAACCGACATCGTCGGGCGGGAAGATCAGGGTGTGACCCAGCGGCTCGCCCCGATCCGTGCGCACGACGAGTTCTTCACCTATCTCGTGCGCGATGCCGAAGGCCGCGTCCTGCTGCAATCGCATGCGGCGGACCCCACCGTGTTCCCCTCCTATGACGGGCCCGGGTTTCGCCAGACCACGACGCACCGTCTCTACAGCGATGCGGCGCTTCAAGGCACGATCCGCATCACCGTGGCCGAGCCGCTGGCTCATCGCATGTCGGTGGCTCGCGAAATCCAGATGGGTCTCGGCCTGCCCTTGCTGATCGTGCTTCCAGTGGCCTTGATCGCGATCATCCTGGCAGTTCGCTTCAGCCTTGATCCTCTGCGCCGGTTCCGTGCGCGGCTGGACGCACGTGGCGCTCTCGACCTTTCGCAGGTTCCTCACGAGGGGCTTCCAACCGAAATCGGCCCGCTGGCTGACACCCTGAACAGCCTGCTGGCCAGATTGCGCGAAGCGTTCGAGGCCGAGCGAAGCTTTGCTGCGAATGCCGCTCACGAGCTACGCACACCACTCGCGGGAGCGATCGCGCAGGCGCAGAGGCTTAGGTCAGAAACCAAGGACCGAGCGGCTGCACAACGTGCGACCGACATCGAGGAGACGCTGAAAAGGCTGACGCGACGCACAGAACGCATGATGCAACTGGCGCGGGCAGAAGGCGGGCGATTGAGGATGGACAAAAGCTCGGATCTGAGGGGCGTTGCGAGAATTGTGGTGGACGATATTGGCCGCACGGGCACGCCAGATCGTATCAGGCTAAATCTTCCCGACATGGCTGTCATGTCATATCTTGATCCCGACGCCTTCGCCATTCTGTGCCGGAACCTCGTGGAAAACGCTCTTCGTCATGGGGGACAGACTACCCCGGTCGACGTCACGCTGACCGCATCTGGCCAGTTCACCGTGGCAAATGACGGCCCTGTCGTGCCAGGCGAAACACTCGACCGGCTGACAGCGCGTTTCGAGCGGGCCTCTGCCACCTCCGACGGCAGCGGCCTGGGTCTTGCCATCGTCGCCGCAATCGCAGAGCGGATCAGCAGCCGCCTTGTCCTTCAATCGCCGCGGCCGGGCCGGACCACAGGTTTTCAAGTATCGCTCAGGTTGCCGGTAGACGGCAGCGAGTGACAGCGACATCCACTTTGGTTCCCAAAGGGCCAAATGCAGCTTCGGGATCAAGATCATCAGGGCCTGGCCTGGCGCGTCGGTTACCGTGCTATGCAGCGTGACGCTCGGAAAGGCAGCGCACAGCGCCAGCAGCCTGTTCGGAATGGACCCCGCGCTGATGAACGTCATGTAACCAGCGCTCACCATGGGGGTGACCGCTGTTTCCAGCATATAGGGATGATCGACGAAAAGGCTTCCCGAACATGGTAGAAGCAGACTGTCGGAAGCGATTGTTAGCCGACTGACTATCCCCGGTCACGGGGACATTACTAGGCCCAAGTGCACACCTGTGCCACGCCTGGGCCCTCGGGAAGTGAGGCTAAAGCCTCACCCGAAGGGATCGTATTCCGAGACGATCACGACCTCGTCGCCGTCGATTTCATCGGCGGGGACGGCGCCATAGGTTCCATCACCGGCCTGGAAGACGACGATCGAGACCATGAGCGTGGCGGCGAGGGAGGCGGCGAAGGCGTGTGCGTCTTTGCGGGACATCTGTTTGGCTCCTGTCTTGGAGGCGGAGGACCATCCCCCGCGCGACAGGACCCCGCAGGCCCGAAGACTGGCTGACATCACCGGGTGCGTTCGGCCCGAAAAAGTGAAACGGGGCCGAATCCACCCGGCGGCACGGGCTCGCCCGTAGTCCGACCCCTCGCGGGTTGATCTCGAAGACGGGATTCGGGGCAAGGAAGGGAATGGCGAGCGGGGGATGGTGCGACCGCTGATTGGAGCCGGGTGTCCCGCTGATGCTTTCGCTGCCAGCCTCCCGGGCAGGCTTATCGTGGAAGACCTCCTTCCGTGTTGGATTGGATCCTATGGTGCCCCGCGATCTCGCGGGAGAGGGACGTGATGGGTGAGAGGCCAGCGCTTGGGCAGGCCCCTTGGGCTCGTAATGGGCTCAGGCGGCAAGCTCCGCGCCCCCTGCCCTGCCAGCGTCTTCTTCGCCGACGATCTCCAGCCGCGCATTGCGATAGCTTTCCCTGGCGATCCAGAGTTCGGCAGCCGTGACGGACTCGGCCAGATGCAACAGCTCCGTGCAGCCGCCGAAATCCAGCACGACGCGCACCTGTCCGGGCTTCGGCTCCTCAGCCACTTCGAATGTCAACGCACTGTCAGCCGAATGAGTCCGCATGATGGTGACAAGAATGACCCCGTCCGAAGAGAAGTTCCCCTCGTGCAGCGTGAACGACGCCGGCGCCGTCCAGGTCGGATAGGGTCGCGGCGGCTCCTTCTTGACGAGACGGCCGACGCCGTTCGAGCGCTCCCAGGCCGCGAGCTTCTTTGTGAACCGGGCGGGCGGTTTCGTTGTGCTATCGGTGTAGCGAATGAGCGCGCCCAGGGGCGCGGTTTCGAGAATGGTGGTTGGAGACATGATTCCTCATCCTGAATGCGTCATTTTGCATTCATCTTATTGATATTGTTGCATTTTATGTGATTGAGCGCAGGTTTCCCCGCCCTCGGATGGAGCGGATCACTCCGCGGCCATCATCGACGCATCATCACCCGGCAGGTCAGCGGTGAGGAAGGCGGGCAGATCGACATCCTCGGACAACTCGGTGTCGGGAACGTCACCAGACGCCCCCTGCCCTTCTTCACCTTCGAGTGCCGCCAGATCGTGACGGCGAAGCACCTCCGGCAACCAGCCGCTGCCCTTCAGAAGGCGCTCGGCCTCGGTCGCCATCTCGGCCTTCTTCAGGTGATCGAGGAGCTGCGCCGTCCCCTCCCCTTTTGCCTCGCGCACGGCTTCAAGGATCCGGGCCTTGGGCACGCGGTTCAGGTAGGTATCGGCCGTCGGCTCCCAGCCAGCCTCGACCATATCGAGATCGACTGCCTGTGCAAGCAAGTCGGCCTGCGCCATCCGTCGGGTCAGACCACTGGCGGAGATACCGGCACCGTAGGGGTTCACCTTCTCGTGGAGCGCGTTGATCCCGAAGCTAAGGCAATGCGCGAGCAAGGACAGCCGGCTCACCTGATCGAGGGAGGTCAGGTATTCCCAGAGAGCGGCATCGTCGCCAAGCGGAAGGTCGGCCTCCCACTCCGCGTGGCGATCGTCCACCAGCTTGGCAACCACGCTGTCCTTCAGATCGCTGGCCTGCGCCGACATGTAGACGTGACGCACCGATGCCTCGCAGCACCCGCCTGAAGCGCTCGACATCCGGAAAGTGTCGTTGACGAGCTTCAGGAGCAGCAGCGTCAGCGCGATGTCGGGAGAACGCCCGACAGCTTCGCGCAATGCCAAGGTGCGGTACGCCGTCAGCTCCATGACCAGCCGCTCGGGCAAGGGCTTCAAGGCACCATCGTCTTCTTCGTCCGACAGACCCGCCCCGAGCGCTTGACCAGCAGAGGTGATCACCGTGCCATGGCCGATACCATCCACGTTGCTCGTCGCCGAAAGCTCAGCGCCCTGCCTGTCTGCCGCCTGTTCACCGCTGTGGACGTCGGCCTCTGTCCGAGGTTCATCCTCCGGCCGCACAAAGCCCCGATAGACGGAAAGCTCGCCAGAGCGATCAAGCGTCACAAAGGCCCCTGCCCGCGCGATCTCCTCCGCGTCGAAGATCAGCGGCCGCCTCTCGAGCTTCTCCATCGCGACTTCGAGTTCGCCAAGGCGGGCGTCGGTCTCTTCAGGGAATTCGTCCTGGCCCTCGTACTCCTCTTCGAACGCCCGGTATTCGGCGAGCAGCTTGGCATGGGCCGCGCCTTCGTCATCCGACATCGGCGCCGGATTACCGTTGAGCCGTCGCAGGCCGTGGCTGTAGCCATAGGGCAGGTCGAGCGAGACCTCGATCCATTTCCAACCTTCGGTCGCGATGGCTTCGGCTTCAGCCTGAAGCTTCTCGCTGACCAGGCGATCGAGCAGGGCAGGGTCTTCCAGCCATCCGCCGTCGTCGCCCTGGAAGAGGTCGTGCAACATGGTGCCGCCCGCCGCCTCGTAGGCCTCGACGCCGACAAAGACGGCGCGCCGGTCAGAGGCCCGCACGGAGGTTTCCGTCAGCATGCGCCGGATCTGATAGGGCTCCTTGTTCCAGGACGACTTGATCGCCTCCCAGACCTGAATCTGACGCTCGTGATCCGGATTGACGGTGAAGGCCATCAGCTGCTCCAGCGTCATTTCATCCTCGGCATAAAGTTCGAGCAGGGCAGGGGCCACGGCAGCGAGTTTCAGGCGCTGTTTGACCACCTGCGGCGTGACGAAGAACGCGGCCGCTATCTCTTCATCGCCTTGGCCCTTCTCCCGAAGCGCAACGAAGGCGCGGAACTGGTCGAGCGGGTGCAGGGCTGCACGCTGCATGTTCTCAGCGAGCGAGTCGTCTTCGGCGAGGATCGCGGAAGTGGCATCCCGCACGATGCAGGGAATGGGCGTGGTCTTGGCCAAGCGTTTCTGCTTCACCAGGAGAGACAGGGCCTGGAAGCGCCGACCGCCAGCGGGGATTTCGAACTTGCCGGTCTCGGAACCATCATCCGCCAGAACGGGTCGAACGCTCAGGCTCTGCAGCAACCCGCGGCGGGCGATGTCTTCGGCCAGTTCCTCGATGGAGATGCCGGCCTTGATGCGCCGGACGTTGGACTGGCTCAGCATGAGTTTGTCGATGGGAATGTCCCGGGACGGGGACAGGGTGACTTTCTGGGCAGATTTCGCCATCAGATCTTCTCCGCGACGGGCGCCGGAAGCCACTCTCCCGATCTCACTTCCCGTCACCCCTTTCACAGCCCATCTCTACCTCTCGACATGTCCACCGCGGTGGACATCACGCAGTTGCTGCCCCAGAACGAGAAAGCCTTTCCAACAACAGTGATGGGTTGAAGTCAGTTTCTCTGCGACCGAGCGTGATGCTGTGGAAATACGCTCCAAAGTCTCGGATGCGATTGCTCATCTGGAGAATTATGAAGATGGCGCATGATGCTTTTTGAGAGCCTATCTTCTTAGCAGCCTTTTCGAAGGTGCTTTCGTGGATTCCCATCATTGGAGCGAGCGTTCTCGCGTGGCTTTCGACATCGTGCCAGTTCCTAAGTGAGTTCGTTGCGAACGATGTAGCCTGGTCACAAACGGTTGTGAGCGTTTGCAGGGGAGGTGTTTGGCTGTTGGTCCCGCTTTCTAAATCTTTTTGTTCTTTTTTAGACTTAGAATGGTGGCGGACAGTTTGCCCGTCATTGGCGGGCAGTTTCATTGTTTCTGGTGCGTCCACCGCGGTGGACATCTGTTTGCATTGAGCCTCCAGTTCGCCGAGCAAAGTACGATACTCCGCGATCGAGAGCTTCCTCCGAAGAACTCGGCGTACCTGATGAGTGAGTTCGTTCTCGGGGTCAGCTTCGTCGATCTGAGCAAGTTTGGTTAGGATTTGCTTTCGCAAAAACACGCGATCCCGACGAGCGTTTTCCATCGCTTGGGCTGTCGCAAGTAGTTCGCCGGCACGCGCGAGCAACGGAGCCAGCGACAACCCATAGCTAATGGACTGACCTTCGGAGGACTTCACTCGGTATCTCTTGCGATTTGGGCTGTCGTGGCGCTTCATGAAACCGAGTTCAACAAAGCGATCGATGTGCCTACGGAGGGTTCGTTCATCGATCCCGCCAACTCGACGGCAGATCTCGTCGTTGGAAGCGAAGACTGTGTCTCCATGCCGAGGCTTGAGAAAGCTCAGCATCGCTTGGAGCGTTTGAACATGTCCTGGACGGAGACCGAACAGGCTGCGAGTATCTCTGAGCGCGCGGAAGACTGCCCAGATGTCGGTTTCAGGTGTTGACGTGGCGGGGGTGCCCTTGCCGACGCCAAAGGTCTGAACGGAAAGCTTTGTGAATGCCATGTTTGTTGAACGACGACCGTTGCGGCCCACAACTTCCCCGGCTCTTCCCGCTGTTTTTGGCGAGAAAAGGCAACAAAAAGACGTCCACCGAATCGGTGACTCTTGACCGGTATGTCGGAGATTGCTACATCACAGGTGCTAATCAGATGATGAGGGCTCTCCGGGGGAAACCTTGGGGGGCTCTTTTCTTTTTGGTCTTCGCCTTTCTCCTCTGCTCGTGTTTTTGGTTATGACCGGGGATCAGCTCCCCGAGCCTCTCTCATTCTGCCATTGTTCAAAAAGCTGTCGCAGCGTGGTTTCCGCGCGCTCTTCGAGCCATTGGCCGAATTCCGGGTTGTCCTTGCGGGTGATCTTGATAGCGATCGACTTGCCATCGACTGAAAGTGTGCCGACAGGGCTACCACTATTGTCCTTTACCACGGTCGTTTGGCCACGGGCGCTTTGGTCGGCTGCGCCACGCGCCTTGCTGGAGCAAGCAACATAGACGGCTTGAAACTTGTCCGAGCTTGGAGTGGTGTCAGGCAGAGAGGCAAGTGTCTCACGCGCAATGTCGACAAGCGGAACCTTCTCTGAAAGTGCAGCAAGATCACCCCATTGGCGTCGACCTACGCCATGAGCCGGGCCGATAAGCCGGACAAGTTCGTCAGGCAGCTGCTCGATGACTACACGATGGTTCGACACACCTTGCCGGGTGAGGCCTAGGGCGTCCTGAATGACGCCAGGCTTGTAACCGGCCTCCTGCATCTCTTTGATAAAAAGAGATTTTTCAATGAAGGACGGATCCAGCCGCAGGTTGTTTTCCTGACCTTGCGCGATCAGAGAAGCATCATCATCGAGCGTTCGAACGATCGCTTTGACGGTTCCACCAACTCTTCGAATGGCTGCAAGTCTGCGACGCCCGTAGATGATGCGGTATCGATCCGGTTGGTCAGAGGGGCGAACCATGATCGGCACTTGCTGACCATGCTTGCGAATGCTTTCGGCGAGATCTTCAATGCTACTATCTTCCAGGATCAGGCGATCCCGGAGGCCATCCATATCGATCCGGTCGGGTTCGATATCTCGGATTGAGTTGGCAGTGATTTCCCGGAGAGAGTCCCGCAATCCGCCAACCGAGCCAGGTAGCTTCGAGGATTTGACCGGGGCAGGGGAGGGGGCTGCCAACTCTTTCTCGTCTTTCGGTGGCTGGTTGAAGATATTTCGAGCCATCAGCGACGCCCCCATGCCATTTGGATTGTCTGCTCCAGCTCATCGGCAACGCTGTTCACGCTGGTCAAAGCCCGATCAATGGTCTTCCGAATGAGCTGGCTCGGGTCTACCTCATAGATGGTTTGCTGAGTCATGCCGGCGTCAGAAATGGCTGTCGACTTCAGCATCGGTTCAGTCATGACTTGGCCCGCAAGGATTGAACGTAGGTACCCGGCCATTTGCGTTTGTGGTCCGTCCGACGGCTCGTAGCGTGTGATCAGGAACTTTACGAAGTCCCAAGTGACATGTCGTCCAATCGCCTCTTCGACGGCTTTGACCGTTTCCGAAGCGAGTTTGAGGAACTGGCTCATCGAAGCGATGTCGAGCATGCCGGGGACGACCGTCACAAGTAAGCCCGTGGACGCTGCCAATGCTGTCAATGTCAGGAAGCCCAACTGCGGAGGGCAATCGATCAGCACGATGTCATAGTCTGAGTCGACTTCCTCTAGCGCCAGAGCAAGACGCTCTGCAAAAATCGGCTGAACCCTGCGCGCAAGGGCATTCGCTGTCTCGGTTTCGTACTCGGACAACATCAAGCCAGCCGGGACCATGTCGAGCTTGTGGAAGTATGTTTTCTGGATGACCTCCGAGAGCGGAACCTGATCATCGTATCTCAATGCGTCGTAGATTGTGCCGCCTTCGGCGAATTCGAGCTCAGGCCGGAAGCCGAAAAATGTCGTCAAACTGGCCTGCGGGTCGAGGTCCAGAACAAGCACGCGGTAGCCACGCAGGGCATACCTGTGTGCCAAATGGATTGTCGCTGTTGTCTTCGAGCTGCCGCCTTTGAAATTCACGACCGAAATGACCTGAAGACGGTCACCGTCTCGGCGGCCAGGTCTGTACGCGTCAGCATTTTTGCCTGTCCGCGCCAAAATGTTGCGGAGGTCGTCAACTTCTTCGGCCGTGTAGAACCTATGACCGCGACCGTCAGTGTGAACTTCTGGGAAGCTGCCATCTTTGTGGCGGTTGCGCAGGTTCGACGTACTAACGCGCAGCAACTCGGCGACCTCGGTCGAGCTGAAGCGGCGCAAGGACTTGCGTTCTTCTGGCTCGAACGCAACTTTCATCTGCCGGTCAAGCGACTCAGCAAGACTGTCTGCGAATGCTCCGATGTCAGAAGAGCCTATGCCTTGCGCGTAGCCCGTATTTCGATCATCCATGTTCTGCCGCCTCTCATGGCCTTTGCTAAGGCTCTTTGTCGTTCTGACGGTTAAAGCCACGTCTGACGCGTTTTGCCGTCAGAATGGAAATGCCACGAACATCTGAGTCCGGCAAGAAGAATCTAGATGTAGTGCAAAAGTTATCCACAGCATCAATTTGGCCGCGCGGGGCCCGCGCTATATAACGCATTGATTCCTAACGATAAAGGCCGCGTCTGGCGAAGCCGATACCCTTCGAGATATTTTCTGCTCGCGCGAACTAACCCCAAGGCTTTGTTGGATATTTACGTGGTTTTCGTCCAGTTGAGGCGATGATTCTGTAAGATTTTGGCCGAGTGACAGGAGTAGTTTGCCGACCATCGCCGCCTACAAAAGGCCGAGACGCTCTGCCCGCTCCAGCAGCATTCTGACTGAGGAAGGCTGCCAGCTGGTGCGACCGCGAGGGGTGCGCTCACGCATGGATTCCAGTCGGTCGCAGATTGCCTGCAAGGTGATCTCGGGGTCAGCACCTTTGATTGCGGCGACAATCGCAGGCAGGCGATCGTCGGTTTCGCGACGACCGGCGCGCCCAAGCACTTCAGCCGGCAGGAATCCGTCCGCCACGTATGCCTTCACGGCGCGGAGCAGGCGGCTTTGCGTCCAGCGCCGATCATGGGGCAGGGGGCCATTGATGATCCGCAGCACGTCTTCCCAAGCCATATCGGGGCGCAGGCGGCGCACATGGGGCACCCAATCCTGCGCGGTCTCGTTGAGGCGCTCCATGTAGCCATCCTGCCGCGCCAGCCGTACCTTGCGCAGCGCTTCAGGGTCCTTGGCGCGAAGACCTGGGTTGCCGCCGACGCGGCCCTTTGAGCGTGCCGAGGCAAGTCCGGCTTTGGTACGCTCGCGGATCAGAGCGCGTTCGAACTCAGCCGCAGCGCCCAGAACCTGCAACGTGAACTTGCCCTGGGGCGAGGCAGTGTCGATCGGGTCCTGGAGCGAGCGGAAGAACGCCCCCTTGCCCTCCAGTCTTTCGATCACCTCAAGCAAGTGCGACAGAGACCGCGCAAGCCGGTCGATCCGCACGACGACCAGCGTGTCGCCCTTGCCAATCCGCTCCAGCACACGTGCAAGCACCGGCCGCGCCCGATTGCCACCTGAGGCGTGCTCTTCAAAGATCTCTGCGCAACCCGCAGATTGAAGGGCCTCGGACTGGGGCAGGGGGGTTTGATCCTCTGTGGATACGCGCGCATAGCCTATCAGGGGCATGGAAAAGAGCCGTTTGCAATTTAAGATATCGCTAATAAACGACCGTTTGTAAACAAATGCAAGTAGGTGCTCTCTCGTCGTGCTCGTCCAAAAACCTTTGGTTTCCTTGCGCTGAAAGCGATCTGAGAGGTTTCACCTGCAGTCGC
Organism: Pseudooceanicola nitratireducens; assembly: GCF_900109195.1. Taxonomy (GTDB): domain Bacteria; phylum Pseudomonadota; class Alphaproteobacteria; order Rhodobacterales; family Rhodobacteraceae; genus Pseudooceanicola; species Pseudooceanicola nitratireducens. Next base: position 3,315 of record NZ_FNZG01000007.1, on the reverse strand, counting down.
GCGCTCGTACTATATAAAGGGCGCAGGCAGCGGCCACGAAAACGCCTGGGCAATGTGCAAAAAATCAGTATTTTGCACACATGGTGACGCAAGCCTCTTCTTTGACTGATGATTACGACGACCCCCTTATCACCATCGAGGAGGATGAAGAGGCTCACGAAGACGATCTCTGGTTTCTACCTAGGTCACTTGAAGAAGAACCGGATGATTTGCCTCCAGGGCCACGGGCGGAACCGCCCGACACTGCTGTCGTCGAAGACTGGGCAAAAGCAGAAGGCGTTCACGCTGCGCGACTGGCAAGAGTGGCTGGACGCCTGGGAGCTCTGGATGACCGGCTGCTGCGTGGCCCGGAAGGCTGGCGGCATCGCCTCGCTCTTATCGAGGCAGCGGATCTCAGCTGGTTCGCAGGGGATCGGGTGAGTTCTGATCGTCTGGCGCTCTGGATATCGATGCGGCTGTCAGGTGCACAGGATGACCCAAATGCACTGGCAAGAGTTGGATGGGCTGTTCGGCGCCTAACAGGCGGTCCTGGACCGAAAGCTGACTTGGCCGCCTTCCTGGATCGCCGCGATCCCGAGAACATTGAAGACAGCGCTGAGCGTTTCGAGGATCGCGCGGGTGGGTGGCTGGACGTCATGGCAGCCGCAAAGGGTCTCCACCCGATCACGCGGGCGTGCATGGGGTATCACCTGTGGAGCTTGGCGGGCCTCGGACGCCACGGCGACCAGATCGAAGCTGCCGTCACCGCGTCCAGGATCGCGACCAGCGATGGAAGCGGTGCCATCTTCGCGCCGCTCGCTATGGCCGGGGCCGGGGGGCTGCGCGTTTCGGGCTTGCCACCCGAGCGTTTGGCCCGCTGGTTGGATGGGATGAACAGCGCAATTCTAACGGCGATGCGAACACTTGATGATATTGAAGTGTGGATCGGGCGGGCAGAAAACGTCATGGCGCAATTATCTGGCCGCACGCCGGTTGCCTTGCGAAAGGTTTTCACGGAATGGCCCTTGGTCTCCGCCCCGATGGCTGAGGCCATGACCGGAGCCAGCCGCGCCGCCGTTCAGCGCAATCTCGCATGGATGGAGGCAAGCGGTTTGATCCGCGAGGTGACGGGGCACGGGAGGTATCGCATGTGGAAAGCTGACCTAATATAGGTCATTTGTCGAGGCTGACACCGGCTTGACCTGGCACGCTTTAGTGCCGCCCCAGATGATCGTTTAAGCCACTTTCCGTTCGAATGCGACAAGGCTTTTCCAGCCCAAAGCGTTCGTTAGCCATTCGTCTCACGTTTTTGTGACAATTGATCGCTTGAAGCTCCAGTGGGTGAAGGTTGTAACGGGGCGAAATAACGGAATGAGAGCCGGAGCCAGAGATGGCATCGTAGCATTTGCGAGTGGCGTAAGTTCCCTGTGCCGTGACGTTCCCGATCTCATGGTCGCGATATCGAAGCCGCTGTGCCTAAATTTCCAGACAATCTGCGACTTAACGAATTGTCGCTGCGCAACTTCGGACCAGGTATCGTGCGAGCAGTTTTCTCCTCCCTAGCAAACTGGAAACTGCAAGGATCGCATGTTTACTTACGAAAATTTGCCCTTGAACCTCTAGCCACTAGAAGTCCTATCTGTTCAAGGAGAACACATACCGTTCTTGCCATCAATCGCCGGTGAGAACCGAAAGGGTACGAAATGCTGACAAGACGACACTTCATTCAGACAACAACGGCGCTTTTTTCGGTGACCGGTCCCGGTATGGCTTTTGCCGACACTTGGCCCACCGAGGCTCAGAAGGCTGAATGGGACGCACAGGTGACGCCTCAGGGTTATGTTGCCGAGACTTCCAACCCATGGGGATTGCACCTGCGGTTCCTGCCGCAACGAGTCGTCGCGAAGGACGGTCTCGTGCCGGGAGATATCCATGTCGATGCGGTCGCGCGATATCTCTACCACATTGAAGAGGGTGGAACCGCGATGCGCTACGGCGTGGCGATCGCGCGGGGCAACCTCTACGAGCCAGGTGTCTATACCATCAAGCGCAAGGTCAGGTGGCCGCACTGGACGCCAACACAAAACATGATCGAACGCGATCCCGTGAACGCACAATGGGCCGATGGGATGGAACCAGGGCCGGAAAACGCTCTCGGATCACGGGCACTCTATCTCTATGTCGGGGATCGCGACACCTATCTCCGGATCCACGGCACACCCTACCCGAGAAGCATCGGCGGTCGCGCGAGTTCAGGCTGCGTGCGGATGGTCATGGCCCACATCAACGATCTCTATCCGAATGTAGAACTCGGCTCTACAGCTCACCTGTATTCGGCAGAGGACAGCGTCACAGCCCGCAGCTGAGGGAGCGCTCGGTCGGCCAACGTGCCTGCGGTCCGTCGATCGATCTCAGGTTGGGCGCGCGGCGCAGATCGGGTTGCCGTTCGCTGTTCGCAGAGGGAGCAAGGTCACCTCCACCGGGCCGCTGTGCTCGTACCAATAGCAGCCGTCTTCCGGCCTGAGGCGGGCGGTCGATATATTCTGATCGGGCGCCGCCATTGCCACCACGCTCTCAGGCACATTCCCGATCGCATTCGCCGGGTCGCTACTGCCACTTGGAGCAATGGCGCATCCAGCGAGGAGCGACAGCGCCGTCGCAACCATCATTTTTTGCTTCAGCATCGAACCCCGCATCGAGCTTCCTTTCGTTTCTGGTTTTCCTTCGATCGGTTCTCATGCCTCAAGGGGTGAACGAGCCGGTCATCAAACCGTGTAGCAATAAAACAATCTGAAATACCACCGTATTTTGCTCTTGAAGCTCTAGCCACTGTAGGGGCTATGTCATGGTAAAGCACCCGAATCCAGAGGTCCATTCATGCCGTCCGACACCCATCGTCACGACCACGATCACGCCGAAGATGCCCAGACAAGCGGCGGCAGCTGCTGCGGGGTCGCCGGAACGTGCGGCGACATCGTTCCGGCGACCCCCGCGCCAGCGGGCGGGCGCAGTTTTCAGGTGTCCGGCCTCGATTGCGCCGAGGAGGTAGCAATCCTAAACAAGGTGGTCGGCCCGAAGATCGGCGGGGCCGAACATCTTGCGTTCGACGTGATCAATGGACGGATGACTATCCTCGACAGCGCCAAGAGTGTATCGGACGGCGAAATTGCAGAACTGGTCGCAAGCACCGGCATGACCGCCAAGCCCTGGGATGCCGAAAACGCGTCGGTCGACCAGGCGGCCCATCTTGCACGCCAGCGGCTGTTTACGGCGCTCAGTGGTGGCTTCTGGGCCGCGGGATTTCTGTGGCACATCATCGAGACCGGCATGGGGGGG
>NZ_FNZG01000010.1 GCF_900109195.1 Pseudooceanicola nitratireducens | reverse complement strand
GAGAAGATCAGCACGATCCCGATGATGACCGAGGCGAACCAGCCCCAGTTCAGCCGTCCCATCATGCACATGAAACCGGTGCCGATGACCGCGAGTGTGGCAACCGCGATCCCGATGGGACCGGTCAGCGCCGCCTCGACGGTTTCCAGCATGGTCTGGATGGGTGACAAGTCTTGCGCGAGGGCGGGCGTTGCGAAAGCCGCCAGGGTTGTGGCGACAGGCAAGAGGCGGCTGAGGCGATGTCGAAGCATGCGAAGTTCCCTTGTTTTACTGAAGTTCGATGAGGGCCGGTGCGCGGGCAGGCTCCCGGTCGGCAACACGGATGTCCGGCGCGGAAACAGGCGTACCTGCAAGCCGGGAGCGGATCCGGTGGATGCGCGCGATGTAGTCGCGGGTCTCGGCGAAGGGTGGGATACCGGAATATTCGACCACGCGATGCGGCCCGGCGTTGTAGGCTGCCAGCGCCAAGTCGATGTCCTTGAACGTGGCGAGCTGCGCGAGCAGGTAGCGCGCCGCGCCGTCTAAGTTTTGGGAAGGATCGTACGGATCGACCCCGAGGCTGCGGGCCGTGTCCGGCATCAGTTGGCCCAAACCATAAGCGCCCTTGGGGCTGACGGCGGTCGGGTTGTAGCTGCTTTCAGCCTCGACCAGGGCGCGGAACAGAATTTGCCAGTCGTCCGCATCAAGGCTGACCTGCCGCAGGGCACGGTTCCCCTGGTGGCGGACGGCAGTCGTGCGGATCAGGGAGAGGGTGTCGTCGGGACTGGAAGGCGGCGTGGCGTCCAACGAGGCCAGAACGACCTCGGCTTCAGCGCTATGTTCCAAACCAGCCCAGGCAGGGCGCTCACCGTGAAAGGTCCAGCCCGAAGTCCGGGCTGTGCCGTCGCGGCCGAAGGCGATAACGTCAGCCGCGCTCCTCGAGGGTGATGCTGTAGTCAGGACCAAAGCGCAGATCGCGCCCGTCACCGAACTCGAGATGATGTTTGAAGAGCCCTGGCCATATGTTGAAATACCGCGGCTCAGGCCCGTGCGGGGTGATCCGGGTCGAGACCAGAATGGCTTCCGGCTCACCCTCGCGCAGGTAGATGCACTGGTAGCGCGGCTTGCCATCGTCCGTGAACCCCACGAGTTCATACCGGCAGCGGAACGCGATGCCCTGTTCGGACAGGTCTTTGACACCATCGATGGTGATCAGGATCTGGTTGCGCGCTATCGACATGTTCGGACTCTCCCCACGAGAGCCCTTCTACTTCCTGCGCTTAAATCCATAAAGTCATATGGAGTCAATACGACATATTGCAGATAAATATATATTGCACGATAGTCTGCGCAACTTTTGCGGGAGAGCGACATGAAGCGACAGGCGATGGCAGCGGCGATGGGGGTGATGGCGGTGTTCGGAGCCCCGGGGAAGGCGCAGGCCTATGACATCGACTGCGCCATCATGCTCTGCATGGCTGGCGGCTTCCCCCCGAGCGCAGTCTGTGCACGGGCCTATCGCACTATGATCCGCCGCATCACGCCCTGGCCGAGCCTGCCGCCCTTCGGGGTCTGCACCTTCGCACATGTGCCGGTCGAGCTGGGCGGGCCCGGCGGGGAGGGCGAGCTCGACACCACTCTGCCCGAATACGAATGGCTGAACCGCACCCATGTGATCTGGTTCACCGGTCAAGCCTATAGAGAAAGGGGAGGTGAACAGTATTGGGACTGGTCTCTCCGTTCCTGCGACCGAGAGAACCGCACCTGCCGGTACATCCAGCGGGTCTACCGATCCCACACGCCCTGGCCCGAGGCATTCGTATCGGAAGGCGGTCAGGAGATCGCCTATCCGACCGGCGGAGGTTCCTCGTACTTCTATTTGCGCAGTATCATGGTTGAATACGGCGACTACGAGGGCAACATGGGCCACTCGGAGTGGTTCTCCTACTGATCCGAACGGTCTGATGCCTTCAGGGAAACTGGGCGAAGCTCGACCAGACAAGCATCAAAGCGTTCTGGATCGACATGCCAGCGGCGGCTCACAGAGCCATCATTCCAACGGTAATCGGTGAACAGGTGAATCTCCTGCGCACCGTCGTTCAGAAACCCGTTCTGGAAGGGCCAGCCTGTCTTCTTCTTACCCATCGAACTCTCTGCACTCCATTTGACTACCTCTTGAGACGTTCCGCTCCAGGACGCATCAGGGGCTGGCAAAAACTGGCTAGCGTTTTGTGAAGAGCTCTGCTGGATCTACGTTCAGTGCTTTGGCGATACGTTCGAGAAGGTCGAGGGAGGCCGCGAACTTGGCGTTCTCGAGCTTGCCCATATGGCCGCGACTCACATCGGCCCGATGAGCAAGCTCCTCCTGGCTGAGGCCGCGGGCGCGTCTCAATTCCTGGATGTTTAGTGCTACACGGTCCCGCAAGTTCATGCCGTTGAAACGGACACGATGCGCGAAATATCGCCACGCGATATATGTTACATTCGGAAGTGCAGAGAAGAAATCTTGGGATGGCGCGAGATCGCCGGAATGGAATGCCTGCCGAAACGCAGGTCACGTGATGATCCGTCTCGCAAACATTATGGGCCGTTCAATCGTTCTTTCAGGAAAGGGCGGCACCGGAGAGAGGTTCCGGTACCGCCAGGGTATCGCCCACAGGGAGGTGGTAGAGGGCGAATTCTACACGGAAAATTTGGGGTCGACCAATAATCGCGTAATCATGATTATGGTAATTTTTAGGCTGTCACGGCACCTCAGACAGCTTCGAGTGCGATTGCAATTCCCTGTCCCACGCCAATACACATGGTCGACAACGACTTTTCTCCAGGTTTGAGGTCCAGCATCGCTGAGCCGGTGATGCGGGCACCCGACATGCCAAGCGGATGGCCGAGAGCAATAGCGCCGCCGTTTGGGTTCACGCGGGCATCATCATCCGCGATCCCCAGGTGCCGTAGTGTGGCCAGACCCTGCGAAGCAAAGGCTTCGTTAAGTTCGATCACCGAGAAGTCTTCTTGTTTCAGTCCAAGTCGCGCCATCAGCTTTTTCGACGCCGGTGCCGGCCCGAAACCCATGATGCGCGGTGCAACGCCGGCGGTTGCGCCGCCCAAGACCCTTGCGACCGGCGTGAGGCCAAATTTTTTTGCGACGTCGCTGGTGGCAAGGATCAATGCTGCGGCACCATCGTTCACGCCTGAAGAATTCCCTGCGGTTACCGTGCCATCCGCTTTTACGAAAGTTTTCAGTTGGGCGAGCGCTTCCAAAGTCGTACTCGCGCGAGGGTGTTCATCCTGTACGACGATCTTTGGCTCCCCCTTTCGCTGAGGAATCTCTACCGGGACAATTTCACGGGCCAAACGACCGTTCGCCATAGCAACGCTCGCCTTTTGCTGGGAATGTAGGGCGAAAGCATCTTGGTCGGCGCGGTTGATGCCGAAGACTTCAGCCACGTTTTCGGCCGTTTCAGGCATACTGTCGACGCCGTATTGGCTCTTCATCAGTCTATTGACGAAGCGCCAGCCGATGGTGGTGTCTTCCACACTATTCTCGCGCGAGAATACTGTTGTAGCTTTTGGCATCACAAACGGAGCACGCGACATGCTTTCCACACCACCTGCGACAATGAGATCGGCCTCTCCTGATTTGATAGCGCGGGCGGCCGTGATTATCGCATCCATGCCCGACCCGCACAACCGATTCATTGTTGTCCCCGGTACACAATCCGGAAATCCAGCTAGTAGAAGCGACATGCGAGCAACATTACGGTTGTCCTCTCCCGCTTGGTTGGCGCAGCCAAAAATCACTTCGTCAATGGTCGCTAGATCTAGCCCCGGGTTTCGGCTGGCCAAGGCCCTGAGTGGGATTGCGCCAAGATCGTCGGCTCGCACAGAAGAAAGCGCGCCGCCATAGCGACCGATTGGTGTGCGAATGTAATCGCAGATATAGACGTTTGTCATTCTTTGAGTGCCTTTGTCAGGTCCGGGACGGCTTCGAACAGGTCTGCGACGAGGCCGTAATCGGCGACCTGGAAGATCGGGGCTTCTTCGTCCTTGTTGATGGCGACGATGACTTTGGAGTCCTTCATGCCCGCAAGGTGTTGAATTGCCCCGGAAATCCCGACCGCGATGTAGAGTTCAGGCGCCACGACCTTGCCGGTCTGGCCGACCTGCCAGTCGTTGGGCGCGAACCCAGAGTCCACAGCCGCGCGCGAGGCGCCGACGGCAGCACCCAGTTTGTCCGCAAGTGCTTCAATAATCGCGAAATTTTCCTCGGAGCCGACGCCGCGGCCACCCGAGACCACGATCTTGGCCGAGGTCAGTTCCGGGCGATCCGACGCCGCGACCTTGTCCTCGACCCATTCGCTCAGGCCCGCGTTGCCGGCGGCTGCGATGGCCTCGACGGCACCCGAACCGCCCTGGCCCGCCGCGTCGAAGGCGGTGGTGCGGACGGTCAGCACCTTCTTGGAATCGTTGGACTTTACCGTCTGCATCGCGTTGCCCGCGTAGATCGGGCGCTCAAACGTGGACCCGTCCACGACCGCGGTCACGTCCGACAGAACCATCACGTCCAGCAGGGCTGCCACGCGCGGCAGGATGTTTTTCGCGCTCGCCGTGGAGGGGGCAACGATATGTTCATAATTGCCTGCCAGGCTGACCACCAGATCGGCGACCGGCTCGGCCAGGCCGTTGGCGTAGGCCGCGTCATCCGCGACCACAACCTTCGCCACGCCGTCGATCTGCGACGCGGCCTGACCCGCAGCAGCAGGGCCCGCAACCAGAACGGTCACATCGCCCAGCGATTTGGCAGCGGTCACCGCCTTGGCGGTGGCGTCCAGCGCCAGCGCGCCACCGGCGATTTCTGCAAGGAGAAGAACAGCCATTACACGATCCCCTTTTCTTTCAGTTTCGACACCAGCTCGTCGACCGAGCCGACCATCTCGCCTGCCGACCGTGCGGCGGGCTCGGCGGTTTTCACAATCTCCAGGCGCGGGGTGACATCGACGCCGTAATCGGCGGCGGTCTTCTCATCCAGCGGCTTCTTCTTGGCCTTCATGATGTTGGGCAGCGAGGCATAGCGCGGCTCGTTCAGGCGCAAATCGGCGGTGACGATCGCCGGCAGCTTGACCTTGATCGTCTGCAACCCGCCATCCACTTCGCGGGTCACGACGGCATGATCGCCTTCGATCCCGACCTCGGAGGCATAGGTCGCCTGGCCCCAGCCCAGCAGCGCCGCCAGCATCTGGCCGGTGGCGTTCATGTCATTGTCGATCGCCTGCTTGCCCGCGATCACCAGGCCCGGCGCCTCGGCGTCGATCACGGCCTTCAGGATCTTGGCCACCGCCAGCGGCTCGATGTCCTGGTGCACGTCATCGGCGGCCACAACCAGGATCGCCCGGTCCGCGCCCATCGCCAGCGCCGTGCGCAGCGTTTCCTGCGCCTGCTTCACGCCGATCGAGACGACGACAACCTCGTCCGCCTTGCCCGCTTCCTTCAGCCGGATCGCCTCTTCGACCGCAATCTCGTCGAACGGGTTCATCGACATCTTCACATTCGCGAGATCAACTCCGCTCCCGTCCGCCTTAACGCGAACCTTCACGTTGTGGTCAATTAGGCGTTTTATAGGAGCAATTATTTTCATTGGCTTTTATCGTTTTCAAAATTTGCAATGGTGGTAACGGCCCGGATTCCGAGCCGTTACTCGGGATGGGTCCCTGTCAATTCGCAGTATAACCGCCATCTACTACAATCTCTGCTCCGTGAACGAACGATGACTCATCCGATGCGAGGAACAGGACCGCATTCGAAACCTCTTCAGGTTTGCTTGGTCGCTTGAGCAGCGTCGCCCCCAGAATTGCCTGCCGGGTAACTTCGTCGGCGTGTAGCAGATCTTTTGTCATGGGAGTATCGATGACACCGGGATGGATCGAATTCACGCGTATGCCACTTTCAGCCAGGTCGACTGCGCAGGATTTCGTCAACATCCGTACGGCGCCTTTGGATCCAATGTAGGCTCCCGCCGAAGCGGCTCCAACAATCCCATAGATTGAAGAAATATTGATAATAGATGCCTTTTCGGCCTCTTTCATCAATGGAACCGCGGCTCGGATGCCGAGATAAATACCGCGTACATTGACGTTGAACGTCATGTCAAATTCGTCAGGCGAGGTTTCGTGGAGCGGCTTAAGAATGAGAATGCCAGCGTTGTTCACTAGCACATCAAGCCGACCAGCACTTGATTGCACCGTAGAGATGACATTCTTCCAATCTTCTTCAAGCGTCACGTCATGTTGAATGAATTCCGCCTTCCCTCCGGCTTCAATGATACCTTTCACTACGCTTTCAGCCGCTTCCGTGTCACGGTCGGTTACAAATACATGCGCACCTTCACGTGCCAGCGTTTCACAATGGGCTTTTCCCATGCCCATCGCTCCACCTGTTACCAGTGCGACTTTTCCGAATACCCTTCCCAAATCTCTCTCCCTAGTTTTCATGAACAAATTTAATTGGTTCCGCCGGGGATTCTTGATGCCCGGCGGAATTCTTTACACCTTCTCGGCAGTGCGGTTGCGGATCAGGGATGTATAACCTTCCTCCTTCACTGCATTAATGGCATTTCGGTAATTGCCAATCCCGGCCATGTAGAACATTACTGCATTCTTCTTTCCGGGGATATTTGCGCCGAAGATCCAGCTTTCAGCTTTGGGGAAGAGTGTCATGTCGGCGATTTCACGACAGGTGCCAACCCAAGCATCGCGCGCTTCCACGGTTGGCTCCACACTTCGAACCCCCTCTTCTTCCATCGCGCAAATCGTGTCAGCGATCCATTCGACTTGCGTCTCAATGCTGGGGGGCAGGTTGGTGAAGGGGCCATTAGGGCCAAGGATCATGAAGAAGTTCGGGAAGTCGACCTCCATCATGCCGAGGTAACCGAGCGGGCCTTCCTTCCAAGTGTCGCGCATGGTCACGCCTCCGCGTCCGCGGAGGTCCATTTTGACGTAATTGCCGTCGACCGCATCGAAGCCAGTGGCAAAGATTACGATGTCAAGCTCATGCTCCTCGCCGCTTTCGAGACGTATGCCGTTCGGAGTGAACTCTGCGATCGGATCGGCCTTAACGTCGGCGAGGGTCACGTTGTCTCGGTTGTAGACCTCGTAATAGTTGTTTCCGCAAAGCGGGCGCTTGGCGTAAAGGTCCTTCGGCGTCAGTTTCTCTGCGACCTTGGGGTCCTTCACGATTTTCTTGATTTTGCCCTTGATGAAGTCAGCGGCCGCATCATTGGCCACTTGGCTGGTCGCAATATCGCAAAAGGTGCCAAACATGAAATAGAAACCACCGCCGCGCTGCCAGGCGGCTTCGAAGACCCGCTCCCGTTCTTCGGGGGAGGCGGTTTCGGCGGGCTTGACGCTTTCTTCGAAGCCGAAGGCCACAACAGAATTCTTCACTTGATTCCAGATAGTATCGTAGTTTGCCTTTTGCTCTGCGATGGTAGCATCGTCTTGCGGGGTGTTCCCAATCGGCACGACATATTGTGCAGAGCGCTGAAAAACAGTCAGGTGTTTTGCAACTGGTGCCGTTGCTGTAATAACCTGCACACCGGTCGAGCCAGTGCCAATAATGCCCACGCGTTTGTTGCTCAAGTCCACGCCGTCGGGCCAGGCACCTGTGTGTAAGATACGGCCTTTGAAATCATCGATGCCCTTGAATTTTGGAACATTCGTTGCGGACAAGAGACCGAGGCCAGTGACAAGGTATTTGGCGGTAACTGTCTCACCACTATCAGTGATCACGTTCCAGAGACCGGTTTTTTCATTATAGTGCGCGCCGTCCACCTTGGTGTCGAACTTGTAGCTGCGTCGGAGATCGAGATGATCCGCCACCTCGTTCATGTATTCGAGGATCTCGGGCTGGGTCAGATACCGCGTTTTCCAGCGGCCTTTTTGAAGCAACTCTTTGTCAAAAGAATAGCGGTAGACATAGCTTTCCGTGTCCGACAGCGCACCGGGATATCGGTTCCACCACCAGGTGCCGCCAACGTCACTGGCGCTGTCATAGCCCCGGACGTTCAGTCCCTGCTCGTTGCGAAGTTTGTGGACGGCGTAAAGCCCGCCGAAGCCCGCGCCAATGACGACTGCGTCGTAATCCGCTCCGGATGTTTTAGTAATCTCAGTCTGAATGTTCATGTCACTCCTCCCAGAGTAAGACTGCTCCGCCCCGCAGTTTGCGGGTGAGATGGCAGATGAATGTGTCGTAGGGGTTTCTCTCGCACCGCACCGCACCGCACCGCAATGCAGTGCGAGTACAGGTGTCAGAGGGCCTGATACCATGCGGCGATGCGACCAAGTTCCTCGTTCGCCTCGGGCGCGCGTCCCGAAAGCGCGGGAAAGACATGCTGCATGCCTTCGACGATAGACAGGGTCACATTTACGCCCTGTGCCTTGGCCTTTTCGTGCAACCGCTCGGCATCGCTCCTAAGCGTCTCAGCCCCTCCGGCATTGATATAAAGCGGCGGGTAACCGGTGAAATCGTTCTCCAGAGGGTTGGCCAACGGATTTAGCTGATCAGTGCCTTCACCGAGGAACATTCCCGCCATCGCTTCGAGAATCGGTTTCCCGACTAGCGCATCGGTTTCCGCGTTGGTTTCCAGTGTTTCCCCGCGCATCGCCATGTCTAGCCAGGGCGAATATGCGATGACCGCTCCGGGCAGTGGCAGCCCAAGTTCGCGAAATTTCAGCACGCTGGCGATGGCAAGATTGCCGCCAGCACTGTCGCCAGCGGTCAGAATATTTCTTGCCTTGAAGCCCTTATCCAGCAATGCTGTGTACGCGGCTACCGCATCTTCGATCTGCGCCGGAAATGGGTGCTCGGGTGCGCGTCGATAGTGCAGGATCACCGACGTAACCCCAAGCACCTTAGCGAGGTGCCCTGCCATTTTTCGATGACTATCGGCTGAGCCGACGGCAAAGCCGCCACCATGAGTGTAAACAATTACACGCGAGGTATCGGCCCCGACAGGCAGTGCCCAGATAGCCTCGACTCCTCCGATATGATCGCTTTTGTAGCTAACGTTTTCCGGCTCTAGAGCAGGCTGCCCCCATTCATCGAACATGCTGCGCAAGTTCGCGATCGTCAGGTCTGGGTTCTCGACCATCTGATCGGTCCAATTCTGATAAAGCGCCCGCAGCGTATCCGCTTCTCTACTGATTTCCATATTTATCCTCCCAAGAGTAACATTTGGCAAAGCCACCACCTGACGTCGCCAATCTCGGAGGCGTCAAACGGTCTGAGGCGTACGCCAATGATCTCAGAGTAAGGGCGAAGAATGCACCGTGTATTGAACATACCTGCTTTGGAAATTGTATGATCGTGCTCAGCCTGTCGTGAGGCAGATATGCCTGCTACTAGGCTCTGTTGAACAAATTCCGTGCGGGATCCATCTTATGAACCCGGCTTGGTAGCCGGGGTGCATGAGCAGACTGCACCCCCGACCTACAACACCAGGAACTTGCGAGCCTACAATGAAGCGCTCAAGCGCCGGGGCGCTCTGGCAATCTGGTTCGACCCCGAAATGAGCTGGGAGGCCGCGCCGATAGGCAGTCGTGGCCGGCAGCAGACCTACAGCGATGCCTCCAGCCAGACCTGCCTTTCCATGAAGGTGTTATTCGGCATGGCGCTCCGGTAGACGACTGGGTTCGTCTAGAGCCTGCTGCAGCTGGTTGGTCTCGTCCGGACTGTGCCCGACTTCAGCACCCTGTCCCGGCGTCAGAAGACCCTGGCCGTGAACATCTCGAATCGCGGCTCCAAGGGGCCGCTGCACCTGCTGTCAGCACGCGTATCAAAGTCGCGGGCGAAGGCGAGTGGCACGCCCGCAAGCATGGTGGACCCAAACGGCGCGTCTGGAGCGAGATCCATCTCGGGGTTGACGAGGAAACACTGGAGGTTCGCGCAGTGACGAGGTCACAGGGAGCCACATCGGCGATGCATGGGTTTTACCCGACCTCCTCAACCAGATCCCGGCGGACCAGTAGATCGGCAGTGTCATGGCTGACGGTGCCTACGACACACGGAAATGCCACGACGCAATTGCTGACCGTGGTGCCCACGCCGTTATCCCGCCACGCAAGAACGCAAAGCCATGGAAGACCATCACCGCCGGAGCCGTGGCGCGAAACGAGGCCCTGCGCGCGGCGAAGTGCCTGGCTCGCGCGCTCTGGCGACGATGGAGCGGATACCACCGCCGAAGCAGTGTCGAGACGAAAATGAACTGTGTCATGTCGCTGGGGCATCGCCTTATAGCGCGGGACTTTGACCGTCAGGTCGCGGCACTCCCAGTCCGCATCGCCGTCCTGAACGGATACACTGCACTCGGCATACCCGTTACGGAAGCTGTGGGATAAGTTTATCCGGGGAAAGGGCAACCACGGCCATCACCCCATTTGCAAAACAGACTCCCTCTACCACAGAAAGACAACTTATCTGCCGGTGATCGTGGGAAACATGCTGACATGTTCCTCCCCGGTCGCGAAAACTCTTTCTAAATAACGAGGCACCCTCCAGCCGCAAGGATCCTCTTTGACATGCGCGCTGAAGAGCGCGGTCAACCGATCCTTGCCGATATTTTTGGCGTGGTGCATCAGGCCTCCCCGCCAGCGGGGAAATCCGTAGCCGTGAATCATTACTAGGTCGATGTCTTGCGGTTTTTCTGCTACGCCTTCGTCAAGGATATCGCAGGCTTCCGCCACCATTGTGAGCAAGAGCCTTTCTACGATTTCGTCAGCTGAGAACTCGCGGCGAGTGAAGTTCATTTCTTCTGAGACACGGAGTATTTCGCTAGCGACCAGCTCCGAATGTGAGGGTTTGCCGTCTGGCCCATAGTCGTACCATCCGGCGCCCGATTTGCGTCCTAGGCGTTTGTGCTTTTCGACCAGCCGCTCGACCAAGGGCACGTGACCACAGCAGTTCCCTTCGGCAACTGCCTTGCGACGGATATTCGCGTAGGCGATGTCCAGCCCCGACATGTCCTGTGCAGCATATGGACCCATCGCCATACCGAATCCGCGCATAGCCGCGTCGATCTCGTCGACATTAGCCCCCTCCACCAGAAGGCGATTAGCGGCGCGACGGTAGCTCGACAAAATTCGGTTTCCGATGAAGCCATCGCAAACACCAGACAGTACCGGGATTTTACCAAGCCTGTGCGCCAGCACAAGTGCTGCACCTAATGTTCCGTCTGACGTTCGGTCGCTCCTGACGACTTCCAGAAGTTTCATAATATGCGCAGGACTGAAGAAATGCATCCCTACAAAGCGTGCCGGGTGTTTCAACCCATCAGAGAGCCGATTTACATCGAGATAGGATGTGTTTGTGGCAATGATGGTCTCGGGTGGCAGTGCGCCTTCGAGTTCGGTCAGGATCGCGGTCTTAACCGCAAAATCCTCGAAGGCCGCCTCGATTGCTAGATCGGTTGGTGGCAGAGCGTCATAGCCTGAGACCGTAACCAGCCGGTCTTCAACCGTCTTTGCCGCATCGACGGACAGAATACCGCGACTGATACCCTGATCAATCAGCTTTTGCAGGTTTTTACTGGCCCACTCGGCGGACGAGGCACTACGTTCGACGACAGTCACCGAGATCCCTGCGGTCGCCAGCGTGTACGCAATAGCTGCGCCCATATTGCCACCACCGACCACGATGGCGGTTTCAGCATCTCGGGAAGGTCGGGGGTAGGCGCGCCCCTTGTTGGTTGCGGTACGCTCGGTGAAGAAAACGTGCCTAAGGGCCCGCGCCTGATCCGAGGTACGAAGGTCCAAAAACGCAGAGCGCTCGCTGGCTAGTGCGTCGTGCAGCGGCGTCGTCGCACTGGTCGCGACTAGGTTCACCGCAACCTGCGGGGCATTCTGGCCAGGCATACGCCGCGCTACATGCGCTCGGGCGACTTCCGCTGCGACGTGGTTTGGCTTTGGTGAAGGAAGATTGTCGGGTGCCTGTGCCGCCTCAAGTACATCGTCATCGAGAGCTATGGCCGCGCCAAGCGGGTCATCGGCTAGCAGCTGGATCAGTCCCATTTTCAGTGCCTGCTCGGCGGAAACAGCCTTCCCGGTGACAATCATGTCAAGCGCAGCTTCAATACCGATAAGTCGCGGCAGTCTTTGGGTTCCCCCTGCGCCAGGCACGATCCCCAAGTTTACCTCTGGCAAGCCCAGTTTGGCAGAAGTTGAGGCGATGCGATAGCAGCAAGCCAGAGCAATCTCTAGTCCCCCACCAAGCGCAGCCCCGTTGATTGCTGCGATAGTAGGAATCGGGAGGTGTGCAAGTTGCATCAGCACATCATTTAGTTGTGGATCAACAGGCAACTTACCGAATTCCTTCGCATCCGCGCCCGCGACGAAGGTCGTTCCTGTGCCGGTGATAATCAGCCTGGTAGCCCCAGTTTCGAGGACTTTGAAGATACAGTGTTGTATTCCAGCCCGAACCTCCGCGTTGATTAGGTTAAGCGGCGAATTGTCTATGGTCAGAATTGCTGCGTCATTTGAGAAGCTTAATTCAACAGGCATGGGCATCCTCACAGCACTGGCGCGCGATTGCGCGAGATAAATTTGGTAATGAGATAGCCTTCGAAGGTTTCCGTCCCGCCTTCAGTCCCATAGCCGCTGTCTCTCACGCCTCCAAACGGAGTCTCGGGCAGAGCGAGGCCGAACTGGTTGATGCTTACCATACCTGCCTGCAAACCCGCAGCTGCTTTATCTGCACGCTCTAACGAATTGGTAAAGACATAGGACGCCAGCCCGAAGGGTAGCCCGTTGGCCCGCGACAGTCCGTCCTCTATGTCACGAAAAGACGAGACGACAGCAATCGGGCCGAAGGGTTCTTCGCGCATCAAGTCAATGTCGTCGTTGGGCGTATCGACGATTGTCGGGGCATAGAAGTTACCATGATTTCCAAGCCTTTTGCCTCCCGTCAACACCCGTGCGCCGTTTTCGCGGGCATCCTCGACGAGCTTTTCCATCGCATTCACGCGTCCGCGATGACACAATGGTCCCATCTGCGTGCCTTCGGCTAAACCAGCGCCCACCTTTACGCTCTCAAATGCTGAAACTAGTTCGGACAGAAATCGATCGTAGATGCCTTGTTGTACGTAAAACCGGGTTGGGGCGATGCACACCTGGCCTGCATTGCGCAGCTTGTTGACCGCCAAGGCGCGCGCCGCGGCCGTGGCATCGGTGTCGTCGAACACCAATACGGGCGCGTGACCGCCGAGCTCCATCGTCGCCCGCTTCATATGGCGGCCAGCCAATTCTGCCAGATGCTTGCCCACCTCGACCGAACCGGTGAAGGTGATTTTGCGCACCTCGGGGCGCGCAATTAGAGTTTCCGAAATGAAGGCCGCATTACCCCAGACAAGGTTCAGACAGCCTTCGGGCAATCCTGCATCCAGCAGATAGCGAGCAATTGCCATGCAACCCGCCGGAGCCTCTGCCGGGGCTTTTAAGATCATCGTGCAACCTGACGCAAGCGCCGCCGCGACCTTGCGTACCGCTTGGCTCAGCGGAAAATTCCAAGGCGTGATGGCAAGGCAGACGCCTATCGGTTCGCGCACGACAAGCTGCTGTACCCGCGGGCTGCGTGATGGAATGATGCGCCCATAAATGCGCCGACATTCCTCGGCGTGCCAGTCAACGTGGTCAGCCGAGGCGCGGACCTCAGCCAAAGCCTCAGCCAGCGGCTTGCCTTCATCGAGAGTGATCCAGCCAGCGATCAGTCTGTCATTTTGGCGCAGCAGGTCGGCAAACCGCCGCAAAATCGCACTTCGTTCCATGGGAGAGCTGTTTTTCCATCGGCGAAAAGCTGATTCGGCCGAGTGAACCGCATGGTCTAGATCTGCGGCGCTAGCCTGCGGAATCTGTCCGATAGTTTGCCCGTTTGCAGGGTTTATGACTGCACGATCCTCTGGCGTGGGAGAAGCGATCCAGTCTCGTCCGATGAGGTGCTGGATGGTCGGATAATTCATTTCTTTCATGGCATTATGCCCTCGCTTAGTTGTGTCATCCGCAGGATCCGGCACGAATGGGACTAGGTGGACGACCTTAATTTTCCGCATAGCGGGAAAGTTTACCGCAGTATTGACTCGGACGTTATCGATCGTTTAGGTGTGTTTCAAGACGCATAATTCTTTCCGAGGAGGGATATCGTGAGACCAAGGAAAGACCGCACCAAGGATGCCGAGAAACAGGATCGCGATTTTGTCACGGCGTTGGCGCGCGGCTTGGAGCTGTTGCGGGCCTTTCGGCGGGAAGGGGAGGCTCTGGGGAACGGTGAGTTGGCCGAGCGCACTGGCCTGAGCAGATCGACGGTCTCCCGGCTGGCCTATACACTGAACAAGCTGGAATACCTCAGCTACGACCCGGATACAGCACGTTATCGACTGGCCCCTCCAGTGCTTTCGTTGGGTTTCTCCTGCCTTGCAGGGATTCCGCTGCGGCAACTGGCGAAGCCCTTTATGCAGGAGCTGGCTGATTACACAGGCATGCCGGTGGCCATGGCCAGTCGTGACCGGCTATCGATGGTCTATCTGGAGCGGTGCAAGGGCACTAATGCCGTCACGCTGGCGATCGAGGTTGGTGCCCATATTAAACTGGCCACGACCGCGGTTGGTCGCGCCTGCATAGCGGCGCACGACCCGGATGAGCGGGCCAGAATTCTGGCCCTTGTGGAGGAACATGAAGGCGACAACTGGCCGAATGTGCAGCCCGGAATCGAAGCAGCTATCGCAGACTACCAACAGCACGGTTACTGCACGTCCTTCACGGAGTGGAAACGTGATGTGAACGCTGTAGCGGTGCCCTTCGTGCCGAAGGACGGCTCACCCATTATTGCCTTCAACTGCGGTGGCCCTTCGCAAACCCTTACGCGCGACTGGATCGAAAGCGACGTCGCGCACCGCCTTGTCGATCTTGTCCGCCGCGTTGCGGCGGTCGCACCCTGAACAATAGAGAGCATCATGGCCCTTGATAAAGATACCCTTTCCCAGTTTCTCGACGCGCTCGACCGCTTCGTGAAAGAGCGACTAATCCCTTACGAGGATCGCGTCGCCGACGAGGATGTGATTCCGCCGATGCTGGTCGATGAAATCCGCATGATGGGCCTTTTCGGCATGTCGATCCCGGAAGATTTCGGCGGGCTCGGCTTGTCGATGATAGAGGAAGTGCAAGCCGCTTTCGTTCTTGGCCAGGCTTCGCCTGCGTTCCGGTCGCTAGTTGGCACCAACAACGGGATCGGCTCTCAGGGAATCATCATCGATGGAACCGACGAGCAGAAGGCGCAGTATCTACCAGCTCTCGCGTCCGGAGATATGATCGCATCCTTCGCCCTAACCGAGCCAGATGCTGGGTCGGATGCTGGCAGTCTGCGCACTACGGCGCGGCGTGACGGTAACGATTTCCTTCTGAACGGCACGAAACGCTACATTACCAATGCACCGCGTGCCGATCTATTCACGGTTTTTGCCCGGACCAATCCAGAGGCGGAAGGTTCTGCCGGCGTAAGCGCCTTTCTCGTCGAGGCAGGGACGCCAGGCATAACGCTTGGCCAGCCTGACAGGAAGATGGGGCAGAAGGGCTCGCACACATGCGACGTCATCCTTGACAATGTCCGCGTGCCTGCCGCGAACATTATCGGCGGGCCGGACCGTCTGAACAAGGGCTTTAAGACAGCAATGAAAGTCCTTGACCGGGGCCGACTGCATATTTCTGCCGTCTGTGTGGGCGCCGCCGAACGGCTGATCCGTGACAGCCTATCCTATGCGATGGAACGCAAACAATTCGGTGAACCCATCGCTGAAAAGCAACTGATCCAAGCCATGCTGGCTGACAGTCGCGCCGAGGCCTTCGCAGCGCGTTGCATGATCGAAGAAACAGCACGCCGCAAGGACGCTGGTCAGAACGTGTCGACTGATGCTGCCTGCTGCAAGATGTTTGCCAGTGAGATGGTAGGTCGAGTGGCCGATCGCGCAGTGCAAATCCACGGCGGTGCAGGATACATGGCCGAATATGCGGTCGAGCGCTTCTATCGCGATGTGCGTCTCTTCCGCATCTACGAGGGGACAACCCAGATTCAGCAAATACTGATCGCGCGGAATATGATCCGCACTGCAGCAGCTTAACAGGAGCGAAGACAAACTATGGACTTCAATTTCCTTTCCACCCCGAGGATCGTCTGCGAGAGCGGTGGGCTTGGCCGGATCGGCAGCCTGATGCAAGATTTGTCTTGCACCCGTGCGCTGGTCGTGACGGACCCGGGCATATTGGCCTGTGGTTTTGCGGACGAGGCAGCCGCCTCACTTAGGGCTGCTGGCATCGAGGTTGAGATTTTTCATAAAGTCGAAGCGGACCCCCCGATCGCTGTCGTCGAGGCCGCGGTAGAGGTCGCGCGGGCCTTTGGTGCTGACGGAATCATCGGACTTGGCGGCGGCAGTTCACTGGACACTGCCAAGGTCATCGCAGCGGCGGTAGCCAACGATCAACCGATTACGGACATGATCGGGATTAATCAGGTCACCGATAAACGCTTGCCACTGATCCAGGTGCCAACCACGGCAGGGACCGGATCAGAGGTAACATGGGTGTCCGTGCTGACTTCGGAAAGCCACGAAAAAAAAGCGGTATATGCACCGCAGCTTCTGCCTGACGTTGCCTTGCTAGATGCAAAGCTAACATTGGGAATGCCTCGTCACATCACAGCGGCCACGGCGTTAGACGCAATGGTTCACGCCATTGAGGCAGTAACCAGTCGCACCAGAAAGAATCCCATTTCCGATGGAATGGCGGACAAAGCGCTGGTGCTTCTCGGTCAGAACTTACCAATCGTCATGGAAACGCCTTCGGACCTGTCAGCGCGAGAGGCCATGCTGTTGGGGGCGACACTGGCTGGGATGGCCTTCATTAATGCCAGCGTGGGGGCGATTCATGCCTTGTCATACCCACTTGGAACAGGTTTCAAGGTTCCTCACGGGCACGCAAACGCTCTGGTCGCAGGACCAGTGATGAGGTTCAACATGCCCGTTGCAGAAGCTGAATATGCTCGTCTATCGCGGTTACTACTGCCCTCGCGGCCTTTCAACTCTGATGCGGCTGCGGCCCATGGCCTGATCGACGAGATGGAACGGATGCTAGTCGAAAGCGGACTTGAGTCTCGACTTTCTGGTGTCGGAGTGACCGAGGCAGCCATTCCCGGAATGGCTAATGAGGTCGTGACCGGTATCACGCGATTGCTGGAGACCAACCCGCGCGACATGACAGCCGAAGATGTGTCGCGCCTCTATCAGGAGGCGCTTTGATGGCTGGCTCATTGGACGGGATCAAGGTGGTCGACCTCAGCCGCGTGCTGGGCGGGCCTTACTGCACCCAAATGCTTGCGGATCATGGCGCTGAGGTCATCAAGGTGGAGCCGCCTCTGGGCGACGAGACCCGCAGTTGGGGCCCGCCTTTCAATGATGAACTCAGCGCTTATTTCTCTGGCGCCAACCGCAACAAGCGGTCCATCGCTATCGATCTGCAGCAACCGGAAGGGCGCGACCTGATTTTGCGGTTTCTTCAGGATGCGGATGTTTTAGTTCACAATTTTAAGTCTGGTACTCTTGAAAAATGGGGGCTTGGTTATGCTGATGTTCTCAGGGCACGTTTTCCTAGACTGGTACTCTGCCATGTGACTGGATTTGGTTCCGATGGCCCACTTGGCGGTTTTCCCGGCTATGACGCCGTGGTACAAGCTATGACGGGCCTCATGAGCATCAACGGCAATCCCTCCGAAGGCCCGACACGCATGGGTACGCCCATCGTGGACATCGGCACCGGTCTGATCGCCTGTAACGCTATTCTCGCCGCACTTTTGGAACGGGGCCGGTCCGGATTGGGCCAAGCCATCGAAGTGCCGCTATATGATTGCGCGATCAGCATGATGCATCCCCAAGCGGCTAATTCCCTCATGTCCGGACAGATACCAATGGCGACCGGCAATGGGCATCCAAATATCGTACCATACGACATGTTCGAAACAAGTAATGGCAAACTCTATCTGGCTATCGGTAACAATGGTCAGTTCGCAAAACTCTGTGACGTGCTTGGCCTACCTGAGGTGCCCTGCGATCCACGATTTGCCGACAATGCCGCGCGTCTTGCGCATCGGTCAGAGATGACAGAGGTCTTGTCAGAGTGCCTGGTGCAACATGACGCCTTCAAACTTGAGCCGGTGCTTTTGAAAGCTGGGATTCCCGCCGGAGTCGTTCGGAATGTGAATGAAGCGTTGGAGCATCCACACACCCGACATCGCGGCATGGTGGTATCAGTTGGCACCTACCGCGGCACCGGCGTGCCAGCACGCTTGTCGCGTACCCCCGGAGCGGTTCGCGCGGCACCGCCTCGCTTCGGGCAGCATAGTAGGGAGTTGCTTAGCGAGGCTGGACTGACAGAAGCTGAAATCGATAGATTGACTCAAGCGAATATCGTTCGAGAAGAACCGCGGATGCGCGAGACGACCTAAGCCGAAATTTCAGCTCAAGCGGACGATCGTGAAAAAGTTCAGGGAGGCCAAGATGGAAAGACTGCTCATATCACCGGACCGGATACCCGAATGGATTCCCGGCACGACTACGTTGGACAGTTCCGGGTGCAACTGGAACGGCATTACCCTGAAGGGCTATCGTTATGAGCGACAAGACGCGGCAATTCCCCCCATGCGCGACTATATGATTGTTGCATATGATGGCGCGCCAACCACTATGCGCCGCACGAGTGGCGGCCCATGGCAAAGCGCGCGCGTAGAGAAAGGTAGGATTTCCTTGCTCACGCGTGCAGAGGAATCCACTTGGAGTTGGTCCGAGCCTATCACGGTTAGACACGTCTATCTCAGTCACAGTGAACTCGAAAACACGGCCCTTTCGGTCTTTGATCGTGACCCGAAGTCCATTGAGATCAATGATTGTCTGTCTGCGAAGGACCCCTGTATCCTGAACTGCATCCAATTGCTAGAGAATGAGCTAAAGAACGGTGGAATCGGCCAGAGATTGATCATCGACGCCCTGCGCATCCAGATCGCCGTTCACCTTCTGCGTCAGTACGCCAAGGTCTCTTTGACCAGCGACGCAAACTCGAACTTCAGCCCTGCTCAAAGGCAGAGAATCATCGATCTCGTTGAAAGCTGCTTAGGTGAAAACCTCAGTCTGGAAGACATGGCCGCATCTATCGGTTTCAGCCAGTTTCACTTTTCGCGTCAGTTCAAGGCGGAGTTTGGGTTGGCACCGTATGCATATGTTTTGCGCAAGCGAATATCGAAGGCCCAGGAGATGCTGAGAAAGGGTAATGCCCCCCTGAAAGTGGTCGCGCTTGACTGCGGTTTTGCAGATCAGAGTCATTTTAGTCGAACTTTTCGAAAAATGACAGGCGCGACCCCCGCCGAATTCCGGCGCATGGCATAATGACCGGAAAACTATTCCTTCCTATCGCTGTCACGCACCAGAGACAAAGAAATGTTGAGCCCGTAACGCTGCAATGAATGTACCAGAAACAGAATTTAAACCACGATTTGCCTTCGAACGCAGGATTTTCTTTGGCGACTGTGACCAGCTGGGAATCGCCTTTACTGGCCGGATTACGAATTTCGCGCTGGAAGCGATCGAGACTTTCTGGGACGATTTGCTTTCAGGCCGGGGCTGGCTTTTTCTACTCACGGAAAGAAACACGGCCATGCCTTTTGTCTCTATGGACCTACAATTCCATGCGCCGGTGAAAGCAGGCGCGAACCTAGCATGCGAGGTCTATGTGGTCCATGTCGGGGAAAGTTCAGTTGGTCTAAAAGTTGTCGGCCGTCAGCATGACTTGATTTGCTTCGAATGCGAAACGAAGTCAGTTTTCCGAGATGCTTCAACATTTGGTAAAGTCAAAATTGAAAGCTCAATTCGGCAGATTTTGCTCGCGGAAGTGGGTTCGGAAAATCAAACAGTGAGCTAGGCCTGTAGGCTTTGGAGACAGCAAAGCCTGTGCAAAACGATCTCATGTAAGGGAACACAAGAAAAAGCCAGAGAAAGGGAAGCCCGGGTGCCGGGCTTGAAAGGATAGAGAGAGGCTCTTCCGGGTCCGGCGTGACAAGGACCCTGACCATGGCCAAGACCACAACCCGCCCGAAACCCGCCACTGCGAAGAAAACCGAAGCCACTGAGTTGTCCGTGCCTGGCGGCGGGACCGACATCCGGATGATCCCGCTCGACCAGTTGGAGCCGAGCCCGCTCAACGTTCGAAAAGTTGCGGCCAGCGCCAGCGACGATGCTGAGCTCCTCGTCAGTATCCGCGAGACCGGAATTAAACAGAATCTGGTGGTTCATGCGCTGTCAGAGACACGTTTTGCAGTCGATGCCGGCGGTCGTCGCCTCAAGGCGCTGAAGCAGCTCGCTGAGGACAGCGTCATCCCCGCCGATCACCCCGTGCCCTGCCTCGTCGATGATAAGCGCAACGCCATCCTTACTTCTGCAACTGAAAACCTCCAGCGCGCGGCGATGCACCCCGCCGACCAGTTCGAGGCTTTTGAGGCGATGATCGCCGAGGGCCGCAGCGAAGACGAGATCGCGCTCAAATTCGGCGTCTCCGTCGACCTGGTGCGCCGCCGCCTCAAACTCGCCCGTGTCGCGCCCGAGATCATCGAGCAGTTCCGCGCGGGTGATCTGACCCTTGAATGCGTGATGGCTTTCACACTGACCGACGACCATGATCGCCAGCTGGCGGTCTGGAACGCAGTGAAGGGCGGCTATCACATCCATCCGCAAAGCATCAAACGCCATCTTACCGAGACCGCCCATTCGGCGAACTCGGCCATCGGGCGCTTTGTCGGCATTGAGGCCTATGAGGCGGCGGGTGGTGTTCTGCTGCGCGATCTCTTCGACGACCGCGCCAGCGCCCATATGGAGAACCCCGAACTCCTAGAGCGTCTCGCCATCGAAAAGCTGCAGGCTGCGGCGAAAACCTTCGAGGGAACGTGGAAATGGGTCGAGGTGCATCTCTCGGTGGATTACGGCGCGTTTCGCAGCTTCGGGCGGGTCTATCCGCAGGACATCGACCCCGATCCGGACCTGCTCACCGAAGAAGAACGTCTCATTGCGCGCGAGGAAGAACTGGCGGCGAAGAATGACGGCGAGGACTGGACGGACGCGGAGACGGAAGAATAT
Organism: Pseudooceanicola nitratireducens; assembly: GCF_900109195.1. GTDB lineage: Bacteria > Pseudomonadota > Alphaproteobacteria > Rhodobacterales > Rhodobacteraceae > Pseudooceanicola > Pseudooceanicola nitratireducens. Next base: position 12,953 of record NZ_FNZG01000010.1, on the reverse strand, counting down.
TATGCCATCGAGCCGCGCCTGCGCGAGATCGAGGCCCTGCAACGCGAACGGCAGCCTTACGCGGACGAAGATCGTGCCATCGCGGGCGTGGTTCTGACCATCGGTCATGACGGCGCGCTGCGTGTCGAGAAAGGCCTCGTGCGGCCAGAAGATATCCCCGCTGCGGTCGTCCCGAGCGAAAATAGTGCTGACGCGGGTGATGCCCCGTCTCCTGTCCGCCCGAACGTGACGCCGCCAACCTCCTCGACACCGGTGCCCACCTCCGACCCGGCCGCGACCTTGCGCAAGGCGAACGGGATTTCGGCGAGCCTCGCCGACGATCTGCGCGCGACGCGTCAGCATATCCTTCGGGCGCATCTGGCGGCGGATTTCGAGGTGGCGTTCGATGCGATGCTCTACGCGCTCTGCGAGCAGGCTCTGGGGCGGTCCTACAACAACGAGGCGCTCGATATCTCGATCCGGCCCTTCCAGGCGCAGAACCGCGAGGTGCTGCATTCGGATACTGTTGCCCAGAAGATGCTCGAGGCGCTGGAGCAGGGCCTCGCCACCGACTGGATTACGCTGGAGAAGCCCGAAAACTTCCGGGCGATGTCGGCGCTGCCCATTGCCGCCAAGCAGGCGCTTTTCGCCTGGGCGACGGGTCTGGCAGTCAAGCCGCAGCTTTCCTCCGACAATCGCCCCTCCCCGATCATCGAGGAGATCGGCGCGCGTCTTGACGTCGATGTGGCGGCCTGCTGGCGCCCGACTGCTCAGAATTACTGGGGTCGGGTCAACAAGGGGCATGCGGTCGCTACCGCGCGCAAGCTCATTGGCGACGATTACGCCGAAGATCGCAATCGCGAGCGTAAGGGCGATATCGCGGCCGCGATGGAGCGGGCCTTCGCGGAAACGGCCGGCGAGACGGAAGGGTTCGACGCCGCAACGGTTGTCAGGACGACGCGCTGGCTGCCCGACGGGATGGTGTTTGCCGGTGCGGCGGAGGCTGTTGCCGACATGGCAGGCGAAGCGCCGGAGACCGAGGAGGGGGATGTGTCCGCCGAAGATTCTCTGAGCGACGCCGAGAGCGATGAACCGTCGTCCTTGCCCGCCTTCCTCAGCGAGGATGCGGCTTGACGAGCCGCACGCTGACCTGATCACGACATGAGCCTTGGGCCGTCCTCACATCGAGGGCGGCCCTTTCCGGCTGACGGGTTACCAACAGCCGATATCGGATCGGCGGGCCCGTCCCGGAGATATCCCATGACCACCACACTTGACCTCGATCCCGTTAAGGAAGCCGCACTCGTCGCTTCGCAGAATGACGCCTTTCGTCGCTCTATCCTTGGCAATATCCTCGTCACCGATGCCCCGCAGGGCCAGTTCGTGATGACCCGTGGCGTTGCAGCGCTTGGGCCCGATGCCCAGCTTGCTCTCACCCGCAGCGTGGCTTCATTTGACGCGTTCAACGCTGACAGCGACCCGCAAGGATGGCACGAGATGGGCGTCATCGACCTCGACGGCACGAAGGTCTGGTTCAAGATCGACCTGTACGACGTCGACTACACCTATGGCTCGCCTGAGCCCTCCGATCCTGATCAGACGCGCCGGGTCCTGACCCTGCTTCTGCCGTCGGAATACTGACGCCCCTTTTTCACCGACATCGCCACGGATCGCCCTTGCACAAAGGGCGGTCCTTTCGGGCTGGCGGGTTCCAAGGGGCGCGATGATCGTGTCCGGCCTGCCGCAGGAGACCAGAGATGGCCAAGACACTCGACTACCAGATCACCCTCTATCCCGCACATCGCGATGGCGCCTTCGTCGTCACCCAGTTCCAGATGCTGGCGAACTACCCCGAAAAGCGCATCGAGGCCGCGGGCATGGATGATCTGATCGACCAAGTGACGCAGTTCGCGATGGAGCACGGCGAGAGCTGCAGCGCCTCGGTGCGCTGCCTCGCTCCGCGCAAACCGCCGGGGTTCAAGCGCGCGACCGAGAATTTGTATTTCAACCTGGTTGACCGGACGGCTGAGAAACGCGGCGACGCTGCGGCCTGAAGCCCCCCAAAGGAAACCTCCGGGGCGCGGCCTGCAAGACGGTCGCCCTCACCCTCCCTCAATTCCAAAGGACCGAAGATATGACACAAGCAAATGATTTCTACGCGCAGATGCTCGAAGCCCAGAGACGGGCAGCCGAACAGCGGGTCGAGACCCGCGCGGCGCTTCTCACCGAACTGCGCGGCCTCGGCGTGACCGGCCTCGACGTGCAATATGAAGGCTATGGCGATTCCGGCAATGTCGAGGAGGTCGTCGTGACGCCTGACACGATTACCCTGACAGAAGAGCTGCGGCGACGGGTCGAAGATTTCGGCTGGGACTTTGCCTATGCGCTGAGCCCTGGCTTCGAAAACAACGAGGGCGGCTATGGCGAATTGACCTGGGCGCTCGAGACGGACAAGATCGATGTCAGCCACTCGAACCGCTTCATCGAGACCGACACCACAGAACATGAGGGGCTCTGACATGGCACATCCTCTCCACCACGCCGAAAGCTCGGCCCGTAGATTTGGCGGTGTTCCAGATGATTACCAACATGTGCATGACTGGTTTGACTCATCTAAAGAGCACCTAGGTCTCTTTGTTCACAGAGCCCAAAAACATCATACGGTCGGGATTTATGATGCCGAGCGGGTGTTCGGTCGCAGCCTGATCAACAGCGCGGGCCGGGTCGTTCCGATCCGCTGGATCGGCGAGCAGCATGTGCGCGAAGACTGCCAGGGGCGTATCCCGTCACTGGCTGACTGGCTCGGACGCATACAACCCGAACCGTGGATGGCCAATGGCCGGATCGACAACGACCCGACGCAGATCGGCAGCGATCCGCGTGCGGCCTGGGTCCAGGCGGTTGCGGGTCACCAGACCATTCTTGGCTTTGAGGATTGGCTTCTCAAGGTCTCTGTCGAGCACGTCCAGCATCGCCAGAATCGCGCCGCCGCCTGATCCGCCGGGCGGCAAACTCACCAACCATCTGATCCCATCCAGATCGACCCGCCTGCGCCACAACCGGCTTGGCGGGTCGATTGCGTTTCGAGAAAGGACATGGACATGCAAGATCCCGTCTACGAGGAGGTCCACCAGGGCCACACGATCAAGATCTACCACGACCCCGACGCTGAGGACCCACGAGAGTGGTGCAACCTCGGTACGCTGATCTGCTGGCACCGCCGCTATCGGCTGGGTGACAGCCATCAGTACGACAGCCCTGAGGCGTTCCTGCGCGATCTTGCGGGCGTCTCGGATCAGAGCGATCTCTCGATGGATCGTCTGCGGGACCGCGCCGAGCGGAAGGCAATCATTCTGCCTGTGTTTCTCTATGACCATTCCGGTCTCGCGATGAACACCGTCGGGTTCCACTGCCCGTGGGATTCTGGGCAGGTCGGTTACGTCTACGTGACGCTCGAAGCGGTCCGAAAGGAATTCGGTGTAAAACGCGTGACCAAGGCCCTGCGCGAACAGGCTGTAGACATCTTACGTGGTGAGACCGCCGACTACGATTCTTACCTTGGTGGGCGTGTCTATGGTTACATCGTCGAACAGGGTGGCGAGGAGATCGACGCTTGCTGGGGGTTTGTTGGCGCCTATGAGACGCATTGTTTGCCGGAGGCGCGGAATGCCGTTCCTCGGTCCGATCCCCATGCGCCACCCGCGACCGGTGCATTGACCGCATATCCATAGAATAACTCGCCGCCACACACCGGAACTATGGGCAGCACCCGATCGCGGACATGCATTGCTGCATTGCAGAAAAGTCATAGCCCGCCCATTGTGCGACTGCAGCATTGCTCCTATGTTCGCTCTTGTGATCGGTTCTCTCCTCCTCCCTGAGCCGATCCGGAATAATCGGCGGCATCCACCTCCTCCCGGATGTCGCCTTTTTATTTGCAGATCCCCATTCTGAGCTCTTGCGATTTCTCCTCGTTGACCATTCGGTCCCCGAGCTTGCTGTGTGTCGGGTCCGTTTCGCTGGAGGTGCCCAAAATGCAGGCACGGCCGTGTCCCAGCAGCCTGGCATGGGTTTGCGCGACAACGCCCACAGCGTCATCCCCAGATTTTGTGGATAAGTTTTCGCTGCCAAGACTTCAGTTTTCGAGGCCATGAAAGAGTGAGAGACAGGGCGGGAGGGGTGACCCCTCCCGGGTGAGAGAGTGCACGCGGGGCTCGGGGCCAACCCTCAACCCCGGAGATTGCCGATGAACGCTCACCCCCATTCCGTCCAACTTGCAACCGAGCCCGAAGCCCCTGCCCTGCCGGATGCCCCACGCTTCGCCCAAAACCTGATGCAGGCTGCGAAAATCCTCGTCCCCGTTTTCGAGGCAGGCAGGTCCATCGACGCCGCCGCACTTCGCGCCGCGATGGAAGATGCTTGCGGTGCCAGTGACACAAGTGGTGCCTGGGTCTGGAAAGACGCCTATGAGGCGGCCGAGGTCGCCCAAATCCTTATACTCTCGCGCTACGGCGCGCTGATGCAGCGTCAGGCACTGTCGCCGCAGGCCTTCCTCACCATGATCGAACGTTTCACGGCTCTGGCCCCGTCTCACACGCGCCGCTCCGAAGACAGTATCCGTCTGCAACAGTTTTCCACGCCTTTGCCCCTCGCGGCCATCGTCGCGCAGGCCGCCGGGTTTCGGGACGACGACCTGATGCTCGAGCCGTCGACGGGCACGGGCATGCTGGCCATCTTTGCAAAGATCGCTGGTGCACGGTTGGCGCTGAATGAACTTGCCGACACGCGCCGCGCCCTACTGGGGCAGTTGTTCCCCGATGCCGCCGTATCTGACCACGATGCTGCCTCGATCGACGATCGTCTTGATCGCTCGATCACGCCCTCGGTCGTGGTGATGAACCCGCCGTTTTCCGCTGCCAACCATGTCGAGGGCCGGTTTAGGCAAGCGACCAGTCAGCATGTGCTTTCCGCCCTGGCACGCCTCGCGCCTGGTGGGCGGCTTGTCGTCATCACCGGCGAAAGCTTCCGTCCCTCTTTGAAATCCTTCCAGTCGACATTTCAGCGGATCGGCCAGAGCGCCGATGTCGTGTTTTCGGCCCCCATCGACGGCAAGGTCTTCGCACGGCATGGCACCACGATCGACACGCGGTTGACGGTAATCGATAAGCGCGCGGCTGGTGCTGAAGAGACCGCACCGGCTGATATTGACGCCGCCTATCATCCGATCTGCGCGACCACGAGTGATCTTCTCTCCGTAGTACTCGCCCATTGCCCGGAACGCCGCAGCCCCCCGCCCTGCCCCACCACATCGGCCCTTTCGGTCCCGTCTCAGCCGACCCGCACCAACCTCCACGCCCTGCGCAACGCAGCACGCAAAGAAACCCGTGCGCTCGCCGAGGAACGCGCGAAGCATCCGTTCGACGACATCGAGACGGCCCCGCTCGACTACTTGCCAAAAGCCTGGAGCGAACCCTATGGCACGTTGCAGGACACGGTCTACGAGGTCTATGACCTGCAGGCGATCCGGATCGACGGCGCGGCGGAGCATCCGACAGCACTTGTGCAATCCGCCGCCATGGCCTCGGTGCCGCCGCCCGTGCCGAGCTACCGCCCCGTTCTGCCGAAGACCCTCGTTCGAGACGGTCTCCTCTCTGCGCCGCAGCTCGAAAGCGTGATCTACGCGGGCAATGCACACGAGACGCATCTCAAGGGCTGGTTCAAGCGCGGCGAGATCGAAGGTCAGCTGATGGCAGCGTCTGAGGATGACGAAGGTGCCTTTCGCCTGCGCAAGGGCTGGTTCCTCGGCGATGGCACGGGCTGCGGCAAGGGCCGGCAGGTCGCGGGCATCATCCTCGACAATTGGCTGCAAGGACGACGCCGCGCGGTCTGGGTCTCGAAGAGCGACAAGCTCATCGAGGATGCGCGCCGCGACTGGATGGCGCTTGGGGGGCGTGAAAGCGATATCGTGCCGCTCTCGAAATTCCGCCAGGGGAGCGATATCCGTCTCCCAGAGGGCATCCTCTTCGTCACCTATGCCACCCTGCGTTCTGCTGAACGCGACGGGAAAGCCTCCCGCCTCGATCAGGTGACGTCCTGGCTTGGCGAGGGGTTCAACGGGGTCATCGCTTTCGACGAAAGCCACGCCATGGCGAATGCCGCCGGCGAAAAGTCCGACCGCGGCGACAAGAAGGCATCCCAACAAGGCCTTGCTGGCCTCGCGCTGCAAAATGCCGTTCCCGATGCCCGGGTGCTCTACGTCTCAGCGACCGGCGCGACGGTGGTCGGCAATCTCGCCTATGCCTCCCGTCTCGGGCTCTGGGGCACGGGTGATTTCCCTTTCGTGACGCGGGCCGAGTTCGTTGCCGCGATGGAGGCCGGGGGCATTGCTGCCATGGAGATGATCTCGCGCGATCTGAAGGCGCTCGGGCTCTATCTTGCGCGGTCCCTCTCCTATGCCGGGGTCGAATACGAAATGCTGGTGCATGAGCTGACGCCCGCACAGATCGCGATCTATGACAGCTATGCCGATGCCTACCAGATCATCCACACCAACTTGGAGGCCGCCCTTCAGGCCTCGGGTATTTCCTCCGAGACCGGTACGCTGAACCCCCAGGCGAAATCCGCTGCGCGCTCGGCCTTCGAGAGCAACAAGCAGCGTTTCTTCAATCATCTCATCACCGCCATGAAATGCCCTTCGCTCATCCATGCGATCGAAGCGGACCTGGCCGCGGGGCATTCGGCCGTGATTCAGGTGGTCTCGACCAGCGAGGCGGTGATGGAACGGCGCCTCGAAGAGATCCCGCCCTCGGAGTGGGACGACCTGCAGGTCGATTTTACGCCGCGCGAGAACATCATGGACTACCTCATGCACAGCTTCCCGACGCAGCTCTTCGAGCCCTACTCCGACGAGAACGGCGACCTACGCTCGCGTCCCGCCCTCGATGGTGATGGCAATCCGATTATCTGCCGTGAGGCGGAGCGGCGGCGGGATGAGCTTGTCGAGCATCTCGGTGCCCTTGCCCCGGTGCAGGGCGCGCTCGATCAGATCCTGTGGCATTTCGGGGGCGATGCGGTGGCCGAGGTCACGGGGCGCAAGCGGCGCATCGCGAGGACGCGTGAAGGGCGGCTCAAGGTCGAGAACCGAGCCGCCTCCTCCAACCTCGGCGAAACCCAGGCCTTCATGGATGACGCCAAGCGCATCCTGATCTTTTCTGACGCCGGTGGCACGGGGCGCAGCTACCACGCCGATCTTGGTGCAAAGAACCAGCGCCTCCGGGTGCATTACTTGCTTGAGCCTGGCTGGAAAGCCGACAATGCGATCCAGGGGCTGGGGCGTACCAACCGCACGAACCAAGCGCAGCCGCCGCTCTTTCGCCCCGTTGCCACAGACGTGAAGGGTGAGAAGCGGTTCCTCTCCACCATCGCCCGCCGCCTCGATACGCTCGGGGCCATCACCAAGGGGCAACGCGAGACGGGTGGGCAGAACATGTTCCGCGCCGAGGACAACCTCGAGAGCCCTTATGCACGAGCGGCGTTGCGGCAGTTCTTCTACAAGCTGCGCGCGGGCAAGATCGACGCCTGCTCCTACTCCAGGTTCCAGGAGATGACCGGGCTGACGCTCGATGAGGCGGATGGCACGATGAAGGAAACCCTGCCGCCGATCCAGCAGTTCCTGAACCGCTGCCTCGCGCTCCGCATCGACATGCAGGACGCGATCTTCGAGGCCTTCGGCGGGTTTCTTTCGGCGATAATTGAGGACGCGCGTCAGGCAGGCACCCTCGATGTCGGGCTAGAGACCCTGCGCGCCGAGAAGTTTGAGATCGTTGATCGCAAGGTCATCTTCGAGCATGAGGCGACGGGCGCGACGGCAACTGCGCTGACCGTGGAGCGTATCGATCGCAACGATCCGCTCACTCTGCCCCGCGTCAAAGCCATCTGCGCCGACACAAGAGGCGCGACGCTGTGCTGGAACAAGACCTCCAAACGCGCGGCCCTGATGGTGAAAGCGCCGGCCTTCATGGACGAGGATGGCGTGCCGATCTTGCGGGTGAAGCTCCTGCGGCCCATGGCGACCGAAATCCTCGCGCTGACCGAGTTCTCGAAGTCGCACTGGGAAGAGATCGATGATGCGATGTTCGAGCAGCTCTGGCAGGCCGAGGTCGACGCGGTGCCGGAGTTCACTACATCGAAGATCACGCTGATCTGCGGCCTCCTCCTGCCGATCTGGGACCGGCTGCCCGCCGACAACATGCGGATCTATCGTCTGCAGACCGAGGACGGGGAGCGCGCCATCGGCCGCTTGGTCAGCCAGGAACAGCTTCTCAATGTCTATGCGCGCCTTGGTCTCGACTGCCAGATTGAGATGACGCCGCAGGAGGTGTTCGGCGCGGTCATGGACGCGAAGACGACCCTCAGCCTGCTTGGGGGCTACCAGTTGCGTCGCTCTCTGGTCATGGGACAGCCGAGGCTCGAGCTGATCGGAGCGTCGGGCGCGGCACTGCCCGCATTGAAGGCCTTGGGCTGTTTCACCGAGGTGATCCAGTGGAAGACGCGGGTGTTCATCCCGGTGGATTGCACCGAGGTGCTGGCGCGGGTCCTTGCCGCGCATCCGGTTGGCGCAAGCGCAGCGGATGCAGCCGCATGAGCGCGCGGCGCAGCATCGCAGACCTCTCGGCTGATCTTGCAGACCGCGCCGAGAGTTTCTGCCGCCAGTATTTCCCCGAGGGGTCCAAGCAGGGCAACTATTGGCAGGTTGGCGACACTTCGGGCGCAAAGGGTCAGAGCCTCGCCATCCGGCTGCAAGCTCAGGGTGGGCGCAAAGCCGGATCTTGGACCGATTTCGCGACCGGTGAGTATGGCGATCTGATTGACCTGATGCATGAACGGCTTGGTTCGGTCACGCTCAAGGAAACGCTGAGGGAGGCCCGGTCCTTTCTCGGCGAGGCCCCCTGCCCTTCCTTACCTTGTGACACCCAAAGGGCTGAGTGCCCCGATGCTGCCTCTAGCAAACGCATTGCGCGGGCGCGGAAGCTCTTTGCCGCTGGCAAGCCGGTTCTCGGCACCTTGGCTGCCACCTATCTGCAGGGGCGCGGGATCACACGGCTGGGTCCGGCGCTGCGTTATCACCCGCGGGTTTTCCTGCGGCAGGGCGAGGACGACGCCGATCCGCCGCAAAGGGCCCCTGCCCTGCTCGCGAAGATCACCGACAATCGGGGCCAGATCACCGGCTGCGCACGCTTCTATCTCGACCCGTCCACCGGCGGTTTGGCCGAGATCGAGAGCCCGAAGCGGATCCTCGGACAGCTGCACGGCCATGCCATCCGCTTCTGGTCCGGCAAGGCGCGCAGCGATCTCATCGTCGGTGAAGGTCTCGAGAACACCCTCTCGGTCGGCACGGCTCTCTCCGAGTTTGACCTCGCCTCCTGTCTCACTGCCACCCATCTCGGCCTCTTCATCCCGCCGCCGGGGATCAAGCGTATCTGGATCGCGCGGGACAATGACGAAGCGGGACGAACCGCATCACTGAGACTGCGTAACCAACTGGAATCGCTTGGTATTGCCTGTGGTGGTCTCGTGCCAAACATGGGCGATTTCAACGACGATCTGCGGGCATTTGGCAAAGATGCGCTGCGCCGGTCGTTGCTTGAGGCCATGAAAGTACAAGGTCTGGAGATCGAGGACGGGTGAGCGCCAGCCCCATAAGTGACGTCCGACAGGGCAAAGGTTCCGCGGGTTCGATCTGAACCCGTTTGGAAAAGAGGAGCGATGGACCGGCGGGTCGGAGCAGAGTGCTCCTCGCCCGGACAGCAATGCGCCCCGCACCAGAAAATTCCCCTGAGCCTTCGGCTCATTCCTCGCGGGAGCAATTTTCCGGCCCTGGGCGCATTCTCCGCTGCGCTCCGATCCTGACGGATGCGGCCCGGTCGCCGCCGGTCCTGTTATCGCCCCATCCAAATCGGGTCAGATCAATCAGAGGAACCAGACAATGCCCCATCAGACAGACATCCCCGAGGAAACCGGCGTAACCTCCGCCATCCTCGACCACCTCGCACTTCATGGCGCAACACCAGGACCCGGCGAGACCGATCATCGCCCCCTGCCCCAGCCTGACGAGGTCGAGCTCGCCATGGCGACACTTTTCGACACCACTATCGGCCTCCTCACCGGCAGCCAGTTGGAAGACAATCTCGAAGAGATGCTCTGGTCCCTCACCTCGATCTTCCATCGCCGGCTTGCCCATATCCAGAAGCTTCTCGACGATAACGAATTCGAGGTCCGGGAAAGTTTGGCCATCCAGGACGGTTCCGAGGTCGCTTCGGTTGAACTGGAACGCCTCCAGTTGATCGGGCTTAAGCTCTGGGACCATCGCGACGCTTTCGAGCAGATGCGCGATCTGGCCGTGGACCACTTCTCGGCCGCCACCGGTTCACCCTGGCTGCCCCGCACCGGATCCAAGGTCTCGCATCGCGGTCTCACCTCCGCCGTGGTGGACAGCCGGGCCTATCTCTCGGCCAAGCGGCGCAAGGAGACCGAGGTTCACTGCCCCGAAGGCACGCGGATCGCCTTCTCGGGCGGGGACTATCACGCCTACGACCTGATCTGGTCCGTCCTCGATGCCACCCATGCGAAATACCCAGACATGATTCTTTTACACGGCGGCACACCAAAAGGTGCCGAGATGATCGCTGCCCGCTGGGCAGATACCCGTGGTGTCACGCAGGTGGCGTTCAAACCCGACTGGAAGAGCCATGGCAAGGCTGCCCCCTTCAAGCGCAACGACAAGATGCTCGAAACCATGCCACAGGGTCTGATTGCCACGCCCGGTTCGGGCATCACCGAGAACATCGTCGACAAGGCCCGCAAGCTCGGAATCCGCATCAAGAGGATCGGGGCTTAGGCCCCGGTTCACGCCCCGCGCAAGAGGTCCTGTACGACGGAAGGCTTCTTGGCGATCAATGCCAGCAGAACCTGTGCTGGGCCTGTCGGGTGCCGGCGCCCGTGTTCCCAGTTCAGGAGCGTACCTTTCGCGACGCCAATGCTCTTGGCGAACTCGGCCTGGGACAGGCCCGTCCGTTGCCGGACTTCGGCGACATCGACCTCCGCCACGGACACTTCATGCACTTTGGCGTCGGCCAAATCGCCATTCGCGAAGGCCAGAGCCTCTTCGAGGCCCTTGGATACAGATTTGAATGCACTCATTTTGCGTCGATGCTCCTTGGCCACGGCTGTTTTGCTGGGGCAGTAAGATACTTCGGCTTGAGCAACTAGCTATGGCCGTAGGTAAGATTAACCTTGCAAATCTTCCGTATCGTGGAGTAATTGCAAGGTATGTACAAACGCAAGACCCAACAATTCGTTCAGTCTTCCTTGGAGAGCCAAGCGGCTGTGGTCCTTCTCGGCCCCCGACAGGTCGGAAAGACAACACTTGCACTCGACATCGCATCAGAGCGCCCATCTGTCTATCTCGACCTTGAGCGTGAGGCGGACAGGCAAATCCTGACTGAACCAGATCTCTATCTGGACGAACAGGCGGGCAAACTCGTCATCCTCGACGAGGTGCAGCAGATGCCTGACCTCTTCAGAACCTTGCGCGGCCAGATCGATCAGCGTCGGCGGGCCGGGTTTCGGACGGGACAGTTCCTGCTATTGGGATCGGCTTCCAATATCCTCTTGCACCAAACGGCGGAATCCCTCGCCGGTCGTGTTCGATATGTTGAAATGCCCCCCTTGCAGCCTGACGAGGTGGGGGCCGATCAGTTGAACTTGCTCTGGCTGCGCGGCGGCTTTCCCGACAGCTTTCAGGCCGCGAGCGATCGGGCAAGTATGGACTGGCGTCTGGATTTCCTGCGCACCTATCTGGAGCGAGACATCCCTGCCCTCGGACCTCGGATTCCGGCAGCGACCTTGCGGCGGTTCTGGACGATGCTTGCGCATGTCCAGGGCGGCCTTCTGAACGCCGCGGCCCTTGCCGAGGGATTGGGCGTGTCCGGCCAGACCGTTGGGCGCTACCTCGATCTGCTCGTCGATCTCATGCTGGTGAGACGCCTGCAGCCCTGGCACGAGAATGTCGGCAAGCGTCTGGTGAAATCGCCAAAGGTCTATGTGAGAGACAGCGGCATCGTGCATGCGCTGTTGGGCATCGGCACGACAGAAGGCTTGCTCGGGCACCCGGTCGTCGGTGGCAGTTGGGAGGGGTTCTGTATCGAGGCGCTTCTTGCTGCCGCCCCTTTAGGCACCGAACCTTTCTTCTATCGCACTTCGGCCGGTGCTGAACTCGACTTGGTTTTGCGTTTGCCAAGCGGCGACATCTGGGCTGTTGAGATCAAACGGACGACTGCACCAAAGGTTTCGAGAGGATTTCACACAGGGGCCGAGGACATTGGAGCCAACCGAAAGCTCCTGGTCTATGCCGGTGAGCATGAGGTCCCCGTCGCGAAGGACATTCGAGCGTTACCACTGGCACATGCAATCGAGTTGTTGAGCGCGCTATGACCTCGTTTTTATCTCTGGCTCAGGACACTTCCATTGGTCTGAGGATAACAGCGACACGCGAAGAATCTCAGAGCCAGGTCTGGCCATTAGTCGGGCACCAGAGCGGATGAGTGTCTGGCAACTCGATGGTATCTGGACGCCTGCATCTCCGAATGCGAACGCAAACGCCCCTGTGATGCCACGGAAGGATGGGCGAATGCTCTGCCGTTGCCATCGATTTGTGATCTGACGGCTTTGGTCTTCGAAGAGTCTTGAAGTTTGGATGGACGAGAAGACAATCCCTACTCCTTGCGGCATCTCTCTCGTCTGTTCCCCTACTTTCCTTCATGGCCACCGCACTTCTCCCTTTGTCTGAGTTGCATGACATGCTGGTCGCAGCTGTCGTCCCGTCCACAAAGGTTGTCGCCGATCTTTTTCCCCTGACCCTGCGGGTCATTCCGCGCGGACCAAAAAGACCGGCGCCTGCCCCTCTCCGCTGCGCT
>NZ_FNZG01000008.1 GCF_900109195.1 Pseudooceanicola nitratireducens | reverse complement strand
ACCACCCTTGTTCTGCTTGATGTCTAACCGCGATCCCTTATCGGGTTCCGGGACCCTGTGTGGCGGGTAGTTTGACTGGGGCGGTCGCCTCCTAAAGCGTAACGGAGGCGCGCGAAGGTTGGCTCAGAGCGGTCGGAAATCGCTCGTTGAGTGCAATGGCATAAGCCAGCCTGACTGCGAGACTGACAAGTCGAGCAGAGTCGAAAGACGGCCATAGTGATCCGGTGGTCCCAAGTGGGAGGGCCATCGCTCAACGGATGAAAGGTACGCCGGGGATAACAGGCTGATACTGCCCAAGAGTCCATATCGACGGCAGTGTTTGGCACCTCGATGTCGGCTCATCTCATCCTGGGGCTGGAGCAGGTCCCAAGGGTACGGCTGTTCGCCGTTTAAAGAGGTACGTGAGCTGGGTTTAGAACGTCGTGAGACAGTTCGGTCCCTATCTGCCGTGGGTGTAGGATACTTGAGAGGAGTTGCCCCTAGTACGAGAGGACCGGGGTGAACGGACCACTGGTGGACCTGTTGTCGTGCCAACGGCAGTGCAGGGTAGCTATGTCCGGACAGGATAACCGCTGAAGGCATCTAAGCGGGAAGCCCCCCTCAAAACAAGGTATCCCTGAGGGCCGTGGTAGACCACCACGTCGATAGGATGGAGATGTAAGTGCGGTAACGCATTCAGTTGACCATTACTAATTGCCCGATAGGCTTGATTTGATCCAGTAGTAGCCAGGCTAACACCAACTACTCCTGATAAATCAGAAGCATACACACCATTGTGTATCAGAGACTTGGACAACATGGGTTCTTTCTTGGTCTGGTGGTCATAGCACAAGCGAAACACCCGATCCCATCCCGAACTCGGCCGTTAAGCGCTGTCGCGCCAATGGTACTGCGTCTTAAGACGTGGGAGAGTAGGTCACCGCCAGACCTAGTAAGAACCCAAAACGATTTCTCTCTTTCGATGCGCCCCTCGGGGCACAAACAAGCCCTAATCGTTACCGGATCAAGGGCTGACACGGCCAAGAACACACCTGTTCGACGCCAACCGGGCTCAAATAGCGCTCTGCGCGGTAGCCCAACAAAAGTGTCGCGGGATGGAGCAGCCCGGTAGCTCGTCAGGCTCATAACCTGAAGGTCGTAGGTTCAAATCCTACTCCCGCAACCAACACCAAAAAACACACCAAACCAAACCGACCCACAGGCCAATCAGCCCAGGCGGTCCTCCCCGTGACCAATCCACGCGAAGAGTGCAGAAGACGCAAAGCGACTTCAAGCGATGAGCACGACGCACGAAAACGTCACTACTTGTTTGCCCGTCGCCTACCCGTACTCGTACCCTGCCGCAATTGGACGGTGCGCTAAGCCTTGTCTTTTTCGACACCGTTGCCGGTCCTCTATCGCCGCTCTTTAGACGGTGTCATGCCTGGCATTATTCTGTCTGACATCTTTTCCATGCTCCAGTCGTGCTGACGTCAGACCGGCTTTAGGTGGTATGGATCATGAGGGGGTGTAAACGCCGAGAGGAAGGGGCTGAGGAACAGACCGCCTTGACGCCCAGCATCGATCGGGCACGCCTTTGGCACTGATCGCCTGGTTTGGTGCGAAAAAAACGGCATCCCTTTTGAAGATGCCGTTCCCGGTTTGTAAGCATGTCAGATCAGGCGAAGATATTGATCCCTGGCATCAGTTTGAAATGTGGCAGATGGACGAACCTGCGGATCCAGCGCTGGATCGCCGGATAGTAGAACAGGTCGATGCCGCCATCTCCGGCGAGGGCCGTATAGGGGAAGCAGGCGATATCTGCCACGGTCGCATTCGGCCCCGCTATCCAGTCAAAGCCCTGCAGTTCCTGGTTTGCCAGATGGTCATCCAGGATCCGGAACAGCCGATGGGCACCCGCCCGTGCCTGCTCCACGTCCAGATCGTAACCAAGCACGTCATGCAGCCGCGCCGCGGAGGCGGTGGAGGTGATGCTGTCCGCGAAAGCCAGCCATTGCGCGACCCGGCCCAGCTGTGCTGGGTCATTAACGGGCCACCACGTGTTATCGGGGTCGTAGCGCGATGCCAGATAGACGAGAATTGCCTGTGCATCACGGATATGGGCCCCGTCATCTTCCAACACAGGGATTTGCCCCAAAGGGTTTATCCGAAGGAAGGCATCGGACTTGTGTTCAAGCCCCGGGAAGAAGTCCACGGCCTGCTTTTCGTGAGCAATTTCCAGGAAATCCAGAAGCAACCTGATCTTGTAGCAGTTGCCGGACAGGACATAGTCATAAAGCTTCATTTCATGCCGCCTTGTCGAAGAGGGCGATCCCCCACTGGAGTTCATTGGCCTTCAGCCAACGGCGATAGGCGATGGAAGATGCGTCTGCCCGTGTCGGAAGTTCCCATCGGGGATCGAGCGGCAGTTTCCGGGGAACCTGATTTTCAAGGATCATCCGGTCCTGCAGAAAGATGTTCTGCTGAAAGTGAAGAAGACCGGTGTCGGTGTTGTCTTCATCGAAGACCAGGATGAACGAATGAACGATGCATTCGTCTTCTTCCACGGGCTGGATGAACAGGCCGACCAGATCCCAGACATTTTCCCGGATAGGGCATGTCTTGTAGAGGATGGTCGAATAGGGATGCGGAACGCGATACTTGTATTCCGTCATCTGTCCGCCCGTGGCCGCCGCCGAGGCGAGGGGCTGGAAGAACTTGCATTTGGTCGCCCAGATCTCGTCTTTGTCTGCATCCATGCTGACGTCGTAGTTTTCGACGGTAGAATGGTCTTCCACACCAAGGATGTCCGTGTGAACGAAGGGGAAATGCGCCATGTCGAGGAAGTTCTCGACGCACCGCAGACCGGAGCATCGGACGCCCACGCCGCCAGCGGTCACAAGGCGGCGGTCCGGTTCGTCGAATTCGGGCATGTCATACAGCGGGCGGGGATTGTCGCTGAGCGTGGTCCAGAGATGGCCATAGCGGATCTGCGACTGAAGGCTGCGACCTTCGGCATCCGCGACCGACAGAACGCCAGCCGAGTTGTTCACCGTCAAGTCCTGCGAGAGCAGCCGGACAGGTTTGGCGTTCGCACCTTCGAAATCGCCAATGCGGCCGATGGCGTACCATTGCGAATGGGTGAATGAATCGGGTTTCATAGTATGTTTCTCCTCGCTTGTCGAAGTGAGACGATCAACTTGCTAGGCTATGAGGCCTGTTAAGCGGCGCTGGACGCCTTGAAGACCTGCCGCAGATGGGTGGACAGCTTGCTGACGGCGATTGCGACAGCTTCCGTAGCCTTGGCCGGAACCGCAGTGTGGATCATTGCGCCGTGCTCCTTCATGTCGAGGAAGGCCACGAGGATGTCTTCCTCGATGTTCGGGACGCGGAGGATCGCGGCGTGATCGGTGATCTTGGACTGCAGCTCGGCTCCGATGCCCTCGGTCAGAGCTGCAATGTTCGCCGGAGCCACATCGACATGGATCGAACGGTTGGGGGCCCAGGCACCGTCAATCGCAGGGACCTCGGTGGCTTCTTCGGGGTTTGCGACCCAGATCATACCACCGGAATCCGCTGCGCGGTAAACCTTGGTGCGGATCGTCTTGGGCGGCGTCAGATCCGGATGTGCCGGAATTCCTGCGCAGCCCCCGGTGCCGTCGTAGGACCAGCCATGGTATAGGCATGTCAGCGTGTTCCCGCGAACGATGCCATAGGACAACCGCATACCGCGGTGCGGGCATCTGTTTTCCCATGCCCTGATCTTGCCATCTTCACCGCGCCATAGGGCGATGTCCTTGTCACCGATCATGATACGTCCCGCCGTCTTGGGAAGAACGTGGTTCTGAAGTCCGGCAGGGAACCATCCGGCTTCGAGTTCTGTAGATTGCATTTCACTCCCCATTTCTGTGTTGTAAGCCCTGAGACCTGGTTGGCTGGGCCCTGATCGGGCCCGGCTTTTTCAGTCCCGTCCGCGGTGCCGGGCTTGGGTTCTGCACCGCGTCAGACGATTTCGACTGTGATCGTGTCGACTGTCACGTCGTCAGGCCCGAGCCAGCAGGCGATCTCGAACATGTCGATGACCCGTTCATCTCCGGTCAGCATGATGGAAATGGATCTGGGCGACGCGCTTGTGATTGTGCTCGTCAGGGAGAGGCGCCTTGCAAAGTGACTGATCATGGCCAGGCATGATTCAGTGCTGAGTGCGCCCTCAAGAGATACGCGTCGCGTTACCATGTTACAGGTCCAGAACCAGTTTCTTGCCCTTGCATCGAGACACGCAAGGCATGATCAGCGTGCCGGAGTCCTTCTCGGCGGGATTGAGGTAGAGGTCGCGGTGATCCGGCTCTCCCTCCAGGACCGTCGTCAGGCAGGTGCCGCAAACGCCCTGTTCGCAGGATGTCATCGGCTCAAGACCGGCTGCTTCCATCGCTTCGATGATGGTCTGGCCTTCGGCAATCGTCAGGGTGACGCCCGATTGTTGAAGCACGAGCTCAAAGCTCTCCCCGTCGAGGTCGAGCGAGTCCGCCTCGACGCTGAAACGTTCCAGATGGACACGATCGCTGCTCCAGCCGCAGGTCTTCGCCAAGTTCTCGATCAGGTCCATGAAGGGCCCGGGGCCGCAGAAATACAAGCGTGCATCCTTGGGCGGGTTGGACAGGATCCGAGTCAGAACAGCGTCAAGTTCCGGGGGAACAAGCCCAAGATGGATCGGAACCTCGTCCAGCGCTGCCAGCTCGTTCTTGAAGGGCAGATGCTCGTCGCTTCGGGCAAACAGGTGAAGCACGCATTTGCGGTTCATGGCCTGAAGGTGCCGCGCCATCGACAGTACCGGTGTGATACCGATCCCGCCGGCGATCAGGATCACCGGGCCGTCGTCGGACCGAAGTTCAAAGTTGTTGCGGGGCAAGCTCACTTCGATCTCGTCACCCTCTTTGAGAGTGTGCATCGCGGCGGATCCGCCCCGGCCGTTCTCCTCGCGCTTTACGCCGATCTGATAGGCGTCGCGGTCATCGGGCCCGTTCCAGAGCGAGTACTGGCGAATGAGGTCTTTGCCGGCGTGGACGTCGATATGGTCTCCGGGCGTGAAACTGACAGAAGATCCATCGCAGGGGACGAGTTCGAATGACCGGATTTCCGGCGTCTGTTCTACAATTCGCCTGACTTTTACCCGTTGAGTATTCATGGCGTTTCCTTCGGCATTTCAAGAGGCATCATGCCGGGCATCGGCTTGAACTTCTCGAGTCTCATAAAGCGCTCCATCCACCGTGCGACGGAAGGATAGGGAGCAAGGTCAATCCCGCCTTCTTCGGCGAGCGCGATGTAGGGAAGGCAGGCGACATCAGCGATGGTCGGATGCGGCAACGGCACCAACCAGTCGTGGCCGTCTTTTTCGGTGAACCAGAGATGTTCGTCGACGATCCGCAGCAGCTTGGTGCCTCTCGCCCGGGCCTTGGCAACGTCCAGGCTATAGAACATCGCATCATGAAGCCGCGCAGCCGAGATGGATCCGGTCAACTCGTCCGCGAAGGCGAGCCATTGGTAGATCTCGCCTTGCCGGTCGCGCGGGAACCACGTGCCGGACGTATCATATGCGGTCGCCAGATAGACCAGGATGGCCTGCGCATCGCGAATGGTTTGACCGTTGTCCTCGATGACCGGAAGTTGCCCCAAGGGATTGATCTTGAGGAAACGTGGCGATTTATGCTCGTACCCGGGATAGAAATCGACAAGGGTCGACTGGTAGTCCAGGTCCAGCTGATCCATCAGGAAGCGGACTTTGAAGCAGTTCCCCGAAAGTGGGTAGTCATGGAGCTGTATCATGACTCCTCCAATCTTAGCCTAATCGCGGACAATTCGGCGCGTCTTTGTTCTGGATTCCCTGTTGGATAGACCATCGTTTCCTGTGTTCCCCAGGGGGTAAGATGATCGACTGCGGTATCGACTTGCTGCCGGACTTGGTCGATCGGTGCCGCGATGTGGACCGGATAGCAGGGCTCTCCGGCGCTTTCCGCAGGCGTACAAGCGTCATCGCTCGCCCAGACAAAGCCGTCTGCCAACGCTGTGGAATAGACGGTTGCGCGAATGTCTTCGGACGGGCGACCCTGCAACGCGGGAACCAGTGTGACCAGTCCGGTTTCGTCGAAACGCCATCCGTGGTACACGCCTTCGAGATAGTCCCCCATGTTCCGTCCGGCGCTAAGTCTGACAGAGCGATGCGGGCAGCAATCCAGCCAGACGTGGATCGCGCCACTGGAGCCTCTCCAGATGACCAGGGGGGTGTCCCCCATCATCGACCTGACGATCGAATTCGGCCGGACGTCTTTTTCGAGTGCAACAACGTAGGAGGTCATGTCATCGCTCCGTAGTTGACATTTCGGGCCCGCAACCATTCCCGGTAGCGCAACGAAGACCTGTCCACCTCGATGGAGGTTTCGACGTCATTGAGGGGCAGTTTCTTGTGGGCATGCCGTTCAAGGACGTATTTGTCCTGCGCAGAGATGCTCTGTTGGTCGGCCTTCAACTGGCGCTCGTCCATCCAGTCTTCCCTGATCCAGGCAAGCATCTTGTGGGCGATGAAGCTTTCTTCATCCAAGGGCTGCGCAAAAATGCCGAGATAGTCGTATCGACCCGGTGTTTCAGGGCGATGGATGAACAGAACCACCGAATATGGATCGGAAATCCGATAGGTGTATTCCGCAACCGAATTCGTCAGAGGCAGCCAGGCTTTCTGCGACTTCAGCCACAAGGCACCCTGGTCGTCGACGCTTGCTTCCCCCGGGACCAGGTCCAGATGCTCCTCATCGCCCAGGACATGGGGGTGCAGGAACGGGAAGTGGGCGTTGTCGATCACGTTGTCCACGATCCGAAGGCCCGAACACTTGATGGGCGTGGACCAGATATTCATGACGAGGCGATCGACCTCGTAATATTCGAGCAATTGTTGGGGCGGGCCGTCGGGGTCGCCAAGACTTGTCCAGATATACCCCAGTCGTTCGGTAATCGGCAAAGGGCGCGAGCCGACCGACGCTGAAATCCACGTCTGGTGGATTTCCAGGTCGATCTCATGGCCCAGAAGCCGGGTTTTGGTCGCGTTCCTCCGCCGGATGTCCGTTGGTGACCCGAGTGGGTACCAACGGTTCCAGACCTCCGCGTCATCGTGAGCGTCCATTCTTTCACTTGCTCTCGGTGACGTCGGTATAAAGGGCCGCCTTGAAGGCCTCTTCGCCTTTTGCCGCTGCTGCGGACAGTTCCCTCAGCCATTTCCGGTACTGGTTCGAGATCTTGTCCGTCGGCAGCGAGACTTCGTCCAGATAGATCGGGCCGGGCTGCGTCTCAATGACCGGTTGGTCCTCAGCCAGAACGATTTTCTGGAAGTCGAGCGGCTGACTGTCGGGCAGGTTTTCGTCGGTATGTGCGATGATCATGAAGTTCCGGCACGAGGTCGCCGAGATCGGGCTCGAGGTCGTCCAGAGAAGGAAGGGCTGGTCGTTCTTGTACAGCCTGATCGACAGGTTGACGCTGAACGGCATGGTGTTGCGGTAATTCCAGCTTCCAAGGGGACTATCGTCCGGCAGGGTGTCGAGCATGTCGCGTCCCGGCTCCATGAAGAAGCGAAGTTCGCCGCCGACACGGTCAACAGGCACGATTGCCGGTTCGGAATACGCCGGGTCATAGAGGGTGCCCGGATGCACATAGGCGAAGTGCGAGAAATCGGTAAAGTTTTCCCAGCGGCGTTCGGCCGAGCTGTCCCAGTTGTAGGGTTCGGCGACGATCTGGCGCTTGTATTCCGGGTTTTCCCAGGCTTCGCAGTAAGGAATGTTGGTGCAATCCCAGGAACTGTCGAGGCGGACCCAGATGATCCCGTATCGCTCTTCGCAGTCAAAGGCAGGGGTGAATGCCTTTTTCGGAATCGCGTCGTTCGGACAGGCCGGCATATGTTCGCAGCGGCCGCTGGCACCATATTCCCAGCCGTGATAGGGGCATTGGATACGGTTGTTGTCCAGCACCTTGCCGACGGACAGCTTCGCAAAGCGATGTGCGCATCGATCGTGCATGGCCACATATTTTCCGTCCAGTCGTGCGATAACCAGAGGTTCGTCAAGAAGCGTCCGGCCGATCGGGCCGTTGCCCGCCGGATCGGCGGCCTCAAGTTCGTTGACAGTTGCGACAGGATGCCAGAAATGACGCAGATAGCTTTGGTCTGCGGTGAGTGGGGACAGGGCGTTCATTATACCTCCCGGTTGGCTACCGTTAATAGTTGCTTTCAAGAAGCCTAGCGGAGGAGCTTTCGTTTCAAAAAGTGCATTAAATTGTACTTTGTGTTTCGGATTATGAACGAGACGTCAGGCCGCTCCGGAGAGCCGCCGTTTGACGGCGATTCTCGGTCGGCCCGTCAGTTTCTACCCTGGTCGAAGGCGGGAGATTGCGGCTTGCAGGTCGATGGGCCGCTGAGCCCGACCGCCGGACGCCGGTCCGGAATGTCGGTACGGCCATCGTGATTTGTCACGCTCTTGGCGATTGTCCGGTGAGACGTTTCCGAGCCTAGATCAAGCGGGATCGTGATGCCCTCGGCGGGCATCCCGCAGGCAGTAACAAGACCATGGGGCGCAAGGTCTCCGGTCATCCTGAGCTCCTGCCGGACGTCTCATGCCATTTTCCAACCCCGTAAATGTCAGGCAGGCAAAGCGGCAGTTGCCGAAGTCTCTTTCGCATTCTTTTTGATAATTCCGGGCGATTTCATCGCCTAGAAGGCGGTTAAAACGGAGGTTTGGATTTGCAACGCTATCCCCGAGACATGGTCGGTCACGGCCCGAATATGCTCGATGCCCAATGGCCAAATGGTGCCAAGATCGCTGTTCAGATCGTGGTCAACTACGAAGAGGGCGGCGAGAACAACATCCTGCACGGCGATTCGGCGTCCGAGGCATTCCTGTCCGAGATCACCGGCGCTCGGCCCTGGCCCGGCCAGCGGCACTGGAACATGGAAACGATCTATGAATACGGCAGCCGGGCAGGATTCTGGCGCCTGAAGGATCTTCTGACAGACGTTGTCGGCAAGGGTGGCGTAACTGTCTACGGTGTCGCGACCGCGCTGGCGCGCGCGCCGGAGCAGGTCAAGGCAATGCAAGAGGCCGGCTGGGAGATCGCCAGCCATGGTCTCAAGTGGGTCGAGCACAGGGACATGTCCTCCGAGGAAGAACGCGCCCAGATCCGAGAGGCGATCCGGCTGCACACCGAGGTGACAGGCAGCGCGCCGCGTGGCTGGTATACCGGGCAGTGTTCGATGAACACCATCAACCTGGCCGCGTCCGAGGCGAATTTTGCCTATATCGCCGACAGTTACGCAGACGATCTGCCCTATTGGGTCGAAGCGGGCGATAAGGATCAGCTGATCGTGCCCTATACCATGGATTGCAACGACATGCGTTTCGCGATCCAGGCTGGCTTTACCGATGGTGCGCAGTTCGAAGGATACCTGAAGGACAGCTTTGACATGCTTTATGCCGAGGGTCAGAGGGGCCAGCCGAAGATGCTGTCCATCGGCCTTCACTGTCGTCTGGTCGGTCGCCCGGGGCGGGTCATTGCGCTCAGGCGCGTGCTGGAGCACATGGCCGGGCACGAGGGCGTCTGGTTCGCCACCCGCGAAGAAATCGCGGACCATTGGGCGAAGACCCATCCGCCCAGGACCGGCCCCCGCCCGTCACAGATGGACCGTCAAAACTTCGTCGAGGCCTTCGGCGGCGTATTCGAGCATTCTTCGTGGATCGCCGAGGGGGCGCATGCGCTTGAACTGGGCGCTCATCACGACAGTGCTGCCGGTGTCCATAATGCGCTGGCACGGGTGTTCCGGTCGGCCACGGATGAACAGCGCCTGGGCGTTCTGAAGGCTCAGCCCGATTTTGCGGGCAAGCTTGCCACCGCGGGACGGCTGACCGCTGAGTCCAAAGATGCGCAGGCGGAGGCGGAGCTTGATATGCTGACTGACCGGGAACGCGAGGTCTTCCGAAGACTCAACGCCGAGTACATGTCGCGCCATGGTTTTCCTTTCATCATTGCGGTGAAGGACCATAGCAAGGCTTCGATCCGGGATGGGTTCCACCGCCGGATCCTAAACGATCGTCCGACGGAATTCGCCGAGGCCTGCCGTCAAGTTGAACGCATCGCCGAACTGCGTCTGATTGAGATGCTGGGCGCTTGAAGATCCGGATCAAGCCACTGACCGCCGAGGGTTTCGCGCCCTTCGGTGAGGTGCTCGATACTGAAAGGGCACGTGGCGCGATGATCTAACAGCGGCTTTGACGACGCTACCATGATCGCGCCACGCTGGATTTTCCCGAAGAAGGACGCGCCGGCATCAGTCTTTTCGAGGCCGCGCCGCGCGTTTCGGTACCGACAGGAGATGATGGAGCGCCATCCGCCCGGCAGCCCGGCTTTCCCGCTACCGCCGATGGATGGCTTTCTGATAGTTGCCCCGCCAGATGAGGAGCGCAAGCCGGTTCGTCTGCAGGCCTTCGTCTCGCAACTTAAGTACGGCATCAATGTCCACCCAAACAGATGGCACGGTGTTCGGGGCCCGCTTTCCGGTTCGGGTCTCTTTCCGTTGGTCGATTGAAACAGTGACGGGGACAATCTGAAGGAACACTGGTTCCGGGAACCCTACCGGATCGAATGAACTTGGGCAGCGACCCAAAAGACCGCTCCCCCACGGAGCCCAGATCTGAATGTCATCCGATCCCGTATCTTCCGGGGGGCGTTTCTCACCCCGAAGGCTGGGCCTGCCGGTCGCACCATTAGCCCATGCAGAGCAAAGCTGCGGGGTTGGCGAAGGGATCGTCCGTTTCCACGTCCGTCGCTGAATGTATTGTCGGACAGGGGCGTCAGTTGTCGACGGCGGGCTGTGTCCTGCCCTGGCCCAAAAAGGTTCGGGACGCCGAACCAGGCGGCATCCCGTCCAGTGTTCAGAAATCAACCTCGATGGCGATGCCCTTTTCAACGGCAAGATCGACCACAGCGGCAGCAACGGCAAGGTCCTGAAGTCCGACGCCGGTACCGTCAAAAAGCGTGATTTCCTCATCCGACTGACGGCCGGGGTGCGTGCCGTCGATCACCGCGCCAAGCTGCGAGATGTCTGCCTCGCGGATGAGCCCAAGCGCCACGGCATGTTGTGCCTCGCCGATCGACACCGATTGTGCGACCTCATCGGTGAACACGGTGGCCTTGCTCAGCAGTTCGGGCGAAACCTCTTGCTTGCCTTTGGTGTCGGTGCCCATGCAGGCAATATGGGTGCCGGGTGCGACGTGGTCGGCCGTCAGGATCGCGTCGAAAGATGAGGTGATCGAAATGATCACATCCGCAGCGCGCAGTCCGTCCAGTTCGACCGCCTCGAAGGGCAGGCCGGCCTCGGCCGCGACCTTTTCGATATTGGGCAGCATCTCGGGGTGCATGTTCCAGCCGATTACCTTCTCGAATGCGCGCTGTTCGAGTGCCGCACGCAGCTGGAAGGTCGCCTGATGGCCTGCGCCGACCATGCCGATCACTTTACATTCTTCACGAGCAAGGTGCCGGATCGACACCGAGGAGGCCGCGGCAGTCCGCAGGGCCGTCAGAAGGTTGCCGCCGACCATGGCCCTGGCCTTGCCCGTGTCCGGATCGAACAGGAATACGGTGGATTGGTGATTGATCATCCCCCGCTTTTCAAGGTTGTTCGGCCAGTAGCCGCCGGCCTTGAGGCCGAGAGCAAGGCCGGTTCTGTCGAAGCCGCCTTTGAATCCGTAAAGGGCATCTTCGTGACCGATCGCTTCGCGCACGACGGGAAAATTGTAGGCATTGCCGTTGGCCATTGCAGCGAACACCTGTTCCACCGCCGTGAAGGCGGCCTCGCGGGTCATCAGGCCGGCAACCTCGCGTTCAGGAACAATAAGCATGGGCTCTCCTTTCAAAGAAATGTCGCCCGCGCGCCGGGACAGTGAGCGCGCGGGCGAAGTGTGCCCGGTCTTGTCGGACCGGGCAGGGGAGGATCTGGAAGAGGATCAGTAAGCTCTGCCGCGGGCCGAGACCGGCCAGAGCTGTTCGACTTTGCCATCGCGAACTCCGACGTACCAATCGTGGACGTTGGCAGTGGGGTCGCAATGACCCGGCACGAGCTTCAACTTTTCGCCGACTTTCAGGACGCCACTCGGATCGGCGATCACGCCATGTTCATCGGAACACTTGACGTATTCGACATCGGTTCGTCCGAAGACCACCGGCAGTCCGCTGTCGACCGATTGTGCCTTGAGGCCAGCATCGCAGATCGCCTTGTCGGTCTTGGCATGGCTCATCACCTGGGTGAGAATGAAGAAGGCATTCTCCCATTCGCCATTGTCGATGCGGTTGCCGTCCTTGTCGAGGATACGACCGTAATCGGCATCCATGAACGCATATGAGCCGCACTGAAGCTCGTTGTAGACGCCCGAATTACTCTCGAAATAGTAGCTTCCGGTGCCGCCGCCCGACACCAGCTCGGGCTTCAGCCCGACAGCTTCGAGCGCCGCTACGGCCTCTTTCACCTGGGCGATGGCCACGTTCAGTTTGTCGCGCCGTGCTTCGTAACTGTCGAGATGCTGCATCGCACCCTGGTAGGCCTGAATACCGGTGAATTTGAGCCCCTTGGCGGCATCGATCGCCTGGGCGATTTCGACTGCCGCGTCTGCCGTGGTCACGCCGCAGCGCCCGGCACCGCAGTCGATCTCGACGAAGCACTCCAGCGTGGTGCCATGCTTTTGCGCCGCATCTGAGAGTTCCGCGACGTTTTCGATGTCGTCGACGCAGACAATGATCTTTGCACCGTGTTTCGGCAGTTGTGCCAGACGGTCGATCTTTCGGGGATCGCGTACCTGGTTCGACACCAGGACATCGATGATGCCGCCCCGCACAAAAACCTCGGCCTCCGAAACTTTTTGACAGCAGACACCGATCGCACCACCAAGCTTGATCTGCAGCTTGGCCACATCAACCGATTTGTGCATCTTGCCATGGACGCGGTGGCGCATGTTGTGAGCACGGGCATAATCGCCCATCTTGCGAATATTGCGTTCGAGTGCGTCAAGGTCGAGCACCAGACAGGGGGTCTGGATCTCTGCGGCATCCATCCCGGGCAAGGCCGGCACGTCAAAGCCGACTTCGAGTTGGTCGAAGTTCACGGGTGCATTCATGACTCAGGTTCCTTTGGTCCAGGGCAGGCGGTCGAGATCGACATTGCCGCCAGTGATGATGATACCGACACGCTTGCCGGCGAAGCGATCGCGGTTCTTGAGGACGGTGGCGAGCGGAACGGCACTTGAGGGTTCCATCACGATTTTCAAACGCTTCCAGATCAGCTTCATCGTGTCGACGATTTCGTCCTCCGAGGCGGTAAGGATGTCGCTGACGTGGTTCGACACGAAATGCCAGGTTAGATCCTTGAGCGGCACCTTCAGCCCATCCGCCACGGTCTCGGGGGCATCATCGGCAATGATGTGTCCGGCCTTGAAGCTGCGGTAGGCGTCGTCAGCCTGTTCGGGTTCGGCCGCAATGATCTGTACCTCGGGCGCAAGTGTGGAAAGCGTCAGGCAGGTGCCCGAGATCATGCCGCCCCCGCCGATCGGTGCCAGGACCATATCAAGCCCGTCCGCCTGTTCCATGAACTCGCGCGCGCAGGTGCCCTGGCCGGCGATCACGCGCGGATCGTTATAGGGGTGTACGAAGTCACCACCCGTCTCTGCCTGCACATCGGCGAACACCGCTTCGCGAGACGAGGTCGACGGTTCGCACTCGGTTATGATGCCGCCATAGCCCCGCACGGCGTCTTTCTTCGCCTGCGGAGCGGTGCGAGGCATAACCACGTTGCAGGGGATGCCACGCCGCCCGGCAGCGTAGCTAAGCGACAGGGCATGGTTCCCGGAACTGTGGGTGCAGACGCCGCGGGCTGCCTCGGCATCCGAAAGGCCGAAGACGGCGTTGGACGCCCCACGAACCTTGAAAGCCCCGGCCTTCTGGAAGTTCTCGCACTTGAAGAAGATCTGCGCTCCGGTGAGGTCATTCAGGAAAGAAGATGTCAGGACCGGGGTGCGGTGTATGTATGGCGCGATGCGGGCGTGGGCCGCCAGCATGTCGTCATAGGTTGGGATGTTCAGGGCACCGTCCGTCATTCCGCGGCGACCTTCCGGGAAAGGGCGGGCGTGGCGCGGTAGAATTCCTGTGCTGCCGCAACGCCCGAGCCGAGCGTGATGTCGAGCCCGAGGTCCGCCATGCACATCTCGGCCGTTGCAAGGCCAGAAAGCATCATCACGTCGGTCAGGCTGCCAAGGTGGCCAATGCGGAACACCTTTCCGGCGACTTCGCCAAGCCCGGTGCCGAAGGCGACCCCATAGGTCTGCGCGGCGTGGCTGACGATATCCGTCGCGTTGAACCCCTTAGGTGTGCGGATCGCGCTGACCGTGTCGGAATAGATATCAGGCGAAGCGGCACAGAGGTTCAGCCCCCATGCGCGGACCGCGCAGCGCACGCCTTCCGCAATGCGGTGGTGACGGGCAAAGACGTTTTCGAGGCCTTCGTCCAGCAGCATCCGGCAGGCCTCGTTCAGCCCGTTCATCAGGCCGACGGCGGGGGTATAGGGATAGGCGTTGTTGGCGTAGCCCTTCGCCATGTCATGCACGTCGAAGAAAGTACGCGGCAACATGGCGATTTTGGTCGCCTCCATGGCCTTTTCGCTGAAGCCGACGATGGCGAGGCCGGGGGGCAGCATGAAGCCCTTCTGAGAGCCGGTGACAGCGCAATCGACACCCCACTCATCGAAGCGGAAATCCATCGAACCGATCGAGCTTACGCCATCGACGAAGAGCAGAGCCGGGTGGCCCGCCGCGTCGAGCGCGTGGCGTACTGCGGCGATGTCCGAGCGCACGCCGGTGGCGGTTTCGTTGTGGGTGGCGAGTACTGCCTTGATGCGGTGATGTTTGTCGGCCGCCAGGATCTCGGCGTAGCGGTCCGCAGGCAGGCCCTCGCCCCAGGGGGTTTCGACGATCTCGACTCGCAGTCTTTGGCGCTGGCACATGTCGATCCAGCGGTGGCTAAACATGCCATTGCGGGCCGCCAGCACGGTATCACCCGACGACAGAGTATTGCTGAGCGCAGTTTCCCATCCGCCTGTGCCGGTGGAAGGAAAGATGAAGATTTCGGCCGACTCGCTCTGCAATACCTTGCGCACGCCCTCGCGCGCCGGGTGAAGGATCTGCCCGAACAATGGTGAGCGATGGTCGATCGTCGGCATGTCGCAGGCTTTGCGAAGGCTTTCGGGGATATTGGTCGGGCCCGGAATGAATACGGGATTCTGGAAGCTCATTGCCACCTCCTGTGGTCGCTGGATTTCAGAGTAACCGGACAGGGGCTGCGGCAAAATTTTTTTGAAATCATTTTTCATAAACGCGATGTGTCGGAAAGTCGATCGTTGTCAGACGGTTAACTTTTTCATAATGTGAAATTGTTTTTACGATAAAAGGAGAGGGATTTGATGGATTCTCCGAAAAGTACGGAAAGCACTCCTCGCCGAAACCGGGGACGGCCGCGCGGCTGGGATGACAACAGCGCGCAGTACACGATCAAGTCTCTCGATAGGGCGATGGAGGTGCTGGAATATCTGAGCCGCCGATCCGGCCTCACCTTGTCGGACCTTGCCGGGGATTTGCAGCAATCACCGGCCACGGTCTATCGCATCCTTGTCACCCTCGAGGGGCGGCGGATGGTCGAGTTCGACCCGGCAGAACAGCTGTGGCACATCGGTCCGCAGGCCTTTGTCATAGGTGCGCGTTTCCTGCGTCGGACCAGTCTGGTCGAGCGGGCACGGCCTATCCTGCGTCGGCTCATGGAAGAGACGGGGGAAACGGCCAACTTGGGCATCGTGCGCGAGGATGCGGTGCTTTTCGTCAGCCAGGTCGAGACCCATGAGAGCATCCGCGCGTTCTTTCCTCCGGGCACGCTGTCGCCGTTGCATGCTTCGGGCATCGGCAAGGCGCTGCTGGCCGAGATCCCGAAT
Source organism: Pseudooceanicola nitratireducens (assembly GCF_900109195.1). Taxonomy (GTDB): domain Bacteria; phylum Pseudomonadota; class Alphaproteobacteria; order Rhodobacterales; family Rhodobacteraceae; genus Pseudooceanicola; species Pseudooceanicola nitratireducens. The sequence goes on along the minus strand of NZ_FNZG01000008.1, from coordinate 49,814 downwards.
GAGCGGCTTGAGAAGCTGTTGTCGAGGCGGATGGAACGGTTCACGCCGCATACCCTGGCATCGCCGGACGCGTTGAGGTCTGACCTCGAGGTGATACGGACGCGCGGATACGCCGTTGATGCGGAGGAAAAAAACCTTGGAATGCGGTGCATTGCAGCCGCGGTCTTCGATGCCTCGGGCGAGGCGGCGGCGGGCGTCTCTGTGTCGGGGCCGCTCATTCGGATGAGCGAGGAGAGCACCGATGAAACAAGCCGCGCAGTGATGCACGCAGCCCGCGAGCTTACGGCGGCGATCGGAGGTGTCATCCCGCCGGCGCGCTGACCTGGCTGGGCCTGAACATGGTCAGAACCTCAGCCCGGCTGCACGTCCATGACGTATTGTAAGAAAAACTCGGCAAATTTGCCGAGAGGGCGCGACGACACCCAGAGCCCTTTGCCCTGTCAAAACGGCAGCAAGTTGGCCACGATAGCGCGCATCTTTCTCCTGGGGATGACTGCCTGGGCGTCGGAAAATAAGGCGCGCTCAGTGAGAAACTGGCTTCGCGGCGGCATAGGCGAAGCACGTCGGACATGTCCGCAGAAGAGCATCACTGAAGGGACGAAGTTTCGAGTTCTTGCGAGAAGCCGGTTGCAGGTCGGTCTCGGTCGGAAGGGAACGTTGTGGATCTGAAAGGCACCCTATTGAATGTGCCATGCGCTTCGATCCTGCCCTCAAGTGCTGCGGGCTCTAGCTCGCCGGGACCTGTTCGGCCGCCTGGATCGCGGGCCGCGTGGCACTTTCCACAGGGGTGACGGCGGCCAGAACTTCGGCAGCGACGAAGGCCGCGATGACCTCCGGCCGCTTGTCCTGGCTGCCTTGAGCTCCAATCGGGCAGATCAGGGCCTGGGTGTCGAGACTGTCGCATTGTTGTTTGGCAAAACGCTGAAATCTCGCGCGTTTGGTCGCAGAGCCAATCAGCCCCACGTAGCGGGCGTCGGTCCTTTGCAGCGCGGCTGCGGTGCAGATGAAGTCGAGCGCATGGTCATGGGTCAACACGACGAAGGCACTGCCTGGAGGGGCCGACGAAATCTCGATCTCCGGCAGCGGCGTGAGCCGCGTTTCAACCAGGGCCGTGCAAAGCGCCAGCTCCGAGGCGCGACCATCGATCACCACGCAGCGCATCGGCAGGTGTTGCAACAGGTCCGCCAATGCCCTGCCGACATGGCCCGCGCCGTGGATCTGAACCATCGGCCGGGACGCCGTGGCCTCTGCCGCTCTGTCCAGAGCGGCCCGTTTGTCCTGGGTGCTCATGCGGCTTAGCGCGATTTCGACCCGACCGCCGCAGCATTGCCAGATCTCAGGGCCGAGAGGAATATCCAGCGTTTCGGCCAGATCGCCGCGCGCCAGCAAGGCCCGCGCAGCGCCAATGGCCCCATGTTCAAGCCGACCGCCGCCGATTGTGCCATGGCGCGCGTCTTCACTGACGAACATCTCGCAGCCTGCCTCGCGTGGGGCGGACCCGCGGACCCGCCGGACCAGGATCCGGGCCACGGGGCTGGATCCGCTAAGCAGGCTTTCAAGTGCGATCATGCCGTCCGCCCGATCATACGTTCGACGGCCAGCAGGACACGTTCCGGCGTGGCGGGGGCGTCGAGGCGCGGGCATTCGCGGTAGTCTGCCACGCTGGCGACGGCCATGGACAGGGCTTCGAACACCGAAATGCCAAGCATGAAGGGGGGTTCGCCCACAGCCTTGCTGCGCTTGATCGTACGCTTGGTGTTCTCGGACCATTCGGCGAGGTTCACGTTGAATACCCGCGGGCGGTCCGATGCGAGGGGGATCTTGTACGTCGAGGGGGCATGGGTGCGAAGCGCGCCCTTCTGGTCCCACCACAGCTCTTCCGTGGTAAGCCAGCCCATGCCCTGTACAAAGGCACCTTCGACCTGACCGCGGTCAAGTACCGGGTTCAGCGATCGCCCCACGTCATGCAGAATATCGGTGCGGTCCACCCGGTATTCACCGGTCAGTGTGTCGATGGTGACTTCAGAGCAGGAGGCACCGTACGCATAATAATAGAACGGACGTCCCTTGCCGGCGGCACGGTCCCAGTGAATGTCCGGCGTCTTGTAGAAACCTGCGGCGGACAGATGGACACGGGCCATATAGGCGGCCTTGATCACCTGTTCCCACGTCAGCAGTTGCGTGCCCGCCTGAACATGGCCTGGCAGGAAACGAACCTCGTCCGGGTCGACGTCCCAGTGTCCGGCGGCAAAGTCCACCAGGCGCGCCTTGATCTGTTCGGCGGCGTCAAGTGCGGCCATGCCATTGAGGTCGGACCCCGAGGACGCGGCCGTGGCCGAGGTGTTGGGGACCTTTTCGGTGGTGGTGCGGGTGATCTTGATACGTTCGAAATTGATCTGGAACGCGTCTGCCACAACCTGGGCTACCTTGGTGTTGAGCCCTTGGCCCATCTCCGTTCCGCCGTGGTTCAGATGTACCGAGCCGTCGGAGTAGATATGGATCAGCGCCCCGGCCTGGTTGAAGTGCGTGGCAGTGAAGGAAATGCCGAACTTCACCGGCGTCAGGGCGATGCCTTTGCGGAGCACGCCGCCCTGTTCGTTGAACGCGATGATGTCGCGGCGCCGCTGCTGGTAGGCGCAGCCGTCTTCCAGTTCCGAGACGACGCGGTCGATGATGTTGTCGGTGACCTCCTGGTGGTACGGGGTCAGGGTCCGGCCGCTGTCCACATCGCCGTAGAAGTTGACCTTGCGCACCTCCAGCGGGTCCTTACCGAGGGCATAGGCGATCTCTTCGATCATCCGCTCTGCGGCGACGACGCCCTGGGGCCCGCCGAAGCCGCGGAACGCGGTGTTCGAAACGGTGTTGGTCTTCATGGGGCGGCTTTTCAGCCGGACATGAGGGTAGAAATAGGCGTTGTCACCGTGAAACAGCGCGCGGTCCGTTACCGGGCCCGACAGATCCGATGACCAGCCGCAGCGTGCCGCGAAGGTGCTGTCGACTGCCTGGATACGACCGTCCTCGTCATAGGCCACGTCATAGTCGATGACGAAGTCATGGCGTTTGCCGGTCGAGGTCATGTCCTGGTCGCGGTCGGGTCGGATCTTGACCGGGCGGTTCAGACGCTTGGCAGCCAAAGCCGCAACCACGGCAAAGAGGTTCATCTGGCTTTCCTTGCCGCCGAAGCCGCCGCCCATGCGCCGCACGTTGACGACCACGGCGTTCGACGCCACACCCAGCACATGTGCTACCATGTGCTGGGCCTCGCTTGGGTGCTGGGTCGAGCAGTGCACGATCACGTCCTCGTCCTCGCCGGGCATGGCAAAAGTGATCTGCCCTTCCAGATACATGTGATCCTGCCCGCCGATGGCGATCCGGCCCTGAAGCCGGTGCGGCGCCGAGGCCATCGCGGTCTCGACCTCTCCGCGTTCCAGTTTCAGCGGGTCGGTAATGTGCGGATAGCCCGCTGCCTGCGCCTCGATCGGGTCCAGCGCATGGGGCAGCACGTCGGCATCCACCTTGGCGAGCGCAGCGGCACGGCGGGCGGCGTCCCGGGTTTCGGCGATCACGGCAAAGAGGGGCTGTCCGTGAAACTCGATCTTGGAGGTCGGGAAAACCGGCTCATCGCCGCGTCCGGTCGGGCTGATGTCGTTGTGGCCGGGGATGTCAGCCGCGGTGAGGACGTCGATGACGCCGGGCGCGGTACGCACATCGGACAGGTCGATGCCTTTCAACGTGGCATGGGCAACAGAAGAGACGCCGAGATAGGCATGCAGCGTGCCGACCGGTTCGGCGATGTCATCGGTGTATTCGGCGATGCCGCGGACGTGCTTGATTGCGCTGTCATGTTGACGATCTTCGTTGACGGCGCCGCGGATGTTGGACTGGTGCTTCACGTCTCTGCTCCTTCAGGCGCTCAGGCGGACGGGCGCGCCATCCTGTTCGAGGAAAAATCGCCGCAAAAGATTCTGCGCAACGCACATCCGGTACTCGGCGCTGGCACGCCAGTCGCTGAGCGGTGCGAAATCTTCGGCGACGGCGCGCGCGGCGGTAGCGAAGCTGGCCTCGTTCCAGGGCTGGTCCAACAATGCGGCCTCGGCTGCCTTGGCGCGTTTGGGTGTGGCGGCCATGCCGCCGAACGCGATGCGGGCGCTGCGGATGATCCCGCCCTCCACCGTGACACTGATCCCTGCGGCGACCGCCGAGATGTCTTCGTCGCGGCGTTTGGAAATCTTGTAGCCGGCACAGCGGGTTGCGTCAGAGGGAAGCGGAATGCGGATGCTCTGGACGAATTCGCCGGGGCGGCGGTCCTGTTTTCCGTAGTCGATAAAGAAGGACTCGAGAGGCAGGGTCCGGACGGCAGCGCCTTGGCGCAGAGTGACCTCGGCCCCGAGCGCGATCAGCACCGGGGGCGTGTCACCGATCGGCGACCCGTTGGCGATATTGCCGCCGATGGTGCCCATGTTGCGCACCTGCCAGCCGGCGATGCGGTCCCAGTATTCGGCCAGGTGCGGCAGGTGCTGCGCGATCAGAGGCTGCAGCTCGGAATAGCTGACGCCCGCACCCAGGGTGATGTCGTCAGTGCCGACCTTGATCGCCTTCAGTTCGGGCAGGTGCGTGATGAAGATCGCGGGCGAGATCGGGCGCAAGAACTTGGTCACCCAGAGCCCGACGTCGGTTGCGCCAGCGATCACCGTTGCCTGCGGATGCTCGGCATAGGCTGCGGCGAAATCATTGATATCTGCCGGAAGGATGGCCCGGTTTTCCTCGGGTCCGGTCTCGACCCGGCGCGTGTCCTTCATGGCAAGAAGCTCGGTGGTGATGCGCTCCCGCTCCTGCGTCAGATGATCTGCCTCGGGGGTGCCGTATTGGCTGACCGCCACGGCAGCGCGGATGATCGGGGCATATCCGGTGCACCGGCAGAGATTGCCCTGCAAGGCGGTTTCCACCTGCGTCTCGGTCGGCACGGGCGTCTGCATCCACAGCGCATAGAGCGACATCACGATACCCGGCGTGCAAAAACCGCATTGCGCACCGTGGTGTTCAACCATGGCCCGCTGCACCGGATGCAGCGCGCCATCCGGGCCGGACAGATGTTCGATCGTCACCACGTGACATCCATCAAGAGAGGCAACAAACCGGATGCAGGCGTTCACCGCCTCATAGCGCAGGACGCCCGCGTGCAGACGACCGACGAGCACCGTGCAGGCACCGCAGTCGCCTTCGGCGCAGCCCTCTTTGGTCCCGGTGAGCCGGCGGTCAAGCCGCAGAAAGTCTAGCAGGGTCTGCGTGGCGGGAACCGTGGGCAGGTTCACCGTCCGTCCGTTGAGCAGAAAGCGGATCTCGCTCCGGTGCGTCATGCATCCCTCCGTGGCTGAACATGTGGCTGGGCAATCAGACAGGACGCTAGCGGAGGGCAATCTCAATGAATATGCGTTCTTTCGCCAAGGACTTTATACGGAATGTTGATAATAATCTCTGGTGACTGGTGGTACCTTGCGGCGATCCCGAAAGCCCTGGAAGACCGATGTCGCTAGAGGAGAGGCTTAGTGCAATATATTGAAAGCCTTCGGGTCTTTGTCCGAGTGGTAGAGTTGGGCAGCATTACCTCGGGCGGGCGCGATCTGCGTTTGACCCCCGCCGTGGCCAGCAAACGGATCAAAGAGCTGGAAAGCCGTCTCGGGGTCCGTCTCTTCAACCGGACCACGCGTTCGATCACCCTGACCGAGGTCGGAGGGGTGTTCTATGAGCAGGCCAAGACCGTACTCGCGTCGCTCGAAGAAGCCGAGGCGGTTGTGGCCAATTTTTCCGAGACGCCGCGCGGTGTTCTGCGGGTCACCGCGCCGCTCGGGATCGGGCGACGGATCATTGCGCCATTGGTCCCCGAATTTACCGAACGATACCCCGAGGTGCAGGTTCAGATGCGCCTGTCAGACCGGCTGGTGGACATGATGGGAGAGAGGCTGGACGTGGCGTTCTTCCTGGGCGTTCCGCGGGATTCGAACCTGAAGCTGCGCCATATCTGCGATTGCCCGGGTGTCCTTTGCGCCGCGCCGGCCTATCTCGACCGGCACGGCACACCGACCTCACCCGAAGATCTGCTTGGCGGGAAGCACAATTGCCTGTTGCTGCGCTATCCGCGCTCGCCCGAGTATTTCTGGCAATTGCGCACCGCGACCGGATTGCGGCGGCTTGAGGTTGCGGGGCGTTTCGATGCCGACGACGGCGAAGTGCTGACAAGGTGGGCCTTGGACGGTCATGGCATCGCCAACCGTCCGCGGTTAGAGGTCCAGCAGCATCTTCGCAGCGGTGCTCTTGTCGAGATCCTGAAGCAGACGCCTCCGCTGCCCGCGACCCTCGGCTGTCTTTTCCCGCATCGGAAATTGCAGGATCCGAAGATCAGGTTGTTTGTCGAGTATATGGCAGAGGCGGTGAAAGCGGCAGTGTTGGACATGCAGGCGGGGACGCCTCCGGCGACGGTCTGATCCCGAAGTACCGGGTCTGGTGTCGGAAGGCATGGGGCGGGAATTCGAAAGCCCCTGATCCCGGACGGGGCGTTTAGTTTCAGAACAAACCTCCGCTCTCCGGCGGTCTGAAACCTGACAAGGCCCGTGGACGTCTGCCAGCAAGGAAGGGGAGAGAGCCCCCGACTTTTCCGTCACAGGCCGATGCGGCTATTTTCCATTTGGATTAGCCGAGAAAGTCCAGGGAAGGATCATTCAAATTCATCGTTATTATATTTCTTGGCGCACGAGTGCATAACCCGGATGGCGAATCAATTTCTCAAAGTTCTGGCAAAGGGTGTCAATTACCAATTTAACTCGGGGGTTCCTGTGCCGGGCTCCACCATAAATCGCCCAGACAGATATTTTTTCGCTCTCTTCCGCTTCTTGAAGGAGTGGTATTAGGTGCCCCTGGGCGACTTCATAATGGACGAAAAAGTCTGGAAGATATGCTATGGCCTCGCCCGAGACGGCGTAGAATTTGGCCATCCAATAATCATGAACGCTGAATCGCACATCGTATTCGCCAATGCGCTGCCCCTCGCCGTCTTGCAGCAACCAGGGTTCTGCGATCCCTTTTCGGGTGTATTCTATTCCAGGAAGCTCTTTGAAATCTGCTACGGTCTTGGGGGTTCCAAATCGCTTCAAGAGCATTGGACTGGCATAGGCGCGATACGCTACGTTGCCTAGTTTTCGGCAAACGTGATCCGACGATGGTGCGGTGCCGACAAAAATCAAGCAATCGAAATCTGTTTGCTCCGGTAATGGAGTGTCACTCGGATACATTCGTGTTTCGAAAGACAGTCCCGGGTGCTCTCGGGATAAATACAAAGTCGCGGCACCAATAATGCTGGTTCCGAATTCGGCGCTGCCCAGAATTCGGACTTTCCCGTTCAGAGAGCTATGGGCCCGCTGCGCCGCGCTGGCCGCCAGTTCGATGCTGTCAAATATGCGACCGGTATTTTCGAGGAGGGCATTACCTGCATCAGTCAGCTGTAAACCCCGTTGCGAGCGAAGGAACAGTTCGACCTCCAGCAGGTCCTCCAGTCGGCGGATGCTGTGGCTGAGCGTAGCTTTTGGTACACCTGAAATCATTCCGGCGCGGGTCAGACTTCCTGTCCTCGCGACATGAACGAAATTACTGATATCTTTGAATTCAACCTTGGTCGTCATGGGGTACCTGGGCTGTGTTCCAAATCTCCAACGTGATTCTTGTTGGTTGGCCTGCACTGGTTAACAACGTGTGTAACCAAATTACGACAGCGCTCCGTCTTTGCTGATGACGGTATCACTTCGTGCCGTCTCAGAGCAAGAAAGCAGAAAAACAACTATTTATCAGGATTTTAAGTGGAGTTTTGGTCTCTTGTTGGGGGCGTCTACGAAGCCTTGCGAGGTGAAGCTGCTCGGTCGGGGGCGTCGAGCTTGGGTCTTGGGTCATGTTCAGCACGTTTTCCCGGCAAGATGCAGTCCGTGTTGCGGTCTCGTATTCTACTGCAAGCGCCTGAAGCCGGTTTTGCCTATCCATTGGGCATATCTGCAGATCGCCGCATTTTATCTGAGCACAAGTCTCATGAGGGCGTCGTGGCACCGACCATCGTGGGGGTGCGGTTGCCGTATGGGTTGCGTCCATTTTTACAGCACGTTCGGAGACAAGCACTTGGGTCAGTCGCACATGATGCCTGCTATCCGGTCCCGATGCCCAAAGCGATACCACGGTGAGGAGTGTTTGGTCGTGGGGCTTGTCACAGGTTCGCAGCTGCTGCCGTCGTCTATGAAGATCACGACCGTCATCGGCATGTTTGTCGGACAAAGGGATCAGCCCGTTTCCGGACTGATCCAATGTCCACAGCTTGGACTGCTTACTTATTGAGCTGCGCGTCGATACCGTCGACAAGGAAGTCCATGCTCTTGATCTCGGCAGAGCTCAGCACCTTTTCGGCCGCGATCGCTTCGGATCCCGTATTGTTCGTCACCGGGCCGGTGAAGGGTTCGAACGTGCCGGCGCGCATCTCTTCCTGTTTCGCCATGATTGCGGCACGCTGTTCGTCCGTCAGATCCTTGGACAATCCGGCCACTTGCATGGCACCTTCGGTGACACCGGCGAAGGTGTCCTTGCCTTCGAAGTTTTCATCAAAGACGGACTGGACGACATTGCCATAGACCACACCGAAATCAGCCTGACCGGCACACAGGTGCTTGGTCGGAGCATGAGCGGAGTTGTCGCTGAGCGTGGTGACGGCGTAGACGCCTTTTTCTTCAGCCGTTGCAACGGCTGAAGGTGTGCCCGGGAAGAGCGAATAGACCACGTCGGAACCCTGCGAGATCAGGCTCTCTGCGGCAGCGCGATCGCGGGGCGGATCGTACCAGGCGTTCAGCCACACCACTTTCACCGGTTTCAGGTCCGGATTGACGCTTTGTGCGCCCAGGACATAGGCGTTGAGGATGCCCAGGACCTCAGGCAGCGGGAATGCGGCCACGACACCAAGCTGCCCGTTCTGCGTCGCATATCCTGCAGCCATGCCGCACAGATAGGATGCCTGATAATGACGGACGGTGAACGTCGCGAAGTTCGGAAGGTTCTGGTAGCCACCGATGTGCAAGACCTTGAGGTCGGGCGATCTTTTGGCGAGGGTCAGGCCGTCGCTCATGTGACCGAAGCCACCGAGGATCAGGACGTCGGTTCCGTTGGCCACAAGCCGGTTCATGGCGCGGGTGGCGTTCGGGCCTTCGCCGACAGAATCCACGACCGCCACCTTGACCTTGTCCCCGAACCGTTTTTCAAGAACTTCCTTGCCGCGGTAGATTTCGTGGTCCCAGCCGACATCGCCGATGGCATTGGGGGCCAGGATCGAAATCTCGAGCGGGTCTTGGGCGTGGAGTGCTCCGGCCCAGCTCAGCGCCAGGGCGGCCCCGATCAGAGGTGCGCGAACAATCTTGAACATATTTGCTCCTGTTGGTTGATTAGTCTTATTTCGAGGGACGATAGTTCTGGCCAAGCGAAACGGGTGCGTTCAGCCGGATCAGAAGGGCGTTTCTGGACACCGCCGCGAGAACAACGATGGTCATCACGTAGGGCAGAGACGTCATGATTTGGGACGGAATTCTGAAGCCCATGGCCTGGACAGCCAGATCTCCGAGCAAGAGCGCTCCGAACAGATAGGCACCGAAAGCGATCCTGAGCGGCCGCCAGGTGCCGAAAACCACAAGCGCAACCGCGATCCAGCCACGTCCGGCAATCAGACCGTCCGACCAGCCGGGCGTCAGGATCGTCGAGGCATAGGCCCCTGCGATGCCGGACATCACGGCGCCGAAGATGATCGCGAACAGGCGGATCCGGACAACTGCGAAGCCCAGATTGTGTGCGATGGCCGGGTCCTCACCCACGACTTTCAGGATGCGGCCCTGGCGTGTTCTGCCAAGGAACCACCACGTCAGAAAGGCGGCCGCAAAGGCGAGATAGGTGATGACACTCTGCTGGAATAGGATCGGTCCGAGAAGGGGTATATCCGACAGGACGGGCACCGATTGATTTCCCGGGCCAATCATTGTCAGGTTCTCGAAGTGACGCCCGGCCAGGCCGGAGAGGCCCAGGCCAAGGATCCCGACGGCCAGCCCCGAGACAATCTGGTTGGCCGAGAACCCCAGCACGAGCACCGAGAAGACCAGCGACAACGCCGTCGAGGCAAGGACCGCAAGGCCGAAGCCCAGAACAATGTCGCCCGTCTGATGCGTAACGCCGAAGGCTACCGCTGCCGCGAATGCCATCATGCCTTCCACGGAAAGGTTCATGACGCCGGTTTTCTCGACCACTGCTTCGCCAATCGCGGCAAGCAGAAGGGGTGTGGCGGTCGCGAAGGCTCCCGCTAGGATGAAGATGATCGTGTCCGTCATGCTGTTGCCTCCGGCTGGAGCCGTACGATGCGGTATTGAACCAGGGCAAAGGAGGCGAGGTAGAACACGAGGACCATACCCTGGAAGATCGTCGGTGCTGCGGGGGGAAGACCGGCATCAATGATCGCGCCGTCAGCGCCGACATAGATGATGGCCATGAATGTCCCGGCCACGAATATCCCGATTGGATTCAGTGCGCCGAGGAACGCCACGATGATAGCGGCAAAGCCATAGCCGGGCGACAGCGAGGGCTGGAGCCGGCCGATAGGCCCGGACACTTCACCCATTCCGGCCAGTCCGGCCGCGGCACCGCCGATCAGCAGTGAGATCCAAACCGCTTTCTTGGCACTGAAGCCTGCATAGCGGGCGGCATCGGGAGCGAGGCCGCCGACGAGCAGCGTGTATCCCGAGAAAGTGCGCGTGACATAGATGAGCGCCACGACCGACAGCAGCAGGACCACATAGATCGACGCGTTCGCCCTGAGCAGACCTTCCGGTGAAAGAAGCGGGTACATCGCAACTTCCGGGAAGCTCACCGACTGCGGATAGGAGAACCCCATGGGATCCTTGAGCGGTCCGTTGATCAGTAAGAAAAGGATCTGGATCGCGATCTGGTTCAGCATCAGCGTCACGATGATCTCGTTGGCGTTGAAACGCGTCTTCAGCACTGCCGCGATTCCGGCCCATGCTGCTCCGGCGAACATGCCCGCAAGCATCATCAACGGAAGCATGAGCACGTTCTGGCTGTCCGGGAAGGTGATGGGAATGATGCTCGCCACCACCGCGCCGATGATCAGCTGGCCTTCCGCGCCGATGTTCCAGACCTTGGCCCGGAATCCGATGGCAAGCCCCTGAGCGATCAGGATCAGCGGCGCGGCCTTAATGACCACCTCGGATATGTTATAGGTTGACGACAGCGGGTCGATCAGCAGCCGGTAGAGGATCTCGAGAGGGTTTGCCCCCAAAGCTCCGAACAGGACGATACTTCCCAGCAGTGCAAGGGCGAACGTCACCAGCGGCACGAGCAGGATGCCCTTGAACGAAACCTGGCTTCGCCGGACGAGAGTGTATTGGTTGAACATCAGGCTGCCCTCATGGTCTGGTCGAATTCGCCCATCATCATGCGGCCTACATCTTCGGCGGTGACGGACCTGGCCTGGACTGAGGCAGACAGTTTGCCGTGATACATGACGTGGATGCGGTCAGAGATTTCGAAGATCTCTTCCAGCTCCTCTGAAATCATGAGGATCGCCGTTCCGGTGTCCCGCAGGTCCACGAGTTTTTGCCGGACCATTGCCGCGGCTCCGACGTCGATTCCCCAGGTCGGCTGAGACACGATCAGGAGCCGGGGCTTGAGTAGAATTTCGCGGCCCAGAACAAACTTCTGAAGGTTGCCGCCCGAGAGGCTGGAAGCGATGGAGTGCCGTCCCCGGGACCGCACATCCATGCTGGAGATGCACTCGTCAGCGAAATTTGCCTGTGTCCGGCGTCTGATCAATCCCTTCCGAACCAGGCCGGCCCGGTGTGCGGTCAGCAGAACATTGTCCGACAGGGACATGTTCGGGACCGTGGCGCGGCCAAGCCGATCTTCGGGCACGAAGGTCAGTCCCAATTTCCGACGCTTCCCTGGGGTGACATTCCCGACCGGAGTATCGAAGACCTCGATCTGGTCAGCAATGGTATCGGCCAGCTTGATTTCGCCGGACAATAGTCGTGCCAGCGTAGACTGACCGTTGCCCGAAACGCCGGCGATGCCGACGATCTCGCCCGGGCGGACCACCATCGACACGTTGTCGAGGCTCTCTCCCTGGGGGTCGGGATTTTCATAGGAAAGGTCGGTGACTTTCAGGGCAGGTTCGCAGCTCGGCTTTGCCTCGGCATGGCGCGCTGTGGGGATGTCCTGCCCGATCATCAGGCGAGCCAGATCCGCCGACGAGGCGTTGCGCGGGTTCGTCGTGCCCGTGACACGTCCCTGTCGCAGGACGACGGCGCTATGGCACAGGTCCCGGATCTCTTCCAGTTTGTGCGAAATATAGAGCATGGCGACGCCACGATCGGACAGTTTCCTCAGCGTTCCGAACAGCTGCTGGACGCTGTGGGGGGGCAGGACGGATGTCGGCTCATCCAGGATGAGCAGCTTCGGATTCTGCATGAGGCAGCGGATGATTTCGACCCGCTGACGTTCGCCGACAGAGAGGCCGTGAACCTGTGCCTCGGGATTCACGTCAAGGCCGTATTCGTCGGCCTTCTGCCGGATCGCCTCGGCCAGTTCGGGCAATGTTCCGGGAACGGTCAACGAGATATTCTCAACGACGCTGATCGTTTCGAACAACGAAAAATGCTGGAAAACCATTCCGATACCCAGGTTTCGGGCAACACTTGGGCTGGTCACGGCGACCTTGTCGCCATTCCATATTATTTCGCCTTCGTCCGGCTGCTGAATACCGTAGATGGTTTTCATCAGCGTGGACTTGCCTGCGCCGTTCTCACCTAGGATCGCGCAGATCTGGCCTTGCTCCAGCGTGAGGTTCACGCCGTCGTTTGCCACAAAAGTGCCGTATCTCTTGGTAACATTGCGCAGTTGAAGCAGTAGGGTGGGGTCACCTGCCGTGGTCTTCAAATGCTACTCCCTGTTGTCGATGGCGCCGGAAGCTGGCAGCACCCGTGGGTCACACGAGCCAGATTCACGACGATTTTTGTCCAATATTTTTGTCTTCGGGCATTGAAGGGCTGATAAATTTGGCATACCAGACCGCCGAAACCCGAGCGTCATTTTTGGTAACAAGGCGGTTGGGGGACGAATAGACAAACAACCGAGACGTCCTGTTCCAAGAATCGAACGCGACCCGATCCTGAGAGAAACTTAAGGAAGGGTTGATGGATGTCAGAAATGTCGAAAATTTTCCTGAGATCGACATTTTGGCACATGTGCCTTCGGCATCCTGCAATCCGAAATCGACGTCGATCCGTGCTGGCAGTCGCCCTTGGATCCGCCTGAAAACGGAATTTTAATAATTATTAACAGTGTGCTACAGGTATGAGCCGTCCGGCGCCTGCCTGCGGGCCATTGTGCGCTTCAGCTCCGCATTTTCGAAACTGTGTCCTGCGTGGCATGACGTGCGGCTTCGTGCGGGGATGGTCGTGTCGACGGGAAACTGGGTCTTGAGAGAGCACCGGCACCGGCCCCAACCGCATCGGTGCCGCCAGATCGAGCGCCTACAAAATAGGCACCTAGGATCGACCTTTAAGGCAACCATCGTCAGAAACAGCCTGTCCTGGGCTGCTCAATCCGACTTTGATAGCATGTCTTGCGCCGTTTTCGTCCCATTGCCGGACCTCCTGAACGAGTCGTCTGGTGATCTTCGCTTGGGTCAACGCCGAGGGCGGCCTGTGTTGCGCATGCAGGCAGACTGTTGCCTGGCGTCGGATGCCGTTTGGGCTCTCACGTCAAAAGGTCTTCTCTTGCGTTCAGGCATGTCCATCCGTGGCTCGGCGAAGCATGCCGATCCAGACCGCGAGCAACCTATTGAGCGGCGGACTGATCAAGCTGATCGCCATCCCTGTCAGGCAAAGAATTGAGGAGAAGCTCTCTCATCGGGTCGGGATCCGTTCCTCTGCCATAGCAGGCGAGGCGACAGATGCAGCGGGGCCGCCGGAGCGATCATGCCGAAAAAGGAAGCCGCGCCCGAAGGCGCGGCTGGATCTTGCTGGAAGGTGTATGATCGTTTTCGGTCCGGTGTTTTGTCCACCCGCGGTTAGTCTGCGTTCGGACGCCAGACTTCAATCGAAGGTGACTACCGGAATTTCGACGCCTTCGGGAAGGCTCATGGCCGTGATGCGAGCAACGTTGAATTCTGGATCGTTGAAGACCAGCTGCCATTGTCCGTAATAGGTCGCAAACGGACCCTGCACGATCGACCCGCCCAGTTCAGGCACCTTCGCGGCGATTTCGTCGACCGTGGTCCAGTCATCAACCATGAAGGTGACCATGGTGTTGATCAGGGAAGATGGCGTCCTGCGTCGTCTCTTGCGACCCTTCAGTCCCAGAAGCTCATAAGCCGGGTCGCCATTGAAGGCGAGCTGGAAGTCGCCGTTCTGCAAGACCCGGTAAATGGGCGAAAAATATTCGGGAATGGGGTTCCACCCCAAGATTGCAGCGTAGAACTGCATCTGGTTTTCAACATCCTCGCAGAAGATGTTGTGCATGGGCCGGAACTTGCTGGCACTCGTCATGGGGGTGAACGTGCTCCTTTTGTGATCAAGCATTCAGGTCACCGTCGGCGCATCGCGACGACATCTTGATGTCCAGGGGCTGCGCTAGTCCGGCGTCCATCAGCGTGCCGACCAGTTCGGCGTGATAAGCAGCGTAGGCTTTCACCGAAACGTAACGGTCCTCGGGTCTGATGATGTTGAACAACAGTGCTCCCTGGCGGACACTGGGCAGCACCCAGGACTTATAGGCCCATTCCGGATCCGCATGCGTGATGTACTCCGAGTCCTTCGGTCGAAGCCATCTTGCGCCGTCATGGGGTTGGTCGATATCTCCGACCGAAGCTTTGAAGGCCTGCATAACCTTCTCGGGTTCGCTGGTTTTCAAGTACAGGGCCAACTTTCTTCCTTTCCGTTCCAATGCGATCCGTCTGACGGGAATCGTGACTGTTCAGTTCAGTCGAATTTCGTCAAAGCGGACGTCCATCCAGCGGAGGAAGGTTTCCACCAGCCTGGTATGGTACAGCTTGATCACGTCAAGCGGGACGGTCTTGCCGGCGTTGGCCTGAAGCTCGAAGGACAGCGTGTCCGCATCCATGCTCGGCACGAGCCTTGCACCGATGTCGGACACGTCTTCAGCATGCTGGTAGAAGGCATTGCCCTCTTGCAGCAGCCAGCCGTCGGCCTTCCCCCAATCGTCTTCTTGGACGATCCTCTGATTGAACTCCCGAAGCAGCGCTTCGGGAGAACTCGTCAAAAAATGGACTGGCAATGGGATACCTCCTGTCTGCCGTATCAGCTCGCGGCCGCTTGCAGTTCAGGATGCGGGCGATCGCTCTCCACAACAGGCGACAGAAGGGCCTTCTCAAAAGCTTCCTTGCCCTGTGCGTGGGCCTGTTCCAGTTCCTTGATCCATTTCCGATATTGGATCGAGATCTTGTCAGTCACGACCGACAGTTCGTCATCGTAGATCTCTTCGGGCCACTGCGATTCAATGACAGGCTGGTCTTCGGCAAAGACCAGATCGTTGAAGGCGATGTGGGGATGATCCGAATCGTTCAGGCTCTTTTCGCGTGCGAAGATCAGGAAGTTCTTCGTCTGCTTGGCGTTGATCGGGCAGGACACGTTGAAGAGGACGTGAAGGCTGTTGCCCACGTATTTCTGAACCGCGAGGTTGATCGTGAACGGCATGCTGCAGTGGTAGGTGAAGTTGCCGATCGGTGCCTGATCGGGGACATCCATGCCCGGAGGCGTATCGTAGACGAAACGCAGCTGACCTTTCACGCGGTCGATCGGCACGATCGGCGGCTCGGCGTTGTTCGGATCGAACAGGGTGCCCGGGTGCACGAATGCAAAGTGCGAAAAGTCCGTGAAGTTTTCCCAACGGCGCGGGGCGCTGGCGTTCCACCAGTAGGGCTCTTGCACGACGATCTTCATGTTCGGATCATCGGCGACACTGAAGTACGGGATTTCCGTCACATCCCAGGAGCTGTCCAGGCGGACCCAGATCAGGCCGTATTTCAGGTCGCACTGATAGCTCGGAACCTTCGCGCGCGAGGAAATCTTCTGCGTCGGGCAGGCGGGCATGTGCGTGCACTTGCCTTCGGCATTGAACATCCAGCCATGGTAGGGACACTGAAGCTGGTCACCCTGAACTTGTCCGCCGGACAGTCTTGCCGAACGATGGACACATTGATCCTTCATCGCGACCATTTTGCCGTCGAGACGTGCAATAACGATCTTTTCTTCAAGAAGGGTAACGGCCATGGGTCCATTACCCAGGGCATGGGCTTGCTCGAATTCATCAAGGGTCGCGACCGGGTGCCAGAAATGGCGGAGAAATTCCATGTTCTCGATCAAGGGGCGTGCGCTCATACAGGCATTCCTTCTGTAGCTTTAGCTGCATAGAATAGGCCTTCAGTGTCGGTCCAAGATGTCGTCGCATCACAGAGATAATATGTGAACAAGGTGTCCAAAATTCGCGACATGTTCCGTTGGGTGTTTCAAAGTCCCTCGTATCAGAAGAGCCGGCGATGTCCGATCGGAGCTGATAAAGTCTAAGCTTGTCAGTAGGTTGAGGGTTATTCGGCTCCTGCCGGGAGAGTCGTTGCCTCGGGGCCGGGTTCGTTAAGTATTGCATCCAGCATGCGACGGCCGCAGCGGGATCTGTGGCACCGAAACGTGCCCTGGATCATCCGTCGAACAACGGTGCAGCCCCGATTTTTCCCTGTGAATTGGACCTGGCACGGACGCATTGCACAAAGTCTGGGCGATCGGGAAATCGCTCATGTCCGGGACGAGAATCCTGCCTTCAACAACCGACTGGATGTTGACGTTGCCTGTGACCGCGCCGGCATTCGGTCTCCCCCGGGAAGCCCGGGTCGGGGGCAGCCTTCACGCCCCGCAGCAAAGTGCGTTCAATTTTCTGAACGACAAGTCCAGATAAACCGTCTCGATTGAACTCTGAATGATCTTATTCATTAACCCTGCCCAGCAAGACGCGTCTGGTACTTCTGACCTCTACCGCCAGACAGAGCGAAGTCTCGATCCTCGCGCTTTGTGAGGCTTCGCCAGCGTCTTTAACACACAAAGATCGCTTGCCCTGCTTCGATGGACAGGCATGGAACGAAGGAACAGATGATGAGAACACGTGCCGCAGTCGCCCTCGAGGCAGGCAAACCGCTCGAAGTTATGGAGGTCAATCTTGAAGGCCCCAAAGCCGGTGAGGTTCTGATCGAGATCAAGGCCACCGGCATCTGTCACACCGACGAATTCACCCTGTCGGGTGCCGATCCCGAGGGCGTTTTCCCGGCCATCCTGGGCCATGAGGGCGCCGGGATCGTGCTGGAAGTCGGCGAAGGCGTGACGTCGGTCAAGCCGGGCGACCATGTCATTCCGCTCTACACGCCCGAATGCCGTGAATGTGCGTCCTGCCTGTCGGGCAAGACCAATATGTGCCACGCCATCCGTGCAACCCAGGGCAAGGGCCTGATGCCTGACGGCACCACCCGCTTTTCCATGCTGGATGGCACCCCGATCTACCACTACATGGGCTGCTCGACCTTTGCGAACCACACGGTTCTTCCGGAAATCTCGGTCGCCAAGGTCCGTGAGGACGCGCCCTTTGACAAGATCTGCTATGTCGGCTGCGGCGTGACCACCGGTATCGGTGCGGTGAACTACACCGCAAAGGTGGAGCTTGGCGCGACTGCCGTGGTCTTCGGCTTGGGCGGTATCGGCCTGAACGTGCTTCAGGGCCTGCGTATGGCCGGTGCTGACATGATCATCGGCGTCGATCTGAACGACGCCAAGCGTGAAATGGCCGAGCATTTCGGCATGACCCATTTCATCAACCCCAAGAACGTCGAGAACGTGGTCGATGAAATCATCAACCTGACCAAGACACCCTTGGACCCGATCGGTGGTGCCGACTACAGCTTCGATTGCACGGGCAACGTCAATGTGATGCGCCAGGCCCTGGAGTGCACGCATCGCGGCTGGGGTCAGTCGATCGTTATCGGCGTTGCACCTGCCGGTGCCGAGATTTCGACCCGCCCGTTCCAGCTGGTGACTGGCCGTACCTGGAAAGGCTCTGCCTTCGGTGGTGCCCGTGGCCGGACCGACGTCCCCAAGATCGTCGACTGGTATATGGACGGCAAGATCGAGATCGACCCGATGATCACCCACACCTTGCGATTGGAAGACATCAACAAGGGCTTCGACCTGATGCATGCAGGCGAAAGCATCCGGTCCGTGGTGCTCTTTTGATCCATCTGGCTCCGCGATACCCAGTGTTTGACACTTGATCGCGCAACCAAGACCGAAGGTAATGATTGCCAAGAATTATTCGGCAATCTGATCGGCCCGACGGATTGCACAAACAGAAAAGCCCGACCCTTCCTGGGTCGGGCTTTTTCGATTGAAGCGGATGGTGCGCGTCCGGACAATGCAACGCCGCAGCTGCTCATCCTGAACTGCGCAGCTTCCAAAATCGAAAGCGATGTGATGTCAGGTACGTCCCGCCTGAAGGTCGCGGGCGAACTCATTGTCATTCGCACGGACCGGCCAAGCGGCTGGGTCCAGCACACGATTGTCTGGCTCAACACACAAGACCTGCCCTTTGATAGCTATTGTCTGGGTGTCGCCAGCCAGGGCGAGGCCAGCAGCTCCGAGGTCTGGCGTCGCGACCAAACGGAAATGCAGAACGGGGGGCAGGGCTACCTGCAACGCGCCCCGGGTGACTTCCAAAGGGCTGTCAGATCTGCCGGTTGTAAAGCATTCGGCAAGGGTTTTCTGGCTATATGTGCCTGTCGCCTGCCAGTGCCCGCAGCCGGCCGATGAAGCCCTGCCTAGGGGCCTGGGGCGAAACGACCACGGTCCATGAAAAAGGACGGCGCAATGATGCGCCGCCCCGTGCTTTTCAGATCAGACATGATGACGTTGGACCGTTTGTGGTCCGACGCAAAAAAGTCTGCCCTATCAGGAGATCCCGCCCAGACAGACGTTTTTCAGTTCCAAGAAATCCTCGATCCCGAATTTGGACCCTTCGCGACCCAGGCCGGACTGCTTGATGCCGCCAAAAGGGGCCACCTCGGTCGAGATCAGCCCTGTGTTCACGCCGACCATGCCCGATTCCAGCGCCTCGGCCACGCGCCAGACGCGGGACAGATCGTTGGCGTAGAAGTAGGACGCAAGGCCGAATTCGCTATCGTTGGCCATGTCGATGACTTCGGCCTCGGTCTCGAACCGGACCAGCGCCGCAAGGGGCCCGAAGGTTTCTTCGTGACAGACCAGCATGTCGCGGGTCACGCCGGTCAGGACCGTGGGCGCAAAGAAGGTGCCGCCGGTGTTCGAGCGGTTGCCGCCCAGGGCGACCTCGGCCCCCTTGCTGACGGCATCGGTGATATGCGCCTCGACCTTGGTCACGGCGGCTTCGTTGATCAGCGGGCCGGTGGTCACGCCATCGGCAAAGCCGTTGCCGACACTCAGCCGACCGACGGCCTGCGTCAGCTTCTCGGCAAAAGCGTCGTAGATGCCGGACTGCACGTAAATCCGGTTGGCGCAGACGCAGGTCTGACCGTTGTTGCGGAACTTGGCGATCATCGCGCCCTCGACCGCGGCGTCCAGATCGGCGTCGTCAAAAACGATGAAGGGGGCGTTGCCGCCCAGTTCCAGCGACATCTTCTTGATAGTGCCGGCGGCCTGTTCCATCAGGATCTTGCCGACGCGGGTCGACCCGGTGAAGGTGATCTTGCGCACCCTGGGGTTGGAGCAGAGTTCCTTCCCCACGCCCGAGGCATCGGTCGACGGGATCACGTTGAACACCCCCGCCGGAAGGCCCGCGCGTTCGCCCAGAACCGCCATGGCCAACGCCGACAAGGGCGTCAGTTCGGCCGGGCGCGCGACAAAGGTACAGCCGGCGGCCAGGGCCGGACCGACCTTGCGCGCGATCATTGCATTGGGGAAGTTCCAGGGCGTGATCGACCCGACAACGCCCACGGGCTGTTTCAGCACCATGATCCGCTTGTCGCGCTGGTGGCCGGGAATGACATCGCCATAGATGCGCTTGGCCTCTTCCGCGAACCATTCGATGAAGGACGCTCCATAAAGGATCTCGCCCCGCGCCTCGGCCCAGGGTTTGCCCATCTCGGCGGTCAGGATCGTGGCCAGATCATCGGCGTTCTCGATCATCAGATCGTTCCAGCGGCGCAGGATCGCGGCGCGTTCCTTGCCGGTCATGGCGGCCCAGCCGGGGCCGGCGGCATGGGCGGCATCCACCGCCCGCGCCGTCGCAACAACGTCCAGATCCGCGACCGACGCCACAAGCTGACCGGTGGCCGGGTCGAACACGTCAAACTGCGTGTCCCCGGTGATCCAGGTGCCGTTCACATAGGCGCGGGTTTCCAGAAGGCTTGGATCCTTTAGGGTCAGGGTCATCATATCCTTCATCTCAGGCTCCTTTCACGGCGTCGATCGATGCCTCAAGAATATCCAGCGCCTCGGCAAAGATGGCGTCCGGGATGGTTAGCGGCGCGAGGAAACGGATCACGTTGCCATAGACGCCGCAGGTCAGCAGGACGAGCCCGCGGGACAGGGCCTCGGCCCGGATGGCATTGGTCATCTCGGGGTTCGGGGCCTTGCCGTCGGCGGTGTTGAACTCGGCCGCAATCATGAAGCCGGGGCCGCGCACGTCGACCATTTCCGGCACGCGCGAGCGGATCGCATTC
Organism: Pseudooceanicola nitratireducens; assembly: GCF_900109195.1. Taxonomy (GTDB): domain Bacteria; phylum Pseudomonadota; class Alphaproteobacteria; order Rhodobacterales; family Rhodobacteraceae; genus Pseudooceanicola; species Pseudooceanicola nitratireducens. The sequence continues at coordinate 28,987 of NZ_FNZG01000008.1, read as the reverse complement.
AGCCGCTGTTTCAGCCGCGATCCCAGTTCGTTGGCGCGGTTGCACAAGTCCTCTTCCTCGATCACATCCAGCACCGCATGGGCCGCGGCGATCCCCAGGGGGTTGCCGCCGTAGGTGCCGCCCAGCCCGCCGGGCGCGGCAGCGTCCATCACCTCGGCCCGACCGGTCAGCGCGGCCAGCGGCAGACCCCCGGCCAGACCCTTGGCCATGGTGGTGATATCGGCGGCGACGTCATATCCCTCCATCGCGAACAGATGGCCGGTCCGGGCAAAGCCGGTCTGCACCTCATCCGCGATCAGCAGGATGCCGTGCGCGTCGCAGAGCTTGCGCAGCCCGCGCATCAGATCGGCGGGGGCAGGATAGAAGCCGCCTTCGCCCTGCACGGGTTCCAGAATGATCGCCGCCACGCGGTCGGGATCAAGGTCGGCCTTGAACAGCTTTTCGATCCCCGCCAGCGCGTCGGCGGTGGACACACCGTGCAGGTCGACCGGGAAAGGCACGTGGAAGACGTCGGGCATCATCGCGCCAAAGCCCTTCTTGTAGGGCGCGACCTTGCCGGTCAGGCTCATCCCCATGAAGGTCCGGCCGTGGAAGCCACCGCCAAAGGCGATGATGGCATTGCGACCGGTCGCGGCGCGGGCGACCTTGATTGCGTTTTCAACGGCCTCGGCGCCGGTGGTGACAAAGACGGTCTTCTTGTCGAAGTCGCCCGGCACTTTTTCGTTCAGCCGTTCGGCGAGACGGATGTAATTTTCATAGGGCAGCACCTGATGGCAGGTGTGGGTGAAGGACTCTGTCTGACGGCGCACGGCCTCCATCACCTTGGGGTGACAATGGCCGGTGTTCACCACGGCGATCCCGGCGGCAAAGTCGATATAGCGCTTGCCCTCGACGTCCCAGACTTCGGCACCCAGGGCGCGGTCGACATAGACCTGAGTCTGCATGCCGACCCCGCGGGAAATGGCAGCATCGCGGCGGGTGGAGATTTCGGCATTCAACATCGGCTTTTTCCTGTCTGCAGGGCGCACTGGCCCTGATTGTTGCGATGCGCGGAAAGATATGACGTTGAATTTTTTGCGAAAGTCTGTTTCTTTCAGGACGCAACTGTATGATTTTATTAAGCCCGGATGCGAAAGTTAATCAATAATGAACAACACTAACAGCGCCCGAGAGGATCAGGAACTTGGCCTGAGACTGCGCGCCGTCCGTGAACGGGCCGGGGTCTCGCAGCGTACGCTGGCGAAACAGACCGGGGTGCCGAACTCGACCATCTCGCTGATTGAATCGGGCAAGATGAACCCCTCGGTCGGGGCATTGAGGCGCATTCTGGATGGCATCCCGATCAGCCTGTCCGAATTCTTCGCCTTCCAGCCCGAGCCGGAAAAAACCAGCTTCTACGCCGCCGAGGACCTGACCGAGATCGGCAAGGGCAAGCTGTCGCTGAAACAAGTGGGATCGACTCTGTTCGGGCGGCAGATGATGATTCTCTACGAAACCTATGACATCGGCGCGGACACCGGCCGGGTTCTTTATGGCCATGAGGGTGAAGAGGGCGGGATCGTCCTGTCCGGCCGGGTCGAAATTACCGTGGGTGCCGAACGCAAGATCCTTGGACCGGGGGACGCCTATTATTTCGACAGCCGTGCGCCACACCGCTTCCGTCAGGTCGGCCCCGAGAAATGCGTGTTGGTCAGCGCCTGCACCCCGCCGACATTCTAGGCAAGGGGGGGCGGGGAAGGGATCAGCCGCAGACCGCCCGGATATGTCGCGCCACTGTGGTGCGCAGATCCTCAAGCGTCATCTGGTCCGAGACGGTGAAAGCCGTGAAAAGCCCGTTGATGCTAAGAAAAAGCGCCTCGCCCAGGGCGTCAGGATCGACCTCGGGGCACAGTAACCCGCGCGCCCGCAGGCCTTCGCAAAGATCTTTCACCTGCTGCGCCAGCGCTGCATCCAGCATGTGATAGCGGTCGGAAAAGGGCGTGTCGGGGTGCTGGATCGCCAGCGCCATGGCCGTGCGCCACATCTCTTTCGTCAGGTAGACCAGCGAATGATCATAGTAGATCGAAGCCAGCCGGTACACCGCATCAGAGGCGGTCTTGGGGTCTTCCTCCAGCACCGCTTTTCCCTGGTGCAGCACCTCTTCGACCTCAAGCGACACAATGGCAAGAAGAAGATCCGCCTTGCTTTTGAAGTAGTTGTATAGCGTGCCAACAGAAACCTCGGCCAGCTCTGCGATCTGTCCGATCCGCGCGGCCTCGTAACCGGATTCCTGGAACAGACGGCTCGCCGCTTCGACGATTGCCCGATTTCTGCTCGCTTTTTGCTTCTCTCGCAATCCCACTGCCACGTCTCCTGGGTCGGTTATAAAATTATTATTGACTCTAAAAATGAATGCGTTCAACTTTTTTCTGCACGGTGACGAGAGCACCGGAAAACCCAACAGGAGACTTCACATGTTCAAGCAAAGTTACGCCGTTGTCGCCTTGGCCGTCGGGTTTGCCCCGGCGCTGCAGGCCGAAGACCTGAATGCGCTGATCTGGTGTGATCACGCCGATGCCGAACTGCTGCGCCCCTTCGAAGAGGCCCACGGCGTCCGCGTCAACGTCAAGGAATACGAAGGCACCGCCGCCGGTCTGACCCTGCTTGAGCAGTCGCGCCCCGGCGACTGGGACGTGATGGTGATCGACGCGGTCGATGTCGGTCGCGCCGTCGAACGCGGCTTGCTGGCCCCGCTGCCCGAAGGGACCGCGCCGCTTGACAGCTATTTCCCTGAAGTGCAGCTGAAGGACCACGTCACCGTCGACGGCACGGTCTATGCGGCGGTCGAAAAGTTCGGCTACAACACCATCGCCTACAACAAGGCGGCCGTGGATCCGGCCGACATGGGGTCGCTGGACGCACTGTGGTCGGGCAAATACGACGGCCGCATCGCGATCTATGACTATTATCTGCCGGTGCTGGGTCTTGTCGGTCTTCAGGCCGGAGTTGACACGTCCGATCTGGACGCTGCCGCGCTGGAAGGTCTGCGCACCCCGCTGATGAGCCTGAAGTCCGCGTCGAAACAGGTGTCCGACGTGGTCGGCAGCCAGACCGCGCTGGCCACCGGCGAAGTGGACATCCTGATTGGCGGCGGCGAATGGCTGACGGCCGTCCTGAACGCCGAGAATCCCGATCTTGACTGGACTATCCCGGAAGAGGGCGGGTTGCTTTGGGCGCAATCGCTGGCGATCGTCGAGGGTACGGAAAAGCCCGAACTGGCAGCGGAATTCGTGAAATACGTGCTGTCCCCGGAAGGTCAGGCGCGTCTTGCGACCTCGTCCTGCTATTGGGGCATGCCGGCCAACAAGGCGGCGGGTGATGTCCTGAGCGATGAGCAGAAGGCGGTTCTGCGTTGGGACGACCAGGCTGAATACCTGAAGCGTGCGCAGCTTTACCCTGTGCCCGACGGCGACACCGATGCCGCCATGCAGGACCTCTGGACCGACATGCTTCAGAACTGAAGCCCCCGGTTCCGGACCAGACCAGAGTAACGCAAGATGACCATTGAACGTCGAGAGAAACGGCAGGGGGCGGCGCTTGTCGCACCTGCTTTGCTGTGGACGCTAGTGTTCTTTGCCGTGCCCTTCGCGGGCATGGCGATCATGAGCCTCGCACACCTCGAAGGGCGCGAGATCGTGCAGGGCTTTGACCTTGGCAATTACCTGCGGATCTTTACCGATCCCTCGTTCCGGCGCGGTATTTTCGTGTCGCTCGAAATCACGCTGACGGTCACTGTCATCTCGGTGCTTCTGGCCTGGCCCCTGGCCTGGATCATCGCCACCCGCGTTCCCGAACGCTGGCGGCGCATGGCGCTGCTGATCGCTGTGCTGCCCTTCTGGACGTCCTATGTTGTGCGCTCCTATTCCTGGGCGCTTGTGCTGGGCGAAAAGGGCGTGGTGAACAACGCGCTGATCGGTCTGGGCCTTCTGTCGGAACCGATCCAGATCATGGCAACCCGCGCCGCCACCGTGACCGGCTTTGTGCATTTCTTCGTCATGCTTCTGACGCTGACGATCTATTCCAACCTCATTCAGCTGTCTCCGAACTACGCCCGCGCGGCGATGGACCTGGGGGCATCCCGCTGGCAGGTGATCCGTCTGGTGATCCTGCCCCTGACGCTGCCCGGTGTGATGACCGGCGCCTTCCTGACCTTTGTTCTGTGCATTGGCGATTACATCACCCCACAGATCCTGGGCGGGAACAATGAACTTAGCCTGCCGCAGCTGATCATGATGCAGCTTGGACGGCGCGGCGATTACCCTATGGCCTCGGCCTTGTCGGTTGTGCTGATGGCAATCGTGACCCTGGCCTATGCGGCCTCGGCCCGCTGGCTGAAGATGGAGCGTCTGTGATGCGGATCCTGTCCTGGGCCTATCTGATCGCCCTGTTTACCTTCATCCTTCTGCCCGTCGGGGTTCTGGTCGTCTTTTCGTTCCAGGATGGTCGCCTGCCGGTGCCGCCCTTCAAGGGCGCGACGCTGGAGTGGTATGCCTCCGTCCTGGCCGACCGCGCCCTGATGGAGGCGCTTCTGAATTCCATGATCGTCGCGCTGATTTCGGCGGCCGTGTCGCTGACGCTTGGCTTCCTGGCTGCCTCGGGATTGGCGCGGGTCGTGCTGCCGGGATCGGTGCTGATGCGCGGGGTGCTGATTGCACCGATGACCGTCAGCTATTTGATCGTGGCGCTTGGCCTGTTGCAGATGTTCGGCAAGATCGGCGTGCGGCCTTCGCTTCTGGCGACGGGCATCGGCCATGTGGTGATCAACCTGCCGCTTTGCTTCGCGATCATCTATGCCTCGATCGGAGAGCATCAGAAAAACGCCTTGAAGGCCGCGCGGGATCTGGGTGCCCGGGAATGGCAGGTGCTGTGGCTGGTGGCCGCGCCGATGCTTCTGCCCTCGCTCGCTGCGGCCTATTTCCTGGCGTTCACCTTCTCTTGGGATGAATTCATCATCGCCTTCCTGCTGACCCGTTTCGACGTGACCCTGCCGGTCGAGATCTGGTCGATGCTGCGCTCTGGCCTGTCGCCGGAAACCAATGCCGTCGGCTCTCTCGTCTTTCTGGTGTCGATTGTCATCGTTGTTGCGCTGGAACTCCTGCTTTTTCGAAAGGGTGCAAAATGACCGCAAGTGTGACCATTCAGGCCGTCGAACACCGGTTCAACAATTTCACCGCGCTGCACCGGGTCGACTTGTCGATCGAAGCGGGCGAATTCATCGTCCTTCTCGGGCCCTCGGGTTGTGGCAAGACCACGCTTTTGTCAATTATCGGCGGCTTTTTCACCCCGACCAAGGGTCAGGTGCTGATCGGCGGCGCGGACATGACCCACGTCGGTCCCCGCGACCGGCCCACTACGACCATGTTCCAGGATTACGCCCTGTTCCCGCACATGAGCCTGGCCGACAACGTGGCCTTTGGGCTGCGGATGCGCGGCGTCGGAAAGGCCGCGCGTCGGGACAAGGCGATGGAGATGCTGGACATGGTGGGGCTGGCCGACAAGGGCAGCCGCAAACCGCACGAGCTTTCGGGGGGGCAGCGTCAGCGCGTCGCCCTGGCCCGCGCCCTGGCCGTGGATCCCGATGTGCTGTTGCTGGACGAACCTCTGGGCGCACTGGATCTGAAACTGCGCCGCCAGATGCAGGACGAGCTGAAGGAAATCCAGCAGCGCGTCGGCACCACCTTCGTGCATGTGACCCATGACCAGGAAGAGGCCATGGCCATCGCTGACCGCATCGTGGTGATGAACCAGGGCCGGATCGAACACTGCGGCACCCCGGAAGAGGTCTATTTGAACCCGAAAACGCCCTTCTCGGCGGATTTCATGGGGGAAATGAACCGGATCGAGATCGCGACCGGGCAGGCGGCATCCCTTGGGGGGACCGATGCGCAGCCGGCATTGGACGGCGGCACCCTGTGTCTGCGCCCTGAAAGCATCGGCCTTCAGGGGGATTTCAGCCTCGGCCGCGCCCGGCTGGCACATGCGTCCTTTTTCGGGTCGCATCATCGCTGTCATTTCCGCCCGCTGGAGGCTCCGGATCGGGAATGGATCGCCCATCTGCCTCAGGGCATCGCGCTGCATCCCGGCGATGAGGTCGAATTGTTCGGCCGCAATCCGGTGATCTTCCCAAGGGACGCAGCATGACCCGTATCGCGCCCAAGGATTGGTATCGTCAGCGCGGGGTCGGGGACGGCATCAACTGGATTGATGAGCCGCATATCCAGGAATTCTATCGCTGCAATATCTGGCACGTGCGGGGCCGTGACCGTGATCTGATGATCGACAGTGGCATGGGCGTCGTGTCGCTGCGTGAATGGGTGCCGCTGGTGTCGGAACGTCCGCTGGATGCGGTCGCCAGCCATACGCATTTCGACCACATCGGCTGTCATCACGAATTCCCCTGTCGCCTGTGTCACGCGGCCGAGGCCGATATCCTGGCCGATCCGACCCGGCGCGCGACCCTGGCCGATCCCTATGTGACCGACGACATCTTCGACGCGCTGCCGGACGTGCCCTATCAATCGACGACCTACGCGGTGAAAGCCGCCCCTGCGACGCGGCTATTGGCGGATGGCGATATGATCGACCTGGGTGACCGCCAGTTCGAGGTCATCCATACCCCCGGGCACAGCCCCGGCGGCATTGCCCTGTGGGAACAGGCGACCGGCGTGCTGATCTCGGGTGATATCATCTATGACGGCCCGCTGATCGAAGACACCTATCACTCGAACGCTCAGGACTATGTCCGGTCGATGCGACGTCTGCTGGATCTGCCGGTGCGCGTCGTACACGGCGGGCATTTCCCGTCCTTCTCGGGCGAGAGGCTGACCCAATTGATCACCACCTGGCTCAAGGACAAGGACGCCTGATGGACCATTCGCTTTTCTATATCGACGGGGCCTGGGTGCCGCCTCTGACGCCGCGGCTGTTCCCGGTTGAAAACCCTGCGACCGAAGAAACCGTTGCGCAGATTTCACTGGGCACCGCCGAAGACGTGGACCGCGCCGTTGCCGCCGCCTGCGCAGCCTTCCCGGGCTGGGCCGCGACACCCGTTGCCGAACGTAGGGCTGCGGTCGAACGGTTTCTAACACTCTACAAGGACGGCTACGACGAGATGGTGCAGGCAATCTCGACCGAAATGGGTGCGCCGGTGACCATGGCGCGCGAACAGCAGGCCGACACCGGCATCGGCCACACCCAGGGGTTTCTGGACGCGCTTGATGCGCTGGATTGGGAATGGAAATTGCCCAATGGCGATACGCTGGTGCGTGAACCGATTGGGGTGGTGGGGTTGATCACGCCCTGGAACTGGCCGATCAACCAGATCGCGCTGAAGGTCATCCCGGCGCTTTTGACCGGCTGTCCTTGCGTGTTGAAGCCGTCGGAAATCGCGCCTTTGTCCGCGATGCTTTTTGCCCGGATGATCGACGCGGCGGGCTTCCCGCCCGGCGTCTTCAATCTGGTCAATGGTGACGGCCCCGAGGTCGGTGCAGCCCTGTCGCGCCATGCCGACATCGCCATGATGTCCTTTACCGGATCGACCCGCGCCGGGGCTGCCGTGTCCCGCGACGCCGCCGAAACGGTCAAACGCGTCACGCTGGAACTGGGGGGCAAAAGCCCCAACCTGGTCTTTGCCGATTGCGATCTGGATACGCAGATCGCGGCCTCGGTCGCGGAATGCATGAACAACACCGGCCAAAGCTGTGACGCCCCGACCCGGCTGATTGTCGAACGCAGCGTCTATGATCGGGTCGTCGATCTGGCCCGCGCAGCGGCCCTTGCGACCGCGGTGGGGGATCCGGCGCAGGAAGGCCCGCACATCGGACCGCTGGTGTCGCAACTGCAATGGACCCGCGTTCAGGCGCTGATCGAGGCGGGGATCGAAGATGGCGGGCGGCTGATCGCTGGCGGCCCCGGCAAACCCGAGGGGTTTGACACCGGGCACTACGCGCGCCCGACGATCTTTGCCGACGTCACCCCCGACATGCGGCTTTGGCGCCAAGAGGTCTTTGGCCCCGTGCTGACCATCACCCCCTTCGACACCGAGGACGACGCCATCCGCCTGGCAAATGATACGGCCTATGGGCTGGCGGCCTATGTCCAGACTGGCGATCCCGCCCGTGCCCGGCGGGTTGCCCGCGCACTACGGGCCGGCATGGTTCACCTGAACGGCGCGCCGCACAATTACGGCAGCCCCTTTGGCGGCTACGGCCAGTCCGGAAACGGTCGCGAAGGCGGCCTGCTGGGGTTGGAGGACTTTACCGAGGTCAAATCGGTGCACGGTCTCTGACCCTGCGCGCGGTGGGGCGCCCCCCTTTCGCGCATGCCTGATATGGCGGCCCGCATCGTCCCGGCGGGTCTGACGGCAGACACCCAAGGGCGCGAAGACGACCGGCGACATAAGGAGATCCGCGATGTCCGCTTCCAAATTCAACCAGCCCCTGGGCGGCAACACCATGCCTCGGCCCGGCGGCCTTGCCTCGATGATGCGCCTGCCGGTGGCGGAAACCGCCGCCGGGCTGGACGCCTGTTTCGTGGGTATTCCGATGGACATCGGCACCTCGAACCGGCCCGGCACACGACTGGGGCCGCGCCAGATCCGTGACGAAAGCCGCATGATCCGCCCCTACAACATGGCCACCGGTGCCGCGCCCTTCGATCACCTTCAGGTGGCCGACATCGGCGACGTCCCGATCAACCTCTTCGACCTCAAGGCGTCGGTTGGGATCATCGCGGATCACTATCGCAAGATCCTGGGCGACGGGGCCATTCCGCTGACACTGGGTGGGGATCATACTCTGACCTGGCCGATCCTGCGGGCGATGAGGGAGAAGCATGGGCCCGTGGCGTTGATCCACGTGGATGCCCATTCCGACACCAATGACGAGATGTTCGGCGAAAAGGCCGCCCACGGCTGCCCCTTCCGCCGCGCCTGGGAAGAGGACTGCCTGATCAACGACAAGGTGTTCCAGATCGGTTTGCGTGGCACCGGCTATGGCCCCGACGATTTCGACTGGGGCCGGGACAGGGGCTGGACCTGCATCCAGGCCGAAGACTGCTGGCACAAATCGCTGACCCCGCTGATGCAGGAGATCCGGGACAAGATCGGCGATGCGCCGGTCTATCTAAGCTATGATATCGACAGCCTTGATCCGGCCTATGCGTCCGGCACCGGCACGGTCGAAGTCGGCGGGCTGACGACCATGCAGGGGTTGGAAATCATTCGGGGCACGGCCGGTCTGAACCTTGTGGGGTGCGATTTGGTCGAGGTCTCTCCGCCCTATGATCCTGCGGGCAACACGGCCGTGATCGCGGCAAACTACCTGTACGAGATGCTGTGCGCGCTGCCCGGCGTGCCGCAGCGCCGTTAGGCTGTCGCCATCGGGGCCCGAATCGGCCGGACCCCGCCTTTTTTTGCCTGCGCCCGCCTAGCCGCGCCAGGCGGTGTTCGCCATCTGCGGCGACAGATAGGCGGTGCGGAAATAATCCACGAAATGCTTCACCGCATTGGGCATCTCCTGGTTGCGCCGCCAGGCCAGGCCCACGTCCATCGAGGGGATTTCGCGCTCCATCACCAGGGTCGAGATCCGCCGCCCTTCCAGCGACCAGGGGCGATAGACCATGTCCGACAGGATCGTCACGCCCAGCCCGTTCGCCACCATGGAGCGCACCGCCTCGGTCGAGGAGGTGCGCATCCGCACCTTCGGGGCCAGACCCGTCGGCCCCCAGTATTTCATCGAGGTATTCGCGGCCTCGTCCACCGTCAGCATGATGTAATCCTGTTCGGCGACCTCTTCGAAGGTGGCGAATTCCTTGCCGGCCAGCGCGTGGTTCTGCGGCACCCAAAGCCGCCGGTGCGACCGCAGCAGCGTCTGCGTCGCCAGTTCGGGGTTCGAGGTGTTCGAGGTCAGGATCACCGCGACGTCAAACCGGTTGGCGATCAGCCCCTCTTCGATGCTTTCGCGGTTCAGTTCCGAGATATTGATCGTCAGGTTGGGAAACCGATGCGCCAGCCGGTCCAGGTGAAAGGGAAGGAAGTAGCCGCAGACCGTATAGGTCGCGGCGATATTGATCGTGCCGGTCACGTCCGAATGGTTCTGCCCGATGTCCTGGGCGATCTGCACCTTTTCCATCACATCGCGCGCGGCACTTAGTAGATCGCGGCCCGTGGGGGTCAGATCCATGCCATGGGCGGTGCGGTTGAACAGCGTCGTGCCCATGCCCTGCTCCAGCTCTCGGATGGCCGAGGTGATCGACGACTGAGAGATAGACAGTTCGGACGCGGCGCGGCTGACCTGGCCCAGTTCGGCCGTCGCAAGGAAGTACTTCAGCTGTCTCAGATTCATATCGGCGCGCGCCCCTGTGATCTGCCCATCATATAGGCAGGATAATTTCCGCCTTTCTGAAAGCCTGCAACCACATTATCGGAAAAATCGATAATGTGTTTTCAGACCGCAAGGAAATTGGTCAAAGCCTTTCAGATCATCCCTTTTCTGCCTGAAAAACAGGTGAAACCGGAATCCGAAGCATTCGGATTTTCCGATAATGTGGTATCTGATAATTGAACTTTACAAAAATGTGACGCGCTCGCCATGCTCAGGGCATCAGAAATTCCAAGGGCGTGTGATGCGAAATATTGTCGATCTCAACTGTGACATGGGTGAAGGTTTTGGCCATTGGGTTCTGGGCGAAGCGCCTGATGAACAGCTGATGGAGCTGATCTCATCCGCCAATATCGCGGCCGGTTTTCACGCCGGGGACCCCAATTCCATGGACCGCGTGATCAAGCTGGCGAACCATTATGGTGTCGGTCTGGGGGCGCATCCCGGCTATCGCGATCTTCAGGGGTTCGGCCGCCGCTTCATCGACACCTCGCCCGAAGAACTGGTCAACGACATCATCTATCAGGTCGGCGCGGTGCGGGAATTCGGCCGCCGCCACGGCATCCGCCTGCAACATGTCAAACCGCATGGCGCATTGTATATGGAAGCCGCGCGGAACGAAGACCTGTCCCGCCTGATGATCGAAAGTCTGGCTGCCATCAGCGGCGATCTGATCGTCTACTGCATGGATATTTCGAAGACCTACGACATCGCCAAACGCCTGGGCCATCCGGTCGTGCGCGAATTTTATGCAGACCGTGACTATGGCACCGACGGCTCGATCGTCTTTACCCGCAAGGTCGGGCGGCTTGATCCGCAGGCGATCGCCGAAAAATGCCTGCGTGCCTGCCGCGAGGGCAAGGTAACCACCGTCGAAGGCACGGATATCAATATCGAATTTGAATCGATCTGCTTCCACTCCGACACCCCCGGTGCGGTCGAGATCGGCCGCGCCATCCGGAAGGAACTGACTGCCAACAACATCACGATCGCGCCTTCGTCGGCCGTGATCGAAGCGGCCTGAGCCGCGCCACAAAAGCAAGACAGGGAACACATCATGTCCGATATCCAATCTCCGCTTCCCGGCACCTTCTATCACCAGGCTTCCCCGGAAGAACCGCCGTTCAAATCCGAGGGCGACGACGTCGCGGTGGGTGATGTGATCGGCCTGATCGAGGTGATGAAGACCTTCATCCAGGTCACGGCAGAAACCTCGGGCGTGTTCGTGGCCTACAAGGTCGACAATGCGTCCCCCGTCACCGCCGGTGACGTCGTGGCGGAGCTGAAATAAGCCATGGCCATCCAGCGACTATTCATTGCGAACCGGGGCGAAATCGCCGTCAGAATCGTTCGGGCGGCACAGGCGCTTGGCATCCATGCGATCCAGGCCCATTCCGAGGCCGATACCGATATGCTGGCGGTCAAGCTGGCGGACGAAGCCGTCTGCATCGGGCCGGCCCCGTCGAAAGACAGCTATCTGAAGATCGATGCGATCCTGAAGGCCGCCAAGGACACCGGTGCCGATGCAATCCACCCTGGCTATGGCTTCCTGTCGGAAAGCCCCGCCTTTGCCCGCGCCGTCGAAGCGGCCGGTCTGATCTTCGTCGGCCCCTCGGCCGATACGATTGAACGGATGGGCGACAAGGTTGCCGCCCGCCAGGCTGCCGAGGCCGCCGGTGTTCCGGTCGTGCCCGGCTCGGACGGGCGCGTCGAAGATGTCGCCAGCGCCGTCGCCGTGGCCGAGAGGATCGGCTTTCCGGTGATGATCAAGGCCGCCGCAGGCGGCGGTGGCCGGGGCATCCGCGTCGCCAAGACGGTGGAAGAGTTGAAGACCCTGGCCCCCCAGGCGAAATCCGAGGCCGAGGCGGCCTTTGGCGACGGCGGGCTTTATGTTGAACGCGCAATCCTCTCGCCGCGCCATATCGAGGTTCAGATTCTCGGCGACGGTGAAAACGCGGTGCATTGCTACGAACGCGAATGTTCGCTGCAGCGCCGCCGCCAGAAAGTCTGGGAAGAGGCCGGTGCGGCCTGCCTGGATGACGAAACCCGCGAAGCGCTTTGCGCCTCGGCGGTGGCTTTGGCCAAGGCGGTGAACTACCGCGGCGCGGGGACGCTGGAGTATCTGTATGACGAGGCCGCGAACCAGTTCTTCTTTATCGAGATGAACACCCGCATCCAGGTCGAACATCCCGTCACTGAAATGCTGACCGGCGTGGATCTGGTGGCCGAGATGATCCAGGTCTGCGGCGGTGCGAAACTGTCAATGACCCAGGATCAGATCACCCGGACGGGCCATGCCATCGAAGTGCGGCTTTGCGCCGAAGATCCCTTCATGAACTTCATGCCCTGGCCCGGTCAGGTGAAGACCCTGAAGGAACCCACGGGCGAGGGCGTGCGCTTTGATCACTTCCTGTCCGAAGGCTACCAGATCCCGCCCTTCTACGATTCCCTTCTGGGCAAGGTCATCGTGCATGCCGAAACGCGCGACGCCGCAATCGACAAGCTGGTCACCGCGCTGACCGAGATGGAGATCGAAGGCACCAAGACCACTGCGCCGCTGCATTTGGCGCTGGCCGCCGATCCGGCCGTGCGCGCGGGCGACTTCCATACCCAGTGGCTCGAACCCTGGCTCGAGGCCGGGAACCTCACCGCGAAAGGAGATGCCGCATGAAAACGCGCTACACCTACGGGGGCGATGAACATGTCTACGTCGAGGTCGACGATGAAATGTCGCTGGATGCCTTCTTCATCGGCCTCTCGCTGTCCCGCCTGGTCCGCGAGGCCAACATCCCCGGCGTGACCGAAATCTGCCCGGCCAATGCCTCGTTCGAGGTGCGTTTTGACCCCGATGTCATCGCCCCCGACGAGATGATGGCCCGCATCAAGGAGCTTGAGGGCGAAGCCCAGGCCCAGGAAAAACGTCTGGATACGCGGATCATCGAAATCCCGGTGTTCTACGAAGATCCCTGGACCCACGAGACGCTGATGCGGTTCCGCGAACGTCACCAGGATCCGTCCGGCACCGATCTGGACTATGCCGCGCGCATCAATGGCTATGACTCGGTCGCAGCCTTTATCGAGGCGCATCATTCCCAGCCCTGGTTCGTCTCCATGGTCGGCTTCGTCTCCGGTCTGCCCTTCCTGTATCAGCTGGTCGAACGCGAAAAGCAGCTGGAGGTGCCCAAGTATCTGCGCCCCCGGACCGATACGCCGAAACTGACCGTGGGCTATGGTGGCTGTTTTTCGTGCATCTATTCGGTGCGCGGTGCGGGCGGCTATCAGATGTTCGGCATCACCCCGATGCCGATCTTCGATCCCGAACAGAAGATCAGCTATCTCAAGGATTTCATGGTCTTCTTCCGCCCCGGCGATATCGTCAAATGGAAGCCGATCGACCGCGCAGAATACGACGCGATCACCAAACAGGTCGAAGAGGGCACCTATGCCCCGAAAATCGCCGAGGTCGAATTCGATCTGGATGCCTTCAACAAGGACATGACCGGCTTCAACGCCAAGCTGATGGAGGCCCTCAATGACGCTTGAGATTGTCAAACCCGGACTGGCAACCACTGTTCAGGACCTTGGCCGCCCGGGCTATTTCCACCTTGGCATTCCCGAAGGCGGGGCGATGGATCGCCTGGCACTGACGGCGGCCAACATGCTGGTCGGCAATGACGACGGTGCCGCCTGTCTGGAAGCGGTCTTCATGGGCCCCGAGATCAGGTTCGGTGCGGATATGTCCGTGGCCGTCACCGGGGCCGAGCTTCCGGTGATGCTGGATGGCGAACCCCGCGAGACCTGGACCAGCTTCAATGTGAAGGCGGGGCAGGTGCTGTCCTTCGGCTTTCTCAAGGAAGGCGCGCGGATCTACATCGCGGTGTCGGGCGGCATCGACACGCCGCTGGCGCTTGGGTCACGCTCGACCTATGCGATCGGTGCGCTTGGCGGGTTCGAAGGCCGCCCCATTGCTGCCGGTGACGTGATCCCGGTCGGCACCGCCGATCCCGTGGCCGCCAGCCGCAGCGTACCGCAAGACCTGCGCCGCCGTCCGGGCAAGCCCGCGACCCTGCGCGTTCTGCCGGGCCTGTACTGGCACCGTCTGACCGAGAAAAGCCAGCAAGCCTTCTTTGACGATGCCTGGACCGTCGCACCCGAAGCCGACCGCATGGGCTATCGCTTCCGCGGTGGCCAGCCGATGGAATTCGTCGACCGTCCCCAACCCTTCGGGGCCGGGTCGGATCCGTCGAATATCGTCGACGGCTGCTATTCCTACGGTTCGATCCAGGTGCCCGGCGGGCTGGAGCCCATCGTGCTGCACCGGGATGCGGTGTCGGGCGGGGGCTACTTCACCCTTGGTGCAGTGATTTCCGCAGACATGGACCTGATCGGACAGCTTCAGCCGAATGCCCCGGTCACATTCGCGCGCGTCGACATGGATCAGGCGCTCGCTGCTCGCAAGGCCCGAAAAGAGGTCATCGAGCAAATCCGCCAGGCGCTGACCTAAGCGCCTGGCCCCCCCGGAGCCCTGCTCCACCCAAAACCAAGTCCGGCGACCCGATCGCCCTTACCTGATTTGCCAACAAGGAGTCAGATCAATGAAACTCGTCCTGAACACAGCCTCTGCGCTGCTGGTGTCGGTGGCCCTTCCGGGCGCGGCCCTGGCCCAAGACGCCTGGTTCCCCTATCCCGCGGAAGAGGTCACCCCGGCCTTCTCGACCGACGGATCGGTTGCCGAAGTGACCTATGAACCGCTGGCGGCGGCTGAAAAGCCCTGGAACATCTGCGTGTCCTTCCCGCACATGAAAGATGCCTACTGGCTGGGCGTCGACTATGGCGTCGTTGCCGAAGCCGAACGTCTGGGCGTCAACCTGAACGTGGTCGAGGCCGGTGGCTACACCGAGCTGAACACCCAGATCAGCCAGATCGAGGACTGCGTGGCCAGCGGTGCCGACGCGGTGATCGTCGGCGCGATTTCCTATGACGGTCTGAACAACGTCATCGGCGAAGTTGCGGGCCAGGGTATCCCGGTCATCGACGTCATCAACGGCGTGTCCTCGTCCGAGATCGCGGCCAAGTCGCTGGTGTCCTTCCACACCATGGGCTTCGAGACCGGCAAGTACCTGGCCGAAAAGCACCCCGCAGGCTCTGACCCGGTCACTGTGGGCTGGTTCCCCGGACCGGCAGGTGCCGGCTGGGTCGAAGCGGCCAACACCGGGTTCCTGGCAGCCGTCGAAGGGTCGGCCGTGACCGTGCTGGAACCGCGCTATGGTGACACCGGCAAGGAAGCACAGCTGAAACTGGTCGAGGACGTTCTGCAGGCCAACCCCGAGATCAAGTACATCGCGGGCACCGCCGTGACCGCCGAAGCGGCCCAGGGCGTCATCCGCGAACGCGGCCTGAAGGGCGAGGTCGACATCCTGGCCTTCTACATGACCCCGGGCGTCTACACCGGCATCCAGCGTGGCTTCATCACCGGTGCCCCGGCGGATTCCATGGTCATCCAGGGCCGGATCGCCGTCGATCAGGCGGTCCGCGTCCTTGAGGGCAAGGAGTACTTCAAGCACGTCGGTCCGAAGATCTTCGTTGTCGACCAGGACAACGTGAAGGACGTCGCGCGCGAGAACATCCTCCCGCCCGAGGGCTTCTCTCCGGTCTTCAGCGTCAAGAAGTAACGCCGGACTGGCAGGCCGGGGTCTTCTCCCGCCCCCGGCCTGCACAATGCTTCGCACATCGCAAGGAAAACCCATGTCCAAATTGATCGAGACACGCGGCCTGACCAAGCAATATCCCGGCGTCCTGGCGCTGGACCACGTGGATTTCGATCTGGAACCGGGCGAGGTGCACGTGCTGTTCGGTGAGAACGGTGCCGGAAAATCCACCCTGATCTCGATGCTCGCCGGGGCCAATACGCCAAGCGAAGGCACCATTCACCTGGATGGGGAAAAAGTTGCTTTTGATAGCGTCGGCCAGGCCCAGGCCAAGGGCATCTACACCGTCTTTCAGGAATTTTCGCTGATCCCGACGCTGACCGTCGCCCAGAACATCTTTCTTGGCTGGGAACTGCGGCGCGGTCCCTTCCTGGACCACCGGGCGATGCGCAAACGCGCGCGCGGGATGCTGGAAGAACTGGGCTTTGACATCGACCCCTCGGCCATCGTCGCGCATCTGTCGCGCGCCCAGCAGCAGATGGTGGAAATCACCAAGGCCTTTCACGGCGACCTCAAGGTTCTGATCCTGGATGAGCCGACCGCTTCCCTGACCGACCGCGAGGTCGATCACCTGTTCGATTTTGTCGCCAGCCTGAAGGCCCGTGGCGTCGGCATCGTCTATATTTCGCACCGCATCCAGGAATTCGCCCGGATCGCCGAACGCGTGACGGTGCTGCGCGACGGCGCGGTGATCGGCACGGTCGCCATGAGTGACACCAATGACGACGCCCTGATCGAGATGATGACCGGCCGGTCCTTCGATCAGATCTATCCCGCCATTGCCCGCACCGAGGGCGAGGAAATCCTGAAGGTCAGCGGGCTGACCGCCCCGGGCATCAAGGCCGCCAGTTTCAACGTTCGCCGGGGCGAGGTTCTGGGCGTGGCCGGTCTTGTCGGGTCTGGCAAATCTCGGCTGTTCCGTGCCGTCATGGGGCTGACCCCCGTGCTATCCGGCACGGTCAGCTTCCAGGGCACGGACATCACCGGATCCGCCACGCGCGACATCATCATGGGCGGCATGTATTACCTGTCGCCCGATCGCAAGGCCGAGGGGCTGGACCTGGCCAAGACCGCACGGGACAACCTGTCTGTTAACATCGTCGCCGGGGCGCGGAATACCGGCGGCAGCCCCTTCATCCGCTGGCGGGGCGTGAACACCCGCACCGACGAGATCTCGGACCACGTCGAGCTGCATCCCGGCTATCGCAACAAGCCCGTGTCGCAGCTGTCGGGCGGCAATCAGCAGAAGGTGCTGTTCGGCAAATGCTTCGGGCAAGAGGCCGACCTGATCATTTTCGACGAACCCACGGTTGGCGTCGACATGGGCACCCGCGCCGCGCTCTACCTGCTGATCAAACAGCTGGCCGAAGCCGGTAAGGCGATTGTCGTGATCTCGTCCGATCTGCCCGAAGCGATGAACATCTCGCACCGCCTCCTTGTCCTTGCCCATGGCCGCATCTCGGCCGAACTGAGCGGGGACGACATGACCGAGGATCAGGTCCTCAAATACTTCTTCGACGAAACCGGAGCCACACAATGACCAGCGCCGCTGCAACTTCCTCATTCCCCGGCCTGATCCGGAAGATCTTTGTCCGGGTCGGGGTCCTGCCCTTCTTCCTGCTGGGGGCCCTGGTGGTCTTCACCCTGCTGTCGCCCAAGTTCCTGACCGGGCAGAACCTGGTCAACGTGATGCGCCAGTCGGTCTATCTGGTGCTGGTCTCGCTGGGCCAGATGCTGGTGCTGATCTCGGGCGGGTTCGACCTGTCGGTCGGCACAGCGATCGCCCTGACATCCGTCGTCAGTGCCACGGCCATGGTTTTCCTGGCCGGGATTTTTCCCGATGCGATCTGGCTGGTCATCCTTCTGGGGGCCTTCGCCGGCTTTGCCGCTGCGGCCTGCGTCGGTCTGCTGAACGGCATCGGCGTCGCCTATTTCGACGTCTCGCCCTTCATCATGACGCTGGGTGTCTCGTCCCTGGCCGGCGGTGCCGCGCTGTTCCTGACCGGCGGCGTGCCGGTTTCGGGACTGCCCTTCGCCTTTGCCGATATCTTCGGCTTCGGGCGTCTATGGGGCGTGCCGGTGCCGGTGATCGTCGCGGTGATCTGCATCGCTGCCATGTGGATCTTCATGTCCCGCACGGCGCTTGGCACGCAGGTCTATGCGGTGGGGGGCAATATCAAGGCCGCGCATCTGTCGGCGATCAACACCAAGCGGACGCTGATGATGGCCTATGTGATCTGCGCGCTCATCGCATCGCTGACCGGGCTGCTTCTGACCGCCCGGGTCGAAAGCGGAGAGGCCAACCTGGGCGGCACCATCGCACTGGAATCCATCGCGGCCTGTGTCATCGCCGGTGTGTCGCTGCGCGGCGGCATCGGCCGGGTCGAGAACGTGGTGCTGGGCGGCTTCTTCATCGTGCTGGTGCAGAACGGCATGAACCTGGCCCAGATCTCCTCTTACATGCAGATGGTCCTGCTGGGCGCGCTTCTGATCCTGGCCGTGATCTTCGACCAGCTGCGCTATCGCATGATCATGAGCGGAAGCTGACACGCGCCGGGGCGCGACGCGGTCAACCGGCCGCGCCCCGGTTCCGATCTGCCCCCGGCTGAAACAGGGCCAAACAGGGCTCAATCAGGGAAAGACCCCGCGTGATGAAGATGGACAGAAACAGGCTGACACCACAGACGCCCGCGGCCGGTGCCCTCCGCCCGGCGCAGCTGGACCTGACTGGCCTGGGTCTTCGCATCGACGCCAAGGCCATCCTTCAGGATGTCGATGTTTCGCTTGAATTCACCCGGCTGGGAGTCCTGGGGCGCAACGGCTCGGGCAAGTCGACGCTGGCGCGGATCATCGCCGGGCTGGTCGAGCCAAGCGAAGGCACCGCCCGCCTGAACGGCATCGACATGGCCCGCGATCGCCGCGCCGCCCTGCAAGAGGTCGGGATCCTGTTCCAGAACCCCGATCACCAGATCATCTTTCCGACCGTGCTGGAAGAAATCGCATTTGGCCTGACACAGCAGGGCCATGGCAAACACTGGGCCGAGGATCTGGCCCGCAAGACGCTGCAACGGTTCGGAAAACCCCATTGGGCCGAAGCCCCGGTCGCGACCCTGTCCCATGGGCAGAAACACCTGGTCTGCCTGATGGCGGTGGTGGCCATGCGGCCGCGCGTCATCGTTCTGGACGAACCTTTCGCAGGCCTGGATATTCCGACGCGGATGCAGCTGCGCCGCGCCCTGCGCCTGCATCCCGGCGCGATCATCCATATTTCGCACGACCCAGAGGATATCGCGGATTGCGATCAGTGCCTCTGGCTGGACGAGGCGCGGGTGATCCGCGCCGGTGACGGCCCAGAGGTCACACGTGCCTATCTGGATGCCATGGCGGAAAAGGGGGCGGGCGATGATCTCTCTGACCTCGCCGGTTAGAACCCGGGCCCATGACTGGCCTGCCGCGGCCAAACTGGGGGCATTGCTGATCGCCACGCTGGCGCTGGCGGCAACGCAATCCCCCGCCGTGCTGGCGTTGGCCTTTGCGGGCATGGCCGCGCTTTATGCCCTGCCGGGTCGGGTCTTCCTGTCCCATGGGGCGCGGCGGATCAGGGGACTTGCGCCCTTTGTCGCGGTGGTTCTGGTCTGGCACCTGGTCACCGGCGATCCGGCCACAGGGCTGGGCATCGCGCTGCGCATGATCACCGCCGTGGGGCTGGCCAACCTTGTCACAATGACCACCCGGCTGAGCGACATAATGCAGGTTATCCGCCGGGGCGGAGCGCCGCTGGCCCGGCTTGGCCTGAACCTGCGCGCGCTTGAAATCGGGATCGCCCTGGTGATCCGCATGGTGCCCGTGCTGTCGGACAAGGGGGCGCAGCTGACGCAAAGCTGGTCGGCGCGGTCCGCCCGCAAACCGCGCTGGCGCATCGTGCTGCCCCTGACGCTTGCCACGCTCGACGATGCCGACCACGTGGCCGAGGCGCTGCGCGCCCGGGGCGGTATCGCCACGCCCATACCCCGAACCTCCTCCAGCCGCTCACTCTGACGAAAGGAACAGCCAATGGAAAAGTCACTGACCCACGTTGCGCTCTTTGCAGCAATCATCGCCGTCCTGGGCCTTCTACCCAAACTTCAGCTGGGCTTTGGCGTGCCGATCACGGCGCAAAGCCTGGGTGTCATGCTGGCCGGTTGTGTGCTGGGGGCGAAACGCGGCGCGCTTGCGGTTCTGCTGTTCCTGCTGATCGTGGCCCTTGGCCTGCCGCTTCTGGCCGGAGGCCGCGGCGGGCTGGGCGTCTTTGTCGGGCCGACGGCCGGCTTCCTCTGGGGCTGGGTCGCCGCCGCCTTTGTGACCGGCTGGATCATGGAGCGCGGGGCGAAGGCCCCGGTGCTGCCCATGGCGGCGGTGGCCTCGGTCCTGGGCGGAATTGTCGTCCTTTATGCCTGCGGGATCCTGGGCATGTCGCTGGTGCTGAAGAAATCCCTGGTGGAATCGACCCTGCTGATGGCCGCCTTCATCCCCGGTGACCTTCTGAAAGCCGCGATCGCCGCCATGCTGACCGCATCCCTGGCGCGGGCCCGCCCCGGCAGCCTGATGTCGCGCCGCGTTGCGACGGGTCAATAAATCATGGCGTTTGCAGCGATGGACAGCGCGATGATCCATGCCTCCTCACTCCAGGAGGCGCTGGACCACCAGGCCTCGGGTGCGGTGCTTTTCGCCGGGGGCACCTGGGCGATGCGCGGCCCGATGGACCGGCCTTTTGTCACGCTCTCGGGCATTCCTGGCCTGGACCTGATCGAAGGTCAGGGCGGACAGCTGATCCTGGGCGCCCTGGTCACACACGAAGCGCTGGCCCGCGCGCTGTCGACCGATCCGGGCCGCGCCGCCTTGGCCCTTGCGGCGGGGAAATCCGCCACGCCTGCGGTGCGCCGGATGGCGACCCTGGGCGGCAATATTTGCACGGCGGACTTTGCCTCGCCCGATCTGGTGCCAGCGCTTCTGGTGCTGGGGGCCTGCGTCACCATCGTCACGGCGCAAGGGGTGGAAGACTTGCCGCTGGCCGATTACCTTGCCACCCCGCCCGGCCCGCATGTGCTGACGCATGTCAAGCTGCCTGCCGTCACGGGCCGGTCGACCCATGTCCGGCTGATGCAGCGCCAGGCCGGGGAATATCCCCTGGCTGCTCTTTCAATGGCGCTGAAGGCCGATCCGGACGGCACGATCCGCGATCTGCGGATCGCCGTCGGCGCGGTCGAGGCCCGGCCCCGCCGCTGGCCCGCGCTTGAAGCGGCACTGATCGGATGCACCCCTGACCCCGCCGCCCTGCGCGGCATCGCCCGCGACCTTTCGGATTTCATCGGGCGCGACGCGGTCGATGCCCCCGGCTGGTATCGCACCCGCGTCCTGCCGGGCCTTGTCGCCCGCGCCTTCGCCACACTGACCGCCCCGGAGGGCCGCTGACATGACCATATCCCTGACGATCAACGGCGACCCGCTGGAGTATTCCGGCGATCCGCGCCGTACGCTTCTGTCAGTCCTGCGCAACGATCTGCGCCTGACCGGGGCCAAGGAGGTCTGTGGCGAAGGCTTCTGCGGGGCCTGCACCGTGCATGTGGACGGCGCGCCCAAGGTCGCCTGCCTGATCCCCATGGGCACCCTGTCCGGGCGGAGTATCACCACCATCGAAGGGTTGGGCGCGCCGGATATGCTGAACGCCGTTCAGCAGGCCTTTGTCGATCATGACGTCGTGCAATGCGGCATGTGCTTTCCCGGCATGGTCCTGTCGATGAGCCATTTTCTGGCCGAGACCCCGCATCCCACACGCGATGAGATCAAGCGCGCCATGACCGGCAACCTCTGCCGTTGTACCGGCTACGAACGTATCGTCGATGCGCTGGCCAGCATCGCCCCCGCACAGGAGGCTCTGTCATGAGCACCCAGGCCACCACCCCCGACAGGCTGACCAAGGCCGTGATGAACCTGCCGCGCCGCGACGCGCGCGACAAGCTGCAGGGGCGCACCCGCTATACCGTCGACGACACCGACGCGGGCCTGCTGCACGCCGCCTTCCGCCGGGCCGAGATCGCCAGCGGCCGCATCCTGCGCATCGACACCATTGCCGCCCGCGCCATGCCCGGGGTCAAGGCCATCGCCACGGCCGAAGACGCGCCGGGTCTGCATGGCATCGGGATTGCCGACCATCCCCTGTTTGCGGATGAGGTCGTTCGCTATCATGGCGAACCGCTGGCCGTGGTGGCCGCGACCACGCTGGATCAAGCCCGTGCTGCCGCCGCCGCCATCGAGGTCGAGATCGAACCGCTGCCCGCCTGCCTGACAATGGAACAGTCACTGGCCGCGGATGCCCCTTTGATCCACCCGGACTGGCAAAGCTACGAAATCCTCAAGGACGGCGCCGCCCGCGGTGGTAACGTCGCCTGGGAGGCGACAGTGGTGCGCGGCGATACCGATGCCGCCTTCGCCCGCGATGATGTCACCATCGTCGAAGGCACCTATCAGGTCGGACGGCAAAGCCACGTCCCGTTCGAACCGCGCGCCGTTGTCGCGGATTACGAAGACGGGCGCTTTCACATCCGTACCTCGACCCAGGTGCCCTGGACCGTCCGCCATGTCACCGCCAAGGTTCTGGGCGTGGCCGAATCCCGCGTGCGCGTCACCGTGCCGGCCGTTGGCGGGGGCTTCGGGCTGAAGTTCGACTGTTCGCTGGAACCCTTCGCCGCGATCCTGGCGCGCAAGACCGGGCGGCGCGTGTCGCTGGTCAATTCGCGGCGCGAAGAACAGATGACCTGCCTGTCGCGCGAAAACGCCGACATCCTGATCCGCTCTGCCGTGACCGCCGATGGCCGCATCCTGGGACGCGAGGCGACGGTGCTGATGGATTGCGGGGCCTATGGCGGTGAACAGGTTTTCCTGACCACCATGACCGCCCACACCCTGGGCGGGAACTACCGGCTGGAATCCGTGCGCCTCAGCAGCCGGGCGGTCTATACGAACACGCCGCCGAACGGGGCCTTCCGCGCCTGCAACGGCGTCTACAATACCTTCGCGCTGGAACGGCACACCGACGAAATCTGCGCCGCCATCGGCATGGACCCGATGGAGTTCCGCCGCCGCAACGTCGTGGGCGATGGCGATCTGGGGGCGACCGGCCAGGTCTTTGAAGGCGATGTGCTGCGCCCCATGCTCGACCTCGCGCTGACGAAGCACGGCCCGCACGATGGCCGCACCCATACCGACGACGGCCGGCTTTATGGCCGCGCGACAACCGTTGGCACCTGGTTCATCTTTGTCGGGCCATCCGCGGCCACCGTGAACCTGAACGCCGACGGCAGCGCCACGCTTGTCACCTCGGGGGTCGAGATCGGGTCAGGCACTATGGTTCAATCCCTGCCGCAGATCGTGGCGGCGAACCTTGGCCTGCATCCCGACGATGTGATCGTGAAGACCGCCGACACCGATGCCTCTGGCCGGGATCTGGGCGTCGGCGGCGGCCGCACCACCGTGTCCATCGGCGCAGCGAGCGAGGCTGCCTGCGAGGAGGTAAGGCAGAAGCTGCTGCGCGTCGCCGCGCAGATGCTTCAGACGTCTGAGGAGCAGCTGGTTCTGAAGGACGGGCGGGTCGAGATCGTCGGGCGTCCCGGCTCTGGCACCTCGATCCAGACGGTCATTGCCCAGGCCGAAGCCGATATCGGCCCGATCTCGGGCAGCGGGGCCTTCACCGCGCCGGGCATTCCTGCCATGCCGGGCTGTGCGGCGGGCCATTTCATCGACGCCATCGATATTCCGGTCTTTGCCGTGCACGATTGCGAACTGGCTGTCGATCCCGACACCGGCGCGGTCGAGATCCTGTCCTACCGCGTGGTCCAGGATGTCGGCCGCGCGCTGAACCCCCGCGCAGTGCACAGCCAGATCCAGGGCGGCGTGACCCAGGGCATCGGCTATGCCCTGCACGAGGACATCACGATCAACGCCCAGGGTGCCTTCGATCAGGCCGGGTTCTCGGACTACCGGATCCCGACCGCGCTGGACACGCTGCCGATCGACTTTCACCTGTACGAAGGTGCGCCCTCTTGCGGGCCGCTTGGCACCAAGGGGGCCGGAGAGGTGCCGATCCTGAACGTCGGGGCGACCATCGCCTGCGCCTTGGCGCGCGCCACCGGGCAGGCCGCGAACCAGCTTCCGCTGACCGCGCCCCGGGTGATGGCACTGATGGACGGCGCGGGACCGGACCTGAGGTTTCCGCATATCTCGCGCCGCTGGTCCGACAACACGATCGCCTTCCGCGACTGACCGCATGAAAAGCGCCGCCCCCTTGGGCCGGGGCGGCGCTTTTCTTTGTATGTATATCGTGGGGGCCGGTTACTCGGCCGGGACGCCCAGGGCCCCGTCGACCTTTTCGCTGTCGGTCACGCCTATGGCCTTCCGCGCGGCCTCTTCCCGGACGGGGCCGTAGCCGCGGATTTCATCCGCGGCGGCCAGCCGGGTGATCCAGGTGTCTTCGGATTCTGGCGTGCCCTCGGCCATGGCCTGATCCAGCAGGGCGTCGTACCAGCGCAGGATGTCGCGATGCAGCCGCGCCTCACCGCTATAGCCGAAGGGATCGGCCCAGGTGCCGCGCAACCCCTTCATCCGGGCCAGCACCGTCAGCACCGGCGTCATCCAGCCACCAAAGCTGCGCTTTTTCGGGCGGCCGCGCCCGTCCTGGCCAAGCGGCAGAAGCGGCGGGGCCATGTGGTAGCTGATCGTGTAGTCGCCCTCGAAAGTCTGGGCGATCTCGTCCCGGAAGTGGTCCGAGGTCATCAGCCGCGCGACTTCATATTCATCCTTGGGCGACAGGAACCGGAAGAGGTTCCGCGCCACGCTGCGCATCAGCGCCTCCGAGGCGAAGGGCAGGGCACTGCGAAGCTGATCCAGCCGCGCGCAATAGCGGGCCGCAAGGTCCGACCCCTGGTAGTCGGTCAGATGCGCCGCGCGCCGGTCGATCATCTGGTCCAGCGTTTCCTCGGCCGGGGCCGCATCGGGCAGGGTCAGCCTTTCGGGCGCGGCATGCAGGCAGCGGCCCAGGGCAAAGGCGGTGCGGTTCGCCTCGATGCTCACGCCGTTCAGCTCGATCGCGCGCTCCATCGCGTCAAGGGTCACGGGCACCAGCCCCGCCTGCCAGGCCTGACCCAGCAGGATCACATTGGCAAAGACCGCATCGCCCAGAAGCGTTTCCGCCAGGGCATTGGCATCGCTGGCCATCAGGTTCTCGGCCCCGATGGTGCCCGCGATCAGTTTTTCGCGCCGGGCGACCGACAGGCTGGCGTCGCGGTTCAGCACGATGTCCCCGGTCGGCATCTCGGCCCGGTTCAGCACCATGCGCGTGCCGGGGCGGTAATGCATCGACGCCTTGGGGGATGAACTGACCACGATATCGCAGCCGATCACCGCATCCGCCGCCCGCGTGCCGATCCGCACCTGGTTCAGCGCCTGGGGCGAGGCCCCGAGGCGGATGTAGCTTAGCACCGTGCCGAACTTCTGCGCAAAGCCGGTGAAATCCAGCACGCTTGCGCCCTTGCCTTCCAGATGCGCGGCCATGGTGATCAGCGCGCCCACGGTGACAACCCCGGTGCCACCGACCCCGGCCACAAGCAGCTCAAACGGTTGCGCCAGGTCGGCGGGGGCGGGCAGGGGCAGCCCGTCTTCCAACGTGGCGCGGTCGACCGTGGCGCGGCCCTTGCGCCGGGTTGCGCCGTGAACCGTCACGAAGCTGGGGCAGAAGCCGTTCACACAGGAAAAATCCTTGTTGCAGGACGACTGGTTGATCCGGCGCTTGCGTCCTAGCGGGGTTTCCCTTGGCTCCACGCTCAGGCAATTGCTTTCGACGGAACAATCGCCGCAGCCCTCACAGACCAGATCGTTGATCATGGCAAAGCGTGCCGGGTCGGGCAGGGTGCCGCGCTTGCGCCGACGCCGCTTTTCCGTGGCGCAGGTCTGTTCGTAGATCAGGACCGAGACACCCTTAACCTCGCGCAGTTCACGCTGGACGGCATCCAGATCGGCGCGGTCATGGAAGGTCGTGCCCGTGGGGAAATCCGCCGCCGCGAATTTGGCAATGTCGTCCGAGACCAGGGCGATCCGGGTCACGCCCTCGGCCCGGGTGGTCTGGGCAATACCCTGCACGCTGACCGGACCGTCGACGGGCTGCCCGCCGGTCATCGCCACCGCGTCATTATAGAGGATCTTGTAGGTGATGTTCGCCCCGGCCGCGACCGCCTGCCGGATGGCCAGCGACCCCGAGTGATACCAGGTGCCTTCGCCCAGGTTCTGAAAGATGTGCTTGCCGCCGTTGAACCGCGACGCCACCGCATGCGGCACCCCTTCGCCGCCCATCTGCGCATAGCCCACGGTGTCGCGGTTCATCCAGCTGGCCATGACGTGACAGCCGATGCCGCTGGCCGCGGTCGAGCCCTCGGGCACCTTGGTCGAGGTATTGTGCGGGCAGCCGGAACAGAAATAGGGCGTGCGCACTGCACCGGGCACGGACAGCACCGGGGCGGGGGTTTCGGTCAGGGCGCGGGCCTTTGCGGGCAGGCCTTCTTCGGGGAAGTAGCGATCCAGCCGTTCGGCGACGACGGGCACCAGCATCAGGGGCGAAAGCTCTCCGGTCCAGGGGATCAGCGGATTGCCCTGGCTGTCGTATTTCCCGACCATGCGATGCGGTTTGTCGCCCGGCCAGTCATAGAAGTATTCCTTGAACTGGCTTTCGATGATGCCGCGCTTTTCCTCGACCACCAGCACCTCTTCCTTGCCGCGCACAAAGTTCAGCGCGTCGCGCCGCGCCAGCGGCCAGACCATGCCGACCTTGTAGATGTCGATGCCCAGACGGCGGCATGCGCTTTCGTCCAGACCCAGAAGCCGCAGCGCCTCGAGCAGGTCCAGATGCGCCTTGCCGGTGGTGACAAAGCCGAATGTCGCGTCGGGAAGGTCCAGCACCGCATGGTCGATCGGGTTCGCCTCGACAAAGGCGCGCACGGCGCGCAGCTTGTGCTGGATCCGCGTTTCGATCTCGACGCTTGGCAGATCCGAGGGGCGGACATGCAGCCCGCCGGGGGTAAAGGCGATGTCGGGCAGGACAAAGTCGCGATTCTCGGGCAGGGGGACCGAGGCCCCGGATTCCACCGTCTCGGAAATCGCCTTGAAGCCGACCCAGGTGCCGGAATAGCGCGAAAGCGCGATGCCATAGGCCCCGTAGTCCAGGTATTCCGCAATGCTCGCCGGGTTCAGCGTCGGCATGAACCACGACATGAAGGCCACGTCGGACTGATGCGGCATGGAGGAGCTGACACAGCCGTGGTCATCGCCCGCCACCACCAGCACGCCGCCCTTGGGGGACGATCCATAGGCATTGCCGTGTTTCAGCGCGTCGCCCGACCGGTCCACGCCGGGCCCCTTGCCGTACCACATGGAAAACACGCCCTCGACCTCGCAGTCGGGATCCAGCACGGCCTGCTGCGCGCCCAGAACGGCGGTGGCCCCAAGGTCTTCGTTCACCGCCGGCATGAAGCTGACCCGTTCCTCGTCCAGCATCGCCTTGGCGCGCCACATCTCAAGATCCAGCGCCCCAAGCGGCGACCCCCGGTAGCCCGAGACGAAGCCGGCGGTGTTCAGCCCCGCCCGTTTGTCCCGCCGCGCTTGGTCCAGCATCACCCGCACCAGTGCCTGCGTCCCGGTCAGAAACACCCGGCCAGAGGTCCGGGAATAGCGGTCGGCCAGGTGATAGCTGCGGTCCAGAGGCGTGGTGATGGTCATGGTGATCCTCCCTTTCGCGGGAGGATGGCCCGGATATCGTGGAATAGGTGGCCGAATTGTCGTGCCTTTGATGCGATGAGTGGATAGATTGTCCATGCAGAAGGTGAATAAGGAAAAGGCCAACCATGCAGCTGGACGATCGCGACCGGAAAATCCTGTCCTTGCTGCAAAAGGACAGCCGGATTTCCAATGCCGACCTGGCCGACGCCGTGGGCATGTCGGCCTCTGCCCTGTGGCGGAAGGTGCGGGCGCTGGAAGATGCGGGGGTGATCGACACCTACAGGATCCGCGTGAATCCCGAGGCCCTGGGACTGACCTTTCATGCGATCGTGCACGTAGAGCTGACGCGCCACGACCGTCAGGCGATCGAGGCCTTCATCCAGGCGGTGCGATCCGCGCCCGAGGTCCAGGACTGCTATGCCACCACCGGCCGGGCGGATTACCACCTGCGGATCCTCTGTGCCGATCTCGCCGCCTATAACCGATTCATGGATGACTTCCTGTTTCGTCTGCCGGCGGTCTCCTCGGCCCAGACCAATGTCGTGCTGAAGTCGATCAAGGCGGATCAGCCGATCTCGGTCTGAGAGAGACACTATATATATAGTACCCTGCACAGCACCGATTTCGCGCCCGATGCCGCGGGCGGCGGAATCGCCAGGGGCCGATTCACCCCCGAAGGGCGGAATCGGAAGAAATTTCACGAGTCGGGCAGATTCTTTTCGGGGGATTCCCCTGTGAATCGCCCCGAGTCGGCCGGGTGACTCGGGCGATTCCGGGGATTCTGGCGGCGATTCCGCCCGAATTTAACCAGGCCGTAACCACAGAGGCCCCGAAAACCACTGGCCGGGGCAGGGCGCGCAAAAGAACTTGCGAACCACCGCCGCCATAGAACCCCTTATTTATAAGGCTTCCTAGGAAAATCCGACGGCGGATGACAGTTTTTCGACAGGAAGTTCGTAAATTAGTCAAAAAAGCCCTTGCGGAGTTTGGCCCTCAACCGTAAATACCCCCTCACCGGCGGCGCTGAGGCGCTAACGGGACGCCAGACGGAACGACGGAGCG
>NZ_FNZG01000006.1 GCF_900109195.1 Pseudooceanicola nitratireducens | reverse complement strand
CCCCCGGTCGAGGCCACGGCCTCGATCGCGCCGGCGTCCCGCTTGGTATAGCCGCCGCGCTGCATCAGCGGGATGGTGACGACGCCCGTGGTGACCACGTTCGACACCGCTGAGCCCGAGATCGACCCGAACAAGGCCGATCCCACGACCGAGATCTTGGCCGACCCGCCGCGCGACTGCCCCGTCGCCGCCATGGCGAGGTCGGTGAAAAAGGCCCCGCCCCCGGCGGCAAACAGCAGCTTTCCGAAGAAGACAAACAGCATGACGATGATCGTGCCGACGGCCAGAGGCGTGGAAAACACCGCATTAGGGTCGAATCCGACGTATTGCACCAGCCGGGTCGGGGTCAGGTTCTTGCCGATCAGCTGCCCCGGCACCTTGTCGGCAAACAGCGCGTAGATCAGGAAAACCTCAACGATCCCGAACAGCATCCATCCGGCGCGACGGCGGATCCCCTCCATCACCGCGATGACAACGACGGTGCCGATCAGGGTGATCTGCCAAGGCCGATAGGCCTGTTCCTTCAGCAGCCAGACGAAATCCCAGGTAGCGTACAGCAGCACGCCAAGCGCTGCGGTGGCGATCAACGCGTCGAGGATACCGGGGGTGCCGTCCTCCTGGCCGCGCCAGTTCACCCGCAGGAAGCAGATCGCCAGGGCCAACCCCAGTTGCAGCGCCATGTACTGCTGTTTCAGGATCGCCAGACCCAGCCGGGTCGGCGCCTCGAGGTTCCACAGGATGCAGGCGACGACCATGGTGACGGCAAAGCCCGCCACCAGCGCGTCACGAAAGGGGATGATCCGGGTCATGCGACCTCCTCGGGCCAGTACAGCCGCATGGGGTTGTCGATCAGCAGCTTGCGCCGAAGCTCCTCCGTGGGGGCGATCCGGGGGATCTGATCCACCAGAAGACCATCGTCGGGCATATGGCTTTTCATGTTGGGATGCGGCCAGTCGGTCCCCCACAGCACGCGGTCGGGAAAGTCCTGAACCAGGCGACGGGCAAAGGGCACCACATCGTCATAGGGCGGGCCGGCAAGGGTCAGGCGCTCCGGGCAGGAGACCTTGACCCACAGGTCGGGCTGGGCGGCCACGAAGTCACGAAACCGGGCGAATTCGGGTCCGTCGACGGGTTGGCTGACATCCGGGCGGCCCATGTGATCGACCACGACGATCCCCGGCAGGCGGGCGATCAGCGGCGCGATCGTCTCCAGCTCTTCGGCTTCGAAATAGACCACGATGTGCCAGCCCAGGCGCGCGACCCTTGCGGCGATGCGTTCAAAGACCTCGTGCGGGGTGTCATCCACCAGCCTCTTGAGAAAGTTGAACCGCACCCCGCGCACACCGGCAGCGTGCATCTCGTCCAGCTCGTCATCACCGATGTCCGGGCCGACGACCGCAACGCCCCGCGCCCGCCCGTCCGAGGCGCGCAGCGCATCGATCAGCGCGCTGTTGTCGCGGCCATGGCAAGTCGCCTGGACGATGACGTTGCGCGACAGGCCCAGGTGATCGCGCAGCGCAAACAGCTGGTCCTTCGAGGCATCGACAGGCGTGTATTTCCGTTCCGGCGCAAAGGGAAATTCCGCAGCCGGTCCAAAGACATGGCAATGGGCATCCACGGCCCCTTCGGGCGGGCGGAAACCAGGCGTCTTCGGGTCCGGGTGGAAGGGCAGGTAATCGGGGGTCACGGCCGTCATGCGGTTTCCTTGGAACTTGGCGCGGGGACCGGAAAGACCAGCCCGTCCATCAGCTTGCGGGCGGTGCGCAGCACCTCGGCCCGGGTCACGGTTGCGTTTTCGACATGGCCGACAACGGTCATCTCTCCGGTCGGGTGTTCGATCGACAGGGTCATGGCCTGCCCGCCCGGCAGCTGTGCCAGGTCGTGGCCCACGGCCCCTTCGGTCAGGCAGGCGGTGGCGACGCTGACCGCGCCCAGAACACCGATCGTCTTGTGGCAGCGATGCGGGATGAAGGTCCGGGTGGCGATGGCCCCGCCCTGCTGGGCTGCGCTGACCATGGTCATCTTGGGCACCGATTTGTCCGACACATCGCCCAGGTTCATCAGCGGCCCGGCCGCAAGGCGGATCGCCTCGAGCCGGGCGCGCAGGGGGGCGTTGCCCTCCAGCTGCTCGGGCGTTTCCTGCCCGGTGATCCCCATGTCATCCGCCCGCAGCAGGACACAGGGCATTCCGTTGTCGATCAGCGTGACCTCGTTCCCGTCGATCACGTCGCGGACCTGGCCCGTGGGGAACAGCGCACCACAGCTGCTGCCAGCGGTGTCGCGGAATTCGATCGGCACGGGCGCGGCGGATCCGGGCACGCCGTCGATCCGCGCCTCACCGGCATAGCTGACGCGGCCGCCGGGGGTCTGCACCCGCGCCACGGCGGTCTGTCCGGTGTTCTCCATGTAGATGGTCACCGGGGTCTCCTCGCCCCTGACCGCCACCAGCCCGCGTTCGATGGCAAAGGGGCCGACACCCGACAGGATATTGCCGCAGTTCTGCGCATCCGTGACGATGGCCTGATCGACGAAGACCTGCAGGAACAGGTAATCCACGTCGACACCTTCGCGCGTCGACGGGCGCACCACCGCCACCTTCGAGGTCAGCGGATCCGCCCCGCCCATGCCGTCGATCTGGCGCGGGTCGGGCGACCCCATCACCGCCAGCAACAGCGCGTCGCGGGCCGCGTCGTCCTGCGGCAGATCGCGGGCAAGGAAATACCCCCCCTTGGAGGTCCCCCCCCGCATCCACATGCAGGGCAGGCCTGTCTGATCCTGGGTCACGGCAACCTCCTCCTGTTGCGTGTGGCCTGATGCCCGGCCCCGGGCCGGGCCTGTTACAGGCTGTCCACGGTGCGCGGGAAAACGGATTCGAACCCTTCGGCAAACTTGCAGTCGCGCCCGCCGGACATCCCGCCCGAGTTCCGCTTGAAGTGATTGGCGCGCTGCTGCGCCACCCGGGTGTAATAGTCCCACAGGTGGACCTGGCCGTTCATGCATTCCATGGCGGCGCGCTTCTTGTCCCAGACCGGCGTGATGTCGAGGAAGGTGTCCGGCTTCCATCCCATCTGTTCGGTCTGATGCGGTTCGAACAGGTAAAGCTGCGGCGCCCCCAGGACCTTTTCGCCGGGGTTGTGACCCCAGGCCTGGGCGATCATCCGGCATTCCAGCGCCACCTGCGTCATGTACATGTGGTCGGTGTTGTAGGGGTCGTATTTCGAATGGCTCAGCATAAAGCTGGGCTGCACCTGGCGGATCAGGTCGACCAGGCGGGACTTGTCATCGCGGGTCAGCTCCAGCGGGTAGTCGCCCAGATCGAAGCATTCCAGCCGCGCCGCACCAAGCGCCTCTGCGGCGGCTTCGGCTTCGCCCCGGCGGATCGCCTTGACCTCGTCCAGGGTCTTGCCCTCTTTCCACAGGCGGGCGCTTTCGCCGCGTTCGCCAAAGGACATGCAGGCGATGGTCACGTCATAGCCCATCTCGGCATGCAGGGCGATCGCCCCGCCGCAGCGCCAGACAAAATCCGCCGCGTGGGCAGACAGGACAAGCGCTGTTTTCCGCTCGCTCATGGGATGACTCCTCCGATAATTCCGGGGGCCAGTCTTCTGGTTTTCGCGGGCGGGGACCAATTCGAACTCAGGCAGGGGCATAAGTTCAGGCTATATGGCGGGTTCTGGATGCAGGTTTTGCGGAAGGTTTTCGGGGATGCACTGGGGGCTTGGGGTCAGACCCCGAGGCCGGTGACAAAGGCCCAAACCCCGGTGCCAATTCAAAAATTTCAATTCAATTTCAGAATGTTACACGAATTCCCACCTTCCACCACAACCCCGCCTGTGCCGCGCAGCCCCTTTGACAACCCTGCGGCGAAAAGCTAGGGCCGCGCCATCCCTGCCCCGAAAGCCCCGGACATGCTTCGAATCCTGACAGCCTTTGCCACCGCCGGATTGGGCGTGGCCGTGTTCCTCTGGCTCTCGCTTCCGCTGCCCTGGCTTCTGGGCCCGATCTTCTTCTGCCTGGCCGCCGCGCTGATCGGCCTGCCCCTGGGCAGCATCGGCCCGCTGAACGAAGCGATGCGCACCGTTCTGGGCGTCGCGGTCGGGGCCACGCTGACCCCCGCCGTGCTGATGAGCTTTCCGTCCATGTGGTCGACGCTGATCTTCGTGCCAGTGATGACGGCGGTGATCGGACTGGTCGGCGTGCCCTATTTCCGCAGGCTCTGGGGCTATGACTTTGCGACGGCCTATTACGGTTCCATGCCCGGCGGCTTGCAGGACATGCTGGTCTTTGGCGAAGAGGCGGGCGGCAACGTCCGGTCGCTGTCACTGATCCATGCGACCCGGGTGCTGGTGATCGTCGTCGCCCTGCCCTTCATCCTGAAATCCGTTTGGAACGCCGATCTGACCAACCCGCCCGGCGATCCGCTGACCAGCCTGCCCTGGCAGGAACTGGCGATCATGGTCGCCTGTGCCATCGTCGGCTGGCAGGGGGCCAAGCGGATCGGCATGTTCGGCGCCTCGATCCTGGGGCCGCTGATCGTGACGACCGTGGTGACCCTGGCCGGCGGCCTGCACCACCGCCCCCCGGCCGAGGCGATCTGGGCCGCGCAGTTCTTCATCGGCCTGACCATCGGCGCGAAATACGCCGGGATCACCATGGCCGAGGTGCGCCGCGACCTGGCCGCCGGTGTCGGCTTCTGCGGCGTGCTGATCGTGCTGACGGTGATCTTTGCGGAAACCATCTATCAGCTGGGCCTTGCCCCGGGGATGGAGACGCTTCTGGCCTTTGCCCCCGGCGGCCAGGCCGAGCTGACGGTGCTGGCGCTGATCGTCGGGGCCGACATGGCCTTTGTGGTGGCGCATCACGTGTTGCGGATCTTCTCGGTCATCCTGGGCGCGCCGATCGCCGCCCGGGTGCTGCGCCTGGGAAAACGCTAGGCCTGGCCAGTCAGCGCGCGCAGCCCGGCATAGATCAGCCGCACCGACAGCAGGATAAGGATCGCGTTCAGCGCCCAGGCAAAGCGCCTGTCGTCGATCCGGTTCAGCACCGATTTGCCCACGAAAGTGCCCGCCAGCCCCGCAAGGATCAGCGCCACGATCAGCGGCCCCCAGTCAGCAAAGGCAAAGCCTAGGAATCCGAAGGCCAGCGTCTTGATCCCGTGCTGCACCGTCATCAGCGTTGCATGGGTCGCCACATAGGCGTGGCGCGCCAGCCCCTGCGATTTGGTGAAGGTCGCGACGAACAGCCCCGTGGCCCCGAAGAACATCGTCAGAAAGCTGGAGATCGCGCCGATCACCAGCGGCCAGTCCCGCACGATCCGCGGCGGTTTCGCCAGCACCGACCAGATGACGAAAGCCCCGACCCCGATCTGCACCCAGGCTGGCGGCAGGTTGACCACAACCGCACCGCCCAGGCCCGCGCCGATCAGCGATCCCGCCGCAAAGGCGGGGATGGCCGGCCAGTGGATATGGCCAAAGGTCATCGCCGCCCGGCCCAGGTTCGACCCCAGCTGGATCACCCCATGCGTCGCGATCAGCGCCGCCGGGGGCACCAGCGTCGCCATGACCGTCAGCATCACCGCCCCGCCGCCGATGCCGAAGGCCACGGTGATGAAGGACGCGGCAAAGCTGGTCACGATCAGCACCGACGCGGCAAGCATGGATAGCCCCTGGGGCAGCAGGCTGGCGAATGTCTCGATCATGGGGCCTCCGGTTCTGGGGGCGGGTATAGGGGCTTTTGCGGATGCAGGGATACAGGTTTCTTGAAGGCCTCGGTCTTGCTAGGCTGACCCTGCGCGGCAACTGCCGCCGTTTGGTCAGGCCGCCTATGTGGGGTTCCCACATAAATTCTGCCGATTTGTGTCGGTTTCGCACATTGCTTCAGGCGCTCTGCTGGCCACTCTGTCCGGACGATTTTCGCACCGGGGGAGGGATGGATGCCAGGGATCGGAACAACAGGCGGGCCCTGCCCCGTTCGGCCGCGCCGCCGATGACCCATCACATTCAGACCGAAACCCAGGGGGCTGTCGCGATCCTGCGGCTGGCCCGTCCGGCCCGGGGAAATGCGCTGGATGCCGGGATGGCCGATCTGTTCGCCCAGTTCCTTGTCAGCTGGCGGGCCGATCCGGGGATCGCCGCATGTGTCATCTGTGCCGAGGGCGCGGATTTCTGCACCGGGTCCGATTATGGCGACCTGCCCCAGACGCTCTGGTCACATCGCGCCGCGCCCTGGACCCGCCTGCAAGAGGCCTTGATCCCCTTCGACAAGCCGCTGGTCCTGGCCGCGCGCGGGCGGGCTGCGGGGATCGGCCTGGCGCTGATACTCAAGGCCCATGCGGTGGTCGCCGAACCCTGCCTTGCCCCGGCCATGACCCCTGCCCCGGTGCGTCCTTCGGCGCAGGCAGGTGCCCGCCAACAGCTTGAGTTCCTGGCACAGCGCCGCAGGCGGGAACTTGAGAAAACCATTGCCGCCAAGCTGAAAAGCCACCCCGCGCGGCCCGGCACCAGTGTCACCGGCGCGCTTGCCTTGGCGCATCGGATCGCCGTGCTGCCTAGAAACGAGGTCGAGCGTGAGATGATCAATCTGCGCCGGGGATCGGGGCCGCGCCCCGAAGGCAGGGCGACGGCCTAAAGATATGAAATCACGATGATTTCCGGGTTATTGCCAATTGGCAATCAGCCCTTGTCCCGCTCGGCCAGGAATTGATCCAGCGCGGATCGCAGCGTCTTGGCCGAGGTGGTGCCGTCAAATTCGAACTGCACCCGTCCGCCCTTCTTGCGGACCATCACGCCCTTTTCCTCGGGGTGGAAGCGATAGACCTTGTCGGCAGCCTTACGTTCCTTGGGCGGCGTTGCGGCGGCCTTCAGGCGTTTCATCACCTCGGGCACGGGCACCGCGGGCCCCTGCCCCGTCCGCGCCGATGCCTGTTCGGCAGCAATCCGGTCGGCTTCCAGCAGCACGGCCGAGGCCCCGGTGTCAGTCGCCATCAGCGGTTTCAGCGTCCTGGCGTGCAGCTCCTTCACGTCGCGCAACGTGGGGAAGGCCGCGATGACCCGCGCGTCCATGCGCGCCAGCTGAAGATAGCGCGACAGCCACCCGGCCGAGACTTGAAGACGTTCGGCCATCAGGCTCTGTTTGCCGGAATAGTAAAGATCCACGGCGCGGGCATAGTCGCGCGCCCGTTCGAAATCCGAGATATCCTCGCGGTCGCGGTTCTCGATATCGGCGAGGCGGAAGGCCTCTTCATCGGTCAGCTCACGCTCTTCCACCAGGTACAGGAACTTGGGGTAGTTGTTGGCCCGCAGCCAGGAGATCGCGAAATGCCGACGGGCGCCGCAGATGACCTCGTACTCGGCACCCTGCCCGGCGGGCAGACGGCGCACGATGGCGGGAAATTCCTGCTGTCCCTGGCTGAGGATGCCGTCGATCAGGTCGCGGCAATTGGCTTCGGTCAAGAGCTCATAGGCGCGGTTGTGGCCGTCCCACATCTTGCAGCTTGCCGGATCGACCAGGCGCAGCACTTTTTCCTGCCGTTCGCCGCTGGCCTGTTCGGCCATGGTGTTCGACCGTTTCAGGAACCGCGCGCCGCTGCGATCGCGTTTGGGCGCATCCTCGCCCAGGTCTTTCAAGACGTCGTCGAAGACTGCATCATGTCGTTTGCTCACAGGATCCCCTCCTTGCGCAAACCCGCGTGATGGCTGGGCCATGTCTTGCGGATCAGGGTTTCAACTTCACGGCCAACCGCGTCCAGATAGACCCTGCACCGCTTGTGCGTCTCTGTTCGGGTGGCCGCGCCGGTGATTTCGTAGACCGTCATCAGGTTGGCTGTGGCATTGTCGATCTCGGCGGAATCCTTGAGGACCGCGTTCAGCAGGTCATGTGGAAAGACCGCCTCCATCACCCGCTTGATCGCCTGATGCGCGCTTTTCTGATCATTCATCTTGGTCGCGAGGATCTTAACAAAATGATACCCGCGCGCACCGCCATGTTCAGCCAGCTCGTTCAGGGTCGCGCCCATCATCTTGAGGAAATGCGCGGTCGAGCCGAAGTCGATGTTGTTCGGCGGAGCCGGGATCAACAGCGCATTGGCCGCCCGCAGCACCGAGAGCGAAATCATGCCAAGCGCCGGCGGCGGGTCCAGCAGGATCACGTCAAACTGATCCGAAATCGTCTCTATTCCGCTGCGTAGTCTATCAAGAACAAAGTTTTGTTCCCGCACCATCCGGGCCGCGAATTCATATTCCGCATCATAAAGCCCGAGGTTCGCGGGGATTAGTGCGATGTTCGGCCAATAGGTCGCCCGCAGCGCATAATGCAGCGACGACGGCCCGCCGTGCCGGAAGAAGGGGTAAAGCGTGTCTTCGTCCTCATCGACGTCCACATCCGGGTTCAGCCCGAAGATCGAGGTCGTCGAACCCTGGCTGTCGCAGTCGATGACGCAGACCCGGTAGCCGCGCATCGCGAGGTATTGCGCCAGATGCACGACCACGGTGGATTTGCCGACGCCGCCCTTGAAGTTCTGAACCGCCAGCACGGTCGCGGGATCCCCGGGCGCGCGATGCGGCAGGGTGCCGAAGACCTCGCGCATGCGGTTGACCTCTTCCAGGGTGTATCCTGCGCGGCGCCCGGTTTCGGGGTTTTTCTCGGGTTCGGGCAGACGTCCGTCGCCTTCGGCATCGCGGATCGCCTTTTCGGTGCGTCCGACCATCTCGGCCGCGGTGCGCACATTGAACCGCACATCCAGCGTCTTTTGCAGGCCGGGGGCAAAGACCCGTTCCCTCAACCGCTTGATCACTGTGTCCGCTCTTAGGGCCAGCGCGTCGATGTCGTCCAACGCGACCGGATAGTCCTGGGTCTCTGCCATTGCTCATGCGCCCCGATGTTTGTTTTGCCGCCAGAATGCCTGTGCGCGCGACTCGCCTCAAGTGCGAAAATTGACGGGGATCGGTCAAAAAAACCGGAAGTTGCCGGTTCGCCCTCATATCTCAGGAAGTTTGGGGGTCTGGGCTGCGGGTGCGGAAGTTGATGGTCGTCCCAGGCAGTCTGTCACCCAAAACGTACCATTTGGTGCGGTCAGGGGCGATCCGCCGCCACGAGAGACGAATACCCCAAATCCAAAAATCAAAAACTCTGAAAAGATTCTGGATTCTAGGATTCATCTGTTCAGGGCTCTGGATCCCCTGTTTTTCCGGGCGATAGTGCTTGTATCGACTACTTTTCGGGACGGCTTCGCCTACGTCCTGGGATGGCAAGACTTACGGATCGGGGCGGCTAATCTTACCTATCGGGACAGTAAAAGCTTACATTTCGGGATGGCGAATCTGCCGCGAATCGGTGACACCGAAAAGCCCTTGAAACACTGGGGTCTGCGATTCGGTCCTGGGTCCCCCTTGGTTCTGAAAGCTTACAAATCGGGTGAAGCCCTGCGGGAAGACCGCTTGTCTGCTTACATCCCGTGCGATACAAATGTAAGAAAACCAGGTATGGACCCGAGCAGCATGGCCAAGCCTTCCCAACCCTATCGCACGGTCGACACCCGGCCAAGCAAGGATTCCCTTGTCAAACCCGGTGAGCTTGTCGACCTGATCGAGGTCACGCCGCTGACGCTGACCGACCGGCGCATCTATAACCAGCTGTTGGAGAACGCCTGGGAGGCGATCGACAAGCCGGTGCTGCATGTCATCGCCAAGTCCGATCTGCGCGGGTCGCATAATTCCAACGACCGGGTTGGGGAATCGATCGAACGGCTGATGTCGGCCATCGTGAAGATCGAGGCGGTGTGGGACGGCAAGCCGGCGATTGAACGGGTGCAGCTGTTGGGCGGCAACCTGGAAATGGCCCGCGCCGACGGGCTGTTGGAATATGAGATCCCGCCGCGGCTGCGCAAGATCATCTCGAACTCGACCATTTTTGCGCGTCTTCAGCGCGAGGTCATGTTCGCCCTGTCCTCGAAATACGCGCTGACGCTTTACGAGATGGTGCAGAAGCGCGGCAATCTGCGCTGGCGCTCGTCCGAGAAATTCTCGCTGGAAGCACTGCGGGGGGTGTTGGGCGTGCCCAAGGGCAAGCTGACGTCCTGGTCGAACCTGCGGATGCGCGCGATTGATCCCGCGGTCGAGGAGGTCTCGGCCCTGTCGGACTATATGGTCGAGGTGCAGCCGATCAAGACCGGGCGCAGCGTGACCCATGTAGAGCTGCGCTGGTGGCGCAAGGATGGCGAGGCGACGGGCAAGGTTGAACGCGCGCTGCAATTCGCCTCGACCGGGCGGAAGGCCAAGGCCGAGGGGCGCACAGAAGAGGTCGCGCCGATCAGCACCAAGCCGCGCCCCGGCTGGCTGGATCAGCAGGGGGTCGCCCTGAAAACCCAGACCTATGAAACCGCGCGGCTGCGGCACCCGGGCTACGACATCTATTATGTCGAAGGGGAATGGCGCAGCTGGGCCGCCGGTAAGGAACCGCCCGCCGATCCTGACCGCGCCTTCCTGGCCTTCTTCCGCAAATTTGCCGAGGCAAACCCGATCTGATCCGGCAAGCCCCTGACAAATTGGAGTTTTCCCGGTTCTTGCCAATTGGCAATTTTGACCCTGCAGCCTGGCAAGTGGCTTGCGCCAGGGGGCGTTCCCTGTGATCCTTTGCCGGACCTTGGGGAGGGGCCGGCATGACGCAGCACGTGATTTCATCTTTGACCGAGGTCTTCGAGGCCCTGGCCGGCGGCACCCCGAGGGCCGATTTCGACCGGGCGCTGGACAGCCTGCGCAGCGCCGCCGAGGCAAGCGAGGGCAGCGAAACCTTCGACCGCATCGGCCTGGCGATGAGCCGCATTCGCAGTGAATTGCAGGACCGCGCCTCGGCCGAGCGGGGGTTGAACATGCTGGTCGAAACCACCCGCGACATGAGCAGCACGCTTGGCACCGACGATCTTATGCGGCTTATCGTGCGGCGCACCCGGTCGCTGGCCGGGGCCGATCTGGCTTGGCTGACCCTGCTGGAAAAGGGATCGAACGAATTCCGCAGCGCCCATCTGGAAGGCCACCTGTCGCCCGAGGCGCGGGTGCTGCGTTGCGATGTGGAATACGGGCTGGTCGGCGCGATCCTGCGGACGAATAGCTATTTCCACACCAACGATTACCTGAACGACGACCGGTTCCACCACCTGCCCGAGCTGGATCAGCAGTTCCGCAAAGAGGGGATCGTGTCGCTTACCGGCTTTCCCATGCTGGTTGGGGACGAGGTCACGGGGTTCCTGTTTGCCGCCTACCGCTATCGCCGCGATGTCACGGGGCGTGAGCTGTCGGTGCTGGGGTCGCTGGCGCTTCATGCCGGGATCGCGATCCGCAACGCGGCGGCTTTCAAGGCGCAGGCCGAAGCCCTGGCCGAGGCCGAAACCAGTCGCGCCGCGCTGGTGGATCATATCGGTCGGGTCGAGGCCTCGGCTGAGGCGCATGATGAAATGGCCTCTCTCCTGGCGACGGGGGCCGATCTTCCACACTACCTGCAACGCATGGCGGGGCAGGTGGACGGGGCGATCTTCCTGTACGATCACGATCTGAAGGAACGCGAGGGTTTTGTCTCGCCGCTCTATTCCGGTGCGATGGCTGGCGAACTGCGGCGCGATCCCAGGACGATTGCGCGGCTGTCGCCCGCGTCCCAGGCGCTGCACAGCGGACGGGCCCAGATGCTGCGGCAGACCGAGACGGAAGAATGCCGCGCCATCCAGTTGCACGGCGGCACCGGGCGGCCCGAGATGCTGGTGATCTGCACCCAGGGCCGTCTGGACCCAATCGAGGTTCGCAACCTGGAACGCGCCGCCGTCGCGCTGGCCATCGCCAAGCTTTGGGCCGAGAAAAGAGAGGCCGAACAGATGATCGCGACCTCGACCCTGATCCGCCACGTGACACAGGTCGCGGTGCCCGACGACAGCAGCCTGGCGGCGCTTCGGACCCGACTGGACATCGGATCGGGGCAGGCGGTGCAGCTGGCGCTGATCGGGTTCGAAGGTCTCGATCATGCTGAACAGGGTCTGATTTTGCGCGATCTTGCGGTGCGTCACGGGGTGCTGGTGGACGAGACGGGCAATGACTTCCTGGCCATCGCGGGGGTCGACGCGCTGCGGGCGTTCCGCGATGCGCTGACCCGCCGGCAAGAGGCCTGGCAGGTCGGCGGCGTTCTGTCGCCGCCGCTGGCCGATCTGACGGTTCTGGCGCAGGAAACCGCGCG
The DNA here is from genome assembly GCF_900109195.1 of Pseudooceanicola nitratireducens. Classification (GTDB taxonomy): domain Bacteria; phylum Pseudomonadota; class Alphaproteobacteria; order Rhodobacterales; family Rhodobacteraceae; genus Pseudooceanicola; species Pseudooceanicola nitratireducens. Next base: position 76,809 of record NZ_FNZG01000006.1, on the reverse strand, counting down.
CCTTCGGGATAGCCTGGCCGTGCTGCGGGTCATGCAGCCGCTGCACCGCTTTCACGACCATGCCGAGGTCAGCCTGTTCGCGCGCATCTTCGAAGGGCGCAATGCCGCGGATCTCAGCACCCATGTCACCGCGCTTCTGCACCCGATCGAGGCCCGCGGCCCAAGGCAGGCCCTTCAGCTGAAGCAGACCCTGCGCAGCTATTTCGAGCACCAGTTCAACGCCCGCCGCGCCGCGGATGAGCTTGGCATTCACATCAACACGCTGCGCCAGCGGCTTCAGACGCTGCGCGACCTGACCGGGGGCTGGGACGATCCGCTGAAGGCGCTGGAGTTTCAGGTAGCACTGCGCCTGGACAAAATCCTGAGCGAGGAGGCGCTGGCCTGAAGTCCCGGTGCCACGGGAAAGGGCAGGGCGCGGGGGCGACAGGCGCAAACGTCGGAAAATACCCGCATCACGCCGCTTCGGGTGGTTGTGGCCGCCGCGAAAAAGGTCAAAACAAACGGGATACCGGGCCGTGCCCGCAACCAGTTTCAAGGGGATCTGACGCATGGCGTTTGTTCTGACCGTTCAATGCACCTCACGTCGTGGGATCGTCGCGGCGATCTCGCGTTACCTGGCCGAACGTGGCTGCAACATCACCGACTCGGCGCAGTTCGACGACGCGCAGACCGGCAAGTTCTTCATGCGCGTCAGCTTCGAACCCGAAACGGGCGCCACCCGTGACGAGCTGAGCGAAGGCTTCACCGAAGTGGCCGAGGAATTCGGCATGGACTGGGGCATCAACGACACCGCGCAGCGCATCAAGGTGCTGCTGATGGTGTCGAACTTCGGGCATTGTCTGAACGACCTGCTGTACCGCTGGCGCATTGGCGCCCTGCCGGTGGATATCGTCGGCGTCGTGTCCAACCACCTGACCTATCAGAAGGTCGTGGTGAACCATGACCTGCCGTTCCACCACATCAACGTCACCAAGGAAAACAAACCCCAGGCCGAGGCGCGGCTTTTGGAGGTCGTCGAGTCCTCGGGCGCGGATCTGGTGGTACTGGCGCGCTACATGCAGATCCTGTCGGATACGCTGTGCCAGAAGATGTCCGGCCGGATCATCAACATCCACCATTCCTTCCTGCCCAGCTTCAAGGGCGCGAACCCCTACAAGCAGGCGTTCCAGCGCGGGGTGAAGCTGATCGGAGCGACGGCGCATTACGTGACCGCCGACCTGGACGAAGGGCCGATCATCGAACAGGACACCATCCGCGTCACCCATGCGCAAAGCCCCGGCGACTACGTCACCCTGGGCCGCGACGTCGAAGCCCAGGTTCTGGCCCGCGCGGTGCACGCCCATGCCCAGCATCGGGTCTTCCAGAACGGCGACAAGACGGTCGTGTTCCCGGCGTCCCCGGGCGATTACACCTCGGAACGGATGGGGTGATATGATTTCCGTTTGAAATCAGTGTCTTGACGGAAATTCAAAGCGCCGCCCCGGTCCCTGGGCGGCGCTTTTGGTTTTGGGACCGAAAGCCCTTGTATAGTCTCTGAGACAGAGCCTGATTCAGCGCAATCCACCCCGCGCAATCTGTTCGGCCAGGGCGCGGGTCGCGGCAGCGCGGGCGGCGGCAATCGCCCCGGCGCCGTCGCCGACGATCGGCTGCGACAGGCTGAACAGCCCCGACCGGCCGCCATAGCCGCTGTCGGGGGCGACATAATACTGTCCGGTGATATGGAAGCTGCCATCGGCGTCGGCCACCATATCCTCGATCCGGACGTCGACGATGGCCTCGGCGCGGTCAAGGAAGGGCCAGGGCTCGGCCGCGACCTGGGCGCCGGTGATCTGACCCAGGTAGCGCGACAGCTCAAGCGTCATGGCGCGGGCGGGCTCATCCGCCCAAAGCGTGGATTTGTTGGTGGTGATCGCCCCGCCCGCATCGCGCGAGGCGATTTCGTCCGAGGCCGCGTAGCTGGGCAGCGACACCTGCCGCACCTCAAGCGAAGAATAGCGCGACGACACGCGCGGCAGGGTCTGATCCACCACCGGCGCACCGGATCCGAACCGTTCCACGGTGCCCCCGCAGGCCGAAAGCGCGGCGATCAGGGGCAGGGCAAGCAGGGGGCGAAAGGTCATCATGTCAGCGTCCGAATAGCAGCGAATTGGGGTTACGTTCCAGCGCACGGGCCAGAGAGTTGACGGCATTGGCGGCGCGCTCGACCTCGCGCAGGGCGGTCGAGATATCGCGGCCGACGCCCCGGTCGGCGTCATAGCCCTGAATGGTCGTGCCGGCCTGGGCAATCGTAGCGCGGGCACGGTCCAGCAGCGCGGGCAGCTGGCTTGCGACCTCGCGCAGGGTGTCGGCGGCCTGTCGCGCCGAAGAGAATGTGGCATTCACGTTCTCGACCACACCGCCTTCGCGCATTTCCTTCAGCACGGCGGTCAGTTCGGTCAGCGCCTGTCCCAGATCCTTGGGCAATTCGCGCGCGCCGGGGGTGTCCAGCACCGCGTTGGCCGATTGCATCAGCGCCGACAGATCCGTCGACAGCTGATCCAGCGGCACGGTTTCGGCCTTGGCGGCCACGGCGTTCAGGCGGTCGATCAGGTCGGGCACCCCTTCGACCGAGGCGGTGACGGATCCGGCGGCATCGCGGGCGGCATCCAGCGCCGCGACCATGCTGTCGGTCAGCCCCTTGTTGCGCGCATCGGTCAGGATGGCGTCGACCTCGGCCAGGGTGGCGGTGGCGGCGGCGGGCAGGGCCTGGAGCGCGTCCGAGGACACCAGGCGGCGGGCATTCTGCGCCAGGCCGGTGATCTCACTCGTCAGCTCCTCGAGCGGGAGGTCATTGGCCTTGGCGGCCAGCGTATCCAGCCGCGCCAGCAGCTCGGGCAGGCCTTCGGTCGCCTGGGCAACCCCCTGGGCCGCATCGCGGGCGGCGTCCACTGCGGCCAGAACCCGGGTGGCGGTGTCCTGTTCGTTCAGGGCCGTCACCAGCTGGTCCAGTTGATCCGCAACAGAGCCTATGCGGGCGGGCAGGGCCTGAATTTCCTCGGACCCGATGATCCCGCGCACCTCGCCCACGGCACCGCGCAGATCGCCGGGCAGGGCGCGCAGATCGGGGCTTCCGGCGACGCGGCTGATGTTGTCCATCAGGCCGATGGCGCTTTGCAGAAGCTCCTCGATCGGCAGGTTGTTGATCCGTTCGAACACGCCTTCGGCGGTGGCCGAGACATCGGCGATATCGCTGTCGGTGGTGGGGACCGTCGGGTTCGGTTCACCCGTCGGGTCCAGGATGGCGTCGGGATCGGCGGGGTCATCCACGGTGATCATTTCGACCTTCAGCCCGTTCGACAGCAACGAGGCCGAGACCAGGCGAACGCGCAGCCCTTCGGTCACCCGGCGTGCCAGGAAATCCTGGGCCTCTTTCGGGCCGGCCTCGCCTTCCAGGCCCAGTCGTGCGGGATTGATGGCCAGGGTCGCGGCCAGGCGCACACGGTTGTCGCCGAAGCGCGCTGGATCGACCAGTCCGTTCACCGCTGTCACCCGGCCGATGCGCACACCGCCCAGATCCACCGGCGCGTCGACGGCCAGGCCCGAAACGTTGTCTTCGAAGATCGCGGTCAGATCCAGCGCGGGCCCTTCCTCTTCGCTGAAGACCGACCCGCGGGCGGCGCCTTCGTCGGCGTAGACCAGGTAATTGTCGCCCGATTGCGCGGGGCGCCCGCCCGACACCACGGTGCGGAAGGTCACGCCACCGGACACCAGCGACGCGACAGAGGAGAAATCCAGCCGCGCGCCGCCGGGCCCAAGCGAAAAGCGAAAGCCCGAGGCATCCCAGAACCGGGTCGCGGTGGTCACAAGGCGGGCATGCGGGGCATAGATCACGGCGTCCGCTTCGACCGTCTGGCCATCTTCGGTGATCTCGGCGCGGCCGATGCGGCCCACTTCGACGCCCTGGTAGATGATCGGCGCGTTTTCGGTCAGCCCGGCGTCCGGTGCCGCCTTGAGCCGCAGTTTCAACCCGCCGTCCATGCCGGCCATCAGGGGCGGTTCGTCGCTGCCCTCGTGCTGGGACTGGAAGCCGCCGGGTTGGTCATCCCAGGCAGCCTGGATGTAGACGCCCGACAGAACGGTTTCCAACCCAGACACGCCGCGCGCCGAAATCTCGGGGCGGACCACGAAGAAGGCCGCGCCGTCATCGACGAAATCGCGCACCGCCTTGTCCAGCCGGACCGAGACCTGAACGTGATCGAGGTTTTCCGTAAACCCGATTTTTTCCACCAGCCCCACGGCCACGTCGCGATAACGCAGTTCCGTCTGGCCGGCGACCACGCCCGAGGCGTTTTCAAAGGTGATCTGCACCAGCGGACCCCGGTCAAGATAGCTTTGCACCGCGACGCCAAGGGCGATGATCAGCGCGGCAAGCGGGATCAGCCAGACGATCGACAGCCGTTCAAGCAGGGACCGGCGGGCCGGCTGGATGGGGACATTGGGCGGGGTATCGGTCACGCGGGGGCTTTCTGGGCGGTCTCAGGGGGTGTTTCGGGGCCGGACTGGGCAGAGGCGTCCGGCAGAACGGGCGGGGCAGGGGGCCGGGCGGGGGGCAGATCCGGGTTTCCGTCTTCCTGATCCCAGATCATCCGACTGTCAAAGCTTTGTGCAGAGAGCATGGTGAAAATCACCGAAAGGGCGAAGAACAGGCTCGCCTTGCCCGGCTGGATCGAGGCCAGCGACCCAAGCTGCACAAGCGACGACAGGATGGCCACCACGAAGACGTCGATCATCGACCAGCGGCCGATGTATTCGACGACCTCGTACAGCTGATGCCGGCGCAGGGGGGACATGCGGCTGCCGTTCTTGACGCCAAGCGCCAGCGCCGCCACCGCCATGAACTTGCCGATAGGGATCACGACCGAGGCAAAGATGATGATCAGCGCGATGCCCCAGCTGCCGTGATGCGCCAGCTCGACCGCGCCGCCGATGATCGTGCCTTCGTCCTTGGACACCAGCGTGCGGGTGGCCAGCATCGGGTAGAGGTTCGCGGGAATATAGCAGATCAGCCCGACAACCCACCACGCCCAGACCTTCTGAAGTGACAGCGTATCGCGTGACACCATGTGGTGCCCGCAGCGGCCGCAGGATTCCGTGCCCATGGGCCAGAGCCTTGTGCAGCGGGTGCAGGCGACCAGTCCCATGGCGCGGGCGGATCTTATTTTTCCAGCGATTTCCAAACCGAATACCTGCACATGTAGCTGTCCTGAAGCATCATCAGGATCACGAGGGCCGAGAACATCCAGAAGGCCGGACCAAAGGCCACCAGCGCCAGGTCCGCCACCTTGACCAGCGCCACGGCGCAGCCGATGGCAAAGATCTCGGCCATGGACCAGGGCCGCAGGGCCTCGGACAGGCGAAAGGCGCGGATGGCCCCGGGAAAGGGCGGGCGGTCCAGCACCAGCGGCGTCAGCACGTAGATCGCCAGAAGCGCCCGCATCACCGGGAAGAAGACGATCAGCGCCGCCACGGCCAGCGACAGCACCACCAGAAGCGGAGACGAGGAAAACGCCAGCGCCGCGTCCAGGATCGAACTGTCGTGCACCACCCCCGCCGCGCGGATCGACAGGAAGGGAAAGATGGTCGCCGCGATGACCAGCACCACCACCGCCAGCGCGATGGCGATGATCTGCTTGCCCGCCCGTTTGCGTGGTGCGATCAGCACCGTGTGACACCGCGCACAGACCGCGCGTTCCCCCGTGCCAGGATCCGTCGCCCGATAGACCGCGTCGCATTTCGGACAGGCGATCAGCGCCGCAAGGTCCTGCGGCGGTTGGTCTGTCGTCATTTGCTCGGGTCCAAGGGCGGTTTGGGGCATGGTCCTGTCCGATCGGGTCCGCCTAACAAGATAGCCCCTTTCGCCGGGACGCAAGGGGCAGGGGGGTACCACTGCAACAATGGGGTGAAAATCGACCCGAAACTGGCCCGATGCAGGGTTGCCCCTAAGACGGCCTTAGTGGCTGACGCCCTTGCTGACCAGAACGCGCTGCGCGGTCATCCCGATGATGTAAAGGTCGAACCAGAAGGATTGCCGCTGCATGTAGACCGCATCCAGCGCGACCTTGTCGGGGATCGAGATCTCGTCCCGCCCGTTGACCTGTGCCCATCCGGTCAGGCCCGGGCGCAGGCGATGCACCCCGCATTCCGTGCGCAGCGCAACAAGGTCATCCTGATTGAACAGGGCCGGGCGCGGGCCGACGATGCTCATCTCTCCGGTCAGGATCGACCAGAGCTGCGGGATCTCATCGAGAGAGGTCTTGCGGATGAACCGCCCGACCGGGGTGATATGGCTGGCGTTCTGTTGCAGCAGATGCGTCGCGACCGCCGGAGTGTCGATGTACATGCTGCGGAACTTGGGCATGCGGAAGATCTGATTGTCGCGCCCGACCCGGTCGGACCAGTAGATTGCCGGCCCGGGCGAAGTCGCGCGGACAGCGATCCAGACAAGGATCGCAGGGATCAGGAAGATCACGGCAACGATCAGCGACAGGACGATATCGGTCAGACGTTTCAGCATGGCGGTCATTCCATCGTGGCGCAAAGCGTGTCGATGATGCGGTCCACGTCCGCGTCGGTCATGTTCGAGCCCGAGGGCAGGCAGATCCCAGTCTCGAAGAACCGGTCCGAGGTGCTTTCGTTCGAATGGGTGTAATAGCGGCACCCCTCGAAGACCGGCTGGCGGTGCAGCGGTTTCCAGACCGGGCGGGCCTCGATCATCTCGTCGGAAAGGGCCTGCATCACCGCCAGGGGCGATTTGGACATGCGCGCGGGATCCAGCAGGCAGACGGACAGCCAGCGGTTGGAATAGCTCCAATCCGGTTCGGCCATCCAGCTGAGCCCGTCGATATGGCCCAGCCTCGCGCGGTAGGTGTCGAACAGCGCGCGGCGTGCGGCGACACGTTTGCCCAGCACCTGAAGCTGACCGCGGCCGATCCCGGCCAGGATGTTGCTCATCCGGTAGTTATAGCCGATTTCCTTGTGCTCGTAGTGCAGCGCCGGCTCCCGGGCCTGGGTCGACAGGAAGCGGGCGCGCTGGATCATGTCGGCATCCTCGGACACCAGCATGCCGCCGCCCGAGGTGGTGATGATCTTGTTTCCATTGAAGGAAAACACGCCAAGGTGACCGATGGTGCCGCTGTTGCGGCCCTTGTAGGTGGCGCCCAGGCTTTCGGCAGCATCCTCGATCACGGGCACGCCATAGGCATCGGCCAGGGCCATCAGCGGATCCATGTCGGCGCTTTGCCCGTAAAGGTTCACGATCAGGATGGCCTTGGGCAGTTTTCCGGCCCGGCGCGCGTCTTCCAGCGCGCGTTCCAGCGCGGCGGGCGACATGTTCCAGCTGTCGGGCTCGGAATCGATAAAGACCGGCTCGGCCCCCTGGTAGAGGATCGGGTTGGCGCTGGCGATGAAGGTCAGCGACGAACAGAAGACCACGTCGCCCGTGCCGACGTTCAACAGCCGCATAGCAAGGTGAAGCGCGGCCGAGCCCGAGGACAGAGCCGCCGCCGCCCGGATCCCCAGCATGGCGCAGATTTCCTGCTCAAAGGCGTCCACGTTCGGGCCGATCGGCGCGATCCAGTTGGTTTCAAACGCCTGTTCGACAAATTCGCGTTCCGCGTCGCCCATATGCGGGGCCGACAGGAAAATCCGCTGTGACAGAGACTTGCGGTCCTGCAGGTCGACAAGGCGGCCTGTGGCATCGACCACAGGAAGATGGTCGATCCGGTGCTGATCCAGCAGTTCCAGCATCCCCGCGCGCGAGGTCGTGTCGGGTGCGGTCACAGGCGTTTTCTGCGGCAGGGTGGCCAAGTCATCCTCAAGCGCGGCGCCGTTCAGCAGCATCCGCCGGATGTCACCGTCGGTGATCGTGCGCAGCACCCCGCCGTCCGTCCCGGTCATCACCAGGATGCCGCGCGCGGAGCGGTCCAAAAGCTGCAAGGCATCGCGAAGCGTATCCGACGCGAGGATGGTAATCTCTTTCATGATCAGCTTCGGCCCTGCACAGGTTGGGTTCCGATCCAGGTCTGGTTTGCGGAAACGGATTTGGTGACAATTGCTCCGGCACCGATAACGGCATTGTCGCCGATTTCCAATCCGGGAAGGATGGTGGCATTGGCCCCGATCAGAACTGTGTTGCCGACCCGCACACCGCCGCCCAGCACCGCGCCGGGGGCAATGTGCACGCCGTCGCCAATCCGGCAATCGTGATCGACCACCGCCGCGTGGTTCACGATCGCCGCGCGCCCGATTGCGGCGTCCGGTCCGACGATGGCCAGCGCGGCACAAAGGCTGCCCGGCCCGATGCTGGCCGAGGGGTCGACATGGGACCGGGGGTGAAGCACCGAAAGCGGCTCTGCGCCGCTGGTCAGAGCCTGATCCAGAAGCGCCAGACGGGTGGCGTTATGGCCGATGGCCACATGCACGCGGCAGCCCGTCATGGACCCCTCGGGCAGATCGGGGACCCGCACCTTCAGCCCGGCGACGATCAGGCCGGCGCGCTCGGGGTTGCCATCGCGCAGCTCGATCCGGTCATCGCTGCCGCCGGCGCGCAGCGCGGCCAGAACCACCTTGGCATGTCCGCCGGAACCGATGATGACGCAGGTCAATAGCTTAGCACCTTGTCCAGAAGCGAAGGGGGCAGCGGCAGGTCGCGCAGAAGGGCCGTGATCCGCCCCGCCGCCCGTCCGTCGCCATAGACATTCGCCGGCGTATGGCGGCCCGACAGCCGCACCTGGCACAGGGCCTTGTGGATCGCGTCGCCCTCGGCCGGGACGTCGATGACATTGGCGTTGCGTTCGCGCAGGTTCTGGCGCGAACCGATGTTGATGACCGGGGTGCCGAAGCTTGCCGCCTCGATGATCCCGGACGAGGAATTGCCGACCAGCGCATCCATCCCCGCCATGAAGTCCAGGAACTGCGGGCGCGGCAGATGCACGAAGCGCGGAGCCGAGGGGCGGGCCGAGGCCTCGATCGCCGTGCGGATGTCATCGCTGCCCGCATCCGCATTGGGCATCAGCACGACATAATTCCAGCCGTCCCGGTGCAGCGCATCGAAGATTGCGGCGATCTGGTCGCGGGCGCCTTGCGCCTCTTGCAGGACGGGGTGGAACAGCACCAGCGCGGTCGGGGTCCCGGGGTCAAGCCCAAGCTCGGCCAGCAACTGATCCCGGGGGTGGCGCGGCGCATCGGTCAGCCCGTCAAGGCCGGGAGCCCCGGTGACATGCACCCGTTCGGCATCTTCGCCCAGACGGATCAGCCGCGCGCGTGAGGCCTCGGTCGCGGTGAAATGCAGGTGCGACAGTTTCGAAATCGCGTGCCGCACGGATTCGTCCACCGTGCCGGACCGTTCGCCGCCATGGACATGGGCCACGGGAATGTTCAGGTGGATCGCGGCGATGGCAGCCGCCAGCATCTCGCCCCGGTCGCCCAGCAAAAGCACCGCGTCCGGACGGGCCTCGGCCAGAAGATCCGTCATCTGTGCCGTCATCTGGCCGATGGCGCGGGCCATGGTCTGACCGTTTGCGGGGTGCAGATCGACGAACACCTTGCCCAGGATCGTCAGCCCGGCGGCCTCGATTTCCCGCCAGGTGTCGCCAAAACCTGCGTCCAGGTGCATCCCCGTCACGAGGACCGACAGCCGAAGGGCGGGATCGTCGTGCAGGGCGCGCAGCGTCGCCTGCATCAGTCCGAAATCGGCGCGCGTTCCGCTGATGTAGACGATGTGGCGCATTCAGTCCTCTCCCCCGGCGACGTGGCCCCCGGCGATGTCGTCCCAGGTCAGCGCGTCGCCATCTGCGACGTCCCGGGCCAGGGTCCGACCCAACAAGCTGTCGAAATGCCGGGGCGCGATGCCCGTGGCGGGGCGTAGCAGCACCAGATGATCGGCACTCAGAACGGTGCCGGCGGGCAGCGCCCGGGCCAGGGCGATCGACCGGCGGGCAACGGTCCGCATCTGGATCTCGGACTCGGTCGGGGCCTTTTCGGCGCGCCCCAGGGCCGCCTCGACCGAGCGGATCTGCGCGATCATCGCCGCGAGTTCCCCAGGTTCGAGCGAGGCGCGGTGATCCGGCCCCTCCATCCCGCGGTCGAGGGTGAAATGCTTTTCGATCACCACAGCGCCAAGCGCCACGGCGGCCGGGCTGACGGCGATGCCAAGTGTGTGGTCGGAATAGCCGACCGGCATCCCCGTCGCCGCCCCGATCGTGTTCATCGCCCGCAGGTTCACATCGTGATCCGCCGCCGGGTAGTTGGACGTGCAATGCAGGATCGTCAGGACCTTGTCGAAATCCTCGGCCCCGGCCCAATTGGCGCGCAGGACGGCGACGGCCTCCTGCACCTCGTCAAGGGTGGCCATGCCGGTCGACAGGATCATCGGCACGCCCAGCCCGGCCAGATGCCGCAGGAAGACGTGGTTGGTGATCTCGCCCGAGGGGATCTTCAGCCGCCCCATCCCGTGCTGAACCAGGAAGTCCGCCGATTCAGGGTCGAAGGGCGTCGACATGAACTCGATCCCCAGTGCGCGACAGCGGTCCATCAGGCCCAGGTGAAGCTCGGGGCTGATTTCCAGCTTTTTCAGCATGTCGAACTGGTTGCCTTCGCCGGTCGTGGTCGTCTGATAGTCGGCCTTGGGGGCCGAGGGCCGGGCGACCTTGGCGGCGGAAAAGGTCTGAAACTTGATCGCATCCGCCCCGGCCTTCGCGGCCTCTTCGACCAGCTGATAGGCCAGCGCGTCCTCTCCGTTGTGGTTCACACCCGCTTCGGCAATGACAAAGGTGCTCATGGATCAATCCTGTTCTGTGTCGGGGCCATCCGTCCAGCCCAGACGGCGACGGAGGTGAGAGCTGTCGATTTCCAGGTCGCCGAACAGCTGATCGGCGGCCTTGCCCTTGCCTGCCAGCCGCAGCATGCCTCGCAGCAGCCAGACGGGCACGGGGACAAGTTTCAGCCGCTGACCGGTCAGATCGGCCAGCGTGGTCAGGATCCCGCGCAGATGCAGCGGCGGGGTGTCGGCGACCAAAAAAACCTGACCGATGGCCTGGGGATTGTGCAGGCAATCGCGGATCGCACGGGCCACCGTGGGCGCGGTTACCAGCGACCGGCGATTGCCCGTGGCCAGCCCGAAGGGCAGGGGCACGCCCTTGCCGATCAAGCGCGACAGGCTGGCCAGATTGCCGACCGGATCGGGGCCCAGCACCAGCGGAAGACGCAGGATCACCACCTCGAGCCCGGTGTCCCGGGCGATCTCCATCAACCCCTCCTCGGCAGCCAGCTTCGACACCGCATAGGGCGCATGGGGCGCAGGCGGATCATCGGGGCGGAAGGGGGTGCCGTGGGTCTGGTTGCCGTTCACCCCGATGCTCGAGATGAAGATGAAACGCTGGACACCGGCGGCGGCGGCCTGGCGGGCAAGATCCAGCGTGGCGTCGCAATTGACGGCCATGTAGCGGGGCAGCGGGTCGCCATCCGGTTCGCGCAGCACATGCGCAAGGGCTGCGCAATGCACTATGGCGTCGATGCCCTGCAGATCAGTGGTCAGATCGCGCAGGTCGGCAAGGTCGCCGTAGGCGAAGCCGGGTTTGCCGACAACGGATTGCCCGCCCCGCGACCCTGCGATCACATCAAGGCTGTTGTCCTGCGCAAGCAGGGTGACGATCTGGCGGCCAAGAAACCCGGTTGCTCCGGTGACAAGGACTGTGGTTGTCGGATCGGTCATGCGGGCACGGCCCCAGCCGGAACGTCCTGTCGCCCGGGTTTCGGCATCATCAGGAAGGTCACGACCAGCCAGAAATGTGTGACCAGCCCGTTGGCAAAGCCGATCGGCGTGTTCACCAGGCTGAAGATGATCCCCATGACAACAAAGGGTCCGAAGATGTACCAGCGCGCATCCCGGCCCCGGCGGATCTGTTTGTAGACCAGACCGGCAAGCCAGCCCCAGGCGAAGACGACAACCAACGCCCCGAACAGGAAGTCGACGTAAAGCGACCCGAAGGCCGATGGAAGGAAGCCGTAGGTGTCGAGGGCCAGAAGGTAGTTGAAGCTGTCCGCAACGCCTTCGGGGTCAAGGCGGCGCACCACGGCGGACAGAAGGTCAAGGCCGTAAACGCCCCATAGCGCATCGCCCTGGTAGGACACGAACAGCGAATTCGCCATCACGACCCCCTGCACAAGATACCAGACGAAAACGAAGATGATGTAGGTGGTTACGGCACCGAAGGCCGCAATCATGAAATCGGCCCCTGGCCCGCTGAAGGTCACCCCCCATTGGTGCGCCACGATCTGCAGCATCATTTCCGCCCCGCCGACGACATCGGCGCGGATGATGAAGACGTTTACGAAGTAGTTAAAGGCCAGGACGACGAAGATCACACCCAGGATGCGCGCCAGGGACCAGCGCCAGGACTTGCGTGAGGCGCGCGTTTCTTCCGTCTTGGGGTATAGGTATTTGCGCGCCAGAATGGCCAGGCCCGCGTAGGCGATCGAGTTGAAGATCTGCGCCCGTCCGCCAAGGGCCAGCCCCGCAAGAAGCACTGGAAGAAATCCGAAGATCGCCAGGTTCAGCAGCTTGGGCTTGCGGTCGAAAATGATCGCTCGCACCGTATAGACATAGCTGGCCGTGTAGGTCAGGAAGCCCAGCTTGAACAGGGACGAGCTGCCTGAAAGGCCGCCGTGCAACAGGGCCTGCGCCTGATTGGACCGCTGTTCGTAGGCGGCCACCAGATCCAGGCTGCTGCCGCGAATGATTTCAAAGGTGAAGACAAGGATCGTGACCGAGGCCAGCGCCTTGAGCAGCAGATCCGCATTTCCCATGGGCAGGGAGTCGAAGGGCGTCACGGGCCTGAACCGCACCCAGACGATCTGAATGTAGGCCCCGGCACAGAAGGTGCCCAGAAAGGCAAGAAGAACAAGAAATCCGATTGGATCAAAGCGCCGCGTGACCATTTCGAAGGGCAGCACGAAAAAGGCCAGATGCGCCCCGCCCCAGACCATCAACATCAAGACTGCCGGATGAAATCGCATGCGAATATCTTTGCTTCAATGACGGGCGCGAAGGCGTGACCGCCTTGGAATGACGGGGGCCGCAACGCGGCGCAGGTTACTTGCGGTTCCCGCCAAGGTCTAGGTGCCCCGGCCGTTGTGTCGGGCCGAGGCACCATCTTCAGCCATCAGCGCGCGGACCTCACGGCCCAGAACGTGGCCCAGTTCGGTCGCGCCGGGGGAGGGGTTGGTCTTGTCGAACTTTTCGAAGGAAAAGAAGTCACTGACGAAGCTGCCGCGCAGCAGGTTGGCGATGATGCGGCGCTGACGATCTTCCAGCCCGGTCGAGAAGTCGCGCGACGAGGCCTCTTCCGGCAGGTCCTTGATCCTGTCGCGGTCCGACAGGAAGATGAAATCGCGCGTATCCGTTGTATAGTAATTCTCGACCACGATGGACTTGGCCCCCAGAAGCGCCGCCTGCAACCCAAGCGTGCCGGTACAGGTGAAGCTGACCCCGCACAGGGTCAGAAGCTCGGTTCCGTTTTCCTCGTAGGGGACAAATTTCACGTTTTTGATCGCGCGCAGACGGTCGATCAGCCCGCACTGGCGGAAACCGAACTGCAGCGGATGGTCCTTGACCAGAACCAGATATCCGGCATCGGAAAAGGCCGTTGCCATCTCGACGATGACGTCTTCGTATTCGATCAGCTTCAGGTCGTGGATCCAGTAGTCGATCGAGGCCTCGGGAAACAGCGCAAGGCCGATGAACAGCCGACGGTCCTTGGGGAAGGCGTCAAGGCTGTCGCGCCAGTCGCGGTCGACCAGGTTGACGATCCGCATGTCCGACAGCCGCGGCTTGTGACCCAGAAAGCTTTGCGCATCCAGGTAATGCAGGTTCAACCGGTCCCGATGCAGAAGCGAGATCAGCCAGAAGACGAACCCCCGCAGGCGGAAATAGGCAAATACTTTGAGCCAGCGCTTGGCGGTGAAATTCGCCACGCCTTGGACGTAGCTGGGTTTGAACAGCGGGGTCGCCATTTCCTCGACGCCGGCCTCGACCAGGGCGGGGTCCGGGTCGGGGCCGTGCTGGCACAGCGCGCCCTTGCGCATCAGCATGGACTGGCCGTTCAACGCGGACACGGTGAGTTCATAGAAGGGTACACCGCGCGCCCGGCCCAGATGTTCCAGCACGTCCGAGACATAGCGGTCGATCGGGAAGCTCACGATAACATCCGGTTGCACCACGTCCAGAACCTTCGCCATGGCCTCGGCCATGCCTAAGATCATCGCGGCGGCGCGCCGGTCCCCCATGAAGCGCAGGACGCGGCAGCGGGCGGCGATGTCGGCGACTGTCGCGGCGTCCAGAAGGTCCGAGTGCCGCGCATCGGCGGCGTAGAACCGTCGCTGGTGGTGCTGGAAGTCGGCGATGACGTTATGATCGCCCTCTCCCGGCAGGCAGGAGACGACCGCCGATTTGGCAAAGCCCATGTTTTCACCAAGGTGGCGGAACCAGTCTTCGGTCCGGTGGATGGAATAGAGCAGAACCGTGCCTGTGCCGTCCTGCGTCAGGTCTTTGGGAAGGTCATGTTGCAAGGGCAGGGCTTTCTCTGTCTTGGCGGATCAGGGTGCGGCGGGTGAGGGCCAGGTAAAGGGCGGCCCCGGTGATACCAGAGGCGATCGTGCCGGGGATGCCCAGGGCCCAGGTCAGCCCCACGAGCACGGGGAAATTCAGCGCGAAACTGATCAGTTGAAGCCGGAAAATCACGGCCTCCTGGTGCAGGGCGTTCAGGATCAGCCCGTTGAAATCGGCGCGCATGCGGACGCAGGACATCACCAGAAGCCCGGCGAAATAGGCCGGCACCAGGCTGAAGCGGTCGGCCAGCGCGTCGCCGGTCACCAGGTGCAGGGCAAGGCCCGCCAGGGCAAGGGCGCCGACGAAGACCAGAACGCGCAGGTATTCGCGCTGTGCAATCGCCTGCAGGTCGGACAGGGGCGCGCGTTTGGCCAGGGCGAATACCGCAGGCAGGACGCGGTTCAGGAAGGCGATGTTGAAGACCTGGTAGATCATCGACACCATCAGGATATGCCGGAAATAGACGCCGACCTGATCCAGGGGCATCACGGCCCCGATCACCAGCCGGTCGATCTGAAGCGCCAGAATGGCCACAAGGCCCAGCAGGAAATGGTGCCAGGACGCACGGTATTGCGCGCTCAGGCTCTCCCTCAGGCCGGGGCCGGGGTCTGGATGGGGGTGGCGCAGCCGGATCCAGATCAGCGCCGCCACTCCGACGGTCCCGACCGAGGCGGCGGCCCAGGTCACAAGCACGGCCCCCAGCCCGAGGCGCGCGGGATCCGCCAGCATCAGCCAGGCGAGAACTGCAAGGATCGCGGTGTTCTTCATCACCGCCAGGCCCATCAGCGGCCGGTAGCGCGGGTTCACCATGGCCATCAGATAGGCCTGGTTCATCAGCTGTTCCGCCACGGCCACCACGATGGCCAGACAGATAAGCCAGGGCGACAACCCCATCAGGATCAGCAGCAGCGCGGCATAGATCGGAGAGACGACAAGATAATTGGTCGCAAACAACCGCAGCGCCTGACCGACGGCACGATCGAAGGTCCAGGGCTCGGCCCCGACGACGCGGCGCTGGATGTCGGTGTGGCGTTCGTATCCAAATGCAAACGAAGCCAGACCCTGCAGCGTTACGATCAGCCCGAATTGCCCCGCCTGGTCCAGCGGCAGCAGATAGCTGGTCCCGACCACGAAAATCGCGCGGGTGCCGACCTCGGCGAATTTGAGCAGGACAACCAGCATCTTCCCAGGATCAGCCCGTCACCACGCCGTCCATCCGCCATCGACGGCCAGGACCTGCCCGGTGACATAGCTGGCCGCGTCCGAGGCCAGGAAGACCGCCGGTCCGACCAGCTCATCCGCCTCGGCCATGCGGCCCATGGGGGTGCGGCTGGCATAATTGCGTTGAAACGGGCCGTTCTGACCGCTGGAGACTCCGCCGGGCACCAGGCAATTGGCGCGGATGCCCTTGTCGCCGTAATGGGTCGCCAGCCATTTGGTAAAGCCGACCACCGCCGCCTTCGACGCGGAATAAACCGCCGGCGTGTTGATCGGCCCGCCAAGGTAATCCGACCCCTCGTAGATCCGGCTGTCCGGCCCGACCAGCCCGTAGATTGACGCCAGGTTGATGATCGACCCGCTCCCCTGGGCCAGCATCTGCCGCCCCACGGCCTGGGTCACCAGGAACATGCCGTCGACGTTGACTGACATCACGTCGCGCCAGATCTCGGGATCATAGTCCTCGAACGGGGTGAAGAAGGCGCGCACATCGCGGGATTTCGAGGCCGCGTTGTTCATCAGAACGTCGATCCGCCCGGTTTCAGCGATGACCTGGGCGATGGCGTCGCGCACCGATGCGGGGTCGGTGATGTCGCAGGCCAGCCCGATGGCGTCGGGACCGATTTCACCGGCGACCTCGGCGACGCGGGCGGGGTCGAGATCCAGCACCACGACCCGGGCGCCCTGTGCGGCAAACCCCTTGCAGAAGTTCTGGCCCAGGATGCCGGCCCCGCCGGTGACGATGACGGTCTTGCCTGTCAGATCAGCCATTGCGATGTCCTTCGCTTGGGTTCGGGTTCAGTTCGTAGGCCGGAACACGGGTTTGACGGCAGGGCCGTTCAGATGGGCCGCGGGTCCGTCTTCAAGCGCCTTGGCGTAGATTTCAAACGCCTTGTCCGCCGCGCGCAGCGTCAGGTCCAACTCCTCGGCCCCATGCGCCTGCGCCAGCGAAATCCAGGGTATCAGCACGCCCTGGCGGATCATCTCTTGCGAAAACAGCGTCCGCATCTCGGCCGAGGGGGTGCCATCGGCCCCGCGTGTCACATAGTTCAGTGCCACCGCCGGTCCTTCCAGCACAAAGTGATCGGCCAGCCCGTGATCCGCAGCCAAGGCGCTCAGCCCGTCGCGCAAAGATGCGCCATAGGCCCAGAGATGGGCGGGCACGTCCTCTTCCTCGCAGATGCGACTGGCGGTGAGGAAGGCGGCAAGGGCGGTCATCTCTCCTCCGTGGGTGGAGGACAGAAGGAAGGTGCGCTCCATTCCCGGCACGTCGATGGAACCGACCTGCATGTACTCGCGCTTGCCGGCGACAGCGGCCAGGGCAAAACCGTTGGCCATCGCCTTGCCAAAGGTCATCAGATCCGGTTCGACCCCGAAGAAATGCTGCGCGCCCTTCAGATGCCAGCGGAAGCCGGTGATCATCTCGTCGAAGATCAGCAGCGCGTCGTTCCTGCGGGTCAGATCGCGGACCAGATGCAGAAAATCCGGCGCGCCGCAGTGGCAGCCGGGTTTTTCGGGCCACTCGGCCTGACAGGTCCCCGTGGGGCAGGGCGTGATATGCGTCGCGGGTTCCAGCATCACCCCGGCGATCTCACCGGGGTGGGCATCGAACAGGGCCTGAAGGCTGGCGATGTCGTTGTAGTCGAAGACAAGCGTGGTCGCGGAATGATCGGCCAGGACCCCGCGTTTCACCGGGGTCGTGCCGATGAACCAGTCGTCGAAGGAAAAGAACGGATGCTGGCGCGGCACACAGATATAGCGACGGCCGGTATAGGCGCGTGCGATTTTGGCGGCGGCGGTGGTGACGTTCGACCCGTTCTTGGCGAATTTCACCATTTCCGCGCCGGGGATCAGGTCGCACAGGCGTTCGGCGGCCTCAAGCTCGACCATCGAGGCGCGGGTCAGGCCGACGCCCCGGTTCATCGCATCAAGGGCGGCCGCATTCACCCGGTCATCGGCATAGCCGATCGTGACCGACCGCAGCGCCATGCCATAATCCAGGTATCTGCGCCCCTCGGTGTCCCAGACATAGGCCCCCTTGCCCCGGTCTAGAAGCGCGGGCGCGTTTTCGGGGAACTGATCGTCGCCGCGGCTGTAGGTATGCGCGCCCCCCGGGATCACGTTGTGCAGACGCTGACGAAGGTTCTGGTTGTCGGTCTTGTTTTTCAACATGAGGAAGCCTTGGAAGGGTTAACGCCACAACGGATAGGGAGAAGGGTTCGCGCGGTTGCGATAGCTGCCGGGGCGACCCATGATGGTGGTATTATCGGCAATGTCGCGGTCGATGACCAGGGTGTCGGCGGCGATCTGGCAATGCGTGCCGACAGAGGACTTACCCAGCACCGAAGCCCCGGGCCGCAGCGTGACATGCGATCCGAACCGGGGATAGACATCGTGGTTCGATCCGACGCCAACGCGCTGGTAGGACACGAAGAAATCCGAATATTCGCCACGGCCCAGAACGGTGCCAAGCGGATGCACCAGCAGAAAGACTGAAGGCAGCGCGACCTCGTAGAAAATGTCGCAGCCGTGCAGCGCCTTGTTCAGCAGAAAGAGCTTGGAACACAGGTCCGCCCCGGCGCCCTGCCGGAACAGCGTGTTCGACAGAAGATACAGCCACATCGCCCATTGGTCGCCGTGCAGATGGCTGAAGACGGCAGATGACCCGTCGAAGAAGTACTTGTTGTCGACATGACCAAAGCAATGCTCCAGCCGGGCCAAGGCCTCGGGCAGGGCGGGGCGCAGGTCGTCGGGCGTCACCGGTCTCGGGTCGGGCACAAGGTTGTTCAGCTGTCGCGCGACATGTTCGGCCAGCTGCGCCTCGGTCAGGGACATGGTGATCCGGGGGGTCATTCCGCGGGCTCCTGCGGGGCGGCCTGCGCCCTTGCCCGTGCCTTGCGCCACCGGCGACGCACCAGTCCGTGGATTCCGACGAATGGCACAAAGATCTGGCCAAGGAAGCTTTCCGGCACCCGTTCGCCGACCAGTCCCCAGGTCAGCGGGGTGCCGTCATGGGCCACGTAGGTTCCGAAGATCCGGTCCCAAATCGCCAGCGCCCCGCCAAAGTTCTTGTCGATATGCGCCGGGGCGGTGGAATGGTGCACCTCGTGAAACTGCGGTGAGACAATCAGCCAGCCAAGCGGACCAAGCGACCAGCCGACGCCGGAATGCACCATCAGTTGGTGGAAATAGATCACCGTGACGATACCGATCGGATAGGCATAGCTGACATCCATCACCGTCGCCGGAACCGTCAGCACGGCCAGCGTCACCAGCCGGTCGAAAATGGGCATCCGAAAGACCGTCAGCGCAGTCATGTGTTCCTGGCTGTGGTGGGTCTTGTGAAACTGCCAGAGCACGATGTTCATGTGCTGCGCCCGGTGATACCAGTAGACGCAGAAATCCGTGAAGGTGAACAGGATCAGCAGCTGCGCCCAGGCCGGAAGATTGGCCAGGGCGGCGATCCGAAGGCCCGGCAGATGGGTCTGCATCAGAGTCGTCAGGAACAGGCCCGCGGGCATGATGATGGTGAAATGCGCGATGTGCAGAAGATCGACCAGCGCATAGGTCGCATCGACTCGGAAGTTGCGCGACAGGTAGCGTTTCACCATGTCGCGGCGTTCGGTCAGATCAACCAGAAGCCCCAGGCCAAGGGCCAGGCCGATCTGCAGCCAAAGCCAGCTTTCCGCGCCGAGGTTGCGGACCAGACTGTCGAGCAGCGTCTGCAGGGCAAGCAGCGGCTCGCCCAGGACGATGTCGAAGGTCAGGTCGCTTGCCTTCATGAGCGGCTGCCCTGTTGCGACCGCACCCCGACGCCATTCGTGGCCAGGTAGCTGCGCACCTTGATCGGGCTGTGGTCGCTGAAGATGAACATGCTGGAAATCGTGATGGCCGAGGCCCCGGCGTTCAGCGCATCCATGCAGTGTTTCAGCGATCCCGCCCCGCTAGACGCGATCAGGGGTTTTTCCAACCGGTCCGAGAGGTCGGCGATCAGGTCAAGGTCATAGCCCGACATGGTGCCGTCCCGGTCGACGGATGTGATCATGATCTCTCCGGCGTGGGCGTCTTCCATGCGCAGCGCCCATTCGGCCGCATCCATGCCGGTTTCCTCCTTGCCGCATCCGGCAAAGACCTTCCGGCCCTCGGGGGTTTCGCGGTAGTCGACATTGACCACGATGCACTGATCGCCAAACCGCGACGCCGCGCGGGTCACAAAGCCCGGATCGCGGATCGCAGCGGTGGTCAAACAGACCTTGTCCGCGCCCTGTGCCAGCAGTTTTTCGATCTGGCCCAGTTCGGTCACGCCGCCGCCGACGGTAAAGGGCATGAAGACCTCTTCCGAGACGCGTTCGATGATCCGTCCGTCAACAATCGAATTGTTGGGCGTGGCGTCGATGTCGAGAAAGATCATCTCGTCCACGCCATAGCTGTCATAGACCCGCGCGGTCGATACGGGGTTGCCCGCCTCGCGCCAATTCTCGTCAAAGCGCACGCCCTTGATCAGGCGACCGCCGTGCACGAGGAATTTCGGGATGATCCGTTTCTTAAGCATCGAAGTCGTGATCCAGCCAGTTCTGCAGGATCTGCAATCCGTTGTCCTGGCTTTTTTCGGGGTGGAACTGGGTGGCCGTCAGGTTGCCGCGGCTGATGGCCGCCGCGACCGGGCCTCCGTGATTGGTCGTGGCCACCAGATCGGCCGGGTCGTTGCAGATCATGTGATAGCTGTGCACGAAATAGACGTCGTTCTTCTTGGCCGGCAGACCCTGAAACAGCCACTCCGCGCCCGAGATTTGAAGCTCGTTCCAGCCGACCTGCGGCACCTTGAGATCGGCGTTCGGGCGGATGCGGGTGATCGTGCTGTCGATCCAGCCCAGTCCGGTGTGTTCACCATGTTCCGTGCTGGTCTTGGCGAACAGCTGCATGCCCAGGCAGATGCCGAAGACGGGTTTGCGGTTCTCCAGAACCTGCTGGTTCAGGGGGCGCTCCAGCCCCAGATCGCGGATCGCCTTGATCGCATCACCAAAGGCCCCGACGCCGGGCAGCATGATCCTGTCCGCCGCGTCAAAGTCGTCAGGATCGCGGGTGATTTCGGCCTCGGCCCCGCAGAAATCCAGCGCGTTCATCAGAGACCGGACGTTGCCAAAGCCGTAATCGACGATTGCGATCATTCGCCGGCGTCCGTGGTTGCCTTGCCGGGGGCAAAGTTGCGGCCGTCGGGGCCAAGTGGCACGTCGCTCAGATCCGTGCGGTCCCATTTGTCGAAGTCATAGGGCACGGGGCCGTCCTCGACCTTGTCCTTGTCGAATTCCCACGGGTGGACCGCGTGGGCGCGGAGATAGTCGTAATACTCGTCCTCGGTCATGTTGAGGATTTCCAGGAACCAATCCATCGAGGCGGGGCGCTTGCCGTCGTATTGTTCTTCAAGGCGCAGGGCCTCTTCGCGGGTCTTGCGGCCGTTGCGGATGTCGATGGACATCAGGTGGTTGGTCCGACCGTAGCCACGCTTTACGAACTTGGAATAGTCGCGCATCCCCTGGAAGGTGCATTCAACCTTCTCATAATGGAATTCCGGCGGCACGCCTTCGACCTCGTGGCCGAACCAGTCCAGCTCTTTGCCGATCAGTTCGACGTTCGCCTTGGTGTCCCACTTGATGTAGTTGCCCAGGCAGATCGAGCGGACCTTCAGCTTCATCAGATCTTTGCGCTTGGGATAGTTGAACATCCACAGGTCGCGCATTTCGACCCGACCCTGCAGGAATTCGTACATGTCGTCGGCGGTGATGCCCTGGTTCATCAGACGGTTGAAGCGTTTCTCGTCCACTTCCTCCATCTCTTCGAAGGTGTACCAGCTGTGGTATTCTGCGGTGCTTTCGCCCCAGAACAGCAGCGGCACCTGAAAGCGCACGGCCATGTGCATGACGCCGGCGTAGATCCCGGTGTGGCAATGCCAGCAGAAATCGCCCCGGCGCTTGAAGCTTTCCAGCATCAGTTCGCGCACGACGTGGAAGTTCGGCTGAAATTCGACCACGTCGACGCCCAGCTTCTTGAAGACCATGGTGTTGTTGTCTTCGACCTTGGGGCGATAGCCCCAGTGGTTGAAGCGCACCACCAGCGGCTTCAGCTTCAGGATCCGGCGAATGTACCAAAGCTGGAAGACACTGTCCTTGCCGCCCGAGAAGGGCACGATGCAGTCATACAGACCCTTGTTGGCGTATTCGTCGATCAGCCCGTCCAGCTGCTTGCGGCGGTCGTCCCAGTCGATCTTCTCTTCCTTGAACTCAACCTGGCGGCAGACGGAACAGACGCCCTCTTCGTCGAAGGTCAGGGTGTCCACGGTCTCGGGGTTGAGGCAACGGGTGCATTTTTTCATGTCTGATCTCCGATCGAGGATCTCAAGTGTGTCTGGCTCGGGTGGCTTTGACCCAAGTGGCTTTGACGATGCGTCAGGATGGCTTCGATGCAGAGGAAGTCGACCAGATCGTCCACCTCCAGCGCCTTTTCGCGGTCGGTCGGCACGCCCATGGTGTTATCATGGCAGAACCCGCGTTCATCGCGCAGGGCCTGGGGTGTCGAGATATAGAAACTGCCGTCCAGGGCAAAGACCGGCTCCAGGTCCTGGCGGCGGGGCAGGGTGGCGAAACTGCCGCCCGCGTAGGGGGTGATCGCGCCGGTTCCCGCGTCGCGCCGGACGGCGAAGGCGGGGTGCTGGGTCTCCATCGGGGCGATGCCCACGGCGGCGGTGATCCCCTGCGGGCGGGCATCGTCCAGCGCCTGAAGGGCGGCGTCGATGTCCCCCCCCTCGGTCAGGGGAGAGGTCGGTTCCAGCAGCACGAGGTAGTCATAGACCTCGCCCTCTGCCGCCAGGGTATCCAGCGCATGCAGGATGAAGCCGATGGACGGCGCGGTGTCGCTGGCCAGATCGGCAGGCCGCAGGAACGGAGTCTCGGCCCCATGGGCGCGCCCGATCCGGGCATAGTCTTCGCTGTCCGTCGACAGGATGACCCGGTCCACCGCGCGCGCGGCCAGGGCCGCCGCAATCGGCCAGGCCAGCAGCGGCTTGCCCATGAGCGGGCGGATGTTCTTGTCGGGCAGCCCTTTTGACCCGGCGCGGGCCGGGATCAATGCCAGAACTTTCTTGCCCCCGATCATGCCTCAGCCCGCCGGAGCCAGAATGTTCGGAGCGCTCACGAACTTGCCGCGCAGGCGCTGCATCAGCCGGTCCGAGGTCTTGGTCGTCCAGAACCGCACTGGCGAGCACTGCAGCCCGTGCTTTTCCTGCGCCGCGCGGATTTCGCGGTTCTGGCGCATGACGCTTTGGAAATTGCCGCCCGTTGCCCCGCCCGACCGCATGCGGACCCAGATCTGCGGGATGTGCCGCGACGGGATCTGATGGGTGTAGAAGGTGCGCAGCAGGAATTCGTAATCCGCCGCCAGCCGGTAGGTCAGGTCAAAGTTGCCGACCTTTTCATAGACATTGCGCCGCAGGAAGACGGTCGGATGCGCCGGTATGAACCCGGTCTCAAGCCGTGCGCGGGTGATCTGCCGGGACTTCCAGTGGCGTTCGATCTTCGCCGTATCCTCGGGATCGACATAGACCAGATTGGCGTGCACCGCGTCGATGGCCGGATCCTCAAAGGCGGTCATCACCTCTTGGATCACCGTGTCGGAACAGTAGAAATCGTCCGAGTTGATGAAGCCGATGATGTCGCCCGTCGCATGGGTCAGACCCTTGTTATAGGCGTCATAGATGCCCTTGTCGGGTTCGCTGACGATCTTGGTGATGCGCTGACCCAGGTCTTCGCAGATCTTGACGGTGTCATCCTTCGACGCACCGTCGATGATGATGTGGTCAATGTCCGCATAGGTCTGGGCGTTCACCGATTTCAGCGTGTCGCCGATGGTGCCGGCCGAATTCCAGCAGGCCGTCAGCAGGGTCATCTTGGTCATTCGGCATCCTTCCTGCGGACATGATCCGGGGCTTGTTTCAGCGGGCGGGGCAGGGGCGTGCCGTGCTGGTCCTTGTCGGACAGAAGCAGCGGGCGGCCGCCCAGCATTTCGGTGACCTGAGGCGCGATGTACCAGCTTTCCTCGGCACTTTCCATGTAACCGCCTTCGCAGAAATATTCGAAGACCACATCCTCAAGCGCATAGAAGCCATGGGCATATTTGGCGGCGATATGCACCCAGCCGTCCTCGGGGCCGATTTCGCTGTGCCAGATGGGGTCTTCGGGATCGTCGGGATTGGTGACGAAGTCGATGATTCGCCCCGAGATCACGCGAATGATTTTGTCCTGCAGATGCGGGGCGATCTGCCGGTGCAGCCCACGGAACACCCCCGCGGACGAAGAGGAGCGTTTAAGCACCACCCGGTCCGTTTCATAGAGGATCTCGACCTTGCCGCGGTCGTCGCCCAGGGTGATCGGTGCGGTTTCGAGGCGGGGGAACAGCATCGCCGGACCCTTACTTGAAGTTGGTGGCAAGGTAGGCTTCCTTGCGCGCCGTCTTCAGATCGCCCGCGACCATTTCGTCGACCATCTGTTCCAGCGTCGTCTCAGGCTCCCACCCCAGTTTCTGCTTGGCGTTGGTCGGGTCGCCCAGAAGGGTTTCAACCTCGGTCGGGCGGAAATAACGGGGGTCCACGCGCACGATCACGTCGCCCACCTTGACCGAGGGCGAGATCGCGGCGTCCACCGCCGTGACGGTGCCGATTTCGTCAACGCCCTCGCCGCTCCAGGTCAGGGTGATGCCAAGGCGCGCGGCGCTCATCTCGACGAATTCGCGGACCGACCGTTGCTGGCCGGTGGCGATGACGAAATCCTCGGGCACCTCCTGCTGCAGCATCAGCCACTGCATGCGGACGTAGTCACGGGCATGACCCCAGTCGCGCAGGGCGTCCATGTTGCCCAGGTACAGGCAGTCTTCCAGGCCCTGGCTGATGTTCGCCAGGCCTCGGGTGATCTTGCGGGTCACGAAGGTCTCGCCGCGGCGTTCGCTTTCGTGATTGAAGAGGATGCCGTTGCAGGCATAGATCCCATAGGCCTCGCGGTAGTTCACGCAGATCCAATAGGCATAGAGCTTGGCCACGGCATAGGGCGAGCGCGGGTAGAAAGGCGTCGTTTCGCGCTGCGGGACCTCCTGCACCTGACCGTAAAGTTCCGAGGTCGAGGCCTGGTAGAACCGCGTTTTCTTCTCCAGACCCAGAATGCGGATCGCTTCCAGCAGCCGCAGGGTGCCGATGGCGTCCACATCGGCGGTGTATTCCGGCACCTCGAAGCTGACCGCGACGTGGCTTTGCGCACCAAGGTTGTAGATCTCGTCCGGCTGGACCTGCTGCACGATCCGCACCAGGTTCGAGGTATCTGTCAGATCGCCATAATGCATAATAAAGCGCTGATCATCGACATGCGGGTCTTGATAGATGTGATCCACACGTTCGGTATTGAACAGGCTCGAGCGTCGTTTGATCCCGTGGACCTCGTACCCTTTTTCCAGAAGAAATTCAGCCAGGTAGGAGCCGTCCTGCCCCGTAATGCCAGTAATTAGGGCCTTTTTCACAATCGGGGTCCTCAGTACAGGAATTGGTCTTAAACCGTATTTCCATTCCGTTTAGCGACAGTTCCCTATCCCTTCAACCACCTGCCGCGCGGATATTGTGCCGTTAAGAAAGTCAGGCAGTCTTTGGCCGGTCTGCCCGATCTGTGACCGCAGGTTTAGCCGCCTGCGGAGACGTGAAAAATCGATTCAGGCCAAGCCTTTATACGTATTGTACCCCTGCCCAGGCCCCGTGGCAGGGGTGCGGGAAGATTACCGTTTCAACGGCTTGCCGATCTCCATGTCGGGGGTGATGGGGATGAATTCATCCTCGTCACCCGGGGGCAGGCGGAAGGGGCCGTTTTCCCAGTCGCCGGCTTTCCAGGCCTCTTTCGCGGTCTCGATCCGGTCGAGCGAGGATGAGACGAAATTCCACCAGATATAGCGGCTTTGGTTCATCGTGGCCCCGCCAAGCGCCATCAGACGGGCACCGCGTTCGCCCGCGCGGACGGAAATCGCGTCGCCGGGGCGGAAGACCATCATGCGGCCGGCCTCGAAGATGTCGCCGGCAACCTCGACCGAGCCTTCGGTGATATATAGCCCGCGATCCTCGTGGTTGTCGGGCAGCGGAAAGCTGGCGCCGGGCTCAAGCGTGACGTCCAGATAGAAGGTCTCGGACGGCAGGGTCACGGGGCTGCGCACGCCATAGGCCTCGCCCAGGATCAGCCGGGCCGAGGCCCCGCCGTCGCGCAGCATCGGAAGCGCCCCCTTGCCGTGGTGTTCGAAGGCCGGGTCCATGTCTTCGCGGTCCTCGGGCAGGGCGATCCAGGTCTGGATGCCGAACAGGCTGTGACGTTTGGCGCGCGTTTCGGCGCTGGTGCGTTCGGAATGGGTGACGCCGCGCCCGGCGATCATCCAGTTGACCTCTCCCGGGTGGATCATCTGATGGGTGCCCAGGCTGTCGCGATGTTCGAATTCGCCCTGGTAAAGGTAGGTGACCGTGCCCAGGCCGATATGCGGATGCGGGCGCACGTCGATGCCGCCTTCGGTGATGAACTCGGCCGGGCCCATCTGGTCAAAGAAGATGAAGGGCCCGACCATCTGCCGCTTGGGCGAGGGCAGGGCGCGCCGCACCTCGAACCCGCCGATGTCGCGGGCGCGGGGGATGATCAGCGTTTCAAGCGCGTCGGGACCGGCATGGGGGCCTTCGGGATTCTGGGTGGGATTCCAGCTCATGACGTTGCCTTTCTTGGCTGTGCCCGGATGCGGCGGGCGGCTTGGGGCCTGGGAAACGGTGTGGGGATCTATCTGCGGTTGGGCGTCACCATTGGATGACGTCGGCCAGGTCGTCGCGGTGGCGTTCCGCATAGGCGCGGAAGAAGGGGCACAGCGGCACGATCTTCTGCCCCCGCTCCCGGGCGTCTGCGATCGCGCGGCGGGCAAGGGCGGCGGCGATCCCCTGACCGCGCAGCGCATCCGGCACCCCGGTGTGATCGACGATCACCGTCCGGGGCGATGCCTTCGACAGGGTCAGTTCCCCTTCGGCCGATGTGCCCGCGACCCGGGCGACATAGCGGCCCTTGGTGTCGGTTTCGGTGTAGGTGATGACAGGGTCGGTCATGATCCAGGGCCTTTTGATTGGGGCAAAGGCGGGGCTTTGCGTTTCCGGGACGGGCCTGCGGCGTAGGGCAGGCCGGTTTGGTCAGTCGGCCAGCAGACGGGCCAGCGCCTCGGCCTCGGGTTGGCGGAGGTCGTGGCCGCCGTCGTGCACTTCGGTCGTGACCTCGGCCCCCTGGGCGCGGGCCCAGTCGATCAGCGCCTGGGTCATCGGCCAGGGGCAGATCGGATCGCGCCGCCCGGCGGTGATCAGAATGCGCCGCCCCTTCAGGCCCGGCACCGGGGCGGGATCCCAGGGGATCAGCGGGTGCAAAAGCCCGATCCGGTCGAACAGATCCGGCTGCGCCATGGCGACCGAGGCAAGGATATTCGCGCCGTTGGAATAGCCGAACCCATAGACCGGCGCGCCGGGGTGCTGCGCCTTGTGCGCCGCGACAAAGGCGGCCATCCGGTCGGTCCGGGCGGCCAGGTCCTCCATGTCATAGACGCCTTCGCCGGTGCGCCGGAAGAACCGCGCCGCGCCGAATTCCGAAACATCCCCACGAGGAGAGATCACCCCAGCCCCGGGCCGCAGCCCCTGCGCCAGGTCGAAGAACTGCGTTTCGTCCCCGCCGGTGCCGTGAAAGGCAAATAGCAGCGGGGCGCCGGGCGCGGGCGGGGTGGTCAGGGCGGTGTAAAGCTCGGTCGACATCGGGTTACTCCTGGATCTCGGGCAGGATCGCCTCGATCTTGCTGCGCAGGGGTTCGTAGCGGGTCGGCAGCTTCAGCGCCTCGCCCAGGTGCGCGGTGTCCTCGTCGCGGTCAAAGCCCGGTTCGTTGGTCGCGATTTCGAAGAGCACGCCGCCGGGGGTGCGGAAGTAGATCGCGTAGAAATAGTCCCGGTCGATGACCGGCGTGACCTGATAGCCGGTGTCCAGCAGCGCCTTGCGCACCTCGGCCTGGGCGGCGCGGTCTTCCACCGCAAAGGCGATGTGATGCACCGATCCCGCGCCCTGATGGGCCGCCGGGGCCGAGGGCACTTCTTCGATGTCGATCGAATTGGCCGCGTTGCCGCCGTCGATGACATAGCGTGTCACCGCGCCGCTTTTCTCGGCCTGTTCATAGCCCATGAAGCGCAGCAGCTCGGCCGCGCCGGCGGCATCGCGCAGACGCAGGCGGGCGCCGTGAAAGCCCAGAACGGCGGCGTCTTCGGGCACATCCGCGCCGGTCCAGCCGTTTCGGTCGCGGGGCTCATCCTCGACCAGCGCAAAACTGTCGCCATCGGGGCCGTCAAAGGACAGGCGGCGCTGACCCAGGAAGCTGTCTTCCTTCACGCCGGTCACGCCGTGATTGCCAAAGCGCCCGGCCCAATAGTCGATCGCGCCCTTGGGCACGGCGAATTCGGTCACGCCGACCTCGCCGGTGCCGCGCCGACCGCGCGGCATCCGACCAAAGGGAAAGGTGGTCATGACCGATCCCGGCGTGCCGACCTCGTCGCCGTAATACAGGTGATAGACGTCGGGCGCGTCGAAGTTGACGGTCTTCTTCACCCGGCGCAGCCCGAGGGTGCCGGTGAAGAACTGGTTGTTTGCGCTGGCATCCCCGGCCATCGAGGTGACGTGGTGCAGGCCCCGGATCTGATTGATCATTGGTGATTCCCTCATGTGTCTTTGCTTGGCCTTAAGATAGGGCTGGCCCATCATCCCGGGAATGATAATGTCGATGCATCTACCATTGCCAAAAATGCAACGATGACCGATCTGAAACCCGTGCGTGTCTTTCTCGAGGTCGCGGCCGAGAAAAGCTTTGCCCAGGCGGCCCGCAACCTTGCCATGACGCCGGCCAGCGTGACGCGCATCGTCGCGCGGCTGGAACAGGACCTGGGCCAGCAGCTTCTGGTGCGCACCTCGCGGCAGGTGGCGCTGACGGCCGCCGGGGCCCGCGTGGCGGCGCGCTTTGGTCCGATCGTGGCGGATTTCGACCGCGCGGCGGCGGATCTGGACCGCGCGTTGCGCCCCGACCGGGGGGTGCTGTCGGTCAATGTGCCGATGTCGCTTGGCCAGCGGCTAATGCCCGGCCTGATCTCGGCCTTCCGGCTGGCCTATCCCAATGTGCAGCTGAAGGTGACGCTGGCCGACCGGCTGATCGACATCCTGAAGGAAGAGGTCGACCTGGCGATCCGCATCTCGGCCCCGCCAACGGACAAGTCGACGATCTGGCGGCGGATCTGCGCAGTGCCCAGGCATGTGGTCGCGGCCCCTGCACTGTTCGACCGGGTGCCGCGCCCCGCGACGCCCGGTGCGCTGAACCCGGCGCTGTGCCTGTCTTACAGCGGCAGCGGTACGGCCGAGCACTGGCACTTTGCCCGCAACGGCGAGGCCCGCAGCATCACCGCCGGCAAAGATGTGATCTGCAACAACGGCGACGTGCTGCTGGGCCTGGCCTGTGACGGCGTGGGCATGACCCTTTTGCCGGATTTCCTGACGGTGGAGGCCCTGGCCTCGGGCGCGGTCGAACATGTCCTGCCCGAATGGGAGGTCGCGCCGCTGTCGCTTGGCATCTTTTATCCGCCCTACGACACGCTGCCGCCGCTGGTCGCCACCTTCACCGAGTTCTTCGAGGCCTACCTGCAGGACGAGGCCGGGTTCGATTTCCGCCCCGCGCGCCGCAGCGAATAGACCCTAACGCCCCGCGTCGAGCCGCTTTTCGATTGCGATCAGCCGTTGCAGCACCTCGTCCCGGTAGGTGTCGGTTGCGGCATTGCTTTCCTCGGCATGGGCGTCCTGCATCGAGTTCACGATCAGGCCGACCACAAGGTTCACCACGGCAAAGGTGGTGATCAGGATGAAGGGCACGAAGAAGATCCAGGCCTCGGGGTGGACCTCCATCACCGGGCGGACGATGCCCATGGACCAGGATTCCAGCGTCATCACCTGGAACAGCGTGTAAAGCGACCGGCCAAGGGTCCCGAACCAGTCGGGGAAGGTGGGCGCGAACAGCTTGGTCGCGATCACGGCCGAGATGTAGAAGATCACGCCCATCAGCAGAAAGACCGAGGCCATGCCAGGCAGGGCCGAGATGAAGCCCTCGACCACCCGGCGCAAGGTCGGCGCGACCGATACGACGCGCAACAGCCGCAGGATCCGTAGCGCCCGCAGCACCGAAAGCGCACCGGTCGCCGGCATCAGCGCGATGCCCACGACCACGAAATCGAAGACGTTCCAGGCATTGCGGAAGAACCGCCAGCCCCGGGCGTAAAGCTTGGCCACCAGTTCCGCCACGAAGATCGCAAGGCACGCGGTGTCCAGCGCCACGATCAGCCCGCCTGTGGTGTTCATCACGCTTTCCGAGGTTTCCAGACCAAGGATCACGGCGTTGAACAGGATCACCCCCATGATCGTGTAGCGAACGGAAGACCGGTCAAGAAAATCGGACAGGGACTGGCGCATATCGGGCTGGGCTCCTTGGAAATCCCAAGGGATCTAGGCGGTTTGCGCAGCGGTTTCCAGTGGTGGGCGGGGAAAGGGCAGATGTGCTGATATTCAGGGCACGAACTGCGCTGGAATTAATTTTTTTGGCGGAGTTCGACGGGGAAGAAGGCACCCCCGGCTCTGAGCGAAAGAAGACGCAGACCGATCCATAGCCCCGAGGTGTAACGGGCAAGGCGCAGACGGCAACCGGCACGCAACGCCAGTGCGCCACGTGCCGGGTAGGACTGGCAGGTCTGCTTTCGTCGGGCGAAAGAGGCCTGAAGACCCAGTCGTCAGTCGTTGTAGCCGTAGAAGTCGTTCACCTCTTGCGGGCGGTCGGGACCGGGTTCGAAGACCTCAAGCAGCACGTTGTCCGGCGCGGCGACCATGAAATAGGCGCTGCCGTCGTTGCGCTTGATCGGGTTGGGCAGATGCACGCCGCCGGCCTTCATTCGGTCGTACAGGTCGTCGATGCCCACGACCTGGAAACCCAGGTGGTGCACCGCGTTGCGCCCCAGATCGCGAGGCTGCTGATCATACAGGTGGATCGCACCGATGCCGATCTTCATGAAGACGTTGCGCGATCCGGCATAGGGGCCATCGTGCGCCACGACCGCATCGAACCAGCGGGTGTAGAAATCAATGGTCGCCTCGATGTCCGAACAGAACAGATGCGCGTGATGCATGTGGAACCGGGCCTTGCTGCCATAGGGATAGCGCCAGTTCGGGTTGGTCTCTTCGGTCATCTCTCATCCTCCTCAATGTGATGGTCCGCGACATCCGGGACGGCCAGGCCCGATGGCGGGCAGGGTTGGCCAGAGGATGCAGGACCCTTTATTGATAGTCATATTGGTATCAGTCAATGCAAATTCAGTATTTTATTTGCGATCAAATTCCACCTAGCCTGACCCCAAGCCGTTCAGAGGAGGACGGCAACAGATGGATCTGCAGGGCACAGCGACCCGATCGCCCCGCCCTGCAATCCGCCCAGGAGGAGAGACCAGATGGTCAGATTCACAAGCATCTACGAGATGTTGGCAGACACCACGGCCCGCCACGGCGACAGCCCGCTTTTTGCCGTGCCCGCGCGCATGGCGCAGGCCTGGTCCATCCCGGCCGAGCTGAGCTATGCGCAGGTCCTGGCCGAGGCCGACCGCCTGGCCGAAGCCTATGCCGCGCGGGGCTACGGCGAAGGCGATGTCATCGGACTGGCCTTCGAATCCCGTCCCCAGCACATGCTGCATTACTACGCGCTGAACCGGATCGGCGCCTGCATGATCCCGCTGAACACCGAACTGGCGGCGGTCGAGCTGGCCTATGTGCTGGATCATTCCCGATGCTCGGCCATCGTCGCCCTGCCGGAACTTGAGGCCCCGCTTGCCGCCGCACGCGCCGCAGCCGCCGCCGACATCCCGATCGCTTATGACGATCCCTCTGACCTGCCCCAGGCCCGGGCGGATCGCTGGCGCTTTGATCCGCAGGCCGATCCGCTGAACCGCGCGGCCGCGCTGCTTTACACTTCGGGCACCACCGGCAAGCCCAAGGGCTGCATCCTGTCGAATTGCTACGCGCTGGCCTCGGGGCAGGCTTATGGGTCGCCCTGGGGGGACAAGACCCTGCGCGCCGGCGTGGACCGGGTGCTGAATCCTCTGCCGCTGTTCCACATGAATTCGCTGATGCTGACGGCGGGGGGCGTGGTCGATTGCGGGGCCTGCCTGATCCTGCCCGGACGGTTCAGCCTGTCGAACTGGTGGTCGGACATCCGCGAAACCCGGGCGACACGGTTCCATTACCTCGGGCTGATGATCCCCGCGCTCATGTCGCAGCCCGAAACCCCGGCCGACCGCGATCACGCGCTGCACAGCGGCCTGGGTGCCGGGGTCGATCCCGCCCATCACGCCGCCTTCGAAGACCGGTTCGGCGTGCCGCTTCACGAAGTCTGGGGCATGACCGAGGTTGGCCGCGGCCTGTTTGCCGCGCAAGAGCCGCGCCACATCGACACCCGCGCCTGCGGCCGTCCTCGCAAGGGGGTGCTGGCCCGGATCATGCGCGAAGACGGCAGCACCGTCCCAGATGGCGAACCCGGCGAACTGGTGGTGCGCAGCGACAGCGACGATCCCCGTTTTGGGTTCTTTTCCGGCTACCTCCATGATCCCGACGCGACCGAGGCGATCTGGCACGAAGACTGGCTGTGCACCGGCGACATCTGCACCCGGTCGCCCGACGGCATGTTCTTTTTCGTCGACAGGAAGAAGAACATCGTTCGCCGCAGTGGTGAAAACATCGCCTCGGCCGAGGTTGAAACCGCGCTGTCCCGGGATCCGCGCGTGGCGCAGGTGGCCGTGCTGGCCGTCCCCGACGCGATGCGCGATGAAGAGGTCATGGCCTGTGTCGTGCTGAAACCCGGCGCGGATGCGACCGGACAGACAGCGCAGGGGCAGGCCGCGCTGGCCCGCGACATTGTCGACCAGGCCCGCGCCCGGCTGACCAGTTACAAGCTGCCCGGCTGGATCTATTTCATGCAGGCCCTGCCGGTCACGGGCACGCAGAAGGTTCAGAAACACCGGATCTTCCCCGACGGCTTTCGCGAAGATCTGGATCTGCCGGGCCTGCATGACTGTCGCCCGCTGAAGGCGCGGAAACGGGCCGCCGTGCCGGGCTAGGCCCCTCAGGTCAGCGACGGCAGATGCGCCATGTCGCTGGCCTTCACGAAACGCAGAAATTCGCGCAGCACCTCGTTGCCGCTGTCGGCGTGACAGATCATCGACACGCGGTGTTCCGCCGCCGGCCCGTCGATTTCCGCATAGCTCACGTCGCCATAATCCATGCGCGACAGCGACTGCGGCACCAGCGCGACGCCCATGCCCTGACTGACCAGGGTGACAACGGTGAACCAGTTGCGCAGCTTGTAGCCGTCGTTCGGCTTCATCCCGCCTTCGGCCAGCAGTTCGGCGATGCGGTCGTAATTGTATTCGGCATAGGCCCGTTCAAAGACGATGACCTTTTCGCCGGACAATTGCTGGATCGAGATCTTGCTGCGCCCGGCCAGCCGATGCCCCCGGGGCAGACAGCAGACCAGCCTTTCGGTTTCAAGCAGGTGATCCTGCACCTGGTCGGGCAGGGGGGCGCCGTGGATAAAGCCGACGTCCAGCTGGTGATGTTCGATCAGGTCGATCTGACCGGCGGTGTTCATCTCTTGCAGGATCAGGTCGACCTTTGGATAGGCCTCCTGGAACTGGCTGAGGATCTCGGGCAGGCGCCGGAACAGCATCGAGGGCACGAAACCCACGCTCAGCGTGCCGGATGTGCCCTTGGCGGTCTGCGCGGCGATGGTTTCGGCCTGTTGCAGCTGATGCAACAGCCGCGCAGCGTGCTTGGCAAAGACGGCGCCTGCCTCGGTCAATCTGACCGATCGGTTAGATCGAATCATCAAAGCAAAACCAAGGGTTTCCTCCAATTGGCGCAGGCTGGCGCTTAGCGGCGGCTGAGAGATGTTCAGCTTTCGCGCGGCATTTCCAAAGTGCAATTCCTCGGACAGGGCCAGGAAGTATTCGAGTTGTCGGAACGTTATCGCCATGTAGCGATTAACTATATTAAAGTTAGTATCGATCAATAGAAAAATAGTATTGTTATTAAAATAACCACCTGCGCAACAGTGAAAGCCGAACCGGTTCACCGCCCCAATCCTGATCGCGGCGGGCACACCGGTCGGAGGAGAACATATGCATTTCAAGGGAGGAGATACCTTGCGCACTTTCACGCTCTCGCTCGTTGCGGGTCTGATGTCGACGGCGGCCATGGCCAGCGATTATGCACTGCCCAGAACCGTCACCTGGACGACCTATTCCACCGGTTCGTCCGGCTATAACCAGGCCGTCGCGATCGGCGCGGCGCTGCAGGCCGACAGCGATGTCAACCTGCGCATCCTGCCCGGCAACAACGACCTGTCCCGGCTTGAGCCCGTGCGCCAGGGCAAGGTGCAATTCGCGGCCAACGGCGTCGGCACCTACATCGCCCAGGAAGGCATGCTGGAATTCATGGACCAGTCCTGGGGTCCGCAGAAGGTCCGCGTTGTCCTGAACAACATCGGATCCGGCGCGGGCATGGCGCTTGGCGTGACCAAGTCCGCCTGTGAAAAGGCAGGCAAGCCCGATTGCGAAGGCTTCCAGATCTCCGACCTCAAAGGTATGCGCGTGCCCGAGATCAAGGGCGGACCGTCCCTGAACCTCAACGTCGAGGCCTTCCTGGCCTATGGCGGGCTGACCTGGGCCGATGTCGAGGTCGTGGAATTCGGCGGCTTTGGCGCGTCCTGGAAGGGCATGGTCGAAGGCTCCGTGGATGCGGCTTTCGCCATCACCTCGGCCGGCAACGCCTATGAGGCGGAATCCAGCCCAAATGGCCTGTACTGGCCGCCGATCGACCCCGCGGACGCGGAAGGCATGGACCGCCTGAAGGCCGTGGCCCCCTATTTCGTGGCGATCAAGGCCACCCAGGGTGCCGCCATGCCGGACGAAGGCCAGGCGCTGACCGCCTATCCCTATCCGATCCTGATGGCCTATGACACGCAGGATGCCGACCTGGTCTACAACATGACCAAGGCGATGGCCGACCTTTACGACGCCTACAAGGATGGTGCCCCGGGCGCGATCGGCTGGGCGCTTGAAAACCAGGTCTACGACTGGGTTGTCCCCTTCCACGAAGGGTCCGTCCGCTACCTGACCGAGGCCGGCCTGTGGTCGGATGAGGCGCAGAAACACAACGACTCGCTGCTGCACCGCCAGGACGTTCTGGCCAAGGCCTGGGCCGAGCTGACCGAAGCCAAACCCGAAGGCGACTGGAAAGAAGCCTGGGCCGCCAAGCGCCGCGAAGCGCTGACCGCCGAGGGGCTGCCGGCCCCCTTCTGACAGGGCTGACGCGACACCGGCCGCACAGGGCCGGAACGCATCCTGAATGCACGGGGCAGGTCTTTGCCCCGTGCTGTTCAGTCTGGGACGGGCGAGCGGCGCGGCAGGAAGCCCGCCGGAGGAGGACACATGGAAACCCAAGACACACGACAGGGCCGCGGGGCAGCCGCGCTCGAGGCCGAGGCCGAGCGCGAGAAGGCAACCTTCACCGGGGTCACGCGATTGGTCATCGTGGCGCTGACGCTTTTTGCCATCGGGCTGACGATCAACCAGCTTTTCAACCTCAAGATCGGCGGTAGCGCGATCCTTGACGGGATGTATCTGAACATGCTGGCGGGGATCTTCCTTAGCCTGACGTTCCTGGTCTTCCGGGCGCATGGCCCGGTGTCCGCACGGGTGCCGTGGTACGACTGGGTCATCTTCGCGGCCGCCTTGGCCGTCGGCGGGTTCATCGCCTGGAACGCGGAAGAGGCCACCACCTTCGGCTGGGAATTCGCCGCCCCCGACTATGGGGTCTGGGCCGCCATCGCCTTCTATGTCCTGATCCTAGAAGCGACACGCCGGGCAGGCGGCACAGTGCTGTTCCTGATCGTGCTGATGTTTTCGCTGTATCCGACCTTTGCCGAAAGCGTGCCGGATCCCCTTTCGGGCTACCAGCAACCCTTCAACGACGTGGTCGCCTTCTTTATCTATTCCTCCGAAGGCTCCTTCGGCATCCCGATGCAGGCCTTCGGGTCGCTGGTCATCGGTTTCATCCTGTTCGGGTCCGTGCTGCAGTTCACCGGCGGCGGGCGGTTCTTCAACGATCTCGCCTTTGCGCTGGTCGGCCGCTATCGCGGCGGATCGGCCAAGGTTGCGATCTTTGCCTCGGGCTTCATGGGGTCGATGTCCGGTTCGGTCATCTCGAACGTGCTGACCACGGGCGCGGTGTCGATCCCCGCCATGCGCCGCGCCGGGTTCTCGGCGCGCTATGCCGCCGCGACCGAGGCCTGCGCCTCGACCGGGGGGGTGCTGATGCCGCCGATCATGGGGGCCACGGCCTTTGTCATGGCATCCTGGCTGGGCCTGCCCTATTCGGAAATCATGCTGGCCGCGGCGATCCCGTCACTGCTGTACTACTTCGGCCTGTTTGCCCAGATCGACGCTTATTCGGCCCGCCGCGGGTTGCGGGGCATTCCCGCCGAGCTGCTGCCGCACCTTGGCGCAGTGATGAAAAGCGGCTGGTTCTACATCTCGGTCTTTGCGCTGCTGATCGTCCTGATGGTGGCCTATCGTTGGGAAACCACCGCGCCCTTCTACGCCATCGCGCTGCTTCTGGTGATCAACCAGCTGATCGGCACCGACCGCTTCACCCTGTCGGGCTTCGTGGACATGATCGCATCCGTCGGGCGCATCCTTGCGGAACTGGTGGCGGTACTTCTGGGCATCGGCATGATCGTCGGCGCCTTCCAGGCGACCGGGCTGACCGGGCCGCTGGCCGGGGAACTGGTGTCGCTTGCCGGCAATTCGACGATCCTGCTGCTGATCATGGGGGCGATCACCGCCTTCATCTTCGGCATGGGGATGACCGTGACCGCCTGCTACATCTTCCTGGCCGTCATCCTGGCCCCGGCGCTGGTGCAGGGCGGGCTGAACGAACTGGCCGTGCACCTGTTCATTCTTTACTGGGGGATGGTCAGCTATATCACGCCGCCGGTGGCCCTGGGTGCCTTTGCCGCAGCGTCGATGGCCGGCTCCTCTCCGATCCGCACCGCGTTCGAGGCGATGCGCCTGGGCGGTGTCATCTATATCATGCCGTTCTTCTTCGTGCTGAACCCGGCGCTGGTCGGCCAGGCCGGCACGGCCGAGGTGCTGTTCGTGCTGGTCTGCGCCATGGTCGGCGTCTGGTTCATCTCGTCCGCGCTGCAGGGGCACATCAGCCTTGTGGGCGGCCTGGGGACCGGCGCGCTTGGCTGGCTGATGCGCGGGATGATCCTGCTTTCGGGTCTTCTGATCGCCGCGCCCATGGGCGGGCTCGTCGGGCTTGGTCATACCGAGGTCACGATCCTTGGGGCCCTGATGGCGGTTGTCCCGCTGATCCTGGCCTGGCGCACCGGCGAAAACGGGGACGCCGTGCCCAGCCCGGCCCCCGGCGCATGAGAAGGGGACAGGCATGAGCATCGAAACCGAAGACAGGGTCGAAACCCTGGCCCGGAAGCTGGCCGAGGTCCGGCGCAGCTTCCAGCCCATCCACAGCCTTCCAGCCGAACTTGTTCCGCCGGACGTCGCCGCCTCGTACCGCGTCGATGCGCGGGTCGAGAAACTGCTGGGCTGGGAACCGCTTGGCTGGAAGATCGCCGCCACCACGCCCGCCATGCAGGAAAGACTGGAAAGCGATGTGCCGATCCGCGGGCGGACCTACGCCCGGCACCGGCACCAATCGCCCGCGCGGTTGAAGATGTCGGCGCTGAACGGGCCCATGGTGGAATGCGAATTCTTCATGACCCTGGCGAAGGATCTTCCCCTGCGCGACACCGACTGGACCGAGGCCGAGGTCGCCGCCGCCGTCGGCACCGTGCACGCCGGGATCGAGGTCGCCGAGACACGCTATGTGATCGGCCGACGCCCGGGTGTGACCGGGCTGATCGCGGACGCAAGTTCGGCCGGGCAGTACATCTTCGGGCCGCAGGTTCATCTGCCGCCCGACGGGCTGGCCGGGGTCGAGGTCGTGCTTTACGTCGACGGTGTCGCGGAACAGCGGGGCACCGGGGCGGATGTGCTGGGCAACCCGATCCGGGCCCTGCAGTGGCTGGCCAACGACCTGCGGCGTCTGAACCGCAGCCTCTCTGCCGGAGAGGTGATTTCGACCGGCTCCATCACCGGGGTCTTCTATGCCCGCCCGGACAGCCTGTTCCGGGTTGAATTCGGGTCGCATTGCGCGGTCGAGGTGACCTTCGACGCCGCATGACCCCAAGCACGGGACAGCACCCCGGCGCGGGGTGCTGTCTCTGCCTTTGCGATGGCCACGACCGGGACGACGAAGACCCTTCAGCCGGAACCGAACCCTAGTCGGCGGTCCAGCCGCCATCCAGCATCAGCGACGACGCCGCAGAGAGGACGCCGTTGGAGTGCCAAAGCGTCACAACACAGGGCAAAATAAAAAAGCACCACCCGAATTCTCAGGTGGTGCAGTCATACTTGGTCGGGGCCAGTCGTCAGCCGTCAAGCTGGCTGACGTCGCGGACGGCACCCTTCGCGGCCGAGGTCGTCAGCGCGGCATAGGCCTTGAGCGCGCTCGACACCTTGCGGGTGCGTTTCTCTTCCGGCTTCCAGCCCTTGGCGTCGCGCGCGGCGCGGCGTTCGGCCAGAACGGCGTCATCCACGGCAAGGTGGATCGTGCGGTTCGGGATGTCGATCTCGATCCGGTCGCCATCCTCGACCAGCCCGATGGTGCCGCCTTCGGCCGCTTCGGGGGAAACGTGGCCAATGGACAGGCCCGAGGTGCCGCCCGAGAACCGCCCGTCCGTCAGCAGGGCACAGGCTTTGCCCAGGCCCTTCGACTTCAGGTAAGAGGTCGGGTACAGCATTTCCTGCATTCCCGGACCGCCGCGCGGCCCTTCGTACCGGATCACGACCACGTCGCCTTCCTTGACCTTGCCGGTCAGGATGTTGCTTACCGCCGTGTCCTGGCTTTCGCAGACATGGGCCGTGCCGGTGAACTTCAGGATCGAGGCATCCACCCCGGCCGTCTTCACGATGCAGCCTTCTTGCGCGATGTTGCCGAACAGGACCGCCAGGCCGCCGTCCTGGCTGAAGGCGTGTTCCTTGGACCGGATCACGCCGTTTTCGCGGTCGGTGTCCAGCTCCTTGAAGCGGTTCTCGGTCGAAAAGGCCTGCGTGGTGCGCACGCCACCGGGGGCGGCGCGGAACAGCAGGTCGGCCTCGGGGTTGTTGGCCACCTTGATGTCCCAATGCGCGATGGCCTCGCCCATGGTCGAGGAATGCACGGTGGTGCAGTCGTCATGCAGCAGGCCGGCGCGGGACAATTCGCCCAGGATCGAGAAGATGCCACCGGCGCGGTGCACGTCTTCCATGTGGACGTTTTCGATGTTGGGCGCGACCTTGCACAGGCAGGGCACGTGGCGCGACAGCTTGTCGATGTCGTCCATGGTGAAGTCCACGCCGCCTTCATTGGCGATCGCCAGCAGGTGCAGCACGGTGTTGGTGGACCCGCCCATGGCAATGTCGAGGCTCATGGCGTTCTGGAAGGCCTTGAAGGTCGCGATTTCCCGCGGGAGAAATCCGTGTTCTTCCAGCTCGTAGTGGCGGCGGGTGATTTCAACGATCTTGCGGCCGGCTTCCAGGAACAGGCCCTTGCGGTCGGCGTGGGTCGCCAGGGTCGAGCCGTTGCCGGGCAGGGCCAGGCCAAGCGCCTCGGCCAGGCAGTTCATCGAGTTCGCCGTGAACATCCCCGAGCAGGAGCCGCAGGTCGGACAGGCGTTCTCTTCGATGTGTTTCACCTGTTCGTCGGTGTAGGTGTCCGACGCGGCGGCGACCATGGCGTCGACCAGGTCGATCTTCTTCACGTCCAGGTCGGCCAGGTCGATCTTGCCCGCTTCCATCGGCCCGCCTGATACGAAGATCGCGGGGATGTTCAGGCGCATGGCGGCCATCAGCATGCCGGGGGTGATCTTGTCGCAGTTCGAGATGCAGACCATGGCGTCGGCGCAATGGGCGTTGACCATGTATTCCACGCTGTCGGCAATGACTTCGCGCGAGGGAAGGGAATACAGCATCCCGTCGTGGCCCATGGCGATGCCGTCATCCACGGCGATGGTGTTGAATTCCTTCGCGACACCGCCGGCCTTCTCGACCTCTTCCGCGACCATCTGGCCCAGGTCCTTCAGGTGGACGTGGCCGGGCACGAACTGGGTAAAGGAATTGACGATGGCGATGATCGGCTTGCCAAAGTCGCCGTCCTTCATGCCGGTGGCGCGCCAGAGGCCGCGGGCACCTGCCATGTTGCGGCCATGGGTGCTGGTTCTCGAACGATAGCGGGGCATAGGCGGCTCCAATTTTTGCGGATGCAGCGGGTGCTGCACAGGCTACGATTTCAACACATTGCAAGTACTGCGAAGCCGCGCGGATTGGAAGGCCGGACTGATCTTTGTCAGGGGATCAGGACAGGCACGCCACGCCGGGCAAACCCTGGCTGATTGACCCCTCAATACCGGACAATATAGATTATGTTGCCAAACCCGCGCATCGCGCGTCGCCATCCTAAAACAGCAGATCCGGCAGGAACAGCGCGATGGCCGGGAAGACCGTCAGCACAGCGATGGCGAGAAGATGGATGATCCAGTAAGGCACCGTGGCGCGGGCAACGCGGCCCAGGCTGACCTCGTTGTTGGTCAGGCTGGCCAGAACCGACAGGTTCAAGCCCACGGGTGGCGTGACCTGGCCGATCTCGATCACGATGGTGATCATAACGCCGATCCAGATCGGGTCATACCCAAGGCCGACCAGCAGGGGAAAGACCACCGGAAGGGTCATGATCATCAACGACAGCCCGTCAAAGAAACATCCCAGGATCAGGTAGATAAGCACCACCAGAAACAGGATCGTATAGCGGTTGAGCCCGCTGTCGGCGACCACGTTCAGGATCTGCTGGGCCACGCCAAGAATGCTGACCGACTGCGCCAGGATCGTGGCGCCCATGACGACGAAACCGATTGCGGCAAACAGCAAGGTCGCGTGGAACACCGCCTCGCGCAGGGATGTCAGGGTCAGATCACCCCAGATGAACGAAATCACGATGGCCAGCACGACCCCCAGGGCGGCGGCCTCGGTCGGGGTGGCCAGGCCTCCGATGATCGAACCGATCACCGCGAGGATCAGCAGCAGCAGCGGCCAGACCTGCCCCATGCCGCGCAGGATCGCCAGAAACGGCATATGCACGTCCTCGCGCGGGGCGACATGCGGATGGCGTAGCGTCTTGATGACGATATAGACCATGAAAGCGGCACCGATCATCAGGCCCGGAAGAATACCCGCGATGAACAGCCGCCCGATCGAGGTCTCGGTCAGTGCACCAAAGATCAGGAAGGACAGGCTGGGCGGAATAAGCAACCCAAGGGTGCCGCCACCCGCCAGGCTGCCGACGATGACGTCGCGGTCATAGCCGCGGCGGGTCATCTCGGGATAGGCCACGGATCCCACGGCCGCGGCGGTCGACAGGCTGGACCCGCTGACCGCGCCGAAGATGGTGCAAACGGCAATATTGGTGTGCAAAAGCCCGCCGGGGACCTTGCTGAAGACCGGCGCAAAGGCCGCATAGGCCCGGTTGCTGACCCCGCTGCGCAACAGGATCTCGCCCAGCAGGATAAACAGAGGCACCGCGCTGAGCGTGAAGGAATTGAAGACGTTCCAGATTGCATCCACGGCCAGCCCGGTGGCTCCGTTGGAAAAGACCTGAAGCAGCACAAGCCCGGTCAGGCCAAGTGCCGCGCCAAGGGCAACCCCGGTCGAGGCCGAGGCGACAAGGATACCAATCAAAGAGGACCAGAACATCGCTTAGCCGTCCGTGTCAGAAGTGTCAGAGAGGGGCGCGATCGTCGCTTCCTCATCAGGGGTGGCATAGCGTTCGCGTTCGATCAGCCCCGTCAGGCGGCTGGCAAAGATCACCCAGGTCAGGCCGACGGACACAGGCAGGGCCGTCATCCAGGGATAGAGCAGAAGCCGCGCCGTTTCGGTCTTGAGATTGCGTTTCCAGGCGAATTCCAGCCAGGGCAGCGCCTTGACGAAGATCCAGCCGAAAAACAGAAGTCCGACCAGCATGGCAGCGATATGGACCAACCGGCCAAACCGGGGCTCAAGCGCGTTTGACACGATCGAGACGCGCACATGCTGTGCCCGAAGCGTGACCAGCGGCAGACCAAGAAACAGCATCGCCGTCAGCAAAAGCCCGACGATGTCTTCGGTGATGTGCAGCGGCGTGCCGGCGATCCGGCGCATCACCACGCTGGTGGTCACCAGCCCGACGATCGCCACCATGCACAACGATGCACAAAGCGCGAGCGCAAGGGCCAGACGATCCAGCCCCTGCGCATATGTGTGTCGAAGACGGCTCACCAGCGGTTAGCGGCCAAGGGCCGTCAGCATCCGGGCGCGATAATCCAGCGCGGCACCGCCCGCTTCCTCGGCCAGCATGGCCCAGGTTTCGGACACGGCGGCCACGAATTGTTCGCGGTCGGCGTCGGGGAAATCCTCGCCCCAGGTCAGACCCTGAGCGACCAGTTTCTCGCGCGCGGCCATCTCGTTTTCGACGTCGGCGTCATACTGGTTGGTGCGCTCCCACAGGGCGTCTGCCGCTGCGGTGATCGCGTCCTTGATTTCCGGATCGGTGTTATCCCACAGCTTGTCCTGCACGCCGATCGTGTAGGGCGCAGAGGCCATCGGATAAAGGAACGACGCGTATTTCGTCACCTCCTGCAGCGAAATCGTATGGGCATACAGGGCGGGATAAAGCGCGCAGTCCACGACACCGGTGCGCAGCGCAACATAGACGTCTTCCTGCGGCACGATCTGCGCAGCAACGCCAAGCTTGGTGAAGGTCTCGACCTGTTCGCGGGCCCAAACACGAAGCTTCACGTCGCGCAGCTGTTCAAGCGTGTTCACCGGTTCATCCCGGCAGAATACCGACACGGAGAGCGTCGGGATCGCCACGAAGCCGACGGTGGTGATGTCCCAGTCGTTGTAAGCCTCGGTGTAGATCTCTTGTGCCACAGGCAGCACGGCCTTCAGCTCGTCCACGGTGCTGATCGCACCCTGCACGAACACCGACCCCAGTTCGGGCGCATCGCGGCCCAGATAGTTCGACCACATCAGGCTCATCTCGACGGCACCGGTCGGGACCACCCGCAGCAGGTCGGTGTTGGGCAGACCCAAAGAGCCGCCGTGATACATCTGAAGCGTGAAATCCTTGTCCGCGAGGGCAGCGTTCACATCCTCGGCAAATTGATCTAGCTGCGCGGACTCGGGCCGGGTCTCGGGCAGGAAGTTGTTGAAACGCCATTCCTCGGCCAGGGCAGGACCGGAGACCAATGCTCCGGCCACAAGGGCGTAGGCGGTTTTGTTGAGCAGTGTTTTCAAGGTCTTGTCTCCTGTTCAGCCAGACGCTTTGGTGCGTGTGGTGGCTGTATGTTAACCTTTATTTGGATTTGGCGCTGCACGGTCAAGGCGACACCCGGTGCGGCACTGCACTCAGCGGCTTTGCAAAAACAGACCCGATGGCGCGCGATGCCGGTCCTTTCGGGAAAGGCCGTGATGTCCGATACGCCGGCATGCAGCGCCGGTCACACCCCATTCAGCAGGCGAGAAGTTCATGCGTCAAACGGTTCATGGACACAGGCCCTTCTGGCGTGATCTCGACCTGATCTTCGATGATCATGCCGCCGACGCCGGTGACGTAGATCGGTGTCTCGAAGGCCAGGACCATGCCGCTTTCGATCGTGGTCTGCGCCGAGGCCGAGATGAAGGGCCATTCCTCGGACCCCGGTCCGGTGCCCAGACTGTGGCCGAAGTGGCCGCGGCAATATCCCGTCAGCCCCCTGCCCCGGATCGCCGATTGCGTGGCGCGATGGACCTCGGCCAAGGGGGTGCCGGGATGCAAAAGCTCAAAGCCCGCCCGGAACCCGGCCATCAGCGCATCATGCAGTTC
The DNA here is from genome assembly GCF_900109195.1 of Pseudooceanicola nitratireducens. Lineage (GTDB taxonomy): Bacteria > Pseudomonadota > Alphaproteobacteria > Rhodobacterales > Rhodobacteraceae > Pseudooceanicola > Pseudooceanicola nitratireducens. The sequence continues at coordinate 32,748 of NZ_FNZG01000006.1, read as the reverse complement.
GGATTGAAGGCGACGTGGCGCGCCGACCACGAAGGTCCGCCCGCTGTCCGAGGTATAGCCCCGCATCAGACAGCCCACATCGACCTTCACCAGATCGCCCGTCGCGGCCACGGCGTCGCCCCCCCAAGGGTCCGCCCCAACCGAGATATATTCCCAATGGCCGGTCATCGGCTTGCCGGCACCCGCCGTGGCGACGGTGCTGGACCAGACCGCAGCAAGATCGCTGCGCCGGATCCCAGGCGCGATGGCATCGCGCACGGCTGCAATGCCGACCTCGGCTACCTCGACGGCACTTCGCAGCAGCGCGATTTCTTCCGGAGACTTCATCGCCCGCAGCTGACGGGCCACGGCGGTGCCATCGATCAGAACGGCCGGATCCAGGGCCTTGATCAGCGGCGCATGCCCATTGGCGGCGACCGCCGAAAGTTCGATCCCGATGCGGCCCCGCGCCAGACCTTTTTCGGCCAGCGCATCGCGCAGGTGCCCATAGGTGATAGCGGCGTCGAAGGTCTCGGGTCGGCGATTGTCCTGGGGGCGCCCCGGTGCGTCCCAGATACCGTCAAAGGCGATGGCCAAGTCAGCGTCCAGATCGGCCTCGGGAAGGGTCATTGCCTCGACCCAGATCGGACTTTCGCGGACGTCATCGATATGGCTGTCCCGGCGTAGGTTCGCCGCGAAAAGGTCACTGATGACCACGGTTTCAGCCAGTTCTGGATCGGCGGGCACCAGCACGGCCACCGCGCCTTCGCGCCGCCACATGGTCGCCACCCCGGGGGCGGCACCGGTGGCATGGGCAAAGCCCTCGGCCGAGAAAAGGACCAGAGCATCCAGACCTTCGGCCTGCATGAGACGTTGCGCCGCGCTACGGTTCAAATGTGCCATGCCCTGTCCCTGCTTTCTGCGATCTCCTGCAAGTGGCGAGTGTTGCCGGGGTCTGTCAACCGCACGGCAGGTGTTTCAAAAATGCATGGCACCACCTCGGGCGCGACCGCCGGTCTGGCCCTTCAGTCCTTGATCGCCATTTCCCAGTAAGAGCCTTCCTTGCGCCCGATATGGGCGCGCAGGATCGATTGCGCTGTCGCCTCGTCCCCGCGGGCAATGGCGTCACAGATCTCTTGGTGTTCGCGATAGGACTTGGCCATGTGATCCGGGTGCCGGCCCAGACGGTTGCGCAGGGCCGCCATCTTCTGCGCGATGGTCTGATAGGCATCGTTTAGAAACCGGTTGTCCGAACAATCCATCAGGATCTGGTGGAATTCGGAATCCAGCCGCAGGTAAAGCGGCACATCATCGGATGCGCGGGCGCGCGACATCTGTTCGACGCAGGCCGACAACCGATCGGCCAGACGCGGGGCATCGACCTGCATCGCAAAACCAAGCGCCGCGGATTCAAGGCTGAGACGCGCATCGCACAGCTTTGCCAGTTCGTCGGGTTCCAAAGAGAAGACGAAGGTGCCGCGCTGCGGTTCGACCGTCAGCAGACCTTCCATTTCAAGCCGGTTGATCGCCTCTCGCACCGGGGTGCGGCTGACCGAAAGATCTTGGGCGATCCGGGCCTCGGACAGCTGGCTTCCCAGGTCCATATCGCCCGAGATGACCCAGTCGCGAAGCGATTCAGCCACGATTTCCGTCAATGATTTCGGTCTTGTAAGCGCTTTCATCTCGATTCCTCTCAAGCCTGACCGGGATAGCAAACTGGCATACAATATACAATCGTTGACACACTGGCATACTGTATGCCAGTTTCGATTCTGCATCGAGAAACGCTAGGGGGAGGAGCGATTGGCCCGTGCAGAAACCATACTGGTTGTCCTGAACCGCGCCCTTGTGGCGCTTGTTCTGGCGGCCGTATTTTCCATCGTCTTTGTCAACGTTGTCGGCCGCTATGGCTTTGGGCAGTCCTTTGCCTGGGTCGAAGAAGCCGCCCGTCACCTAATGATCCTGGGCGCCTTTTCCGGTGCGGGCCTGGCCCTGCGCGAAGGGCGTCTGGTTGCCATCACCACGCTGCAATCCGCAGGCTCGCCTGCCTTCGGCCGCGCGCTGCGCTGGCTGGCGGTTCTGATCATGTTCGTCTTCATGGCCACGATGTTCTGGCTGGGCGTCGAATTCGTACGGTTCGGCTGGAACAAGGAAACCATGTCGACGGGGATGCCGCGCGGCGTTGCCTATCTGTCGATCCCGATCGGCTGCGGATTGTTCCTGCTGCACCTGGCTCTCTTTGCTGCGCGCTTCGTGCGTGAGGACTTTGAATTCCTTGCCGATGCAAATCCCGAACAGACCCCGAAGAAGACGGCATAACCCATGGCGAAGACCCTAATCATCCTGTTCTTCGCGACCCTGATCTTGGGCGTGCCCGTGGCCTTCACCATGGGCGTGGCCGGCATGGCAGCGATCTTCATCGAAGGCAGCCTGAACCCGCTGATCGCGACACAGCGGATGTTTGCCGGCATCGACAGCTTTCCGCTGATGGCGGTGCCCTTCTTCATTCTCGCGTCCGAACTGATGACGGCCTGCGGCCTGACGCGGGCCCTGCTGAACTTTGCCAATGCGCTGGTCGGACATCTGCGCGGTGGCCTGGGCCACGTGAACGTGCTGGTCTCGATGCTGTTTGCGGGGATCTCGGGCTCGGCTCTGGCGGATGCGGCGGGGCCCTCGGCCATCGTGATGCGCATGATGCGCGAGGCCGGGTATGACCGCCATTATGCCGGGGCGCTGTCCGCGGCCACTGCCACCATCGGGCCGATCATCCCGCCTTCGATCCTTGCGGTGATCTTCGCGATCTCGACCAATGGCGTTACGGTGGCAGGGCTGTTTCTTGCAGGGATTGTCCCCGGTCTGCTGTTGGGGCTGGCACTGGCGCTGGCCAATCATATCGTCTCGACCCGGCATGGGTACCGCGGCCGCGACACCCGTGCGGGCCGGGAAGAGCTGCTGCAAAGCGCGATGACCGCCCTGCCCGCGCTGGTCATGCCTGCAATCATCCTGGGCGGCATCATCTTTGGCGTCTTCACCCCGACCGAGGCCGGGGCCGTCGCCTCGGCCTATGCGTTGCTGCTGGGGCTGATCCTGCGGGCCTATTCCCTGCGCAGTCTCTATGTGGCCTTCGCCCGTGCCGGGATCATCACTTCTTCGGTTTTTCTGATCATCGCCATGGCCTCGATCTTTGCCTGGCTGCTGACCTATCTCCAGATCCCGCAAGAGCTGGCCAAGATCGTGGCATCCGTCACCGACAGCCGCCTGGGCGTGCTGTTCATCCTCGCCGCCTTCGCCCTTGTGTGCGGCTTCTTCATCGACACGCTACCCGCGCTGATCATCCTGACACCGGTGCTGGGTCCGATTGCCTATGGCGCGGGGATCGATCCGCTTCAGTTCGGCATGATGCTGGTTCTGAACCTGACCATCGGCATGGTCACGCCCCCGGTCGGCCCTGTGCTTTTCGTGATCGCCAGCGTCGGTCAGCTGCGGCTGGACGCGCTGTCCCGTGCCGTTCTGCCGCTTCTCGCGGCCGAGCTCATCGTGCTGCTTCTGGTCATTCTCGTGCCCGGCATCAGCACCTTTGTCCCGACGTTCTTCGGGTTCTCAAACTGACATGAAAGGGAGGAAACCAATGAAAACCATGTCAAAACTCATGACGGCGACTGCGACAATCGCCCTGACCGTGGCCGGGCAGGCCGCCGTCGCCAAGGATCTGAAATACGCGCATTTCCAGTCGGCCGACCTCAGTTCCCCGAAACACGCCGCCGCGCTGGCGTTCGAAAGCTGTGTCGAGGGCAAGACCGCCGGATCGATCGACGTGCAGATCTTCCCTGCGGGCCAGCTGGCCGGCGACAACGAGGTGATGGAGGGTCTTCAGTTGGGCACCATCCAGATGGCCGTCGTGCATGACGGTCCGATCTCGGCCATGTACAAACCCTTCTCGGTTCTTGCCCTGCCCTATCTCTTTGACGATCAGGCGATGGCCTGGTCGGTGATGGATGGCACCTTTGGGGACGAACTGGCAGCGGACATGCTGGACAAGACGGGCATCCGAATGTTCGGCGCGGCCGACAACGGCGTGCGCAACTTCACCAACAACATCCGTCCCATTGCCGAACCGAAGGACATGGAAGGTCTGAAGATGCGCGTCATGACCGCGCCGGTCTGGGTGACGCTGGTGGAAAGCCTTGGTGCCTCGGCCACCCCGGTGCCGTGGCCCGAACTGCCCGGCGCGCTTCAACAGGGTGTCGTCGACGGTCAGGAAAACGGCGTGACCAATATCGTTAACGCCTCGCTCTATCAGAACCAGAAGTTCGTGTCTTTGGATGGACACGTGTTCAGCTGGCACGCCTATCTGATGTCGGACGACTTCTACCAGGGCCTGACCGAGGCCGAGCAGGTCGCCGTCACCCAGTGTTCCGACATCGCCAAGACGATCCATCGTGGCATGACCGCTGCGCAGGACGCCAATGCCACCACGATCCTTGAAGGCAAGGGCATGACCGTCGTGCCCGTCAGCCCCGAGCAAAAGGCGATGTTCCGCGAAAAGGCACAGCCTGCAGTGAAGGAATTCGTTGTGGGTGAGATCGGCGAGGACTGGCCGAACAAGCTGGACGCCGCTGTCCAGGCCTATCGCGACCAGTTCTGATCCATGCGGGACCGTATGATGACCACGCCGACCATCGCCATTCTCGAACCCGGCTATGCCGCCTATGACACGGAGACCGCCGTGCTGGGTGCCGCCGGGGCCCGGATCGTGACGGTCGGGGAAGACGTCGATGCGGTCCTGGCCCTGGGCGATCTGAACCCACGGGCGATCCTTGTCCGTGAAAGGACCATCGGACAGGCCGAACTGACGGCCTGTCCAGATCTCAAGGTGGTTGTCCGCTATGGTGTCGGTACCGACAATATCGACCTGGAGGCCGCCCGCGCCCGCCAAATCTATGTGGCCAATGTCCCCGACTACGGCGCGGAAAACGAGGTCAGCGACCATGCGCTGGCCCTGTATCTGGCCGTGCAGCGCCGTGTCGCCAGCCGCGATGCCGAGGTCCGCGCAGGGCATTGGGGCCTCGGGCAGGCCTCCCCGATCCCCTCCCGAGAGGATGCGGTTCTGGGGCTGATCGGCTGTGGTCGGATCGGGCTGGTGACCCTGACCAAATTCCGCGCTTTCGGTTTTCAGCGCGTGCTGGTGCACGACCCCTTCATGTCGCCTGACGCCGCGCGGGCGGCGGGTGTCGAGCTGACCGATATGGACAGCCTTTGCGCCACGGCGGATGTCATCAGCCTGCATGCGCCGCTGACGCCCGACACCCACCATATTCTGAACGCCGACCGTCTGGCCCGCGTGAAACCGACGAGCATTGTCATCAACGTCTCGCGCGGGGGGCTGGTGGATGAAACCGCCCTGGCCACCGCTCTGCAAGACGGCCGCCTGTTCGGGGCGGGTATCGATGTGTTCGAGGTCGAACCGATCCGCCCCGACAACCCGCTGCTGGGCGCGCCCAACACGCTCTTGTCGGATCACAACGCCTGGTATTCCGAACGGTCCGTTGCGCTGCTTCAGCGCAAGGCCGCCCAGGAAATCGCCCGCGTCCTGTCTGGCCAGCAACCCGTCAACTGGGTCAACCGCTGGCCCCTAGACCCCTGAAACCGAAGGAACATCACATGACACTTGCAGACCTGATCGCCGGATTCCGCGGCACCGCCATTGCCTCGGTTGCTGATGCCGTGGACAAGGTGGCCGGCAGGCCCGGCTTTCTCAACCATCAAATCCGGCCCCGGATCAATGAACACAAGATCGTCGGCCCCGCAGTCACCGTGCTGGAAGGCCCCACGGACGAGGAACTGCCGCCGCAGCACGCGCTGGACATGATCGACGCCTCCGACCCCGGATCGGTCATCGTGATTTCCACCAACCAAAGCGTCGATGTCGCCGTCTGGGGTGGTCTGATGACCGCCGGTGCCGTGGCCAACAAGCACGAGGCGGCGGTTCTGGACGCAGGTGTCCGCGACATCGTGGAAATCCGCCGCGACTATGACTTTCCGGTCTATTCCCGCACCGTCTGCCCCGGCACCACCGTTGGCCACGCCAAGACGCTGGCCGCGAATGTCGAGGTCGATATGGGCGGGGTCATCGTGCACCCCGGCGACATCATGGTGGGCGACATCGACGGCGTCGTCTGCGTGCCCCGCGCCCATGCCGAAGAGGTGCTGAAGATGGCGCAGGAGATCGACGAGCGCGAGGCAGAACAAGCCAAGCTGATCATCGAGAGCGGGTCTTTGAAGGAAGGTCTGGCCAAGTACGGGCGGATCTGACGGATCAGGTGGTCCGCAGGCTGCGGCAACAGCCTGCGGACCGCCAAAGTGCAGCAAGGGAGGAACACATGCTGAAACGAAGTCTCACCACGATTACCCTTACCGCCACTCTGGCCTCGGCGTCTCTGGCGCAACCGGCGCCCGAGATCGTGGCGGAATGGAATTCCCTGCCCTATGCCATCAGCGACAAGGCCGTTCAAGCTGCTTGGGAGGGCAGCGAGATCCACGGCAAGGCGCTGATGCAAGGGGCCAAACTGGACAGCGCGGGCAATATCTACGTCTCGACCGCCAGATGGGGCGGCCCCGAGATCCCCGCGACCCTGTCGAAACTGGTCAAGACGGGCGACACCTGGGCGCTGGAACCCTACCCCTCGCAAGAGATGAACGCGATCGACAATCCGGCCGGTCTCAAGGCCGTTCTGGGGTTCGAAATCGACCGCAACGACGTGATGTGGATCCTGGATCAGGGCCATGTCGCAGGCGCGCCGAACGCGCCGGGCGACGCCAAGCTTGTGCTGTGGGACATCGCCTCGAACAGCGAGATCCAGCGCTATGACTTCAGCGCCGATGAGGCCAGCGAGACCTGTTCGTTCCTCAACGACATCGTGGTCGATAACGACAGCGGCTTTGCCTACATCACCGACAGCGGCATCTTCTGCGATCCTTTGGAAGGCGGTCTGATCGTCTATGACAGCACCGACAACAGCGCCCGCCGCATTTTGGACCAGACCAGGTTCACCAATGATGAACCGACTTTTTTCTTCAACATCGACGACCGCCAGGTCCTGAAGAACGGCGGCATGCGCACCGGGGCGGACGGCATCGCGCTAAGCGCCGACAAGGACACGCTTTATTGGACAAACCTGACGGGCAATCACCTATACAGCCTTGATACCGATCTGCTGCGCGATCCCACGGTCAGCGAAACGGTGCTGGAAACTGCCGTGCGGACGGTGATGACCCTGCCCTCGAATACTGACGGGATGACCGCGGACGATCAGGGCAACATCTATATGACCGCCCTGTCGCTGGACGGCATCATGAAGCTGGACGGAAAGACCGGACAGCTGACGCGCTTTGCCCACCACCCCGAGATGAACTGGCCCGACACGCTGGCCTGGGGGCCGGATGGCGGGCTTTATGTCGTGTCGAACCACCTGCACCTCTGGGTCGATGGCGACATGAACTTCGAAACCCCCGCCATCCCGAACTTCCGCCTGTGGAAGATCCCCGGTGTGGGCAAATCCTACACAAGCGAATGACCCTGCGCGCGGCCCTGCCCCGGCTCGGCCGCGCGCCCACTGCAAGAGGACCACGATGACGCACGACATACTCTGCCTTGGCGAACCGATGCTGGAGTTCAACCAGCAGCCCGACGGCCGCTATCTTCCTGGCCACGGAGGCGATACGTCAAACTGCGCCATCGCCGCCGCGCGTCAGGGTGCACGGGTCGGATATGTCACCCATCTGGGGGCCGATGCCTTTGGCGACAGCTTCATGACGCTTTGGCGGGACGAGGGTATCGACACCTCCTGCGTGCGGCAGGTTCCGGACGCGCACACCGGGGTCTATTTCGTCACCCATGGCGACGGGGGGCATCAGTTCAGCTATTTCCGCGCCGGGTCCGCCAGCAGCCGTATGGGGCCGCAGGACCTGCCCCGTGACGCCCTGGAACAGACCCGCATCCTGCATGTCTCGGGTATCAGCCAGGCGATTTCCGAAAGCGCCGCCGACGCGGTCTTTGAAGCGATCGACCTGGTCCGCGCCGCCGGCGGGCGGGTATCTTATGACACCAACCTTCGGCTGAAGCTTTGGCCGCTGGCGCGGGCGCGGGCGGTGATCCATGCGGCAATGGCACAATGCGACATCGCACTCCCCGGGTTGGAGGATGCCCAGCAGCTGACCGGCCTGACGGATCCCGACGCCATTGCGGACGTCTACCTGAAGCTCGGGGCGGGCATCGTTGCGCTGACCCTCGGGGCCGAGGGCACGCTGGTCGCCACACCCGACGACCGCCGCCGCATCGGGGGCCGGCAGGTCACTGCCGTGGATGCCACGGCAGCGGGCGACACCTTTGACGGGGCCTTTCTGGCGCGGCTGGTGGCGGGGGACGATCCCTTTGTCGCAGCCCGCTACGCCAATGCCGCCGCCGCCCTGTCGACCCAAGGATACGGGGCCGTTGCCCCGATGCCGCATCGCGCAGCGGTCGAAGACTTTCTCAGCAAGGAACACCCATGAAACACGCAGTCATCATCGGCGGCACACGCGGCATCGGGGCCGGCATCGCCGCCAGCCTGCTGCGCGACGGCTGGAAGGTCACCGCCACCGGCGTCAGCAAAGACGAAGTCGCCACCTTCCACAGCGCCCACCCACAGGTCACCACCGCCGTTCTGGATGTCACCGACATGGGGCAGGTCCGCGACTTCTTCGGTGGCATCGACAGCCTGCAGGGGCTGGTCAACTGCGCCGGCATCCTGATGCGCGGCAAGGAATATGACATCGAGGTTTTCGAGAAAGTCATCGACATCAACCTGACCGGCACCATGCGCAGCTGTCTGGCCGCCCATGACCTGCTGGCGGCCGGTGGCGGTGCGATCGTCAACACTGCCTCGATGCTCAGCTTCTTCGGCGGGCCGCTGGTGCCGGGCTACTCGGCCTCGAAAGGTGGGGTGGCGCAGTTGACCAAGGCGCTGTCGGGCAAATGGGCCGCTGATGGCATACGCGTCAATGCTGTCGCGCCCGGCTGGATCGCCACCGAGATGACACAGGCCCTGCGCAACGACCCCCTGCGCAATGATCCGATCGTCACCCGCACCCCGCTGGCCAGATGGGGCGAGCCGACCGAGGTGGGCGAACTTGCCGCCTGGCTGCTGTCGGACCGCGCCTCCTTTGTGACCGGCAGCGTCTACCCGGTGGATGGTGGCTATGCCGCGATGTGAAACCCGTTGTGAAAAAGGAAGACCCAATGCCAGTTGAGACCCAAGAGGCCGACGCCCGCACCCCCTATCAGCTGCCCTTTCCCAAGGATGCGCAGGAAGAAATCGTCATCCCCAAAGCCATCCCAGAGGACGAACGGATCTGGGTGCCCCAGGCAGAAAACGTCGCCTTCCGGCCTCTGTGCCTGAACCGAAGCCAGGGGTACTGGATGAACCTTCTGCGGGTCCGCAAGTCGGGGGTTCTGTCGCGACACCGGCATCCGCAGGCGGTGCATGGCTATGTCATCAAGGGCCGCTGGCATTACCTGGAACACGACTGGATGGCCGAAGAAGGCGGCTATGTCTTCGAAGCCCCGGGCGAAACGCACACCCTGGTCGTGCCCGAAGACGTCGACGAGATGATCACCATGTTCCAGGTCAACGGCGTGATGCTTTACGTCGATCCCTGGGGCAAGACCCAGGGGTTCGAGGACGTGTTCACCAAGATCGACATGTGCCGCGCACATTACGAAAAGGTCGGGTTGGGCGCAGATTTCGTCGACCAGTTCATCCGCTGACGCGCCAGCGCTGCCGAACGGCAGCCCCTGAACTGACGGCCGCCTTGCCCGCATAGGGTGACCCTGATCCCCCGCATGCATCCATGCGGGGGTTTGTCCGTTCGCCCCCCGGAAACGGCACAGGCGGGTTTGCACCCCCGCAACCCGGTCTGACACATACGAACGGGTGCTTTCGGCTGGCGCCCCGGGAAACGCCGGGTGTAACCAGACCGCGACAGGGCCCGCCCTTCCCCAGGGGCAGCCGACCGACTGACAGGAGCACGAGACCATGACCGACTGGAAAACCAAGGCCGCCACCCTTTATGACGGCAGCTTCCGCCCCATGGTCATCGGCGGCCAGTGGGTCGCGGCCCAGTCCGAAGAGGTGATCGAGGCCCGCAACCCCGCCGACGGCACCCTGCTGGCCACCGTGCCGCGCGGGTCGAAGGCCGACATCGACAAGGCCGTCGCCGCCGCCCGCAAGGCCTTTGACGGACCCTGGTCGAAATGGACCCCGTTCGAGCGTCAGAACCTGCTGCTGAAGATTGCCGAGAAGTTCGAGGCCGAGTGGGAAACGCTCTGCCTGTCGGATACGCTCGACATGGGGATGCCGATCCAGCGGACGCTTGGCAATTCGCGCCGGGTGCTGGGCATGCTGCGCTATTACGCCGGTCAGGCGGTGGCCGTGCATGGCGCGACGATCCCGAATTCCTTCCCCGGTGAGATCTATTCCCAGACTGTGCGCGAACCTGTCGGCGTGGTCGGCGCGATCATTCCCTGGAACGCCCCCATTGCCGGGTCGATCTGGAAGATCGGGCCCGCGCTGGCGACCGGCTGTACCGTTGTTCTGAAACCCTCGGAAGAGGCGTCGCTGACCGTTCTGCTGATCGCCAAGCTGATGGAAGAGGCCGGGCTTCCCGAAGGCGTGCTGAACATCGTCACCGGCCATGGCGCCGAGGCCGGCGCCGCGCTGGCGGAACATCCCGGCGTCGACAAGATCGTCTTCACCGGCTCGACCGCGACCGGCCAGGCCATCGCCCGTGCTGGCACCGTGAACCTGAAACGGGTGTCGCTGGAGCTGGGCGGGAAATCCCCGGTCATCGTCTGCCGTGACGCCGACATCGAAAAGGCCGTGCCGGTAGCGGCCATGTCGGTCTTTGCGAACTCGGGCCAAATCTGCATCGCCGGGTCGCGCCTGTTCGTCGCGCGCGAGATCCACGATGAATTCACCCGCCGCGTCGCCGAATTTGCCGCCAACCTGCGCATCGGCCACGGCATCGACGCGGACACCGACATCGGCCCGATCATCTCGGCCCGTCAGGCGGACCGCATCGCCGGCTATCTGGCTGCGGGCCCGAACGAAGGGGCCGAGGTCCTGACCGGCGGCACCCGCGCCGAGGGTGAAGACCTGACCGGCGGGCACTTCTTCCATCCGACCGTTTTCGGCGGCGTGAACGACGACATGTCCATCGCCCGCGAAGAGATCTTCGGCCCGGTGATCTCGGCCATGCCCTTTGATGACCTGGACGAGGTCGTGACCCGCGCCAATGCCACGCCCTATGGTCTGGCGGCCGGGATCTTCACCACCCATCTGGGCACCGCGCATAGACTGGCGCATCGGATCAAGGCCGGGTCGGTCTGGGTCAACATGTACCACGCCATCGACCCCGCCGTGCCCTTCGGCGGCATGAAGATGTCGGGCTATGGCCGCGAAGGCGGGGCCGAGCACGTCGAGGAATACCTGGAAACCAAGGCGATCTGGATCAACGCGGATTGATCCGCGCCAGATTATCCCAGCATCCAGTCCAAACCTGAGGAGAACACCATGCATGTCGGATTGATCGGCGTCGGCCTGATGGGCCATGGCATTGCCCGCAACGTCCTGCGCCGGGGCGGTTTCGCCCTGACCTTCCTGGACCATCCCGGCAACCAGCCCGCGGACGAGATCCTGGGCCTGGGCGCCACCCCCGTGAAGACCCCCGCCGATGTGGCGCGGGTTGCGGATGTGGTGATCCTTTGCGTCACCGGATCGCCCCAGGTCGAGGCCATCGTGACCGGTGAAAACGGCCTGATCTGCGCGCTGAAGCCGGGTGCCGTGGTCGTTGATTGCTCCACCGCGCTGCCCGAGTCGACCGTTGCCATGGGTGCCGCCGTCGAAGCCGCCGGGGCGCATTACCTGGACGCGCCGATGACCCGCACCGCCAACCACGCGCACGAGGGCAAGCTGAACCTGCTGGTCGGCGGCGACGCCGAGGTGCTGGAAAAGGTGGGGCCGGTGCTGGCGTCCTTCACCGAGGACGTCGACCATGTGGGCGTGCTGGGCGACGGCCACCGGCTGAAACTGCTGCACAACTTCGTCTCGGTCGGGTTCATGACCCTTCTGGCCGAGGCCGCGGCCCAGGCGGCCGACGCGGGCATCAACCCCGAGGTCTTCACCGATGTTCTGGCCAATGGCGGCGGGGCCTCGGCCGCGCTGAACCGGCTGGCCCCCTATATCACCGAAGGCAACCGCGACGGCCTGCCCTTCTTCGTCGCCAACGCCCAGAAGGACATCGACTATTACCGCGCCATGTCGCAGGCGGCCGGGGCCCAGGCAACCATCGCCGACGGCGTCAGCGCCGCGATTGCCCAGGTGGTCGAGGGCGGCGAAGGCCAGGCCTATGTCCCCGAACTTGTCCGGCTTTTCCGTAAGCCAGCTATCTAATCTCGCAACCGCAGCCTTGCAAAAAGCAGGGGCCGCTTTGGGTGGCCCTTCTTTTTAAGGCTGTGTAGCACCACCAGACGTTTACGGGAGGATTACCATGACGTACCAAATTCGCACGCTGGCCGCCGCCGGCGCACTGATCGCCCTTGCCGCACCGACTTTCGCCGAAACCGAGGTCAAGCTGGGCTACGCGCTTGCCGCCGACAGCCACTATGGCGTCGCTGCCAAGAAATTCGAAGAGGTCGTGCTGGCCGAGACCGGCGACCAGTTCAGCTTTACCCACTTCCCGTCCTCGGGTCTGGGTGGCGAACGCGAAGTGATCGAGGGCCTGCAGCTGGGCACCATCGAGGCGACCATCGTGTCCTCGGGCACCCTGGCCAACTTCGTTCCCGAAACCGGTGTCTTCGACATCCCCTTCCTGTTCAACGGCTTCGACCACGCCCGCGCGGTTCTGGACGGTGAGATCGGTCAGGGCATCCTGGCCCAGTTCGACAACGTCGGCCTGCATGGTCTGGCCTGGGGCGAACAGGGCTTCCGCCACATCACCAACAACCGCAACGCGATCCATACGCCTGCGGACGTGGCCGGCCTGAAGATCCGCACCATGGAAAACCCGGTCCACCTGGCCGCGTTCAATGCCATGGGCGCCGCGCCCACCCCGATGGCCTGGCCCGAGGTGATTTCCTCGCTCCAGCAGGGTGTGATCGACGGTCAGGAAAACCCGCTGTCGGTGATCGTGTCGGTCAAGCTGAACGAAGTGCAGAAATACCTGACGCTGTCGGGTCACGTCTATTCGCCCGCGATGCTGCTGGTGTCCAAACCCTTCTGGGAAGGCCTGGACGACGCACAGAAAGCCGCCTTTGAAAAGGCCGCGACCGCCGCAGCCGCCGAAATGCGCGCCTATGTCGACAACGTCGAAACCACCGGCGTCGCCACCCTGAAAGAGCGTGGCATGGAAGTGAACGAACTGTCGGGCGAAGAAAAAGCGGCCTTCCAGGGCTCGATCCAGTCCGCCTACGACGGCTACTACAAGACCTACGGTCAAGAGCTTGTGGACTCCATCGTCAACTTCAAGTGATAAGACCGCCGGTGCCCCCTCGGGCACCGGCAATTACTACGGGGCCTGATATTGGGACAGTCGTTGAAGCGGTTGGAACGCATTTTTGTCACGCTCAACGGATGGGCGGTTCTGCTGATGCTGGCAGCCATGACGCTGATCGTCGGGGCCAATATCACCCTGCGCTACCTGACGTCCCATTCCCTGCCCTGGGCGGATGAAGCCGCCCGCTACCTGATGATCTGGATGACCTTCTCCGGCGCCGGCCTTGTCCTGCGCATCGGCGGTCACGTGGCCATCACCAACCTTCAGGACGCCCTGCCCGATCTGGGTCAGAAGCTTCTGCGCGGCGCGCTGGTCCTGGGTCTGCTGATCTTCTTCGGCTTCATGGTCCACGTGGGCATCCAGTACGCGCAGCGTATGCAGTACCAGGTCACCCCGGCCCTGCGCCTGCCCTTCCTTTACGTCTATGCCGCGATGCCCGTGGGCTTTTCGCTGCTGATCCTGCACCTTCTGCTGATCGCCCGTCCCCTGATCACCGCCGGCACCTACAAGTCGCTGGACGGCGACGCGACCGGGACGGCGCAACCCGGGGGTGCCAATGGCTGAGATCCTCTTTCCCGCGCTGTTCATCCTGCTGGCGCTTGGCCTGCCCGTGGCTTTTGCCATGGCGATTTCGGTCTTCGTGGCGCTTAGCTTCGGGTCGTCCTATCCCAACCTGGTCGTGGTGAAAGAAATGTTCGCCGGCCTCGACAGCTTTCCGCTGCTGGCCGTGCCCTTCTTTGTCCTCGCCGCCGAGATCATGACCGGAGGGGCCGTGACCCTGGCCGTCCTGCGGCTGGCGCAATCGCTGGTCGGCCATCTGCGCGGCGGGCTGGGGCATGCCAATGTGGTCAGCTCTGCCATGTTCGCGGGTATCTCGGGCTCGGCCCTGGCGGATGCCGCCGGTCCCGGCACAATGATGATCCGCATGATGGAAAAGGGCGGCTACGACAAGCCCTATGCCGGTGCACTGACCATCGCCAGTTCGGTCGTCGGGCCGATCATCCCGCCCTCGATCACCATGATCATCTACGCGATGCAGGACCAGGAGGTCTCGGTCGGGTCGCTGTTCATGGCCGGTGTCCTGCCCGGCGTGCTGATCACCGTCATGGTGCTTCTGGCGAACGCCCGCGTCAGCCGGGTGCGGGGCTATGCCAGCGGGGCGCCGATGCCGTCGCTTGGGGAAATCGCCCGGGTCGCCTTTTATGCCGTGCCCGCGCTGTCGCTGATCCTGCTGATCGTCGGCGGCATCCGTTTCGGCATATTCACCCCGACCGAGGCATCTGTGATCGCGGTCTTCTACGCGCTGATCATCGGCATGTTCGTCTACCGGTCGCTCAAGGTGCGGGATCTGCCGGGGATCATCCTGCGGGCGGCGCTGACCTCATCAGCAGTGCTGCTGATCCTGGGTGCCGCGCGCGCCTTTGCCTGGATCCTGATCATCGAGGGCATCCCCCAGTTCCTGGCTGAAACCATCATCGCCTGGGACCTGGCCCCGATCGCCTTCCTGCTGGCGGTGAACGTGCTGCTTCTGGTCTTCGGCCTGTTCATGGATCCGCTGCCGGGCGTGATGATCCTGGTGCCGATCCTGGCCCCGATCAGCCACGCGCTTGGCATCGACCCGAACCATTTCGCCATCGTGGTGATCGTGAACCTGACCCTGGGCCTGACGACGCCGCCCGTGGGCAGCCTGATCTTCGTCGTGTCCTCGACGGTGAACATCAAGCCCTCGACCCTGATCCGCGAAATGCCGCCCTTCTTCATCGCGCTCGCCGCGGCGCTTCTGGCGATCACCCTGATCCCCGCCCTGTCGACCTGGTTGCCGAATATCAGCGGGTTCTGATCCGGTGACCAATCGTTCGGACCATAGTGAAGCAAGTGAAAGAAGCGCCGCCTGGCTGCAGGAGCATCATCAGGCGCTTCTGACTGAAGCAGCCTGTATCGCCCGCGATGGCCTTCCCGGGTCGAAGCTTGCCATGAATGGGCCGACCACATCGACCAACTGTCCGCCGACGAAGGGCAGCGGGTCATGGAAGGGCTGAACACGATCCTCTGGGTTTTTTGACCCTTATACAGAGCCTAAATCAGACCCTAGTTCAGGCCCCCAGGTCCTTCAGAATGGCGCGCACCTTTGCAATGTCCTCGGGCATCGTCAGGTTCGGGGCATGGCCGCAGGGAAAGACCGTCATCCCCGGTTTCGGGCCGCGCTTCTGCATCAGCTCTGCCACGTCCTCGGGCAGTATGTCCGATGTCTCGCCCCGGATCAGATGGCAGGGCGTGGTGATGCGCGCATAGCGGTCCCAGGTCGTCAGCTCTTCTTTCGAGGCGGTGAACTGAATGGTGATGCGCGGATCGTAATGCAGCGTCACCTGCCCATCCGGCAGCCGCCGGACCGAGGTGCGCGCCATCCGCCGCCAATAGGCATCGCCCGCCACGCCAAAGGGCCGATAGACGCCGCGCAACCAGGCCTCGGCCTGGCTGACCTTGTCAAACACCGGCTGGTCCGAGACATAGGTGACGATCCGGTCAATCGCCTCTTGCGGCACCTCAGGGCCGATGTCGTTGATGACCAGTGCCGTCAGCCGATCCGCATGGGGACCCGAAGCCAGACGCATCCCGATCAGCCCGCCAAGGGACGTGCCCAGCCAGGCGGCGCGGTCGAACCCGTAGTGATCCAGCAGATCGGCGGCGATCCCGGCGTAGTATTCAACGGAATATTCAGCCTCGGGGTTCTGCGACCAGCTGGACAGCCCGCGCCCGATGGTGTCCGGGCAGATGACGAAGAACTCGTCCGACAGGGCGGCAGCCAGTTCGTCGAAATCCCGCCCCGACCGCGCCAGCCCGTGCCACATCACCAGGGGCTTGCCCGAAGGGTCGCCCCATTCGGTCACGTGCACCTCGTGATCCAGCACCGGAACCAGGGAAAAGCGGGGCGTGGGTCCGGAAACGTTCATGACCGCGCCCCTTTCTCCATCGCCGTGCCGGCGATCCCCTTGGGGAAGAAATAGACCAGCAGGATGAATATGATGCCCAGCCAGAACAGCCAGCGGTCCGGGGCCGTCAGCTCGGGCAGGATCGGCACGCCCTCCAGCGCCGCCGAAGCCGCGCCCATCAGGTCGCGCAGGTAATATTGCGCCAGCGTCAGCAGCACCGCCCCGATCACCGCGCCCCACATGGTGCCCATGCCGCCGATCACCACCATCAGCAGGATGTCGATCATGATGGCAAAGGACAGCGCCGTATCCGGCCCGGTGTATTTCAGCCAGACCGCATAGACCGTGCCCGCAAGCGACGCGATGGCGGCGGAAAGGCAGAAGACAAAGGTGCGATAGGCCACAACGCGATAGCCGATGGCCTCGGCCCGCGCCTCGTTTTCGCGGATCGCCTTCAGCACGGTGCCCACGGGCGACACGGTGAACCGCAGCATCACCAGAAACAGCACCAGGCACGAGGCGAAGACAAAGTAATAGGCCGCCAGCTTGCCGTTCATGCGCACGCCAAAGACCTTCAGCACCTTGCCGTCGGCATCGGTCAGCAGCTTGGTTGCGGGTTTGAACAGATCCGGGGCCTTGTAGGTGATCCCGTCCTCACCCCCCGTCAGATGCGACAGCTGCGAGGCCAGCACCAGCACGACCGACGCGGCCGCCAGGGTGATCATGGCAAAGAAGATCGCCTTGACCCGCAGCGACAACAGCCCGATCGCCACCGCAAAGACGATGGACACCGCAACGCCCGCCACAGCCCCAAGAAGGACCGGAGTCCAGCCCGGCCCCATCTGCTTCAGCAGGATCGCGGCCCCATAGGCCCCGAAGCCGAAGAACATCGTATGGGCAAAGCTGACGATGCCGGTATAGCCGATCAGCAGATCGAAACTGGCCACCAGCACGATGAAGATGCAGATCCTTGCCGCGACTTCCAGCGACCGCACGTCCTGAAACAGGAAGGGCGCGAACAGCAGAAGTGCTGCGATCAAGGCGACGGTCCCCTTGACGATCAAGGTGCCTGTGGTGGTGCGGGTGCCTGTCTGGTTGGTCATCTCGAACCCCCTTATTTCACCGCCGGGCGCAGGCCGTTCGGCCGCCACAGCAGGATTGCCACCATCAGGATCATGTTCGACGCCAGCGCCAGTTTCGGGGCCAGAAAGCCGATGTAGTTCGACATCAGCCCGACCATGATCGCGCCCAGAAGCGTGCCCTCGATCGACCCTAAACCGCCGATAATCACCACGATGAAGACCACGATCATCAGTTCCGCCCCCATGTGCGGGGTAATCAGCGTCTCGTATCCCGCCCACATGGCGCCGCCCAAAGCAGCCAGGGCCGAGCCAAGCATGAAGACCCCGATGAACAGCCGGTCGACCCGGAAGCCAAGCGCCTCGACCATCTCGCGGTCCTCGACGCCGGCGCGGATCAGCAACCCGATGCGGGTGCGGTTCAGCACGAAGAACAGCATCACGAAGACCGCCGCCCCCAGGGTGAAGGCGAAGGCGCGGTAGATCTCGATCGAGACGTCGCCGATGATCCAGGACCCTTCCAGGAAATGCGGCCGCGCGACGGAAAAGGGCGTGCCGCCCCAGAAGGCCAGGATCGCCTGTTCCGCCACGATCATCGCGCCGATGGTGATCAGGATCTGGCGCAGGTGGTCGCGGTAGACCGGCTTGATGATCACCGTTTCAAAGAACCAGCCGGCCACCAGGCCAAAGCAGATCGCCGCCAGGTAGGACGCCGCCAGCGCCAGCGAATTCAGCACCCAGCTGTCCGCCGTCAGCCAGGCCCCCATGCCCGCCAGCACCGTGGCCGAGACAAAGGCCCCGAAGCTGACAAAGGCCGAATGGCCAAAGTTCAGCACGTCCATCAGGCCGAAAACCAGACTAAGGCCCGATGCCATGAGAAACAGCATCATGCCCATGGCCAGCCCAGCCACCGTCAGCGTCAGCCAGGACGAGGGCGCGCCGATCAGCACGAAGGCCACCAGCGCCACCGCCACCGGCAAAAGGTTCACGCCGCCGAACCGGCCAAGCGTGGTTTCCAAGGTTGTTGTCAGTCTGCGCATTCCATCCCCCTCAGACCGACAGGCTCAGCAGCCGGTCCTGCAATGCCTTGTCGGCGGCAAAGCTCTCCATCGATCCGGTGTGGGCCACGCGGCCGTCGTCGATCACGGCCATGTCGCGGCCCAGGGACCGGGCGAAATTGTAGTTCTGCTCGACCAGCAGGATCGTCGTGTCGGCGCTGATCTCGCGAAAGGCCTCTCCCATGGCGGCGACGATGGACGGTGCCAGCCCCTTGGTTGGTTCATCAATCAGGATCAGGTCGCGCGGTTCGATGATCGCCCGGGCGACCGACAGCATCTGCTTCTGCCCGCCCGACAGGCTCCAGGCCTGTTTGTCGCGGAATTTCTCAAGCGCGGGGAACAGCGCGTGGATGCGCTTCAGCCGCGCCGGATCGAACCGCCCGTTGGCAGTGGCCAGCACCAGGTTTTCGTCCACGGTCAGCGTGCCAAAGATCCCCATGTTTTCCGGCACATAGGCAATCCCCTTACGGGCGATCTGGGCGGTGTGCAGGGCGGTGATATCCTCGCCCCGGAACAGCACCGACCCCGGCGAGGGCTGCCAAAGCCCCATGATCGACCGCAGCGTGGTCGTCTTGCCGGCCCCGTTGCGACCCAGCAGGACAAAGACCCCGCCCTCGGGCACATCAAAGGTGACATCATGCAGCACGGAATACTGGCCGATGTCGGTTTTCATCTGGCGCAGGGACAAAAGGCTCATGCGGTTTCCTCCGTCGCATTGCCCAGGTAGACGTCGCGCACGATCTGGCTCGACATGACCTCTGCCGGGTCGCCATCGGCCAGAAGTTCGCCATTGTGCAAGACGATGATGCGGTCGGCCAGGGCGCGGACCACGTCCATCTTGTGTTCCACCAGAAGCACGGTCTTGGTCGGGTCGGATTTGATCCCGGCAATCAGGTCCAGAACGTCCGGCGCGTGGTCCAGGCTCATTCCGGCCGTGGGTTCGTCGAACATGTAGATGTCAGGCTCCATCGCCATCAGCAGCGCGACCTCCAGCTTGCGCTGATCCCCATGCGGCAGGTTGGCGGCGGTCTGATGCGCCAGCGCGGTCAGCCTTGTGCGCTCCAGGTAGTGTTCCGCCTTCTCCGTCAGGCCCCGGAACTGCGACACCGGCCGGAACATGCGCCAGCCCTGCCCGGCCCGCGCCTGCACGGCCAGGCGGATGTTCTCCAATACGGTCAGCTGCGGAAACAGGTTGGTCAGCTGAAAGGCCCGCCCGATCCCCTGCCCCGCCCGCGCCGAAGGCGACAGCCGGGTGATATCGGTCCCGTCCTTGGTCACAATCCCCGAACTCGCGGTCAGCTGACCCGAGATCAGGTTGAAATAGGTGGTCTTCCCGGCCCCGTTCGGGCCGACGATCACCGTCAGCTCTCCGGGATGGAAATCGCAGCTGACCGCGTTGACGGCCACATGTCCGCCGAACCGGATGGTCAGCTCGCGGGTGGAAAGGGAAGGTACACTCATGATCATCGCCGTTCTGATGCGGTGCAGGGGAAAGCGCGCGCCCCCTCCTGCAGGATCCCCCGCGACAGGATCAGCCAGGGAAAATCCCTGCCCTCATCCTCTTGCCGAAAATATCCCGGGGGGTGAATTGAGCCCTTGGGCTCAAGAGGGGGGCAGCGCCCCCCTCCCGCCTTTACTTCGAATTGTCGCGACCGAGGGGGATGTTCATTTCCTCGGCGGGGATGATCCGGACTTTTTCCGGGATCGCCCAGTCGACGGCGTCATCCACCTTGATCTTGAAGTGCAGCATGTCCTGCAGCGCCTGGTGATCTTCCGGACGGAAGGTCATCTGACCCTTGGGCGTATCCCAGGACATGCCCTCCATGGTCGCGATCAGCGTCTCGGTCTCATAGTCGGGCGCAGTCTGCAGCGCCTTGACCACGGCCAGGGCGGCCGACATGCCACCGGCGGTGAAGAAATCCGGCGGGCTGTCGAACCGCGCCATGTGTTCCTTGACCAGCCAGTCGTTCACCTCGTTCTCGAAGGCCTCGTAGTAATAGTAGACCGCGCCTTCCATGCCGGGGAACCGCTTGTAGGTCGGCAGCACCGGCAGGATGTGACCGCCCATGGAGATCTCGATCCCGTAGCGCGACGGGTCCATCGCCTGGATCTTGCCGGGCGCGTCGCCGCCACCGGCGATGTAGATCAGGATGACCTTGCGACCGTCCTTGTCCTTCAGCGCGTTGAACATGCGTTCCGCCACGGCGGTGAAGTCGGTGGTGCCCTGCGGCACATATTCTTCGGTCACCACGGTGGCGCCGGTACCGTCAAGGGCCGCCTTGAAGGCGGAAATCCCGTCGCGGCCGAAGGCGTAATCCTCGGCCAGGGTGGCGACGACCAGGTTGTCATCGGGCTGCAGCGCCAGTGCCTGGGCCTGCATGTCCATGGACGAATTGCGCGAGGTCTTGAAGACATAGCGGTTGCTGTCCGGCCCTGTCAGGCTGTCGGCCACGGCCGGTTCCACGATCAGGATCTTCTCGTATTCTTCGGCAATGGGCAGCATCCCCACGGTCACGCCGGACGAGGTCGCGCCGACGGCCAGCAGGACCTCATCGTCGCCATAGGCCTCGGCCAGGACGGCGCGGGCGACGTCGGGTTTGAACTGGGTGTCCTTGATGATCACCTCGATCGGACGGCCGTTGATTTCGCCGGTGCCGCCGGTGCCATATTCGATGCCCATCTCGAACCCGGTCTGGGCCTGTTTCGAAAAGGCCTCGAAGCTCGAGCCCGAGAGCCCGTGGATCAGGGCGATCTTGATCGGATCCTGGGCCTGCACGGCCGAGGTCGCGGCCAGGCCGATCACGGCGCCCGCAAAGAGTCGCTTGAAAATATTCATGATATCCTCCCGTTGATGGCAGAGTGGCTGACCGTTGCAAAACAACACAAGGCCGCCCTACCTTGGCCACAGGATCACGCCAGAGAGGCTGCGAGGCAATATTGTGGAAATACGTATAGACGAGGCCTTCGCCACCGGCGACTTCGCCGAACTGGCCTATGCATACGCCCCCGTAGGGTTGGTGATCACCGAAAACCGGGTGATCCGCGACTGCAACGCAGCCTTCGCCGAGATGTTCGAATACGCGCCGGAAGACCTGCGAAATCAAGTATTTGCGATGCTCTATCCGACGGACGAGGAATTCGTGAACATCCGCGATCGGGGCGTGCAGCAGCTGCGCGAAACGAACACCTACTGGGACGAACGGGTGATGCGGAAAAAGTCCGGCACGCTGTTCTGGTGCCGGGTGCGGGGGCATTCCTTCACCCCCGACGCGCCCCTGGCCCGCGCCGTCTGGAGCTTTGCGGACCTGTCGCTGACCCGGCCCTACCTGCCGCTGACCCGGCGCGAACGGGAAATCATTTCCTATCTGGCCGACGGTCTGACCAGCAAGGAGATCGCCAACCAGCTAGAGCTGTCGTATCGCACGGTCGAGGTCTACCGGGCGAAACTGCTCAAGAAATTCGGTGTCAGCAATTCCAACGGTCTGTTCCAGTCGCTTGGCGGCATCGGATCGGACCACGTGGTGTCGCGCAGCGGCGAGGGCAGCTGAGCCAGGCGATCCCCCGGGGAAGACATCCCGACAGGCGCCGCAGGCCGGCCCGGCATCACCGAAGAACCGACCAAGCATCGAAATGTGCAGATTCGGTAGGAAAATCGTCGTGAAACTGTTGCAGGACGGCGGGTCAGCCACAATATTGTTGCTGAATACACCACGGCCGCGCCCAGGCCGCATCTGACGCGACATTCGCGCCCCATGCCCTGGTCCCGGTCCGGGACCGCCCCCTGGCCGGGCCAAAATCTGCGTGAGCATTTCCGGAAAGGCTTGCCTTGTGCCCGGGTTGCGTCAGTCTTGCGGGACCATCGGGGGCGTCTGAACCGCCCGGACCCTGGACCAAAGGACTGACATGTCGCTATTCCTCATCGTCGCCCTGCCCTTTATCGGCGCCCTCATGCCGGGCCTGATGATCGCCGCCGGACGCCGGGCCTGTGCCCTCGCGACGCTCTGGGTGACATTGGCGGCCTTCATCGGCCTTCTGACCCATGTGCCCACGGTGATGGCGGGCGGGATCGTCACCGCGCGGTTGGACTGGCTTCCCGGTCTGGGGCTGAACGCGAATTTCTACCTGGACGGGCTGGGGCTTCTGTTCGGGCTGATGATCCTGGGCATCGGCATGCTGGTGATCATCTATGGCCGCTACTACCTGTCGCGCGAAGACAACATGGGGGAATTCTACAGCTATCTCCTGCTGTTCCAGGGCGCGATGATCGGCGTGGTGCTGTGCGACAACATCCTGATGTTGCTGGTGTTCTGGGAACTCACCTCGCTCTCGTCCTTCCTGCTGATCGGCTATTGGAAGCACCTGCCCGAAGGGCGTCAGGGCGCGCGCATGGCGCTGACCGTGACCGGAATGGGCGGGCTGGCGATGATCGGCGGCATGATGATGCTGGGCCAGATCGTCGGGTCTTATGACCTGACCGTGATCCTGGAAAACCGCGAGGCGATCCAGGCCTCACCGCTGTATCTGCCTGCGTTGATCCTGATCCTTCTGGGCTGTTTCACCAAGTCCGCGCAATTCCCCTTCCACTTCTGGCTGCCGCACGCCATGGCCGCGCCGACGCCGGTCTCGGCCTATCTGCATTCGGCCACCATGGTGAAGGCGGGGATCTTCCTGATGGCGCGGCTCTGGCCGGTGCTGTCGGGCACCGACGCCTGGTTCTACATCGTGACGACTGCGGGGCTGGTGACGATGGTCCTGGGCGCGGTCATCGGCCTGTTCAAACACGACCTCAAGGCGCTGCTGGCCTTTTCGACGGTCAGCCACCTGGGCCTGATCACCATGCTTCTGGGCACGGGGACAAGCTATGGCGCGATGGCGGCGGTCTTTCACATCATGAATCACGCCACCTTCAAGGCCGCGCTTTTCATGACCGCGGGCATCGTCGATCACGAGGCCCACACACGCCACATCCCCGCCCTCGGCGGGCTGCGCAAGCTGATGCCTGTGACCTTCACCATCGCCACCATCGCGGCGCTGTCGATGGCGGGCATCCCGCTGCTGAACGGGTTCCTGTCGAAGGAAATGATGCTGGAAGAGGCCGCGCATACCACGCTTTACGCGACCCCCTGGCTGGTGCCGGTGCTGGCGACCGTGGGCGCGCTGTTCTCGGCCGCCTATTCCTTCCGGTTCATCGTGCATACCTTCCTGGGCCCGGTACGCGACGATTATCCAGCGAAACCGCATGATCCGAACTTCGGGATGTATTTCTCTCCGGCGTTGCTGACCGTCCTGGTCGTGCTGATCGGCATCGCGCCCTTCGTGGCGGAACCGCTGGTCTTCGCCGTGACCGAGGACGTTCTGGGCGGTATCCTGCCCCTGCCCGACGTGCACCTGAAGATCTGGCACGGGCTGACCCCGGCGCTGATGATGTCCGCCATCGCGGTGGTCGGAGGGCTGATCCTGCTGGCGATCTTCGCCCCGCTGTCGCGCGGCTGGGACGCCGCGCCAAGGCCCGAGGCCAAGGCGATCTTTGACCGGGTCATCGCCGCCTGCGTCCATGCCGCCCAGGGGGTCACCCGCCGGCTGCACGACGGATCGCTGACCCGTTATGCGGCGATCTTTGGCGTCACGGTGGTGGCCGTCGGCCTGCACGCCTGGACCTCCGGGTCGGTCGGGCCGGAAACCCGCGCCCTGACCCCGGTGACGCCCATTGCCATCGCGGGCTGGCTGTTGCTGGTCGGCGCGGCGCTTCTGCTGGTCATCCACCATCGCAACCGCCTGCGGGCGCTGATCCTGATGGGGGTGATCGGGCTCATGGTTTCCATGGGGTTCAACTTCTTCTCGGCCCCCGACCTGGCGCTGACCCAGATCTCGGTCGAGGTGGTGACGATCATCCTGATGCTGCTGGCGTTGAACTTCCTGCCCAACACCACCCCCGTGGAAAGCGGCGGGCTGCGGCGGCTGCGCGACGGGGTGATCGCCGTGGCCGGGGGTCTTGCCTCCTCCAGCCTGATCTATTCGATCCTGATGCGGGATTTCGCCTCGCCCTCGATCTCCGAATACCACCTGGCGAATTCCTACAAGGGCGGCGGCGGCACCAATGTGGTGAACGTCATCCTGGTGGATTTCCGTGGCTTCGACACCTTTGGCGAAATCATCGTGCTGGGGATCGCCGCGCTGGTGATCTACGCGCTGACCGAAACGCTGCTGTCCAGCCCGGTGCGGGCGCGGCTGCTGAACCGCAAGCCGGATCAGCCCCGCGCGGGCGATGCGCACCCGCTGATGATGGTGGTCATGACGCGGGTCATGCTGCCGCTGTTCCTGATGGTCGGGGTCTATATTTTCCTGCGCGGCCACAACCAGCCGGGCGGAGGCTTCATCGCCGGTCTGATCGTGGCGATTGCCGTGGTGGTGCAATATATGGCCTCGGGCTTTGCCTGGGCCGATGCGCGCCAGCGTTTCCCCTATCACGGGATCATCGGCGCGGGCGTGCTGGTGGCCGGGCTGACCGGCATCGGGGCCTGGTACGCGGGCAAGCCCTTCCTGACCTCGGCCTTCGGCTATTTCCGCATCCCCCCGATGGAGGAGTTCGAGCTGGCCACCGCCATGGGCTTTGACCTGGGCGTCTTCCTGGCGGTCGTGGGGGCGGTGATGCTGTCGCTGCATTCCTTCTCGCGCCTCGCGCGGACGGCGGACATGAACGTCAGCGAACACGCCATGGACATCGACCCGTCCCGCCCCGAAGACGACACCAACGGACAGGAGGCGTAAGATGGAGATCCTGCTTTCCTCGGCCATCGGCGTACTGACCGCCGCCGGATTGTACCTTGTGATGCGCCTGCGCACCTTCCCGGTGATCCTGGGCACCTCGCTTCTGTCCTATGCGGTGAACGTGTTCCTGTTTGCCACCGGGCGCATCGCGATCAACCAGCCGCCGATCCTGACGGATACGGCGCAGGGCTATGCCGATCCGCTGCCGCAGGCGCTGGTGCTGACGGCGATCGTGATTTCCTTCGGGATGACGGCCGTGGTGGTGATCATCGCGCTTGGGGCCTATCTGTCCGGCAATGACGACCATATCGACGATCAGCCCGGCCTGTTCCACGGCCCCGTGGACGGCGAAGAGGACGGCGCCGAGATGGGCAGCGACCTGGCCCACCAGGTCCCGCAACAGGAGGCCGGCCGATGAACCACTGGATCGTTCTTCCCGTCGTGCTGCCCGCCATGCTGGCCGCCGGCATCGTTCTGGGCCTGCGTCACCACATCGTGCTGCAGCGGGTGTTTTCGCTGGCAGGCCTCGTGGCGCTTCTGGCGCTGGCCTCGGGGCTGTTCTGGACCGCATCGGACGGCACGATCACCCTGTATCAGCTGGGCGACTGGCAGGCCCCCTTCGGGATCGTGCTGGTGGCCGACCGGCTGTCGACGCTGATGGTTCTGCTGACCGCCGTCATGGCGATCCCGGTACTGCTGTATGCCATCGGGTCGGGCTGGGATTATCGCGGGCGGCATTTCCATGCGCTGTTCCAGTTCCAGATCATGGGCATCATGGGCGCCTTCCTGACCGGCGACGCCTTCAACCTGTTCGTTTTCTTCGAAATCCTGCTGATTGCCTCTTACGGGCTGATGATTCACGCGGGCGGGACAGAACGGCTTCGGTCCGGGGTGCAGTACATGCTGTACAACCTGCTGGGCTCGACCCTGTTCCTGTTCGCGCTTGGCACGATCTATGCCGAGACCGGGACCCTGAACATGGCCGACCTGGCCCTGCGCGTGTCCGAGGCCGTGCCGGATCAATCGGCGGGCCTGCGGGTGGCCGCCGTTCTGCTGCTGATGGTCTTTGCCATCAAGGCCGCCGTGCTGCCGCTGCACTTCTGGCTGCCGTCCTCCTATGCCAACGCGCCTGCCCCGGTGGCCGCGCTGTTTGCGATCATGACCAAGGTCGGCGCCTATGGGATCATCCGCTTCTATACGCTGGTCTTCCCGCCGGGCCTTGAGATCACCCAGGGCCTCTTTGACACCTGGCTGATGCCCGCCGCGCTGCTGACGCTGGCGCTTGGCATGATCGGCGTGCTTGGGGCCTTCAACCTGAATCGGCTGGTGGCCTTTGCGGTGATCGGCTCCATGGGGATGCTGCTAGCTTCGGTCGCGGTCTTCACGCCCGCGGGGATCACCGCCGCGCTCTACTATGCGATCCATTCGACGCTGGCGACGGCGGCGCTGTTCCTGCTGGTCGACGTGGTGCAGTCGCGGCGCGGGTCGCACGGGTCTTCGCTGCTTCAGACCGCACCGCCGATGGCCGGAGGGGCGCTGGTCGCGGGCCTGTTCTTTGCCGCCGCCATCGCCATGACCGGTCTGCCGCCGCTGTCGGGCTTCCTGGGCAAGCTGCTGGTGCTGGACGCCGCCACCGGCAGCCCGCTGGTGTGGTGGGTCTGGGCCGTGGTCCTGGGGTCCAGCCTTGTGGCCGTCGTCGGCTTTTCCCGCGCGGGCAGCGTGATCTTCTGGAAATCCCATGCCTCGCCCCTTGCTGGCGGGGCCGAGGCCCCCGAGGACACCCAGGGTGCCGCCGAACCGCACGCCCCCCCTGCCCCGCAGCCCGCCCTGCCCATGGTGGCCATCGGATCGCTTCTGGCGCTTCTGGTCGCGGTCACGGTGCTGGCCGGACCGATCAACCGTGTGCTTGCGGCCACCACGGCGCAGCTGTTCGATCCCGCGCCCTATGTGTCGGTCGTGCTTGAGACGCCGGGCAAAAAGATCACCTACAAGGGCGAGGCCGGGGCCGAGAAGGCCGGTGCCGCCCCCGCAGATGACACCGGGGCCAAGTCCGGGGCCAAATCCGAGGCCAAGTCCGACACCACATCGGAAGCCGCCACGAAACCGGGGGGGACCCACTGATGCTCAACCGTCTTTTCCCGCACCCGATCATGACCATCCTGCTGACCGCGGTCTGGTGCCTTCTGGTCAATGAACCCAAGCTGGGCACGCTGGTCTTTGGGCTGATCCTTGGCACGGTGATCCCCTTTGCCACCGCCGCCTATTGGCCCAACCGGCCGCGCATCCCGCGTCCGCACCTGATGCTGGGCTATATCGCCATCGTGGTCTGGGACATCATCGTCGCCAACGTGGTCGTCGCCGCCATCGTCCTGTTCAAGCGCAACGATCGGATGCAGCCCAACTGGGTCTCGATCCCGCTGGACCTGCGCACGCCCGAGGCGATCACCATGTTGGCCGGAACGATCACCCTGACGCCCGGCACCGTGTCGGCCGACATCTCGGACCAGGGTCACGCGCTGCTGGTGCATGCGCTGGACGCCCGCGATCCCGATGCCGTCCGGGACGAGATCAAGCAGCGCTATGAACGCCGCCTGAAGGAGATTTTCGAATGATCACCTATGCGCTTTATTTCGGCTTCGCCTGTATCGCCATCGCCCAGCTTCTGGCCATGGTCCGCCTGATCATCGGGCCGGACGTCGGCGACCGGATCCTGGCGCTGGACACGATGTCGATCAACACCGTGGCGCTGATCGTGCTTCTGGGCCTGGCCGGCGGCAGCCAGATCTATTTCGAGGCCGCGCTGATCATCGCCATGCTGGGCTTTGTCTCGACCGTGGCCTATGCGCGCTTCGTGCTGCGGGGGGACATCATCGAATGACCTATTCGCTTGGTGATATCGCCATTTCTCTTGCACTGGTCATCGGCGGGGCCTTCGTTCTGGTCGGCTCGATCGGGCTGATCAAGCTGCGCAACCCGATGTCGCGCCTGCATGCGCCGACCAAGGCGGGCACGCTTGGGGTTGGCTCGATCCTGATCGCTTCGGTGATCTACAGTTTCGCCTATGGCGAAGGGTCCCTGCACGAGCTGCTGATCATGATCTTCCTCTTCGTGACGGCCCCGGTTTCGGCGCATTTCATCGCCAAGGTGCACATCCACCGCGATCAGACCGAACAGAAGCTGCCGAAACCGCCCGCCGATACGGACTGGGCGACGAAACACACCCATGCGCGCGACAATGGGCAAGTCGGGGGCCAGATCGGGGACCAGATCGGCACGGATGCCGACACACTGTCCTGAGGCGGCCTGAGAGGGCCAACGAAGGCCCCCGCCCCTAAAGCACCTCGGGGTTGATCACGTGGATTGGGGCCCCTTCGGCGAAGGCGTTGATCTGGTCGTAGATATCGGCGAACTGGTGATCCAGCTCATCCTCGGTGACATAGCCGATGTGCGGCGTGGCGATCACCGAGGGGTGCGACAGCATCGGATCTTCGGTGTCGGTGAAGGGCTCGGGGTCGAAGACATCCAGCGCCAGCCGCCCGGGCCGTCCCGCCTCCAGCGCGGCGGTTAGCGCACCACCCTCGACCAGCCCCGCGCGCGAGGTGTTGATGAAACTCGCCGTGGGTTTCATCGCCAGCAGGTCGTCGCGGGTGATCAGCCCCCGGGTCTGCGGGGTCAGCCGCACGTGGACCGAAACGAAATCGCTTTCGCCGAAAAAGGCCGCGCGGCTTGGCGCGACCGTCTCGCCCTCGGCCTCGGCCCGGGCGCGGCCCGCCTCCGACCCCCACCACCAGACCTGCATCCCGAAGGCGCGGGCATAGCTTGCCACCTGCCGCCCGATCCTGCCGTGACCGTAAAGCCCCAGACGCCGACCCGACAGGCTTTGCCCCGGGGCCAGCTGCCAGTGTCCGGCCTTCAGGCTTTGCATCTGCTGCGGGATCTGCCGGGCCGAGGCCAGCATCAGCGCAAAGGTCAGCTCGGCCGCCGCGACCGAGGGCCGGCCCGCCGACTGGTTCGACGACAGCACCACACCCTGCTGCGTACAGGCGGGCACATCCACATGGGGATAGACGCCGCGCTGGCTGATCAGTTTCAGGTTCGGCAGGCGGGACAGAAGGGCCTGGGTCACCGGGGTACGTTCGCGGAACAGCACCAGCGCCTCGGCCTCGGCCAGGCGGTCGGCCAGCACCGCGGGGTCCTCGACATGGTCGGTCCAGACGGTGACGTCATGATCCGCAAGCCGTGCATAGCTTGGCAGGGTCTTCAGCGTGTCGAACCAGTCGTCGAGGATATGAACCTTCATCGCGCGCACCTTTCCGGGGCTGTCAGTCGTGGCATCGGCGGAGTCATCCCCCGCCCGATGGTATGGGTCCATCTATGATCCCGCCCCGACGCGCTGGCAAGCACCCGGCCCGTCCCCGGGCGGACGGGGCCCCGCGCCAAGGTTCGGCCAGCGCGGGACGCCGGATCAGATATGCGCGGCGATGAAATCGGCCGCGCGGCCGTGGGCCTTTTCAGCCGCCGCCTCGATGTAATCCGCCGGGCGGGCGTCATTGGCAAAGGCATGGCCGGCCCCGTCGTAGATATGCACGCCCATCTCGGGAAAGAAGGCGCGGGCGGCCTGCATCATCTCGTCCGGGACATGGCTATCCTCGGATCCCCAGTGCCCTTCGACCGGTGCCTTCAGCGGGTCGATCTGGTAGGCATCCAGGCGCGTGCCATAGAAAGGCACCGCGCAGGCGATATCCAGGATCTGCGCCGCCCGGATCGCCAGGCCACCGCCCCAGCAAAAGCCGATCACGGCCACCTTGCCGCCGCGCGCTTTCAGCATGTCGACCGTGGCGCCGACGTCCCGCATCGTCTGGTCCAGATCGGCGGCCAGCATCAGGTCGCGGCCCTTCGGGGCCTCGGCAAAGGGGATCACCGCGTCGCGGCTTTGCCGGTCGAACAGCGCCGGAATGGCAACGTCATAGCCCTGCGCAGCATAGCGCGCGGCCACGCCCTTCAGCTGTTCGGTGATGCCGAAGATCTCTTGCAGGATCACGATCCCGCCTTTGCGTGCGCCCTCGGCCTCGGCCAGCCAGCAGCCAAACTCATGGCCATCGGGGGCCGTCACTCGGGTCATCATGTCCTGTCTCTCCTGTGGATTGGCCTGCCCCGGGATGTCGGGACAGGCCGTGTCAGAGCCTTCATCAGTCTCTATGCAAGGGCTTTATTGGCCGACCTGGATGCCGGCCTCTTCAAAGTATTTCAGCGCGCCGGGGTGATAGGGCACCTCGGTTGCTGGGGCCATGGTGGCGGCATCGGCCCGGGCGAAGGCGCCAAAGCTGTCCTTCAGCGCGTCCTTGCCCGTCGCGATCGCCTTGGTCATGTCATAAACCAGCTGATCGCTGACATCGCCGTTGGTCATCATGACCCAGGGGATCCGCATCAGATTTGCGCCGCCCTTCTGCAGCCCGTTGATCTTTTCGTTCTGCGGCAGGGCGACGATGTCCCCGGCGGGCAGGAACTCCTTGAAGGCGGCGCGCCCTGAATCGCTGTCATCCAGCGAGACATAGCACAGCCCGCCACGGTCCTTCAGCTTGACCGAGGCCTGCTGCCCGGCGCCGGAGTTCAGGCTGACCAGCGCCACGTCGACCAGCCCGTCACCAAGCGCATTCATGCCCGCCACGAAGGACGCCACCGGCACCTTCTGGAAATCGCCATAGCTTAGCCCCGCATTGGCCAGACCGCCCATGATGTAGAAGGGAATGATCGTGGACGAGGTATATTCCGAGGCGATGCGCAGGTCCGCCGCCTTGGCCTTCAGCTCGGCCACCGTGGTCAGCCCCATGTCGCAGGGGGCCATCAGACCGGTGGTCAGCGGGAACATCACCCCGACCATGCGGATATTCGGGTTGGCGCGGTCATAGTTGCCGGTGCCGGAAAAGGCATAGCCCGCCTCGACCCCGTTCGAGAAACCAAAGTCGACTTCGCCGTTGTTGATCAGGGGCAGATAGCCGACCAGCGGCTGTGTCCGCGCGGTGATGCCGGCGTCATTGGCGACCTTGGCGACCGCCTGACCCGAGTTGTAGGCCAGCGATCCCTGCGCCCCGGTGGCGATGGTCACCACCTGCGCGAGGGCCGCGCCACCGGACAGACCCAGTGTCAGACCCAGTGTCAAACCAAAGGCAAGCGCCCCTCCGGTCAGGGCTTTCGTAAAGTGTTTCATGTCTCTCCTCCTGTTGAATTGCGTGTTGATATGCGCCTAGCGGGCGACGCCCTGGGCGGCCGGTGCCGCGCGCAGGCGCATCAGCCCGGCCAGCACGGCGATCAGCGCGGCGGCCACCACATGCAGCAGCGCCCCAAGCGGCAGGAACCCAAGCGGCAGCGCGGTCATGCCCAGCACGACGAAGACCAGCCGCAGCACCGGCGTCAGCCGCTGCGCCCAGAAACCCACGATGCCCGCGGTGATGGCAAAGACCCCGGCCACGGCCAGCAGCAGGTTGCCACTGATCGCCAGCCAGTCGCCCTGCATCAAGATCGCCGGGGTGGCGACGAAGATGAACGGCAGCATGAAGGCCGCCCAGCCGACGCGCATCGCGGCAAAGCCCGTCTTCAGCGAATCGTCCTTGGTGATCGTCGCCGCCGCAAAGGCGGCCAGCGCCACGGGCGGCGTGATCATCGACATCATCCCGAAGTACAGGATGAACAGATGCGCCGCGATCGGGTCGATCCCCGCCTGCACCAGCGACGGTGCCACCAGCGCAGCCAGCAGCACATAGACCCCCGAGGTCGGCATCCCCATGCCCAGGATCACGCAAATCACCGCCGAGATGCCAAGAAGAAGCACGACGTTCGATCCGACCGCATCCACCAGCACCAGCGTCAGGGCAAAGCCCAGCCCGGTGATGTTCAGGATGCCGATGACAAAGCCCGCCGCCGCCACCACCAGGATCAGGTCGACCATGCCGGTGCCGGTGTCCACGAAGGTGGACCAAAGCGTTTTCAGCGTCAGTTTCTCGCCGCGATAGCTGCGCAGGAACGACACGATGACGATTGCCACCGCCGACAAAAGCGCACTGTCCGCCGGATCCATCCGCCACCAGAACAGCGCCACCAGAAGGGCCCCGAAGGGGATGATGAAATGCCAGCCCTCTTTCAGGACCTGGCGCACGGTCAGACCCTCGACATCCGTGGGCGCGATGTTGTCGCGGCCCGCGATCAGGTCGACCTGCAGAAAGACGCTGAAGTAATACAGCACCGCCGGAAGCAACGCCGCCCCCGCCACGGTGAAATAGGATATGTCCAGGAACTCGGCCATCAGGAAGGCCGCGGCCCCCATGATCGGCGGGGTCAGCTGCCCCC
>NZ_FNZG01000022.1 GCF_900109195.1 Pseudooceanicola nitratireducens | reverse complement strand
CCTATATCAGCGCGGCGCTTTCTACCAGAAAATAGCACATAAACCGCCCCACCTTGTCGCTCGCAGTCATGTCCAATAAGTTTGCATTATCGGACCTCAAAAGATATGCTCAGCGACATGTCAAAAATGAATGAGAAATCGATCTCAGACGCACCAATCGGGTCTTCCATCAACGAAGACGACGCGAGAGACCCGACATCCAGCGAGGCTCTGACCCTGCCCTCCCATGTGGCCGGCTCAGGTACGCTGGATCGACTGGCCGAGAACGCACGTGATTACGCCAAGGCCTCGACCGCCGAAAACACCAACAAGGCCTACGCCGCCGACTGGAAGCACTTTGCGCGTTGGTGCAGATTGAAAGGCGCGGAGCCCCTACCCCCGTCTCCAGAGATGATTGGTCTCTATCTGACGGACCTGGCCGCGCCGACCAATGGGTCCCCTGCCCTCTCGGTGAGCACCTTAGATCGCCGCCTTTCTGGGCTTGCCTGGAACTACGCGCAACGTGGGTTCGCGCTGGACCGCAAGGATCGCCACATCGCCACCGTCCTGGCCGGCATCAAGCGCAAACATGCGCGGCCACCGGTACAGAAAGAAGCGATCCTGCCGGAAGACATCCTCGCAATGGTGGCCACCCTGCCCTACGACCTGCGCGGCCTGCGTGACCGAGCCATCCTGCTCTTGGGATATGCTGGCGGGTTGCGCCGTTCTGAAATCATCAGCCTCGATGTCGGTAAAGACGATACGCATGATTCAGGCGGTTGGATCGAGATCCTCGGTGACGGTGCTGTGCTGACTCTGAATGCCAAAGCCGGTTGGCGCGAGGTGGAGATTGGCCGCGGTTCTTCGAACCAAACCTGCCCCGTTCATGCGCTGGAACAATGGCTGCATTTCGCGAAGATCGACTTCGGACCGGTCTTCGTCCGCACATCCCGCGACGGAAAGAAGGCCTTGGAAAAACGCCTCAACGACAAGCATGTCGCCCGCCTCATCAAATCCACCGTCCTGAAATCCGGCATTCGCGCCGAGCTGCCGGAAAAAGACCGCTTAGCGCTGTTTTCAGGCCATTCCTTGCGCGCCGGTCTCGCCAGCAGCGCGGAAGTCGACGAACGCTATGTCCAGAAGCAGCTCGGACACGCATCGGCCGAGATGACCCGCCGGTATCAACGCCGTCGCGACAGATTCCGGGTGAACCTGACCAAGGCCGCGGGGCTTTGATCCGCTGCCCCATTACGCCGCCTGCCCGCTGAGCCTACCGTAGAAGCTACGCTCGAGGTGCAACTCCCCTGCCCCGGCCTTCTGGACAATACCACGGAGATAGCCGCCCGGAGACGCGACTTCGCCGGCGCAATGCTTATCGAAGGTCAGAACCAGCGCGGCGGTTGCAATTTGAGGCCCAAGACGAACCTGCGCGAGGTTCCAGGCATGCTCCGAGACGCCAATCATTGGCCTCAACTGGCCAGCAACCCGGTGCAGATCGCCCCAATCTTTGAGATACCCGCCCATATTGCGCGCCCAGGACGCGAATTCGGGACAAGCCTGCATCACAGTCGGCAAATCAAGCGCTGCTCCACGTTTTTTGCGGGTCTCAGCAACCCACTCTTCCAACTCCCTATCAACCTGCTCTTCCGGTGGCGCATTTGGCACCACGCCCGCCGCTTGCTCAGTTTCTGAGCGATTACAGGTTACAGGATTTAGTTGGGTTGTAATTAGTATATGGGGGTCAGAAATGACCTCCCTGGGGTTCATTTTTTGAGTCTTTTCGAAGACTTGTGCCTTGGTTGCAGGCGTGTTTTCCACAGGTTGGACAGCCTCAGTTGCCTTAAGGTAAGCTGCCTCGACACGCTCCTGAAGCTCTTTGAACCAGGTCAAGAGCCGGACAAGCTGTTCGGAAGCTTCGTGGCGGCGCGGAAGCCGGTCCAAAAGCTCTTCGAAGAGCCCCGTGAACTGCGCCCAGGGCCCGCGCAGCGCGTTGCTGACGGCAGCCTCGATCCGCGCCCTGATCATCCGTCGTGCCACCGTGATCTGGCGCTTCAGGCGCTGACAGAGCTCACGTTCGGCCTGTAAATCGGCATGCAACTCCTCGAACTCCTCGACACGGGCCGACAGCGGCGACAGATCGAAGCCGTAGGCCTCGATAATGCGCCCATCGGCGTCCCTGCGCCCCCACCGCTTGCCGTTCGGGCTGTCCTGGAAGGAGATCACGCCGATCTCGGCCAGCCGTCGCGCATGGCGTTTGAGAGCCGAGAGCGAGAAGCCCGTCTGCTCCATCAGATAGGCGTTTGATGCCCAGACGATCGGGCGCTGCCCCTCCTCCCAGTCCTGGGCCTGAGTAAAGGCCCCGAGCGTGTCGAGGAGCATCATGTCTCCGGCCTTGAGGCCAATGTATGCACCGACCCGCTTTACGGCCACGAAGGCCCGCGTCTTGGGTACAGCTAACTGTTCACCGGCTTGGGCAAGCTGCTCTGCAATGCCAAGACCCGGTGTCGGCTTGCGCCAACCTGTATGTTTCATGCCTGTTTCTCACCTCCAGTTATGTGGAGGCAAAAGAAAGCCGTTCGCCGAAGTGGCGTTCTTGTTGACAGTGATTCGCGGGAGAGATATCTTCTAAGCGACCAAACTTTTCAGATTAGCTCTCAGGCCACGCTGCTTGGGGGCTTTTCTTTTGCCTAGATCATTGTTCTGACTGCTCCTCTTTCGTCGCGAGGAATTCACTGTACAGCTGATCAAGCCGGCCCGAGAGAAAATCCCCGAACTCGGTCGAGTCTTGCGCCGTGAGTGAAATGCTGAATGCCTTTCCGGATCGGCCGATGACGCCTTTGATGCGGCCTTTGCCGGCGGTCCAAGTACGTTTCTTGGGCGCGGCACGCGCTTTTCGGCTTTTCGGCGCCCTGCCCGCTTCTGCTAGCTTGCTGTGCAGGAACTCGAAGCGTGCATCGCTGTCGAGACCCTGAAAACCGTCGAACTCCAAAGCTCCTTTGAGGATCTTCTCATTCTTGGGCTCCGAGGCCAACTTCTTGAAATCCTCCCAACGATCGCGCCCGATCTGCTTGGCTGGGCCAATCTGTTCGATGACGTGCCGCGGGACGTTCTGCGCCACTGACAGCATGCGCGAAAGCAAAGTACCGTCAATGGTCAGGGCGGACTGGATCACGTCCTTTGCTTGCCCCATATCCAAAAGGCTCTTCGCAAATAGGGCCTTCTCAATAAATGAGAGATCTGCGCGCGCAGTGTTCTCCTGCCCTTGAGCAAGAATGTGGGCCACGTCGTCCATCGGCTTTACAACTGCGCGAACCTTACGGCCGAGCGCCGATGCAACTCGCACACGGCGATGCCCGAAGACGATCATGTAACGACCATCTGCTTCTGGATGCGGTCGAAGTAAAACCGGTGTGTCCTGGCGACCGGCCGCGATCGATGCTTTCAGTTCGTTGAAAGCAACATCGTCATCACTAAGCCGATCCGAAACGAATGACACATCGATCAATTGCGGATCAATCTCGACTATTGTTTCGCCTTCAAGGAGACGCTTCGAGTTCTCCGCAAGGCTATCAATCGAAACCTTCATCGACTTCGAAGCTCCGCGCATTGCGTATCCGGAGCGCCCGGAATCCTTGGGCTGCTCCGGCGAACCAGCCATGACGCTCTTCAGGAGGTCTTTGCGAGCCATCAAGTCATCTCCACTTCGTTAGAATCCAACCGGCGCGCAGTCTGCATTTCGACAGTTGCACGGCTGTCAAAATTGGCGCTCTGCACGGCTGTCAAAACCACAGTCATTCTCGCCCCCAAGCCTTGTGGATCAATTCGGCGATTTCGTCGTTGACGTCGTTCAGGGAGGTCACTGCACGGTCATAAGTGGTTCGAACGAACTGAGAGCGCTCAACTTCGTAAAGCGTCTGTTTGGTGATCCCAGCGTCGGAGATCGCCGTCGATTTCAGTACAGGAGCCGAAAGCATCTGGTTTGGAAACATCGCCTGGAGGAACCCGACCATCTGCTTTTGAGGACCATCTGTTGGCTCAAACCGCGTTACGAGGTAGCGGAACCACTTCAGGCGCATGTTTGCTCCGGCGTCACGGATCGTCTTCATGATCCCGCCCAGCATCAAAAGAAACTGGCTCATCGACATGACGTCCAGCATCTGAGGATGGACCGTCACAATTACCGAGGAAGAAGCCGTCAGAGCAGTGAGCGTGAGGTAGCCCAGCTGAGGAGGGCAATCGATTACGACCACGTCATAGCGGTCATCAACTTCACTGAGCGCCTTGGATATCCGAGTGAAGAAGGTGCGGCCCTCATGGGGATCGCTGCTCGTCAAAGCAACCGGCGTATCGTATTCGTACTCCTGAAGTTCGAGGCTTGCCGGAACGATGTCTAGGTTTGGGAAGTTTGTCGGCCGGATTACTTCAGAGATGGGCTTGCGCTCATCGTCATACCGGAGCGTCTCATAAAGCGAGGGCACGTTGTCGAGCTCAGGCTGGATACCGTGCAAAGCTGTTAGTGAGGCTTGAGGATCCAAGTCGATCGCAAGAACACGATGGCCCTTCAGCGCTAAATGCTGAGCGAGATGAGCTGCGGTAGTGGTCTTTCCGCTGCCCCCTTTGAAGTTTACGACAGAAACAACGTGCAGTTCTTCGCCAGGCTGTCGATAGGGGACATAACGGCGCCTTCCGGGACGGCCATGCTTGTCCAGATAGGCTCTCAATTCCAGCATTTGCTCAGCCGAGTAGCTGCGCCTGCCGGAAGACGACGTTTCGGGCTCGGGGCCTTTGCCCTCGAGGTGAAGCTTCTTGATCGTCGATTGGGTCACGCCGAGATAGTAGGCAACCTCTGCCAGAGAGAACTGACGTAGACCTTTCTGGGCGTCTGGAGGATACTGTTCCTGTCGCAACATGTTGAGACGGTCAGAAATCAGCTCTCCCTGCTGAAGGATGATCTCGTCGAAGGGTTGATCCTTCGTATCAGCCTCAAAAGACCGTTGTCGCATCTGACTGCCCTCTAAATATCGCTTTTTCAGCGATTTCGCTCATTAAAGTGTCATCTACACGGAAAAATGAGTCTTAACAATGATTTTCGCCCGGCGGCTCGACCCCACCCAATCTGCCAGCGGGCCTAGATGCCTCGACAAACTGTAGTGATCACGGATGGCTCCTACCCAATATCTTGGGATGACCTGTCGTAAGCTCTGACTTCCAGCCAATTAGCGCGTCACATGACCACGACCGCAACCTTATGTTATTATTTATTTTTCCTCCATTGCACGGCTGTCAAAATGCAAGAGGTACTAAGCCTTAAAGTGCGTGGGGGACGACGGAAAAGTCTTCTCCGAAACGGATTGCGTCATCATCTCCCTTATGCCCGATCAGCTTTCAGTTGCTTCCACCAAGCACACCAACCAGTGCGCGCCAACATGCAGGCAATGCATGTCAATGCGAAGGGACGCGGGGGGAAATCGGCTGGGTTGCCCCGGCCGATTCTTTGCGTCACGCGGCGTCTTTGGGGCCCCAGGGGATGACGGCCTGCAGGGACAGATCGTCCTGGTTCGCGGCCTTGCCGAGGTTGGCGTTGAAGCCGTGGTCGCGGATGGTCAGCGTGTA
>NZ_FNZG01000009.1 GCF_900109195.1 Pseudooceanicola nitratireducens | reverse complement strand
GGATATCCGCCGCCGCCAGCCCGTTGATCGTGAGGTAGCCGAGGGCAGGGGGGGTATCGACGAAGATCACATCGTACTGATCCAGCACCCCGTCTTCTTCCAGCGTTTCGGACAGCGCATCCCATAGCTTCCAGCCGCGCGACTGCATCCGCCAGACGGGGATCTGGAATTCGGACCAATAGAGGTTCAGCTGGGCGCCGATCAGATCGATGTTGGACCAATGGGTCGGCCGGATGACATCCTTGGCCGTCATCTTCACCGCATCCTCCAGCGTCTCGTCCAGGGGGACCGGGGCCTCTCCGCGGTCGAGGCGCCGCTGGTTGTCGGATTGCAGGTGGCGGGCGTAGTGCCGGGCGAGCAGGGGGAAGACGGTGTCCCATTCATCCTCGACCTGGGCGCCGAAGATCGACGACATCGACCCCTGGCTGTCGAGGTCCACCACCAGCACCCTGTAGCCATCCAGCGCCGCCGACATCGCCAGATGCGCCGCGGTCGAGGTTTTGCCGACCCCGCCCTTGAAATTGGCCACAGCGACGATTTTTGCCGGCAGGCCTTCGGGGCGGTAGGGCAGGTAGTTCTTGGCCTTCGAGCCCTGCGATCCGAAGAAGGCGCGCAGCTGCAGCACCTCGTCAAAGGAGAACCACTTGGCGCCGCCCTCGGTTTCTGACGCGCCTTGGGGCAGGTCGGGGTTCTGGCGCAGCACGCGGCGGAAATGCGCGGGCGCGACGGGGATCAGGTACTTGGTGATCTCCCAGGTCGAGAAGGGGCGCAGACGGCGCGTCCCGTCCTCCTGCAGGCCCCTCTCGGCCAGGTCGGTGCGCCCGGCCCGGCAGGCCTCGGCTATGGCCGCAAAGCCCGCGGTTGTTTCGGATGCCCCCAATGCCTCCTGCGCCCGATCGGGCGAGAGGTTGAAATACGGAGGAAGGCTGTCACTGCTCATTTCACCCTCATGTCACATGTTTTCCTTAAGGTACGCCAAAAGGCGGTACATGCAACAATTATCGGGACATTAGCCTGATTTCCGGGGCTTTCTAAGCAAGGGAATGTGGTGGGCCGTGGCCTGGATACCACGTTTTGCGGGCCCCTGTCTTGTTAGATTCCTGTTATTTATTAGTTAAGGGGGGAGTGGCGCGCGGATTTTCCGGCCCATCCAGCTGACTCCAATGGGTTTTTTCCAAAGCCCGCCAGGACAGGTGACTCTGATCCCACGATAAGGCGACTCTGATCCCACGTCAGAGCGACTCTGATCCCACGATTCAAACCGGGCCCCGCCTGTGGACAAGTTGTGGACAGTCCGGGGGCCTCTGATACTCTGGGTGTCAATGAAACGACGAACCGGGCGATTCCCGGCGTCCAAGCAGCAGCAAATGCCTGATCACCGGAAAACCGGGGCGGGCGACCCGAGGAACAGGCATGATCCCGACGCGCATCCGGGGGGCTTCCCCCCGTTCAGGCCGATGAGCACCCCCGCGCCCGCGATGCGCGATTTCTTCGTCTGCGATTTCCTGGGCGCCGTGCCCAAGCATGACCTCGCCTCGATGGAGCATCCTCTGTTCTCGCTCTCTACCCGGCCGGACCGGCGGATCCTGGAGTACGATCACAACGGATGCCAGGTGACGATCACGCCCTCGGTCAAGGGGCGGGCGACGATCTTTGACGCTGACATCCTGATCTTCTGCATCTCTCAGCTGACTGCTGCGCTGAACGCCGGCCGCGCGGTCGCGCGCACCCTGACGCTGACCGCCCATGACCTGCTGAAGGCCACCGGGCGCGAGACCTCGGGCGACGGTTACAAGCGGCTGCGCGACGCCTTCGAGCGTCTGGCCGGCACCCGCATCACCACCAATATCGCCACCGGCCCGGCGGAAGATCCGGTCGAGACCACCACAGGCTTCGGGTTGATCGAAAGCTGGCAGATCGTGCGCCGCACGCGGGCCGGGCGGATGGTTTCGGTCTCCGTGACCCTGTCCGAATGGCTGTTCCGGGCGGTGCTGTCGAAATCCGTTTTGACCTTGAACAGAGACTATTTCTCCTTGCGCAAACCGCTGGAGCGGCGTCTTTACGAGCTGGCCCGCAAGCACTGCGGCCGCCAGCGCGACTGGCATGTCTCGGTCGAGGTGCTGTGCAAGAAGTCCGGCTCTGCCTCTCCGCGCCGGGTCTTCCGCGCCATGCTGCGCGAGATCATCAAGCGCGACGCCCTGCCGGATTACTTTTTTGAAGAGGTCGGCGACGACATCATCCGCATCACCCCCCGCCGCGTGGTCGACGACGGCCCCCAGCTGGCACCGTTGTCATCGGACGTGCTGGAGGAAGCCCGCGCCCTGGTCCCCGGCCACGACATCCACGCCCTGGAAGCCGAATGGCGCGCCTGGTGGGCGTCTTCGGGCCGCCCCAAGCTGCGCTCGCCCGGGCGGGCGTTTGTTGGGTGGCTGAAGACGCGGGGGTAGGGGCGGCAGTGTTTCGCGTGCGAAACGGGGGCTTGCCTCAGGAAGGTCTTGGTTCGGCCCCGAGGCTTTCCCGATGGTGTGGGATGAGGTAGGCAAAGCGCACCTGCGGGCCAGTATGAATTTCAGGAAGACGTTACCGGAACAAGAACATGTCCAACCTTCTGTCTTATATCGTCCTGTTTTCCTTTCCGTTCCTGGCCGTCATCCTCTTCAACCGCCTCGGCGCTACGAAAGGCATCATCTGGACGATCCTTGCCGGGTATCTGTTTCTGCCCGTTCGGCCTGTCATCGATCTGCCGGTTCCTGGCTTGCCGTATATCGACAAGACTTTTGTCCCGGCTCTTTGCGCCTTGATCCTTGTTGGCGTGGCGCAGCGTCGGGAATTGCGTTTGGCGGCCATTGCGAGGCGTAGAGCTGGCTCGGAAGGGCAACAGTCTCCGGACGGTGCCGAAACACCGGCCGAGCGGTCTCGTGGCTGGTGGCTTGTGAATCTACTGGTTTTCGTGGCGATCGCGGGACCCGTTGTGACGACTTTGACAAACGCGGAACCTCTGTTTCGTGGTGTTCGCACTCAAGCTGGCTTTCAACTGTATGACGCTGGACGGGCAGTCGTGACGGCGCTGGTGATGCTCATGCCGTTTTTTCTGGCACGGAAGTATCTATCCACGGTCGAGGCACACCGCGCGATTATTTGGGCCTTCGTCGTTGCTGTTCTCGTCTACATGCTCCTTTCTCTGTACGAAGTGCGAATGGCTCCAACTTTGAACCGTAAGCTTTATGGTTTTTTTGCTCACGACTGGCGGCAGCACATTCGCAGAGGTGGCTATCGTCCAATCTTATTTACGGAGCATGGCCTGAGGGTCGCGATCTTCCTTGCCATGGGGATCATCGCCACGGCGGTCTCTGCGCGGTTGCCGGAACAGGCGAAGAGGAAAACATGGCTTCTGTTGGGGCTAATTCCTCTTTTCATTGTGTTCTGGATGACCAAATCTCTGGGCTCTTTCATGATCGCATGTGTCTTCGTGCCGATTGCGCTTTTCGTGCCCATGAGAACACAGGTTTTGGTATCAGCCGTTTTTGCGCTGGTTATTTTGCTCTATCCAATGCTGCGTGGTGCGGGCTGGATCCCGGTCGACCGAATTGTGAGCTTTGCAGCTTCGGTTGAGGAGCAACGTGCTGAGTCGATGCAGTTCAGGCTGGAGAATGAAGACATCCTGCTCGAACGGGCAGCGCTGAAACCTCTGGCGGGTTGGGGCGGGCAAGGCCGTTGGCTTGTTTTTGACGAACGGGGGGAGAAGGAAAGCATTCCGGACGGACGTTGGGTCATTACAATCGGCCAGTATGGCTGGCTCGGCTACCTGTCAGAATTCGGGCTACTCACGCTATCGATACTCGCAATCGCCTGGAGGCGCAAAACCCTGGAAATTGGTGTGGCAACCGGTGGACTGGTGTTGATACTGACTGCCAACCTGATTGACCTGATCCCGAATTCCGGTCTGACGCCACTGACTTGGCTTGTCGCAGGAGCCTTGACCGGGTGGTATGAGCGCCAGCGGGCAGCTAAAGCCGTTCCGGAAAGAGCAAGCAAAACGCGCCAGCCTATGATGGAACGAAAATCCCTAGCAGCGACGCGGACACGCCGTATTTGAGCAGACTTTTAGTTGTCTTTGATCAAACTTCGAACGATCGGAACGAGGTATCTGGCCCCTTCCTGTGTCAGGTGCCCCCCGTCGACGGTCAGGATCAGGCCTTGGTCCGAGAAGGCACGACAGCTTGTGTGATCGCCCTCGCAGAAGGGATCCAGGAGTTCGGTGACCTTGTCCGACGGGACCACGTTCCGCATGTAGGCATTGATATTCACGATGTAATCGGCCGCGGCTTGCCGGAACTCCGGACGCGCTTCAATCGGGATGGCGAGGGCTGTCGGTAGATCGATCAGGCCAAAATGCTTCAACCCAAAGACCCGCACCTTGGCACCGTAGGTGGTTTCGAGATTTGAAATCGTCTCAGGCAAAAAGTCGATGACCCAAGTATTCCAGCGACTGACAAGCCAGATTTCGTCGGCTTCCTCCAGCAGCGGTTGCATATCGGGGTGGTCCAATCGCATCATGACCCGGCACCGCTCCTGTCGGAGGGGGGAAATGAGCTCGCTCAGATCGTCTTGCCCAAAGATGTTCCCACACTCGGAATTGATCCGTTTGGTTGAAAACTGGAATTCCTCATCCAGTCCAGCCTCCATCAGAATATTGAAAAAATCCCGTCCATAGCTGTCCCCGGCGACCACGATCTTGCGCCGGTTCGAAGTGTCGAAGGGGCGGAACTGGGCCGCGTTGAAGGCCAGTTCGCTATACTCTGGCGTCTGCTCAAACTGCTCCATCAGGGCCACGTCCTCCGGCGCATAGCGGTTGATGGCCCCCCGGCTCAGGACGATGGCCGCACCAATTGCGATGAAGGCCAGGCTGCCCGCAAGGGCCCAGCCAAAGATCTGCCGGCGGGTCAGGGCGCGGTTGCGGCGGACCGGGGTCTCGATGAATCGGTAGCTCAGCCAGCTAACCAGGAAGACCAGCGGCAAGCTGGCCAGAAGCGCCCATTCGTCCCCGTGTCCAGCATGGCGCAGGAAGGCAAAGATCGGCTGGTGCCAGAGATAGAGCGAATAGGACAGAAGCCCGATGAAGACGAAGGGGCGCGAGGCCAGAACGCCTGCCACCGGGTTACCGGGCAGACCGGCCAGGATGACCAGGGCCGTGCCCGCCACTGGCACCGCGGCCATGACGCCCGGAAAGATCGTCCGGCTGTCGAAGGCAAAGACCGACCACAGGATCAGTGCCAGGCCCAATGCCGCCAGGGCCGCCCCGCCAATACCGGGGAGGGGCGCGTGGCGGCGCAGCCAGACGGCGCAGGCCGCGCCGGTCAGAAGCTCCCAGATCCGCGACACGGGCAGGTAGAACCCGGTCTCGAAATGCAGACGTGTCAGATACCAGCTGGCAATCAGCGAAAGCAGGAAGACCCCCCCGAAGGCTCCGGCCTTCAGCCAGCGGGCCCGATGGGCGAGAAAGGCCAGGAGCGGCGGGAAGAAGATATAGAACTGCTCCTCGACGGCGAGGCTCCAGGTGTGGACCAGCGGCTTGAGGTCC
The DNA here is from genome assembly GCF_900109195.1 of Pseudooceanicola nitratireducens. Lineage (GTDB taxonomy): Bacteria > Pseudomonadota > Alphaproteobacteria > Rhodobacterales > Rhodobacteraceae > Pseudooceanicola > Pseudooceanicola nitratireducens. The sequence goes on along the minus strand of NZ_FNZG01000009.1, from coordinate 39,825 downwards.
GCGGCGGCCCCGAAATAGCCCCGCTCGCTCCAGAACAGCACGTTCGACACGAAGGTCGGCACGGCGATCAGGCTTTTGCCATAGGCCTCGAATTCGGTGGGCAGCAGGAAGATATAGGCGAAGGGCAGGGTGGCCAGCATCACCGTGAAAAGCGCGGGGAGGATCCGCCGGATCCGGCGTTCATAGAAATTCACGATCGAGAAATGGCCCGCCGCGATATCGCCCAGCAGCAGCGAGGTGATCAGGTAGCCCGAGATGACGAAGAAGACATCGACGCCGACATAGCCGCCGTGGAAGGGCGCGATCTCGGCGTGGAAGAGGATGACCGGCAGCACCGCAATGGTGCGCAGGCCGTCAATCTCGGGGCGGTATTTCACGGGTACTGCGTCCTTCCAGCGTCTCTAAATTAGCGGAATAGGCTCAATCCGCCCCGAACAAATCCCGGGTAAAGACCTTCCCCGCGACGTCTGACAGATCCTCCGTCGCGCGGTTGGCGACGATCACGTCGGCCTCGGCCTTGAAGGCATCCAGGTCCCGCACCACGCGGGAGCGGAAGAAATCCTCGGCCTCCAGGGCGGGTTCATAGACGATGACCTCGATCCCCTTGGCCTTGATGCGCTTCATGATGCCCTGAATGGACGACTGGCGGAAATTGTCCGATCCCGCCTTCATCACCAGACGATAGATCCCCACGACCTTCGGCTGACGCGCGACGATCTGGGCGGCGATGAAATCCTTGCGGGTTGTGTTCGCATCGACGATCGCGCGGATCATGTTCTGCGGCACCTCGGAGTAATTCGCCAGCAGCTGCTTGGTGTCCTTGGGCAGGCAATAGCCACCATAGCCGAAGGACGGGTTGTTGTAGTGCGACCCGATCCGCGGATCGAGGCCGACGCCGTCGATGATCTGGCGGCTGTCCATGCCGGCGGCCATGGCATAGCTGTCGAGCTCGTTGAAATAGGCGACCCGCATGGCGAGGTAGGTATTGGCGAAAAGCTTGATCGCCTCGGCCTCGGCCGCGCCGGTAAAGAGGGTGGGGGCGTCCTTCTTGATCGCGCCCTGCACCAGCAGATCCGCGAAGGTGCGGGCGCGGGCACTGTCTTCGCCGACGATGATGCGCGAGGGGTGCAGGTTGTCGTAAAGCGCCCGGCCTTCGCGCAGGAATTCCGGGGAGAAGATCACTTGGGTAGTGTCTAATTCGGCGGAAATCCGGTCGGTGAAGCCGACAGGGATGGTGGATTTCACGACGATCGTGGCCGTGGTGTTGACCGCGATGACCTGCTTGATGACGGTCTCGACGGACGATGTGTCGAAGTAATTCGTCTCGGGGTCGTAATTCGTTGGCGTGGCGACGATGACGTAATCGGCCCCGGCATAGGCCGCGGTCCCGTTGGTTGTGGCGCTCAGGTGCAGCGGCTTTTCCGCCAGATAGACGGAGAGCTCGTCATCGACGATGGGGCTGCGGCGGTCATTGACCGCGGCGACGCGGGGGGCCGAGATATCAACGGCCACGACATCATTGTGCTGGGCCAGCAGGACCGCGTTCGACAGACCCACATAGCCGATCCCGGCAACGGCAACTTTCATGGCTTATCCCTTCTCGCCCTGACCACGGGCATACATGTCCTCGTAGCGGACGATGTCGTCCTCGCCGACGTAGGATCCGGTCTGCACCTCGATCAGCACCATGGGCACCTTGCCGGGGTTCTCCATCCGGTGCACGGCCCCGAGGGGGATGTAGACGCTCTCGTTTTCGGTGACGAGCTTGACCTCGTCATCCACGGTGACCCGGGCCGTGCCCTCGACCACGATCCAATGTTCGGAGCGGTGGAAATGCGATTGCAGCGACAGCGAGGCGCCGGGATGCACCATGATGCGTTTCACCTGGAAGCGGCCGCCCACGACAAGGCTTTCGAACCAGCCCCAGGGGCGGTGATCCTTGGGGAAATGCGTCGCCTGGGAGGCACCCTTTTCCTTCAGCACCTCGACGGCCTTTTTGACATCCTGGGCGCGGGTCATGTCGGCCACCAGGACCGCATCGTTCATCGCCACGACCAGGGTGTTTTCCAGCCCGATTCCCACAACTTGGAGCCTTTCGCTGTCCGAGCGCAGCAGCGAATTCGAACAATCGATCGCCGAGGCCGCGCCGGATGTCACCACGCCCTCTGCATCCGGCCCCATCTCGCGCCAGACGGCGTCCCAGCCACCCAGATCGGACCAGGCACCGGCAAAGGGCACGACGGAAAGGTTCCGGGCCCGCTCCATCACCGCGTAGTCGATCGAGATATCCTCGGCCTCGCTCCAGGGGGCAGGGGCCAGGCGCAGGAAGCCCAGGTCGGTCTCGGCTTCGGCCACGGCGCGGCCGACGGGGCCGATCAGACCGGGGGCATGGGTTTCAAAGGCGGCCAGGATGTCGCGCGCACGGAACAGGAAGATGCCGGCGTTCCACAGGTAGGTGCCGGCTTTCAGCATCTCTTCGGCGGTGGCGAGGTCGGGTTTTTCGACAAAACGCTCCAGCGGGATCGCGGCACCGCTGCCATCGGGCGCGGCGGTCAGGTTAAGGTATCCATAGCCGGTCTCGGGGCGGTCGGGCGTGATGCCAAAGGTGACCAGCTGGCCCTGTTCGACGGCGCTCAGCCCCTGCCGGACGGCGGCGCGGAAGGCGTCACTGTCGGGGATCACGTGATCCGAGGGTGCCACCAGCATCACCGCCTCGGGGTCCCTGGCGGCCAGGTACAGCGCCGCGGCCAGAACGGCGGGCGCGGTGTTGCGGCCTTCGGGTTCGATCAGGATGGCCCCGGGGTCGATCCCCGCCTCGGCCAGCTGTTCGGTCACGATGAACCGGAAATCCGAATTGGTCATGGTCAGCGGGGCGGTGAAGTCCAGACCCTGCGCCGCCCCCGAGAGCCGCTTGGCCGAGGCCTGGAACAGGGTTTCCTGCCCGATCAGCGGCGCGAATTGCTTGGGGTAGCTTTTGCGGGACAGCGGCCAGAGCCGCGTGCCGGATCCGCCAACGAGAAGAACGGGGGTGATCTGCAAAGTCATCGTCCAAATTCAGCAAAGTGAGACGGCTCACGGGCCCTATGGCACCTGTGTAACCCGGTGGCGTCAACAAGGTAAATGATGTGAGGGAGGAGCCAGGGCAATTCCGGCTCAAATCAGGGCGTTTCCGGGAGGAGGCTTTGGAAAAGGCGGCGTCCCGGAAGAGGGGGGCCTCAGAGCCCCGGGCCGTTGCGCCTTTGCAGGCAGGGGCCTGTCCGGCGATCAGCGGGCGGGCACGGCCACAGGCATGGCGCGGGGCGCGCGCGGTCCGCGGGGGGCGGAGGCGATCAACATGGCCAGGATCAGCGTGCAGAGCGTGCCGACACCGGACAGAACCAGCAGTGCCATCAGCCAGGAGCTGCCCTGCGACAGGGCGAACCAGGCGGCGAAATACCCCGGAATGGTTCCTACAATCAGAATGATCAGCGGCATGGCCTGTCCTTTGCGCCTGTCGTCTCAGGTGTCGTCTTGGCTGCACTCGGGGCGATGGTCTGCCCCTCGGCAGTATCGAATAGACAGGTTGATAAAGGCCGAATTGTGACCCAGGGGGGGAGAGTTCGCGGCCCTTGATGGGTGATTCCCGGACCAATCCCCGCAGCCCGCCGGGCATTGTTTCTGAACCCGGGCCCGAAAAAGGCGCGGCATGCCGCCCTGCGGCGGAAAGGACCCGCTATCACGATAACTTTTGCCCGAATGGGCGCAGGGGGGCTGTTCTGAGGGGGCGTTGTCTTTATACTTTTGGCAAAATTATGCCGTCGTCCCTAAGCCTTCCGGATCCCGGAGGACCCTCGGGTTGCGGTCGTTCCGATTTATCAAAAGGTCACAGCTGAAGATGTCGCTTTCCCCCAACATGTCCTCGGATCCGTTGTCGCAGCGTCCTGCCATCGGGCAGTTCCTGAATGCCGGCCTTTTCTGGCTGATTGTCGCAACCCTGGGCGCGCTGGCGTTTTTCTGGAACGGCATCGATGCGCTGCTGGTGGCCTGGCAGCTGCCGGAATACAGCCACGGGCCGCTGATCCCGCTGCTGTCTCTGCTGCTGTTCCTGCGTCAGCTGAAGACCGAACCGGTGCACCTGGGCCCGCAGCGTGACCGCTGGCCGGGCGTGGTACTGCTGATCGTGGCCATGGGCTTTGGCATGCTGGGGAATTTCTCGGGCATCGACGACGTGGTGGCCTATGCGCTGATCCTCTGGGTGGGGGCGATCCTGCTGATCTCCTTCGGCTGGCAGCAGGGCAAGCATTTCTGGCCGCCGGTTCTGCACCTGGTCTACATGCTTCCGCTGCCCGGGGTGCTGTACTTCAAGCTCTCGACCTTCCTGCAGATGGTGTCGTCCGAACTGGGTGTCTGGTTCCTGCATGTGCTGGGCGTGACCGTCTTCCTGGAAGGCAACATCATCGACCTGGGCGTCTTCAAGCTGCACGTGGCCGAGGCCTGTTCCGGCCTGCGTTACCTCTTCCCGATCCTCAGCTTCAGCTACATCTTCGCGGTGCTCTACCAGGGGCCGATGTGGCACAAGGCGGTTCTGCTGATCTCGGCCGCGCCGATCACGGTCTTCATGAACTCGGTCCGGATCGCCATCGCCGGCATCATCGTCGAGAACTGGGGCATCGACCACGTCGAGGGCTTTTCGCATTTCTTCGAAGGCTGGGTCATCTTCATGGCCTGTGTGCTGATCCTGTTCTTCCTCGCCTGGCTGATGCTGTTCCTGCATCCGAACAAGCCCAGCCTGACCGAGGCGCTGGACCTCGAGACCTCGGGCCTGGGCACCCAGCTGGCGCGCGTGCGTTTCGTGCAGCCCTCGCTGGCGCTGATCGCCGGGGCGGTTCTGCTGATCGCCGGGGCGGCGGCCTGGCAGATGGCCCCCGAGGCCGAGACCCGCGTGCCCCCGCGCGAGCCCTTCGCGCTCTTCCCCCGTCAGCTGGGCGAGTGGCAGTCGACCGCACCGCGGGCGCTGGCTCCGAACGTCGAAAAGACGCTGGGGGCGGACGACTACCATTCGGTGCATTTCTTCAAACGTGAAGTCGAGGCCCCGGTCGAGCTGTTCATGGCCTGGTACAATGACCAGACCCAGGGCGGCACCCATTCGCCCGAGATCTGCCTGCCCGGTGCCGGCTGGGAGATCGCTTGGCTGGAACGTGTTGATATCGCGCCGGAAGTGGGCTTTGACGAACCCTTCATGCTGAACCGCGCGGTGATCCAGAAGGGCGAGGCCCGGATGATCGCCTATTACTGGTTCGAACAGCACGGCCGCCACGTGGCCTGGGACTTCGCCGCCAAGATGTATCTGCTGATCGACGGCTTCACCATCGGCCGCACCGACGGCGCGCTGATGCGCCTGATCACCCCGATCGGCCAGCACGAGACCGAGGCCCAGGCCGAAAAACGCCTGAAGGAGATGTTCCTTCTGACCGTCGACCAGATGCCCCGGTTCGTGCCGGGGCAGTGATCTCTGCGCTCAGGAATGTTCGAGGGGCAGGGTGTCTTGAACCAATCTCTCTATCTTGTCGGTCGTTACATCGAGTGAAAGCTTGCTCATGAAGAGGTCATGAGCTTTCTTTGCCATCTCGGTGCGTTTTGCATCAGATGCCAAAAGAGAGAGTGCTTCGGAAACCCAGACTTCCGGGTCGTTTGATACGACCCCACTTTCTCTGGTGAAAAAGGCTGAGTGATCGACTTCGTCAGAAGTGATGACCGGAACGCGGGCTGTCAGATAGGCAAGAATTTTGCCGAAGGATTTGCCTCGACTGAACTCAGACTCGATCGAAATGGGCGAGAACCCGATTACCGTATCCCCCAAGGAGCGGACAAAGGCGTCGTAGTCCATGAAAGGCATCCACTGAACTGATACTCCCCGGCGTTCGAGGTAGCGGCTTCTTCCACCGTCCTGGCTGGCGTCCCCTCCATAGAGTCTGAGGGTAAGCCCCTGTCTCTCTTTCGCGATAGTCTCCATTACCGAAACGACAAAGTCGAACTCTCTGGGGTAGTTGATCGGATTGGATTGAGCCCAGGTCAAAATCTGGCGGCGGTCCTTGTGAGCGGGCCAGTTCGCCTCCATGGGACGAGAGCCGGTCCAGACCACGTGCGTATTCGGATTGTGCTCTCGGCACCAGTTCGCCACGTAGCGGCTACCGGCCATGACCGCGCGGGCTCCGGTAACATCTTCCCGAATGCGGCTCACAAGATTGGGATCAACAAAATCCGCATCATCTAGATCGTAGATATAGGGCGTTCCCGCAAAAAAATGGGGATAGTTCTGATCGTCGCGCGACTTCAGCAGGATCACCAGATCAGGGCGATAGATCCGGGCTACACGACGGCGCTGAGCCGGTTCCAGTTGCTTGGGGAGCACGAGACAATTCCACCCCCTCTTGCGCAATTCGTCAGCGATCTCGTAGCTGCGGAGAAGGCCAGCAAACTGCTTTCCGGTTGAGGGGACAAAAAGCAGCCTTCCCTTTCCGGATTTGAAAGAGCGTGCATAAAGCGCGAGTTCGCGTGCGCGATGCATCAGAAAACGAGGAAGAGACTTCATATTTGGTGCGGCCGCGGTTCGAAAAGAAAACTCATGTCAGAGATAAACGAAGTGCCTGAAAGATAATCTGCGCATCGCTCGTAGGCGTTTATCGCGAGCCTCTGCCGCAGGTCATCATCAGCCAAGGCACGCTGGACAACGTCTTCCAAGTCCGAAAAATCCCATTTCACGGGAAGATAGGTTTCCTCGGGAACATAGAGATCTGGCAGAGTGTCCAGATGATCCATGTCGGGCTTGATCAGCACGGCTCCCGTCTGGAACGCTTCGATGTCCCGCCAGCACAGCTCTCCATAGCCAAATGGGCTAAAACAGAGACGAGAGCGGCGCATTTCGTCCATGTACACCTTGTAGTTCACTCTTTCGGCAGAAGAGCGGGTTACGCCAGGCAGGGCATTGGTGCGTTGCAGGGCGTCTTCGCGCATGGCGCTGTACCAAGGTGTGCCCTTCTTCCCGAGACGGGTCTGCATATCCAGCGCTCGACCTGCTTGCTCAGGCACCTGTCCTTTCGGGAAATGGCCCAAGAATTGTGGTGCAGTCAGGAAGTTCGGACTAAGCCTCAACTTGGCGAGAATGCTTGATGGAACCTGCCAGTCCACCGGCTCGGCAGAGATGCCATAAAGATCCCCATAGTATTGGGTCAGATTGGTATCTCCACGAAAGGCTACGAGATGCTGCTCGCGTTCCTTGAAGAAGGACTTCTTCAAGTACCAGTCGATGTAGGGGTCAACAGCCTTTGCCAGGCGGAGATCATTGGCTGCATAACTGTCCAGAAAGCCGATGACTGCTTTCGGGTTCACTTCTCGCATATGAGCGAGACGCTCTGACAGAAGATCTGGGGATGTCGTGAACCACGGCCCAACCAGAATGGTATCTGCCTGTCTATGTATGGCGCATTCCTGATTCAGGAAACGGTCCACGGGCACGGCCCTGATTTGGGTGCCATAGGCCTGTGCCAAAGCCCTGCGCCAAGCGATAAAAGGATAGACCTGAACAAAGCTGATTTCAGCCGGATTGTAGTAGATCAGCAACCTATGTTGCTCGGACGTGCGGCGTGAGAAAGGGCGGGCCAGATAGGACTGAACAGCCGTGGACAAACCGCGCCTGAAAACGAACCGAGAAAGAAATGCATCCATGAAATCGACCAGTTGCACCCTGTTGTTGATGCATCCTTTTCGGTTATCGTGGTAGGGGCGCAGAACCGACCGGTCAAGGCAACCCTCACGGTTCCCGACGTCTTCACAGATTTTTAACGATAAACGCGTCTTATCCACCCCGGTGGGAGTGCCCTGCAGGCGGGAACAGCCTGTATCGCGCATAGCGAATGGAGCACTGCCATGTCCGTCCTACTCTCGCCCCGGCCGCAGGCGAAGGAACACAGCCCCCTGACCGATCCGATCGATGACCTGATCTGGTCCGACACCCTGCCCGAGGCCCTTGCCGAGACGTTACCCGAGGCGCTCCCTCAAACGGGTCCCCAGCCCCCCGCTCGGGAAGAGCCGCCGGCAAGGACCCCCGAGATGCTGGCCGCAAAGCTGGACCCGGTCTTCATCTACGGCGCGCTGCGCTCGGGCACGACGATGTTCCGGCTGATGCTGGATCAGCATCCGAAAATCGCCAATCCGGGAGAGGTGGATTTTCTTTTCGATCACCTCCTGCCCAGCAACATGCATCCAAGCGGCTGGCGCTATGACCGCCCGGCGCTGCTGCAGAACCGGATCTTCTTGGCGCAGGACCTGACCCTTGATCCTAATCTGGACGGGCTGGACCTGCTGGAGGACATGATCCGCCAGATGCGCGTGCGGCTGAGACGGGGCCAGGTGCTGACCCTGAACATCCACCGCAACCTGCGGCTGGTGAACTGGATCTACCCCGACGCCCGGCTGATCCATGTGCTGCGCGATCCGCGCGATGTGGCGCGGTCCTCGGTGGCCATGGGCTGGGCGCATCATCTTTATCATGCCGTCGGACACTGGATCGAGGTCGAGAGCGACTGGGACTGCGTCGCCCCCTGGCTGGTGCCGCAGCAGGTGCTGACCCTGCGCTATGAACAGCTTGTCCAGACCCCGAAAGAGGATCTGCGCCGCGTCTGTGGCTTTCTCGGGCTGCCCTGGGACGGGGCGATGCTGCGCTATGCCGAGACCAGCACCTATGACGCGCCGGATGCCAGCCTGATCGCCCAGTGGAAGACCCGCTGCGACCCGGACCAGATCGCCCTGCTCGAGGGGCGGGCCGGCACCCTGGTCACCGCGCGCGGCTATGCGGTGACGGGCCGGGCGCGCCGCCCGTCCCTGGTCGAGCGGAGCGGCATGGGGATCTCGGAAAAGCTGCACCTTTGGTTGCACGGCGCGCGGACCTACGGGGCCGGCACCTTCCTGGCCGAGAAGCTGACCCGCCTGGCCCGGCTGCAGGGCCCGCATGGCCGCCTGCGCCTGCGGATGAACCAGACAGACACGCTCAGGTTGAAGTAAGAATCCCCCGAATCAACCCTTGGACCCCTTTGCGCAGGATGCTGCCCAGAGGGGTCTTCTTGTTTGTGGCGGGGGTCAAACTGGCGGAAACTGCCGCAAAACAGGGAAAGGTAAGTTTCGCGCTTACGTTTGGTCATCCGGTGTTTCCGGGCAGCGAACGATGCGTTCGCCCTTCGTGAACATATTGGTTTTACCCAATAAATACGTGCGAAACTTGAGTGGCATTGATGTGGCCGAACACATTAAGGTCACACAATGATCAAGCCAGCGCACCAATCGGAAGAAAAATGAGCATCAAGACAAACGATCACTCGGGCCGACCTTGGCAGCTGCTGAAGACAGCGTTCATGGGGGCCCTCGCAGGAGCGCTCTTGATGACGACGACGGCAGAGACCTTGGCAGCAGGCATCGATCCTCTTTCCGCAGACGTGGCCTATGGCAACGACAACCCGACGCTCGCCTACGGGCTGGCACCAGAAAACTACTGGTCGCCCGGGATGCAGTATCTCGATCTGACAAAAAGCACGCCCTGGCTTGCCGTAATCAACAACGAATGGGCTGCTATCCGTGAAGCCGAGTTAATTGAGGAAGAGTACATCACCGAAACGGGCGAAATCCTAGCCATCCCGGAGGGTGGAAAGCTGGGTATGCACTGGACTGCCGTTGAAGGTCGCGCGGGAACCTATGTTCTGAATTACGAGGGTACCGGAACGATTAAGATCTCCGGAGGAACTATCCTGTCAGAAGAAAATGGCAAGATCACCTTCACTTTGGACAGCGAAAGCAATCTGCAGGTCTGGGTGACTGCGACAGATCCTGCAGGGTCTGGCGATTTCGTTAAGAATATTTCAGTTGTGCGAGAGGAGTACGTGGAACTTCTTGAACTCGGCGCGACTTTCAACCCCGAATGGTTGGCGCTGATCGAAGACGCGCGTCAGATCCGCTTCATGGACTGGATGAAGACGAATAACTCAAAAACCGTATCATGGGAAGATTATAACGGCGCCAGCGTTGAAGACATGGTTAAGCTAGCCAATGAAACAGGGGCCGACCCTTGGTTCAATATCCCTCATATGGCCGATGAAGCGTTTATTCGCGAATTCGCCATATATGTGCGGGACAATCTTGATCCAGAGCTTCAAGTGCGTGTCGAATATTCAAATGAGACTTGGAACTACGCTTTCGACCAGACGCAGTGGTTGATGGAACAAACCAAAGCGGAATGGGGTGAAGACGGGAACATCTACAACAAGACACTCAATTACCAAGTTAAGAAAGCGGTCGAGACGGCTCTGATCTGGGAAGAAGTCTTCGGGGACGAAGCTGATGCTCGGTTGGTGAATGTTATTGGTTCGCAATCTGGCCCAAACTCGGCAGAGAAACTTCTTTCTGCTTCAGTCTGGAAAGCCAATGATCCGGATTCCTTTGTCGATCCCACAACAGTTTTCGAAGAAGTGGCGGTGACGACGTATTTTGGTAGCCAAGTTGTTACTGGCGAGAGGGTTCGTGCGGATCTGATTTCCCAGATTTTGGATCCAAACGTAAACGCGACGAAGTGGCTGGCGGAAAAGCTGATGGATCCGAGCTTTGGAGGCTCAATCCCGGCAAAGCTAGAGCTACTTAAAGACGCAAACGACATCATTGAAAGCTACGGGCTGAAGATGGTTGCCTACGAAGGCGGGCAGCATGTGCACCACAGCTTTGCAGTCCGCGGACTGACGGATACTGATATCTCTGTGTTGACGGACTTCATGATCGATTTCGTCCGCAGTGAAGAAATGGCTAACCTCTATCAGGCTCTCTGGGATGGTTGGGCTGAAATCAGCGAAAATCCTTTCATGCAATTTGGTGACGTGCAAAGCACGAGCAAGACTGGGTCCTGGGGACTCTACACGTCGCTTGATGACAGTACACCTCGCTCTGAAGTTCTAGAGTACCTTAGCCAAACCACCGACCCCTGGTGGGATGCCGTCGGCGGCATGCACTACCAGAACGGTGTGACCCTGATCGGGACCGACGAGGGCGAAATCCACATGGGTTCGGCTCAGGAGGATTACCTGGTCGGCAAGGGCGGGGACGATGTCTTTGTCCTTGGGCTCGGCGATGATGGGGCCCATGGTGGCGACGGCTATGACGTCGTGGTGATGCGCGGTGCGCTGGCGGATTATACGGTCACCAAGGATGGCAACGTCGTCACGGTCGAAGGCCCCGAGGGCACGGACACGCTGGTCGAGGTGGAAGCCATCCGCTTCAGCAGCGGCGAGGTTCTGGACCTGACCACGATGCAGTCGGAAACTGGCATGGGTGAAACCCCGAATGTCCCGGAAACCCCGGTGGAAGAGCCGGAAGCCCCGGTTGTCATCGAAGAACCGACCCCGACCCCGGTCGAGGAAGAGGCCAAAGGCCCCGTGGTCTTCGAAAAGTCTGAAGTGGTGGCCAATGCGACCGAGGTCTCCGAGACCGGAACCGTTTCGCTGACGAGCACCGGTGGTCTGGCGATCCATGCGATCAACAGCTTCTCGGCCCTGGGCAAGGAACTGGGGCTGAGCGCGGGTGGTCATGACTATGTCGTCTATGAACAGGACAAGATGGTCGACTTTGACGGGATCTCCGTTGCGGCCTCCTATTACTCGGTGCAGGAAGCCCTGACCGGCAAGGCCGGTGCAAGCCTTGGTACCAGCGCGCTCGACGTGGCGATGCAGTTCGGCTCGGTCGTGACCGGCGCGACGTCGGCCATGGTCGGCAGCGCCTATGGCGACAACTACCAGGGTCGTGACGCGAATGATCATTTTGCCGGTGCCGATGGTGACGACTACATTGCCGGCAATGGTGGCGACGATCTGCTGATCGGAGGCAACGGCAATGACAAGATCTTCGGTGGCGACGGCGCAGACGTCCTGCTTGGCGGGGCCGGCAACGATTATATCGACGGCGGCGAAGGCATCGACCTGCTGCGCCTCAGCGGCACGATCGAAGATTACCGCATCGTCGAGACCGACGGCACGACCTATACGATCACTGGTCTCGAGAACACCGACACGGTGGTGAATGTCGAACAGGTCGCCTTTGACGACGGCAATATCGTGGCCATCGGCGATCTGCTGATGCAGGAGGCACAGGGTCCGTCCTACGCCGATCTCTTTGCCCAGCTGAGCCAGAGCGACAGCGGGCTGACGATCCAGGGGATCAACCGCTTCACGGCGCTCGGCAAGGAGCTCTACATGACCTCCGACACCAAGGCCTATGTCTCGACCGACAAGGGCGCGACGGCCGACTTCGATGGTGTGACCCATGGGGCCAATTACTGGACCTTGCAGGAAGGTATCGCCGGTCGCGGCGGGGCTGCCCTGGGTGACAGCGTCCTCGAGGTGGCCGAGGCCTTTGGTGACGTGCTGAACGATGTCGAAGCCGTCGTTGGCAGCACCCGGAACGACCTGTTCCTGGGCCGTGAGTTCGATGACATCTTCTACGGCGGCAGCGGCAATGATGTTATGCGGGGCGGTGCCGGCGACGACACTGCGCTCTTCTCGGGTAGTGCCTCCGGCTATCACCTGTCCTTCAACGGTAATCAGTTCGTGGTGACCGGCGCGGATGGTTATGACCGCCTGAGCGATGTCGAAACCCTGCTCTTCGAAAGCGGTGAGCGGTACGATCTCGACACCCTCGGGTCGCGCCTGGGCTATTCCGGCGGCCTCTCCTTCGACGTGGATCTCTTCACCGTCGCGGCCGACAGCATCGTCGACATGGGCCTTTTCGCCTGAGTTAGAGCCGAAAGCGAAAACAAAACCCCCGGAGAATCTCCGGGGGTTTTTGCATGCAACAGCCCTAACAAAGCACCGCGGATCTAGCCCCGGTCCCGTACCGCCGTTGCGCCCAGTTCCGGCAGGATGGCGAAACAGGCCCCATAGCGGGCCGCCATGCGCCGGGGATTGCCCATCATGCGCCAGAACCATTCCATCGCGATGCGCCGCACCCAGGCCGGGGCCCGCGTCTGGTGACCGGCGATGAAATCCACCCCCGCCCCGACCGAGGCAAAGCCGCAACCCGGCACCAGCTCGGCCGCGCGGGCGGCAAGACGTTCCTGCTTCGGCGCACCAAGCGCCAGGAAACACAGACCCGCCCCGCTCTCGCGCAGCTCGCCCAGCAGGCGGGCCGCGTCATCGCTGTCGGGATCGAACCCCATGGGCGGAGAGATCTTCGACACCACCTTCAGCCCCGGATGCTGCGCCTCGAGCCGGGTCGCCGCCAGGTCCAGGCTGTCCTGGGTCGAGCCGAAAAGCGCCACCCCCCGGCCCGTCTGCGCGGCCAGGGCGCAGAGCGGCTGAACCAGCTCGGATCCGGGGATCAATTCAACCCGATAGCCCGCAAGCCGGCACAGCCAGACGATCGGATTGCCATCGGCCACCACGTGGCTCTGCGCCAGATAGGCCCCGCGGAAAGCGGGATCGCTTTTCAGCTTCACCGCGTGATCCAGGTTCAGCGTCGCCAGCGTGAACCCTTCCTTGCGTTCCATCCGCCCGCCCAGATCCTCAAGCAATTCCTTCCGCGTCGGCACGGTGATCCGCACCGCATCCTCCGGAATGGGGCCGGGTCCGTTTCCGGATCCGAAATGGATGATCTGCCGCCCCTGCTCTGTTGCCGAAATACCCGTCAAATATCCTGCCTCTTCCCCGGCGCGTCGCTGCAATGCGGCTTTGGGTATACAGCGGATCGGCAAACAGGGTAAGACCATTGCGACAAAGAGATTTTGACTGACTTTAGACGATCCGGGAATTGCATGAGCGACACGGAACAGGGCCATCACAGCGCACCAGAGGCCTCTGCTGCCCCAATCGCCTATCTGACCGGCGAATACCCCAAGGTCTCCCATACCTTCATCGAGCGTGAGATCTTTGCCCTGCGCAAGCTGGGCCTCACCGTCGAGACGATGACCATCCGGCGCACCGCCGAAAAAGACGTCGTAGGCCCGATCCAGGCCGAGGAACAGCGCAACACCTTTTCGGTTCAGCAGGCGGCAAAGCGCCCCATGACCCTGATCAAGTCGCATCTGGCGCTGCTCAAGGCGGATGCCGGGCGCTGGTTTCGTGCCATGGGCCTGGCGCGGCGTACCTGTCCGCCGGGGCTGAAAGAAGCGCTCTGGCAGGTGTTCTACTTTCTCGAGGCGGGCGTGTTGGCGCAGCGGCTGAAGGATCGCGGCATCCGCCACCTGCACAACCATTTCGCCAATTCCAGCTGCACCGTCGCCATGCTGGCGTCCGAGATGTCGGGCGTGCCCTTCAGCTTCACCCTGCACGGGCCGTCGATCTTCTTCGAGCCGCGCAAATGGCGCATTGACGAAAAGATCGCGCGGGCCTCTTTCGTCGCCTGCATTTCGCATTATTGCCGCGGCCAGGGGATGATCTTTGCCGATCCCGCCCATTGGTCGAAGATGAAGATCGTGCACTGCGGGATCGAGCCCGAGCGCTACGGCCATGCCGACCGTTCTGCCCCCGGCAAGCACCTGATCTTCGTCGGGCGGCTGGCCCCGATCAAGGGTGTCTCGGTCCTGCTGGATGCCTTCGCCCGCACCCGCGCGGCCCATCCCGACGGCCATCTGACCATTGTCGGCGACGGCGAACTGCGGGCCCAGCTGGAGACCCGCGCAAAGGCTCTATCCCTGGGGAATTCGGTCACGTTCACCGGCTATCTCTCGACCGAAGAGGTCGCGGCCCAGCTGGATGCGGCCGACATCTTCGTGCTGCCCTCCTTCTCGGAAGGGGTGCCCGTGGTGCTGATGGAGGCCATGGCCGCCCGCATGCCCGTCATCGGCCCCAAGGTCGCCGGCGTCGAGGAACTGGTCGAGGACGGCGTTTCCGGCTTTGCCGTGCCTCCGGGCGACGCGGACACCCTGGGCGCGCGCATGGTCGAACTGATGGAAAGCGCTGACCGCCTCGCCGCCATGGGCACCGCCGGCCGCGCCAAGGTCGAGGCCAATTTCGACACGGTGAAAGAGGCCCGGCGCATCGCCCGTTTCATCGAAGATATTGACGCCCGTGAGGGTGCGGTGATCCGTTAGGCCACCGTCCGGGCCAAGTTTCTGGCCAGAATTAGGACCAGAACTCAGGCCGGACTTCAGACCAGCACGGCTTTAGGGGCCAAGCGCGCCTCCCAGACCGGGGTCTGGCGGGCGACCACCTCGGCGGTGGCGCGGGATTTGCCGACCACCAGGGCGCGGCGCTGGTAGGCGCGGATGAAGGCGCGCAGCTCGGGATCATCCAGCTGCGGGGTGCCGGACAGGGCCGCCTTCACATAGCCCCACCATGTGGCAATCCCGCCCGTCAGATAGGGCGGATGCGCCATGCGGAAAATGCAGGTGGCGGTGAAGAAGAAGAAATCCGAGCCCATGAAATACTGACCAAAGCCATGGCGGCGGCGGCCCGTGTAGACCGACTTGTGGCTGGTCCCCATGGGGCGGAGGTGTTCGAACTCCAGCTCTGCATCGGCAAAGGAACAGGCGATCCAGCCCATCTGGCGCGACTTGTGACAGTCGATCGCGTCCCACATGACCTCTCGGACAAATCCGCCGATCTCTTTGAAACACTGCACGCGGTAGAACTTGGTCATGCCAACCGACATCTCGTCGCCGCATTTTTCCGAGATCCGCGCGCCATTCAGGGTAAACCAGGGCTTGCCCGAGCAGGACCCGATGCGCGGATTGGCCTCCATCCGGTCCATGAGGCCGGCGAAATAGCCCCTGGGCATTTCCAGATCGAGGTCGAACTTGCAGATGTAGTCGTAGGCGTCGATGTCGATCTGATCGAG
This sequence comes from Pseudooceanicola nitratireducens, assembly GCF_900109195.1. Taxonomy (GTDB): domain Bacteria; phylum Pseudomonadota; class Alphaproteobacteria; order Rhodobacterales; family Rhodobacteraceae; genus Pseudooceanicola; species Pseudooceanicola nitratireducens. The sequence goes on along the minus strand of NZ_FNZG01000009.1, from coordinate 23,985 downwards.
CCCGAAATAGAAGGCCTCGATCACGCCGGGGCCGACAGCGCGGCCGCCGCGGTCGGGTTTCGACACCACCCGGATCCAATCGTGCTGCGCGGCATATTCCGCCAGGATCTGCGGGGTTTCATCGGTGGATCCATCGTCGATGATCAGCCACAGGGTCGGTTGTTCGCTCTGCGCCACCACGCTGTCGAGCGTGCGGCGCATGAAATCGGCCTCGTCCCGGCAGGGGGTGATCAGGGCGTAGCGGCGGGAAGGGGATGTGGTCATGGAAAGATGATCCTGCTCAGAAATAGACCCTGTAAAGGCGATGTCCGGCATATCCGATGCCGATCAGGAACGCCCCGAGGGGAAGAAGTAGCGCCAGAGGCGAGATGAGGCCAAGCGACAGCAGCAGGGTCTTCAGCGGGATCACCACCTGCTGGCCGACATAGATCGGCAGGGCCAGGCCGCCCATGACGATGCCAAGTTTCAGCAGCCCGCGCAGCCCCGACCAGAGCCCGTGCCAATGGCGCAGAAGGCCGATGAAGCCGCCCAGAAGCAGCAGCGCGAAGGCCGCGTAGAACAACAGCCCCACGGCCGAGGTATAGGTCACGCCGGCCCGGCTGCGCAGATCAGAAAGCCCGACGCTCTCGGCCACGATGAAGCCGCAGAAAAGCGCGCCTAGAATGCCGCCCAGACGCAAGAGGGCGGCCGCGCGGGCGGTTTCGGGGTGGCTGTGCAGCCAATAGCCCGCGGCCATGCCCAGAAGGACCATCATGCCCATCTTGAAGACACTGTATTGCGCGATGGACATCAGGCGCACCCATTCCAGGGGCGACTGAAGCTGTTCATTGCCGAACCCGGCCTCGGCCACCTGCCAGCCCAGCCAGAGCAGCGGCGCTGCCAGCAGAAGCGCCGGGATCGGGTCGCGCATCCGCGCAAAGGGCGGTAGCCAGAGCGGCATGGTGCCAAGCGCCAGCGCATAGAAGGCCAGCACGTTGAAGAACATGTTCGACAGGCTCAGCCCGGTCAGCGTGCCGCCGCCGCGCAGCAGAAGCCCCATGCGCAACGCCACCACCAGGCACAGCCCGCCAAAGACCAGGGCAAAGGACAGGCGGGCGCGTTTCAGCACCGTATCGGGCCGCACCCGGTAGGTCGGCAGCATGTAAAGCCCGACCCCCATGCCATAGACCATGGCAAACCCCGGGGTGCCCATGCGGTAGAAGACCATCAGCATGTCCTCGAACCAGGATGGCGTGGGCAGGCGGGCGAAAAGCCCCGGCCCCCAATGCGACAGAAGCAGCGTCACCACCATGAAGGCCCGTGTCAGGCTCAGCGCCCATTGGCGCACCGTCTGGTCGGGCAGGGGGGCGCGGTGCAGGGTCTCTCCTGCAGCGGCACCGGCAGGGTCCGACAGCACGGCCACCTGGGCCAGCGGCTGGCCTTCCAGGGTGGCGCGCACCGCCTCGCGGCTCAGGCCCGCGCCCTCCATGCTCAGGCTGACGTGGATCGAGCTGAGGGAATCCCCGCCGAGATCATAGAAACACTGATCGGGATGCACCTGACCCACGCCCATGACCCGGCGCCAGATGGCGGCGATCGCCTCCTGCTCGGGGGTCAGGGTCACTTCGCCATCGCCCGACGCGCCAGCCAGGGGACCCGCCGGCACCCAGGCCTCGCGCAGGGCGGCGCGGCGCAGCTTGTTGGTGCCGGTGCGGGGCAGGGTTTCAACCTGCGTCATATGCACGACGCCACCGCCGGACACCGATTTGCCGTCCAGCACCACGCGGGCGGCGGCCTCGATCAGCGGGGCCTTGGCGGCGATCGCCTCTTCCACGGCGACCAGCAGCACCTCACCGCGCATCGGGTCTTCGACGCCGGTGACGGCAAAGCGATCGTCCACGCCGCTGACCATCCCGGCGATCTCACGTTCGACCGCCTCAGCGGCGATCTTGATGCCCGAGATATTGATCTGGTCGTCGAGCCGCCCGAGGAAATAAAGATGGCCGTCGCGGATCTCGCCCTTGTCCTTGGTGATCAGCCAGCCCTCGGGGGTGATCAGCGGATCGAGCCCGCCATCGGGGGCCAGAATGCCAAGCGCCACGTGATCGCCCTTCACGCAGATCGCGCCATCGTCACTGATCCGCACGCCCACGGCACCGTCCACTGGCCCGACCGAGCCAAGAGCATCCGCAGGGGCCGCCGAAATATCCAGGAAGGTCGAGCGCGAGGCCTCGGTCAGACCATAGTGCTGGACGATCCGCGCCTTCGGGAACAGATTGCGCATCGCCTGCTTTTCCTCGGCCGACATGAACTGACTGCCGATCTCGATCCAGCGCACCCGGTCGGCCACGGGGGCCAGGGCCTGAGGGTTCGCAAGGATCACGCGCCACAGGCTGGGCACGGCGGAAATGGCGTTGATCTCTCCGGCGTCAAGCATGCGGCGGATTTCACCGGGATCGAAGTTGGCGGGGATATAGGCCTGCCCCCCGGCGGTGGCCACGGCGCGGGCCCGGCCCAGGCCAAAGGAATAGGTCACCGGCACGCCGATATATTCGCGGATCTCGTCGGTCACCTGCATGACGTCGTTCAGCCGGTCCACCACATCCGCAAGGTTGCGGTGGCTCAGCACGATGGCCTTGGGCAGGCCTTCGGTGCCCGAGGAAAACACCACCTGTGCGGGGGCATCGCTGCGGATGGGGGTAAAGCTTTCGGTGACCCAGCCGGGGCCCGATGCGCCAAGCGCAACCCGCGTCGCCGTGGCAAACCGCGGATCATCGGCGGTATCGGCCCGCTGGATCGCGAAGGGCTGACCCTTGGCATAAAGATCGAAGACGCGGCGCACGAATTCCGGAGAGCTCTTGGCCGCGACAACCAGAAAATCCTGATCGGTGAAGGTCGTCATGCTGGAGGGCAAGTGTCTCGGCCCGAATTGTTCATGCTCAAATCTGCCCCGGTCCTTATGTGACCGGGTTGCTGCGGCATAGCATAGCTGCCCCCGGCCCGTCACCCTGTTTGGTCTGGCGCATGGCCCCGTGTTGCGGAAGATGCCCTGAATTCCGGCGGTTGGCCATGGAGCCCTGCCAGGATCAGCCCCTGCGGACCGGAAAAAGGCTGTCGCAGTCATGGAAACCTGCTAGACACCCGAACAGCAGTTTCAGACGTTTGACCTTCTTTTTTCCCATGCCCCAGCCCCCCCGTTCCATCGCCGTAATCATCGTCAATTACGGCACGGCCGACCTGACCATTCAGGCCGTCGACAGCGTGCTGGCGCAGCAGCAGGCCGAAGGGGCAAAGGGCTATGAGGCGCAGGTGCACCTGGTCGACAATGCCTCGCCCTCGGGGGATGCGGCGGTCCTGTCGCAGGCACATGCGGACAGGGGCTGGGGCACGCGGGTTTCGCTTTATCTAGAGACTGAAAACCACGGCTTCGGGCGGGGCAACAATGTCGTGCTGGACCGGCTTGCCGCCCAAGGCACACCGCCCGATTACGTCTTTCTGCTGAACCCCGATGCGCAGCTGGAAAACGACGTGCTGTCGATCCTCCTGGCCCGCGCCGAGGCCGATGCGCGCATCGGCATGGCGGGGGCGGGGATTTCCCTGCCGGGGGGGCGCCCCGTGACGGCGGCCTTCAGGTTCCCTTCGGCCCGGGCGGATTTTGCCCATGCGGTGAACTTCGGGCCGATCAGCCGGCTGTTCAGGACGGTCGAGGTCGCGCTTCCCCCCGATCAGCCCGAAGGGCCGGTCGATTGGGTTGCCGGTGCCGCGGTGCTGATGCGGTTTTCCATGCTGCAAGAGATCGGGTTCTTCGATCCGGTCTTCTTCCTCTATTATGAAGAGGTCGAGCTGATGCATCGCGCCAGACAGGCGGGCTGGACGATCCTCTATGTGCCGCAGGCGCGGGTGATCCATGCCGAAGGGGCCGCGACCGATCAGAAAAGCAGCCGGACCGAGCGTCGCGCAAGGCCGGCCTACTGGTACGACAGCTGGCGCCATTACCACGCCAAGACCCATGGACGGGGCGGGGCGATCCTGTCGGGGCTGGCCTGGATGGCCGGGGCCGGTCTGAACTATGTAATCGCGCCGCTACGCGGACAGGCCCCCAAGGCCCCGCGCAACTTCTATCCCGATTTCTGGCGTCACGTGATGCGCCCGCTGATCGCGGGGGCCCCGCATGGCTGAGCTTGCCCCAAGGGACCTGCCCGCCGGCGTCGATCCGGCGCTATTCGACCCTAATCTAGGGGTTTCCAATGAAAACCCCAAGGGTCTGTCCTTCTGGTCGCTGGTGGCCGAGGATTATCGCACCCATGACAGCGATCCCCTGTCCCAGGGGTTCTGGGCGCTGTTCTGGCACCGCTTCGGCAATTGGCGCATGGGCCTGCCCAAGCCCGCCCGTGTGCTGGCCACGCTGATCTATCGGCTGATGGCCAAGCTGACGGAATGGATGGGCGGCATCTTCCTGCCCTATACGGTGCGCGTCGGCCGCCGTGTCCGGCTGGAGCACTTCGGCGGCATGATCCTGGTGGCCCAGGCCATCGGCGACGACGTGATCATCCGGCAGAACACCACCTTCGGGATTGCCGGGCTCTCGGGTCTGCAGAACCGTCCCGTCATCGGCAAGGGTGTCGAGATCGGGGCCGGCGCGGTGATCGTCGGATCGGTGCATGTGGGCGAGGGCGCGGTGATCGGGGCCAATGCCGTGGTGACCCGCCATGTGCCCGCCGGGGCCGTGGCCGGGGGTATTCCCGCGCGGGTCCTGAAGATGCGGCCCGGCCATGAGGGCGCGGAGGATGCCCGGAATGGGACCGCGAGCGAGACCGTGAATGAGCGCCCGAATGACTGAGCCGGTGATCGCCGCCATCCTCATCGGGCGCAACGAAGGGGCGCGGCTGCTGGCCTCCCTCGCCTCGGTCAAGGATCTGGACCGGGTGGTCTATGTGGACAGCGGCTCCACCGATGGCTCGGTCGAGGCAGCGCGGGCCGCGGGGGCCGAGGTCGTGGCGCTCGACATGAGCAAGCCGTTTACCGCCGCGCGGGCGCGCAATGCGGGAATTGAGGCTCTACGTCAGGGAAAAACGCCCGATCTGGTGCAATTCATCGACGGCGATTGCGAATTGCAGCCCGGCTGGATCGCCACGGCCCGGGCCTTCCTTGTGGCCAACCCCCAGGCCGCTGTCGCCTGTGGCCGGCGCCGCGAACGCTTCCCCGAGGCCTCGATCTACAACCGGCTGTGCGACTTCGAATGGGACACGCCCCTGGGCAAGACGCGTTCTTGCGGCGGGGATGCTCTGATGCGGATGGAAGCATTGGAGGAAGTCGGCGGCTATGATCCTACGCTGATCGCGGGGGAGGAGCCCGAGATGTGCGTCCGCCTGCGCGCCAAGGGCTGGGAGATCTGGCGCTTGGATGCCGAGATGACCCTGCACGACGCCGCGATGATGCGTTTTGGCCAGTTCTGGAAACGCGCCAAGCGGGGCGGCCACGCCTGGGCCGAGGGGGCCGCGATGCACGGGGCCCCGCCGGAACGCCACAGCGTGCCGCAGGTCCGCCGCGTGCTGCTTTGGGGGCTGGTGCTGCCCCTGGTGATTCTGGCGCTGGCGCTGCTGGTCAGCCCCTGGGCCCTGGCGCTGGTGCTGATCTATCCGCTACAGATCGCCCGGCTGGCCCTGCGCTCGGGCGGCGGCGGGGAGGCCTGGGAACGCGCCTGGCTTCTGACTGTCGGCAAGTTCGCCGAGACCCAGGGCGTACTCCAATACCACCGGAGCCGGCTGTCGGGCCGCCGGTCGGGGTTGATCGAATACAAGTGAGGCAGAGATGAGCGCAGAGCCACAGGGCAGCCTGAAAAAGCGCACCGTGAAAGCGGGCGGGTGGCAGCTTTTCCAAGTTGTTCTTGGGAACCTGATGCGCCTAGGCAGCAACTTGATCATGACGCGGCTTCTGGTTCCTGAAGCGTTCGGCTTGATGTCTTTTGTAATGACTATCGTCACAGCCTTTACCTTGCTGAGCGATATCGGAATTCAACGTTCTGTCATTCGAGATGCAGATGGAAATACTACGCACTATTTGCGTGCAGCATGGGTTCTCCAGATTTATCGCGGCAGCCTGATTGCTGCAGGAATTTTTCTGACTGCGGTCCTGACAGGTTTGTTTGCGCCGCATTATGCCCCGGAAGGTACGGTCTATGCAGACCCGCAACTTCCTTTCCTTTTGGCAGCTATTACCCTTGTGCCCTTTCTGGATGCACTGAAATCCACCAACCAATTTTTAGCATCGCGTCTATTTCACAACGGGCGATCTGCTGCAGTTCAGATTGCGGGTCAATTTTCGGCACTCGTAGTACAGGTTTCTATCGCGTATTTTTGGCCTTCAGTGTGGTCCCTGATCATTGGCACCACCTTGGGGCAATTAGTGAAGACACTTATTTCACATTTGGTATTTCAAGGTCCAAGGATGGCTTGGAAGCCAAACCAAGAAATATCTAACCGCATTTGGAATTTTGGGAAATTCCTGATGGCCTCCTCCACGTTAACATTCGCAGCAACAAATGCCGATAAATTTATTTTGGCCAGCTTTCTGGAGTCGGCAGAATTTGGGCTTTATGCTATTGCATTGGTGTGGATTTCTGCCGGTCAAACATTATTGAACCGCCTATCCCAAGGCGTTGGCTTTGCTGCTATCGGTGAGGTGTTGAGAGTCCGTCCAAATGACGCACCTTCTTTGTTCAAGCGGTTTCAGCGTGTATTTGACGGCCTTTGCATTTTAGCCTTCATCGCGATGTTTTTCTTTGGAGAGCCTTTCATCAATCTTCTTTATACCGGAAGTTATCAGACAGCGGGTCACTATCTGACACTTCTTAGCCTAGGCTTTCTGACACTGCGCTTCGACTCAATGAACATGCTCATTCTGAATCACGGAAACAGCCGGGCTATGATGGTTGTCTCCGGTATACGCGCTGTTGTCGTCGTGTCTCTTCTACCTGCAGCTTTTGCAGTGGCAGAGGTACCTGGCGCGCTTCTCGCAGTGGCGCTCACGCCTCTCAGTTCGGCACCCTATACGATCTGGCTGATCCGGCCGCTCTTGGGCGAAGGTTACGCCGCACGGCAGGTGCTCTGGGTCGTGGCCATCCTGCTGACGGCCGTGGCGGTCTATCTGACCTACTGACCTACGACAGCCCCACGATCCCCAGGGCCGTCGTGCCTGTCGCCAGAACCCGGCGCACGCGCAGGGGGAAGGCCACGCCGGCCGCCACATGCACATCGCCCGTTACACCAGTGGCCGTGATCACGCGCAGGGTTCCCGCCTGAGCGACGTTGATCGCACGGGTCACCCGCGCAAGGTCGGTCGTGTCGTCTGGGGTGATCGCCTCGATATGCAGGGCGGGGCTTTGCAGGCCGGACTGGGTGCCGGCGAAGGGATCCTGGGGCATCGGCGCATCCTTTCGGGGTCAAACGCGGGTCCGGTGCTTATGCTCCGAACCGGTTTACGACCCCTTAAGCGACCGTGCGTTGCGTCACTTCCCCGCCAGCCGCGCCAGGTACTTGCCGTACTCCGTTTTGCCAAACAGCGCGGCGCGGCGCATCAACCCCTCGTCGTCGATCCAGCCCTGTTCATAGGCGATCTCGTCGGGGCTGCCGACCTGGAGGCCCTGGCGCATCGTCAGGGTCCGCACGAAGTTGCCCGCATCCAGAAGCGAGGCATGGGTGCCGGTGTCCAGCCAGGCATAGCCGCGGCCCATCCGTTCCACCGACAGAAGACCGTCGTCCAGGTACATCTGCAGCAGCGTCACGATCTCAAGCTCTCCGCGATCCGAAGGAGTGACCGCCTTGGCGCGCTCGGGCGCCGTGCCATCCAGGAAATACAGCCCCGTCACCGCGTAATCCGAAGGCGGCACGGGCGGTTTCTCGATGATCTCCTTCACCGTGCCGTCGGGGGCGAAGTCCACCACGCCGTAACGCTCGGGATCAGCCACGTGATAGCCAAAGACCGTGCCGCCCTGGGGCTTGGCATCGGCCGAGGCCAGCAGCTTGGGCAGGCCCACGCCAAAGAAGATATTGTCGCCCAGCACCATGGCCGAAGGCGCGCCGTCCAGGAAATCCTCGGCCAGAAGATAGGCCTGCGCCAGACCATCGGGCGAGGGCTGGACAACGTAGGACAGCGACAGCCCCCATTGCGATCCATCGCCCAGAAGACGCTGAAACTGGGCCTGGTCGTCGGGAGTGGTGATGATCAGGATCTCTCGGATGCCGGCGAACATCAGCACCGTCAGCGGGTAGTAGATCATCGGCTTGTCATAAAGCGGCAGCAGCTGCTTCGAGACGCCCATGGTGATCGGATAGAGCCGCGTCCCCGAGCCCCCGGCCAGGATGATGCCCTTGCGTTTGGTCATTTCAATGCTCCCAGATCTGTCAGGACGGCGCGCAGGCCGCGGGCCCAGTCGGGCCTTTCAATATCAAATGCCGCATGAAGCGCGCCGCAGTCCATGCGGGAATTCAGCGGTCGCGCGGCGGGGGTGGGGTATTGGGCCGTGGGGATTTCTGTCACGGTGACGGACCGCCCAGCCTGATCAAAGATCGCCTGGGCGAAATCGGCCCAGGAGACGTCCGGTGCCCCGGAAAAATGGTAGGTTCCGCTGGTTTCGGGTCTGTTTTGCAGCACTTCTGCAATCCGCAGGCAGGCCCCGGCGATATCCGCCGCAGGGGTCGGGCCGCCGATCTGATCGCCGACGATGCTCAGCGCATCGCGCGTCTCGGACAGACGCAGCATGGTCTTCACGAAGTTCGCCCCATGGGCGGAAAACACCCACGACGTGCGCAGGATCGCAAAGCGCCCGCCGGCGGCGCGGATGCCATCCTCTCCGGCCAGTTTCGTGCGGCCATAGGCATTGGCCGGGTTCACCACATCCTCGGGGGTCCAGGGGGTCGTTCCGTCGCCCGCAAAGACGTAATCGGTCGAGATATGCACGAAGGGAATGTCCCGCGCGGCGCATTCGACGGCCAGCGCCGTCGGCGTATCGCCATTGATAACCAGCGCCTCGGCCTCGTGATCCTCGGCCTTGTCGACGGCGGTCCAGGCGGCGGCATTGATCACCGCGCTCGGCGCATGGGCGCGGATCGCCTGCACGCAGGCCTGCGGATCCGACAGATCCGCCTGATCGCGGCCTAGGAAGATCGCATCAGGCGCAAGGCGGGCAAGTTCGGTGGCGACCTGGCCGGTTTTGCCGAAGACGAGGAGGGTCATATCACTGTCTTTTCATGTAAAATATCATCCCATCCATAGCCGAAACGCTCGTAATCCTCGCGGTAGACGGCATGGATCCGACGACACAATTCTTCCGTAAGCAAAGGCACCGATGGACGCTCTTTCATGCGCTTGAAGCCACGTAGGCCCTTGGCCGGTTCGACCGTTTCATGGCCTTTTTGCGCATGAGGTAAAGCCCGCGGCCCATCCTGATTGCCGGCCAACCGATCAAAATAAGCAATGATCGGCGCTTCACCATCTTCCAGCTTCAAAACTGTCGTAGTCCAATCAGGCACCAGATCACTCATTGGTCTGAAATGGTTGTCAAAACAGAATGGATCCTGATTTCTATCCCGTTCAAGCCTTTCCATGAATTTCGGAAATCCGACCCATGTTAAACCCCGATGGCGCTGCGCGTGCCGGAAAGCACTAATGAGACGGTGAACCGGATGTCGTACAATCGTAAAACCATCGACAAAAAATTCCCGGGGGAACAGTCGCTCCAAAGAAGCCGCGTCAATGTGTTGTGGTGACGTTCGGCTCCAGCGGGTCACAGGAGACAAGTCGAAAAAGCGCCGATCTTGAAGAGCAATAGGACCGAAGCGCTTAATTGCATATTCCTCGACCGAAGTTCCCGCGCATTTAGGCACATGCGCGAAATAGACAAGCTTTTCCTCAATTCTCAGGATGGGCATCAGGCGCTTTTCCCCAGCCGTTCACCAACCCCGTCACGCTCCTGAAGCGCACGCCACCAGTCTTCGTTCTCAAGATACCACTGGACCGTCCGGTCCAGCCCTTCTTCCACCGTCACTGAAGGCCGCCAGCCCAGTTCATCGCGGATGCGCGACGGGTCGATCGCATAGCGCGCGTCATGGCCGGGGCGGTCGGTGACAAAGGTGATCTGCTCGGCGTAAGGCTTACCATCCGCCCGGGGGCGTTTCGCATCCAGGATCCCGCAGAGCGTCTTGACCAGGTCGAGGTTCGTGCGCTCATTCTCGCCGCCGATATTGTAGCTGCGGCCAAGCGCGCCCTTCTCGACCACCAGCAGCAGCGCGTCGGCGTGATCCTCGACATAAAGCCAGTCGCGGATGTTTTCGCCCTTGCCATAGATCGGCAGCGGCTTGCCGGCCAGCGCGTTCAGGATGACCACGGGGATCAGCTTTTCGGGGAAGTGGAAGGGACCGTAATTGTTGGAACAATTGGTCAGGACCACGGGAAGCCCGTAGGTCTCGTGCCAGGCACGGACCAGGTGATCCGAGGACGCCTTGGACGCCGAATAGGGCGAGCGCGGATCATAGGCGGTGTCTTCGGTGAACATCACGCTCGGATCGGCGGGGAGAGAGCCGAAGACCTCATCGGTCGAGATATGGTGGAATCGGAAGCCCTCGGGCCGGCCCTGCGCGATCCAATACTCGCGCGCGGCCTCGAGCATATTGTAGGTGCCCATGACGTTGGTTTCGATAAAGGCCCCCGGCCCGTCGATCGAGCGGTCCACATGGGATTCCGCCGCCAGATGCATGACCGCATCGGGCTGATGTTCGGCAAAGATGCGTTTCAGCGCGGGCAGATCGCGGATGTCGGCCTGTTCAAAGACATAGCCCGGCTGATCCGCCACGCTCGCCACGTTGTCCAGACAAGCGGCATAGGTCAGCGCATCGAGGTTCACCACCTCGTGCCCCCGCGCCATGGCCAGCCGCACGACGGCGGACCCGATGAACCCGGCCCCGCCGGTGATGAGGAGTTTCATTGCGCATCCCCCCAGACAAACGGGCTGTCGAACTCCGCCAGCACCTGAGCGGCAGCGTCTTTTTCCGACAAAAGCGGCTCTGTTTCAGGGGAAATCGGCCAGTCCACGCCGCAGCTGTCCCATCTGACCGCGCCGTCACACGCAGGCGCGTAATGGTCGGTGCATTTGTAGATGATCTCGGTATCCGGCTCCAAGGTCAGGAAGCCATGCAGGAAACCGGCCGGAATCCAGAGCTGGCGGCCATTGTCGAAGGACAGCTCCTCTCCGATCCATTTGCCATAGCTGGGAGAGCCCCTGCGCACGTCCACGGCCACGTCGAACAGGCGGCCGCGGCCGCAGCGCACCAGCTTGCCTTGGGCATGGGGGGGCGACTGGAAGTGCAGGCCCCGGATGGTGCCGGTCTGGGCCGACATGGAATGGTTGTCCTGCACGAACTCGGGCAGCTCCAGGCCCTCGGCCAGCAGGGCCTTGCGGTTCCAGCTTTCCGAGAAGAAGCCCCGCGCATCGCCGAAGCGTTTCGGCGTGATCACGTAAACACCGTCCAATGCGGTGGTGTCGATCTGCATCTCAAATTCCTTTCAGGCCCGGGTCCGGGACCCGGACAGATCCGTCAGCTCAATAATATCCATAGTCCGAGGCATAGACGCCATCGGTGTAATTGCACTTGTTCAGAACCACGCCCAGCACGCCCGTGACCTCGGAGATCTGGCGCTCGACCACGTCGACCTGGGCCATCGGGGTCTTCTCGGCCTCGACCACGATCAGCGCCGCATCCACGTGTGTGAGGAAGCCATAGGCATCGTCGGCGGCCAGCATCGGGGGCATGTCGAAAAGCATGTAATCGGGCTGGAAGGTCTCCTCCAGCGCGCTCAGCAGTTCCTCGGTCTGGTGGCTTTGCAGCACCTCGGAGGAATTGCGCACCGCGCGGTCGTTCATGCCGAAGACCAGGTTGCGGTTCAGGCGGCGGCCATGCTGGTCAAAGCCGACCCGGTTGTAGATCACGTCGACCATGCCCTGCGACGGGCTTTGCCCCAGCACCTGGTGCAGCGCCGGGCGGCGCAGGTCGAAATCCAGCGCGATGGTGCGCAGGTCGGGCTGGCGCGCCAGCGACACGGCCAGGTTGGCCATGGTCGTGGTCTTGCCGGCACCGGCCCCGGGGGACACCACCGCGATGCGTTTCCAGTTTTCGCGGCTGGCGGCCTGGATCAGCTTGGTGCGCAGCAGGTCATAGGACGCCGCGGCCGGCCCGCCTTCAAAGGCCAGAAGGCGGCGCGCCTCCAGGCGTTTTTTGTTGATGTCGAGCGCGGGGAAGACCGACCAGGCCTCGTCCAGCGCGTCGCGGCCGGCGGGGGCTGTGCGGGTCGCGGCGGGCGCGGCCTTGGCGGCGCGTTCCCCCAGGGCGGCCTCTGCCCGGCTGGCGCGGGCCTTTTCCAATGCGATCTGAAGCTTTTCCATCGTCTCTGGGTCCTTCTCTCCGGGGGCGGCCTCAGCCGCGCACGCCCAGCTTGTTCATGATGCGATCCGCGATCAGGTCGAGGGGCTGGTAATAGGTGTGCACCGCGTAGATCGAGGCGGGGATCGCCGCGCCGATCACCAGGATCACCGCGATCAGGCTGGCCCGGCGGCGGAACTTTTCGCGCCGGGTGCGCAGGTAGGGCACGGTGGCCAGCGGCGTGATGCCCAGCCCGTTGACCAGGTCGATCGGACGGCGGGCCGAGGTGTTGAGCATTTCCAGCAGGGCGATCAGCGCCGCCCCCGCCAGGATCCCCGCACCGACACCGGCCGCGCCCAGCTTCAGGCGGTTGGGCTTGGTCGGTTCGGTCGGCACCGAGGGCTGTTCCACCACCGTGACTCGCTGGCCGCGCGACAGAAGCTCGATCCGTTCCCCGGTCGAGGCGGTCGCAAGCCGGGCCGAGGCCTGGTTATACTGGTCCTGGATGTTGGTGTAGTCACGCTCCAGCGCTTCAAGCGCGATGGCATTGGCCGAGGTCCGGGCGATCGCATCCTCGAGCTTGTCCAGCTCGACCTCGGTGCGCTGTTTCTGATCGGTGAGCGAGGCCAGCTTGCTGTCCAGCTCGGCCACCTGAAGTTCATAAAGCGTCTGCGCCGGGTTCACCGGCACCGTGGCGTCGCGGGTGCCGCTGCCCTCGGCCTCGACCTGGGCTTCGGCCACCACCAGCGCCAGCTGGTCGACACGCGCCTGCAGCATCTTCACCCGGGGGTTGGTCTCGGAATAGATCAGCAGCGCCTCGCGCAGCTGGGTGCGGGCTTCGTCCAGGGCAACCTGGTCGGGGCTGCGATTGGCCCCCACTTCGCCCGCCTGGACCTGGCCTGTGGCCACGAAGACCTGTTCCAACCGCTGTTTCTGGTCTTCCAGCTCCGAGATGTCACGCTCGGTCTGGACCAGGCGTTCCTGCAGCGCCGTCTGGCGGTTGCGGCGGAAGTCCTGGGCATCGGGCAGGGCGTCGGCATGTTCGGTCTTGAAGCGCAGGATCTCGCCGCTTTGCTGGTCCAGCTGCTCGCCCAGGCGCTGCACTTCCTGTTCGAAGAACTGCTGGGTCTGGGTGGCGCGGCCGGTGCGGTATTCAGTGTCGAGGTTCAGCACCCGCGTCAGGTATTCATTCAGCACCGCAGCCGCCTTGCGGGGGTCCTCGCTTTCAAAACTGATGGTCATCAGCGTGGCCCGGTTGCGGCCCGCCTGGTTGCGGATCGAGGTGCGCGAGCGCATGCCGGCAACGATTTCATCGGGGCTGAGGTTGCGCTGATCGGGCAGCACATCCAGTTCGCGGGCGATTTCCAGCATGTTGGCGCGGGTCAGCAGCTGGGTCTCGAAGATCTGCAGCCGTTCCTCGCCCGACAGCTCGACCGTGGGCGCGGCCAGCTGACCGGGGATCTGCGAGCTTTCCACCAGCAGCCGGGTCGAGGAGACATAGGCCGGGGGCAGGGTGATCGCCACCGCCACCGCAAAACCCGAGATCAGGCCGGCCACGATCAGGAACCAGGGCATCCGCCGGGCAAAGATGGAAATATAGTAGCGGATATTCGACATCAGACCTGTTCCTCGCTTTCAACAGGGGTCGCGCTGAAGAAAAGACCGTCGTCCAGCACCTGGCGGACAAGCTCTTCGGTGACGCGTTTTTGTTCGCTGCTCCAGGCATAGATCATCGCGAATTCGCAGAACTGGTTGACCAGGCGCGGCACGCCACGGGTCTGTTCATACACGATGCGCATGGCCTCGGGGGTGAATTCGTTGCCCGTGCCGCCCGCCTTGGTCAAACGGTGCGAAATATAGGCAGACACGGTTTCGGCATCCATTTCCTTGAGGTGGAAACTGGCCGAGACCCGCTGCGCCAGCTGGCGCATTTCAGGCTTGCGCACGATGTCGCGCAATTCGGGCTGGCCGACCAGGATCAGCTGGATCAGGTGGTCCTTGTTGGCATTGACGTTGGTCAGCATGCGGATCTCTTCCAGGCCCTCGACGGACAGGTTCTGCGCCTCGTCGATGATCAGCACCACGCGCCGGCCCTCGGCGTATTCGCTGACCAGGAAATCCTGGAACGTCTGGAACATGCGCACGTAATCGACCTGGCCATTGGGCAGGTCGATCGAAAAGGCATTGAGCACCCATTGCAGCAGCTCACCCCGGCCGCCCTGGGCGTTCGAGATCAGCCCCACGGTCAGATCCACATCAAGCCGGCTGAGCAGATGCTGCACCAGCGTGGTCTTGCCGGCGCCGACCTCGCCGGTGATCAGCGTGATGGGCGCGCGCGACAGCACGCCAAATTCAAGAACGGAAAAGGCACGGACATGCTGGCTGGACCAATAAAGGAAACTGGGGTCCGGCAGCAGGGTGAACGGTCGTTCGTTCAGCCCGAAAAAGTCTGCATAAAGGGTTTCAGACGACATGGATCTCGCTGCTCAAATACCTGCTCGAATACTCGGGCCCGATATTGTTGGCCCCCGGCGCGCGCAACAGGCGGCACCAAGGCCCTTCGGGTTGGCAACTGTATAGGGATGCCCGGGGGGCAGTTAAAGCCTGCAGCATGGAAAGGACCGCCCTCCTGCAAAGTTGTGACCTCTGCCGCATTCTGCGCGGGCAAAAGCCGAAACAATCTCTCTTGCGGGGCAGGACTGGTCCTGACCGCCTCTCAATCTGCCCAATCCCCAACCTGCCAGGACCAGGCCGGCACCGGATCTGCGCCGGGTCCTTCGCCGGGACCTTGGGCTGGCGGCAAACTGACGCTTGGTTGCGCCGATTCTATGACCGCACGGGGGCATTTTGCCATGCTCGCGTCACATTTGGTTCACGCCTCTGGAACAATCACGAAGCCCATCTGCCGATTGTTCCAGCAAAACTGCCCGATTCTAGGCAAATGCCGCGTTGCGGCATGATCTCGCCTATGGTTTTTCCCATACATTACAAGCGGATAACATTTTTTGCCTTTTTTCAGCTCAAAAGATTTAGTTTACTTGCAGCCAGAGCACCCCATACTTTTGATACCAAGAGCACGGCAGACACCGCCGGAACCCAGTTGCCAGAGTTCCACCAGGCCTTTAGACGTGCACCCATATTTAGACGAACGGATCTTTGATCTATGACCTTTCAACTGCGTGAAACGCCTGTTGCCGAGCCGCTTCCGCGAAGCCTTCTGCGCAAGGATCACAAGGTAAGCCGCCGTATTTATGCGGATCGCCTGAAGCGCGGGATCGACATTTTCGTTGTTTCCGCCGCCCTCATCCTGACTGCACCCGTCCTGATCCCGCTGATGGCGATCATCCTGGTGCTGGCCTCGCTCGACGGACATTCCCCGATCTACCGCCAGCGCCGCATCGGCCGGAACGGTCGGGTCTACGATATCTACAAGATCCGCACCATGGTGCCCAATGCCGAACAGCGGCTCGAGGACTACCTGGCGGCCAACCCCGCGGCCCGCGCCGAATGGGACAGCCACCAGAAACTGCGCCATGACCCCCGGATCACCCGCTTCGGCAACTTCCTGCGGAAGTCTTCGCTGGATGAACTGCCGCAGCTGGTCAACGTGCTGAAGGGCGACATGAGCCTGGTCGGCCCGCGCCCCTTCATGGAGTGCCAGCGCGCGCTTTATCCGGGCAAGGCCTATTACGCGCTGCGTCCGGGCATCACCGGTCCCTGGCAGGTCTCGGACCGCAACCAGTCGACCTTTGCCGATCGCGCGCTGTTCGATGCGGAATACTACCGCGACGTCAGCTTCGGCACCGACCTGCGTCTGCTTTGGCGGACCGTCTCGGTCGTGCTGCGCAGCACCGGTCTCTGACCGGCACCCTGTCCGGAACGATGCGACATCCTTTCGGGCAGACCAGATTGAACGGCCGGCTGGGCGGCCTGATGACACCATGTGCCGCCGGGGGGCCGGCACCAGGATGTGAACGGTTCAGGGTGGGAGGCCCGGATCGGGCATGCTACCGTCCTGCCAAAGTGTGAAATCGGGACCAAATTCGTGAAAAAGATTTTCGTTATTGCCCTGCTGTTGCTGGCATCTGCGTGTGACTCTGCCGAGGACCGCGCCAAGGAACACCTTTCCTCTGCCGTGGAATATGTCGAAGCCGGTGACCCGGATCGCGCGGTGATCGAGCTGCGCAATGCGCTGAAGCTGGATCCCAAGAACCACGACGCGCTGCTGATGATGGCCGAGATCCAGAAGGAACGCGGCAACGTCCAGGGCGCCTTCAACAATTACCGCCGCCTGGTCGAAGCCTTCCCCGAGGATCCCGCCGGCAACCGCGAACTGGCGCTGATCGCCTTCCAGGCCAACCAGTTCACCGACGCCGAACGCTACCTGGACAAGGCCGAGGAACTGACCCCCGGCGATTCCGAACTGGCCGCGATCCGCACCGCGCTGGCCTATCGCCAGGCGACCCTGGACAAAAGCGACGAGGCCATGGGCACCGCCGGCCGTGACGCGGCCGAGCTTCTGGCCAGTGACGACAGCCTGGACGTGGCGCGCCGCGTGGTCATTGCCGACCTGCTGCGCCAGCAGCGCTTCGGCGCAGCGCTGGAAACCATCGACGCGGGCCTGGCCCGCAACGAAACCGACCGCGATCTTTACGCGATCCGCTTTTCCGTGCTCAGCCAGCTGGGCGACAAGGGCGGGATCGAAGATCAGCTGAAGCGCATGGTCGTGCTCTTCCCCGAGGATGACGATGTCGGCGCCACCCTGGTGCGCTGGTACATCTCGGAAAAGCGCATCGACGAGGCCGAGGCCTGGCTGCGCGACCGCATCGACCCGGCCGCCGACAATCCCGAACCGCGCCTGACCCTGGTGCGCTTCCTGTCCGAACTGCGCGGCCCGCAGCCGGCGCTGGAAGAGTTGGAAACCACCCTGGCCATGGATCCGCAGCCTGCCGACGTGGCCGCCGATCCCGCGACCTTCCGGGCGCTGCACGCGGGTTTCCTTTTCTCGACCGGCAAGACCCAGGAAGCCATTGCCGAGATGCAGGACCTGGTCGACGCCCAGGGCACCGAAACCCCCGAGGGCGAGGCGCTGGACCGGCTGAACCGCTACAAGGTCTCGCTGGCACAGATGCAGGGCGCCGTGGGCAACCAGGTCGCTGCACGTGCGCTGGTCGAAGAGGTCCTGGCCGCGGATGCCTCGGATGTGAGCGCGCTCAAGCTCAAGGCCAGCTGGCAGGTGATGGACGACCAGACCGCCGAGGCGATCGTCAACCTGCGCTCGGCCCTGTCCGAAGCGCCGCGCGACGCCGAGATCATGACCCTGCTGTCCGCCGCCTATGAACGCGAAGGCAACCGAGAGCTGATGGCCGAGATGCTGTCGCTGGCGGTCGAGGCCTCGAACCGGGCACCGCAGACCTCGATCCGCTATGCCAACTTCCTGGCACAGCAGGAAAAATACCGCGCCGCAGAAGAGGTTCTGATCAACTCTCTGCGCCTGGCCCCGCAGGATCTTGGCCTGCTGTCGACCCTGGGCCGCGTGCACCTGGCGATGGAAGACTGGGCCCGGGCCGAGCAGGACATCGAACGGCTGCGCCAGCTGGACGATCCCCGCGCCACCGCCCTGGCCGACGAGATGCAGGCCCAGCTTCTGGCCCGCCAGCGCAAGACCGACGACCTGACCAGCTTCCTTGAACAGCTGGGGCAGGGCGACGTGAACTCGGACGCCGCCGTGATCCGCGCCAACCTGCTGTCGGGGCGCACCGAAGAGGCGCTGAGCCAGTCGCAGGCGCTGATCGAGGCCAACCCCGAGGATCCCGCCGCCCGCTTCATCCGCGCGCTGGTGCTGACCATCACCGGGGACTTCGAAGACGGCATCCCGATGCTGGAGGAAACGGTTCAGGATGCGCCGCAGGCGGAACAGGCCTGGAGCGCGCTGTTCAACGCCTATCGCCGCACCGATCAGCCGGAAGAGGCCTCGAACGCGCTGGACCGCGCGCTGGAAGCCAACCCCGGCAGCCTGAACCTGCAGTGGATCAAGGCCGGTGAGCTGGAAGCCGCAGGCGACATCGACGGCGCGATCGGGATCTACGAAAAGCTTTACGAGCAGAATTCGACCCTGGTGGTCGTGGCCAACAACCTGGCCAGCCTGCTGTCGAGCTATCGCGACGACCCCGAAAGCATCGACCGCGCCTATACCGTGGCCCGCCGCCTGAAGGGCAACAACACCCCCGCCTTCCAGGACACCTATGGCTGGATCGCCTTCCGCAAGGGCGACGCCCAGGAAGCGCTGGCCCCGATGGAGGCCGCGGCCGAAGGCCTGCCGGGCGACCCCACGGTCCGCTACCACCTGGCCGAGGTCTATGCCGCCCTGGGCCGCACCGAAGAGGCGCGCAGCGCCTATGAGACTGCCATGCAGCTGCTTGAGGACGCCAACACTCAGCCGCCGGGACTTGCCTCGCGCATTTCCGACGGTCTGAAGGCCCTGCCGGCCCCCGGCTCGGCAGAGACGGGTACCACGGAGTGATCCGGACCCCGGGTTGATCCTGGGCTGATCCGGGGCTGATCCGGGGCTGTTCGTAGCAAACGGCCCCCGGATCTGACGTCCCACCTCAAGCCTTGATCGCGCTCCCATCCGGGGGCGCGATCTGTTTTTGGACGTTTGGTTTCTGGCGCGCGCAGGTCCCTTCAAACCCGCTCTCCCCACACCAAGGCTCATTGCAAAGGGCAGCCTCATTCCAAAAGAGGCACCACGAAGCTTGATCTTCGCGGCGAACCTCCAGCCCCAAACCGGCGCGCCAACCCTCAGAGGTCAGCGCTGAGGGCACGGGCCGTCCGCAGGAAGCCTGATCACGGACGGAGCCCCGGGGCACAGTCTCCCTCAAACCGGACCGCCAACCTCAGAGGTCATCACAAAGGGCAGCGCCGTCCCGCGGGGTGGCGCATAAGCGCCGCCCCAGGGGGGCGGGACGGCGCTGCCCGGCGTATACGCCGGGCGGGTGCCTTTGCCCAAGGGTATCTAGGGGGGTGAGGGGGGCAGCGGATCCCCCGACTTCAGGAAACACCCTGTTGCGCGTCCCGGACCTGAACGCCCCCCGAAACCACACCCGATCCCGCCCTCAAATCCGTCGAATCCCGCTCTCGCGCGTCGGGCAAAAGTGTTAAGTATTGTTAAGTCCGCGAAAATTTTCGTGGAAACAGCCCCAACCAACAATACCTTTCAGAAACAAAAGGATAACACCCATTTTCCGCAAAATTTGACGCCGGATTTGGTACCTCAGGGCCAAAAACACGCGTTTTTGCCAAATCCCGTCCGAAATCACGCCCGGATCCACCCTCAAATCCCCGCAGCCCGCCGCAGACCCCGGGAAACGCGGCTTTCCTGCGTCACTCGGGCCAAAAAACCCTGCGAAAGCCGCATCCCGGTGCGCAGGACACTAGCGGGACAGGGGCTTTGCCCGTAAGGTGCGGAAAAAACGAGGGACATCGAGGATCTTTCCATGACCAGATTTCTGTCCGGCCTGATGCTGGCCCTGATCGCCGCCGCCGGTTTCCTGACCCTGTCCGGGGGCAAGGCCGCGGCCCAATACGCCATTCAGCCCGGCGACCAGCTGCAGATCGAAGTGCTGGAAGACAGCAGCCTGAACCGCGGCACCCTGGTGCTGCCCGATGGCACGATCACCTTCCCGCTGGTCGGCACCATCCGCGCCGCCGGTCAGTCGGTGTCGCAGGTCCGCGCCGTGATCACCCGCAAGCTGGCCTCGAACTTCGCGAATGAGCCCAATGTCTTCGTCACCGTCGCCCGCTTGGCCGACAAGGGCCCGCTGGTGCCCGCGGCCCCCGACACCATGCGGATCTACATCATGGGCGAGGTCAACCAGGCCGGCCTGATCGAGGTCGACCCCTCGACCACCCTGCTGCAGGCGCTTGCCCAGGCCGGTGGCTTCACCCGCTTCGGGGCGCAGAAACGCGTACAGCTGCGCCGCACCCAGGGCGGCAAGACGCGGGTCTATACCTACAACTACAAGACCGGCGCCGGCATCTCTGGTGCCACGGTTCTTTCCGAAGGCGATGTGATCGTCGTTCCGGAACGCGGCCTGTTTGAGTAACCGGACAACCTGAGGGGGGCTCTCCATGCGGGGAAGGCAGACGGCCGGCCGCCATATCGGGCCATCCGACGGCAGACCTGTTGCGCCTGCCGGCAGTCGGCGCAGGACATCCCAGGCGCTGATTGCCGCGACCTGCTGCGGCGGGCTGACCCTGGCCGCGCTGACGCCCGTCTGGGCCCAGGATAGCGGCGGGTTGCAGATGCGCTTTGGCGTGCAATCCTCGCTGCGCTCTGACAGCAACTACAACCTCTCCACGCCCTCCAGCGGGCGTGGCACGGTCTTTGACACGCAGCTCAGCTTTGATCTGACCAGCGAGACGCGGAATTCCACCCTGACCTTCTCGGCGGCGACCACGGCCCGGGCGGCGCGGCTTCCCGCCCCAGCCGGATCGCTGTCCGCGATCGAGGATCCCAGCCTGCGCTTTGGCTATACCCGCACCGGGGCCCGCAGCAGCCTGACCCTGAACGCGCGCTACAACCGCGCCGATCTGGATTTCGTCGATCCCCTGCGCGATCCGATCCTGATCGAAGATCCCAATGCGCCGGGCAACCTGATCCTGACGCCTTCGACCGGCACCCGGACCGCCCTGGGCTATGGCCTGGGCTACGAGACCGGGCGCGACATGCCCCTGGGGCTCAGCCTGCGGCTGGATCACTCCGAACTGGATTATGACGGCACTGTCGGCACCACGCGCTATGACACGGAAACCGACAGCGCCAGCGCCAGCCTGCGGCTGGATCTGACGCCCACGACCGTGGCGACGCTGACCGCCAGCGGTAGCGATTACACCGCCCGCGACCTGGCCGCGACACAGCGCGAGACGCGCAGCCTGTCGCTTGGCCTCAGCCATGACATCGGCGAGCTGATGCAGCTGACCGCCAGTGTCGGCACCAGCCGGATCGAGATCCTGCAATTCGGCGGCACGACCGTGCGCGAAGGCACCACCTTCGGGCTTGGCGCCACCCGCGCCCTGCCGACCGGACAACTGGGGCTGAGCTACAGCCGCAGCCTGGACACCAATGGCAGCCGCGACACGCTGCAGCTGCGCCACAACCGCGAAACCCCGCTGATGCAGATCGGCCTGTCGCTTGGCCTGACCCGCGGGACGGCCGGCACGACCTCGGTCATTGCCGACGCCAGCGTCTCGCGAGAGCTGCTGCGCGGATCCATGGGGCTGTCGCTGTCGCGCGGCGTCGCGACCAATGACGCGCTGGAAGACGTGCTCTCGACCCGGCTCAACGCCAATTACAACCACGAGATCGACGCGGTCTCTTCGGTTGATTTCGGCGTCAGCTTTGCCCGTGTCGAGGACGGCGGGGCAGGGGCCACCGCCGAAAGCGACCGCAGCACGATCTCGGTGACCTACAACCGCGCCCTGACCGAAGACTGGCAGATGAGCGCCGGCGTCGAGCATCGCCGCTATCACCGCGCCGCCGGCACGGCGCAGGGCAATGCGGTCTTCGTCACCCTGGGTCGCAGCTTCGACATCCGGCCCTGAGCCATGCGGGGCAGCGCGCGCCACAGCCGCCAGGCCCGGCCATGAGCGGGGCGGCTTCCCCGCCCCCCGCAGACCAGCGTGCTGACCAAGGTCCCGCCCAAGGTCCTGCCCAGGGTCGCGGCTGGAGACAGCCGGCGCTGATCGTCCTGCTGATCCTGTCCATCCTGCCCGAGGCCGCGCTGCAGGCCGCCGATCTGGGCCTGTGGTCCGGGGCGCCCGCGCGGCTGCGCCAGCTGGTCTATCAATACGGTGCCTTCTGGCCCGGGCTGCTGGGCGACTGGAAGCCCAACTATCCCGGCCAGCCGGCGCTGATGTTCCTGACCTACGGCTTCCTGCATGCGGGTCTGTGGCACCTGGTGCTGAACATGATGACGCTGGTCTCGCTCGGGCAGATCCTGATCGAGCGCCTGGGCCAGCGGCGGTTTCTGCTGCTGTATACCCTGTCGATCCTGGGCGGTGCCGTGGGCTATGCGCTGATGAGCACGGGCATCACCCCGATGGTCGGCGCCTCGGGTGCGCTGTTCGGCCTGGCCGCCGGGGTCATCGTGGTGTCGATCACCGAAAGGATCGACAGCCGCGAGCCGGGGCGGCTGGTGGTGCGGGCGCTGACGCTGTCGGTGCTGGGGCTGATCGCGCTGAACGTGCTGATGTATTACGTCATGGGCGGGCAGCTGGCCTGGGAAACGCACCTGGGCGGGTTCCTGGGCGGCTGGCTGGCGATCTCTGTGCTGGACCGCAGCATTTCTCCGGGCGAAGAGGCCGGGAATCGCGGCGAATCCGGTTGACCTGACACCACCCTGAGGCGAGAAATATTCCAGGTCCGGGGCGGAAAAAACCGGGGCAGGGGCACTGGACCGGTGTGGATCGCGGCCTAAATCCCCAATGAAGCAAGGTCAAATTAACGCTTTCTTAAGCAAGACGCCGCAAAATGCAGCGGTCGAGATCTGAAAACCGGCGTCAAACCGGGCAAACCAGACAGAGATCGGCGAAGAGTCGCGCAAAAGCTTCGCACCTGCAGAAAAATCATCGTCCCGGGGTGGCATTGTAATGTTTCGATCAACAAACCGTGCTACCTTGGGAAACAGTTGTTCATCCGCTCATCAGGAGTAATCGTTATGAATAAAAGCCTTTTTGCAGCCGTCGCTGCAGCCGCATTCACCGTTGCCAGCTCGGCCTGGGCCGTCACGGTTCAGACCCTGACCGTCAACACCGGCTTCGGCGCTGGCGCCACCTCCTTCACCCTGGCTGAAGACACCACCTATTCCTTCAGCACCGATGTGGGCGGTTTCTCGATCGTTCTCTTCTCGGGCTTCAGCGGCCCCGTCGCCGCCGGTGCCGAGACACTGACCGCCGACCTGGTGGCCGGCGATTACATCGCCTTCATCCTGAACCCCGCCTACGCGGGCACCACGGTCGAATTCACCATCGAGACCGAAGACAGCGCCCCCGCCGTCCCGCTGCCCGCCTCTGCCCCGCTGCTGGCCCTCGGCCTCGGCGGCCTGGGCTACGCTGCCCGCCGCAAGACCAAGGCGGCCTGAGGCCCTCTACCGCTTCCCAGTATCATCCGTTCCGGATGACGAAAGGCTGCCCTTCGGGGCAGTTTTTTGTTGTGAGGGTGGGTACAGCACAAGATGACGCGCAAGACTTCTTATGTGAAATCCTGATCGAGAATGCTCAAAGAGCGCGCTGACGCAAATCTTCGTAGAGGGCCAATGCTTCAGCCTCGAGGTCCGTTTTCGGACCTTCATCGGGCATATGACGCGGAGCGCGGATCTGTGACTGATTAGCGATGAACCCGGCCTTGTCCGAAATACTCAAACAATCGGCCAGCCCAGAAAGCGTCTCGACCGGATGTTCCCGAAGGTTTTCATAGCAGAAGAAATGGCAATTCGGCCCTGCCGCATCGCGGGCATAGCTGTAGGCATCAATCCAGTACTTCAGCCAGAATTCCCCATCCTGCGGGAGCGGATCCGAGAAGCGGATCGGCTTG
>NZ_FNZG01000028.1 GCF_900109195.1 Pseudooceanicola nitratireducens | reverse complement strand
CTCGACAGCCTCGAGACCGAGGCTCTGATCGCCCGCAGCCGCTACGACGATCTGCGCAGTCAGGGACTGGGTCACTGACCCAGACACCCCTGCGGGTCTTCGGATCCGCAGGGGTCTGACACTGATCCTTACCAACATTGTGACGCCCCAAACGGGCGTGACACGCGCCATCCCGCGCGGGCCGTTTTCGTGTTTCTGGCGCCCGATCCGTGACCGGCTCGGGCGCTCGGTTTGCCTGACATCGCGTGCTGCTCCAGCGCAAGTTTCAGCAGATTTATTCGACCAGATTGTCGCGCATCGATGAGGACGGCACCGCTCCATGTCGCGCTGCCCAGCGGTCTTGAGTGCACCTCATCGCAAGCAAAAAAACACATCATGCAAAACGTAATATTGCGCAATGTGATGTATTGAAGTATAAGCAAAAGAGAGAAGGAAGACGTTGGCAGGATATGGCCAATGTTTGCACATTTTGTCCGAGGGGTCTGTGATGGGCGTTTCCCGCAAAGCTGAATGCTCCGCCGCACGCGAACGCGATTGCGAGCAATCGCTGCCTCGCGCGCGTTTGCGCATGCATCTTTTCCCTGGAAGCGGGAGAACGTCCTAGTGCCGAGGCCAGCGAAAAACCTGAAGCTTGAGCAGCGCATCGAAGTGGCAAAGCGCTTCGCGGCGGGCGAGAGCGCCAAGGACCTGGCGGCGGCGTTCGGCATCTCCCCGCGCCACGTGAACCGGCTCGCGAAAGAGGAGGCGGGCGAGGGCATCGCGGTGCGCGATCCAAGCGAGACGGTGGCCTTCCGGGCGAGCCGATCCGAGCTGGACGCCTTCGATGCGGAGTGGCGCGAACGGGGCTTTGCCAACCGATCACAGGCGCTCAATGCGGTGCTGCGTGGACGGTGCGGGTTCCTTGATATACCCCGTGATCTGGTCTCGGAATTCTGCGCCGCATGGCGTCAGGCGAAGGATATGAGCGACGCCGGACTGGTGCTCGCCAAGGCGGTCCATCGCGGTCGGCTGGAGGTCTCGGAGGCAGACCGCGCGGTGCTGATCGAACTGCTCGATCTGGCGCAGTCGATGAGTCGTGAGATGGGCCAGATGAAGGATGCGGCGCAGGCGCTGCGTCATCAGGAATGGCCGCAAAAGGAAGAAGGGCAGGAGGCGGAGAACGAGATCCTGGAGGATGACCCGCGCGCGATCGAGCGCGGATTGAGGCTCGTCAGGAATGGCTGATCCGCTCGCCCTCTACACCTCGGTCATGGGGCGGCTCTGGGAGGATGAGCGCATCCGGGGCCAGGCCGCGGCGCGGATCGACGCGCGGTTGGCGGGGCGTCGGCAGGGGCGGAGTTTCGCGCGCGTTGGAACCATGTCGGCGCGCAACGCGCTGAAAGTAGCCTCGGGTCAGAGCCGAGCGGCGGTGTTCAAACGGATCCGGGCAGGGGGCTGCAAGACGCGTGCTTCGCTTGGGGCGCAGATCTCCTACATCAATGACAAGGCGGTCTACACCTATTCGACGATGACCAACGCGCTGACCGATGCGGCGGTGCTGTCTGAGGAACAGAAAGAGGACATCGTCGAGGACTGGGCCGGGACCTGGCGCGGCTCGACCAAGCTCGGGTTCACCTCGCACATGCTGCTGTCCTTCCCGACCGACGTGACGGTCGATCAGGTTCGCGACATCGCGATAGACTGGACCGAGCATTTCTTCGAGAGCGGCGAATACGGCGACCAATGGGACTATGTCCTCGCGGTTCATGACGACCGGGCGCACAAGCACGCGCATATCATCCTGAACAATCGCGGCGTCGAGAAGGGCACCTGGTTTTCGTGTTGGGCCGAGGGCGTGATGTCGCCGCAGCTCATGCGCGAGAAGCAGGCTGAAATTGCGGAACGCTATGGCGTGATGCTTGATGCCACCACGCGGCTCGAGCGCGGCATTTTCGAGAAGCCCGCCGGGATCGAGGAGATCTACCGCGCCAAGGAAGAGGCTCGCCTGCCGCGCGAGATCGTCATGACGGCCCAGGAAACTGCCATCGCGCAGGCGCAGGTGGTGGGCTTCGCCAAGGACTACAAGAACCTCGCGGATCTGCTGGACCGGATGGACCAGCGCCACATGGCGCGCGCCGTGCGCGGCATGGCGGACGGACTGGGCTCGGGCACGCCGTGGAACTTCACCGAAGGAGAGATAGACATGAAGGACATCAAGACCGTCGGTGATGCGATCGACTATTCCGAGCGCACGATCGAGGCGCTGAGGCTCAAGGC
>NZ_FNZG01000004.1 GCF_900109195.1 Pseudooceanicola nitratireducens | reverse complement strand
GGCTCAGGGCTCAGGGCTCAGGGCTCAGGGCTCAGGGCTCAGGGCTCAGGGCTCAGGGCTCAGGGCTCAGGGCTCAGGGCTCAGGGCTCAGGGCTCAGGGCTGAGCTTGGGTGCATCGGGCGAAATTCGTGACTGTGTGGGGCGTGAAGGCTTAGAGAGTTGCGATGAGCGGTGCGGGAGCATGCAGACCACCTCGCGGAAGCCTGTCGGCCGCCAGCCCACGGGCGCGCGCAAGGCTCACTCTGTCAGGACGCGATAGCGTGCCAGCTCCTCGCGGGACAGCAGGTAGATCGACTGCGGCGGGGTCGAGAGGCCGTGGACCAGCAGCATCGGGTCGACCTCCATTTCGTCGAGATAGCGCATCACCTCGCCCTGGCCGCGCTGGATGTCCTGTACCGCGAGGAAGGCGGGCAGCAGGGTGTTTTCGCCAAAGTAATGCTGATGCACGCCGATGCGGGCCCCGTCTTCGGCGCGGCGCGTGGTTCCGGCGGACAGAATATAGGGGCAGGCCGACAGGCAGACGTCCGAGGCGCGCAGCATCGTCTGCTTGCCGGCCGTGCGCAGGGCGCGCCCGATTTCGAGCGCATCCGAGACCGAACCGCCGGGGGAATGCAGCACCACGGTTCCGGCGGGCTGGCTTGCGACCTGGCCGGCAATCCGCGCGCCGTCGCCGGGTTTGATCGTGCCGGTCAGCAGCACCTGGTCGCCGTCGAGAGGTTGGAAGACCAATCGTTCCGGCATCGGCCCGTCGATTTCCGTGCCCGGCCCGGCGGGCAGGGTCGGGTCATAACGGCGGGTCTGATCCCCGGGCCGCGTCGGCGTGTCGAACCGTGGCGCGGCGGGGCCGGAGGAAGGCAGGGAAAAGTCGCGCCCGATGTCGCCCAGAAACAGCGCCCCGGCCAGCACAAGCTGAAAGGCCAGCACGCCGGTCAGCATGCGCCGGATCGGGCGCAGCTTTTGCTGGTCGTCGATCATGCGTTGCGCTCCGGGGCCGTTTTGGGGGCCGTGTTTGGGGCTGTATCCGGGCGCGTGTCCGGGTGCATATCTGACCCCGTTTCCGGGGACACCTCGGCGCGCGGCGTCGCGGGGGGCGCACTGGCCGGTGGTACTCCAGCCGGTGCAGGTCCGCGCGCGGCAGAGGTCGGGTCAAGAAACGCACGGTCGACATCCCGGGCGGCATGCAGGGCGGCGCGCAGTTCGGCAATGGTCATCGTATCCTCGATCGGCGCGCCTTCACGGCCCTCGCGGATCAGCCCCTGGGTGATGGCGACGATCAGCACCAGAACGGCGGGCAGCAGGTCGATCGCGATCGCCCCCGCCCAGGAAGGAATGAAGTTCCGCGCATACAGGATCACCGCATCAGCCGCCGAAATGGGGGTGTAACTGCTTTCGGGCGGGGGCGGCATGGCCACGACCTCGGCCGCGGCGCGTTGCAGCGTCTCGGCCCGCTGGCCCAGCACGCCCAGCACCGAGGTGATCGTCGCCGATTGGTCCGAGCGGTTGGATTCCGTGCGCCCGTCCAGTTCCGGCAACACGACCGAGGCGGCCAGATCCTGCGCCGCGCGTTCGACCAGGGGGGCGACGGACAATTGCCGCAGCCGAGTGATGATGCCCGCCAGCTGCACCGCCTGTTCCGAGAATTCGACCGACCGGGCCTCGACCGGGCCGGGCTCGACCGTCAGGGCACGCATCCGCGACAGGATGGCATTGCCTTCGACAAAGGCGGAAGTGACCAGCGGACCCTGGGATGAGATCTGTTCTTCAAGGCCCTGAAGTTCGGCGCTTTTCTGCCGAAGGACCCGGAAGACCGCACCGCGGCCGGCCAGGCCAGACAGGGTGCCGGCGGCCTCTTGTTCTGACAGATCCTCAAAGCTCTGGCGGACGCGGGCGACGTCACGCTCCAGCCCCTGGGCGGAAATCGCGATCTCGTTCGCGCGTTCCAGCGAGACCTGGTAGTCCTGCACCGTCTCGGCCAGATGCTGTTCGACGGCAGCAGCCCCCGCAAGGGCGGCCGCGTTCAACCAAGAAGACATGGCGATAATCGCCAGCGATCCCAGACCCATAGCGCCCAGAAGGCCCATTCTGGACTTTGCCGTGCGCATCGCCGGGAACAGCCGCATCATGTAGGACCAGAAGACGAAGATCGCGGTCGAGACGGCAACGGAATAGGCGATTGCCGCAAAGGCCTTCATCGCGCCGTCGCCATCCAGAAGCGACGAGACGCCGAGGTATGTGTAGATCCCCGAGGCGACCGAAAGCACGCCAAGCGCCGCGCCGGTGAAGCTGTCCAGCCAGCCCAGGTGCCCTTCGAGTTCGCGCGCCATGCGCGCGCCGCGATCCGTGTGATCCGTCATGCTCTCTCCCTGATGTCCCTGGATAAGGGCGGTAAGGCCCGGGCTTTTGACCCGGCAACAATCGGTTACAGATAGGGCCCCACTTGGCACCGTGCCAGTGCTGCCTGGCAGGACTTGCATTTGTTCACGGAATGTTCATGATCACCCCATGACGGAGATGACCCAGGATCTGAGCCTTCTGCAGCCCGGTCAGCTGATCGCCCGCGGCGTCTGTCGCCTGCTGGCCAGCCATGATTTCTGCTGTCTTGAGGAATTCGTGCCCAAGCGCGGGCGCAGGGTCGATGTCATGGCCATCGGCCCGAAGGGAGAGCTGTGGTGCGTGGAATGCAAATCCTCGCGCGCGGATTTCATGTCGGATTCGAAATGGCAGGGGTACCTGGAGTATTGCGACCGGTTCTTCTGGGCCGTGGACACGGATTTCCCGGTCGAGATTCTGCCGGAAGACAGCGGGCTGATCCTGGCCGACGCCTGGGGCGGAGAGATCGTCCGCTATCCCGAGGAGACCAAGCTGGCCCCGGCGCGGCGCAAGGCGATGACGCTGAAGCTGGCGCGGGACACGGCACGCAGGTTGCAGGGCTATCGCGACCCGACGGCGGGCGGGATCCTGTAGCGCGGGCCGGATGGCCCGGCGCGGGGGATTTCAAAGGCAGGCGGCGGCCGGAGGGTAAACCTTGGAAACGCCCCGAGCGAGGGGCTTAGCGGCGTTTGCGGCCCATCGCCTCGGCGGCCTGTGCAGCCGAAAGGATTTCCTCGGCGATTTCGCGGGCTTCGTCGGGGTCGAAGTCCATCGGGATCTCGGTTTTGCCTGCTTCGATGAACAGGCGCACCATGCCCTGATCGGTCGGGCCGATCTGAAGATTTGCTTCGATGTCGCGTTCGGTGTCGATGCCCATGGGTCCGGTCCGTTC
Source organism: Pseudooceanicola nitratireducens (assembly GCF_900109195.1). GTDB lineage: Bacteria > Pseudomonadota > Alphaproteobacteria > Rhodobacterales > Rhodobacteraceae > Pseudooceanicola > Pseudooceanicola nitratireducens. The sequence continues at coordinate 364,342 of NZ_FNZG01000004.1, read as the reverse complement.
TGGCGTGATTTCAGGATGCAACTGGCTATCGCAGGTCATGGAAAACATCAAGGGAGGTGCAGAAGCATAGGTCCCGGGCGCGGCGCAGGCGCAAGTCATTAGAATGAAAGACGAATGCGGTTCAAATGCCGGGCAGGTGGCCTCGGCCCGTTCAGCATTTGTTAAGACTTGCCCGTGCATCTGATCGTGAAAACTTTAGCCAAATTCGGAGAGATCGGATGACCCGCCTGACCCGTTTCCTAGCTGACACGCGCGGATCCATGAGCGTGAACATGTTCTTCGCCGTGCCAGTCGCCACCTCCTGCATGATGAGCGCGCTGGCCCCGAGCGAAGCGCTGCTGGACGACAAAGCCGCAAGGATCGTCGAGGTTCTGGCGCTGGTGACCCGGGCGGTCGGGCTGGGCCACTAGGGCGCGATCCCGGGGCGGAATGCGCCGCCCGCCCGGCGCAACTGCATGGGACAGAAGCGGTTTGATGCGGGCGATCCGGCGCGCGCGAAAGGGCGGTGCAAAAAACGTCACAAAAGGCGGAAATTTCCTGCGCCCCCGGACTTGCATTCGCTGCGAAGGGGCTGTAATTGCCCCTGACGTGCCGCCTTAGCTCAGTTGGTTAGAGCGCTGGATTGTGGATCCAGAGGTCCCCTGTTCAAGCCAGGGAGGCGGTACCACTTCTTCCTTTCGACATTTGCAGATTTTGATCGTGGCTTTTGGGGCCGTTTTTCACGCTATGCCCATGGTTGGCCGGGCACGGCCTGGCTGGCGCTGCGGGTGAGTATTTTTGGCAAGATGATGGGGATCTCGCGCAACGCCGGGGCGGCCGGGGGCCCGCCCTTGCCGGTAGGGGAATAGACCGAGGAAGGGGGGCGGCGCGGATTATTCGGGCAGGCTTAGCCGGGTTTCGGATTTCAGCGTGCCGCCAGCGGTGTAGACCAGTGCGCGGCCGTCTTCCGTGACCACCAGGAACCAGCCGGTGCCGCCGGTGACGGACATGGGGCGCGCGTCCTTGGGCAGGGTGATCGTATCCGGCAGGGTCGGGAATTGCGGCTGTTCAGCCCGGAAAGAGATGACAATCAGCGAGATCAGCACTAGAAGCCCCACGATCATCACGCCTGCCAGCACGGTGACCAGCACCCGCAGGAAGCGCAGCTGGGGAATGTCGCCATCCTCGATAGGAGTATTCGTGTCCACTGAAACCCTGACCCTTTGCATCGGTGAGCATCCGCCCGCACGTCTTGATAAGGCCTTGGCGCGGGATGTGCCAGAGCAGGCGTCACTGTCGCGCACCCGCCTGTCGCGGCTGATCGCCGAAGGGAGGGTGCGCTGCAACGGCGCGGTGGTCACGGACGCCAAGGCGCGCGTGGCCGAGGGGGATGAGATCGAGATCACCCTGGAGCAGGCGGCAGAGGTCGAGACCGTCGCGCAGGAGATCCCGCTGGACGTGGTCTATGAAGACGCGCAGCTGATCGTCATCAACAAGCCCGCCGGCATGGTGGTGCATCCCGCGCCGGGATCGCCTGACGGCACGCTGGTGAACGCGCTGCTGCATCACTGCGGTGACAGCCTGTCCGGGATCGGAGGAGAGAAGCGCCCCGGCATCGTGCACAGGATCGACAAGGAGACCAGCGGCCTGCTGGTGGTGGCGAAATCCGACAAGGCGCATCACGCGCTGGCCGCGCAATTCGAAAAACACACCGCCGAGCGCGCCTATCTGGCGGTCTGCCACGGGGTGCCCGACGGATCCGACCCGAGGCTGCGCGGCGTGAAGGGCGCGAGCTTCGAGCCGGGCGGGGTACTGAAGCTGACGACTCAGCTGGGGCGGCACCGGACCGACCGGCAGAAACAGGCGGTGAGCTTTGACGGTGGCCGTCACGCGGTGACCCGTGCCCGCGTGCTGGAGCCCTTCGGCGATGCGGCGGCGCTGATCGAATGCCGGTTGGAAACCGGGCGCACCCATCAGATCCGCGTGCACATGGCCCATGCCGGCCATGCGCTGGTCGGGGATCCTGTCTATGGCGGGCGGCGCAAGGCTGGCAAGGCGCTGAGCGAGGGGGCCGCAGCCGCGGTGAACGGCTTTGCCCGACAGGCGCTGCATGCAGCCGTTCTGGGCTTTGCCCATCCCGACGATGGCCGGATGCTGCGGTTCGAGGCCCCGCTGCCCGAGGACATGCAGGAGCTTCTGGCCGCGTTGCGCGCCTAGGCGCGCAGGCTGCGGGGCGCGCGCAGCAGCCAGAGGGCCAGCGAAAGCTCGGCCACCACGGCGATGAGGTAGGCGGGCTGCATCAGCGCGTTCAGGTCGGGGGCGACGAAACGGGTGAGGCTTCCGATGAGGTAGACGAAACCCACAGCGCAGATCAGCACCGAGAGCCGGGATGCGCCCAAGCGGCGCAGCAGGACCGCCATCACCAGCGCATTCAGGCCGAAGAACCACAGGCCAAGGTCATATCGCGCCGCATGGCGGTCGATCAGCGCCTGCGGCTCGGCCGAGGTGAGCGCCGAGGCCAGCAGCGGCAGATGCGCCGCGATCACCGCCATCTGCACCAGCCGCAGCACCAGTGCCGCCAGCGCCAGATCGGGGCCGAAGCGGCGCAGCAGCCGAAACAGCAGCAGGGCCAGCGCGATGTCCAGCGTCGCCATGACCAGATCGGCCGCGATCCCAAGACGCCAGAGCAGCGCATGATCGGCCAGGGCACCGGGAAGGTTGTCAGAAGAGGCAATCGGCAGGCGCAGCCCCAGTTCGGCCCCAAGGCCAAGGGCAATGATGCCGAGGTATGATAGACCGGCAAGCCGGGCGAGGATGCGGGAAGAGGGGGCAACGGCAGTCATGGGGCGTCCTTTCCGAGGATCCAGATGATGTGCCCCCAGCTATCCCTGATACGTCCCTGCATGAGAATTGACCAAATCCGTCGCCCTTCCATGCGAATTCGCATGAATTGCCGGGCGAACGCGGTCACAGGCCCCTCAACCCGCGACACATCGGCGTGAGAACGCCGAAATGTCGTGGCCCATGCAACGGAATACGCTTCATCATGCGTTAACATGATGAGTGTATCGGACTTGAACGCGCCGCAAGCAGTACCTATCTGCCATGTTAAGCCGATAAACATGGGCGCAAGACGAGAAGGACAGGGTATGGGAAACTATGCTAATTTGCCGGCACCGACGCCGGAAGGCGGTCTGAACCGCTATCTCCAGGAAATCCGCCGGTTTCCCCTGCTGGAGCCGGACCAGGAATACATGCTGGCCAAACGCTGGGTCGAGGATCAGGACACCGGGGCTGCGCATCAGCTTGTGACCTCTCACCTGCGGCTGGCCGCCAAGATCGCCATGGGTTACCGCGGCTATGGCCTTCCCCAGGCCGAGGTGATTTCCGAAGCCAACGTCGGCCTGATGCAGGCGGTCAAACGCTTTGACCCCGAAAAGGGCTTCCGCCTGGCGACCTATGCCATGTGGTGGATCCGCGCCTCGATCCAGGAATATATCCTGCGGTCCTGGAGCCTTGTGAAACTGGGCACCACCAGCGCGCAGAAGAAGCTGTTCTTCAACCTGCGCAAGGCCAAGGCCCGCATCGGCGCGCTGGAAGACGGCGACCTGCGGCCCGAGAACGTCAAGCAGATCGCGACCGATCTGGGCGTGACCGAGGATGAGGTCATTTCGATGAACCGGCGGATGTCGGGCGGCGATGCCTCGCTGAATGCGACCGTGGGCGTTGATGCCGACAGCGCGATGGAATGGCAGGACTGGCTCGAGGACGAAAGCGCCGACCAGGCGGGCGATTATGCTGAACGCGATGAAATGGACACCCGCCGCGAACTGCTGGTCGAGGCGATGGAGGTTCTGAACGACCGGGAACGCGACATCCTGACTCAGCGCCGGCTGAGCGAGGAGACCATCACTCTGGAAGACCTGTCGTCGCAATATGACGTCAGCCGCGAACGCATCCGCCAGATCGAGGTGCGCGCTTTTGAAAAGCTTCAGCTGCGCATGCGCGAGCTGGCAGAGGAAAAGGGCATGCTGGCGATCGCTGACTGATCCCAGCTGCACTACGACAATCCGAAGGGGCATCCAGACGGGTGCCCCTTTTTCGTGCCATATCCGGCCCTGCGGCCTGACCTTGCGTTTCGGTGTGCAGTCGATGCGCCAGGGGCTTTGACAGCCCCGCGAACTCGGCCTATCAGGGGCGCAGCCGAAAAACGTATGGCCGGTTCGGTTATCCCGGTCCCTGTGGTGCACCCATCAGGAGTTAGTCGTTTCACGATCCCACGGCACCCCCTGACCAGAGGGGGCCGGATCGTTGCGGGCCGTCAGGCCCGGGCCATGGCCCCCCGTATCGCCAACGCAACCGGAGCCATGAAAATGCAATCCAAGTTCACCATCATCCTCGCCCAAGTCTTCATCTCGCTCATGATGGCGTTTCTGATGACCCTGATCTTCACCGCGATCCCGATGCAGTTTGCCCCCGGCTGGGTCGGTGAATGGCTGCGCCGCTTCATCACCGCCTGGCCGATCGCCTTCGTGTTGTCGCTGGGCGTTGGCCCGCTGGCCTTTGGCCTGTCGGCGCGCGTCAGCCGTGCGGTGCAGCGAGGATGAAAAAAACGGCCCCGGAGGAGATCCGGGGCCGTTCATGAAACCAAGAGGCGGGGCTCAGCCCCCCAGTCGCGCCTTCAGCACACGCACCATGTTTCCGCCCATGACCTTGGCGATCTGATCCTCGCTCAGTCCCTGGTCCAGAAGCCCCTGCGTGAGCGCCGCCAGTTCCGAGGTATCGAAAGCGGTCTCGACAGAACCGTCGAAATCCGACCCGAGGGACACGTGATCCTCGCCCAGCAGCTCGACCGCCGCTGCGATCATCTCGGCGATGCTGGCGGGGTCGATCTTGCCGCAGGACACTTCATCCCAATAGCCGATGCCCACGGTGCCGCCGGTCTGTGCCACGGCCTTCATCAGATCGTCCGACAGGTTGCGGGGCGTTTCGCAATAGGCGGTGACGCCGGTGTGGCTGACCACCAGGGGGATATCGGTCATCGCCAGAACCTCTTCCACAACCTTGGCAGAGGAATGCGCCAGATCAAGGATCAGCGGACGCGCGGCAATCTCGGTCACCACGGCGCGGCCAAAGTCGGTCAGGCCCGAGTTCGCCTGCCCGTGCAGCGACCCGCCCAGTTCATTGTCGAAGAAGTGGTGCAGCCCGAAGACGCGGTGGCCCTTGTTTACCAGCCGGTCCAGGTTGGCCAGATCCCCTTCGAGCGGGTGTGACCCCTCGATCCCCAGGATAGCGCCCATATGGTCGCGCCCCTCGGCCCGGGCGGCCAGGACGGCGTCGATGTCGGCAGCACTGCGGATGATGGTCACCCGCCCGTCCTCTTCCGCGAACCGTGCCATCTTGTCGGCCTGATAGGCGGCCCTCTCATACAGGCTGGTCCAGGTGCGGATCGGCCAAAGCTGCCCGAAGGCCAGCAGGGTGATGTTGTCAAACGCCTCGGCCGAGTTCTCTTCGTAATTCAGCCCGGCGGGGCTTTTGGTGACGGCGGTAAAGACCTGGAAGGCGACATTGCCTTCGACCAGCCGCGGAAAGTCCACCTGACCCCAGTCGCCGCGTTTGGTCAGATCCCGTTTCCACAGCAGCGGATCGGCGTGCCAGTCCCCGACGATCAGCGTGTCATGCAGCGCGGCGGCAGCTTCCGAGACAGGATAGGGATCGTGGTCGATGACGTTGTTGCGGGCCGACCCGACCATGCGGGGCGCGATCAGCCAGAAGGCCACGACCCCAAGCACGGCAAGGCCCAGGAGCCCCAGCAGAATCCGGCCCAGCCAGACGAAAAGACGTTGCATGCAATCCTCCCATGAAATGCGATGTCCGGAAAACGGATAGCCAAACATAAACATGGCCCCGCAAAGGGGGCCACGTTTGCGTTACGTCATTTCGACACGACACTTCAGCAGGGGACGGGTTAGTCCTCCATCGCCTCCAGCTCGTCGATGAAGCCTTCGATCATCGACAGGCCCTTGTCCCAGAACTTGGGGTCCGAGGCGTCGAGGCCGAAGGGAGCCAGCAGTTCGGAATGGTGCTTGGACCCGCCTGCGCGCAGCATGTCGAAGTACTTGTCCTGGAAGCCCTCCGGGGCCTCCTGGTAGGCGGCGTAAAGCGCGTTCACCAACCCGTCGCCAAAGGCATAGGCGTAGACGTAGAAGGGCGAATGTACGAAGTGCGGGATGTAGGACCAGAAGACCTCATACCCGTCCATGAAGTCGAACGCCGGCCCGAGGGATTCCGCCTGCACCGACATCCAGATGGCGTTGATGTCTTCGGGGGTCAGCTCGCCTTCGCGGCGGGCAGCGTGCAGCTTGCATTCGAAATCGTAGAACGCGATCTGGCGCACGACCGTGTTGATCATGTCCTCGACCTTGCCGGCCAGCAGGGTCTTGCGTTCCGACTGGGTCTTGGCCTCGTCCAGCAGTTTGCGGAAGGTCAGCATTTCGCCGAACACGGATGCGGTTTCCGCCAAAGTCAGCGGGGTGGAGGACAGCAGTTCCCCCTGTTCCGCCGCCAGCACCTGGTGAACGCCATGCCCCAGCTCGTGCGCCAGGGTCATCACGTCGCGCGGTTTGCCCAGGTAGTTGAGCATCACGTAAGGATGCACGTTGGTGACGGTCGGATGGGCGAAGGCCCCGGGGGCCTTGCCGGGTTTCACGCCGGCGTCGATCCAGCCCTTGGTAAAGAAGGGTTCGGCAATATCCGCCATGCGGCTGTCAAAGCCGCCATAGGCCGACATCACCATGTCCTGCGCGGTCGGCCAGTCGACGGTCTTGGCGGGCTCGATCGGCAGGGGGGCGTTGCGGTCCCAGACCTGCATGCGGTCCAGGCCCAGCCACTTGCGCTTCAGCTCATAGTACCGGTGCGACAGGCGCGGGTAGGCGGCGACGACGGCGTCGCGCAGGGCCTCGACCACATCGGGTTCGACCTGGTTGGACAGGTGACGCCCCGCCTGGGCCGAGGGCATGCCCCGCCAGCGGTCCATGACCTCTTTTTCCTTGGCCTGGGTGTTGTGCACCCGCGCAAAGGTTTTCAGGTTGTCACCCAGCACGGCGGCGATTTCACGCGCGGCGGCTTCGCGGACCTCGCGGTCGGGTTCGGTCAGCAGGGTGGTGGTGGCCTCAAGCCCCAGCTCATCCCCGTTGACGCAGAAGGTCAGCCCGGCCACGGTTTCGTCGAACAGCTTTTCCCAAGCGTCGCCCACCACGCCCATGTCGTGCAGGAATTTCTCCATCTCGTCGGACAGCTGGTGGGGCTTCATCGCGCGGATCCGATCGAAGATCGGCTTGTAGCGCGCCAGGTCGGCATTCTCGGCCAGCAGCCCGTCCAGGAAATCCTCGGGCAGGCGGTTAATTTCCAGCGTGAAGAAGACCAGCGGCGTGGTGTAGGTGGTGATCTTGTCCTGCATGTCGGACATGAACTTGGCCCGCGCGCCGTCGGTGGTCTGCTGGTAGTAGCGCAGACCGGCATAGGACATGATCCGCCCCGAGATATTGGTCAGTTTCTCGTCGCGCTGGATGCAGTCCAGCATTCCGGCGGCGTCCAGGGTTTCGAGCTTGCCTTCGTAATCCGCCGCAAAGGCGGCACATTCTTTCTGGAGCCATTCCAAGTCGCGCTGCAGCTCGGGCGCGTCGTCCGAGGCATAAAGATCGGTCAGATCCCAGTCCGGCAGCTTGCCCAGATCCTTCCCCCCGGAAGAGGCATTGGCATCGAACACGCGGTCGAAGACCGGTTCGGGCAGGGACATAGGCGGAAAGGGGTGCGCAAACATGTGATCTATCCTCATCTGATGAGGCAGAGATATGCGGCAGGTGGGGGCAGGGCAACCCCGGCCGGCCCATGCCGGGCCGGAAGGGGCGGGGGAACGGCACCCTATGGGCCGTTCCGGGCCATTCGGGGATCAGGCCGAGCGCGCGGGCGCCGGCGGGGCCGTGGCGTGATCGTTCAGGAAGGGGATCAGCCGGTCGAAGATCTTGGCCCGTGTCTCGGGCGTTTCCATCAGGACTTCGTGACGCGCGTCAGGCAGCATCACCAGCTCACCCTCGGGCCAGTTGTGCATCCGGGTCAGCACGCGCGCGGGGTCCACGATGGCCTCGGCATCGCCCAGGAAGGTCAGGCAGGGCAGGGCGGGCGCGGGACGGCGCGCCAGGGCCAGCGTTTCGGCCAGCGCCTGGTTCAGCCAGTGCAGGGACGGGCCCCCAATGCTAAGATCCGGGTGTTCGATCAGCTGGCGGCGCATGTAGTCATACATGTCGCGGTCGCTGGTCAACTTGTTGTCTTCAAAGGCGGCATCCAGCGGATAGGGTTCTTCCTTGGTGCCGGGGGCCATCAGGTGGCCCAGGCCAAGGACAGATCCGCTCCAGGACAGGGCCCAGGCGGCGGGCCGGGTGGGCGCGGCCATGCGGATCCCCCACATCGGGGCCGAGAAGATGGCGGAATTGACCTCCAGCCCCTCCATGACCGAGCGCAGGGCGATGCACCCGCCCATGGAATGGCCCAGCACATGCCAGGGCTTGGGCAGCTGCGCCGACCGCGCAACATCCAGAACGGCGGCCACGTCACGCTGGTAGTCGGTGAACTCGCCCACATGTCCGACGCGGGCATTGGCCACCATGCGATCCGCGATGCCCTGGCCGCGCCAGTCGATCGCCAGAACGGCATAGCCGGCGCGGGTCAGTTCGACCGCGTCGCGGCCGTATTTTTCGATGTATTCCGTGCGACCGGGAAAGATCAGCACCGTTCCCTTTGCGGCCCCCTTTGCGGGCCACCAGCCGACGCGGATCCGCAATCCGTCCGTCGTCCTGGTCCAGACCGCCTGCCCGCCCGAGGGGCCTTCGGCGATATCGTCGTAGAAAGGGGCGTCTTCCATCCCGGTCACCTGTAGTGTTCTGGCCCGGCTCAGCTCAGAACGGTGCCAAGCGCCATGGCCTTGCCCATGTCGCCGTCCACCGAAAGCTTGCCGGTCATGAAGGCCGACGTCGGGTTCAATTCGCCCGACAGGATTTCGCGGAACGTGTCCGCGTCGGCGGTCAGGGTGACATCGGCGTCATCGTCGCCCGCACGGGCCCCGTTTTCGTCGATGATGATGGCCCCTTCGCCTTCGACGACAAATTTGGCAGTTCCGTCGAAGCCGCCGTTCATCTTGTCGTTCAGTGCGACGACAGCTTCGTTGATAACTTCACTCATGGTTCACCTTTCCTGGAGTTTGACCCCTTTGGGGTTACATCGGCCTCAACAAGTGCCAATACTAGATCTACACGCAAAGGTGTTTATGGGCGTCGTCATGAAATTACTCAAACCTATCGTCACGGCACTTCTTGTCACGCCTCTCGGCATGACGACCGCGCAGGGGCAGAGTGACCGCACCGCCGAGCTATTGCAACACCTGCGTGAGGCCGATCCGACCGATGCCAAGAAGATCGAGCGCGAGATCGACCTGGTCTGGCGGCGTTCCGGCTCTCCCTCGATGGACCTGCTTCTAAGCCGGGGGCAGGATGCGCTGGATGCGGGCGAGGTCGAGACCGCGATCGGCCATTTCTCGGCGCTGATCGACCATGCGCCGGAATTTGCCGAAGGCTGGCACCGTCGCGCCACCGCCTTCTACCGGCAAGAGGAATACGGGCTGGCCGTGGCCGACCTGGAACATGCGCTGGCGCTGAACCCGCAGCACTTCAACGCCATGTTCGGCCTTGCCGTGATCTTCGAGACGCTGGACCGCCCCGATCAGGCACATGCGATTTACCAGCAGGTCCTGATCCTGTACCCCACCCATGAACGTGCCCAGGATGCCGTCGACCGACTGGCCGGAAAGGTCACCGGGCAGACGCTCTGACGCAGTGACGGGCAGCGAAGACGCGGGGACAGGATCCCCGACGGGTGGGGGCAACACCCCCGATCAAGTGAAAGGGCCACGGGCATGACCGGGCAGGGCAGGATTTGCGCGGTTCTCGGGCCGACGAACACGGGCAAGACGCATTACGCCATCGACCGGATGCTGGGCCATCGCACCGGCATCATCGGGCTGCCTTTGCGGCTGCTTGCGCGTGAGGTCTATGACAAGATCGTTGCGATCCGCGGCCCCTCTGTCGTGGCGCTGGTCACGGGTGAGGAACGCATCGTGCCGCCCCGCACCCAGTATTGGGTCTGCACGGTCGAGGCGATGCCCGAAGGCACCGGCCCCGATTTCCTGGCCATCGACGAAATCCAGCTGTGCGCCGATCCTGAACGCGGCCACGTCTTCACCGACCGGCTGCTGCGCGCCCGGGGCACCCATGAGACGCTGTTCCTGGGCTCTGACACCATGCGCTCCAAGATCGCGGACCTGGTGCCGGGGGTGCAGTTCATGCGGCGCGAACGCATGTCTTCGCTCTCCTATGCCGGGTCGAAGAAGATCAGCCGCATGCCGGCGCGGTCCGCCATCGTCGGTTTCTCGGTCGACAACGTCTATGCCATTGCCGAGCTGTTGCGCCGCCAGAAGGGGGGCGCAGCCGTGGTCATGGGGGCACTGTCGCCCCGGACCCGCAATGCCCAGGTCGAATTGTACCAGAACGGCGACGTCGATTACCTGGTGGCCACCGACGCCATCGGCATGGGCCTGAACCTGGACATCAACCATGTCGCCTTTTCCTCGCTGACCAAGTTCGACGGGCGGCGGATGCGGATGCTGATGCCCAATGAACTGGCGCAGATCGCCGGGCGCGCCGGGCGCGGCATGTCCGACGGCAGCTTTGGCGTGACGGGCGAGGCCCCGCCGCTGGACCCCGAAGTGGCCGAGGCGATCATGGATCATCGTTTCACCCCCGTCCGGCACCTGCAATGGCGCAACGCCGCGCTGAATTTCGCCACGCCCGAGGCGCTGATCGCCTCGCTTGAAGAACCGCCGCGCATCGAAGGGCTGCACCGCGCGCGTGAGGCCTATGACCTGATCGCTCTGCGCAACCTGTCGATGGATGCGGAAACCCGCGCCCGTGCCTCCAGCCCCGATGCGGTCCGCCTGCTGTGGGATGTTTGCCGGATTCCCGACTTTCGCGGCATCAGCCACGCTGAACATTCCAGCCTTCTGATGCAGATCTTTGCCGACCTGCATCAGCACGGACGGGTGCCCGACGACTGGCTGGCGCGGCAGATCAAGCGGATTGATCGCACCGATGGGGATATCGACACGCTCTCCAAACGGTTGGCATTTATCCGCACCTGGACCTATGTGGCGCAGCGAAGTGGCTGGGTTGCGGACGAAAACCATTGGCGCGGAGAGACTCGCGCTGTAGAAGACCGCCTGTCGGATGCGTTGCACGAACGCCTGACGCAAAGATTTGTGGACCGGCGCACCAGCGTGTTGTTGCGGCGGCTCAAGCAGAAGGAGGCCCTTTTGGCCGAAGTGAGTGATACCGGGGAAGTGACGGTCGAAGGCGAATTCGTCGGCCGTTTGGAAGGGTTCCGTTTCCGCCAGGATGCAAAAGCGTCCGGGGAAGAGGCGAAGACCATCAATCGTGCGGCCCTTCAGGCCTTGGCACCGCATTTCCATCTGCGGGCGGACAAGTTCTACAACGCCCCCGATACCGAAATCGACTTTACCGAACAGGGCGGGTTGATGTGGGGCGACCAGGCGGTGGGCAAGCTTGTCGCCGGCTCGGACGTGCTGAAACCCCAGGTGCAGGTTTTTGTCGATGACGAAGCTGGGCAGGACGTTTCGGAAAAGGTCCAGCGCCGCCTTCAGCATTTCATCGACCGCAAGATCGCGGCCCTGTTCGAACCGCTGATGAACCTGCAGCGCGACGAGACGCTGACCGGTCTGGCCCGTGGCTTTGCCTTCCAGATGATCGAAGGTCTGGGCATCCTGCCGCGCGCCCAGGTCGCCGACGACGTCAAGCAGCTGGATCAGGACGCCCGTGGCGCGCTGCGCAAGCACGGCCTGCGGTTCGGTCAGTTCACCATCTTCATGCCGCTTCTGCTGAAGCCCGCGCCGACCCGTCTGCGCCTGGTGCTGTGGTCGCTGGCCAACAAGCTGGACGAATTCCCCGAAGCGCCGCCGCCGGGTCTGGTCACCGTGCCGACCGATGCCTCGGCCCCGGAAGGTTATGCCACCATGGCGGGCTACCGGGTGGCGGGCGAACGCTCGATCCGGATCGACATGCTGGAGCGTCTGGCCGACATGCTGCGCGCCGAAGACACCCGCGCCGGGTTCGAGGCCAAGGCGGACATGCTGTCCATCACCGGCATGACGCTGGACCAGTTCGCCGACCTGATGCAGGGCCTGGGCTACAAGGCCGACAAGGGCGAGCGTGAGAAGCAGCGCCCCGTTGCAGAAGCCCCCGCCGACGCCCCGCAGGTTGTCGACGACAGCGCCGTGACCGCGACCCCGTCGGAGCCTGCCGTCGAAGGCGCGACCCCCGATGGCACGCCGCAGCCGCTGGAAAGCGACGAAACCACCGCCGGTCTGCAGACCGAAGAGGTCCTGGCCGAGGTCGCGCCCGAAGCCACCGCACCGGAATCGACTGCACCGGAAGGCGATGCCCCCGCAGCGGACACCCCCGCTGCGGCCCAGGACACCGCCCCCGAGATCGAGGTCTTCTATACCTTCACCTGGGGTGGCGGACGGTCCCGCCGTCCGGGCGAACAGAACCAGGGTGGCCGTCAGGGCCGCGACGGCAAGCGCCGTGGCGGGGACGGGCCTCAGGGTCAAGGTCAAGGCAAGCGCGGCGGCGGCAAGCCGCAGGGCGCGGGAGGCAAGAAGGGTGGCAAGGGCAAACCGCGCGACGCGGGCCCCAAGACCTTCCAGTCCGGCCCCAAGCGCCGTGAAAAGCAGATCGACCCCGACAACCCCTTTGCCGCAGCGCTCAAGGGGCTGAAGACGGACTGATCCCATGGCGTCTGCGATCCAGGGGTCCAACCACGGGACGGGGGCCGGCAACGGCCTCTCGACCGCGCAGCCGGCCAAGTTCCGGCTGGACAAATGGATCTGGCAGGCGCGTTTCGTCAAATCTCGCAGCCTGGCCGCCGGTCTTGTCACCGGCGGTCATGTGCGTGTGAACGGCCAGCGCGCCGGCAAGCCCTCGCATCAGGTTCAGCCCGGCGACGTGCTGACCTTTCCCCAGGGCGACCGCATCCGCGTGGTGAAGATCCTGGCCCCCGCCGCCCGTCGCGGCCCAGCCTCTGAAGCGCAGCTTCTGTATGACGATATGTCGCCCCCGCCCGAGAAGACCGAAATTCCCCAAGGTGCCCGGATTGAAGGCAATTCTCGCCCGACAAAGCGGGATCGCCGGAAACTCGATCTTTATCGCAGGGACATGGGCGATGATGCGCTTGAATGATCGCGCCTGCCGCGCTAGCTAAACCCAAATTCAATACAAGGCCCAGGACAAGGCCCAGGCGGAGCCCCCTCAATGACCTACGTCGTCACCGACAACTGCATCGGCTGCAAATACACGGATTGCGTGGAAGTCTGTCCCGTGGACTGCTTCTACGAAGGTGAGAACACGCTGGTGATCCACCCCGATGAATGCATCGACTGCGGTGTCTGCGAACCCGAATGCCCCGCCGATGCGATCCGTCCGGACACTGAACCGGACATGGAAAAATGGGTTGAATTCAACCGGAAGTATTCCGAACTCTGGCCGGTGATCATCACCCGCAAGGACCCTCTGCCCGAGGCGGAAGAGCGGGACGGCGAATCCGGCAAGCTCGAGAAATACTTCTCGGAAAAACCGGGCGAGGGCGGCTAAGCCCCAACCCATGCCGCGCCCCCCGCGTGGCCAGGATCCATGGCGTCAGCACGGCCCCCTTGGTGCCGCGCTGCAACATGGTGCTTCCGATTCGGCGCGATTCGTGTTATACATCCCATCTGTATGATGAAGACTGCCTGCCCAGATGTAGCGGCTGCTGCCACCCGCTACGATACGTAACCACAGCCAGAATGCACCCGGACGAGGTTCCATTTACCTCGCCCGTCGTGTTGTTGCCTGCGTCGTGGTGCCCCCCGACTGGGCATAGTGAGGACCAAATATGACCAAGACGAAAAAAGCCGAATTCAGCCCGAATGATTACGTCGTGTACCCCGCGCACGGTGTTGGCCAGATCGTGTCGATCGAAAGCCAGGAAATCGCAGGCATCTCGCTCGAGCTTTTCGTGATCTCCTTCGAAAAGGACAAGATGACCCTTCGCGTGCCGACCAACAAGGCAACCGAAGTGGGCATGCGGTCCCTGTCGTCGCCGGACGTGGTGTCCAAGGCGATGACCACGCTCAAGGGCAAGGCCAAGGTGAAACGCGCCATGTGGTCGCGTCGCGCCCAGGAATACGAGCAGAAGATCAACTCGGGCGATCTGGTCGCCATTGCCGAGGTCGTGCGCGATCTGCACCGCAACGATGACCAGCGTGAACAATCCTATTCCGAGCGTCAGCTGTACGAAGCCGCGCTGGAGCGCCTGACCCGCGAAGTCGCCGCCGTTTCCGGTGCTGACGAAGTGGACGCCGCCCGCAAGGTGGACGAGGTTCTGGTGTCCCGCGCCGCTTGATCGGCCGGATCCGGTGAATTGAAAAGGCCGTCGGGGGTGACCCCGGCGGCCTTTTCCTTTGGGTGGGGCTGTGCTGACCCCGGGTGCCTCAGCTCAGGACCATCAGAACGGCGACCTCTGCCACGAATTGCACCGCGCCCAGGATGTCGCCCGTCTGACCGCCGATCCGCGCCCGTGCCAGCAGCGACAGGGCACAGGCCACCACCAGCACCACCAGCACAGCCCCCAGGGCGGACCAGCCCGCCAGCAGCAGCGCCAGTACCACGGCGATCCCGGCAGACAGCGCCGCCGCCGCCCGTGTCGGCCGTCCCATGCCGCGCGACAGCCCGTCGACCCGCGCATTGGGCACCAGGGCCATCACCCCGGGCAGTACCCCGCGTGACAGCACCGCTGCGGCCACCAGCGCGCCAAGCGCCCCGGCCTCAAGCAGCAGGGTCACGGCGGTGAACCGTGCGGCAAAGCCCAGGATCAGCGCCACGACGCCGTAGGACCCCGTGCGGCTGTCCTTCATGATTTCCAGCCGCCGTTCGCGCGTCCAGCCGCCCCACAGCCCGTCTGCGGTGTCGGCCAGTCCGTCCTCGTGCAGCCCGCCCGTCAGCACGACCTGCACGGTCAGCACCACCACGGCCGCCAGCGGCGCGGCCAGGCCAAGCGCCAGCGCCACATGCCCAGCCAGCACCGCTAAGCCGCCCAGAACCAGCCCGACAACAGGCCAGGCCCAGGCCGAGGCCACGCCGCGCGGGCGATGGTCGGGCAGGGGCAGGCGGGACAGCAAACCCGCCCCGGTGCAAAAGTCGTCGTAAAGCTGTCGCAGGTCGCGTTCCACGGTTTGATCCTTCCTTTCGATGCTTTAGACACCGGCGAAACGATCAGCACAACGAGGTTTTCCCATGGCCCAGACCCCCGCAACCCTTGACGATTTCCGCGCCATCCTGGGCGCTTTGCCGGGGCCCGATACCGATGCCGCCGCCGCTGCGGCCGACCGCAACGGCCAGCTGACCAAGCCGCCCGCGGCCCTGGGCCGTCTTGAGGACCTGGCGCAATGGTACGCCGGCTGGCGCGGCAATGGCCGCCCGGCGCTGGAGAACCCGCAGGTGGTGATCTTTGCCGGCAACCACGGCGTTGCCGCCAAGGGCGTTTCTGCCTTCCCGCCCGAGGTCACGGTGCAGATGGTGGCCAATTTCGAACACGGTGGCGCGGCGATCAACCAGCTGTCCAAGGCCTTCGGCGCGAAGATGGACGTGCATGCGATCGATCTGGACCGCCCGACCGGGGATTTCACCGAAACGCCCGCCATGGATGACGCCGACGTGCTGGCGGCCCTGCTGACCGGCTGGAACGCCGTGGACCCCCAGGCCGACCTTCTGGTGACTGGTGAAATGGGGATCGGCAACACCACCGCCGCCGCCGCCATTGCCCATGCGCTGTATGGTGGCACCGCGCAGGATTGGGTCGGCCGGGGCACTGGCGTGGATGACGCGGGCCTGACCCTCAAGGCGCAGGTGGTCGCTGATGGCGTCGCCCGTCACAAGGGCGGCGACGGCCTGGACACGCTGGCCCGTCTGGGCGGACGCGAGATTGCCGCCATGGCCGGGGCCATCTTGCGCGCCCGTGTCGAAGGCATTCCCGTGATCCTTGACGGGTTTATCTGCTGTTCCGCCGCCGCCTGCCTGCAGGCCGTTGCCCCGGACGCGCTGGACCATTGCGTCGCCGGTCACGTCAGTGCCGAAAGCGCCCATCCCGCCCTGCTGGCGAAACTGGGCAAGGAACCGCTGTTGTCCCTGGGCCTGCGCCTGGGCGAAGGATCGGGCGCGGCCCTGGCGATCGGCGTGCTCAAGGGCGCGGTGGCCTGCCATTCCGGCATGGCCACCTTCGCCGAGGCCGGCGTCAGCGCCGGCTGAGCCACGGTTTGGGCGAGGGTTCGGGGCCCGTGTAAGGCCCTGGGTCCCGAACCCATTCAGGCCCCCGTTCAGGCTACAGCGTCGTCGTTTTCCGACAATATCGCCTGGAGAGAGGCCTCGAGGTCCCTCTCCAACTCTTTCGCCCGCTTGACGTATTCCGGGTTCTTGTCGGCGGCCACGTCGGGTTCCCACAGCTCAGCCAGCTCTCGGATCGCCTGGCGGTCGTGATGGAAGAAGGCCTGTTCCAGCTTAGAGGCCTCGTAGTCGCTGAACCCCGAATTCTCCAACACATAGCGCCCCGCGCGTAGCGAGCTGTCGAAGGTTTCGCGCACGATGTCGTCCGCACCCGCCTGATAAAGCTCGTAGACATGGCGGCGGTCATGGGCGCGGGCGATGATGTGCAGGTCGGGCCGCTGCTTGCGCGCATAATGCACCAGCTGCGTCACCATCGCAGGCGCATCCATCGCCGCCACCAGCACGCGCGCCTTTTCCAGCCCCGCCGCCCGCAGGATGTCAGGCCGGGTCGGATCGCCGAAATAGCCCTTGAAGCCAAAGCGGCGCATCACCTCGATCGTGCGCAGGTTGTTGTCCAGAACCACCGTCTTCACGCCCGAACTTTGCGCCAGCCGGTTCACGATCTGGCCAAAGCGCCCGACGCCGGCGATCAGAACCGGGCCCTGATCCTCGATCTCGTCGGCCTCGGCCGCCTCGGCCGCCGGATCGCCCATCTTCTTCGACAGCCAGTCATACAGCAGGAACAGAAGCGGCGTGATCAGCATCGACAGGGCGATGACCAGCAACAGCCGTTCCGCCAGCACCGGCGGGATCACGTTCTGCTGGCGCGAGAACGACAGCAGCACAAAACCGAATTCGCCGGCCTGCGCCAGCGACAGGGTGAACAGCATCAACCGACGCCGACGCAGCTTGAACGCGCGGCCGATCATGTAAAGGATTGCCCCCTTCAGCAGCACCAGCGCCGCCGTCAGGCCCAGGATCATCACCGGGGCCTTCACCAGAACGCCAAAGTCGATGCCCGCGCCCACGGTGATGAAGAACAGCCCCAGCAGCAGCCCCTTGAAGGGTTCGATGTCCGATTCCAGCTCGTGCCGGAATTCGCTGTTGGCCAGGACCACGCCCGCCAGGAAGGTGCCAAGCGCCGGCGACAGGCCGACAAGGTTCATCAGAAACGCGATGCCCACCACGATGCCCAGGGCCAGGGCGGTGTACATCTCGCGCAGCTTGGCGGCGTGGATGAAGCGAAAGACAGGGGCTGTCAGGTAGATGCCGGTCAGGATCACCGCAGCCACCGCGCCCAGGGTCACCAGCGTGACGCCCCAACCCGGCAGCCCCTCGACCAGCGACAGGGAATGGGCGGCGTCGGCTTCCATTGCCGTGCGGTTCAGGGATCCGTCGGGATTGGCCTCGAGCCCCAGGGTCGGCAGCGCCAGCAGCGGCAGGAAGGCCAGCATCGGGATCACCGCGATATCCTGCGTCAGAAGCACCGAAAAGGCCGATCGACCGCCCGCCGTCTGGATCAGCCCCTTTTCCGACAGGGTCTGCAGCACGATCGCGGTCGAGGACAGCGCCATGATCATCCCCACGGCCAGCGCCACCTGCCAGGCATAGCCAAGCGCGACAAAGCCGGTCATCACCGCCAGCATGGTGATCACCACCTGGAGGCCACCCAGCCCCAGCAGCCTGTGCCGCATGTCCCACAGCGCGCGGGGTTCCAGCTCCAGCCCGATCAGGAACAGCATCATCACCACGCCGAATTCGGCAAAATGCTGAAGATCGTGGGTCTCGTGTCCGACCAGCCCAAGCACCGGCCCGATCACGATCCCGGCCGCCAGATAGCCCAGCACCGACCCCAGCCCAAGCCGGGCGGCAATCGGCACGGCGATGACGGCGGCGGCAAGGTAGATCGTGGCCTGGTAAAGGAAACCTTCCATCTGTTTCTAGATCCTTTCGATCAGGGCGTGTCGGTCGGCAGCGGGCCGTCCTGTTTCAGCTGGTCCATGACGATCTGGCTTTGCACCCGGGTGACCGACGGATGCGGCATCAGCACCTCGTGGATCAGCCGGTGCAGCGCGCCCAGATCGGCGCAATAGACGCGCAACAGGTAATCCGCTTCTCCGGTCAATGTCCACGCGCCGGTGACCTCGCTGCGGCTGTTTATCAGCCTGGCGAAGTCCCGTGCCGGTTCGGGGCCGTGAATGCCCAGCTGGACCTGCACGAAGGCCTGGATAGCCAGGCCAAGCCGGTCGGGCGCGACACGGGCGACATAGGCCTTGATATAGCCCTCGGCCTCCAGCCTCTGCCGCCGGCGCCCCGCCTGGGAAGGCGACAGGTTCAGCATCTCGCCCAGCTCCTGCGCGGTCAGATGGGCATCTTTCTGAAGCACGTTCAGCAGGCGCAGATCGGTCGGGTCTAGCATGTGCGCGTTTCTCGCATGGTTTCTGCCCCCAGGGTAATTCCTCCGCGTTTGAGGTGCAAGAATCCCCTTGGAATGCGCAAAATTCCCGCGCGATCCGGCGTATATTTGCGCAAAGAACGCAAGCGACAGGAGGTTCCCATGGGTCCGTTCCCCCACGACGCCCCGAAATCCACCATCACCGATGAAAACCCCGCAGGCACCGACGGGTTCGAGTTCGTCGAATTCGCCCACCCCGACCCGCAGGAGCTGCGCGATCTGTTCACCAAGATGGGTTACGAGCTGGTCGGCCGTCACAAGTCCAAGGACGTGGAGCTTTGGCAGCAGGGCGACATCACCTATATCATCAACGCCGAACCGGGCACCCACGCCGCCCGCTTCATCGAGGAACACGGCCCCTGCGCACCCTCCATGGGCTGGCGCGTGGTCGACGCCCAGCATGCCTTCGATCACGCGGTCGCAAAAGGCGCCACCCCCTATGAGGGCGACGGCAAGGTCATGGACGTGCCGGCCATCGTCGGCATCGGCGGATCTCTGATCTACTTCATCGAAGACTACTACGACACCTCGCCCTACAATGCAGAATTCACCTGGACGGCCCAGTCCAAACCGCGCGGCGTAGGCTTCTACTACCTCGATCACCTGACGCATAACGTCTTCAAGGGGAACATGGACACCTGGTTCCGCTTCTACGGCGACCTGTTCAACTTCCGCGAAATCCGCTTCTTCGACATCCAGGGCAAATACACCGGCCTCTTTTCCCGCGCGCTGACCTCGCCCTGCGGCCGCATTCGCATCCCGATCAACGAAGACCGGGGCGAGACGGGCCAGATCGTCGCCTACCTCAAGAAGTACAATGGCGAAGGCATCCAGCACATCGCTGTCGGCGCGCGTGACATCTACGACGCCACTGACCAGATCGCCGAGAAGGGCATCAAGTACATGCCCGGCCCGCCCGATGCCTATTACACGCTGTCCAAGGATCGTGTGGCGGGCCACGACGAACCGATCGAGCGGATGAAGAAACACGGCATCCTGATCGACGGCGAAGGCGTGGTCGACGGCGGCGAGACGCGGATCCTGCTGCAGATCTTCTCGAAAACCGTGATCGGTCCGATCTTCTTCGAATTCATCCAGCGCAAGGGCGATGACGGATTTGGCGAAGGCAATTTCAAGGCGCTTTTCGAATCTATCGAACAGGAACAGATCGACAGTGGTGAAATCGGAGGAGAAGCCGGGGACGAAATCAAAGGCGGCGACGTCGCCGCCGAATAACCCCCCCGGATCCCCATCATCTTGCCGGCAAATACTCCCGCCGGAGGCATCGGTCCGTCGCTTGCGACGGGCCGATTTTCTTT
This sequence comes from Pseudooceanicola nitratireducens, assembly GCF_900109195.1. GTDB lineage: Bacteria > Pseudomonadota > Alphaproteobacteria > Rhodobacterales > Rhodobacteraceae > Pseudooceanicola > Pseudooceanicola nitratireducens. The sequence continues at coordinate 344,111 of NZ_FNZG01000004.1, read as the reverse complement.
TGCGGCGGGGCAGGGCCTCAGCCCTTAGGCATGTCCAGCGTCAGGTTGCGGCCGTTCTTCTGATAGCGCAGGCTGGCGTCGCCAATGGCCAGCACGCGGCCGCCATCGATCCGATCCCCGACCTTCACCTTGCGATAGCGCCCATTCGACAGCCGCACCAACGCGCGGCGGTCCGAGGGCTGACCGTAAACCCCGATCAGGTTGATGCGGTTCAGGTTGATCGCATTGCGCAAGGTCGCCTGCCGCGTGACCGAGGCGGAGGAGGGCACATTCGGCTCGACACTTGGCGGGGCGACCGGGGTCGTGCGCGCGGCGGCGGCGATTTCCTGGATATTCGACGGGCGGTTCAGCGGACGCAGGGCGGTGAAGGTGGGCTCCAGCTCGGGTTCGCCGTCGTCTTCGGTGATTGCCTCATCGGTTGCGGCACCGGCCCCTGAACCGGCACCACTGGCCAGCCCCGCGGACAGCGAGGCCCGCACTGCATCCTCGATCAGTGCGCTGCCGGTGTTGGGCTGGATCGCGGCGCTGGCCAGCGACGCGGCAGGGGCAAGGCCGGTGTCGGCGGTCGCCTCGGCCACGGCCTGCTGCACGGCGTCCGGTTCGGCAAAGGGGCGCGGCTGCGGGCGTTTCACCGGACGGGCGGCAATCGCGACCTGCGGCTCTTCCGCGACCTCTTCGGCTGCTGCGGTATCTGTCGTGCCTGCGGCGGCAGGGGTCTCCTCCGTCGCATCTGCGACCGTCGTCGACGGCGCAGGGTCCCCGGCGGTGGCGACATCGGTGGCCGGGTTTTCGGCGGCGCTGTCCGCCGGCGTTTCAGCAGGGGCGGGGCGCAGTGCCGCGTCATCCTGGGTGCCGGGCCGCGTCGGCGGGGTCAACGGCGGGGCCCCGGTGAAGACCAGGATGCCGGCGGGCGTCTCGGCCCCCTCGGGCGTTGCGATCACCAGCCCGCGGTCGTCCATGACATAGCGGCGGCCCTGCGTGGCGGGCGGCCCGGGCGGCGCGGGCAGGGCGTCGGGTTCAAGCGTTGACAGCGACAGCTGCGGCACCTGGCGCGGCGCGCCTTCGGGGCCGGCGTTGTCCGCAACGGCAGAGGGGTCGTCACCCGTATCGGGGCTGGCCTGGGCACCGGGGGCGTCGCTGTCCAGCTGGTCGGGCGATTGCTGCCAGATGCCGGTCGCGGCATAGCGCGCTTCAGCCCCTGGATCGTTGGAAGGATCGGTCGCGGGATCCTGAGCCGGCAGCTCTTGACCATCGCCATCGGTGGCGGTTTCGGCCTGTTCGGCGGCCTCTGGTCCCGGAACGGCGGTTTCGGCTGCGTCTTCCTGGCTCTCGGCTTCTTCGACCGCTTCGGTGACGATCAGCGGCGACACCGCGTCATCGCCCGTTGCCTCGCCGGTCGACAGCGGTTCGGGCGCGGTGACGGCCCGATCCTCGCGCTGATCCTGCCCTTGACTGTCGGGCGCGGGCGCTGCGGCGATGGCCTCTTCCGGCTCGGCGGCCTCGTCCGAGGCCCCGAAGAAGGGCGCGAGGTCGTCGTTCAGGAAGATCGCGGCCCAGCCGGCCGTGCCCAGCAGGAAAACGGCCAGGACGATGGCGGCGGCCATGGCGGGCTTGCCCGTGTCGGTGTCATACGAGGCCCCGTTGCGGGCCCCGAAAACGGTCAGACGTTCGGCTTCCTTCTTGCGTTCCTCGGCGGTGAGGGACCCGACCACGCGCGGGGCATCGGCGGGGATGCCTTCGGGCGCGGTGGATTCCGACACGACGGATTCGGGCGCGATGGAAACGGGGTCTTCCACCGCGGGCGGGGTCACGTCCTTGGCCGGGGCGGGATCCTTCGCCTTGCCCTTGCGACGGGACTTGGCGGGCTTTTTCGCGGCGGGTTTCGAGGTGTCCGGGGTCTGTTCCACGGTCTCGGTGGCGGGCGCCTGTTCAGGCGCGACCTCTTGGCCCGAAGGCGCATCCACCGTGTCGCGCAGGGCGTCCTGGGCGGCGAAGACCGGGTTCTCGATCGCCGGTTCCTTGCGGGCAGCGCGGCGGGCGCGCAGACCGGCCAGGGCACCCGTCACCCCGGCAAAGCTGCCGCTGATCCGGGCCGCAAGGCCGGGACCCTTGGGGGCGTCTTCGATCTGCGTGGGCGTGCGGAAATCGGTCTCGGGCGGGCTGAGCGTGATGCGCGACGCGTCCTTGGCATCGCGCAGGTCGGTGCCGGGGTCTGCCTTGGCCGGATCCAGCGACGGATCGGCCGGGGTGGCGGCGTCGGATGCGGCGACGCTATGGGCCGGGGCGTCATCGCGACCACGACGGGACACGAAAGAAACCGGGCCCTCATCCGCCTTCGCCGCACCCGCAGCGGTATCGGCAGAGGCCGCGTCATCCGGCATCTGCACCCGGCCATTCACGCGGATCGCAACGGCGTCCTGTTCGACGTGGATGTCGGCGGGCACGTCATGGGCCGTGCCGAAATAGGGTTCGCCCGCGTAATCGCGGGTCTCGGGCATGGCGGCGAAGCAGACCGGCTGAAACCCGAAGCCGCGGGCGAATTCATCCGCCTCCTGCAGGGTGTCGATGGCCACGGCCGCGATCTGCAACATCTTGCCTGTGACAATGGAATCGGTGACCAGTTCATCCAGCGCATAGGGCGTCTGCCCGTCCAGCGCCTGCGCCACCAGCTGGCGGCGGGTTTCGGGATCCGGCGCACCCGCAGGAACCGAGACATAGCGGATCTGGTCGTTCGGGATGACGATCTTGAAGGTCGGCGCAGGGTCCAGACGGTCGGCCATGGCGCGCAGCGTCGCCATTTCCCCCGCAAGATCAGCGCTTTCGGGCGCAGCCTCTCCGACCAGCGCCCAGCCCGAGGCGGCGCGTTGAAGAAGGGCGATCCCCTCCATCGACAATATCAGTGCGAAATTCGGTTTCATCAGCCTGTCAGATGCCAAAGGCGCGGCCCCGCAGGGAGGCCGCGTTTTCAGCATGCTACAGCACCGTTAAGGATAGGAAAAGGCTGACGATCCCATAACCTTGGGGGGCGGCGAAACCCTGCGGACCGTGGCCAGGCCCCGATGCCCGCCCCCGAAGGATGTCCCAGGGGGCGGGCGCTTGGTCAGGGATCTTAGCCGCAGGCCTTGGCCAGCGCCTGGTCCAGATCGGCGATCAGGTCGGCGGGATCCTCGATCCCGATCGACACGCGCACCACGTCCGGCGCGGCACCTGCGGCCTTCTGCTGTTCCTCGGTCAGCTGCCGGTGCGTGGTCGAGGCCGAGTGGATGACCAGCGACCGGGTGTCGCCCAGGTTGGCCACATGGCTGAAGATCTCGACCGCATCGACGAATCTCACGCAGGCCTCGTACCCGGCCTTGAGCGAGAAGGTGAAAAGCCCGCCAGCCCCCTTGGGGCAGATCTTGGCCACCCGGTCGTGATAGGGCGAGGACGGCAGCCCGGCATAGGTCACCGCCGCGACGCGGTCATCGTTTTCCAGCCATTCCGCCACCTTCAGCGCGTTCTGGACGTGCCGGTCCATGCGCAGCGACAGGGTCTCGATCCCCATCAGCGTGTAATGCGCGGCCTGCGGGTTCATGGTCATGCCCAGGTCACGCAGCCCGATGGCGATGCCGTGGAAGGTAAAGGCCAGCGGCCCGAAGGTTTCGTGGAATTTCAGACCGTGATAGGCGGGCTCGGGCTGGGACAGCGACGGGAACTTGTCGCTGGCGGACCAGTCGAAATTGCCCGAATCCACCACGCAGCCGCCGGTCACGGTGCCATTGCCGGTCAGGTACTTGGTGGTCGAATGCACCACCAGCGTCGCGCCATGTTCAATCGGGCGGCACAGGTAAGGCGTGGCTGAGGTATTGTCGACGATCAGCGGCACGCCCGCCTTGTCCGAGATCGCGGAAATCGCATCCAGGTCGGTGATATAGCCGCCGGGGTTCGCCACCGCTTCGCAGAAGACCGCGCGGGTGTCGTCGTCGATGGCGGCCTTGACCGCGTCCAGATCATCGAAATCGACGAACTTGGCCGACCAGCCAAAGCGTTTGATGGTCTGAGAAAACTGCGTGATCGTGCCGCCGTACAGCCGGGTCGAGGCGACGACATTGCGCCCCGGGGCCATCAGCGGGAACAGCGCCATGATCTGCGCCGCATGACCCGAGGAACAGCAAACCGCACCCTGGCCGCCTTCCAGCGTGGCGATACGTTCCTGAAGAACGGCAACCGTCGGGTTGGTCAGGCGCGAATAGATATAGCCGACCTCTTGCAGGTTGAACAAAGCGGCGGCGTGATCGGCATCGCGGAACACATAGGCCGTGCTTTGATAGATCGGGGTCTGGCGCGCGCCGGTCGCCGGATCGGGCCGTGCGCCCGCGTGAATCTGCAATGTGTCGAAACCATAGGCCATGAAAATCCTCCTCTGTGGCACACCCGCGTCCCCTCCGGTGGCGGGCTTGCTTTTGGTGTTAGGGCAGGAGAGGGCGGCGCTCAAGCGTGCCGGGAAGGGCTGAGGCCGGAAAGCGGAGGGCGGTGGCGCAACTCCGCTCTTGCCCTCTGCGCGGGGGCGATTTGCACGGGGCACCGGATACATGCGCGCGCGGCTGTGCTAGGACAGGCCGGGATTTGATCGCCGGTCCGCCCGGCCCGAGATTTTGAAAGATACGTTCTGTCATGAGTGCAAATTCAAAGACTGACCCTAAATCGGGCCCTAAGTCTGGCCCAAAATCTGACCAATCGCCCAAGGCGACAATCGACAAACGTGCCGCCCGCGCGGCCTATAAGCAGCGGGACGAAGACTGGACGGTCTATGCCGCGCGCACCGGCGGGCAGTGCTGGGTCGGCGTGTCGAAAAACGTCGCCGCGATTGAAAACCGCCTGGGCTTTACCCTGCGCAGCGGATCCTGCCCGACCAAGGGGATGCAGGCGGCCTTTGACGGCACGCTGAGCATCGAACCGCTCGAGGTACTGGACCCGACGCTTGGCCCGCTGCTGCGCAAGGATGCGATCCGCGACCGCCGCGCCCATTGGTGTGCCGAACTGTCGGCCACCCCGATCGAGGCCTAGCGCATCCAGAAGCCTTCGCGCTTGATGCGGTTGCGGATCGCCTGTTCCCGCTTCGGCAGGGCGTCGCGGTCGAACAATGCCCGGACCTTCTGGCCGCGCCCCTGATAGATCATCCGCTTGATCGGGTCGTAGTTCTTCAGCAGCTTCTTGATCGGCTGCGGCGCGGTGACCTGTTCCAGCACCTCGATCACCCGGTCGCTTTCGCGCGCATAGGCCAGCGGCAGAACGCGGTAATGGCAGGTGACCTCTCCGTCGATCAGCCCGGCGGGCAGCACATCGCGCCCGCCATCCAGCGCATGGATCACCAGCGGCAGGGCGACCTGATCCAGCCAGGGGTCCAGCGACTGGCAGGCCAGCGCGGGCAGGGGGTGGTCACGGATGGTCAGCGCATAGTCCAGGAACCGCCGCCCGAAGATCTGCGGGCAGCGGTAATAGAAGAACCCGGCGTTGAAATACAGGTAACGCCGCCAGTATTCGTCCGGCTGGCTCAGGTCGAGAGAGCTTTGGAAATCCAGCCCGAACAGATCGTACAGCGCCTGCCAGATGCCGGTGTAGCCGGGACCGTAGAGTTCCGGCTTGGGCCAGGTCCCCTCGACCCGGTTCGACGCCGAGGGCCGGTCGAAATCAAACGGCACGCGGGACAGGTCATCCAGGATCAGCGTGTCGGTGTCGAAAAAGACAAAGGGCTGACCGGCGGGCAGGGCCATCAGCGCCTCGATCTTGTTGCCCTGCGGATAGCTTTGTCCGAAATGTTCGTTCTGAAACGGCAGGATCTGCGCGCCCATCTCTTCCAGCGCGCGGCGCACCGATCCGGCCATGGTGGGATCGCGATCCCAAAGCGGGCCGGGCTGCGGCTCAGCCACGATCAGCTGGCCGAACCCGGGGCTTTGCGCCTTCAGGGAGGCCGCGAAAATCAGCGCCTCGTATTGCAGACGCCCGGATTGTCCGATGATGACGATGTTCGGCCGAGCTGCCATTTCGTCTGACCCGACCGAGACGCCCCTTTGTCCGCCCATATTTTCACACGCCTTGGTTTGCTTTATGACAACTTGCCTGCCTGCGCCGACACTACCAATATGGCGGGTAAATTAAAGACCGGCCGGTCCCTTGGGGACTGGCAGATTTCGGGCCGCGCTTTTGGGGCCTATTGATTCTTGGGCCAGGCACTGTGCTGCGGCCGAACAGGTTTCAGGGGAATGACGATGTTTCTGTGGTTGTGGACACTGATTTTCATGGATGCGGCCAGCATCACCGACCCCTATGAGGCCCCCGCAAACGCCCCCGTAATCCAGGCCAATTCCCCGGCGTCTCCGGCCAGCCCCGCCTCTCCGGCCAGCCCTGCGGCCCCAAACAGCCCGGCGTCACCGCAGATGCAGGCCGAACCGCAGGTGCCCACGGGGCGCTTCACCACCGCGACCGAGGTCAGGCCGATCCTGACGGCCACGAAAACCTCCTGGGTTGGGGTGCGCGAATATGACGGGCAGGACCTGGTCTATGTCACGCAGATCCTGGCCTGGCGCTGCGGCCTTGCGGGGCTGCGCGTGGCGATCAACGATGCGCCCCTTGCCGACTGGCCGCTGCCGCCCTGCCACCTGGACACGCCCGCGCCGAACGCGATCCTGCCCGAAGACGGCTTGCCCTACCGTGCCTTCCCGTTTGGATCCGTCAAGACCATTACGGTCGAGCTGATCTATGACGACCTCAGTTCCGACGCCGCCGTCTTCCTGCGGCCGATGGTGATGATTCCCTGACCCATGCCGCGCTGATGGGGAACAGTCCCTGGGGCCGCGCAAAAGCCCGCGAAACCGCAAACCACCATCTGTCCGAAGGCCCGAATTTTCATGTTGGGGGGGGATGGTGGACCCAACTGGAGCGGAATCGAACCGCTTGTTTGAGGTCTTCCAAGAATGGGAACACCATCTCGCACCGTATGATCTAAGCGATCTGAGGTGCGGCGATGAGCACCTTAGATAGACGTTTCAATAAGTTAGCCAAGGATCAGCGGCCCAAGTATCCGCCGCCGTTCTCGCTGCGCTTCACCTTCGATGAGCGTGCTAAGCTGGATATGTTGCGGGGCAGCATGCCGCTCGGGCGGTATATCCGTGAGCAACTGCTCGGGGATGATGCTGCGCCGCGCAAAAAGCGCGGACGCTATCCTGTGAAGGATCAGGAAGCCCTGGGGCGCGTTCTTGGCGCGCTCGGCTCTTCGCGCTTGTCGCAGAATCTCAACCAACTTGCCCGCGCCTCGAACAGCGGATCGCTCCCTGTATCGCCCGATGTCGAAGAAGAACTTCGCCAGGCTTGCGCGGATGTAAAGGCGATGCGGGAAGAACTGCTGCGGGCGCTCGGTGGTTTGAGCGATGGAGGTGAGCCATGATCTTGAAAGGCTCACAACGCGGCAATGCGGCCAAGCTGGCTCGTCACCTGATGAATGTTCAGGACAACGAGCATGTCGAGTTGCATGAGCTTCGGGGCTTCGTTTCCGATGAACAACTTCTGGACGCCCTGCTGGAAGCGCAGGCCGTCGCCAAGGGGACACGCTGCCAGCAACATCTATTCTCGCTCAGCCTAAATCCGCCCGAAGGTGAGCGCGTCGATGTCGCCACGTTCGAAGCTGCCATCGAACTGGCCGAACAAAGGCTCGGCCTGGATGGTCATGCCCGCGCGATTGTCTTCCATGAGAAGGAAGGCAGGCGTCACGCGCATGCGGTTTGGTCTCGGATCGATGTCGAAACCATGACGGCGAAGAACCTGCCGTTCTTCAAGCGCCGCCTGATGGAGGTCTCGAAAGAGCTCTACCTCCAGAATGGCTGGGACATGCCGAAGGGCATTGTCGATCAGGCCGTGCGCAACCCGCTCAACTTCACCCGCGCCGAGTGGCAACAAGCCAAACGCGCCATGGCCGATCCAAGACTGGTAAAGGCGGCGTTCAAGCAAGCCTGGGAGTCATCCGACAACGCCGACACTTTGAAAGCCGCTCTCGAAGAGAAAGGCTATTTCCTCGCACGCGGTGATCGGCGCGGCGTCGTTGCGGTCGATTATCAAGGCGAGATTTACGCGCTCGCCCGCTGGTCAGGCGTGAAGACGAAAGATGTCAAAGCCCGCATCCATGACGCAGACAATCTGCCGTCTGTGCAGGAGCGCCGCGAGGAAATCGCCAAGCGTGTGAGCGGTCAGCTCGTCAAATACGTCCTTGAAATCAACAGAACCTATTCCGAGAAGCACCCGACAATCGAGTTCAAGCGCACCCAAGCGGTGGAGCGTCACCGCGAAGAGCGCAAGTTGCTCGATGAGATGCAGCGTATCCGCTGGGACAAGGAAACAGCAGCCAGAGCCGCGCGTCTGCCGAAAGGCGTCAGCGGGCTATGGAGTCGTATCACGGGGAAATACTCGAAGATCAGAACGCAGAACGAGCTTGAGACGTGGCAATCCTACATGCGCGATCAGGCAGAACGTGACGATCTGGTTGCCCGCCAGCTTGACGAGCGTCAGCAGCTCCAACGCGCCATCAAGCAGATGCGCGAGAAGCGCAGCCAAGACATCGCCGATCTGCATGGCGAGATGAGCGCCTATCTCTCGATGCAGCGCGGTCATGCCGCGACGGCCAAAGTCAAATCAGACCACGCCAAGCAGCAAGAGACAAAGAACAAGGACAAAACCCGTGGCCGCCCGCGCGACCAAGGGCCGGATTTTAACCTCTAGGATTTTGAAAGGAGAAAGCTATGCGACACATATTGATGCTCAATTTAGATGAAGCACATGCCGTTCAGCTCGATGAACTCCGCCAGCATTTCCATCTGGCGGCAGATGACATGGTGCGGCTCGCCATTCGGCTGACCCATGCGCGTCACAAGCAAAAGCCCGATGTGCTGGTGCCGGAATTCAAGCCGCGCGCGAAGCGCGACGACTGGCTCGATGACGAAGATCATAGACCAGAATAACGCCGCCCAACGTGGGCGGCGCTAGCGCTGGTTTACCACCAAGCGTAGTAGAAGACGGTATCACCATCGGCGATAGCTTCACGTGCCTTGGCGATGAAGGCCAGATCGTCTTCGGACTCTGATCCATCGGAGGCACCGAAGAAGAAGCCTTCTGTCGGTGGCAGGTTCCCAGCCTTGATGTCGGCTTCAAGCCTTGCCAGATCGGCTTCGGTCAAGGTGACGGGCGTGCAGTTGAAATCCTGCTGCTCGCCGCCCTTCTCGAAGTAGAGCGTTTTCATCCAGCCGTGGAGATTGGGATGCTTGCGCCAGTAGTGCAGCTCTCCCATATCCTGACCGGGCTTGAAATCGACCTCGCGCTCAAAGCTCTCATCTGAAATCATCGCATACATATCTAGTCCCATTGCTTTTTCCTTTCGTTTCTTGGGTTTCGTCCTGATGGACGCTCCCGAAACGGCAGGGGCGAAAACGCAGTCCGTCATGGGCAACACGGGGCAACGCCTGGCGCGGGCAGCCCATTGATCGGCAAGTCGGCCATGCCAGGGTTAGCGACAAATCTGCTGGAAGGACGAAGCCGGAACGAAAGGCGAGAAAGTTTGGGATGCTGGCGTCTGCGATGTGGCAGATGCGATGGCCACGAGGGCGATGTTCCCAAGAATGATGTGGATGGGGCGGCGACAGGGCTACGCCTGAGCGCGACCTCGGTGATAGAATGGTGGCCAAGAGCAGGAAGGACGATGCATGACGAACAATATGTCTGGGCACTACGATTGGCATCACAAGATATTGGAAGAAGAATTCGGGACGATTACTGAATGTCTCGGTGAAAAAGGCGCGTCAGTCATCGATATCGCTTTGACCCATAAGGGCGTGCGGATATGCGAGCTCTGCGATGGCTATTACGGCACGACGCTCTCAAAAGACCAACTCGACCGTTTCATTGCCGAGTTGCAGGCCCTCTCCGACAACCTCGCAAAGTTGGAGCCTTCGGACGAAGGCTCCTGAATTTCAAAGTAGATCAAACATATCGGCCTGCTCGGGCGCTGCCTTTTCTTCGGACGGAAGAAAGATGCTGGCAGGGCCTACAAGCACGCAATCCAGCTTCCCCCATTTCACGCTCATGCCGTGATAGAAGCCTTCTGGACGTCCACGGGCAGCAGCGCTCAGGCGTGCGTTTTCGTGGTAGGTGATCGTCGCGCCGTCGAAGTATTTGCGCTCGATAATGCGGTAGGCTTGCACTGCGCGGTGGTTCCCTATGGATGCGCCGCCGACCGATACCCAAAGGGCATTTTGCCATTTGAAGGGTGAGCGGACGCGGCCCTCAGCGATCTTGTCGGCGCTGTATGAGGCGCTGATATCGCCTTCTCCGATCTGGCGGTCTCGCGTATGGCACCATCTGCCGGACGCAAGACGGGCAGGATCAACGAAGAATTCCTGCAACTTGACGGGGGCGCTCATGAGCGCCCCGCGTCGTTTGCTGCGTCGGGGGCATCTTCCAGCGGCAGGCGCAGGACGATACGGCCATTGATCGGACAGGTCTCTAGCTGGAGCGTGTAGCCCCGCTCATCCTTGTGTTTCCATGCGGCTCCGACCTTGTTCCAATAGGCCTTGTCGCCTTTCTGGGTCACGTGCCACGCCAGATAGTCGGGCGCATTCAGCGGCAGGTTTTGGTTGGTTTTTTCGCGTGCCATGATGTTTCTCCTTTGCTTGTCGTTGGCTTGCTAACGCCCTCCCGACAGGCCGAAGCAAAGGATCGGCGTTCATGTTCAACACGGATTTTTGGAGCGGGCAGGACATTGAAGGGCGAGCCGCCTCGGCCAGGGATTAAGGGCTCTCGGTTGCAAGCCATCGATGAGCAAAGGAACTCAAAGCCGCACGAATATGGAGAAAGCGGCCAGCCTGACGCCTATGCGCTGACGGGCGAGATGGATTTGCGCCGTCTACCCGTCAAAGGTCTTGCCTCTGGAACACGCCGCCGCTCTTGGATGCACTGGTAGCGGACAAACGCCGTTGTCAGAAATCTTCCGATAGTCCGGTCCATCCAGCCAGCACTACGAAGATCAGCGCATCAAACGGATAGCGAAAGGCCATCTGCGCATCCGCCTGTTTGCAGGATCAAGTTCACCTCCCGAACCATCAGGCCTTCCATGGGCCGATGATGGTTGTGCGGGGCCGAAAGGCCCTGAGTGGTTCGGGGCCTCCTTGAAGCAAAAGGAGGATGAGATGACACTCGTCTCACGTTTTGAAGCGGCATCCCGCAGCACGGCAGAATTGCACGGCCTCTTGGCTGAGGCGTTCAACGCCTTCGCCGCTGCCCCGCGCGGCAGCCAAGAGCGCCGAGACGCGCTCCAATCGATGCACAACATCGAAAACGAGCTGGCGGCACGCGCACCAGGTCTCTAACCGATCAGCGGTCAGCCGTCAGGCTGGCCGCAAGTCGTTCTATTTGCCTTTTCTTTTTGCTTTGGATCGCATCGCACGACGTTGCCGCCTATTTAGCCCACGTGGCTCGGGGCGAGTGGCGGGACGTTCTATAATGATACTTTCGACATCCGGGAACTCTTGTCCGCCCCATGCTCTTTCTCGCAGTTCACCTTGCAGGACGCCGATTGCTTCGCAGGCTTCTGTGATGGATTGACGTTCTTCGTCGGTCCACTCTGCCTGTTCTGCATAGATCAAATCTTCAGAAACGCCGCGCCCTTGAGCGGGCGGTTCGCGTGAAATACCAACGACCCTTTCAAGATGAGGATAGCGCTCCAGCAACCCTTGAGCGTATATCAGCGCCCCTTCTGTGCGCTTCCTGCGATATTGTTCGTATCCGCCCTTATCCTCCATCCAGTCTAAGTATTTGAAAGTTTGAATGAAAAATGCGGTGTCATTTTCCTTAGAGCCATCGGGAGAGAGCATTGTGCGAAAGAAGCGATCCGCATTCTTTCCTTTTTCCAGTGCGCCGACAACAGCCTGTCCGTGGGAGCGCCTGGCAAATCTCGATTGCAGCGCCATATAGCGTACGCCGAGCTCGTTTTTGCGAAGTTCAAACTCGTAACCATCCAGAACGATAGACGTACCGTCCAGCATGCGATTAGTGAACACTTCGATCAATTTATCCCATAAATAGGAAACTTCATCTTCGCGCTTTTTTGCGACGTATCGAGGGTCTCGGATTAATTCCTTATAATGTTGCCTATCAATCGATACTGGTGTGTCCTTCTTGTCGTAAACGAAATCATGATCGCCGTCCGCGTTGATTTTTACTGCGTAGAAGGCGAGCAAATTCTCTTCGCCGTGCGCCTCAAGGAGATCGCCTGAGCGAATGAAAGCTTGCCTTTTCTCCAAGTAGTCTGTGAAGTCACGAATGGTATCCAGTTCGCTGAGAACGATATCCAAAGCAATTTCATCGAAGACATGGACGAAGGAGCCGCTCGGGTCCAGATCACCTACGGCGAAAGGTTTGGTTTCAACTCGATTCGACCAGTGGTGGTCATCTCTTATATCGGGCCTAATCAATAGGCTGCCCGAGCCCTCACCAAAATACTCTCTGCAAGCTTGAGACGCTCCACGCGCAACGAGGACTCTGTGAACGACGCGTGCGTCTATTGGCGGAAAATCAATAGGAAATGGAATTGTGCATTCGCGATCAAGGAATACTCTATCTGGAAACTCTGCAATCCATCGCTCTGCTCCCTTAACTTGCTTCGCGGAAGATTCCAACGCACGTCTTGCCCAGCGGGACCAAGCAACATCTAGAGCGGCATTCGGCCATTCAATCGTTTTCTCGCTGAAAATGATTACGTGACGATCGCACACCACGAGCAAATCACACAGCTCTTTTCCGTCCCCTTTGCCTTTTAGCTTTTGATCACGAAACGGGCTTGGGTATGACCAGAGATTGAGAAAGGATTTTTCACCTAACTTCGCCAGATACCGTTCAGATTCCGTTACTCCGTCTGCCTTGATAATGGGCTCACGGAGCTGTTCTGGGCGATCATCTATGCCTGATGGTCTATTGTTCAATTGCGCCTCCAAATCAACAAGGTAGCATGATCGTCAACGCGAGTAGAAGACTTAGATGATCTACTAGGCATCTTGTCCTTGCGTACAATGGCCTTGTCGAGGCAAGAGGTCTAATCGGCTGACCAAGAGGTCAGCCGAAAATTTTCTGAAGTTGTTGAGCCGCCGCTCACGCGGCGACTCCTTCCCGCTGCTCTTCTTCCTCGATGAGTGGTTGCAGACCGTGCAGGAAGTCTGCGGCGCGCTGCGCGTGGGCGGCGGCGGCGAAGATCGCGCGCTTGTCGTCCTTTAAGACTTTCAGCCAGCTCTGAATGTAGGCGGCATGATCCATGCCAGGCTCGGGGGTCAGTTCCAGATCAGCGCAAAGGAAAGCTGCGCCAAGCTCGGCGACCAGTTCCTCGCGGGCGTAGCCTTCATCACCCCAACGCTTCCGGCCAAAGTCACGGTCAAGGCGGCTCTTGTGCTTTGTCCAGTGCGTCAGCTCGTGGGCAAGGGTTGCGTAGTAGCTTTCTGGGCTGCGGAAGGTTTCGAAAGCTGGCATCTGCACGTGATCGGTGCCGCCGCTATAATGGGCGCTGTTCCCGCCGTGGCGGATGTCTGCGCCAGTATGCCCGAAAAATTCTTCCGCGTGGCTGATCCGCAAGGCGGGATCAATCACGGGCTCGGGTTTGGCGTAGTAATGCTCGGGCAAGCCTTCGATCTGCTCGACGTTGAAAACGCTGTAGCCTTTCATGAAAGGGATTTTGCGCTCTTCCTCGCTCCCATCGTCCTGCGACTCTAGCTTGGTGATGGTGTTGGCATAGACCACCAGATTGCCGCGCTCACCTTTCTTGACGTGTGCGCCAAGCTCCTTGGCCTGTTTAAAAGTCATCCAGTATGGGGAGAGATAACCCGCCTCAACGCTCGCCCCCCATAGCATCAGCACATTGATACCGTTGTAAGGTATCCCGTTGTGCCGTAGCGGTTTGGTGATCTTGCCTTCAAGGTTTCCAGCGTTCCAAGGCTTCAGCCAAGACAGCTCGCCTTTCTCCAGATCGGCAATAATCTTGTCTGTTACTTTCTGATACACATCTGTTTTCATGTCCTTTTTCCTCCTTTGGAATAGTCGGTTGCGCATGCAACCGGACTAGGCCCGCGCCAATGAGCGGGGGGAGGCCGTCAAGATCGAAAGGATCGGAAGGTGGTGCGGGCGCAGGCGCAGCCGAGCCACGGCTCCGATGCTTTCTCCCGCAGCCTTGGCAAGGGACTTGGGTCTTGACGGAGGATGGGGCCGGAAGGCCCCAAGAAATGGGAAAGAAACGCGCGGCTCCTATAGAGCCGCGCTCAGCCAGAGGGGTGCATCAAGCACGCCGACGATCACGCAAGGGATGGAAGCCGCAAGGCCGAGACGTTCTTAGGCGGCTCGGTTCACGACAGCCCGACCCGAAGGGGTGCGCCAACAGAAAAAAGAGAATTTAGGCCGCTTTGAAACGCTTGGAGATGTAGGTGGCAATTTCACTAGGATTGTTGATTGGATCGGACGCGTTGCCCGAACGTACAAAGAACTTCTCGACCTTCGCACCGTTCTTATCGGCGTCCTTCACGAACAACGGACCCACGCCCTTCGACACAGTGACGGCACATACCATCTGCCCTTCGATCTCGTGGAAGCGCACCTTGATATTTGACGCAGCGTACTGGACACCAAATTCCGCATTCACAAGATTCCGAAGATGTAGCTCGTAAGCGTCGGCGTCATCGCCTTTCAAGGTGCTGAGATCGTTTTCCAGACCAAGGACGTTGCCTTCATTATCGACGCCGATGATAAGCGTCCCGCCATCGCCGTACCCGTTATTGAAAGCGGCAATCGTCTTAAGGATGACCTTCTCAAGGCTTTTATTTAGGCAGTTCTGTTTCGTGTCCCAGCGCATAGATGACTTGAACTCAAGGCCATCATGCTCGCCTTCGGCTATCATATCGGCAATGCTGACTTCAACTTTGGCCGTGTCCATCTTTGTGATGCCAACGAGAAATTCGTTCAGTTCTTCAGTGAGCAAAGACCTGCGCGCAGCAAGAAACTTTTCATAAGCACTCATTTCCCACAATGCTGAATCTTCTGGGATGCATTGCTTGGAGAGCGCTGAAGGAAACTTGATTTTTGCGCTTTCAAGGTATTCCTTAGCAGCTTGGTCAGACTTTCCCCTGTTTTCGACTTGGGTCAAGACGGCGCGGTTCGTAATTTCCTGGGCGAGCGCATATTTGAAGCGATTGTTGATGTCGTATCCGTTCTCTTTCAATGCCGCGTATGGAAAGATGTGATCTTTCTCCAAAACATACTTCTTGCCCATGTTCTGACGAATTGACACGCCACTGGTCAGACACACAGCGCCCTTGCTTTTGAAGTACCAGCGCATGAGCGAGAAGAGCGGATGACGAATATCACGACCAGCAAATTCGCCCTCTGTGATCGTCAATGACCGCTCTTGTTCAATAAGTCCAAGAAGGTCATCAAAAGGTTGAGACGAATTCTTGACCGTAGCCAGGTCTTTGTCCAGTTTTTGCGGCGTCTGGCTGACATATCGCTGGCGAAGCTGGGAGTAGTAGAACCACTTTACAGCCTTCTTGATCTCGATTTCGGTAAGCTGACCGTTTGGCTTACCATAGACGTAAGCGATCAAAGGAATAAGTGCAAAGACCGAGTTGATCTCGTCAGAATGGTCAACGAAGGCATGGGTGCGAAGGATGTTGACCACGTAGTCAAGAATTTGCTTGTCAAGGCGCTCCCACGCCGCCTTGATGGCTTCGCGGTTATCGGCACTGTGAAGTCGGCGCATTTCCGAACCCATTGAGTGGGTAACGCCAAGCAAAGCGTAGATGATGAAGTCCAGCTTGAACACAAAGCCATTCTTCTCCAACTCAAATAGCTTTGCCTTGAACAAGTCTCTGGCCTCGGGCCAGTAACCGCTAATCTGCGCGAGTGCCAGCTCCGCATCCGTCAGGTTTACGCCGCTGGCGTTCACGATGTAGAAGATGTCGATAGCTTCCTTGATGGAGGCTGAGACGGGGATAATCTGTTCAGGAAATTCTCTGTCCATGATCGATTTGACAGCCTCAAAATTGTCATCGATCAGGTCTTCAAGCTCATCGGTCAGAAGCTCTCTTGCCTTCAGGCTCTTGCGAACATCGGAACTCTTGATCTTCGCTTGGAAGATATCTGTTAGATTTACCCAAAGAGGGTTATTCTCCATGGCCTGCTTTTTGTAATATTCAAGTTCAAGGGTTTCGAGATTGACGTACAGGCCAAGTACGTTGTTCTTGATTTCTGGCTGCGTGTAATAAGGTGGAAGCTTACCCTCCAGGATCATGTAGATCGTGGTAATGCGCTGTTGACCGTCTAGAATGAGTTTGACCGCACCCATTTCGCTTGTGTATTTCTTTTTGCCCTTCAACTCCGGCGGGTTTGCCGTTTCCCACGTCAGAAGCGTCCCTGTGGGATATCTTTTGATCAGAGATGTAAACAGAGCTTTCGCATCTGGCCGCTTCCACACATACTCTCGTTGGAATGCGGGAACAAAGATTTGATTGTCGTTTATCTTGTCAATAATTTGCCGAATTTGCATCGATTACCTCAACTGTGCTTCATCATGTCGCCAACCGAAGTAGCGTGTATGTATTTTGCAGGATTTTCGCCTTGCGCCAGAACTGCAAAGTGCTCTTTTCCACAGGCGATTTTCGCGCCTTCCTTGTGCCGAAGGTCATCCCACCAGCCGCTACCTTTGGTCTCAACCACAAAGTAGAGCTTCTCTTGACCCTCCTCTTCGATCAGCACGGCCCAATCAGGATTATAGGTGCCAAGTGGTGTGGGGACTTTGAACCAGCCTGGAAGCTTGGCGTAGACCTTCACGGCTTCATTGGCTTCCAGCTCTTCGGCGAAACGCCGTTCAACGCCTGCCGAGTCATAGACGACATGCTCGTAAACCGATTTCTGCGTCTGTAGCGTGTTCTTCAGATAGCCCGTCAGCTCTTCCTGTTTGAAGAGTTCCTGGGCGTAATAATGATCATCGCCAACGCGTTGGTACTTGATCCCATCGACCAGAGCGAGACGCTTTGTACGGTTGATAGCCTCAGACGCCAGATCGATGAATTCCTGCGGGTTCTTCTTGAAGTCCGGCAGGCGACGGCTGTCGGTTAGAATCTTGACCAAGCTTTTTCGCGTGAGCTGGGTTTTGTCCTGAAGATCCGTCAGCAAATCGGGAAGCTCGATGTCACTCTCGCTGATGGAGGTAAATCCCGACGCCGATGTCTCGCTGGCCTGAACACCGCTTTTCCCGATGGCGATGTCCGCAACGCGGAATTGTGCGCGGGTCTTGGTGATGCTGGGGCCGTCCGTGATGGCACGCGCGCAATCTTCGATGAGCTTGGCGTTGTCAAACTCGACGCGGTAGGTCGTCTTGTGCTTAATGCGGTCCCAAAGCGCCTTGAAGCCCTCGCTCTCAAGTATGGCCTCTCGGGTGCGGATCGTGATTCGCTCGTCCGCGTTCTTGATATCGAGCTTGCCCGCCAGTTTGCGCAGGATGTCTTTGATGCCGTCTTCCTGCTCCGAGAAGTCCTCGGGCAGCGTAAGCGTGTTGTCTTTGAGCGCCGTGCGGAGTGTGTCCTGAACCTTGCCCTTGGCATCAACGAAGCCGTTGTCCTTGAGATAGGTCCAGACTTCTTCTGACCGATCAACTCCGAGGGGGCTGGTGGTGCCGTCTTCGGCAGTGACTGCCAGGTTGGCGAATTGGTGCTTCTCGACCACGCCAAAACGAATGCCCGTATCAGCCTCGATCTCTTTCTGGAGATTGTCGGCGAACTGCTCGTAGCTCTCCGTGGCGATGACAGTGAGGGTGTTTACGTCGAAACCCCGAAGTCGCTGACCTTCCTGATTGACACATAGACGAAGCCCGCGACCCAAGGTCTGACGACGCTCGCGCTCCGTCCCGATGTCGCGCAAGGCGCAAATCTGAAAGACGTTCGGATTGTCCCAGCCTTCCTTGAGGGCCGAGTGGGAGAAGATGAATTTCAGCTTTGAGTCAAAGCTGAGCAACTTTTCCTTATCTTTCATGATGAGGTTGTAAGCGCGCTCTGCGTTGTCGCGGTTGGTCTGGTTGTTGTCCGCCGTCTCGGTCCAGCCGCCCTTCTTATCGATAGAGAAGTACCCGTTGTGGACTTCATCGGCATCGATATCGAGATCGACCTTCTCGAATAAGGTTTGATAATCGGGATGCTTGGCCAGCTTCCGATATTCTTCTTCGAACATCAGGGCATACTTGCCTTTTACGATGTTTCCGTCCGCATCGTACTGGCGATAGAAATCCACGCTATCGATGAAGAAGAGGCTCAGAACTTTGACTTCGCGCTTCTGCGCGGCAAAGCGCATTTCCTTATCCAGATGCTCTTTGATAGTGCGGCGGATCATGAGCCGCTTGAGGTCATCGGCATTCACACCGCCAACTTCATCGCCAGGGCGGAGCGTTTCCTCGCCGCCCGGCATACTGAGTTCCATTGTCTGATTGTCTTTGCCGACCGTGATCGTACCGACGCGGAAATTGGCGTAAAGCTCGCGGCCTGTTTCCTGTTCCAGATCGTCACCGTCTTCGACCGTGAAAATCTGACGCCTGACCTTCCCACCGCTCAAGGCGTCTGCCTCGATTCTTGCCGTGATTGCCCCGCGTCGGTTCTCGGTGGAGATAAGCTTCACGTAGGGCTTGTTGTGACCACCCTCGACTTCGAGCGAGGCGACTTCAATCTGCTTCACGAGCTCGCGCTCATAGGCATCTACTGCGTCCAAGCGGTAGACCATGTGGTGCTTGTCCACATGAGTGGCCGAATAACGCAGCGTGCAAAGAGGGTTCATCGCTTCGAGAGCTTCCTTGCCGCGTCCAGTCATCCCGCCATCAACACTCTGCGGCTCGTCCACGATGATGATGGGGTTAGTTGCACGCACGAGGTCGATGGGTTTCTCACCGCCCGTCTTCTCGCTTTCCTTATAGAGGTTGTTCACATCCTTTTTGTTGATCGCCCCAACGGTGACGACCATGATCTGGATGTTCGGACTAGTGGCGAAGTTGCGCACCGTACCTGGCTTGCCTGAATCATATTGGAAGTATTCGTAGCCCTTGGCCATCGGGTAGAGGTTCTCGAAGTGCTCGCGGGTGATCTGAAGGGTCTTGTAGGTCCCTTCCTTGATCGCCACGGACGGCACCACGATCACGAACTTAGTAAAGCCGTAGCGCTTGTTCAGTTCGAAGATGGTGCGCAGGTATACGTAGGTCTTGCCTGTACCTGTCTCCATCTCGACGGTGAAGTCACCGCTAGTCAGTGACTCCGAAGGTCGAAGCCCGTTCTTGAGCTGGATTTCCCGCATGTTCTCCAGGATTTCATCGTCCAGAAGCTCCAACTTGTTGCCGATGCCAAGCTCGCTCTCGGTGACGCCGAACGAGCCCTGCGCCGCGTCGCCAGAGCGGTAAGTGACGGTGAATTCCGTTCGGTTGATCTCCTGACCTTTGAACAGGGCAGCCACAGATTCAACGGCGGCGTGCTGATAGTCGAGGTTGTCTTCGAAGTGCAGTTTCATCGCTCTGCCCCCAATCTTACAGGCTGCGGACATGAGCGATGCCGTTCTGTTCCAGAATGGCGGTCATGTTCGTTTTGGCGATGTCGTCGGCAAAGGCGCTGTCACGGAAGACAACTTGCGTGTCTGCGGCGGGCTCCAGCTCATTGTGCCAATCCGTGATCCCCTTGGCGAGGGCTTCGATCTCGGCTTTGTCGATGGTTTCGTCCAGACAGGCAAATAGGACGCCATAACCGATGGAGTAGACCGTCTTGCCTGCAATCTCTTTCTCTTCAATCGGAACGGTAAGATCGACGCCGCGTTTCAACAGAAGCTCATAGAGCACGTCCTGTTCACTGCGACCCTCGACCAAGTGCTCTGCATGATCGAGCAAGGTCTGCTCAAGATCGGATGCATCGGGATTCCAAGCTCGAATATTGCTGCTATCGAGCTTGAAGACCTTAAAACCCAAATCCCCGTCGAAGTCGGGATTCCCTTCTTTAATTTTTGTCGCCGCACGTCGAATGCGCTCTTTCGATAGTTCGGCGATATTGCGTGGCTTGCCAAGAGTAGCGCAGAAATCTGACGCCGTCTTTTGATCTCGATTTGTCTGGTCTAGGGGTTCAGGAAGCTGAACCATTATGAAGCGACGGTGCTCATTGTTTGTCGCGTTACACTTCAATACCGAGTGCGCAGTGGAACCAGAGCCAGCGAAGAAGTCCAAGACAATATCGCCGTCACCTGAGCCTTGTTCTATTAGGCTGGTGAGTAATTCTACTGGTTTCGGGAAAGTAAAAATCCGCGCATCGAAGAGTTCATCGATGTTTGCGGTGCCATGCCTGGTGTAGATATCTTTGCCGATAATGGTGGAAAAGCCTGTAAACTCGGAATCAAGCTCCGATAGGAATGCTTTTCTCCGTGGCCTACCACTATCGTCCGTTGGCCAAAGTATGCGATCTTCTTCGATAAGTCGTCCCATCGTGTTGCGATCATATCGCCAACCCATTGTAGGACACCCGTAATTGATATCCGTTGCCGGGTTAACGAGGTCATAGTGGAGGTTTGGGCGCCTATCTGCTGTTGCAATTCCAACCATATTAGCGCTCACCCAGTCGCCCCTAGGATCGCCATCTGGATTTGCATACTGTGAATAGTCTCTCTTGTCGCCGCGAATATGATTTCCATAGCAGAGGACATACTCGTGATCGATGGATGCGCCAGTTGTGGTGCGATTGTCTTTATTCTGTCGGCTCTTCCATACGAAGCAGGCGATAAAATTTTCTTCGCCAAATACTTCGTCCATAATCATTCGGAGGTTTTGTAGTTCGCCATCGTCGATACTCACAAAAATTACTCCGTCGCTGCTCAAGAGATTTCTTGAGACGCAAATCCTTGGATAAATCATGTTGAGCCAATTTGTATGAAATCGGCCAGAAGCTTCAGGGTTGGATGTAATAGCTAGGCTGTCTTCACCCTTCTGCCCTGTGTATCTAAGATAGGTGTCTAGATTATCTTGGAATTTGTCGGGATAAATAAGGTCCCCGCCAGTATTATATGGTGGGTCGATATAGATCATCTTGACAGCGTTAGCGTAGCTTCTCTGAAGCAACTTGAGCACTTCGAGATTGTCACCTTCAATGAAGAGGTTCTGGGTATTTGACCAGTTGGTGCTTTCTTCGGGTGACGGTCGCAAGGTGCCACTCGACGGCGCAAGTGCTATCTGCCGTGCTTTCTTTTTGCCATGCCAGGTCAGACCATATTTTTCCTCGCCATCCGCAATTTTATCTCCAAGCAACTGACGCAATACATCGAAGTCGATTCCATCTTCTGTGAAGGCGTCCGGCAAAATAGCCTTGAGCGCGTCGATGTTTTCGTCCACGATGTTCAGGCTCTCACCGTTTTCTTTCTTCAATGCGTCCATTACTCTTTCCTCAAATTTCTTTTCGAATAGCTTCGATGCTATCACTGAGTTGCTTGATACGGGTGTTCAGATTGACCTGTGTCCCCAAGTTTTTCTCTTTCTTCAGTTTGTTGCGGGTTTCGTTCCGCTCCTGATGAAGTTTTTCCATCTTCCGTAGCGCCTCTAGACGGTCCGCCTTCGGTTTTGTCGTCTCACTCGGCGGTGCGTACTGTCCTGAGTGTGCTGCGCAGTTGAGCGCTACGATCCTATCTACCGCGCCCTGATAGAAATCGTAGAGATTGCGGTAGCTAAAGTTGGCCGCGCGGAAATCCGACAGGAAGGCGTCTTGTGGGGCGCTCGGTGCGGATGTGTCGATCCAGCCAGTGTCGTAGCTCGCCTCGACCACGATCTTGTTTACATCGGCGCGGTTGATCCGTTTGTCAGCGGCGTGGATGGCCATGTGTTGTCCTCGCACGAAGACGATCAAGATCGGGTACGGGATCGCCTTCTGGATGGCTGAGGCAATCCGGGCATGCCGCTCAATAGCGGTGAGCACGACCTGGAGAACGGCGATCTCCAGATACTCATGTGTGTCGTCTTCGAGCTTTGGTATGTTGATGGTGGACGGCTTGAGCGTGTAGCTCCAGTCAATCCCCTCGATATCCTCGACAAAGGCCTTCTTGTCAGCCGCGACAAGCTGCCCATGCTCATAGAACTGCTTCTTGAACAACCGCTTGCCGAGGGAGCAGGCCTCGGGCAATCCCAAGTTCGTGTAGAAGTCCTCGATGCTGCGGACGTCGCTCATGGCGCGTTCACCACCATATAGCTGATGACCTCGAAGTCCTCCATGCCCTGAAAGCTCTCCTTGGTAAGGTTCGTGCCGCCGCGCGAGAAGAGGCTCTCGACTCCCTTCTCTTCGGACTTGCCTATGATGCTGCTGACGGCCGCCTCCAACAGGCCGCGGTAGTGGCTCATGTCCTTGCCGTTCTTGGTGATGGCGTTCATTCGGGCGATGGCGGCGGTGTCTGGTTGCCGTTTGCCGTGCCCGTGCTTCTTGAGTACGTCTAGTATCTTCTTCGACTGCACAAAGTTCAGGTTCACCTGGCCGTCATCGGTAACATAGGTCAGGTAATACGGAGCGAGGGCATAACCGTCTTCGCGGTTCACGGGCTTGCCGACATTTTTCAGGCAGAAGACAACTCCGGGCGGCAAGCCGTCGAGCTTCAAGCCAGCGTCGAGCGATGCAGCGGCTAAGAGCCCTGTCGGTGCTTGTTCCAGCTCACCAAGATGCTCTTTCATAAATTCGGACAAGTCCATTCGGAAGTCGTTCAAAGTCAGGTCCGTGATCGAGACCCCACCTGACATTTCCTCCAGATCGACCACCGTGTTCTGGAGTTGATGGAGCTGCTTGCGACGATATTCCAGATCGTTCATGCCGCCAGCAGCGTCCTGTTCGATGACGTTTTCTTCGCCAGTCGCCGAGATGTCGAGAAGGACCATCCTGCCACTGACACGCGCTTCAAGGTTGATGTACTCGTCCAGCTCCATGTTCGGCCAGAAGTTCGCCAGTTGGATAGCCTTGTTCTTTGATCCCAAACGGTCGATGCGGCCAAAGCGCTGGATGATCCGAACAGGGTTCCAGTGAATGTCGTAGTTCACCAGATAGTCGCAGTCCTGAAGGTTCTGGCCCTCTGAAATGCAGTCGGTCGCAATAAGAAGGTCGATCTCTTCGGTTGCGGCTTCATCGATTTTGGCGCGCTCTTTTGAGACTGGCGAGAAGGAGGCTAGCAGGCTGTCGAAGTTGCTGCTTTGACCGGGAAGGTTCGTCTTGTTTGTACCGCTGCCAGTGATCTGAGCTGAATAGACGCCGAGCTCCGTGCGTGCCCATTCGGCTATATTTTCGTATAGATAGCCAGCGGTGTCTGAGAATGCCGTGAAGACGATGATCTTTCGGTTCCCGTCATTGATCGGGTTCTTGCATTTGTGAGCGATCAGCTCCCGCAAGGCGCGAAGCTTTGCATCTCTGCTGGCTTCGATCTTCTGCGCCTCGTCCAAAAGCGCTGCCAGCTTGGCACGGTCATCTTCCAAATCCTGTCGCCAGCGATGCTCGTCCATATCCTTGATGAGCACCTTGACCTTGCGCCCAATCAGGAAATCTTCGAATTCCGGCGAGTCCGTTTCGATATCCTCAATGCCGAGCTCTTCGATGTCTGAGGCGCTGTGGCTCTCAAGCTTTTCGAGAAGCATCTCGACCTCGGCCAAAAGCTTGCCAAGAGTTAGGCCAAACGAGTGGATCGAGCTTTCCATGCGTTTGAGCAAGTTGACACGCATCAGGTGGATCAGGCTTTGCTCGCGGTCCACCTGGCGGAAGACGGAGGCCCCGTCCTTCACCTTCACATCGTACTTGCGACTATACTCTTCACGCTTGTCAGCACGGACGTATTTTAGCGGCGAGTAAGCGCTCAGGTTCAGCTTGCGAATGGTCCTGTTGATCTCTCGGAGCGGCGGGAACTGATCCTGCGTGTCGATATCGGCCTTAATGTTGATGGGTTGTAGTCTCTCAGGGAATGATCCGATCTCGCTGATGTCGTAGTACTTCTCGATGTGCTTGCGCGAACGCGCGATGGTCAGCAGATCGAGAAGCTTGAAATAGTCGAAGTTCATGGTGTCCAGCAGGGCCTCGACCTTGCGCTCATGATCTTCCAGCCTTAGCCAGTTGTTGAAGCGAGTCTGAGCCTTTCGAAGGGTTTCTTCGATGCTTCCAATGCCGAAGTCGCCATAGGCGCTATCGATACCTTCAGTGATGAACGCGACCTGGTTCTTCAGGTCGTTCATCCTGTTGTTTACAGGCGTGGCGGATAGCATGAGGACTTTGGTCTTCACGCCCGAACGGATGATCCCATCCATAAGGCGGGAGTAGCGAGTGAGGCCTTCTTTGGCAGAGCTGGAGTTGCGGAAGTTGTGGGACTCATCGATCACCACGAGGTCGTAGTTACCCCAATTCAGTGTCTCCAAGTTGATCTCGCCCGAGCGCCCCTGCAACCGCGTAAGGTCCGTATGGTTCAAGACATCGTAGTTGAAGCGATCAGCCGCCAGTAGGTTGCGCTTGTCGTTGACAGTGTAGACTGTCCAGTTGTCCCGCAGTTTCTTCGGGCAAAGAACTAGCACGCGATCATTGCGAAGCTCATAGTATTTGATAACGGCCAAGGATTCGAAAGTTTTGCCGAGACCCACACTATCAGCAATGATGCAACCGTTGTATTTTTCGAGCTTGTCGATAGCTCCCAGAACGCCGTCGCGCTGGAATTTGTAGAGCTTGTTCCAGACTATTGTGTCCTTGAAGCCTGTTTTGGATTTGATGATGTTCTCTTCGTCAATGTCTTCAAGGAAGTCCTTGAACAGGTTGTAGAGCGTCAGGAAGTAAACAAATTCGGGCGACTGGTCAGCGCTGAGGCGTTCAAGCTGCTTGAGCAACAGGTTTTTGGAATCTTCCGTGGCTTGAGGGTCGCGCCAGATTCCCTCGAACCAGTCCAACATTGCTGACGTGCTGGGCGCATCCGTTGCGCACATGTTCATGTGGAAACGATTGGACTCTGAATAGCCAAGACCCGTGCTAGTGAACGTGGAACTTCCTTGAATTGCGACAGCGTTTCCATCAGCGCTGTTTGCCAGCATGAGGTTCTGACCAAACGATTGAGGTGAGCGTGCTGTTCGGACCTCGGCTTTCTCGGCAAGCCACTTGGAGCACTCTTTCGCAATCTGCATTTGGTTGAGCTGGTTCTTGAAGCGTAGCTCAAAGTCGTCACCTTCGAGCATCGGGAAGGTGACAACATCATCCCCGTTATTGTTGGATGAGGTTGGAAAAAGCAGAAAGCGTGCGCCGTCAACGGATTTGAGTTCTTTCTTGAGGGCCTCAAAGCCGTAGATAGAGAACAATCCCGACATGACGGAAAGCTTGGTTCCAGTCGAAAGGTGCTTCCTCAGCTCGTCACCAACTTTTCCGTTTTTCTTGTTATCAAGAAGCATTTAATCGCTCTTCCCGCCACTCTTCAGTCGTTCGTCAATCCAGGCGTCGATCTCCTGCTTCCTAAAGCGCCACGCCCCGCCGACTTTAAAGCCGGGGATTTCTCCATCGGCAGTCAGACGGTAGGCGGTTTTTTCGGTGATCTTCAAATAAGAGGCGACTTCCTTTATGGTCATTATGTCAGTGTCCATCGAGCGCCTCGGAATTTCTCTGCCCGTCTGAGAAAATACAGGAAGAAACGGAAAACCACAACCCTGGTGTGTGTCGGTCCTCTGGTCGTGCTTCGTTCGGTGCAGGTGGAGAAGTCACGTTCTCCAAGCCCTGCGAGCTGGGTTTAGGGGCGGCGATAGGCCCTATGATCGGGTTCAGCGCCGATGCGATGACGGCATCCAATCCGCGCAGGGTTGGTCAGGGCTCCAATGGGGCTCGAAGGCCCCGTGGTCGATGGGATGGTTCCGAGGCAAGGGCAGCTATGAAATGCTTCCTTCCTGGTCTCGATGAAGTCGTCTCCATGAAATGGTCATGGGGGTATTGGTGGGAGCAGGAACGCTCCCCTGATTGGTGATCAAAAGGGCAGCCGTTTGTGCATGGTTCGGTGCAGGTGGAGAGGCACGTCTCCGAGGCCTGCGAGTGGTTCCAAGGGGCGCGATAGCCCCATGGTCTTCCTGAAAGGATCGATGGGTGCAGGGAGAGCGAAGTCTCCCGCGAGTGGTTGATCGGCGATACGATCTATGGCTCTGAAAGGGGTTCAATGCCCAGGAAGAGCCACTGGCCGGGGGGATGCAACGGGGGCGCGCAGCGGGTCCCCTTGCCAAGCTGTTTTGTACTACAAAACACAGCTTGCGGTCCGACTTAACTCAGCCGTTGGTCTCATGGGGCGGGCATGTATTACAAGCCTTTCGGCAGCACCAAAAACACCATGCTGGAGCTATATCGAACCGTTTGAATGCCTAGGTGATCCCTCCGTTCGAAAAAAGCGCTGGCTATGCTTTTCGATTCTACACTCGTCACTATATCTCATGAAGGGATTGAAACCATTCGGTTAATTCGAATCTGTTTCCGATCCACGTCTTTCTGAATTCATAGAAGTCAGGGCCTTCTCTTCTTTGATGTGAGGCAGGGCGGTGCTCGCCGCTCTGCAACGCAACCTGATGAGAAAGCACCCGATGAAAAATCTCCGCCCGAACCTCCCGCCAGAGGCTTACCTACCTGGGGGCAGCGGCCTCCGCATTAAAGCTGTCGCCGTTTTCGGCCTCACAGCACTTCTAGAGTTCTCGATGCTAGTGATGCTGGCCTCGACCTATGCCGAGACCATGGGTCTCGCCTCCAAGCAGTATCTTTGTGACCTGCCAGGCGTCGGCCCTTTGTTCTGCATCATCGATGAGGACATGACCGTCTCGCACTTGCTGGCGTACCTGCTGGCCACGTTCTCCGTCGCCGTCCCAATCATGATCTGGAGCGCGGTTCTGGATGAAGACATCCACGAGGACCCGAGGGGCTGGCTCGCTAGCCCGATGAACCGCGTGAAGGCTGGCGTGGCTGGCATTGTATATGCCTCGGTGATCGCGCTCGAAGTCGTGAATTTGTTCACGCTGATCGCGCAGGAAACTGCGGCTGGTCCTTTCCCAGGCCCACAAGACCAAGCTCCGATGATGGATTTCCTCGCCCAAAACCAAGGGCTTGGCATCTTTGTCGCTCTGCTCATCGCAATGGTGAATACGGTCCTCGCACTGCTCACCGTCCGCGCCTCCCGCAACCTTGTCCAGAAAGGCTGACCTATGCTTGCCCAACTTCTCAAGTCTACCATCCTCGCTGTCGCATTCGCCCTACAATTCTCACTCCCCGCCAATGCGTGGGGTGATGAAGAAGAAGCGCCGACATTCTTTGTCGTCATAGAAAACGGCGGGGTTGTCACAGACCCCGAAGGCCAGACCGAAGCGGCTCGGCTTACCTTGAGCGAGCTGACCGATCTGCGCCGCAGACGGGCAACGCGGGACGCGACGATCCACATCATCACGTCCAGCAATCCGACCGAGATCACCTGGTCGGGCTCGCCCGAGCAGCTGTACGAACAAGGGGCGCATGTGATGGAGGCCATCGCCATCCGTCCGACCTGCTCGGATTTGACGCTATCGTGGGAACAGGTGCGCACGACCGTGCGCATCACTCGGCCCAGCGATCTGAGGCTCCTGCATATCGGGCCTTTCATCCATGCGGGGTATCCGTGTGACCAAGGCGACGGGCTGATCACACTGCCGCAGGCCGTTCCTGCCGAAGTGCAACTCGGCAGCTTGGCGATGGATGCAAGTTTCTTGCGCATCCTGAACGTCCACGCCGATCAGGACGAGATGGTTCTGGAACATCTGGAAAGCGCGGGCGCTTTGGAACGCGTGGCATCGGGCGAACTCAACTTCGATCTGATGGACAGAGCGCGCACCAAGGCTGGCCTTGGCCAAGTTCTGGGGAGGGACTGAGCCATGTGTGTACGCTCTTTCCTATTGTCTTCGGCGCTGTCCTCAATCCTTGCCAGCGGCGCGATGGCCGACAACCCCGTGCGTATCGATGACGCGCGAGGGGGCGGTGTTCCTGCCACCATCGGCCTACAAGAACAAGGCGGAGGCGGCATTGTCCGCCTCACGCTTGCCCCGCGCGTTGATCCTGGCGCGGGCGGCGATGTCACGCTGCAACGCTGGCAGGACTTTGCAGGCGAAGTCCTGCTCAGTGTCCGAACCGATCCCGCGCTCGTGCCAACAGACCGCGTGCTGGAGATGGTGAACTCGATCATCATGACCGATGACTTCGGCGCGGTGATCGAAGGTGGTTACGATATCAACGTAGAGCACGATATCGTGCTGGCCGTCTCGGACGGCTCGGCAGAAATCACGCATGTTTCTGCTGATGGTAAAGGCCTCGTCATTACGGCGCTTATCCGTGATGGCGCAGGTAATCTGATCGATCCTCCGCAAGGAACGCTCGCTCTGTATAGAACAGGCGGCGAGCGGCTCTGCTTCGAAGAAGAAGTCGTGCAGGTTCGCGGTAGCACGCCCGTGCCGCTTACCGCGAGTGTACCTGCCGATCCGAACAACCGTCTTCCGATGAACTTTGTCATCTTGCTGGATCGTTCCGGCTCGATGATGAACGTCATGGATGATGTGAAAGCGGCGGCGCAGGCCTTCGTGGATGATCTGCCCGACAACGCCACTTGCGCGGTCGGGGCGTTCGCTGATGAGGGCGGCAGCTTCGAGCCGTCCGAAGGGCTCGGAGTTGGCCAGTGCATTGCCTCCAACTTCCCGATGCACGGGGTGGAGGCAGGCGGCGGAACGGACCTGTTCGCCCCCCTCAAGGTCACGTATGAGTGGCTGGCCGAAGAAAGGGCTGGCCAGCAAAGCGCGGTCATCATCATCACAGATGGGGCTGTCAACAGGCAGACCGATTTGGCGCATGTCGTCCGCGATCTCAAAGGCGATGCGCTGACCTTCGTTTACTTCCTGGGTGGGCGCGAAGAGCGATATCTTCGCTCTCTCGCGGACAGCTACCTCACCCATGAAGGCGATCTAGCCGATCAACTGCCGCGCTACTTCGAAGTTTTGAGCGAGACCTATTCGAGCCAGACGGTCCTGCGGCAGGTGGCCTGCGGCCTTAGTGAAAGCGCGCAGCCATGAGCTGGCGCGATTTCAAAAAAGAGCAGGATCAGCGGCGTCTCTGGAGCTTCGATCCAGACAGCCATGGCTCTGCGAGGTGGGCGGATAGCGCCCACCTCACCGCACGGGGCTACGGTCCCGATGGTCGCCATACCCTTGGTTATCTGCCTGCAAGAGATGCCAAGGGCCGCGCTGTTCCCGTTACCTATGACGGGGATCGCCATGAGTTGATCGTCGCGCCGACGCGCGGCGGCAAGGGCGTCTCGGGCGCGATCCCTCGGCTTCTGGAGCATCCCGGCAGCGTCATTGTGCTCGACATCAAGGACGGTGAGCTTGCCCTGATCACCGCCAAATACAGGCGCGATGTTCTTGGCCAAAAGCTCATCCTGATCGATCCGATGGATGTCGTTGCCAGCAAGCTCGGGCTCACCAGCTCGTCCTTCAATCCATGTGCCCGCATCCAGCCTTTCGGCGATGATGCCTTTGACGATGCCATGCTTGCCGCCGATAGCCTGGTCATCCCTGACGGCGGGGCGGAGTCACATTGGTCGGGCGAAGCGGCCAGCATGATTGCAGGCCTTCTGCTTCATGCCGCCGAACATGGCACGGCCAGTCTCAAGGGTGTGCGCCAAACCTTGAATGCCAGCCGCGATGACTTCCGCGCGACCATCGATCAAATGCTGGCCTCGCCCTTTGAACTGGTCAGGGCTGCTGGCGGGCGGATCGATAACAAGGAAGAGCGCGAGCTCTCGGGGGTAATCTCGACCGCGCAGCGCAACACTCACTTCCTAGAAAGCAGCAGGCTGGCGGATTGCCTGTCTGGTTCGGACTTCGATCCCAAGGATATCGGCGAGAATACCAGCATCTATATCATCTTGCCCGCGCGCCGCATCGCTGTGGCGCGGCGGTTCCTGCGGGTGCTGATCGGCGCGCTGATTGCCAGCGTGACGGCGCTTCCTAAGAGGCCGTCCGTGCCCGTGATGTTCCTGCTGGAAGAAATGGCAACGCTGGATCGTATGTCCATCATCGAGCAAGCGGTCGGCCTGATGGCCGGATTTGGCATGCAGTTTGTCATGGTGGTCCAGGATTTCACCCAACTCAAAGAGCTCTACAAAACCCGTTGGGAGTCTTTCCTCGCCAATAGCGCGTCCATTCAGTGCTTCGGCACGAATGACCGCTTCACGGCGGATTATCTCTCTGCGCTTTGCGGCCAGACCAGTTTGCACCAGCTCAGCCTGGACAGTGCCATCGAGCGCGGGCGGATACTGGGCGATCCCAATTTCCGATCCAGCAGTGATGCCAGCCAGTCTCGCCGTCTCATCACCTCGGATGAGATGATGAGCCTGCATCCATCCGTGCAGGTGGTGGCGCTTGCCGCTGCCCGTCCGATGATCGGTTACAGGCCCGTCTACTTCCTGGAGAAGCGCTTCCGCGATAGGCGCGGCAAGCCGCTCTACAGCATTCATCCAAGCCGCCTCGGCCAGCCGATTACGCGGAGCGTGGATTTCACTGCGCCCGGTCTCGCGCTTGGCGCAATGCTCGGCGACTACTTGAGTGTAGGGTAAGCCATGGGAAAATTTGCCATTCTGACATGCGCCAACATGGTCTTCGGCTATGCCGCGCTCGTCATTGTCCTGCGGGGCGTGATCAATCTACCGCTCTTCCATGCGTACTTCGCGCAAGCAATCGGGCTCTTGGGACCGATCCCGCTGCTCATCACGGCGGTTTGGAGTTCGGTCCTTCTCTGGCAGGTGCGCCAGGTCTCGAACTTGCGCATTGTCGATCTGCCCGATGTCTCGGACGCACTGGCGCGGGGGCAGCATGATCCTATCCGCTTGGCGAGCGATGCCCCCGCTGCGCCTGAACTTCTGTCGCGCGGCCTTGTATGGCTTGCGATTTTCGCAATGCCGATCTGGCTCGGCTGGCCGCTGCCGATCCTCTGGCCCGCGATGCTCTACGGGCTTTGGGCGCTGATCCGCTGGGCGCTCTGATAGCCAAAAAGAAAAAGCCCCGAAGCGAGTGCGTCGCTTCGGGGCTTGTCTTGTCGTCGGGGCAGCTGGTCTTAAGCGGCGATGTTTAAACCTGCACCATGCAGGCGGCAGTAGCATTCGATCAAACGCAAGCGATCATAGGTGACTGGTCTCGGGTAGCGTTTCGGCATCGTCCCGCACGGCGCGGCTTCGAGGACGTATGCCATCCAGCGGTTGCAGACATCTGGGAACATGTCTGTGACTTCGGGGTGACGGAAGGGGCGCTGATCGGGGTAGTAGAGCCGCCCGTCATAGTCCTCGATTTCGGCCAGAACGCGCCGCCAAGCGGCGTAGGAGCCGACTTCTTCGTGCATGGCGCGGGCTGGAAGCCAGATGCGCTCTCTGTAGAGTTTGCGGTTGGCGATGTGGTGATCGGCCAAAACGATGATCTTGTCGTCCTTTGTGCTGATGGATGGGGTCATGGTTAGCTTTCTTTTTCTATGGGGTCATGGGGTGGTTTCCGTTGTGCTTTGATGTCGGCATCGTTCTACATGGGTCCTCTTTCTTCCGGCAGGGGCTCTTGCCCGTGCTGGGGTAGATGTGGGAGGTTTCCGAAGAATTTCAGATTCGGGGCTAAGATACGGGGTTAGATGAAAACGTGATCTATCTTTTTTATCAGTATGTTGCGACGATATTATTGAACGAAAAATGAGTCATGAAAAACCGCTACTGCATAGGCTCCAAGCTTCCCGAGGCGACCTTCCGCGCGCTCGTGCGGGCCTACTTCACAGGTAAGAATACCGAAGATGCCGCCAAGAGAACCAAGACCAGCCATGCCACGGTCAAGAACCTCTACCGCCGCATCACGTACCGCCTGATCGATGATCTGGAAATCTTCAGCTTCCACCGCGAGTTACTGACCGACTGCTTCGAGACGGGAGGGCGGCGTGTGGAAACCCTCAAGCGCTGCCTCTGGCAATGCCCTGGCGACAAGGGCTATGGCGACTTGCCTGATCGCGATACCTGCGCCGAATGTCCCTTCGCCGCCGAATTCAGGGAAGGCATGCAGTACGACCACGCTGCGCTAGCCATGTTTTTCGAACGCCGTTCGCTTGCGCCTCTGAACTCTTTCAGTTTCGTCAACCGCGCCGCCTACATATTTTCACAGCACCGAGTGTTCTATGGCTCCCATGATGCACGCCGACGCGACGCGGCACACTTCATTGCGCGGCTCAAGAAAAGACCACTCGGTTCGGCGGGATCAAAGGAGCAGATCGCAGATCGCTATGTGAACCTAAGGGGCACGCGACCCCTTTGGTACGTTACCACGCACGGCGAGGCCTACTACCTGCCGGACCACGACATGATGTGAGTAATCGCTTCGCATCCGTTTCCGATTTGTCGCTGCCGCGCATCGCGGCCAGCGTCAAACGGCAATGCCTTGGATGGCCAAGTTTTCATCATCGAACAACGATGATGGGAAGATCAATGCCGAGAAAACGAACACGCGCTGCGAAGCAAGTCTCACCGCAAGTTTGCGGGAAGCGCATAAATTATGCTAAGCTAAAAGAAGATAAAGAATTCAAAGAGCCACGCTCTTTGTCTAAGCGTCCCGAGGTTGACAACACTCAGGACCAACATCTCAACAGATCGGCTGAAGAGCATCAGGGGCAATGTTTAACTGACGCCCCTGTGCGTCCTATCGCGCCTATGCGCAGATGGGCAGGTGTTTTGATGAGTACGAATGGTTTTGAAAATGCGCCGGATTTGGCCAGCGCTCTTGGGATTGCCCTCAAAAACAACGGCAAATCCAGCTTTCGGATCGATTACGAACGCTACCGCGCATTCTTCGATGATCAGACGATCAGCGATGATCATAAAGATCAACTGATCGAGATGCTGTTCACGATAGGACATGCGTTTTATGACGCTGGTTTTGCTTATGAGTTTGCCAACGTGGATTCAAGCCAAGCCTGTGGAAAACATGAGGAAACTCAGGATGACTCTGCCGCTTGCGGCCAAGGTGTGCTAAGCTCGCCAGACATCACCCTGAGAGAACAGTTCAACCTGTGCGCGGCTGAGTAGACGGCCTCGCGAAGAGAAGGAGGAGTCATGAATCATGTAGGAACAAGATCGGACACGCAGACCAAGGCGCTGATCTATTGCCGCGTCTCGGACAAGAAGCAAAAGACCCAAGGCCACGGCCTTGAAAGTCAGGAACACCGCTGCCGCAAGTATGCGCAAGATCGCGGCTACGAAGTCGAGATGGTCTTCCCTGATGACATCACTGGCGGCGTGGACTTCATGAAGCGCCCAGGCATGCGCGCCATGCTGGCCTATCTCGACGCGAAGAACGAAGACAATTACGTGGTCATCTTCGATGATCCGAAGCGTTTCGCCCGCCATACTGAATTCCACCTCAAGCTTCGCCGCGAATTCGCGCAGCGCGGGGCGCGGGTCGAATGCCTGAACTTCACATTCGAAGACACGCCCGAAGGGCTGTTCGTTGAAACTGTGATCGCCGCACAAGGCCAGCTTGAGCGCGAACAAAACCGCCGTCAGGTCATCCAGAAGATGACCGCCCGCGTTGAGAAGGGCTACTACGTCTTTCATCCGCCAATCGGCTACAAATACGAGCGCGTTGCTGCGCATGGGAAGATTCTCGTGCCGAACGAGCCAATCGCCTCCATCATCCGCGAGGCGCTGGAAGGATTCGCCGATGGACGCTTCACCTCCCAAGTCGAAGTAAAGCGCTTCCTTGAGGGCAAGCCAGACTTCCCGAAGAGCGGCAAGAGCGGCTACGTCCACCCCACGAAGGTGCGCGACATGCTGGAGCGCTCCGTCTACGCTGGTTGCGTGGAAGCGCCGAATTGGGGCGTAACCCTGCGCAAAGGGCATCATGAGGCCCTAATCAGCTTCTCGACCTACGAACGTATCCAGGCGCGTCTCAAAGGCACGCTGAACGCGCCAGCCCGCAAAGATATCAATCAGGACTTCCCGCTGCGTGGATTCGTCCTGTGCGATGATTGTGGGGAGCCGATGACCTCTTGCTGGTCGAAGGGCCGCAATCAGCTCTATCCTTACTATCTGTGCGACACGCCGAGTTGCGACTCCAAGCGCAAGTCGATCCGCCGCGCCGATATCGAGGAAGGGGCAGAAGCTCTCCTGCGTAGCCTGCAACCCGCTGCGCAGCTCTTCAAGCTCGCGAAGGCGATCTTCACCGATATCTGGGAGATGCGCCGCGCTGACGCCCTTGGGGCGCAGAAAGCTCTGGAAGCACAGTTAAATGACACCAGCAAGCAGATCGATAATCTGCTCGACCGTATCATGAACTCGTCCAGCCCGTCCGTGATCGGGGCGTATGAAAAGCGTATCGAAGAGCTGGAACGCGAGAAAATCAGACTGGCAGAACGGGCCGAGTCGGCGGTGCCGAGCGAAGTACGCCTGAGCGAATTTATCGAACCGGCCATGACGTTTCTGGCAAGCCCTTGGAATATTTATAAAAATGGTAACTTCGCCCTCAAGAGGACGGTGCTCAAACTGGCCTTTGCTGAGCCACTAAGGTATAGCAGGAATGAGGGTTATCGAACCGCTGAAACCACCTTTCCTTTCAAGGTGTTAGCGGATTTTTCATCCCTAAAGTGCGGGATGGTGGGCGACCCTGGAATCGAACCAGGCATGGGTCTCCCCGGCGGAGTTACAGTCCGCTGCCGCACCTTGCAGCTCGTCGCCCGATCTTGGCTGGCCGATGGCCCCGCGTTGATCGTGAGGGGGTGATTACTAAGCAGCCCCAAGGGCGTCAACAGGAAATTCCGCCCTCCTCTCGCTTTGTTCGGGCGGGGGTGCTAGGGCAGGCGCACCAAACCCGGAATGCGCAGTGGCGGAGGCCAAGATGAAAAAGCCCAAGTGGGTCGTCGAGAAGGAACGCAGCAAGAAGGCCGCGGCGGATGAAACCGTCTGGCTTTTTGGTCTGCATGCGGTCCGGGACGCGCTGATGAACCCCGCGCGCGAGAAACTGCGCCTGATTGTGACCAAGAACGCGGGCGACAAGCTGGCCGATGCCATCGCCGAGGCCGGGATCGAGCCTGAAATGGCCGATCCGCGCAAGTTTACCGCGCCGATAGATCCGCAGTCGGTGCACCAGGGGGCCGCGCTTGAGGTCAAGCCGCTGGACTGGGGGCAGGTCGCCGACCGCTGCCTGGGCGACGGGCAAAACCCTCCGCGCGTCGTCTTGCTGGACAGGGTGACCGATCCGCACAACGTGGGGGCGATTCTCCGCTCGGCCGAGGTCTTCGGGGCCGTGGCCGTCATTGGCATGCGCCACCACGCCGCGCCCGAGACCGGCGCCCTTGCCAAGACCGCCAGCGGCGCGCTGGAGCGCCAGCCCTATCTGCGGGTGCGCAACCTGGCCGACACCATGGAAGAGCTGCGGGCCATGGGCTACATCGTGCTGGGCCTCGACGGTGAGGCCGAGATCACGCTGGAAGAGGCGGTGGAGGGCAAGCTGGACCGCCCGATCGCGCTGGTGCTTGGGGCCGAGGGGCCGGGGCTGCGACCCAAGACCAAGGACACCTGCGATCACCTGGTGCGGATCGACTTTGCCGGCAGCTTCGGGTCGCTGAACGTGTCGAACGCTGCCGCCGTCGCGCTTTACGCGGCGCGGGCGCGGGGGTGAACAGGGGCTGAGAGGGCCCTGCAAAGGTCTGTCAGCCCCGCAGGGTACGCCCGCAATAGGGCCCCGTAAAATAAACCTGTGGGTAACGCCTCTGACCGCGGGGGCGTTAATCTTCTGTTCACAATCGTATTACATCCTCTCCCTACTCTGGGTGTGACATCCTATCTGGAGTCGTGGAATGCCAGACCGGAACCCTGGCATTTCCTTTCACTGTCCCTCGTTCCGTACTGCGCCCGGCATCTGCCCGGGCGCTTTTTTTGGGGCCATCCCAATCCGGTCGCTATTCGCCTTTTGCAGGCCTCGCCGCTCTGCCACTATGGGGGCGACGGCTCAGGGACAGGCAATCGCCATGACGGAAGAAACCTATACGGACGCCCATCTGAAAGAGGTGCTGCAGCGCACCCGCGTGATCGCCGTGGTCGGGGTGTCGATGAACCCGGTGCGGCCCAGCTACTACGTGGCGCGCTACCTGGGCCTGAAGGGATTCACGGTGATTCCGGTCAATCCCGGGCATGCCGGTGAAAAGCTGTTCGGCCAGACCATCCGCGCCAGCCTGTCCGAGATCAAGGAGCCGGTGGACATGGTGGACATCTTCCGCCGCTCGGACCACGTGCCGCCGATCGTGGACGAGGCGCTGGCGACTTTTCCAGACCTGCGTACCATCTGGATGCAGATCGGCGTGGTGAACCCTGAGGCCGCCGCCACGGCCCGTGCGCGCGGCGTCGACGTGATCATGAACCGCTGCCCCAAGATCGAATACCAGCGCCTGTTTGGCGAATTGCGCATGGGCGGGTTCAATACCGGGGTGATTTCGTCAAAGCTGTGACATTGGGTCATGACTTTGGCCGGTGCCTATAGCCCATGACGGACGATCCGATCTGGCGGCAGATCGGGGATTTTTGAGTATTTAAAGCAAGATGATGGGGATCGGGGCGGTGCTTATTGCCCGCGCGAGGCCTTTTCGGTGAGGCCCGAGGTGCCCTGGCGGCGGGAGAGTTCGGCGAGAACGTCCGCAAGGGGCACATCGCGGGCGGCCAGCATGACCAGCAGATGGTAGAGCACGTCCGCCGCCTCGGATTTCAGTTTTTGGGGGTCGTTCCTGACGGCCTCGATGATGGCCTCGACGGCCTCTTCGCCGAATTTCTCGGCGCATTTCTCGGGGCCCTTGGAGAGCAGCTTGGCCGTCCAGGAGCTGTCGGGATCGGCGCCCTTGCGGGCTTCGATCGTGGCGTAGAGTTCGTCCAGAATGCTCATTCCAGCCTCATCGGGATGCCGGCGGCGGCCATGTGATCCTTGGCCTCGCGGATGGTGTAGTCGCCGAAGTGGAAGATCGAGGCGGCAAGCACGGCCGAAGCCCCGCCCTTGGTCACGCCCTCGACCAGGTGATCCAGGTTACCGACGCCACCCGAGGCGATCACCGGCACCTCGACTGCGTCCGAGATCGCGCGGGTCAGGGGCAGGTTGAAGCCCGCGCGGGTGCCGTCGCGGTCCATTGAGGTCAGAAGGATTTCCCCGGCCCCCTTGGCAGCAACGGTACGAGCGAATTCGACCGCGTCGATGCCGGTGGCCTTGCGCCCGCCATGGGTGAAGATCTCCCATTTGCCGGGGCTGACGGTCTTGGCGTCGATCGCCACCACGATGCATTGCGACCCGAAGTGATCCGCGGCCTCGGCCACCACGTCCGGATTGGCCACGGCGGCGGAGTTGAACGACACCTTGTCGGCCCCGGCCAGCAGCAGGTTGCGCACGTCCTGAACGGTGCGCACGCCGCCGCCCACGGTCAGCGGGATGTAACATTGTTCCGCCGTGCGTGTGACCACGTCGAACATGGTGCCACGGTTTTCATGGGTGGCGTGGATGTCGAGAAAGCAAAGCTCGTCCGCGCCGGCGGCATCATAGGCCCGGGCGGCGTCCACGGGATCGCCCGCATCGCGCAGGCCAACGAAATTCACGCCTTTGACCACGCGGCCGTCGGCCACGTCGAGGCAGGGGATGATCCGAGTCTTCAACATGACAGTGCTTCTAGGGCCGGATCGGGGGCAGCGCAATCAAATGCGCCCTCGGGGGGCGGGATCAGCGCAGGCGGCGCAACCGGCGGATCAGCGGAGGCAGAGCCAGCGTCAGCGCGAGGGTAACCAGCAGAAGCGCGCCAAGGGGCAGGGTGATCAGCCCCAGCCAGCCCGAGAGGAAGGCCGCCCCCAGCTCCGGCCCCCAGTCGTGGCCATTGACCACGCAGGGGTGCACCCCGGCCTCGTTCAGGGTGCAGCCGTGCCGTTCGGCAAACCAGGACGACCAGACGACACCAACGACAGGCAGAGAGCAGAGCAGGAGAAGGATTACCTGCAGGATCACAAGGGTACGACGCATGGCATCAGTCTGACCCGGAGGGGGCGGGCGCGCAACCGGGCTTCAGGCGCGGTTGCGGCGGGTCCAGTATTCGGCCAGCGCCGCCAGAGGCACGGCCACGGGGCCCGCAACAAGCCCCGGCAGCGTCAGCAAAGAGGCAAAGCCACCAAGCGCGGTCACGGCGCCGGTCAGCCCGCCCTCGGGGCAGGACATGGCACGCAGGGAGGTGCCGGTACAGCCAAGGCCAAGCGCCAGGGCCTGGAGCGCGATCACCATGATCAGCCCCACGGCGGTCAGCGCGCCCATGCCGATCAGCAGGTAGCGCGCGCCCTTGTAGCGGCAGTAAAATCCCGCCCCCGTCACGGCCAGGGACAGGATCAGCGGGACAAGAAGATTAGTCATTCTTGAGAACCGAGAGCGCCTGCCCAAGGTCGATGGCACCGTCATAAAGCGCCCGACCCGAGATCGCGCCGTTCAGCGGTGCGCCGCAGGCCTTCAGCGCCCGCAGGTCGTCCAGCGAAGACACGCCGCCCGAGGCGATCACCGGGATCGACACCGCATTGGCCAGATCCGCCGTGGACTGCACGTTCGGACCCTGCATCGCGCCATCGCGGTTAATGTCGGTATAGATGATCGCTGCCACGCCGGCGTCTTCGAAGCTGCGCGCCAGGTCGGTGACCATGACGTCGGTTTCCTCGGCCCAGCCCTTGGTGGCGACGCGGCCGTTGCGGGCGTCGATGCCCACGGCGACCTTGCCGGGGAAGGCACGGGCGGCTTCCTTGACCAGCGCGGGGTTTTCCACCGCAACGGTGCCCAGGATGACGCGGGCCAGGCCCTTGGACAGCCAGGTCTCGATCGTGGCCATGTCGCGGATGCCGCCGCCCAGCTGCGCGGGCACCTGGGTCTGCTTCAGGATCGCCTCGACCGGGGCGGCGTTGACCGGTTCACCGGCGAAGGCCCCGTTCAGATCGACGATATGCAGCCATTCGCAGCCCGCTTTCACGAACTCCATCGCCTGGGCGGCGGGGTCGTCGTTGAAGACGGTCGCCTGGTCCATGTCGCCCTTGTACAGGCGCACGGCCTTGCCGTCTTTCAGGTCAATCGCGGGATAGAGGATCATGGTCAGCCCTTTCGTTCCGGTGGCGCGGTTATGCATGACGCTACGGGACATGCAACCTTCGCTTGCGATATCAGGGGCGCCCCGGCAAGACTGAGATCACGCCTTCGGGCGAACATAGGGAGGAAAAGGAATGCGCAAGACCATTCTGTCACTGGCTCTGATCCTGTCGGCGGGCGCGGCCCATGCCGATCCGGTCGAGGGCATCTGGAAAACCCAGGTTGACGACGGGGCCTATGCCCATGTCACCATCGCGCCCTGCGGCGGCGCGCTCTGCGGTACGATCAGCCGCACCTTCAACGCCGACGGCGAATACAAAAGCGCCAACCTGGGCAAAAAACTGGTCTGGGACATGCAGTCCAAGGGCGGCGGCGATTACCGGGATGGCAAGATCTGGCAGCCTTCGACCGACAAGGTCTTCAAATCGAAGATGGCGCTGTCGGGCAATACGCTGAAGGTCTCGGGCTGCGTCGGGCCGATCTGCAAGAAACAGACCTGGTCGCGGGTGAAATGACGTGACGCTTTGGGGGCGGGCCCGCTTGCCCGCCCTTACGGGCCGGTCTCGCAATCAGACGCGCCATGAAACGGAACGTTAAGTCTGCGACACCCGCCCGGCCCGCGCTCAGGGGGCCCAGCCTAGAAAATTCGCGATCATCTTCAGCCCGGTGGCCTGGCTCTTTTCCGGGTGGAACTGAGTGCCGATCATGTTGTCCCGTCCGACGATGGCCGTGACCGGATGGCCATAGTCCACATGCGCGATCAGCTGATCCGGCGACGCGACCGCCATGTGATAGGAATGCACGAAATAGGCATGCTGGCCGCTTTCGATCCCGGCAAGCACCGGGTGCGGGCGGTCGATGACCAGATCGTTCCAGCCCATATGCGGCACCTTCAGCCCCTCGGCCTCGATCCGTGTCACCTCACCGTCGATCCAGCCCAGGCCCGCGGTCTCTTCATACTCGTGCCCGATCCGGCACATCAGCTGCATGCCGACGCAGATCCCCATGAAAGGACGGGCTTTTTCCTCGACCACTTCACGCAGCGCCTCAAACAGGTTCTCGTGACCCTTCAGCGCCTTTGCACAGGCGGGAAAGGCTCCGTCACCCGGCAGAACGACTCGATCGGCGCGCAGCACATCCTCGGCCCGGTCCGAGACGATCACCTCTCCGCCGCCCGTTTCACGCGCCATGCGTTGAAAGGCCTTTTCGGCGGAATGCAGGTTGCCGCTTTCGTAATCGATCAGAACTGTCAGCATCTTGGCCCCCTAAATCCTACCCGCAGCACTGCCCCGGTTCCCCGCGCGGGTCAAGACCCGCGCCCGGGCGCAACTGCCCCCATCCTCTTGCCGAAAATATCCCCGCCGGAGGCAATCCCGAAGCCGGGCCTCGCACCCCGATCCGGGGTTCAGCAAACCACTGTCCAAAGAACCGCTTACAGCATGCCCTTGGTCGACGGGATCGCATCGCCCTTGCGGGGATCGGTCTCGACCGCCTCGCGCAGGGCGCGGGCGACGGACTTGAAGGCTGCCTCGGCGATGTGATGCGAATTCAGACCGTGCAGCGCATCCACGTGCAGCGTGATGCCGCCATGGGTCGCCAGCGCCTGGAAGAATTCCCGCACCAGTTCCGTGTCGAAGGTGCCGATCTTCTGGGTCGGCAGATCGACGTTCCACACCAGGAAGGGACGGCCCGACAGGTCCAGGGCACAGCGCACCAGCGCGTCGTCCATGGGCAGCAGGCAGGACCCATAGCGGCGGATTCCACGTTTGTCTCCAAGTGCCTGGGTCAGGGCCTGACCGATGGCGATGCCTACGTCCTCGACCGTGTGGTGGTCGTCGATATGCAGGTCGCCCTTACAGCGTATGGTCATGTCGATCAGCGAATGCCGCGCCAGCTGATCCAGCATGTGGTCGAAGAAACCGACCCCGGTCTGGTTGTCGTAATGGCCGGTCCCGTCCAGCGACAGGATGACTTCGATGTCCGTCTCTGCGGTCTTGCGGCTGATCTTGGCGCTGCGCATGGGGCCTCCGATGATGTTCGCCGCTGTATAGGCGCGCGCGGCCATGGGGCCAAGCAAAAGCGCGCGGCCTGCGGAATTTCCCTTGCATTGCGCGGCTTTGCTGCATCGGCACGCGGCGCAGGTCGCCGCGGAATGGGCCTTAGCCCAGAAGCGTGGCCTCGCGCGCCAGTGCCTCGATCCCGGCCCAGTCGCCGCTTTCCACCTTGTCCTTGGGCGCGACCCAGGACCCGCCGACACAGGCGGTATTGGGCAGCGCAAGATAGTCGCGTGCATTGCCGGGCGTCACCCCGCCCGTCGGACAGAACAGGATCTGCGGGATGGGAGAGGCCAGCGATTTCAGCGCCTTGGCCCCGCCTGCAGCTTCGGCCGGGAAAAACTTCTGCACCCGGTAGCCGCGTTCCAACAGGCGCATCGCCTCGGATGCGGTGGCGGCCCCCGGCAGCATCGGCAGGCCCATGTCTTCGGCCGCATCCAGCAGCTTATCGGTGGCACCGGGCGACACGCCAAAGGTCGCCCCGGCCTTCAGGGCGCGTTCCACATCCGCAGGGGTCAGGATCGTGCCCGCGCCGACAATCCCGCCCTCGACCCCGGCCATGGCCGAGATCACATCAAGCGCCGCCGGCGTGCGCAGCGTGACTTCGAGCACGGGCAACCCGCCCGCAACCAGCGCCGTCGCCAGGGGGGCGGCATGGGCCACGTCATCGACAACCAGAACCGGGATCACGGGGGCGGTGCGGCAGAGTTTTTCGCTGTTGGCGCTGGCGGATTCAGGGGTGATGGGCATGGGCGGTCCTCACAGGATATTGGCCTCACAGGGTGTTGGGCTTACACGATATTGGCCGCGCCCGAGGTGGCGGGTCCGGCATTCTGACGGAAAAGTTCGAACAATTCGCGGCCGATCCCGTGGCTGTTGGCCGACAGATCGGGCGTCACGGCGGGGCGATCCAGCGCGCCTTCGGTCAGCACCTCGATCACGCCCGCAACTGCATCGACGCGGATCAGGTCGCCGTCCTGCAACCGGGCGAGGGGGCCGCCATCCACCGCCTCGGGGGCGACATGGATCGCGGCGGGCACCTTGCCCGAGGCACCGGACATCCGGCCATCGGTCAAAAGCGCGACCTTCAGCCCGCGATCCTGCAGCACCGACAGCGTCGGCGTCAGGGAATGCAGCTCGGGCATGCCATTGGCCCTGGGGCCCTGGAAGCGCACGATGACCACGACATCTTCGGTGAATTCCCCGGCGCGGAAGGCGGTCTTAACAGCCTCCTGGTCGTTGAAGATCCGGGCCTTGGCCTCGATTACGTGGCGTTCGGGCGCGACGGCGGAAACCTTCATCATGCCGGTGCCCAGATTGCCGCTAAGTCTTTTCAATCCGCCGGTTTTCTGGAACGGGTCCGAGGGCGGGCGCAGGATCTTGTCGTTCTCGGATTTGCGCGCGCCGTCGCTATAGGTGACGCGCCCGTCGACCAGTTTGGGCTCCTTGGCATACGCCGTAAGTCCACCTTCGCCGATGGTCAGCGTGTCGTCGTGCAGAAGGCCCGCGCCGATCAGCTCTCCGATCATGTAGCCCAGGCCACCGGCGGCGTGGAAATGGTTCACATCGGCCAGCCCGTTCGGATAGACCTTGGCCATCAGCGGCACCGCGCCCGAGATCTCGTCGAAATCCTCAAGCTCCAGCAGCACGCCCGCGGCGCGCGCCATGGCGGGCATATGCAGCACAAGGTTGGTCGACCCGCCGGTGGCCATCAGGCCCACGATCCCGTTCACAAAGGCCTTTTCGTCCAGCACGTGACCGGCGGGGCGGTAGTCGTTGCCAAGCGCGGTGATTTCCAGCGCCCGTTCGACACCGGCCACGGTCAGCGCGTCGCGCAGCGGCGTGTTGGGGTTCACAAAGGACGCGCCCGGAAGGTGCAAGCCCATGAATTCCATCAACATCTGGTTGGAATTCGCGGTGCCGTAGAAGGTGCAGGTGCCGGGCGAGTGGTAGGAGGCCATCTCGGCCTCCATCAGCTTGTCGCGGCCCACTTCGCCGGTGGCAAACTGCTGGCGCACCCGTGCTTTCTCGTCATTCGGCAGACCCGAGGGCATCGGCCCCGCCGGCAGGAAGACCGCCGGGATATGGCCAAAGGTCGCCGCCGCCATCACCAGGCCGGGCACGATCTTGTCACATACGCCCAGGTAAAGTGCTGCATCAAAACAGTTGTGAGACAGTGCCACTCCGGCGGACAAGGCAATGACATCGCGGGAGAAAAGCGACAGCTCCATCCCCGGCTGGCCTTGGGTGACCCCGTCGCACATGGCCGGAACACCGCCAGCCACCTGTGCGGTCGAGCCCTTGGCGCGGGCGGAATCGCGGATCAGCTGGGGAAAGCGTTCAAACGGCTGATGCGCCGACAACATGTCGTTGTAGGACGTAACGATCCCAAGGTTTGCACCTGTGCCCTGCGCCAGCGCCTCCTGGTCGTCCGGCACACCCGCATAGGCATGCGCCT
Source organism: Pseudooceanicola nitratireducens (assembly GCF_900109195.1). Taxonomy (GTDB): domain Bacteria; phylum Pseudomonadota; class Alphaproteobacteria; order Rhodobacterales; family Rhodobacteraceae; genus Pseudooceanicola; species Pseudooceanicola nitratireducens. The sequence continues at coordinate 300,361 of NZ_FNZG01000004.1, read as the reverse complement.
GGTTGCCACAGGTCAGATGGGCGCGGACGGGTCCGGCATCGGCTGCGGCATTGATGCGGTCCAGATACTGGCGGCGGCTGTCGGCGGACCGGGCGATGATCCGGTCGGTGACCTTGGCGATGGTTGGGTTCAGTGGCATCGGCGTCTCCTGTTCCTGGCGCGTGGATAGCAGGCATTGGTAGCGGTAACAATGGCGTTGCGTCAGCTTGCGGGGGGTGTCGGGAAGGTAGGGCGATTTGGGGGGCTGGGGAAGTGGGAAGAAAGGCCTAAATCACCCGCCTTTGCGGGCTTTTGACAGGGGCACCGGCCCGGCGTTGACGCCGGGCAGCGGCCGTCCGCCCCCCTGGGCGGCCGCTTCGCAGCCACCCGCGGACGGCCGCGGCCCTTCGCGATGACCTCTGACGTGCGGTGACGACCTCGCTCTATGTTCTGCTGCATCCCCCACGCAACACCTCTTCCCGGCCCCCCAAGAACAGGCTAATGGGGGGCATGACAGATCTGCCCATTCTCCGCCTCAAACCCAAGATGGACCCCCGCCGTATCCGCTTTGGCTACCCCTGGGTCTATGACAACGAACTCGTGATGGACCGCCGGTCCAAGGCGATCGCGCCGGGATCCCTTGCGCTTCTCGAAGACGCGGGCCGCGAACCGCTTGGCCTTGTCGCCGTGAACACCGCCAGCCGCATCGTCGGCCGGGTGCTCGACAGCGCTGATGTGACCGAACTCACGCCCGAGTGGTTCACCACCCGCATCGCCCGCGCCTTGTCGCTGCGCGAAACGCTTTTTGACCAGCCGTTCTATCGCCTGGTCCATGCCGAGGCCGACGGCTTTCCCGGTGTCATCATCGACCGTTTCGGCGACACCGCCGTGATCCAGCCAAACGCCGCCTGGGCCGAGGTGCATCTGGAAACCCTGACCGACGCGCTGGTGCAGGTCACCGGCGTCACCAACGTTCTGAAAAGCGCCGGCGGACGGGCGCGCGGCCTGGAAGGGCTGGACGATCAGGACAAGGTGCTGCGCGGCTCTGCCCCCGAGGCCGCCGTGCCCGTGCCGATGAACGGCGCGACCTATATGGCGGATCTGACCGGCGGGCAGAAAACCGGGCTGTTCTATGACCAGCGTCCCAACCACGCCTTTGCCGCCGGTCTGGCGCGCGGGGCCAAGGTGCTGGACGTCTTTTCCCATGTGGGCGGGTTCGGCCTTGCGGCTCTGGCCGCCGGCGCGGAAAGCGCGCTTTGCGTCGACGGATCGCAACCGGCGCTGGATCTGGCGATCCAGGGCGCGGCGCAAAGCGGGCTGGGCGACAGGCTGACCACCCGCAAGGGCGACGCCTTTGACACGCTCGCCGCCCTGGCCGAGGAAGGCGCGCAATTCGACGTGGTCATCTGTGACCCGCCGGCCTTTGCGCCGTCGAAACCCGCGCTGGAAAAGGGGCTGCGCGCCTATGAACGCGTGGCCCGCATGGCGACGGAACTGGTGAAACCGGGCGGATACCTGGGGCTGTGTTCCTGTTCCCATGCCGCGGATCTTGAGAAATTCCGCCAGGTCAGCATTCGCGGCATTGGCAAGGGGCTGTATCAGACCGGCCGTTCCGCCAAGCTGATCCATACCGGCTTTGCCGGGGCCGATCACCCGATCCACCCGCAGCTGGCCGAAAGCGGCTACCTCAAGGCTCTGTTCTTCCAGCTGTAAGCGAGTGGCGGCGATGAAACTGGTCCTCGACGCCTGTGTCCTTTACCCGACGGTGATGCGCGAAGTGCTTCTGGCCGCCGCGCGTGCGGGCCTGTATCAGCCGCTCTGGTCCGAGCGTATCACCGAGGAATGGGCCCGCGCCGCCGCCCGGATCGAACCGGGGCAAGAGGCGCAGGCGCGGGGCGAGATCGCCATGCTGGGCACGCAATTCCCGCGCGCCCGGATCGCGGCTGCGCATGAGGGGCTGACAAATCGGCTCTGGCTGCCGGACCCGGCAGACATCCACGTTCTGGCCACAGCGATTGCGGGGCATGCGGACGGGATCGTCACGATGAACGCCAAGGATTTCCCGCGCAACATCCTGGCCGAGGAAGGGCTGACCCGCGCCGATCCAGACACGCTTTTGCTGGGCTTTTTTGAGGCGCAGCCCGAGGTGATGAGCCGCGTGGCCGACGACGTTCTGGCCACCGCGCGGCGTCTTTCGTCGGACGACTGGACCTTGCGCAGCCTGATGAAAAAAGCGCGGCTGCCGCGGTTCGGCAAGGCGGTTGAGGCGGGCGGGCTGGTTTAGGGGCGGTGCGTGGCGGGTTCATCGGGAAAAAACCGTCGACACGGTCCCGACGCCTAAGGTCATCAACTAGGGCAGCGTCCGTCCGTGGGTGGCGCAATAGCGCCGCCCCATGGGGGCGGGCCCCTCTCAGCGATTGCGTGCAATCGCTTGCCGGGCAACGGGCGCTGCTCGGCGTTGCCGCCGGGCGGGACGTTTGATCGGCGTATGGGCTGAATTGAACTGCATCGGGCCCAGGTGCAGGTGTAGAACTCCGCACCCGATACAGAAACGCGAATTTCAGAACGACCCTTCCGCCCCAAGACCCTGCAACACCCGCGCCGCGATCTCGATGCTTTTCAACCGGGCGGAATGATCCCAGATCTGCGCGTTCACCATGACCTCGTCCGGCTGGTAGGTATCTAGGATACCCGCAACCTGCCGCTTGACCATCTCTTCCGACCCGATCGCGCTGACCGTGAACCGGCTTTGCGCGGCGGTGATCCAGGCCGGGTCCAGGTGGTCCTCCAACCGCGCGACCGGGCGGGGCAGCGGGCCGGGGTTGCCCGCCCGCAGCGCCGCAAACCCCAGCACGGCCGAGGACTGGTGAAACAGCGCCTCTTCCTCGGTCTCGGCGGCAAAGACGTTCATCGCCACCATGAAATGCGGCTTTTCCAGATGTTCGGAGGGCTGGAACCCGCGGCGATAGGCCTCTCCGGCCTCTTCCAGCATCTCGGGTGCGAAATGCGAGGCAAAGGCATAGGGCAGCCCCAGATGCGCTGCCAGCTGGGCACCATAAAGCGAGGATCCCAGGATCCAGACCGGAACATTGGTATTGGCGCCGGGGATGGCGCGCAGGCGCTGGCCGTCCTCGATCGGGCCGAGATAGGCCATCAGTTCGAGCACGTCGCGGGGGAAGGTGTCCTGCTGGCTCATGTGGCGGCGCAGGGCACGGGCGGTTTCCATGTCGGTGCCGGGCGCGCGGCCAAGACCAAGGTCGATGCGGGGGCCGTGGATCTCGGCCAGGGTGCCGAATTGTTCCGCAATGACCAACGGCGCGTGGTTGGGCAGCATAACCCCGCCAGAACCGACCCGGATACGAGAGGTCGCCCCGGCAATATGCCCGATCAGGATCGAGGTCGCAGACGAGGCGATGCCGGGCATGTTGTGATGTTCGGCCAGCCAGTGGCGGTGATAGCCCTGGGCCTCGGCGAACTGTGCAAGGGACACGGAATTGGCGATCGCCTCGCGGGCCGAGGAGCCTTCGGGGATCGGGGCGAGGTCTAGCAGGGAATAGCGCATATCAGGGGTCTTCTGGATAAGGGGCGTCGGGCCCGGACAATTCGGCATTCACCGCCCAATGGTTAAAGCCCGGCCTTGAAAGATCGTGTCAGGGGACAGCACTTCCAACCCCGGCGCAAGCGCAACTGCGCCCCTGCGCTGTGCAATGATGCAGGCGTGGGCCGCAAACACTTAGCGCAGGGGCTAAGCGTTCCAACCGTCCGAGAGCTGGCGGATCGCGGCGATCCGTTCCTCGGGCTTGGGGTGGGAGAGCAGCCAGGCCGGCGCGCGCCCGTGGCTCGACGCGGTCAGCGCACCCAGCTTCTCGAACAGGCGGATCTGCGGCGCGACCCCGATGCCGGATTTTGTCAGCAGGGCGGCGGCATAGGCGTCGGCCTCGTATTCGTCGGACCGCGACAGACGCGCCGCCAGAAGCGATGTCAGAAGCCCGGCGATCCAGCCGCCCACGCCCGGAAGGATCCGGCTAAGCACCATGCCAAGCGCCGTCCGCATGGCGTTCTGCCCGGAAAAGTCGATCAGCCGCCGCCGCGTGTGATCCAGCGCCACATGGCCCAGCTCATGTGCGATGACGCTGGCGAGTTCCTCTGCCGTGACCTCGCCCGCGTTGTATTTGTTCAGAAATCCGCGCGTCAGGAAGATACGCCCATCCGGAACGGCCATTCCGTTCACCGGCTCGATCTCATAAACGTGCACCCGGATGCGCGGCAGATCCAGCGCCTGGGCCATGCGTTTGGTCAGCGCGGCAATGCGCGGGTCGGCCAGTTCGGTGGATTTCTCGTCCAGCTCCTTCTTCAGCCGCCAGGACGAGAAATGCCAGGCGACGACACCATAAAGGATGGCCAGAAGGATCGGGGTCAGCTTCAACATGGGCAAGATATGGGGCAAGGCGCGGGTCGGAACAAGCCGCGCCTTGCTGATTGATTGCCTGGTGGCCGATCGGATCGGGGCGATCAGATCGCCCGGACTGGATCAGCGTCGGATCAGCGGGATCAGACCAGTTTGGCGTCCAGCGTGATCTCGGCTCCGGCGAAAAGCTTGGAGATCGGGCAGCCGGCCTTGGCGGCGGCGGCGGCTTCCTGGAACTTTTCCTCGTCGGCACCGGGGATCCTGGCCTTGAGGTCCAGGTGCACCTTCTTGATGGCAAAGCCGTCCGCTTCCTTGTCGAGATAGACGGTCGAGGTTGCGTCAAGCTCCTCGGCCTCCATCCCGGCGTTCTCCAGCTGCAGCGACAGCGCCATGGCAAAGCACGAGGCATGGGCGGCACCGGCCAGTTCTTCCGGGTTGGTGCCGGGTTCGTCGCCGAAGCGCTTGTTGAAGCCGTAGCGCACGTTGCTGAGCACGCCGGACTGTGTGTTCACCTTGCCCGAACCTTCGCGGATGGTGCCGGTCCAGATGGCAGAGCCGTGTTTCTTGATCATCTCGATCTCCTTTATGGTCTGGTGACCCATGGGCCTGTGTGGGTGTGGACCCGTGGTCTTGACCAAGAAGGGAGTGCGGGGCGGAGCGGTTTCAAGAGCTGCGTTTGGGCGGGCGGCGCGCATCGGTCTGTCGGGGGCACTGTGTGGAGGCGTCGGAGGGGGGAGGGGCGCTGCCCCTCTTGGGCCCGCAGGCGGGCCCAATTCACCCCGGGATATTTTTGGCAAGAGGATGCAAGGGGGCGCGGCGCGGGCGGCTGGCGGAGGATCAGCGGGTGAGGTCCTTCATGCCCTTTTCCAGGCCGGCGAGGGTCATGGGGACCATGTTTTCCTCGAAGATCTCTTTGATCATCTTGATGGACTGGGTGTAGGACCAGTATTTTTCCGGCACCGGGTTGATCCAGAGGCTGGACGACCACTGGTTGCGGCAGCGTTCCAGCCAGACCTGGCCGGCCTCTTCGTTCCAATGTTCATTGGCCCCGCCGGGATAGGCGATTTCATAGGGCGACATCGAGGCGTCGCCCACGAAGATGCATTTGTAATCCGGACCATAAGTTCTGAGTATTTCCCAGGTCGGGGTCTGTTCGGTCCAGCGCCGTTTGTTGTCGCGCCAGACGCCTTCGTACAGGCAGTTGTGGAAGTAGAAATGTTCCAGGTGCTTGAATTCGGACTTGGCGGCGGAGAAGAGTTCCTCGACCACCTTGATATGCGGGTCCATGGAGCCGCCGACATCGAGGAACAGCAGCACCTTGACCGCGTTGCGCCGTTCCGGCCGGGTCTTCACGTCGAGATAGCCGTGTTCGGCCGTGGCGCGGATCGTGCCATTCAGGTCGAGTTCTTCATGCGCCCCGTCGCGGGCCCATTTGCGCAGACGTTTCAAGGCTACCTTGATGTTGCGGGTGCCCAGTTCCACCTTGTCGTCGAAGTTCTTGAACTCGCGCTTGTCCCAGACCTTCACGGCGCGCTGGTGGCGGGATTTCTCCTGGCCGATGCGCACGCCTTCGGGGTTGTAGCCATCCGCCCCGAAGGGAGAGGTGCCGCCGGTGCCGATCCACTTGTTGCCGCCCTGGTGGCGTTTCTTCTGTTCCTCGAGCCGCTTTTTCAGCGTCTCCATCAGTTTCTCGAAACCGCCGAGCGCCTCGATCTCGGCTTTTTCTTCTTCGCTCAGGTGCTTTTCCGCCATGGAGTGCAGCCAGTCCGCGGGCAGGTCGACCTTTTCCATCACCTGGTCCAGGGTGATCTGGTCAAGCCCTTCGAAGGTCTTGGCGAAGGCCACGTCGAATTTGTCGAGGTTGCGTTCGTCCTTCACCATGGCCGAGCGGGCGAGGTAGTAGAAACCTTCGGGATCATAGGTGATCAGATCGGCGCGCAGGGCTTCCAGGAAGCTGAGGTATTCGCGCAGGGAGACCGGCACGGCATGGTCGCGCAGGTTTTGGAAAAAGGGGATGAACATCGCGGCATCCGTTCTTGGAAACGTTTGCAGCGGAGCCTAGCAGCCCGATCCGGGGGATGCCATAGGGCGCAGTGAGATAAGAGCCGTGTGATAAGACCCGTGCGTCAAGCGCGGTGCAGGGCCCCGAAGGGCCATGCGGGTGTCAGGCAGTGAGGGCGCGATCAGAAGACGGTGCGATCCAGGATCAGCGTCACGAACAGCGCGATCAGGCCGAACATCAGTGCATGCACGATGGCATATTGCACGATGTCCGCAGTGCGCCCCTTGCGGCGGCGGGCCCGCAGTGCGCCAAAGACCGCGCCGGCGATGAGTGCGATGAGAATGATCATGGTCGGCCTTTCCAGGGGCTCAGCCCCTTACGCTGGCGGGTCGCAGGGCCGAGATCTCGTTCAGCTTTGCCCGCACGGCCCAATCCGGGCCAAACCCGTAGCGTGCCCAACCCAGACTGTCCAGACGCACGCTGCCCGCATCCTGGGGACGTCCCGTCAGCTCGAGCGCCTCGGCGCGCAGCATCTGGACCGAGGCCAGAAGGGCCGCATTCTCGGACCGGCGGGCGACGCCCTCCTGCCCATCAAGAAGCGCCAGCGCCATGTCGCCGTCGCCGCCGTGGATCGCATGGGCGGCCAGCTGGGCCGCCACATGGGCTGCATGGGGCGCGGTTTCGGGGCGGGCGCGATAGATCCGCAGGGCGCGGGTCAGATGGGCAAAGGCGGTGTCGCGGTCAAAGCTTTGCACCAGGCGCGCCACGGTGAAATGCGAAAACGCCAGGCGGTGGTCCTGCCAGCCTTCGCTGCGGGCGATCACCAGGGCGCGGTTCGCGGCGGCGGTGCGGGCGGCGATATTGCCCTTGGGTCCAAGCGCGGCCTGCACGGCCTCGATCCAGGCGGCGGGCGTGGGCGGCAGAGGCCGCGCCGCGCGGCGCTGACCTTCGGGGTTCAGCCGCGCCAGCAGGGCGGGCAGGCGGCGGGCCACCTGGTCGCGCGTCATGCCTGACCGCAGTTCTGGCGCATAGGTCGCCCGCAGGATCAGCATGTCGAACCCGGTCAGGACCGTGTTCATGTTGTCGTCGTTGAAGGTGCTGTCGGGCAGCCGGTACAGATCATTCAGGGGGCCAAGCGCCTGGGCCAGTTCCTCGTGCAGGCAGTCGCGGCTTTCCTGCGGGCTGACGTCATTGGGCACGAAGATCGCGATGCGGTCACGCTGCTGCAGCTGCGCCCAGTCGGTGTCGCCCCGGCGGCGCGCGGCGTGATACTGCTCCAGGCTTGTGATCCCGGGCACCACGAAACAGGCGGCATCGGGCAGGTACTGGCGGATCTTCTTGCTGGACACCGCCTGGACCGTGATCTGGTTCGCACCGGTGCCGAAATCCAGATCCAGCCCGGCCTCGGTCCGCAGCCGAGTGACCAGGCGGCGCAGGTCATCGGTCATGCCCGGGGCGGGCGCACCGGTGACGGCAATGCGGATCGGGCCTTCGAAGCGGGTCAGCACAGGCAGGCTGCGGCCGGATTCCAGCCGGAACGACAGGTCCATGAAATCCTGCGCGATCTCGGCATTGGCGCGCGTCGGTGCAAGCGGTGCAGAGCCGGCGAAGACCTTCATCGGCGGCAGCACCGGCAGGGACACCTGCGCGGCACGGCTTGGCATTTCGTCCGAGACCGGAAGGCCCGAGACACCGCCCTCGGGCGAGGTCATGGGGCCGATACAGGCGGACAGGGCGAAGGCAAGCGGGGCAAAGCGAAGCGGGGTCAGGCTGAACCGGTGCCGCGCTTTCACGACGGCCTCTGATACTTGATGAAATCCGTGACCCCGGCGATCTGGTCATACAGCTTGCGGGCCTGGGTGTTGTCTTCCTGGGTCATCCAGTAGACCGTCGGCGCGCCGGCGTCGTCCGCCGCGGCATAGACCGCCGTGATCAGCGCCGCACCGATGCCACGTCCGCGGACCTCGGGGTCGGCATATAGGTCCTGAAGATAGCAGACCGGTTCCGCCTTCCAGCCGTGGCGGTGGAACAGGTAATGCACCAGCCCGACCGGGCGATCGCCCAGCAGCGCCAGGAAGCCCTGGAATTCCCCCGTTTCGCCCGACAGCATACGTTCGAACGTCAGGTCATACTGCGCCTGCGGAAGCTCTGTCTTGTAGAATTTCAAATACCCCTGCCACAACCGGCCCCATTCGGCACGGTCGGCCCTGTCCAAAGGCCGTATGGTCAGGGACTCGGTCTCAGCCGGTCCTGCCATGAAACACTGCTCCATCTCGCGGTCAGCGGATTTGTTTCCCCCGTCTGACCTTTATTGGTGGCCCCGGTTTGTCCGAGGTCCGGGCCGGATCGTTGTCTGGCCTGATGCGACTATGCAGGGGGCGAGGGGCGGTGCAAAGGAAAGATTGCCCAAAGGCTCCGGTTTTGGCGGATTCCGAAAGGAACCGTTAAGATTTGCCAGAAGAAGAGGGGGCAGGGCCATGGATAGCGCCCGGATTGGGCGCGCCGTTCGGCAGATCTTGTTCATGCGCGCCCAAGGATTGGCGCGCATGGTCTTGGTGTGCTGGGTCTTGTTCAGGTCCGATCGCGGCCCTTAGCGCTGGCCGCGCGCCATGAAGGCAAGCCGTTCGAACAGATGCACATCCTGTTCGTTCTTCAGCAGCGCGCCATGCAGTTTCGGCAGCGCATTGGCCCCGTCACGCTTCAGGTCGGCGGGGTCCAGATCCTCGGCCAGCAGCAGCTTGAGCCAGTCCAGCACCTCGGAGGTCGAGGGCTTTTTCTTCAGCCCGCCGGTTTCACGCACTTCGAAGAACTGGGTCAGCGCCATGGTCAGAAGCTCACCCTTGATGCCGGGATGATGCACTTCGACGATCTTGCGCATCGTGTCCATGTCGGGGAAGCGGATGTAATGGAAGAAACAGCGGCGCAGGAAGGCGTCGGGCAGTTCCTTTTCATTGTTCGAGGTGATGATGACGATCGGGCGCACCTTGGCGGTGATCGTTTCGCCGGTCTCGTAGACGTGGAACTCCATCTTGTCGAGTTCTTGCAGAAGGTCGTTCGGGAATTCGATGTCGGCCTTGTCGACCTCGTCGATCAGCAGCACGACCTTTTCATCCGCCTCGAAGGCCTGCCACAGCTTGCCCTTGCGGATGTAGTTCTTGACGTCATGCACCTTTTCCTCGCCCAGCTGGCTGTCGCGCAGACGGGACACGGCGTCGTATTCATACAGGCCCTGCTGCGCCTTGGTCGTGGACTTGATGTTCCATTCGATCATCTTCAGACCAAGGCTGTCGGCCACCTGCCGCGCCAGTTCGGTCTTGCCCGTGCCCGGTTCGCCCTTGACCAGCAGGGGGCGCTCCAGCGTGACGGCAGCATTGACCGCAACGGTCAGATCATCGGTTGCGACATAGCTCTTGGTGCCTTGGAATTTCATGAAATTTCGGCCTCGTTGGTAACGTTTCCGCAGAACGATAATCATTTCCGCATTCCTGTGCAATCCGGGCGCGCAGGTGAAGGGAAGGGAGGAAATGTGTAGTGACAACCCTATTCAATAGGAGTAATGCACCCCCGTAGGGACCCGTTGTCCGTCCGGTCATTTTTTGACGCCTACAGACGGACAGGGGAAGACAAGGGAGCATAACATGAAAGCAGAAACCTTTCTGCCAGAGGACTATCGTCCCGCCGAGGACGAACCCTTCATGAACGAGCGGCAGGCAGAGTATTTCCGACGCAAGCTGCTGGCCTGGAAAGAAGACATCCTCGAAGACAGCCGCGATACCGTCGAAGGTCTGCAGGAAAACACCCGCAACATCCCCGACGTCGCCGACCGCGCGTCCGAGGAAACCGACCGTGCGCTGGAACTGCGCACCCGGGACCGTCAGCGCAAGCTGGTTGCCAAGATCGACAGCGCCCTGCGCCGCATCGACGAAGGCGAATACGGCTATTGCGAAGTGACCGGTGAACCGATTTCTCTGAAACGTCTCGACGCGCGTCCGATCGCCACCATGAGCCTTGAGGCGCAAGAGCGTCACGAGCGCCGTGAAAAGGTCCATCGCGACGACTGATCCCTCTTGGATCACAATCTGACGGCGCCGGGCCCGGGCCCTGGCGCCGTTGCATTTTCCGGCGGTTCCCATTGCTTCCCCGCCGGAGGATCGAAAGAATGGGGCGGGTCCGGTATCTGACCCGGACTTTGGCCCGACACCCATCCAGAACCCAGAACCACCCGACGGGGACGCCAGATGCAAAACGGTCTGAACAGGATCGACGGCAGGATCGTCATTGTCGGGGCAGGGATCGGCGGCTTGGCCGCTGCGCGGGCCCTTGCCCTGCTCGGGGCCAAGGTCACCGTTCTGGAACAGGCCCCCGCCATCACCGAGGTCGGCGCAGGTATTCAGCTGGGCCCCAATGGCACCGCAGTGATGCGCGCCCTTGGGCTGGACCAGGCGCTGCGCGACACCGGCACCCCGATCGGACGTGCGCTTGTTCTGCGCAACCGCCATGGCGCGCGGCTGGCGCGTTTCCCCATGTCCGGCCTGAAGCGTCCCGACGATTACCTGTTCGTGCACCGCGCCGACCTGATCAAGGTTCTGGAACAGGGGGCCCGCGCTGCCGGCGTGACGATTGACCTTGGCCAACGGATCACCGGTGTTCGGACGGGCACGCCATCGGACCCGATGGCCGTGGTGGAAACCGACGGCAAAGAGATCACCGCGCCCCTGGTCATCGGGGCGGATGGCCTGCATTCCGTCACCGCCCGCACCCTTGGGGATCGCGGCCAGCCCTTCTTTACCGGTCAGGTCGCCTGGCGCGCGACGGTCCCGAAAGACCCTTCGCCAACGGCCGAGGTCGAGCTTTACATGGCCCCCGGGCGGCACCTGGTGACCTACCCGCTACGCGGCGGAACGCTTCGCAATATCGTCGCGGTCGAGGAACGCAGCACCTGGACCGAAGAAAGCTGGTCCCGCCAGGATGACCCCGCCAATCTGCGCGCCGCCTTTGCGCAAATGGGCGACCGGGTGCAGCACCTTCTGGCCCGGGTCGAGACCGCGCATATCTGGGGGCTGTTCCGCCATCCCGTGGCCGAACGCTGGCACGGAACCGGGGTGGCGCTGATGGGTGACGCGGTGCATCCGACGCTGCCCTTCCTGGCCCAGGGGGCCTGTATGGCGCTGGAGGATGCCTGGGTCCTGGCCGCCTGCCTGGCCGGAAATTCCGATCAAAATCTGGCACTTGCGGGGTATCAGCTGCGCCGGCACGACCGCTGTCGCCGCATTGTCGATGCTGCCACGCGCAATGCCTGGGCCTATCACCTGTCGGGGCCACTGGCCCTGGGGGCACATACCGGAATGCGTGTTCTGGGTACGCTTGCGCCGCAGAAACCCATCCGGTCCTTCGCCTGGCTCTATGACCACGACGTGACCAACGCTTAGGGTCTTCGCTAAGTGTTGACGCCCTGAAGGGGGCCGGTCAGGCGTCCAGTTCGACCCAGACCGGCACGTGGTCCGAAGGCTTTTCGCGACCGCGCAATTCCTTCTCGATCCCCACATCCACCATCAGGTCGGCGCATTGCGGCGTCATCAGGATGTGGTCGATGCGGATGCCGTTGTTCCGCTGCCAGGCCCCGGCCTGGTAATCCCAGAAGGAATACTGCTCGGGCTCGGGGTGGCGGCTGCGGAAGGCTTCGGTGAAACCAAGGTTCAGCACCCGGCGATAGGCATCGCGGCTGTCCAGGCGGAACAGCGCATCTTCGCGCCAGCTGTCGGGTTTCGCCGCGTCCTCGGCCTGGGGGATGATGTTGTAATCGCCGGCCATCAGCGCCGGTTCTTCCATATCCATCAGGTCCTTGGCCCGGTGCCGCAGACGTTCCATCCAGGCCAGCTTGTAATCGTACTTGGGGCCGGGCGCGGGGTTGCCGTTCGGCAGATACAGCCCGCATATCCGCACGGCCGTATGGTTTCCGACCACCGTCGCCTCGATCCAGCGGGCCTGTTCGTCGTCGTCGTCGCCCTGCAGGCCGCGGGTGACGTCTTCCAGCGGCAGCTTCGACAGGATCGCCACCCCGTTAAAGCTTTTCTGCCCGTGGGTTTCGACGTTGTAGCCGCGATCCTCGAACAGTTCGCGCGGGAAGTTTTCGTCGACCGATTTGATCTCCTGCAGCAGCACAACGTCCGGATTCGCCTCGTCCAGCCAGTCCGTCAGCGCCGCGTGACGCGCCTTGATGCCGTTGATGTTGAAGGTCGCGATGCGCATTTGGGCTGCCTCTTGCTGAAGAATCCGGTCCGTCGGCCCGGCGTTCGGGCGGGTTCAGCGTGTTGTGGCGGAAGAATCAGGGTGGGGCAAGGGACGCGAAAGTGACGCATCAGCGCGTCTTGCTGGTGCTGGTGCGCACCAGTGAGGCCCCGCAGCTGTCGCAAAATCGCACGCAGAAGGAAGCTGATTCTGACGGCGCTGACGCCCTAAGCTGACGATACTCGGGGAAATCGGGCGGAATTGTGGCCGATGTTTGAAAAATTTTCGACGGCCGCGTCCGAAGCAATTCAATCAGTTACTGCGAATCGTCTCGCGTGCCACAAAACCGAACACACGTATAGGTTGAAAAAACGATTCACAAAACGCCGCAAGGTCGCAAACGATAAGGGCATCAACCACCAACGGGAGACCCGAAAGATGTCTGCAATTCGTAAAATCAAATCCGCTCAAGTCGCTGTTAAGGTTCAGGAAAACGACATGTTCTCCGGCGACGCGACCGAGATGTTTGCCTCTGGTTCCGCCCCTGTTTCGTCCCATTCGCTGACCGGTGACGCGACCCAGATGTTCGCTTCGGGTTCTGCCCCTTCGGCCTCGGTTCGGGCCCTGACCGGCGACGCGGTCGAGCTGTTTGCCTCCGGTTCCGCACCCACCATGTCGACGGCTGCCACCGGCGATGCGGTCGAAATGTTCGCCTCCGGTTCCGCTCCGCTGACCTCGGACGCCTCCACCGGTGACGCGGTTCAGATGTTCGCCTCGGGTTCGGCTCCGGCTGCCTCGAAAATGGGCGCAGGCGATGCGGTCGAAATGTTCGCTTCCGGCTCCGCTCCGGTGACTTCCGACGCTTCGACCGGCGACGCGACCGAGATGTTCGCTTCCGGCTCCGCTCCGGTGACCTCCGACGCCTCGACCGGCGACGCGACCGAAATGTTCGCCTCCGGCTCCGCTCCGGTCACCTCCGACGCCTCGACTGGCGACGCGGTTGAAGCCTTCGCCTCCGGCTCCGCCCCGGTGAAATCCGAAGCCGCCGCAGGTGACGCGGTTCAGGCCTTCGCCTCCGGCTCCTGAGCCAGACCACCGACTACGGGACGGGGTGGGTAAAGCCCCGGTGATCAAAGGAGAATATCATGTCCAATGTCATCCGCCTTTCCTTCCCCTCCCGCAGCGATCAGAGGGCCGCGCGCACCGCGGCCCTTCTGGAAGCCTTCGCCCACCATCGCCGTGACCTGGACGATGTGTTCTGGCTGAAGGAAAATGCGGAAATACTGAACATTCTGGAATGCACCGGCCAGGACGTCCCGCGCGACGCGCTGGAAACCTACCGCAGCTTCTACGACACGATCGAGGCCCGGCTGGAGTTCTTCCCGCAATACTATCGCTTCATCCTGTCAATCTGCCAGGATCTCGAGGCCCTGGGCCTGGGACACGGCAAATCCGAACGACTGGCGCGCTGGATCGCCGATCAGGGCCTGGTCGAGGCCGAGCTGTCGGACCTGCAGCGCGGTGAGGCCATTCGCCTGCTGTCGCGGGTTGGCGTCAGCAGTGACGCGGATGCGAATATGATCAACGACAGGTTGCGGAAGTTTGTGTCAAGACCCGCAACTTTTGCTGTGCCGAACAAGAAAGCCGCGTATGAACTGACTCACATCGCGTTTTACCTATCCGAATACGGTCGGCGCGATTTGACGATCTGTGCGGATACGCGTCAAAGCCTTGTATTTACGGGCACCCTCGCGTTTCTGGATTGCAATTGGGACCTTCTGGCCGAAGTCTTGGTGGCAATGAACTACTGCGGCGAGACCCCCCCGGAAGAGTGGGTCACAGCCGTCAAGGAAGTGACGGCACGCTTTGCCGTCGCCGAAGGAAACGAAGCAGTGCGGCAAGACGACTATCACGAATACCTTGTGTGCAACTGGGCCCTGGCCCAATGCGGGGCCCAGTCCGGCGGCCAGCCGTTTGCCGGCAGCCTGCGCCCGGGTCCGGTCAGCTTTCACGCGGATCCCTATCGTCCGGCACCGCTGCGCGAGATGTCCCAGATCATGTACGGCCTGGATCAGCGCCGGTCGTCCGACTGGCACCTGATGCGCGACTACGTCTGCGACAACGTCAGCGCCGACAGTGCCGACATCCTGCTGCGCGCCGAAGCCGCGACCGAGGATTTCGCCAAATTCTTCGCCGGTTTCGCCCGCACCGGCATGCGCGCCACCCCCATGATGGGAGAACTGACAGCATGAAGCCCCAAGCCGCCCTTGCAACTTTGACCGGGGCGGGATTCGTTCTGATTTACACGGCGCTGATCTCGTCCGCGGACGGGATCACCAAGCTGCTGGCCGGCGGATACGCCGCCCCGCAGCTTTATGCCGTGTCCGGCGGGCTGGTGGCCTTCTTCTGTTACCTTGCCAATCGCAGCGCCCCGGCACCGGGCGGGCTGCGCACCACGCGGCCCTGGGCCATGGCGGTGCGGTCGGTTGCAACGGTGATCGCGGGCGTGGCCTTTTTCTATGCCTTCCGCCTGCTGCCCTTCGCCGAGGTCTTCATATTTATCGGGCTGATGCCGCTGATGGCGGGGATGATGTCGGGACCGATCCTGGGCGAACGGGTGGCGCTGAAGGTCTGGGTGGCGCTGGCCATCGGCTTCCTGGGCGTGCTGTGCCTGTTCCCGGAAGGGCTGCATGCGGCGACATGGGGCCATCTGATCGCCTTCGGGGCCTGTCTGTCCGGCACGCTGTCCATGGTCATGGCGCGCTATGTCGGCCGGTATGAACGGAATTCCCTGGCGCTGGTCTTCTATCCCAACCTGTTGAACATGCTGGTGATGGGCGCGGCGCTGCCCTTTGTCTTCACGCCAATGCCGCTGACGGATCTGGGGCTGGCGGTGGCCTATGCCGCGCTTCTCTTCGGCGCGCGCTGGCTTCTTGTGATCGCGCTGCGCCTGTTGCCGGCCTATACGGCGACGCCGCTGATGAACCTGCAATTCGTCTGGATGGTGCTGATCGGCGCGGCCTTCTTCAACGAGATCCCCGACAGCTCGGTCTTCCTGGGCGCGGCGATCGTCGTCGGATCCGGGCTGTACCTGGTCTATGCGCAGTTCGTCGTGCAGCAGGCCCCGACGCTGCGCCCGCGCAAAACCGTGATGCCGCCCGCGGAATAGCTGAACATCCAAGCGCCACCCAAAGCAGACGACAGACATTGAAACGGGGCCGAAAGGCCCCGCTTGCGTTCCATCTGCTGTCAGAAGGTGACTACATCGAAAACGACGTGCCGCAGCCGCAAGAGCTGGAGGCATTGGGGTTCTCGATCACGAACCTTGCGCCGATCAGCTCATCCGAGAAATCGATGACCGCGCCCGCCAGAAAGGGAAGCGAGACATCGTCGACCACGACCCGTTCGCCCTTGCCCTCAAGGACCAGGTCGCCATCGGCCGGATCGTCCAGCTTGATGTCGTATTGAAAGCCCGAACAGCCGCCCCCTTCGACGGCCACGCGCAGGGCCTGACCCTGCGCACCTGCGCCGATTTCGGCCAGGCGATCAAAGGCGCGGTCGGTGACTTTGGGCGGGATCTGCATGTCGCTACCTCTTTGGCGTGGCAAATCAGTGACTTTGCCGGTTTTCGGCAGGTCCACACGGTTTGCCTGTCATCAGCCTTCAATATATGCAGTGCAGGAACGGGGAACAAGGATCACCGGCGATCAACGTCGGGGCCGGATCCCCGACGGGATATATATAGAAGGAGGCGCCATGCTTGCGCCCTATGCATCCACGCCCGAAGGCACGCGTGGCAGGCTTTTTCCGGAAGAGGAAAGCGCCTTTCGATCCTGCTATCAGCGCGACCGGGACCGCATCATCCACGCCAGCGCCTTTCGCCGGCTCAAGCACAAGACGCAGGTCTTCATCGAACACGAAGGCGATTACTTCCGCACCCGTCTGACCCATTCGATCGAGGTCGGGCAGGTGGCGCGGACCATCGCGGGCGCGCTGAAGCTGAACCCCGAACTGACCGAGGCCGTGGCCCTGGCGCATGACTTGGGCCATCCGCCCTTTGGCCACACCGGCGAAGACGCGTTGCATGATCTGATGGCCCCCTATGGCGGCTTCGATCACAACGCCCAGGCGATCCGCATCGTCACCAACCTGGAACGCACCTATGCGGAATGGGACGGGCTGAACCTGACCTGGGACTGCCTTGAAGGCATTGCCAAGCACAATGGTCCGGTGACGGGCACGGTCCCGATTGCCCTGGCGGAATACAACGCCATCCACGATCTGGAACTGCACACCCACGCCAGCGCCGAGGCGCAGGTGGCCGCCCTGTCCGATGACATCGCCTACAACAACCACGACCTGCACGACGGTCTGCGGGCCGAGCTGTTCTCGACCGACGAGCTTTCCGAACTGCCCATTCTGAAAGACTGCTTTGCCGAGGTCGATGGCTTGTATCCCGGGCTGAACCTCTATCGCCGCCGGCACGAGGCGCTGCGCCGCTTCTTCGGCGTGCTGGTCGGGGACGTGATCGACGTGACCCGTGCCAATCTGGCCGACCTCAACCCCGCGTCGGTGGCCGATGTGCGCCACGCGGGCCGGATGATGGTGCAGTTCAGCCCCCATATCTGGACCGACCTCAAGGTGATCCGCGAATTCCTGTTCCACCGCATGTACCGCGCCCCCGAGGTGGTCGAGACCCGCGCCAAGGTGACCCGCATCGTGCAAGAGCTGTTCCCGCTGTTCATGCAGTCCCCCGATCTGTTGCCCAAGCAGTGGCGCAAGGATGTGGACGACATCGCCGGGGATGAGACCGCGCTGGCGCGGATCGTCTGTGACTATATCTCGGGCATGACCGACCGTTTCGCCATCGTCGAACATGCGCGGCTGACGGGGCAGGATCCCGAACCGGGGCTGCGCGCCTCGGGGCCGGGGCATATCCGCTATGAGGATCGGTTGCGGAACGGCTGATCTGGTACCGAACGGGGCAGGGTGTCCTGACCCGTCCTCAGTGCGTATCGCCAACAGAACAAGGGCCCAGAGGATCCTCCGGGCCCTTTTTGTAGGCCCCTCCGGCCCTTGGTCGTGCAAATCACATGCCCCCTTCCTAATCGCGCCAATTGCTCTACCTTCGTGCAAAGGCCGGACGTCCTCCGCCCCGTATCACGCATGATGTCACGTCAGGAATTCAGGAGGTCCCATGGCCGTCGCAGCCGAGACATTGCCCCCCGTCGCCGCCTTTGCCCTTGTGGGTGTCCTTGGGGTCGGGGCCCAGCTGATCGCCTGGCGTCTGAAGATGCCGGCCATCGTGCTGATGCTGGTCGCGGGCGTGCTGGCCGGTCCTGTGACGGGCATCTTCGATCCGATGCGCGAATTCGGCGCGCTGCGCGAACCGATGATTGCCGTCGCCGTGGCCATCATCCTGTTCGAGGGCGGGCTGACCCTGAACCTCAAGTCGCTACAGGACGCGGCCAAGGGGGTGCGGCGGCTGGTGGTCGTCGGCGCACCGCTTGGCTGGCTGCTGTCGTCGCTGACCCTGCATTACGTGGCGGGGCTTAGCTGGGAAACCTCGGCCGTATTTGGCGGTATCATGATCGTGACGGGCCCCACGGTGATTGCGCCGCTCCTGCGCTCGGCCCGCCTGTCGCGGCGACCGGCACAGGTCCTGCAATGGGAGGCGATCGTCAACGATCCGATCGGCGCACTGGCGGCGGTTCTCGCCTTCGAGGTGGTGACCGTCGCGCGCGCCTCGCAGCAGATGTCGGTGGCCATCGGGGAAACCGCCCTTGGCATCCTTCTGGCCATTGCCGTCGGTGCGGCGGGGGGTTTTGGCCTGGTCTGGGCCTTCCGCAAGGGGCGGGTGCCGGAATACATGAAGGTGCCGGTGCTGTTCACCCTGCTTCTTGCGGTCTTTGCGGGCTGTGACTGGGTGCTGCATGAAAGCGGGCTGCTGGCGGTCACCGTCATGGGGATCGTCATCGCCAATTCGCATCTGCCCTCGTTCGAGGAACTGCGCCGGTTCAAGGAACATGCAACCGTTCTGCTTGTCTCGGGCGTCTTCATCATCCTTGCCGCCGGGCTGGACCTGTCCGAGCTGTCGGCGCTGAACTGGCGTGCGGCGGCCTTTGTGGCGGCGATCATGCTGGTGGCGCGACCGATCACGGTTTTCGTGTCGCTGATCAACAGCGGGCTGCCCTGGAGGGAACGGGTCCTGGTGGCTTTCACCGGGCCGCGCGGCGTCGTGCTGGTGGCGGTTGCGGGGCTGTTCGGCGAACGGCTGGTGTCGCTTGGCGTGGCCGACGGCGCGCTGGTCGGACCGCTGGCCTTTGCCCTGGTGGCGGTGACCGTGGTGGTGCATGGCTTTGGCCTGTCGCCCATGGCACGGGCGCTTGGGCTGACCGGTGCGGGCACCCCGGGGCTTCTGATCGTCGGGGGATCGCGGTTTTCCACCGGGCTGGCGAAACACCTGCAGGATAGCGAAATCCCCGTTCTGGTATCCGACCCCAACCATGGCAAGCTGCGCGGCGCGCGGCGCGACGGGGTGCAGACTTACTACGGTGACATCCTGGCCGAGGCGGCGGAACACCGGCTGGACCTGGTCAGCTATTCCACGCTGCTGACGGCGACGGACAACGACGCCTACAACACGCTGGTTTCGACCGACCTGGCGCATCACTTTGGCCGCGCGGATGTCTATCAGATCGCCCGCGAACGCGACACCCAGACCCGCCACGCGCTGCCCGCGACCCTGGGCGGCAAGCCGGTGTTCCGCGACATGACCTATGACATGCTGGACCGCCACATGCGCGACGGCTGGCGGTTCCGCACCTCGCGCCTGACGGAAAAGTTCACCCTGGAAGACTGGGCGGCGGAATACCCCGATAGCCTGATGATCGCGGCACAGCGAAAGGGCCAGCCGATGCGGCTTCTCAACACCGGCGAAAACCTGAAAGGGCAGGAGGACATGCGCATCATCCACCTCGCCCCGCCGCAGGACGAGGTCGAGAAGCAGCAGAACGCCCGGGCCGCCGAACGCGCCGCCCCTGACAGCGACGCGCCCTCGGGGGCCTGAGCCGGAGCTGCGGCGCAGGGGGCGGCGGAGCATAGGGCGCGCGACACCCCGTTGACGCGCCAGCCCCCCATGATAAACCCGCGCCAGATGAAAAGGACCGGGCCCATGAACCTATTCGCCGACATTCGCGCAACCGTTCTCGACGCGCTGGCTGCCATGCAGCAGGCCGGAGACCTGCCCGAGGGGCTGGACTTTGCCAACGTTGCGGTCGAACCGCCGCGCGATGCCGGGCATGGCGACATGGCCACCAATGCCGCCATGGTCCTGGCGAAACCCGCCAAGATGAAGCCGCGCGATATCGCCGACGCTCTGGCCGCCCGCCTGGCCGAAGACCCGCGCATCACCAGCGCCGAGGTCGCAGGCCCCGGCTTTCTGAACCTGCGTCTTGATCCCGCTGTCTGGGCCCGGGTCGTGCAGACCGTTCTGACCGACGGTCAGGCCTATGGCCGGTCCGACATGGGGCAGGGGCTGAAGGTCAACGTCGAATATGTTTCGGCCAACCCGACGGGGCCGCTGCACGTGGGTCACACCCGGGGCGCGGTCTTTGGCGATGCGCTGGCCTCGCTTCTGGATTACGCGGGCTATGACGTCACGCGGGAATACTACATCAACGATGGCGGCGCGCAGGTCGATGTGCTGGCGCGGTCGGTCTACCTCCGCTACCTCGAGGCGCATGGCCGCGAAGTGGAATTCGAAGGCGGCACCTATCCCGGCGACTACCTGATCGAAGTGGGCGAGGCGCTGAAATCCAAGGTCGGCGACGCCTATGTGGATCAGCCCGAAGAGGTCTGGCTGGACGACGTGCGCGAAATGGCGACCGAGGCGATGATGGAACTGATCCGCGTCGATCTGGGCCTTCTGGGCGTGCAGATGGACAAGTTCTTCTCGGAAAAGTCGCTGTACGGCACCGGCAAGATCGAGGCTGCGATCGACAGCCTGCGCGACAAGGGGCTGATCTACCGGGGCGTTCTGGAACCGCCCAAGGGCAAGGTCCCCGAGGATTGGGAACCCCGCGAACAGACCCTGTTCAAATCGACCGAACATGGTGACGACGTTGACCGTCCGATCATGAAATCGGACGACAGCTGGACCTATTTCGCGCCCGACATCGCCTATCATTACGACAAGATCACCCGCGGCTATGACCTGCTGATCGACGTCTTCGGGGCCGACCACGGCGGCTATGTCAAACGGATGAAGGCGGCGGTCTCGGCGCTGTCCGACGGGCGCGTGCCGGTCGACATCAAGCTGTGCCAGCTGGTGAAGCTGTTCAAGGATGGCGAGCCCTTCAAGATGTCCAAGCGGGCGGGCACCTTCATCACTCTGCGCGACGTGGTGGACGAGGTCGGGCCCGACGTGACCCGGTTCGTCATGCTGACCCGCAAGAACGATGCGCCGCTGGATTTCGACTTTGACAAGGTGCTGGAACAATCGCGCGAGAACCCGGTGTTCTACGTGCAATACGCCCATGCCCGCGTGTCTTCCGTTCTGCGCAAGGCCACCGAGGCCGGGTTTGCCCATGACGACGCCACGCTGGCCGCAGCCGATCTGTCCGGTATGACCGACGAAGCAGAACAAGCGGTTGCCAAGAAGCTGACCGAATGGCCCCGCCTGGTCGAGATCGCCGCCCGGACCAACGAACCGCACCGCGTGGCCTTCTACCTGTATGAACTGGCCAGCGACTTCCATTCGCTGTGGAACCGCGGCAACGACAAGCCCGAACTGCGCTTTGTCCAGGACAGCGCCGAGGCCTCGCAATCGAAACTTGCGCTTGCCCGTGCCACAGCCGTTGTCATTTCCGCAGGTCTTGCTATCCTAGGCGTAACCCCCGTGGAAGAGATGCGATAAACGCACCTCCGCGACAGGGCCGAGCAGTCTTAGGGAAAGCCGACGCACAGAACGTGCGCGGGAGCGAGGCAACATGGCACAGATACAGGCGGAGTCCGAGCAGGGCTATTCGAATGTTTCAACCTCTACACTGGTCAACCTTTCAGGGGGGCTGGTGTCGATCGCCCTTCTGATCGGCGTGGGCGTCTGGGGCTACAAGACCCTGTCGCGTGACGTGTCCGAGGTTCCGGTGGTGCGCGCCGCCACTGATCCGATGCGGGTCGCCCCCGAAGATCCCGGCGGCCGTCTGGGCGGAAACACCGGCCTGGCCGTGAACACCGTCGCCGCCGAAGGCCTGGCCGAAAAGCCCGCCGACCGCCTGATCCTGGCCCCGCGTCCCGTGCGTCTGACCGATGAAGACGAACCCGGCCAGGCCATCATCGCCCGCCAGGAAAACGAAGCCCGCGCCGCCGAAAAGGCCCAGCTGGCCGCCGCCGAACAGGCCGATCCCATTGCCGCGCTGACCAAGCGCCTGATGAACGGGTCCGAACCGCTGAGCGGGGAAACCGTCGCCCCCCCGACCGAGGACAGCAATATCGCGCTGGCCCTGTTGAAGGCCGAACAGCAGGCGGAACAGCAGGAAACACGCGTTGCCATTAAGGTCATCGACCCCAATGGCGAAAACGTCACCCTGCGGCCGCGCATGCGCCCCGTGGTGCTGGCCACCCGCGCGCCCCAGGCGCCGATCGCCTCGCCCACGCCGCTGCAGCCGGCGGTGGATGTCGACCCCGACACCATCGCGCCGGGCACCACCCTGACCCAGCTTGGCGCTTATGACAGCATCGACACCGCCCGCAGCGAATGGACCAAGTTCGCCGCCCGTTTCGATGAATACATGTCCGACAAAAGCCGCGTGATCCAAAAGGCTTCGTCCGGGGGGCGGACCTTCTATCGCCTGCGGGTGATGAACTTTGCCGACATGTCCGCCGCGCGCCATTTCTGCGCCGCGCTGGTGGCCGAGAATACCGACTGCATCCCCGTGGTGGCAAAATGACCTTCGGGGCCACGATCCTCGATGCCGAGGGGCAGGCGCTGACACCGGACGAAATCGCGCTGTTCAAGGACGCCGATCCCTTCGGGTTCATCCTGTTTGCACGCAACATCGACAGTGCCGATCAGCTGATGCGCCTGTGTGACCAGATGCGCGATGCCGTCGGCCGCGACGCACCTATCCTGATCGACCAGGAGGGCGGCCGCGTGCAGCGCCTGCGCCCGCCCCTGGCCCGTGACTGGACCCCGCCGCTGGATTTCGCCCGCGCCGCCGGGCCGCATGCCACCCAGGCCATGTACCTGCGGTATCTGATCACCGCGCTGGAACTGCGCAGCTATGGGATCGACGTGAACTGCGCGCCCATGGTCGATGTGCCGCGCCCCGAGACCCATGAGTTTCTGACCAACCGCTGCTATGGCACCTCTCCGGCCGAGGCCGCGGGCCTGGGCCGCGCCGTCGCCATGGGGCTGATGGCCGGCGGCGTGCTGCCGGTGGTCAAACATATCCCCGGCCATGGCCTTGCCACCGCCGACAGCCATCACGACCTGCCGCGTGTCACCGCCCCGGTCGAGGTTCTGGACAGCATCGATTTCGCGCCCTTCAAGGTGCTGAACGACCTGCCGATGGCGATGACCGCCCACGTGGTCTATGACGCCTTCGATCCCCAGCCCGCCACCCTGTCGGAACGCATGATCCAGGTGATCCGCAACGACATCGGCTTTGACGGGCTGTTGATGACCGACGACATCTCGATGAAGGCGCTGTCAGGCAGTTATGGCGATATTGCCCGGCAATCGCTGAATGCGGGCTGCGACGTGGTGCTGCTGTGCAATGCCACGCTGGCCGAACGGGCCGAGGTCGCCGAGGCCTCGGGCCGGATGAACCCCGCCGCGCAGGACCGCGCCACCCGCGCGCTGGATCTGCGCAACCAGGCCGCAGAGGTTGACATTCGCACCGTGGAGGAGAAGCTGAACGCTCTTCTACACGGGCAGGGCAATGTCTGAGGGCGACCTTTTCACCGATCAGCTCAGCGTCAGCGAACGGCTTGCCGCCGAGGCGCTGATCGTCGATGTCGAGGGCTTTGAAGGCCCTCTCGACATGTTGCTGTCGCTGGCGCGGACGCAGAAGGTCGATCTGCTGAAGATCTCGGTGCTGCAACTGTCCAAGCAATACCTGTTCTTCGTGGAAAAGGCGAAAGAGCTGCGGATCGAACTGGCCGCCGATTATCTGGTCATGGCCGCCTGGCTGGCCTTTCTGAAAAGCCGCCTGCTGCTGCCCCCCGATCCCGAAGAAGACGGCCCCTCGGGCGAGGATCTGGCCGCGCACCTGGCCTTTCAGCTGGAACGGCTGTCGGCGATGCGAGAGGTCGCGGCGCGGCTGATGGCGCGCGATCAGCTGAACCGGGACTTTTTCCCGCGCGGCATTCCCGAGGGGGTGGAACGGGTGCGCCGGATCGAGTATTCGGCCAACCTGCTGGATCTGATGCAGGCCTATGCCCGCATCCGCACCCGCGACGAATTCCGCCCCTTTGTGATGGACCGGGACAATGTGTTCACGATGGAACAGGCGCTGGATCGGATGCGCGGCATGATCGGCTTTGCCGGAACCTGGACCGACATCATGTCCTATCTGCCGCAGGGCTGGGAAAGCGATCCGACGCGCCGCCGGTCCGCCACCGCCGCGACCTTTGCCGCCGCGCTGGAACTGGTCAAGGAAGGCCACGCCGAGATTCGCCAGACCGAAACCTTTGCGCCGATCCAGCTGCGCCAGAAAGGGGGCCGCGATGACTGACCACCCCGAGGCCGAGACCCGCGAAGACTCCACCACACCCGCCGATCAAACGGTGGACCAGTCGGTGGACCAGACGGAAGATCAGACGGGGGATCAGGGCAGCGACAGCCCCGAATCCCTGTTCGAAACGCCCCCCATGCCCGAGCAGGAGCGCATGGTCGAAGCGATTCTTTTTGCCTCGGCCGAGCCTGTGACCCTGGCCGACATGAATTCCCGCATGCCGCATGGCTGTGACGCGGGCGCAGCCGTCAGGCTGCTGCGCGACCGCTATGCCGGGCGCGGGGTCGAGGTCGTGCAGGTCGGTGACCTCTGGGCCATTCGCACCGCCGCCGACCTGGGCCACCTGATGCAGAAGGAAACCGTCGAGACGCGCAAACTGTCGCGCGCCGCGATCGAGACCCTGGCCATCGTCGCCTATCACCAGCCCGTCACCCGGGCCGAGATCGAGGAAATCCGGGGTGTTTCGGTCTCTCGCGGAACGATTGATCTGCTGATCGAGATGGAGTGGATCCGTTTCGGTCGCCGTCGCATGACGCCGGGCCGTCCGGTGACCTTCGTGGTCACCGCTACCTTCCTGGATCACTTCGGCCTGGAAACCGCGCGCGACCTGCCGGGCCTGAAGGAGTTGCGCGAAGCGGGGCTGTTGGAGAACCGGCCGCCGCCCGGCTTCGGATCCGACCTGGACGACCAGGACGAAGACGAGCTGCGCGACGACGAAGGCCAGGACGACATGTTCGACGACATGAATTAAGTCCCGGCCCTGGGTCCGGGCCGGATTGGGCCCGGATCGGGGTCAGACCCGCTTGGCCGTCAGGCTTTCAATCGCGGCGGCGGCGACGCAGATCGCCGACAGCACGTTGCACAGGGCAAAGCCGCCCATTTCGTACAGTGGCCGGAAGGCCAGCGCGCCGCCAGTGACCGCAAGGTAGGTCACCGCCGAATTCAGCCCCAGCACCGCCCCGCGTTGCGACGCATCAAGCCCGGCAAGGCGCGACACCACGAAGTTCAGCCCCAGGTGCTGCACGATCCCCCAGATCAGCGCCAGCCCCGCCAGCGCAGCAAAGCTGCCGCCAAAGACCAGGAACGCCAGGTAAATCACTGTCAGGCATGTGAAAGACAAAAGCCCGGCCTGGCGCTGCGGCAACCGGTCGACGTATTTGTCGATCAAGGCCGCCAGTCCGAAGCCCGTGCCGTAGAACAGGGTGACAAAACCCGCGCCATCCGTGCCCATGCCAAGCGCGTCATGCACATGCGCGCCGATAAAGGCATAGGTGCCGTAGAAGGCGAGCATGAAGGCTCCGGCGGCGAACAGCCCCCGCGTGATGCCCGGCACGCCAAGCGCGGTCAGCGGCGACGTCGGCCGCGCGCGCGACATGTCGACCCGCAGGTCCACCCGGCGCATGGCGAAGAAAACACCAATGATTGCAATGGCAAGTACAGCGTAAACTGATCGCCACCCAGCCCATTCCGCCAGGAAACCGGATCCCGCCACGCCGCCGACCAGCGCCAGCGTCCAGCCCGACAGCACCAGCCCCATGGACCGTTTCTCTTCGCCCTTGGGGCCGAGCTGCGGGGCCAGCGCATAGATCGCCGGGATCGCCATGCCCGCGCCGATGCCGCCAAGCGCCTGCGCCGCCGTCAGCGCCAGCAGCGTCGGCGCAAAGACCGAAGCTACCATGGACACCAGGATCACGATCACCGACTGGAATAGCGCCTTGTCCGCGCCGATGACGTCCGCGCGCGGGGCCAGGAAGATCGCCGAAATCGCCGTGGTCACCCCGTAGGCGGCGGCGGCCTGCACGATGTCGGCGGGATCGCCGCCGATGTCCTGGCTGACGGCCCCGGTGATCGGGGCCAGCACCATGGAATTCGCCCCGACCACGGCAATCGCCGCCGTCAGAAGGGCCAGAGGTTTCGAAATCATGTAAATTCAGCCTGTTAGAGCGGGGTCCTGATGTCAGGCCCCGCCTGCCTTGAAGTGTTTGGCCAGCTTCAGACCCTGACCCTGGTAGTTCGAGGCGATGCCGGCCCCGTAAAGCGTCTCGGGCTCGGCCATCATGCGTTCATAGACCAGCCGCCCGACGACCTGGCCATGTTCCAGCACGAAGGGGGCCTCGTGACAGCGCACTTCAAGCACGCCGCGCGATCCGGCCCCGCCGGCGGCATCATGACCGAAACCGGGATCGAAGAACCCGGCGTAATGCACGCGGAATTCGCCCACCATGGCCACATAGGGGGCCATTTCGGCGGCGTGATCGGGCGGGATCGTCACGGCCTCTTGGCTGACGAGGATATAGAAGGCCCCGGGATCCAGGATGATGCGTTCCTTGCGCGTGCGCACGGCATCCCAAAAATCCGCGGGATCGTAATGGTTTATCAGGTCAAGGTCGATAACCCCGGTATGCGGCTTCGCGCGATAGCCGACGATGTCGCCGTCGCCGGGTTTCAGATCGACGGAAAAGCCCATGCCGTCTTCGATCACCGGATGGCCGTTCACCAGCGGCGTGCGATTGTGCAACTCGCGCAGTTCCTTGTCCGAAAGACGCGCGCGACCGGCACGGAACCGGATCTGGTTCAGCCGCATGCCGGGACGCACCAGCACCGAGAAACTGCGCGGGCAGATCTCGGCATACAGCGGCCCCTGGTAGCCCGAGGGGATGCGGTCGAATTCGGTACCGCCATCGGCAATCGCCCGTGTCAGCAGGTCCAGCCGCCCGGTCGAGCTTTTGGCATTGGCCACCGCCTGAACGGCACCTGGCAGGTTCAGCCGTTCCATCAGCGGCACGACATAGACGCAGCCCTTTTCCAGCACCGCGCCTTCGGTCAGGTCGATGCGGTGCATTTCGAATTCCTTCAGCCGGTCTTCGACCGTGCGGCCGTCACCGGCCAGGAACGACGCCCTTACGCGGTAAGCCACGGTGCCAAGCCGCAGGTCCAGGCTGGCCGGCTGGATCTGTTCGGGCGTGATTCCGGGGGTGGCCGCGATCTCTCCGCGGTCGATCATGCTGCGCAAATGCTGGCTGGGAATGATGCCGGTCATGGGTGCTCCGTTGTCTTCGGGGCACGTTACTGCGGCATTGCGGCGAAGGAAAGACGGGCGGGGGGTGGTAAAGGGATTGGCACGTGCGGAACATTGTTCCGCATTCCGGACAAAGAGGCTGGACAGTTACTAACCGTCCGGTAGGATGCGCCCGAAAGCCGTGTTCACAAAGGAGAGGCAGCGTGTCGATCAAAGGCGTCGCCAGCATTGTTGGCATCTATGAACATCCCCTGCGAAAGGCCCCGGACAAGTCCACCCCGCAGCTGCATTACGAATGCGCAAAGGGCGCGCTGGAGGATGCGGGCCTGACCTTTGACGACGTGGATGGCTATTTCTGCGCCGGCGATGCGGGCTGGTTCATGTCCATGGTCGATTACATGGGCCTGCGGAACCTGACCTATTTCGACGCCACCGACATCGGCGGATCGTCCTATATCGCGCATCTGAACGATGCTGCCGCCGCAATCGCCATGGGCCGCTGCAAGATTGCGCTGGTCACCCTTGCGGGCCGTCCGCGCAACGATCCGCCGCAGCCGCGCCCCTATGGGCCCGAAGCGGGATGGGAAATGCCCCTGGGTGGCACGCCGCCGAATATCTATGCCCTGGCTGCGCATCGGCACATGCATGAATTCGGCACCACCTCGGAACAGCTGGCCTGGATCAAGGTCGCCGCCAGCCACCATGCGCAGCACAACGAACATGCGATGCTGCGCGACGTGGTGACGGTGGATGACGTACTGAACAGCCCGATGATCGCCGACCCGCTGCACCGGATGGATTGCTGCGTGGTCTCCGAAGGCGGCGGCGCCTTCATCATCACCACGCCCGAGATCGCGAAATCCCTGGGCAAGGCAGACATCCGCGTGCAGGGCGCGGCGCAGGCGATCAAGGGCCAGGACGGTGGCCGCATCGACCTGACCTATTCCGGCGCGGCCTTCACAGGCCCCAAGGCGATGGAAGAAGCGGGGGTGAAGCCCTCGGACATCAAGTACGCCTCGATCTACGACAGTTTCACCATCACCGTGCTGATGCAGCTGGAAGACTGCGGCTTCTGCGAAAAGGGCAAGGGCGGGGCCTTCGTGGCCGATGGCAATCTGATCTCGGGGCAGGGCAAGCTGCCCTTCAACACCGACGGCGGGGGGCTGTGCAACAACCACCCCGTCAACCGTGGCGGCATGACCAAGGTGCTGGAAGCCGTCCGCCAGCTGCGGGGAGAGGCGCATCCCGCCGTCCAGGTCCCCAATTGCGACCTGGCCTTTGTCACCGGCATCGGCGGCACGCTGGCCGTCCGCCATGGCGCCGCCTCGGCCGTATTGGAGCGTATCGCATGAGCTATGATCTGATCTCACCCCCGCCCTTGAACCCCGAATCGCAGCCCTTCTGGGATGCGGCCGCCAAGGGCACCTTTCTGATCCGCCACTGTCCGGCCTGCGATCAGGCGCATTGGTATCCGCGCACGATCTGCCCGCTGTGCCATCAGGCCGATACCGAATGGCGCGAAAGCCCCGGCACCGGCACGATCTACACCTGGACGCATATGCGCAAATCCCCCCGGGGGCCCTTTGCGCTGGCATATCTCGAGCTGGACGAAGGCCCGCGCGTCTACGTGCAGTTCCGCCCCGAGGACAGCGAAAACCTTGAGATCGGCAAACGCGCCCGCATCATGTTCCACCCCGTCAAAGACGGAGCCCCGATGATGTTTGCCGAACTGATCTGACCAGGACGGGGGCAGGGCAACAGCCCCCTCCGCCCCCCCTGATCTGCCCGGCCGAAATGCCCGCCATCTTGAAGATGCGCGGGCATTTCCCATGTCTGAAGGGCGCGAACCTTCCAAAGCAGGAGGCCCAGATGATCAATCTCGACAGAACTGACAGCCCGCTATTCCGCGTGACCGTATCGGGGGACATCACCCGCGATCAGGTCCGCGATTTCTATGCCGTCTTCAAACCCGCGCTCGACGAGGTCGGGCGCATTGGCCTGCTGGTCGACATGACCGGATTTTCGGATATCTCGGCCGGGGCCATGCTTGAGGACGTGATCGAGGAGCTTGGGCTTCTGGATGACCTGTCCAAGATGTCGCGCGCGGCCCTTGTGACCGGCAACCGCACTCTGGCGGGGCTGGTGCGCTATACCAACCCCATCATTCCCCGGATGGAGGTCCGCGCCTATGCCCCCGAAGACCGGGAGGAGGCCGAGGCCTGGGCGCGCGATCTGCCCGACCCGAAAGACCGCCGTCCGGGTCTGACGATGATCCCCGGCGGGTCCGACGATGTGCTGGCCTTCGAACTGGACGGCTATATCGACGATGACGACATGGAGGACATCATCCTCCCCTTCCGCAAACGCATTGATCAGGGCGGGAAATTCAACGCCCTGGCGCGGATGAAACGCTTTGCCGGCTTCGACCCCGAGATCCTGTTCGACCGGGCGCTTCTGGGCATGAAATGGGACGCGATCCGCGCCATGCACCGCTATGCCATTGTCACCGACCAGGCCTGGGTCCGGCCCTTCGTCGGCATGTCGCGGCTGTTTTCCCAGGTCGAGATCCGGATCTTCCCGCTGGACCAGGAAGACGCCGCCTGGGCCTGGGTGCGCGAACCGATCCCGGCGGGGTGACAGCTGATCGCCAGGCGGGGGCCTTGGCCCCCGTTTTGCCGTTCGGCAGGGGCTACAAACGCAAAACCACCCGACCTGTCCCGAAGGAAAGGCGAGTTGGAATTGGTACCGTGCGGATTGAAGTGGTCGGGCTAGCAGGACTCGAACCTGCGACCTTCCGTCCCCCAGACGGACGCGCTACCAGGCTGCGCTATAGCCCGACGGTCCGGCCTATTTATCGAATTTCGCGGCACGGACAAGGGGCAAACTGACAGGATTTGCAGTTTCGGGCAGATTCTTTTGCGCAGGGCGCGGGGGCCGGTTTTGCGGCCCCGGCATGGGGGAAACCCCGGCGCCGGGATGCGCGGCGGATCAGGCGGTCTGACGCGCCAGCCAGTTCTGCAGCTGCGTGGCCAGGCGGCGCAGCTCGGCGCGCTCGGCGTCCTCAAGACGGGTCTTGCGGGCCAGGGCCAAGGTCAGCACGGTCGGGCCGCGATCGTTCGGAACGGCCTTGAAGGTCGGCCGGGGGCGTTCGGCTTTGGGCACCGGGGCATCTGCAGCCGCCTGCGCCGGGGCTTCAATCGGGGCTGGATCGGCGAGGGGTTCAGGTGCTGCCATCTCGGGGGCCTCAGCCACCGGTTCCCCGACCGTCTCGGGCGCGGTGTCGGCGACGGGCAGTTCCAGGTCGAGGGCAGGAGTGTCCTCTGCCATCGGGGCCTCGATGGTGTCGTCCTTCAAGGTCTCGGTGATCTCGCGGGCGGCGGTGTGGTCTTCAACCGCAGGCGCGGGCTGCTCCTCCGCCGGTTGGTCCGGCGTCTTCGCAACAGGCGTCTCGGCCTCGGCTTTTGCCTTGGGGTCCATCGCGTCGCGCACGGCGGCGGTCACCGCATCCAGGGGCTGCGACATCTCGGAAACATGGGCCACGCCCTTTTCCCGCAGCATCTTCTGCACGCCCTTGATGGTCATCCCATCCTCGTGCAGCAGGCGTTTGATCCCGCCCAGAAGCTCCATGTCCGAGGGGCGGTAATAGCGTCGCCCGCCAGCCCGTTTCACGGGCTTCACCTGCGAAAACTTGCTTTCCCAGAAACGCAGGACATGGGCCGGAGTGTCCAGCCACTCCGACACCTCGGAAATCGTGCGAAACGCATCTGCGGATTTGGCCATTGCCGGGGGGCGTCCTTAACTGCGGTTGCCGCCCGCGACGCGGTCTTTCATCAGGTGAGACGGCCGGAAGGTCAGCACGCGGCGCGGGCTGATCGGCACTTCTTCCCCGGTCTTGGGGTTGCGGCCGACGCGGGCGGCCTTGTCGCGCACCGAAAAGGTCCCGAAGGACGAGATCTTGACCTGTTCGCCTTTGACCAGCGCGTCGGACATATGGGTCAGAACGGATTCGACCAGCTGAGAGGAATCGTTGCGGGACAGGCCGACCTCGCGGAAGACCGCTTCGCTCAGATCCAGTCGTGTCAGCGTCTTGTCACTCATTCCCGTTCCTCCCATCACGCCGCTTTTCGCGGAATTGCTTAAAATCAGGTTTACGGCATCCTGCGTCGGCGGGATTTCCGAGTCAATATCAACCCATTGGCCGGGTTCGTGAATTTCAGTGAAATCGGGGGGAGGCAGCAAAAAGGGCGGCACGGGCCGCCCCTGATCAAAACCCGGTGCCACGAGGCCGCAACAGAGCCTACCAGCGCAGGACGACGGCACCCCAGGCCAGGCCGCCGCCGATGGCTTCCGCCACCAGCAGATCGCCCGGCTTGATGCGGCCATCGCTGACACCCACGGACATGGCCAGCGGGATCGACGCGGCCGAGGTATTGCCGTGGTCCTGAACGGTCACGATCACCTTGTCCATCGACACGTCCAGCTTCTTGGCGGTGCCCTGGATGATGCGGATATTGGCCTGATGCGGCACGATCCAGTCGACGTCGCCATGGCCAAGCGCGGCTTTTTCCAGCGCCTTGTTCGCGGTCGAGGCCAGTTTCTCGACCGCCTGGCGGAACAGCGCATTGCCCTGCATCCGCAGCTTGCCCGAGGTCCCGGTGCTCGATACGCCGCCATCGACATACAGCATGTCGCGGTACTGGCCGTCGGAATTCAGATCGACCGACAGGATGCCGCGATCGTCGGAATGGCCCGACCCGGTCCGCGCCTCAAGCACCAGCGCCCCGGCACCATCGCCGAACAGCACGCAGGTGGCGCGGTCTTCCCAGTCCATGATGCGCGAAAAGGTTTCCGCGCCGATGACCAGCACCCGTTCGGCCTGACCCGACAGGATCATGCCGTTGGCATTGGCCAGCGCATAGATGAACCCGGCACAGACCGCCTGCACGTCATAGGCAAAGCCGCGCGTCATGCCGAGGCCCTGCTGCACCATGGTGCCGACGGAAGGAAAGGTCAGATCAGGGGTCGAGGTCGCGACGATCACCGCGTCGATGTCATCGGGCTTGAGCCCGGCCATCGCCAGCGCCTTTTCGGCCGCCTTCACCGCCATCTGGCTGGTGGTCTCGCCCTCGGCCGCGAAATGCCGCCGCTCGATCCCCGAGCGGGAGCGGATCCATTCGTCCGAGGTTTCCAGCGTGTCTTCGAATTCGGAATTCGGAACGACCCGGTCGGGCAGGTAATGCCCGATCCCGGTCGGTACGGCGCGCACAGTCATTCAGCCACCTTGTTGTCTTCGGCGTCATCCTCTTCCGACTGCGTGGCGGATGCAACCCGCGCCTTGATCTTATTGGTCAGATCCTGCTGCGCCAGCTGGAATGCCAGCTTGACCGCGGCCGCGACGCCGGTGGCATCGGCCGAGCCGTGGGATTTCACCACCGTGCCGTTCAGCCCCAGGAAAACGCCGCCGTTCACCCGGCGCGGGTCGATGCGTTTCTGCAGACGCCGCATCGAGGTCAGCGCCAGAAGCGCCGCGATGCGCGACAGGGGCGAGAACTTGAACGCCTCTTTCAGCAGGTCGCCGATCAGCTTGGCGGTGCCTTCGCCGGTCTTGATCGCCACGTTGCCGGTGAAGCCGTCGGTGACGATCACGTCACAGACATCGCCGGGAATGTCCCCGCCTTCGACGAAGCCGACGAAATCGAATTGCGCGCCGGGGGCGGCCTTTTCGATCAGGTCATGCGCCGCCTTCAGTTCTGCCCGGCCCTTGTTTTCCTCGGTGCCGACGTTCAGCAGGCCGATCCGCGGGCGGTCCAGCTTCATGCCGTTGCGGGCGTAGGACGCCCCCATCAGCGCATATTGCAGCAGGTCTTCTTCATCCGCGCGCACATCTGCGCCCACGTCCAGCATCACGTTGAACCCCGAGGGGTTGCGCGACGGCCAGAGCACGGCGATGGCGGGACGGTTCACACCGGGGATCTTGCGCAGGCGGATCATCGACAGCGCCATCAGCGCGCCGGTGTTCCCGCAGGAGACGGCGACGGTCGCCTCTCCGTTGCGGACGGATTCGAGGCAGGACCACATCGAGGTGTCCTTGCCATGCCGCACCACCTGGCTTGGCTTGTCGTCCATCCGCACGACGCCTTCGGCATCGCGGATCTCGACCCGGCCGCGCAGCACCTTTCGGCGGCTGACCAGCCGTTTCAGATCGGAAGAGGGCCCGTGCAGAATGAACCCGATGGCCGGGTTCTTCTTGGCGGACTTGGCAATACCGGCCACAACGGCATTAGGGCCGCGATCACCCCCCATTGCATCAATAGAGATGATAATGCGGCCCTTACTGGACGAAGTATCCACTTCGCCGGTCGGTCCCGCTAGCGTCTGACTTTGCGCGTCGCTCATGCGGGTATGCCCGGTCTAACCGTTAATTTATGCTGCGTCGTCGTCCAGATCGACTTCGTCCGCCATGGCGATCACTTCGCGATCGGCATAGGTGCCGCACGAGGGGCACACATGGTGCGGGCGCTTCAGCTCACCGCAGGACGGGCATTCGTTCGGGTTTGCAGCCACGAGAGCGTCGTGGGCACGACGGTTGTTGCGCCGGGACTTCGAGACTTTGTTCTGTTGGACAGCCATGTCGCAACCTTTATCGTCTGGGGCCCATGTTGCCGTGCGCCGGTCAGCGCCGGTCCGCAATCAGGGCCGAGTTTCGTCTGATGCGAGGCTCATAATCTCTCATGGGCCCGGCATTCAAGTTCAAATCGGATGAGCGCGCGAAAATACTCCGGAAAAGTGAAACCGCAAGCGATTCTTTCCACGCGCCCCGGGGGGACTTAGTCCTTATCCTCTTGTGGGTCTTCTTCCGGTGATCCGCCCGCCAGCTTGGCGCGCAGACCGGCAAGACCGGCAAAGGGCTTGATGTCCTCATCGGTCATCGGCTTGGTGCCCTTCTTGGTATAGACGGCTTCGCCCAGTTCCACATTCTCGGCGCGGGGGTACTGGGGCAGGGCCAGGGCCAGCGCCTCGGCCATGACCTCTTCCAGGTCGATGACCGCCGGAAGCGGTTCCAGCGCGTCATCCTCGGGCATGGGGGCCCCTTCGCCATCGTCATCTTCGACCTGGGCGGGGGTGATGACGTCGGGCGTATATATACGCAGCACGTCTTCCTCGACCCGGGTGGTGACGGGGGCCAGGGTGACGACACAGGGCTGCACCACGGTGGCCCCAATGTGACCGGCCAGCCGCCAGCCGCGCGATCCGTCGGGATGCAGCTGACCTTCGAAGCGCAGCTTGCGCAGGGCCGACAGGCCCAGTTCGGCACCAAGGGCGGTCAGCTGGTCGGCCTCGGGCACGATCAGGAAGGGTCTGCTGGCCCTGTCATTCAGATCGGCCACGCGAATTTGGGCTTTGCCGGGCTGGGAAGTGGCCATGCGGTCGATCCTTTCTTGAACCGGGGTCGGACTTTGATGTAATCGGGATAAAAGCCGCGCACCCCGGTGACAAGGGGGCTGCGTTCGTTTGAAACCTCGATCGGTACTGTGCCTTTTGGGACATGCCGAAGTCTCCGCGACGGAGAAAGGGCAGGACGGCGGACAGGGCAGGTGGCGCGGAACGGATTATTGGGGGCGGGAATGTCTGACAAGGTAACGCAAATCGCAGGCCGCATCGGCCGCGCGCTGATCGCCGGATGCCTGGTGCTGTCTCTGGCGGCCTGTGTCGAACGCATCCGCGCCCATGGCTATGTCCCCGAGGCCGACGATCTGGACCAGATCACAGTAGGCGTCGACACCCGTGACACCGTGGCCGAAGTGCTTGGCGCGCCCTCGACCGCCGGCGTGACCGACGACAGTGGTTATTATTACGTTCGCACGATGGTCCGCCATGCTGGCGCGTTGGAGCCCAAGGTTGTCGACCGCGAGGTCGTGGCCGTGACCTTTGACGACGGCGGCGTGGTGCAGAACATCGAACGGTATGGTCTGGAGGATGGCCGCGCCGTCGTCCTGTCGCGTCGCGTGACCGACAACAAGACCGAGGGCAACGGCATCATCGCCCAGCTGCTG
This sequence comes from Pseudooceanicola nitratireducens, assembly GCF_900109195.1. GTDB lineage: Bacteria > Pseudomonadota > Alphaproteobacteria > Rhodobacterales > Rhodobacteraceae > Pseudooceanicola > Pseudooceanicola nitratireducens. The sequence goes on along the minus strand of NZ_FNZG01000004.1, from coordinate 264,933 downwards.
CGCAACCTTGGCAACTTTACGGCCGGCAGCCTTCTGAACTGATGTGCATCGGATCCTCCGGGTGCTTGTGCGACGGGGGGCAAAGCCGACGCCAGTGGTGATTTTCACCACATCCGCGCCGATGCGGGGCCGGGCGTCATGGAATCGATACATCTTGCGGGCATGAGATTGGCAACCTAAATCTATATCGGGCAGACCGCCCGGCTGAGGTGCCAAGATGTTGTCTTTACGAAAAGGCCGGTATCGCGCCCGCTTTGCCGAGAATGCCGCGGATATCGAAGCCGCACAGCGCCTGCGCACCCGCGCCTTCCACGGCGAGGGCGCAGAGCAGCTGGATGCCGATCATTTCGACGAGATCTGCAAACACGTGCTGGTCGAGGATCAGCGCAACGGCGCGCTGGTCTGCTGTTTCCGCTTCCTGCCCCTGTCGCGCGGCAGCGACATCGCCCGCAGCTATTCGGCCCAGTATTACGAGCTTTCGGCGCTTGAGGCCTTTGAAGGCCCGATGGTCGAGATGGGACGCTTCTGCATCGACCCGGAGGTGCGCGATCCCGACATCCTGCGCGTCGCCTGGGGCGCGATGACGGCCTATGTGGATGCCGAAGGGGTCGAGATGCTGTTTGGCTGCTCGTCTTTCCATGGCACCGATGCCGAGGCCTATGCCGATGCCTTCGCCATGCTGAAGGAACGCCACCTGGCCCCGAAGCGCTGGCTACCCAAGGTCAAGGCCCCCAAGGTTTTCCGTTTTGCCCAGAAGCTTCGGCGCAAGCCGGATGCAAAACAGGCCATGTTGCGCATGCCGCCGCTGTTGCGGACCTATCTGCTGATGGGGGGCTGGGTCAGCGATCACGCGGTGGTCGACAGCCACATGAACACGCTGCATGTCTTCACCGGGCTTGAAATCAACGCCATTCCCCCGGCGCGCAAGCGTCTGTTGCGGGCGACTGCGGGCTGAAGAGGGTGGGCCCTTTGACTTGGGGCGGGGTCCAATTGCGCGCCTTTGGCGCAAGCGATTTGTGGCGCCTGTCCCCGGGGGACAGGCGCGGTGCCTCCGGCGGGAGTATTTTTGGCAAGATGATTTCGGGGTGCGGTATGGGCGGAGACGGCGGAGTAAGGTGTGGGGCCACTTGACGCCGTAGGGGCTTGGGCGTAGCGCACGGCCATGGCACGCGCACCTCTTTTACAGCTTTCCGACATCTCGCTGACCTTCGGCGGAGATCCCGTGTTTTCCGATCTGTCGCTGGTGGTTCAGCCCGGCGACCGCATGGCGCTTGTCGGGCGCAACGGATCGGGTAAATCCACCCTGATGAAGGTCATGGCCGGGTTGGTCGAGGCCGACAGCGGCACGCGGGTCGTCACGCCGGGTACCAGCGTCGGCTACATGGAACAGGAGCCCGACATGGCGGGCTTTGCCACGCTTGGGGATTTCGCGGCCTCGCGCCTGGATCCGTCGGAGGCCTACCGGGTCGAGATGGCCTCGGAAGGGTTGAAGTTCGATCCGGCGCGGCCGGTCGAGACGGCCTCGGGCGGGGAAAGGCGGCGCGCGGCGCTGGCCAAGCTGATGGCCGAAGCGCCCGATCTGATGCTGCTGGACGAGCCGACCAACCACCTGGATATCGAAGCGATCCAGTGGCTGGAGACCGAGCTGTCGCAGACCCGCACCGCCTATGTGCTGATTTCGCACGACCGGGCCTTTCTGCGGGCGCTGACCAAGGGCACGCTGTGGATCGACCGGGGCGAGGTGCGGCGCCAGGAAGAGGGTTTTGGCGCCTTCGAGGCCTGGCGCGACAAGATCTGGGACGAGGAAGACGTGGCCCGCCACAAGCTGGATCGCAAGATCAAGGCCGAGGCGAGATGGGCGGTCGAGGGCATTTCGGCCCGCCGCAAGCGCAACCAGGGGCGGGTGCGCGCCCTGCAGGACCTGCGGGCGGACCGCGCGGCGCAGATCAAGCGGCAAGGCACGGCGGCGATGGAGCTGGCATCGGGGCCGAAATCGGGCCGCAAGGTGATCGAGGCCGAGGGTCTGGGCAAGACCTTTGGCGACAAGGTGATCGTGCGCGACCTGGACCTGCGGGTGATGCGCGGTGACCGGGTGGCCTTTGTCGGGCCCAATGGCGTGGGCAAGACCACGCTGATCAAGCTGCTGATGGGCGAGATCACGGCGGACAGCGGCAAGGTCAGCCAGGGGTCCAACCTGGTGCCGGCGATCTTCGATCAGAGCCGCGCGGCGCTGGATCCCGATCAGAGCCTTTGGGAAAACCTTGTCGGCGACAAGGAGATGCGGGTGTCGGGCCAGGCGGACCAGGTCCTGGTGCGCGGCCAGCCGAAGCACGTGGTCGGCTATCTGAAGGAATTCCTGTTTGACGAACGTCAGGCGCGGGCGCCCGTGCGGTCGCTCTCGGGCGGGGAAAAGGCGCGGTTGCTTCTGGCCAAGCTGATGGCGCGGGAAAGCAACGTCCTGGTGCTGGACGAACCGACCAACGACCTGGATGTCGAGACGCTGGATCTGTTGCAGGAGCTGCTGGACGATTACGACGGCACCGTTCTGCTGGTCAGCCACGACAGGGATTTCATCGACCGGGTCGCGACAACGACCCTGGCGATGGAGGGGGGCGGAGAGGTCACCGTCTATGCCGGCGGCTGGCGCGATTACCAGTCCCAGAAGGCCGAGGCGGCGCCCGCGGGCAAGGGCAAAGCGGCTTCGGGTACGGCGTCGCAAGGCGGCGCAACCAAATCGGCCCCGACACCGGCACAGGCCCCGGCCAAATCCAAGGGGCTGAGCTTTACCGAACGCCACCGGCTTGAGGCGCTGCCGGCCGAGATGGACCGCCTGAGCGCCGAGATCGCCAAGCTGGAGCAGTTCCTGGCCCAGCCGGATCTGTACACCAAGGAGCCGGTGAAATTCGCCAAGGGCACCGAGGCGCTGGTTGAACGGCAGCAGGCGCTGGCCGCGGCCGAGGAAGAATGGCTGGAGCTGGAAGAAAAGGCCGAGGCCGGCTGAGAGAAACCGGTCCCGGGCGTTAGCCGAAGCGTTTCGCCACCCGCCCGATCACCAGCACCGTCAGCACGATGCGGTAGATGTGATGCAGGGTGACGAAAGCCGGGTTGGCGTTCAGCGACAGGGCGATCAACGCCATTTCCGTGACGCCGCCCGGGGCGAAGGAAATCAGCAGCACGTCGAAATGTTCGCCTGTCAGCGGCACCAGCACCAGCGCCATCGCGGTGCCGACCAGCAGCATCGTCCCCACGCTGAGCACCGCCAGCCAGGCCCCGCGCCAGAGCATCGCGGGACGGATGCCGACAAAGCGGGTGCCAAGGGTCGTGCCGATGACGATCTGGCTGGCCGAGAGCATCCAGTTCGGCAGATCCAGCACTGCAATCCCGGTCAGCGTGACGATGCCCGACAGAAGCAATGGCCCCAGAAGCTGCGGCGCGGGCAGATGGATGCGCTTGCCCACCACAAGGCCCAGAACCACCACGGCAGCCCCGATCGGAAGATGCTCTAACCCCGTATCCGCGGGGGCCAGGCCCATGCCGGCGGCGGACCCGACAGGATGGCCGATATAGAGCGACATGCCGATCGGCAGCAGGGTCACCACGGCAATGATCCGCAGGAACTGCGCCAGCATCAGCTGACGGATGTCCGCGCCGGATTGTTCACCCAGCAGGATCGCCTCGTACAGCCCGCCGGGCGAAGCCGAGAACAGCGCGGTTGCGTGGTCGTATTTCCCGACGCGGTGAAAGATCTGGTAGTTCAGCCAGAAAGTGATCGGCACAAAGGCCGTCAGCGCGGCAAAGGAAAAGGCCGCGCGGGGCAGGGTAAGGATCACATCCATCGTCAGCCGCGTGCCGATGGCCATGCCGATGACACCTATGAACAGCGCGCGAAAATCTTCGTTGAACCGGAACGACGGCGGGATCAGCGCCTTTTCAGGCTCGGACGCAAGGGCCTCGGACACCTGGGCGATCACGGCGACAAGGATCAGGCTGCCCAGGATGAAGGGCAGCGGCAGGCCAAGCGCCTGTGCGGCAAAGCCACCGACAGAACCGATGGCGATCAGACCAAGATGGAAGAGGATCAGGCGCGGACGAATTTGGAATTTGGGGATCACGCGCAAAGCTGTCCGGATGGGATTGGAGCGGGTGAAGGGAATCGAACCCTCGTCGTCAGCTTGGGAAGCTGCTGCTCTACCATTGAGCTACACCCGCGAGGTGAGGACACGATTAGGCCAAGCGCCGGGGGTGGTCAAGGCCGTCCGTGCGCTGCAGCGCCGGGCTTGCACCCCTGGGGAAGGACGGCACCGAACCGGGCAGGGTGCGGTGCCGCGAAAGGTCAGGAAACGGGCAGATCAGCCCTTGGCGCGGCGGCGCAGGGCCGCAAGGCTGCCAAGTCCCGCCAGCATCAGCGGCAGGCCCGCGGGCAGCGGCACGGCGGGAAGCGACGGGTTCAGGTTCAGCTGGGCCGAGTTTGCCAGATCAACGCTCACGCTGATGCGGTTGCCATTGGTCAGAAACCCGGTCAGCCGGTCGTTTTCATAAAGCAGGTCCGTGCCGAAGACATTCACGATCGAGGTGCCCTTGATGTCGAATGCACCGTAGAAAGAGCCGCCCGTCAGGTTCAGCACCGACGAGCCCGAGGTGCGCAACGCATGGCTTCCTCCCCGCGTGGCGCTGAAGGACCCGCCCGAAATGCTTAGCTGTGCGTCAAGCCCGACGACCAGGGCATCGCCGTCGACGGTGTTGCCCGACCCGGCAAAGAACATGCCGCCGGTGATGCTGGTCGTGCCGCCCAGAAGCGACAGCGCATCGCCACCATAGCTGCCAACGGTGTCGCCGCCAGAAAACCGGCCGCCGCTGATCGACGCGGTGCTTTGGAACAGCCGCATGGCGTCCGCCCCGCCCCGTGTTCCGCTGCCGCCAACGATCACGCCGTCGGTGACGGTGACCTCGCTGCGGAAGCCATAGATACCTTCTTCCCCGGTGGAGTTTGAAGAGGTCGTCGACTGGCCTGTGATCCGGCCACCATCAACTGTCAGCGACCCGCCGTTGATCGAGATCCCTTCATAGGTGCGAACATCGCTGGTTGCCGGGGTCGAGATATTGGCCCTGCCCGTGACCTGCACATCCGTGTCCGATGTGACCTCCAGCGTGTCGGACGGGCCGTTGATGACGTGAAAACCGCCGTCATTCAGCCTGGTGGCAGCAAGAGAAGAGGTTGCGGAAAGGGTAACGGCCACAGCCGCTGTCAGGAAAAAACGTGTCATGAGTGGTCCTTGAAAAGGTTTTGGGTTTAACGCGTGTCGAAATAGAAGACGTACAATAGGAAAACTCTGCCTTTTTTCGCGTTGAAAGGCAATCCCCCCGAAAATGGGGTTATCAGTCCGCCCCGGGTAGCGGTCGGTAGGGGCCAAAAAAAAAGTCCGCCGGACTGGGTCGCGGCGGGCTAATTGTCAATCAAGTCAGGATGTCAGCCGCCGCGCCGCCGCCGACGGCCGCCGGGCTTGTCACCGCCGGTGTTGAAGGACACATCGGGCAGGGTGACGACCTGTAGCAGCTCGGGGAAGGTATCGACCTTGTGCGGGATCGCGTTGGCGTTGACGAAATGTTCCTGGAATTTCGGGGCGATGGCGGTTTCGATCTTGGTGATCTCGCGCACGCCCTTTTCGACCTGGACCCTTGCAGCGTTGGAACACAGCGCCATGCGCGCGCCCGTGCCGGCCGCATTCCCGGCCGAGGTCACGTGATCCAGCGGCGCATCGGGGATCATCCCCAGCACCATCGCGTGCTTGGGCGAGATATGTGCGCCAAAGGCCCCGGCCAGAACGATGCGATCCACCCGGTCGGCCCCGCGTTCGTCCATCAACAGCCGCGCCCCGGCATAAAGCGCCGATTTCGCCAGCTGGATCGCGCGGATGTCGCCCTGGGTCACGGTGATACGCGGCCCGCCCTCGGCGCTGCCGTCATGGATCAGATAGGCATGGGTGCGCCCCTCGGCTTCGCAGCGGGGCGTGCCCGTCTGCTCGGCCGATCCGATCAGGCCCGAGGGGTCCAGAAGCCCGGCCATGCGCATCTCGGCCACCGCCTCGATAATGCCTGACCCGCAGATGCCGGTCACGCCGGTCTGCGCCACGGCCTGAGCAAAGCCCGGATCGTCGGACCACAGGTCCAGCCCGATGACGCGGAACCGCGGATCCTTGGTCACGGGATCAATCTCGATCCGTTCGATGGCACCGGGCGCGGCCCGCTGGCCGGATGAGATCTGCGCGCCTTCAAACGCCGGACCCGTGGGCGAGGAACAGGCCAGCACCCGCGTCTTGTCGCCCAGAAGGATTTCCGCGTTGGTGCCCACGTCGATGACCAGCATCAGCTCGTCCGACATCTCGGGCGCGGTGGCCAGCGACACCGCCGCCGCATCGGCACCCACGTGGCCGGCGATACAGGGCAGCAGATAGGCACGGGCGCGCGGGTTGATCGTGCCCAGATCCAGATCAGAGGCGGGCATCGACAGCGCCTCGCTTACCGCCAGGGCAAAGGGGGCCTGGCCCAGTTCCGTCGGGTCGATGCCCAGCAGCAGGTGGTGCATCACCGGGTTGCAGACCACGGCGGCCTCGACGATCAGGGCGGGATCAATCCCGGCCTCGCCCGCCAGCGCGCGGGCCAGATCGGCCAGGGCGGCGCGCACGACCTGGGTCAGCTCGACCTCTCCGCCGGGGTTCATCATCACGTAGGACACGCGCGACATCAGGTCTTCGCCAAACCGGATCTGTGGGTTCATCAACCCCGAGGATGCCTTGACCTCGCCCGTCTCGAGGTCGGTCAGATGCGCGGCGATTGTGGTGGAGCCGAGGTCGATGGCCAGACCGTAAAGCCCGCCTTCGTGCAGGCCCGGCCATACCTCAAGCACCCGCGGCACGGCCCCGGTGTGATCCTTGTGCACGGCCACGGTGACCTGCCAGTTGCCCTTGCGCAGCACGCCCTGAAGACGCGCCAACAGGCTGGGATCGGCGGTCACGCCGGTCACTTCCCATTGATCCGACAGCGCCTGGGCCAGCCGTTCGAAATCGCCCGAGGGCTCGTGCATGTCGGGCTCTTCGACCTCGACGAAATACAGCCGCGTCGCGGGATCCATGACCATGGGGCGGGTGTCGGCGCTTTTGCGGATGACCTGACGGTGCACCTGGCTTTCGGGGGGCACGTCCAGCACCACGTCGCCCTGAATGCAGGCCTGACAGCCCAGACGCCGGCCCTTGGGCAGCCCGCGCTTGTCGTCATAGCGCTGTTCGACCTTGTTCCAGTCGGACAGCGCATCTTCGCGCACTGTCACGCCATGCTTGGCAAATTCCCCGAAGGACGGGGTGATCTGGCACTTGGAACAGATGCCGCGCCCGCCACAGACCGAATCCAGGTCGACGCCCAGCTGCCGCGCGGCGGCCAGCACGGTTGTCCCCGGCGCAACACGGCCGCGTTTGCCCGAAGGGGTGAAGATCACAAGCGGTTGGTCGGACATGGAAACTCTGCTGTCAGTATCAAGGGATATCTAGAACGCAAACGCCGCTTCGCAAAGGCTGCGAAGCGACGCAAGGCGCACGGGAACCGGCATCAACCCTTACTGGAAGTTGACGTGCACCGCGTTGATGGCCTGCTGGTCCAGTTCGACACCGGCACGCGCCCGCAGATCTTCTGCAAAGATGCGGTAGATGTCCTGCGCGACCGAGGATTGCAGCTGCTGTTCCAGGCCGGTGCGCGCGGCGGCGACATCGGGGTCTTCCAGGTTCGGCGGCAGCACCTCTTCCAGGCGCAGGATCAGGACGGCACCAAAGCCATCGACGATCTCGACCTGGCCCGGCTCCATGCTGAAGGCGCGGGTGACGAAATCCTCGGGCGCACCCAGGACCGAGCTTTGGCGGGTCAGCGCCTCTTCGGTTTCCACCTCAAGGCCGAGCGTGCCGAAATCCGAGGTCTCGCCCAGGGTTGCCACCAGGTCTTCTGCGCGGGCGCGCAGACGGTCCATCGACCGGCGGGTTTCGAAAATGTTCACCACACGCTCGCGTACGGCGTCGAATTCCGACGGGGTCGGTTCCAGAACCTCGTCCAGACGCATGGCAAAGATGCCGCCGTCGTCCAGTTGCAGAACCTCCGGATAGTCGCCTTCGGCCAGGGCGGTGGCGGCGGCCTCGAAGCCTTCATAGGCGGCGATGCCTTCGCTTTGGCCTTCGGCCCAGTCGACGCTGCCCAGGATCATGTCGGTCTCGGCAGCGAGGTCCTCCAGCGTTGCGCCCCCGGCCAGCAGATCTTCGGCCGGTTCGGCGGAATTGGCGACCTGACGGCGGGCGCGGTCAAAGGCCAGTTCCTGACGCAGGTCGGGCTCTGCCTCTTCAAAGGTGGTTTCCTCGGCGGCGAGGATGCCGTTCACGCGGAAGAAGGCCGGTCCAAGCGCGGTCGGCAGGGGGCCCACGACCTCACCGGACTGGGCAGCAAAGACGGCTTCGCCGGCCTCGTCCAGATCGCCGATGGTGACGTCGCCCATGTCGATGTCGGTCAGCGCCAGGCCACGTTCGGCCACCAGTGCCTCGAAATCGGCCTCACCATTGTCCAGCTTTTCGCGGGCCATGTCGGCGCGGCCGTCGTCGGCATAGATCAGACGTTCCACAAGCCGGCGTTCAGGCACGTTGTACTGATCGGCGCGGGCCTCGTATTCGCGGCGCAGCAGGGCCTCGTCGATCTCGACCTGGTCAAGGATCATTTCCGGCGTCAGCCAGGCGTAGGTGATGCGCTTGCGCTCGGGCAGGGTGAACTGCTCGATCTCTTCCTCGAACAGCGCCTTCAGCTCTTCCTCGGACGGGGTGTAGTCCTCGGCCTCAAGCGAGGACGCCTCGACCCGGGTCCAGGTCACGCGGCGGCGTTCGGCGAAATAGGCCAGCACCGTGTCGACGTAGGGCGCGGGCAGGGCGCGGCCCGAGACCACGGCCCCCTGCAATAGCGCGCGCGAGGTTTCCTGGCGCAGCCCGCGTTCGAACTCTGCCTCGCTCATGCCGACGCGGTCGATGGCGAACTTATAGGCGTCTCGGTCGAACTTGCCGTCGACCCCCTGGAAGGCGGGGATGTTCTGCACCTGGCGAGCCAGGGTTTCATCGCCGACCGACAGGCCGATGCGGCTGGCTTCGTTGTCGATGGCGGCGGCGGTCATAAGCTGGGCCAGCACGCGGCGGTCCAGACCCATGGCCTGCGCATCTGCCAGCGACACGGCCTGGCCGGTCTGGGCCTCGAACGCGCGCATTTCGTTCTGCAGGGCCCGGCCGTATTCATTGACCGAGATGTCGCGATCCCCGACCGAGCCGATGGACCGGACGTTGCCGGTAAAGCTGGTCGCGCCGAAGCCACCGAGGCCAAGGATCAGAAGACCCATCAGAATCCAGACGGCTGTCTTGCCACTCTTGCTTGCCATAAATGCATCCCTTGTGTTCGCCCGTACTGTGACGCGGGCGGTCTTGTCGCCCATGTCTATTGTGCCACCGGCAGCGGGGCAAGGGGCGCACCGCGCGTTGCGTGGGATCGGCGCGGGAAATGTCCTTGGGATGACAGGAGTTTGATGGGAATGCGGTGTTGCGCTCGGGCGCAGGCCCATGACAGGAGGCCCGCCCGGCGTTTACGCCGGGCAGCGGCCCGTTGCCCGGCAAGCGATTGCTTGCAATCGCTGAGAGGGGCCGCCCCCGTCGCACCAGAGGTGCGCCGAAATTTTCAGGCACGCCTTTGGTGCGACGGGCGGCGCTTGTGCGCCACCCCGCGGGACGGCGCTGCCCTTATTTCTTCAACTCAAACGGATGCGCACAGGCGAAACGGCCGCGACTCCTACCCGGAAAACCCCGCCAACCGATCAATCATCCCGGCAATCCCGTCGGTATCCAGGTTGGCAAAGGCCACGCGCATCTGGCGCTGGCCGTTGGCATCGCCCTCGGGCGTGAACATCGTGCCGGGCAGCATCAGGATCCCCGCCTCGGCCACCAGCCGCCGCGCGATCTGATCCGAGGGCGCGTCAAACGGATGGTCAAGATAGGCGAAATAGGCACCGGCCCCGCGCAGACGCCAGCCGGCGGCCTGCAACGGGCCAAAGCCGTCGCGGATCGCGCGACCGCGCGACAGGATCTCGGCGCGTTCTCCGGCCAGCCATTCGCCCAGGTTCTGCATCCCCCAAAGCGCCGCATATTGCCCCAGCTGCGCCGGGCAGATGGTCACGGTGTCCAGGTACTTCTCGACCTCGGCCAGCCGCGCGGGTGACGTGACAAGCGCCCCGACCCGGTGGCCAGTCAGGCGGTAAGCCTTTGAAAAACTGTAAAGTTGCACCAGCGTCCGGTCCCAGTCGGGCCGGGTGAACAGATCATGCGGGGCCGCGCCCGAGGAATGGAAATCGCGATAGGTCTCATCCAGGATCAGGGTGATCCCGCGCCGCTGGCACAGATCGAAGAAGGCCCCGATCAGTTCGGGCGGATATTCCACGCCGGTCGGATTATTGGGGCTGACCAGCGCGATGGCGCGGGTGCGGTCGGTGATCAGATCCTCGGCCAGATCCAGACGCGGCAGCATCGCCTCGTCCACCGGCAGGGGCACCGAGACGCCGCCGATCATGTCCAGCGCCATCTTGTGGTTGAAGTACCAGGGCACCGGCAACAGCACCTCGTCGCCTTCGTCCAGAAGGGTGGCGATGGTGGCGCAGAAGGCCTCGTTACAGCCCGAGGTGATGGCGACGCGGGAGGCCCCGATCTCACCGCCATACGCTGTAAGCCATTGCGCCGCGACCTCTTCGCGCAACCCCCCAAGGCCCAATACGGGACCGTAGAGATGCGCCTGCGGTTCCTCGACCGCCAGCCGCGCGATTTCCTGGCGCATCGCCAGGACCGGAGGATCGACCGGCGCCGCCTGGCTGACGTTGATCAGGGGCATGTCGGCGCCAAGCCGGGCCTCGGACAGCCAGCGCCGCGCCTCCATGACCGGTGGCGCGAAAGTTGTTTTGGTGCGGGTCATATCAACGCTCCGGGATCAGGCCACGCGGGCTGAAGCGCAACACGAGGAGCATGACCAAACCCATTGTGAACAAACGCATATATGCCGCGCTGTCCATCAGGTGGTCCTTGAACGCGCCCTCGGGCAGACCGCTGGTCAGCGCGCCGATCAGCCAGGCGCCCACGGGTTCGACCTGAACCCAGAGGAACCAGATCAGCATGCCGCCCAGAACTGCGCCAAAGTTGTTGCCCGACCCGCCGACGATCACCATGACCCAGATCAGGAAGGTGAAGCGCAGCGGCTGATAGGTGCCGGGCACCAGCTGACCGTCCAGCGTGGTCATCATCGCCCCGGCCAGGCCACAGATGGCCGAGCCAAGGATGAAGATCTGCAGGTGCCGCCGGGTGACGTCCTTGCCCATGGCCTCGGCCGCGGTTTCATTGTCGCGGATCGCGCGGACCATACGGCCCCAGGGCGATTTCAGCGCCAGCTGCATCAGCACGATCAGCGCGATAAGAACCACAGCAAAAAGAACGGCATAGCCCAGTTTCACCCCGATGGTCGAGGCGGTGATCGGATCGGCAAACCGCGCGGCAAAACCGGCGTTTTCCTGAAGCTCGACCGCCGTGGGCAGGGGCGAGGGCACGCCGATGACGTTCTTCACGCCACGCGCCAGCCAGTCTTCGTTCTTCATTACGGCCAGGATGATTTCCGCAATGCCAAGCGTCGCGATGGCCAGGTAATCGGAGCGCAGCCCAAGGGCCGTCTTGCCGATGAGCCAGGCCGCACCGGCGGCCAGGAGCCCTCCGACCGGCCAGGAGAACAGCACCGGCAAGCCCAGCCCGCCCAGGTTGCCCTGAAGCGCGGGGTTCACCGCCTCGATCGCGTCACGGGCGGGATCAAACAATTCGCGGTACAGGATGAACCCGACCAGAAGAACCGCCGCCACAAGCCAGCCACGCGCGGGCAGGCGCTTTCGCCAGATCACCACGGCCAGGGTGATCGCCACCGCCGCCACGATCAGCGCCGAGAAGACGCCAAGGCCTCCGGCACGCCAGGCATCGCCCACGGGCGGCATGGCGGTCAGCGCCACGGCCAGCCCGCCAAGCGCGACAAAGCCCATGACACCGACGTTGAACAGCCCGGCAAAGCCCCATTGCAGGTTCACGCCCAGGGCCATGATCGCCGAGATCAGCCCCATGTTCAGGATCTGGAGCGCCAGGTTCCAGCTTTGCATCATGCCCGTGAGGACAAGCAGCGCCGCCACGAGGGCGAACAATCCAGCATCGCGCATCTTCATACCGATTTCCCCTTGAACAGGCCGGTCGGGCGGAACAGCAGCACCACCAGCAGGATGACGAAGGACACAGCGAACTTGTAATCCGTGGACAGAAGCTGGGCGAGCCCGTCAGGCGCCAGCGTCTCGGGCAGGGCGTAGGTCAGCACCTTTTTCCAGGCATAGGTGATCAGCACCTCGGAAAAGGCGATGACGAACCCGCCCACGATCGCGCCGATCGGAGATCCCAGCCCGCCAACGATGGCCGCCGCGAAGAAGGGCAGAAGCAGCTGGAAATAAGTGAAGGGTTTGAACGACTTGTCCAACCCGTACAGGGTGCCGGCAAGGGTCGCCAGGGCGGCGACGATCAGCCAGGTGACCATCACGACCTTCTCGGGGTTGATGCCAGACAGCAGCGCCAGATCCTCGTTGTCGGAATAGGCGCGCATGGATTTGCCGGTGCGGGTGCGGTTCAGGAACCAGAACAGCAGCGCCACGGCGATCACGGCGATCACCACGGTCAGCGCCTGTCCGGTCTTGATCGCCAGCCCTTCGTCCAGGCCCGTCATTTCCTTGAAGGTCCGGGCCGAGATCAGGAACCGTTCGCCATCGGCAAAGCGCTGATCGTCGGGGCCGATGATGAAACGCACCAAGCCGTTGGTGACGAACATCACCCCCATGGAGACGATCACCAGCACCACCGGCTTGACCTTCTGCGCCCGGTAGAAGCGATAGATATAGCGGTCGGTCAGCAGTACCAGCCCCATGCAGATAACGATGCCGAAGGGCAGCGCCAGCAGGGCGGTCGGCAGCGGACCAAGGTTGATGCCCCAGCTTTGGAACAGCCAGGTGAACAGCACAACGGCCATGGTGCCAAAGGCCATCGTGTCGCCGTGGGCGAAGTTCGAGAACCGCAGGATGCCGTAGATCAGCGTCACCCCAAGCGCACCAAGCGCCAGCTGCGCGCCATAGGCGAGCGCCGGGACCAGCACGAAATTAGACAGCGCCACGAAGGCGTTCAGAAGATCCATCAGCCGACCCTCTCGCAGGTACCAAGATAAGTGATGCTTTGCGGGCCATCGGTGACATGGGCCGTAAAGCGGGCCGAGGCATCGCCCTCGGGGTCGGTATTGGCCGACAGAAGATAGACCGCACCGTCGGAATTGACGAAGACCGTCAGGATGTTGGCCTCGTCCCGGATCGCGAGGATCGGGAAAGTGCCGAAGTCGGTGGCGATGTTCTGATCCTCGCCCCGCACCTCGACGGCAAAGTCTGATGCGGCGCAGGCCTCGCTTTCATAGCATTCGGTGTCGAAGCTGCAGCTGTAGTCAGACCCCAGGACCATGCCGGGGACAAGTGCCAGAAGGGCTGCACATACTGCGTAAGGGACTTTGACCCCCATGCGCAGAGCATTGATAACGTTGAAGATCCCCATCTCAGCCCCCCAGGAAACTGCGGCGGACTTCGTCGTCGGCCAGCAGTTCCTTGCCGGTGCCGGTGTGGGCATTGGCCCCCTGAACCAGCACATAGGCGCGATCTGCGATCTCAAGCGCCTGGCGGGCGTTCTGTTCGACCATCAGCACCGGAAGGCCGGTGCGCGCGATCTCGATGATGCGGTCGAAAAGTTCGTCCATGACGATCGGGCTAACGCCCGCGGTCGGTTCGTCCAGCATCAGGACCTTGGGTTGGGTCATCAGCGCGCGGCCCACGGCGACCTGCTGGCGTTGGCCGCCCGACAGCTCTCCTGCTGCTTGATGGCGCTTGTCCTTCAGGATCGGGAACAGGTCATAAACCTGGGCCATCGTTGAAGAAAAGTCGTCATTGCGGATGAAGGCACCCATTTCCAGGTTCTCTTCCACGCTCATCGACGGGAAGATGTTGTTCACCTGCGGGACAAAGCCCATGCCGCGCCGCACGCGATCCTGTGGTGACAGGTCGGTGATGTCGTCGCCATCCAGTACGACCCGGCCCTTGCGCAGGTTCAGCATGCCGAAGATGGCCTTCATGCCGGTGGATTTGCCAGCCCCGTTCGGGCCGACGATGACCGCGATCTGGCCCGGATCGACCGAGATGGTGCAATCATGCAGGATGTCGGGCCCCCGGCCATAGCCGCCGGTCATGGCTTCTCCGATTAGGAACGGCTCAGCCATTGGCCATCTCCTTGTTCTTCAGACCGGTGCCCAGGTAGGCCTCGATCACCTGTTCGTTTGCCTTGATCTCGTCCAAGGTGCCTTCGGCAAGCACTTTGCCTTCGGCCATGCAGATGACCGGATCGCAAAGTTTCCCAATGAAATCCATGTCATGTTCGATCACGACGAAGGTATAGCCGCGTTCCTTGTTCAACCGCAGGATCGCGTCGGCGATGGTCATCAGAAGGGTGCGGTTCACGCCTGCGCCGACCTCGTCCAGGAAGACGATCTTGGCGTCGACCATCATGGTGCGGCCCAGTTCCAGCAGCTTTTTCTGCCCGCCGGACAGGTTTCCGGCCTTTTCGTCGGCGAGATGCGAGATCGTCAGGAACTCCAGCACCTCGTCGGCCTTGCGCCGTAAGGCCTCTTCCTCGCGGGCGATCTGACGACGCTTGAGCCAGGCATTGACCAGGGTTTCGCCCGTCTGGTCGCCGGGCACCATCATCAGGTTTTCGCGCACGGTCATGGAATGGAACTCATGCGCGATCTGGAAGGTCCGCAGCAGCCCCTTGTGAAACAGCTCATGCGGGGGGAGGCCGGTGATGTCCTCTCCTCCCATGGTGACGCGGCCGCTTGTGGGCTTGAGATGCCCGGCGATCACGTTGAACAGGGTGGTCTTGCCGGCGCCATTGGGGCCGATCAGCCCGGTGATCGACCCTTCGCGGATCGTCAGGCTGGCCCCGTCAACGGCCCGGAAGCCCCCGAAATGTTTGTGAATATCGTCAACGACGATCATACCGTCCCCCTTTGGCCAGACGTGTTTCCGCCTATTACCAAATGTAAAAGCGGCCCGGTTCTGCGCCGGGCCGCCTGAATGGTCAAGCTAGACTTAACGGTAGCCGGTGGTGGTCATCTTGCCACCTTCGAACTTGATCTCGCGGAACGAGCCCGAAGCTTCACCGGGGCCGATCAGTTCCACGTCCGTGGCCCCGACATAGTCGATGTCGGTGCCGGCGGCGATCAGTTCCAGCGCCTTGGCCAGTTCACCGGGATAGATCTTTTCGCCCGGCGCGTTGGCCACCATTTCGACCTTGGATTTGTAGTCACCGGGTTCAACCGAACCGGCGGCCTGCATGGCCAGCAGGATCAGCGCAGCCGCGTCATAGCTTTCGCCGGTGTAGGGGCCGGAGACGTCGAACTTGTCACCCACGACCTCGGCGAATTTCGCCGCACCCGGGCTGTCGGTGCCGGGAACCTGGCCGGTGGAGCCGTCCAGCTCGGAGCCGAAGTTTTCTTCCAGCGCGGCACCGATCATGCCATCGGGGAAATGGAAGCGGTCGAATGCGCCGGTGTCGAGCGACCCGCGCACGATGCCTGCGCCACCCTGGTCAACATAGCCTGCAACGACCAGCAGGTCGCCACCGGCGGATGCCAGCGCGCCAACTTCGGCCGAGTAGTCGGCTTTGCCGTCTTCGTGTGCGGCCGAAATGGTGACTTCACCGCCAGCGGCTTCGAAGGCTTGCTGGAAGCTGTCTGCCAGGCCCTTGCCGTAGTCGTTGTTGGTGTAGGTGACCGCGACGGACTTGACGCCCATGCCGATCAGACCTTCGGTCATGACGACGCCCTGACGTGCGTCAGACGGAGCCGTACGGAAGAACAACCCGTTGTCTTCCGCTTCCGACAGACCCGGAGAGGTCGCGGAGGGCGAGATCATGACCATGCCGTTCGGCACGGCAACGTTGGTCAGGACTGCGCCGGTCACGCCCGAGCAGTCAGCGCCCATGATGCCCTTGACGCCTTCGGCGGTCACAAGGCGTTCAGCGGCGGCGGTTGCGGCACCGGCGTCGACACAGGTCGAATCCGCGCGCACCGGGGTCACCTTGGCACCGCCCAGAAGCGCGCCGCTTTCGGTCACTTCGGACATCGCCAGTTCAGCGCCGGCGGCCATGGCCTGGGTCAGCGATTCGATCGGGCCGGTGAAGCCGAGGATCACGCCCAGCTTGACTTCGGATGCGTGGCTTTCCGCGTGGGCCGCTGCGGTCAGTGCCGTTAGCGCCGCGCCTGCCAGTAGAAGCTTTTTCATTGTGTTCTCCCTTGTTGGAACATTGTCCTGGCGGCGATGCTATGCGCGCTAACGGGAAAAGAAAAGTCTTCGTGAACAACGTTGCTCTTGCGTAAAGCAGGCATAGGTTTTTCATCAAAGAAAGGACCTTTCATGCCCCTGATTTCCCGTTCCCCGATCCGTCTCTCTGCTGTTGCTCTGGCCCTTGTTGCCGCCGGTGCGATTCCCGCCCAAGCGCTTGATACATCTGTCGGATCACTGACCGCGCAGCCGGTGATCACCGGCCTTGATGGCCCCTGGTCGCTGGCCTTCCTGCCCGGCGGGGCCTTCCTGGTGACCGAGATCGACGGACGGCTTCTGCTGATCCGGGACGGCACCGCGCGCCCGGTGGATGGCCTGCCCGAGATCCTGGTGGACGGCCAGGGCGGCCTGCTTGACGTCATGGTGCCGCGCGATTTTGCCGAAACAGGCGAGGTCTTTTTGACCCATGCAGCCAGCCTGGGGCGCAGCGAAGGCACCGTGCTGACCCGCGCGGTTTTGGACCTGGACGGGGCCCGTCTGACCGGGGTGACCCGGATCTTCGAGATGGTGACCGACAGCACCGGCGGGCGGCACTTCGGGTCGCGCGTTGTCGAGGGGCCGCAGGGGCATCTGTTCATGACCCTGGGCGAACGCGGCGACCGTCCGGCGGCGCAGGATCTGTCGCGCCACAACGGCACGGTGATCCGGCTGAACCGCGACGGCTCGGTCCCCGACGACAATCCCTTTGTTGGTGTCAGCGGTGCCTTGCCCGAAATCTGGTCCTACGGTCACCGCAACCCGCAGGGCGCGGCCTTTGACGGCGCGGGGCAGCTTTGGATCAACGAACACGGCGCGCGCGGCGGGGACGAGGTCAACCGCATCACCCCCGGCGCGAATTATGGCTGGCCGGTGATTTCCTACGGGCGGCATTATTCCGGTCTTGCGATCGGTGAAGGCACCGAGAAAGAGGGTATGGAGCAGCCCGTAACCTATTGGGATCCCTCGATTGCGCCGTCGGGGATGACCTTTTGCGACGGAACGATTTCCGACTGGCGGGGCGATGCCTTCGTTGGGTCGCTGAAATTCGACTATATTGCGCGGCTGTCCGGCGATCCTCTGCGCGAGGTCGAGAAGATCGAAGGCCCTGAAACGCAGCGGGTGCGCGATGTCCGTACGGGGCCGGATGGGGCGCTGTGGTTCATCTCGGAAGGAAACGGTGCCGTATATAGGGTTTCCAAATAAATCAGGGGGTTGTGATTGGAAGCTGACCTTTCGCATCCGTGCTAATTTTCCGCATCAACCAAGTTGAGCTTACGGCGTATATTGCAGGGAATACGCCAGCGTATCCAGGCGACACACTGAAATCCCACGAAAAACGCCCGCACCTGAGATCAGGCGCGGGCGTTTGCTTCACCGCATTGCTGCGGGTATCAGGCCACCTGGCTTACGGCGTCAGTCGCGGCGACGGCGACCGCCACGGCTGCGCTTGGGGCCGCCGTCTTCGCCCGTGCCATCCGAGGCCGAGGAGAAGCCGCCCAGAACCTCGGCGATCTTTTCCAGCGTCGGACGTTCACCACGGGGGCGGTTCACCAGCGCTTCGTGCATCTTTTCAAGGTGTTCCGGCATCGTGCCACAGCAGCCGCCAATGATCGTCGCGCCGCAATCGCGGGCCATGACGGCATATTCGCCCATCAGATCGGGCGTGCCGTCATAGTGGATGTGACCGTCTTCGTACTTGGGGATGCCGGCGTTGCCCTTGGCAATGATCGGACGTTCGACGCCTTGGGCGGCAAAACCCAGCACGGTGCGCAGCAGGTCCGAGGCACCGACGCCGCAGTTGGCACCATAGGCCAGCGGCGGCTTCGGCAGTTTCTCGACCATGGCCACCATCGCCTCGGACGTCACACCCATCATGGTGCGGCCCGCGGTGTCAAAGGACATGGTCCCGCACCAGGGCATATTGGCCAGGGCAAAGGCCTCGGCCGCGGCCTTGTATTCTTCGGGTGCCGAGATGGTTTCCAGCCAGAGCACATCGGCCCCGCCTTCCTTCAGCCCCTCGGCCTGTTCGTGGAACATCTCGACCGCCAGCTCATGGGTCAGGGACCCCATGGGGGCCATGATGTCGCCGGTCGGCCCGACCGAGCCCGCCACCACGACCGTCCGGCCCGAGGCATCGGCAACGTCGCGGCCAAGCGCGGCGGCCAGGCGGTTCAGCTCTCGCACGCGGGATTCGGCCCCGTGCAGCTTGAGGCGCGAGGCATTGCCGCCGAAGGAGTTGGTCAGGAAGATGTCGCTGCCCGCGTTCACGGCCCCGGAGTACAGCGCCTTGATCTTCTCGGGTTCGTCCGCGTTCCACAGCTCGGGCGCATCGCCCGAGGACAGGCCCATGTTGAACAGGTTGGTGCCGGTCGCACCGTCGGCCATAAGCCAGTCGCGCGTTTTCAGCAGCGTGGAAAGGGCATCGGCCATCGGGAAACCTCCGGGAATGTCAGGCACAGGATTTGCGCCCGACATAGCCATTGATGCGGTCAGAGGAAAGGGGGCTTAGCCACGCGGCGCGTGAATGGCCCGTGCGATGTCGGCCAGGGCCAGCGTCAGCTCGGCCCGGGACGGGGCGGCGGCATATAGCGGCTGGCGATAGGGACCGAAGCTTTCCTTGAACCGGGTCAGCCCGGCACCACCGCTGCGACGGGTGACGGCATCGCGGATACGGCGGGCCAGCGGGCGTTCCGCCTTGGGTGTGGCGGGCATGGCGGCAAGGCTAAGGCGTTTGCGGCCCTCGGCCTGCGCCGTCAGGATCGCACTGACGATCATCTGGTGCATCGTGCCATCGGGCAGATCCGCGCCGTGGCGCATCAGGTCCAGCGCCATGTCGTGGCCGGACTGATGGAAGGTGACAAAGCCCAGCATGCGACCGTGTTCGCGCGCCACGAAGATGCGCTGCTGTTTCACATAGTCGGCGTCAAAGCGCCCCATAGAAAAGCCGCGCGCCTTGCCGTGGCTCGCCAGCCAGGCCTGATCCATCTGCGCCATTTCATGCAGCAGGTTGGGGCAGGGGTTTTCCTCGATCACGGTGATCCCGGCCTTTTCCGCATGGCGCAGCTTGCGCCGCAGCTGGCGGTGGCGGGACCCGTCCAGAGAGAAGCCGGGCAGGTCGATCACCGCATCATCGGCCACGCGCACCACGGCCCAGCCATCGCGGCGGGCCTGGGCGGCCAGCGGGCCGGTGCATTTGTAAAGCGCGGGGATCAGCATGCGGGCGCGTGCGGCGTCCTTCAGATCCTCGGTCACGCCCTGTGTGGTGCCGTTCAGCGGATCGAACAGCAGCGCAAGGCACTGGCCGCTTTCCGCAACGATGGACTGGTCTTTGCCCGTGTGCAGGGCAAAGCCGCCGTTCTGCCGCACGACCCCGCATTCGGCGCGCCGCGCCTGGCAAAGGTTCGCGGGAACGGAAGGACCCGCATCCGAGGCGGCGACGCGGTAGGGGAAGGCCAGCGGGATGATCGCCAGCAGCGCGGGCACCGCGTAATAGATCAGACGCCAGGCCAGGATCGCACCCAGAAGCGGTTCCTGCGGGACCAGCGGCAAGAAGGACAGCACGGCCAGTTCAAACGGGCCAGCCCCGCCGGG
Source organism: Pseudooceanicola nitratireducens (assembly GCF_900109195.1). GTDB lineage: Bacteria > Pseudomonadota > Alphaproteobacteria > Rhodobacterales > Rhodobacteraceae > Pseudooceanicola > Pseudooceanicola nitratireducens. The sequence continues at coordinate 244,817 of NZ_FNZG01000004.1, read as the reverse complement.
GGTCGAGCTGAACAGCCCGCAGCCCAGGGCGATGGCGAAGATCGGCAGAAGCACCTCGTACCGGATGTCGAGACCGGCAGGCATCAGCACATGCAGCGCAGCGGCCGCAGCGGCGATGTCGATCAGGGTCAGCACCGTGATCGAGCCAAGCGCGCGCAGGCTGGGCAGGCGAATCGACAGGCTCCGCAGGCGGAAGGTCGGTGTCAGGAAGGCAATGACGGCAAGCGCCACGGCCCCGCCCAGAACGCAGGCGGTCATCCACAGGGGCAGGGTGACGCCCGGCAGCACAAGCGCCAGAAGCACCGTCGCCAGCGCCCAGGCCCCCATGAAGCTGGCCGTTACCACGGATGTCACCTTGGCGGCCGTGCCGCCGCCTGTGCCTGAAAGCATCCGCCAGCGCGCCAGCGACCCGGTGACGATGCCCAGTCCCAGAACCTGTGCGATGGCGATGGATCCGGCACCGGTGACCCGCGCCACATCGGCAGGAACGCCGGTGCGCAGGTGGCGGTGCACGACCACGTCATAGGTGCCAATCGCCCAGAACGACAGCGCCGTGGCCGCCGCCGCCGCCAGCCATTGCGGCAGCGAGGTCGTGCGCACAACCTCCGCGACCGCATGGAAATCCAGCCCGGCCAGCTTGCTGTTCAGCAGCAGGACGCAGGCCGTGCCGACGACCAGCGGGAAGAAGGCTTTGAAAATGCGGCGCGAGGCGGCGGATCGCAGCAGGGCGGTCCTTGGGGGCACGTTTCTGGGCATCAGGTCTCTCCACTCACTCCGCGACCGGATTAGATCTCAAGTCCTACCGGGGGCTTAACTCATGGCCTGATGGAAAGGACTGCTCTGTCGCCCGATCTTCCGCCGGGCCTTGGTTGGGTTTAGCAAGCGTATACGTCTGGGAAAACGGTAAACTCTCGCTAAGATTGCTGAAAGTATACAGGTGTGATCTGGCGGACTCAGGGCCGGGATCCGACAACTCTCGGACAAGATGCGGGCGACAATCGGGCAAATCCGCACAATGTACGGAACGCCACGATTTCCACTGGAAAAGCCGCATTTCGAGACCGGAACCGGAATGGCAAAACGCCCGGCCGGGGCCGGGCGCACGCCATGCGATATCCGCGTCGATCACTCTTCCAGGATCTGGGACTTCGCGACTTTCAGCAGCTGGTCCATCTTGGCGCGGATCTCGTCGTCGGTGGCCTTGTCGCCCAGATCGCCCGAGACTTTGCGCACCACATCCTCGTGCCCGGCCTCTTCGAAATCGGATTTCACGACCTCGCGGGCGTATTCCGCGGCGTCCTCACCGGTCTTGCCCATAAGTTCCGCAGCCCAGAGGCCCAGCAGCTTGTTGCGCCGTGCCTCGGCGCGGAACTGCATCTCCTGGTCATGTGCATATTTGTTTTCGAAGGCTTTTTCGCGATCGTCGAAGGTGCTCATGGGCCCTATCCCTTACGTGAAGTTCACTTCCAATTGATATGCCCGCCCCGGCGTCCTGACGCAAGGGGCGGGGGCCGCTTGCGACAATCCCGCCCATGATCTAAGAGAGCGCCTCAAAGGGACGGGCCGCGTGGCCCAAGCGAAAGGGCAGCCATGGCACGCCGCAAGAAGATCTACGAAGGTAAGGCGAAGATCCTGTACGAAGGCCCCGAACCGGGCACGATCGTGCAGTATTTCAAGGACGACGCCACCGCATTCAACGCCGAGAAGAAGGCCACCATCGAAGGCAAGGGTGTGTTGAACAACCGCCTGAGCGAGTTCTTCATGACCGGCCTGAACAACATCGGCGTGCCGACTCATTTCCTGAAACGGCTGAACATGCGCGAACAGCTGGTCCGCAGCTGCGAGATCATTCCGCTGGAAATCATCGTGCGCAACTTTGCCGCCGGGTCGCTGTCCAAGCGTCTGGGGATCGAGGAAGGCACCGCGCTTCCGCGCCCGATCGTGGAATATTGCTACAAGGACGACAAGCTGGGTGACCCGCTTGTGACCGAGGAACACATCGCCGCCTTCGGCTGGGCCACCCAGCAGGACATGGACGACATCCTGAGCCTTGCGCTGCGGGTCAACGACTATATGTCCGGCCTGATGTATGGCGTCGGCATCAAGCTGATCGATTTCAAGATCGAGATCGGCCGCGTCTACGACGGTGATTTCCAGCGCCTTGTCGTGGCCGATGAAATCAGCCCCGACAGCTGCCGCCTGTGGGACCTGGAGACCGGCCAGAAGCTGGACAAGGACGTGTTCCGCCGCGACCTGGGGTCCCTGACCGATGCCTATACCGAAGTGGCCAAGCGTCTGGGCGTACTGCCCAAGTCCGGCGGCCATTCGAAACCGACCCTGATCAATTAAGAGGATCCCGCGATGAAAGCCCGCGTTCATGTCATGTTGAAAAACGGCGTTCTGGACCCGCAGGGGGAAGCCGTGCGCCACGCGCTCGGATCGCTTGGGTTCGACGGGGTCGAAGGCGTCCGCCAGGGCAAGGTGATCGAGCTGGACCTGGCCGATGGTACGACCGAAGAGACCGTGCGCGACATGTGTGAGAAGCTTCTGGCGAATACCGTCATCGAAAGCTACACGGTCGAGCTGGCCTGAGGTCTGACTTCGCCTGTTAGGCGCGCGGGTATTTGGGTCGCGCGCCCGAAGGGGCAGGATATTGGGGGACTGCGTGGGGGCTTGTGCAGAGCGCGGGGCCCTTGGGGGATTGGCCCCGGACGTAGCGGTTAGCGGGGGCCAGCCCCCGCACCCCCGGGATATTTTCGGCAAGAGGATGGGGCGGAGGTTTCGCCCCGTTTTCGTTTTGGATCTGGGTATTTGAGGTGTTTTTGAGGGGAGGCGCGGGTGATTACGCTGGCATTCTACAAGGGGCGCGGGTCGTCCTGGGGGCATCGCTTTCAGGATTGGCTGATCCGCTTTGCCACGAGGTCGCCCTATAGCCACGTTGAATTGATCGAAGGTACGGCCGTGCTGGGCGAGGAGGCCCTGTGCCTGTCGTCTTCGGGGCGGGATGGCGGCGTGCGAGACAAGCGCATCGTGCTGAAACCGGAAAGCTGGGACCTGGTCGAGATCGCCAGCGATCCGCGCGGGGTCGGCAGTTTCATCCGCGAGAGGATCGGCGCGAAATACGATTATCTTGGCATTCTCTTCAGCCAGATCTTTGCCCTGGCGCGCCACGACGAACGCAAGTGGTTCTGTTCGGAAATCTGCGCGGCGGCGCTTGGCATGGCCAATGCGCAGCGCATGAGCCCGCAGGCGCTGTTCGACGTAGTCACCTGGAACCGGCCCGGCCCGCCGCCGGCTGGCACAGGGGATGGGACAGTGGATGGGACAGGGGATGACCCCCAGGGCGGGCGCGAAGAGCGGCCAAAACCTCCCAGGATCGGTTGATCCCGGCTTGAGCTTTTGCGCGTCGCCGCGTAAGGACCGGGGCAAATCCCCCGATACGGAGCATCCGCCCATGAAGGCCGCCATCCTTGTCTTTCCCGGATCCAACTGCGACCGCGACCTGAAGATCGCCTTCGAGAAGGCCGGCGCGCAGGTGTCGATGGTCTGGCACAAGGACGACGCGCTGCCCGAGGGCACCGATATCGTTGGCGTTCCCGGCGGCTTTTCCTATGGTGACTACCTGCGCTGCGGGGCCATCGCGGCCAATTCGCCGATCACCCGGTCGCTGAAGGCACATGTGGAGCGCGGCGGCTATGCCCTTGGCATCTGCAACGGCTTTCAGATCCTGACCGAAACGCGGATCCTGCCCGGTGCACTGCTGCGCAATGCCAACCTGAAATACATCTGCCGCACCGTGCCACTGACCGTGCGCACCGCCGACAGCGACTTTACCCGCAGCTGGGAAGTCGGCCAGCAGCTGCAGATCCCGATCGCCCACCACGACGGCAACTACCAGGCCGACGCCGAGCTGCGCGCGCAACTGGAAGGCGAGGACCGCATCGCGTTTACCTATGACGAGAACCCCAATGGCTCGGCCGGGGATATCGCCGGGGTGCTGAGCGCGAACCGCCGGGTGCTGGGCATGATGCCGCACCCCGAACGCGCCGCCGACGAGGCGCAGGGCAACACCGACGGGCGCGCGATGTTCGACGGCCTGCTCTCCGCGCTGGTTTCCGCCTGAACCGCCCCCGGGCCACAGGTGGCTGCTTGAGCGGGACTTGCGCCTGACGTAAGTTGTGGCATGGCCGATAGCACCACGTCAGACAGACCGGATCGCAGCATCGGCGGCCGTGCCTTTTCCTGGCGCAGCCGCCTGGCGCTTGGTCTTTTCCTGGCGGTGGCCGTGGTCACCGTCTGGGTCACCAACTCGGCCCTGACCGACCGTTTCACCCAGAACACCCGCAACCGGGCCGAGCTGCGCTTGGCGTTGTACGGCGGCAACCTGGTAAGTGAGCTGCGGCGCAATTCGATCGTGCCCCAGCTTCTTGCGCGCGATCCGACCCTTCTGGGCGCGCTGAATTCCAATGATTTCTCGCAATCCACGCAGCGGCTGATCTCATTCGTTGATGAAATCGGCGCGGCCTCGCTGATGCTGCTGGACAAGGACGGGCGCACGGTGGCCGCCACCGACCGCAACCGTCTGGGCGAGGCGCACCTGGGCACCAAGCATTACATCGACGCGCTGCGGTCCTCGGGCACGATCTTCACCGTCTCGGAACGCGAAGGCGTCGGTTATCAGTTCATCTATTCCCGCAAGATGGAGAGCAACGGCACCACCGTCGGCGTCATCGTGGTCGAGGTCGATCTGCAGAAGTTCGAACGCGCCTGGGCGGGGATTTCCGATGCCATCTTGGTCACCGACAGCACCGGGCGCATCATCCTGGCCACCGAACCGCGCTGGCGCAGCCTGACCGAGGGCGAGGCGCTGACCCGCGAACCGCCCGAGACCGCCATCCAGCGCGCCATCCAGGCCACCGCCGACTGGTCCGCCCTGCCGCCCGACGCCTATGTGAAGGGCGAGGCGGTGATGCGCGTGGCCTCGCGTCTGCCGTTCCGGGGCTGGCAGATCGCCAGCTTCACCACCTATGCAAGCGTGCGCGAGAAGGTGAACGGCTTCCTGGCGTTGGAAACCATGGGCTTTGCCATCCTCATGGCGCTGGCCTTCTATGCGCTGAGCCGGAAGAACGCCCTGCGGATGAATTTCTTCCGGATGGAATCGGCGGAACTTCGCGCGTTGAACCAAAGGCTGCAGCGGGAAATCGCCGAGCGTGAGCGCATGCAAAAGTCGCTCGACGTGGCCGAACAGACCCTGGCGCAATCTTCGAAACTGGCCGCCCTGGGCGAGATGTCGGCGGCCGTTAGTCACGAGCTGAACCAGCCGCTGGCCGCGATGAAGACCTATCTGGCCGGTGCCGCGCTTCTGCTGCGCCGCAACCGCCCCGAAGAGGCGCTGTCGTCCTTCCAGCGGATCGACGACCTGATCAGCCGGATGGGCGCGATCACCCGCCAGCTGAAGTCCTACGCCCGCAAGGGTGGCGACCAGTTTTCCCCTGTAAACGTTGGTGATGCGCTTAATTCCGCCATGTCCATGATGGAGCCGCAGCTGCGCCAGCGCCAGGTGCGGATCACCCGGACCGTGCCCGAATGCAACGTCCGCGTGCTGGCCGATCGGGTGCGCCTCGAACAGGTTCTGATCAACCTTTTGCGCAATGCGCTGGACGCCACGTCGACCGTGTCGGACCCCGCTGTGGACGTGATCCTTGCGGCTGGTGAGACGGCCTCGATCACCGTGCGCGACAATGGCACCGGCATCGAGAATCTCGACCAGTTGTTCGAGCCGTTCTACACCACCAAACGCCCCGGCGACGGCGTCGGCCTGGGGCTTGCGATCTCCTCGGGGATCGTCAACGACTTCGGCGGCCGCCTCACGGCACGGAACGCAGAGGGGGGCGGGGCTGTTTTTGAGATACAGCTGCCTATCTTGAGTGAAGCTGAAGAAATCGAAGCTGCGGAATAACAGCTAGGAAAGACCGGAGAACCCGATGCAGAAGGCCATGAAGATTGCGATTGTCGACGACGAACAGGATATGCGTCAGTCGATCAGCCAGTGGCTCGCCTTGTCAGGCTATGACACCGAAACCTTTGCCAGCGCCGAAGACGCGCTGAAGGCGCTTGGGCCTGATTACCCCGGCATCGTGATCTCGGACATCAAGATGCCCGGCATGGATGGCATGCAGTTCCTGCGCAAGCTGATGGGATCGGATTCGGCGCTGCCCGTGATCATGATTACCGGCCATGGCGACGTGCCCATGGCAGTCGAGGCGATGCGCATCGGGGCCTTCGACTTCCTGGAAAAGCCCTTTGACCCGGACCGCATGAACCAGCTGGCCAAGAAGGCCGCAAATGCGCGCCGCCTGGTCATGGACAACCGCCAGCTGCGCCGCGAACTGTCGGACGGCAGCCAGCTGATGAAGAAATTCATCGGGGCCTCTCCGGCGGTGGAACGTCTGCGCGAAGACATCCTTGATCTGGGCCAGGCAGACGGTCATGTGCTGATCGACGGCGAAACCGGGACCGGCAAGACGCTGGTGGCCCATGCGCTGCATGCGGTTGGCGCGCGGGCGGGCAAGAAATTCGTGCTGGTCTCCTGCGCGGCGCTGGACGACGACGCGCTGACCAAGCGCCTGTTTGGCCCCATGCAGCCCGAGGACAGCCAGCTGCCCGCGGTTGAAGAAGCCCGCGGCGGCACCCTGGTCCTTGAGGACGTCGAAGCCATGTCGGACGTGGTTCAGGGCAAGCTTCTGAACGTGATCAACGAACAGGGCACGCCGGCTGAAACCCGCATCGTCGCCATCTGCAACATGCAAGAGGCCGAGAAGACCTGCGAAGACGCCCTGCGGTCCGATCTGTTCTATCGCCTGGCCGCCCTGCGCATCACCGTGCCGCCGCTGCGGACCCGGGGCGAGGATGTGCTGACGCTGTTCACGACCTTCTCGGAACAATTCTCTGAAGAATACGGCTGTGACGCCCCCAAGGTCAGCGCACAGGAGGCCGCCCAGCTGCTTCAGGCCCCCTGGCCGGGCAACATTCGCCAGCTGATCAACGTGGCCGAACGCGCCGTGCTGCAGTCGCGCCGGGGTTCGGGCACCATCGCCTCGCTTCTCATGACCGACCATGACGACGTGCAATCCGTGGTCACGGCAGAAGGCAAGCCGCTGAAGGAATATGTCGAGGCCTTTGAAAAGATGCTGATCGACAACACCATGCGGCGGCACAAGGGCTCGATCTCTTCGGTGATGGACGAACTCTGCCTGCCGCGCCGCACCCTGAACGAGAAGATGGCGAAATACGGCCTCCAGCGGGCCGATTACCTGAACTGAATGTCCCCGGGCGGCCGCGATCCGGTGGCCGCCCGGGACCGGACAAACGCAGGGGCAGAGCGCAATTCCCTGCCTGCAAGGCGGCTTATTCACCCCTGCACCCGCTCCAGCCGATTTTCTCCATTGTCTTTTCACCTGTCCCGGCTCTATTGTGGATAGATCGGGTGGCGCCATGCGCGCCGCCGATATGAGTTTCTCTGCGCTGCGGTGCACGTGTGTTGCCTGACAAAGGCCAGCGGTACCCGGACAGACCGAATGGATCCCGAAAGGGGTCACGCAAATGCCAAGCGGCCCCAAGGGGCTGACAAGGCACCGAACGGGTGGACCCCGCCAAGGCGGAAAACCACCGGAGAAGAACCGCGATGAGGCGCGACAGGACATGTGAGAGCAGGGGCAGGGCGCAGACGCGCCGTCCCGCGCCCATGTGCCGGCACGCCCGCACAATCGCCCCTATCAGACATGCCGATTTCCCCCTGGGTCCGCCGGGATCACACCGCCCGGACCACGGGGGCCGTCGTCGTGCAAATTGGATACAATGGCAAAGAAAATGCTTATCGATGCCACCCACGCCGAGGAAACTCGCGTTGTGGTGGTCGACGGAAACAAGGTTGAAGAGTTCGACTTTGAATCGGAAAACAAACGCCAGCTAGCTGGCAACATCTACCTGGCCAAGGTCACGCGGGTCGAACCCTCGCTTCAGGCGGCCTTTGTCGATTACGGCGGCAACCGCCACGGCTTCCTGGCCTTCTCGGAAATCCACCCGGATTACTACCAGATCCCCGTCGCGGACCGTGAGGCCCTGATGGAGGAAGAGCGCGCCTATGCCGAGGCCATGAAGGCCCGCGAGGAAGGCGAGGAAGAGAAGAAGAAAACCCGCCGTCGTCGTCGCCCGGCCAAGGCCGAGAAGGTCGACAGCGAAGATGCCGTCGTCACCGCCGATGCCGAGATCACCGGCATGGAGACGATCGACCTGGACGACGAAGCCGAGGCTTCGGATGACGGGGAAGGTCTGTCGCCGATGGAAACCGTGGGCGAAACGCCCGTGGAAGAACCTGGCGAGACGGACACGCAAGGGTCCGACGAGCAGGCCGGTTCGGACGACGACTCGGATGAAGACGACACCGCCGAAGACAGCGGTGACGATACCGTGCGCGACGCCGCGGCCCTGGACGAAAGCATCGAATCCGTCGCCGACGAAGACGACCAGGAAGACATCCGCCCGCCGCGCAAACCCCGCGCGCGCCGCTACAAGATCCAGGAGGTCGTCAAGGTCCGCCAGATCATGCTGGTGCAGGTCGTCAAGGAAGAACGTGGCAACAAGGGTGCCGCGCTGACCACCTATCTCTCGCTCGCCGGTCGTTATTGCGTCCTGATGCCCAACACCGCCCGTGGCGGCGGCATCTCGCGCAAGATCACCAATGCGGTGGACCGCAAGAAGCTCAAGGAAATCGCGACCGAGATCGACGTTCCGACCGGCGCGGGCCTGATCGTGCGCACCGCCGGGGCGAAACGCACCAAGACCGAGATCAAGCGCGACTACGAATACCTGCAGCGCCTGTGGGAACAGATCCGCGAACTGACGCTGAAATCCATCGCGCCGGCAAAGATCTATGAAGAAGGCGACCTGATCAAACGCTCGATCCGCGATCTCTATTCGCGCGAAATCGACGAGGTCCTGGTCGAAGGCGAACGCGGCTACCGCAACGCCAAGGACTTCATGAAGATGATCATGCCGTCCCACGCCAAGAACGTGAAACACTACCAGGACGCCATGCCGCTGTTTGCGCGCTACCAGGTGGAAAGCTACCTGGGTGGGATGTTCAACCCGACCGTGCAGCTGAAGTCCGGCGGTTACATCGTCATCGGCGTGACCGAGGCGCTGGTGGCCATCGACGTAAACTCTGGCCGCGCCACCAAGGAAGGCTCGATCGAGGAAACCGCGCTCAAGACCAACCTGGAGGCCGCCGAAGAGGTCGCCCGCCAGCTGCGCCTGCGCGACCTTGCCGGTCTGATCGTCATCGACTTCATCGACATGGACGAGCGTAAGAACAACAACGCCGTCGAGAAGAAGCTGAAAGACAAGCTGAAAACCGACCGTGCCCGCATCCAGGTCGGCCGCATCTCGGGCTTCGGCCTGCTTGAGATGTCGCGCCAGCGTCTGCGTCCCGGCATGCTCGAGGCAACGACCCAGCCCTGTGCGCATTGCCACGGCACCGGTCTGATCCGGTCGGACGACAGCATGGCGCTGTCGATCCTGCGCCAGATCGAGGAAGAAGGCGTGCGCCGCCGCTCGCGCGAGGTGCTGGTGAAATGTCCCGTGGACGTCGCCAACTACCTGATGAACCAGAAGCGCGAACATGTCGCCCAGATCGAGGCCCGCTATGGCCTGTCCGTGCGCATCGAAGGCGACCCGCAGCTGGTCAGCCCCGACTTCACGCTTGAAAAGTTCAAGACCGCCACGCGCAACGTGCCGGAACCCACGGCCGTGATCTCGGCCGATGCCATGCTGATGGACGCTATCGACGAAAGCATCGAAGAGGACGAGACCGAGGCCGAGGACAACATGCCCTCGACCGAGGCCGAGGCCGACGTCCCGAGCGCGGACGAGGACGATCAGAAGCCCAAGAAGCGCCGTCGGCGTCGGCGTCGCCGGCGCGGTAACGGCAACGGGGCCGAAGGCGAAAACGGTGACAACGGGTCGGGCGACGATCAGGCCTCTGACGACAGCTCGGATGACGCGGACGCGAAATCGGATGCCGCCGAGACCGAAACCAAGTCGGACGAGGCCTCGGAAGCCACTGATGGCGCTGCGGAGAAGCCCGAGGGCGAGGAAAAGCCCAAGCGGAAACGCTCGCGCTCTCGCTCGCGCAAGAAGGCCGACACCCCGAAGGAGGATGCCGCAGCTGCGGACGCCCCGGCGGATGAGGCGAAGCCCGAGGCCAGTGAAGCCGACACCCCGGCAGAGGTGACCGCCGAAGCCCCTGTGGAAGCTGCGGAACCCGCCCCGGCCGTCGAAGCCGAGCCCGCTGCGGAAGCCCCGGTTGAAACCCAGGCAGAAGCTCCGGTCGAGACCCCGGCAGAAGAGCCCAAAGTCGAAGCCCCCGCCGAGGAGGCTCCGGTTCAGGAAACTCCGGCCCAGCCCGAGCCTGAACTGGCCACCGCCGAAGCCGATAGCGCCGAAGCCGATGAACCCGCCAAGCCGAAACGGCGCGGCTGGTGGTCGCTTGGCAAGTCGTGATCGGTCTGATCGCAAGACCCCGAAACACAGACAGCCGCCCTCCGGGGCGGCTGTTTTCGTTCTGACCGGGGCGATGCAAAGCCTGGACCGAACAGTCCAGTGTGATGGACCGGCGCGACCGGACCTAGCCCTTGCGCAGGACGAACAGGCGCGCGTCATCCTGCACGCGGTTCACCAGAACCTCATGCCCTTCTTCGGCGCAGAAATGCGGGATGTCGATGGCGGCCACGGGATCATCCGTCAGCATTGAAAACGCATCGCCCGGGGCCAGCGGCATCAGCCGCTTGCGCAGCCGCAACACGGGCAGGGGGCAGATCAGCCCCCGCGCGTCCAGATCAACCGCATTCAGGTCAACATCATCCATGCCCAAGCCCTAGCGCCTCCACGACTTTGTGACAACACGCCGCGTGAAGCAGGCGTGACGCGGGCGCGGGAACCGGCTAACCCTAGGCGCATGTTCGGGATTGATATCATCGACGCGGGTCTGCTGCCTGCCATGATCGTGGCCTTGCTTGCCGGGGGGATTTCCTTTCTCAGCCCCTGCGTGCTGCCAATCGTGCCGCCCTATATTGCCTATATGTCCGGGGTCACGCTGAATGACCTTGGCCAGGGGACGCGGCGCGGAAAGGCGATGGTGACGGCCTTCATGTTCGTCCTGGGCCTTTCGACCGTCTTCCTGCTGCTTGGCTTTGCGGCGTCCTATGTCGGCACGCTGTTCCTGCAGTACCAGGGCTATTTCAACACCGGCGCCGGGATCCTTGTGATGATCTTCGGCGCGCATTTCCTGGGCGTCTACCGCATCGGCTTCCTGGATCGCGAGGCGCGGCTGGACGCGGGCGATCAGGGCGGATCGGCCTTCGGTGCCTATGTGCTGGGCCTGGCTTTCGCCTTCGGCTGGACACCCTGCATCGGCCCGCAACTGGGTGCGATCCTGTCGCTTGCCGCGTCAGAGGCCTCGGTGTTGCGCGGCACCTCTCTGCTGGCGGTCTATGCGCTTGGGCTGGGCATTCCCTTCCTTCTGGTCGCCGCCTTCCTGCCGCGCCTGACCGGAACGCTCGCCTGGATGAAGCGCAACATGGAACGGATCGAAAGGATCATGGGCCTGCTTCTGTGGACGATCGGCCTGCTGATGCTGACCGGCGGATTTTCGGCCATGTCCTATTGGCTGCTCGAGACCTTCCCGGGCCTCGCCACCCTTGGTTAATCCGTCTTAATCTTGCCGCGTTAATCCGGTATCCTCCGGAAAAGTATCGAGGCAGAGATGAGCAGCTCTTCCCCCGTCCGCAGACGCCGGGTGTTCTATATCCCCGGCTACGACCCGATCCACCCGCGCCGCTACCGCGAGCTGTATCGCAGCGAAAGCGCGGCTCAGGCGGCTGTCTCGGGCTATGAGATCGCGCTTCGCCCCAAGACCACCAAGGGCCCCTATGGCTGGCACGTCAGCGCGCAGATCGACGGCCAGGTGGTTGAGACGGATGTCGAGGTGCTGCTGTGGTCCGACATCGTGCGCGACAGCATGGCGACCACGATCCCCGCGACCTATCTGGCGCTGATCCGGACGGCTTCGGTCTATATATTCACCGGCGCACTATTCCGGCTGATGCGGCTGCGCAAGGGGCCGGTGATCGCCGCGCTTTACCCGGTGATGTTTCTTCTGTTTCAGCTGCTTCTGGCCCTTGGCCTGGGTTATCTGGCGGGCTGGGGGCTCTCATCCCTCGTCGCCAGGGCGACGACGGTCTTCGCCCCGGCGGGCTGGCTGGCGGCACCGCTTGTGGCCTGGGCGGTCCTGCGCTGGTTCAAGCACCGCGACAACCGGTTCTTCGCCTATTACCTGATGCACGATTATTCGTTTTCTGCCAGATACCTCGGGGCCAATCCTGATGCATTGGAGAAGCGGATTTCAGATTTCGCCAACACCATCGCCGATGGCCTCACTGCCGACGTGGACGAGGTTCTGGTAATCGGTCATTCCTCGGGCGCGCATCTGGCGGTCTCGATCCTGTCCGACCTGATCCGCGCGGGCCGGGTGCCGGCGGATGGCCCGGCGCTGTCCTTCCTGTCCCTTGGCCAGGTGGTGCCCATGGTGTCCTTCCTGCCGCGGGCGACGCGGCTGCGGGCGGATCTGGCGTTTCTCTCGGCCTCGGACGCGCTGACCTGGGTCGACGTGACGGCCCCCGGCGACGGCTGTGCCTTCGCGCTTTGCGATCCGGTGGCGGTGACCGGCGTCGCCCCCGCAGACCAGCGCCACCCCCTGATCCTCTCGGCCGCCTTCACCCAGACCCTGTCGCCCGACCGCTGGCAACAGCTGCGCTGGCGCTTTTTCCGGCTGCATTTTCAATACCTTTGCGCCTTCGACCGGCCCGATCACTACGATTACTTCCAGATTACCGGCGGTCCACTTACACTGTATGCCCGCTACCACGACAAGCCGCCGTCGAAATCCCGCATCACCGCCCCGGTGAACCGCTACAGGTCGCTGGCATGATCCCGCCCAAGCCGCCCGCGCGCCCCGACCGCGCCAGCCTCTGGCGTTACATGCGGCTGTTCCGGCGCGACATCCTTTCGGCGCAACCGGCCAAGCTCTACCGCGCCTGGATGGCCGAATTCCGCACGCCCTTCTTCCGCTCCTACCTGGTGAACCAGCCTGAGCTGGTGAAAACCGTGCTCAAGGACCGGCCCGGGGATTTCCCCAAATCCGACCGCATTGGCGAGGGGCTGCGCCCGCTGCTGGGCAATTCGGTCTTCCTGACCAATGGCCCGACCTGGGAACGCCAGCGTCGCATCATCGACCCGGCGTTCGAAGGCGGCCGGCTGCGCGACACCTTCCCCGCCATGCTGGCCGCGGCCGAGGCCTGCGTGGCCCGCCTGGCCACCAAGACCAACCAACCCCTGGAAATCGAGGCCGAGACCTCTCATGTCGCCGCCGACGTGATCTTTCGCACGCTGTTTTCGGTTCCGATCGAACATGAAACCGCCGCTCAGGTCTTTGCCCGGTTCCGCGATTACCAACGGTCGTCTCCGATCCTGAACCTGGCCGCCTTCGTGCCGCTGCCGCGCTGGTTTCCCAGGCTGCACCGCCGCGCCACCCTGCTCGCCGCGCGCGACATCCGCCGGCTGATCACCGATCTGACCGCCGCGCGCCAGGACCAGATCGCCAAGGGCACCGCGCCCGACGACCTGGCGACCAAGATCATGACGACCCGCGACCCCGAAACAGGCGCGTGTTTCGACACGCAGGAAATGGTCGACCAGGTGGCGATCTTCTTCCTGGCCGGGCATGAAACCTCGGCCTCCGCCCTGGCCTGGGCACTCTACCTCGTGGCGACCCACCCCGACTGGCAGGAAGAGCTGGCGCAGGAATTCCGCGCCCTCGACACCCCCGATTTCGCCACCCTGGGCCAGCTGCGCCGCGCCCGCGACACCTTCCGCGAGGCTCTGCGCCTCTATCCGCCCGTGCCCATGATGGTGCGCGAAACCACCTGTCCCGAGGGCTTCCGTGACCGCACCCTGCCCAAAGGGGCCCAAGTCGTGCTCAGCCCCTGGCACCTGCATCGACACACGCGGCTCTGGGACAATCCCGATGGCTTCGACCCGACCCGCTGGCAGACGGAAAACGGCAAGACCTGCCTGCGCGATGCCTTCATTCCCTTCTCGGCCGGCGCACGCGTCTGTCCGGGCGCGGGCTTTGCCATGGTCGAAGGTCCGCTGCTGCTTTCGATGATCCTGCGCCATTTCCGCATCACCGCCACCGGCGCGCCCCCGGTGCCGATCGCCCACCTCACGGTGCGCGCCCGCGACGGTATCCACCTGGTGCTGACACCGCGGGATCAGACGACCCCCTGACCCTCTTTGGTTTTCAATAAATATCCCCGCCGGAGGCACAGGCCGCCCAGGCGGCCTGTTCACCCCGTCAAACACCCGCCGTCCGCAAACGGTCGCCGCACCGCCCCCGCTGTCAGCCCTTCACCGCCCGCGCCAGCGCGCAGAACTGCTCCAGCGTGACAGTCTCGGCCCGGTCGGTCGGCTTGATGCCGGCGGCGATCAAACGGTCCTCGATATCCGGGGCCAGCCCCTTGAGGGCCGCGCGCAGCATCTTGCGGCGCTGGTTGAAGGCCATGGCCACCACGCGTTCCAAGACCTTGGGATCGGCGGGATAGCGCGGCTCGGGCAGGGCGGTCAGATGCACCACTGCGGACGATACCTTGGGCGGTGGCGTGAAGGCCTCGGGCGGCAGGTTCAGCACGATCCGTGCATCCGCCCGCCACGACGCCAGAAGCGCCAGCCGGCCATAGGCCTTGGATCCGGGGGCCGCGACAATCCGTTCGGCCACCTCGCGTTGGAACATCAGCGTCAGGCTTTGCCAGAAGGGCGGCCAGACATCCGGCGTCAGCCAGCGCACCAGAAGCTCGGTCCCGACGTTATAGGGCAGGTTGGCGGCGACGCGGATCGGCGGGGTCAGCATCGCCAAAGGATCAACCTCCAGCGCGTCGCCATTCACCACCTCAAGCCGGCCGGGATAGGCCGCGGCCACCTCGGCCAGGGCGGGCAGGCAACGGGCGTCTTTCTCGATCGCCAGCACCCGGCGCGCGCCCTCGGCCAGAAGGCCGCGGGTCAGGCCACCGGGGCCGGGCCCGATTTCCAGCACGTCACATTCCGACAGATCCCCTGCCTGGCGCGCGATCTTCGCGGTCAGGTTCAGGTCCAGCAGGAAGTTCTGGCCAAGCGATTTCTTTGCCGCAAGTCCATGCGTCGAGATCACATCGCGCAGCGGGGGCAGACCGTCGATCGCAGCCATCAGGGGCGAATGATCCGGGCCTCGGACCGCAGCTGCTGAAGGTACCCGTTTGCAAAGCTGCCCAGACGCTGGTTCTGGATGTCCAGCGCCACGCCTTCACGCGACACGGCACCCGAGACGTCAAAGCTGCGCCCGCAAAGCATCAGGAAGACCAGGGTCTGCCCGTTGGCGCGCGTCAGGCTGGTCGAAACCTCGCCCGCGTCCAGTTTCTCAAGCTCTTCGGCGATGTCCTGCGGGATCTCTCCGGGCACCTTGATGCCGCGTTCCAAGACCTCTTTGGGCTGGCCCTGGGCCACACCGTAAAGGTCGTCGCAGGTGTCGACACGGGCCTTGATCCTGGCGGCCTGCGCCAGCGCCTGATCGCTGCGCCCGCCGGGGATGTAATAGGCGGCGTATTCTATGGCGGAATAGGTCGGCGCGCGGTTCTCGCTTTCCTCGATGGCGCGCAGCAGGAACAGGGCGATCTGTCCGTTGATCTCGACCGGGGCGCTGATCTGACCGGGGCGCAGGCCCAGGATCACCTGGCGCAGCTGCGGCGACAGGTTCGACACTGGCACCCAGTTCACACGGCCACCGGCACCGGCCGAGGGGGCGGTGGAATTCTCGCGCGCGGCACGGGCGAAGCCATCGGCGCTCATCCGGCGGATCCGGTCGGCCAGGGCGCGGGTTTCGGCTTCGCTGCCTTCTTCAAGGGGCAGGAAAATCTCGGACATCAGGACCTGCACGGTCGCACCCGAGGCCCCGCCGGACGAAATCGCCCGGTCAATTTCCTGTTCGGAAATCTGGACACGCGGGCCGAACTTGGCCCCGACCACATCGCGCCAGGCCACACCGGCGCGCACGAAGTCGCGGAAGGTTTCGGGGGCCACACCACCCTGGCGCAGGGCCGCGAGGAACTGATCCGCACTAAGATTGGCGCGGGCGGCGAATTCGCTCATCCCGGCGGTGATCTGTTCCGGGGTCGGTTCGATCCCCAGTTCGCCGGCGGCCTGAAGACGCAGGCGGTCGTCGATCAGCTGTTCCTCGGCCTGGGCGGGAATGTCGCCCGGCGTGCGGAACAGGCGCAGCATGCGCATCCGCTGGTCCAGCTCGTACTCGGTGATGACGCGGTCATTGACCTTGATCGCCGGAGAAAAGCTCTGCGCCAGGGCGGGCAGGGCATGGCCCGCCAGCAGAAGGGGCAAACACAGGATCAGGCGAAAAGTCAGGCGCATGTTCAGTTCCGTTTGTCTTATCATCGTCTTGTCGACCCTCAGCGGCAGGATTTCGCAACGCCGCGTCCGGATGCGGACGCCGCCGAGAAACCGCGCAAGCCGATGGTCAGGCTAAAGTCCGTGGCTGGCGTGACGATAGTGGAAGAGGCGAAGCGGCGCGAGACCGAAAGCTCGACCTCGACACATTCGTTTGCATAAAGCAGGCCCATGCCGGCGGAAACCGGTTCATCGGCGGCAATGTCATAGCGGCCTTCAAGGCTGCCGCGCAGGTGGCGGCCCAGGTCGAAGTCCGAGGAAAACAGCCATTCCGACACGTTCGAGGGCCGGTTTTCCGTGGCATCGGCCGACAGCCAGACATAGCTGGCCGACAGCGCATAGCGGTCCGAGCTCCAGCCCGCCCGCGCCTCGGCCTTGTTGATGTTGAAATCGTGGTTGAACAGCCCGCGCGCGGTCAGCGACAGCCCCGCCTGGTTGCGGAATTGCCCTGCGATCAGCAGATCCGACACAGAATTGCGCAGCCCCGAGGAGGGCGAGAAATTGCCATCCACGTCGGCCTTGTAGACGGTACCGAAGGTCAGCCGCGCGTCCCAGCCCTGCGGGTCGATCCGCGTCCAGTTCAGCCCAAGTGCGCCGCGCAGCCCGTGTTCACGCCGGTCGGGCGCAGGAAAGCGCGACAGCGACAAAAGGTTGCCTTCGTCGAATTCGACCCTTGTGCTTTCGTCATTGGCCACGGCCAGACCGGATCCGCCGGTCCAGGCGGCCATCATCACCGGTTCGATCACCTCGGACACACCATTGGCCTGATTGCGCACCCAGGGCCAGCGCAGGGTCAGCGCGGCGGTCGGGGAAACACCAGATTGGTTGGCGGGCAGGGCGTCCTGCCGGGTGATGAACCCATCCGCATGTACGCCGACCAGTCCCTCGGCCCGCAGCCCAAGGGGCAGGGTCCAGGTGTTGAACCAAAGCGCCTCGGCGTTCAGGCGCACGACGTCGCGGCCCAGGCCCGGGGTGGTGGAATAGCGCAGGTGGCTATGTTCTTCGGCCTTGAACCGCAGCTCACCGCCCAGACGGGGGAACAGCCGTTTCTCATACAGCACGTTGCCAACGATCGAGGGGATTTCGCTGTTCGATTCGCCCGGTCGCAGGGTGAAGTAATGGCCCAGCCGGGCCTCGATATACTCGTCGGACCGCACGCGGGAAATCGTGACGTTGCTTTCCAGAAGGTCCGCATCGGAATAGCCGTAGTCGGTCAGATAGGCGTCATCCGTCACCGCCTCGATCGTGAAGGACAGGTCGAAGTCGCGCGGCAGGTCGAACTGACCATAGCCCTGAACATAGGCCCGGCCCTTATTGTACAGCGTGTCTTCGCTGACCGCGCCTTCGAAGGTGATGCGCCCATTGGCAAAGGCCTGACGATAGCGCCATTCCAGCGTCGTGGTTTCCGACGACAGATAGGGCGTCAGCGTCAGGTCGCGGTGATCCCCCATCTTGATGAAATAGGGCACCTTCACCCCGGTCAGCAGCTGAGAGTTCCGCTTGATCGACGGGATCAGGAAGCCGGTGGCGCGGGTTTGGTTCGGGTCGGGCAGCCGCAGGCGCGGGGTCCAGAAGATCGGCACGCCCAGCACTTCCATCCGCGCGTCGTCAAAATACAGCTGCATTTCCTCGCGGTCGTGAATCACCCGGCGGGCCTTGATCTGCCACAGCGGCGGACGGGTGCCGCAGACCTGGCAGGAACTGACGGTGGCGCGGGTCAGCTGGGCATAGCGGCCATCCACCCGGTCCAGCCGGGCGGCGGCCAGCTGCAGCTGCTGGTTGATGACCATGCGGGCGCTGCGGATCAGCCCGTTGCGCAGGTCGCGGTCCAGTTCCGCCGCATCGGCAACGATGACTTCGTTTTCGCCCCGGGTCAGGATGATCGGCCCGTCGATCAAAAGCCGTTCACTGTCGCGGTCATAGCTGACGCGCGCGGCCCGCAGGCGCACATCGCCCTGCATCACCTCGACCGCGCCTTCGGCGATCACGCGGCTCTGGCCTTCCAGCCAGACGCGGTCGGCCACCAGCACGGCAGGCGCGTCGGATTGCTGGGCCAGGGCCGCGACCGGTGCCAGACCGGGCAGCATCAGGCAAAGGATCAGAAGGCGCAGCAAATGGGCCATCATCCGTCCTCCATGTGCAGCAAAAGCCCAAGCGCCAGCATCAGCGAGGCCACGGGCGGCGCCCAGGCCGCCAGCAGGACCGAGACCTGGCCATTCTCACCCAGGATCTGCACGAAGTTCCGGATGTAATACAGTGTGAACCCCAGCATGATCGCCGACAGCACCGCCACCCCGGTCTTGCCAAAGCGTACGTGGCGCATGGTGAAGGCGGCGGCGATCAGAACCATGGCGACCAGGAAGACCGGGCGCGCCAGTTCCATCTGGTACCAGACGGCGTGGCGGCGGGCCGAGAAGCCCGCTTCGGTCAACAGGCGGATATAGCTGGGTAATTCCCAGATCGAAATCGCCGAAGGGTCGCCGAATGTGTCGCGGATCCGTGCCTCGGTCAGGGTCGAGGGGATCTCGATCCGTTCCAGCGCCTCGGTCTTGGCTTCGGGGTTCACGCCATCGGACAGGGGCCAGATGCGGGCCTTGCGCAATTCCCATGCGCCATCGACCAGACGTGCATTGGCGGCTTCGATCCGGCGTTCCGGTCCGCCCTGCGCGGCATATTCGATCATGGTGACGTCGAACAATTCCGTGGCCTGCGGGTTGGACCGCGCGGCGCGGATGACCGTCTGGCCTTCGCCGTCGCCCTGCCGCAGCCACAGCCCTTCTTCCGACACCGACACCACGTCGATCCCGCCGGACCGGTAGGTCTCAAGCAGGTCGGCATAGCGTTTCGAGGTCGAGGCCACGATCGGATTGACCATGCCTACGGTCACCAGCCCGATCAGGAAGGCCACCAGCACCGGAGACGCCAGGCTGCGCAGCGCCGACCGCCCCGCCGCTCGCACCACCACCAGTTCCGAAGACCGCGCCAGCCCAAGGAACAGCGCCACCGTCGCCAGGATCAGCACCAGCGGCAGGATCTGGTAGATCCCCTGCGGCGCGTTCAGGGCAACCAGCTGCAGCACCTGCGGCAGGGTCACGGGCGTGGCCGAGAGGCGGCGCAGATGTTCCACCACGTCGATCAGCATCGACATCAGCAGAAAGACCAGCAGCAGCCCGCCAAAGATCTTCAGGAACCGTCGCGCGAAATAGAAATGCAGGATCATGCGGCGCGCCTCCGGAACAGCGACAGCCAGGATCGGCTGCCCCGCGACGCGATCCACAGCAGAAGCGCCCCGATGCCCAGGCCCACGGCCCCTGGCACATAGGCCAGCGGCCACAGCGCGGCATCCTTCGACACCGGATCGCTGACCGCGCCTTCGATGGATTTCACCACCATGATCAGCACGATGGCCAGCACGATCTGCTGCCAGACCCCAAAGCGCGAATAGCCCCCCGTCAGCAGCGTGGCAAAGCCGATCAGCGCGGCGGACAGGCACAGCAGCGCCTGGGCAAAGCGCCCGTGCGCCTCATTCGCGATCTGGCCCAAGGTGAACCCCGTCCGTTCGGCCGCGCCCTGGGGATCAGACAGAAGATCCCAGGTCGGCAGATGCCGGATATGCACGAAACGCACCGGCCGATCGCCGAAGAGCCGCCCGATATCATAGGTGAAATCGCGGAAATGCGTGGTGAACAGCCGCTTGGTGTCGGCGCGCAGCGTCTGGCTCAGCCCCTCGACCATGACCAGCTTGGCGCGGGCGTCCTCTCCGCTGCGGTCGGGCACCAGGTAGGCGCGGGCGGCGGTGAAGGTCTGCGGTGTCGCGGGGTCGCGGCGATCCGACAGGAAGACATCGCGCAACGTGCCGTCGGCGTCGATTTCACGGATATAGAAGGTGATGCCGCTGACCGGATGCAGGAAGGTCCCCTCGGTCAGCAGGCGGGCAGTGATATTGTCCTGCACGTCCTCTTGCCGCTGTTGCAGCCGCGTCATCGACATGGGCACCAGGAAATGGGTCATCAGCGACATCATCAGCGCCACGATCAGCCCGAACCACATCACCGGACGCGCCAGCCGCCAGGGGGAAAACCCGGTGGCCTGCATCACCACCAGCTCGCTTTCCGACGACAGCCGGTTGGTCACATAGACGGCCGCCGCAAAGCAGGCCATGGGCAGGGTGATGCGGATGACATTGGGCAGCGACAGCGCGGTCAGTTCCAGAAAGACCCAGGCCGTCTGGCCATCGCCGATCAGCGCGTCGAACAATCGCACCGCCTGGTTGATCCAGTAGATCGACACCAGGACGAGCGCGAAGAATCCGAACAGCACCAGGAATTGCGACAGCAGATATCTGTCGAATCGCGCCAAGTCTTCCCCCAAGTCCAGTTGCCAGCAGCAGGCCCGGCCGACCCTAGCGGATTTGATCCGGGGGGAAAACTGCTATCTGGCCGATCCGGCTGGCCAATCCCCGGGTCCGGCGCTAGCTTTGGCCAAAGCCCGCCGAGGGCGGTCGCACCGGTCCCCATCCGGTTTCAAACCCGGACAGACCGGGCCGCAGACCCGCCCCATTCAAGGCCATGATACAGGAGAGAGCCCTTGACCAATATCGCCACCGTAGACGTCGTCGCCGCCGATCTGGATGCCATCGCCCAGGCCAAGGGGCGCGTCGCCGTTGTTATCGGCGCAGAAGGGCGGCTAAGCCCGGCGGCCCGTCGCCTGAACCGGCTGACCCGCGGGGCCGTGAAGCGGCTGGTGGAAAGCGATACGTTCACCGGGGCCGCAGCCGGCGACGTGCTGACCATCGGCTGGCCCCAGGGGATGCAGGCCGAGGCGCTGGACATCCTGGTGCTGGACCGCCGCGCCAGCGACGACGCCCTGCGCAAGGCCGGGGCGAGTGTTGGCAAGGGGCTGATCGGAAAGGATCTTCTGCTGCTGCCCGGCACCCTGCGCGACACGGCCGACCTGGTCGAGGCGATGGTGCTGCGCGCCTACGACTACACCGCGCAGAAGACGGCCGAGGCAAAGCAGCCCGGCACGATCACCGTCCAGGCCTCGGACCCGGACGCGCTGCGCGCCGCCGTTGCGCCGCGCCTTGCCGTGGCCGAAGGGGTTTTCTTCACCCGCGACCTGGTCAGCGCCCCGGCCAATGTGCTGACCACCACGGAATTCGCCAGGCAACTGAAGGACATGGAGGCCCTGGGCCTGAAGGTCGAGGTGCTGGAAGAAGACGCGCTTGCCTCGCTCGGCATGGGCGCGTTGCTGGCCGTGGGGCAGGGGTCGGACAGCCCGTCGAAGGTTGTCGTGATGGAATGGCAGGGCGGCGGGGATGAGGCCCCCCTGGCGCTGATCGGAAAGGGCGTCGTCTTTGACACCGGCGGGATCTCGCTGAAGCCGGCGGCGGGCATGGAAGACATGACCATGGACATGGGCGGCGCGGGCACGGTGGCCGGCGCGATGAAGGCGCTGGCCCTGCGCAAGGCCAAGGCCAATGTGGTTGGACTGGTCGGTCTGGTGGAAAACATGCCCTCGGGCAATGCGATGCGGCCGGGCGATGTCATCACCTCGATGAAGGGCGACACGATCGAGGTCACCAACACCGACGCCGAAGGGCGGCTCGTGCTGTGTGATGTCATGTGGTACGCGCAGGACCGGTTCGAACCGGCCGGCATGATCGATCTGGCGACGCTGACCGGCGCGATAATCATCGGTCTGGGGCACCATAATGCGGGCGTTTTCTCGAACGACGACGGGCTTTGCAACGCGCTGACCAAGGCCGCCGGTGCCGTCGGCGAAGGGACCTGGCGTATGCCCCTGGGCGACGCCTATGCCAAACAGCTGAAATCGCGCATCGCCGATGTGAACAACGTCGGCGGCCGTCCAGCGGGGTCGATCACCGCGGCGGAATTCCTGCACCGCTTTGTCAAGGACGGCACGCCCTGGTGCCACATCGACATTGCGGGCGTGGCCAGCGTGAAGGCCGAAACCACCTTTGCCCCAGCCGGGGCGACGGGCTGGGGCGTCCGGACGCTGGACCAACTGGTCCAGTCGTCCTTCGAAGGTAAGAAGGCCTGAGCAAAATGGGTGAGGCCTATTTTTACCACCTGACACAGGGCCCGCTGGAACAGACCCTGCCGATCCTGCTGTCCCGGTCGCTGGACGCGGGCTGGCGGGTGGCGGTGCGGGGATCTGATCCAGGGCGGCTGGATTGGCTGGACCAGAAGCTTTGGCTGGGGGCAGAGGAGTCGTTTCTGCCCCACGGCCAGGCTGGGGGCGATCATGACGCGCTACAGCCGATCCTATTGACCCAAGGCGAGGCTGCGAACGATCCGCAATGCCTGATGGCCGTCGACGGCGCGCAGGTCACACCCGAGGAGGTCGCGTCACTGGAACGCGTCTGCATCTTGTTTGACGGCAACGACTACGAGGCCGTGGACCGCGCGCGCCAGCAATGGCGGGACCTGACCGGGGCGGGCTGCGGTGCGAAATACTGGTCCGAGGAAACCGGCCGCTGGCAGATGAAATCGGAATCCCCAGCCAAATCAGCGTGATGCAGTGGTTGCTTACGGCGTAAGCAGCAGGGCCCCATCCCCGATTTCGATCTTCGAGAATTGCTGCAGATAGCGCATGCCCAGAAGCGATTGATGCATCTCACCGGCGTTGACGACCGCGCGGATGCCTTCGCGGCGCACGGGACCAAGGGTCACGGTTTCCAGCACCACGGGGGCGATCCCGACCTCACCATTCGCGCTGAGCGCTCGTGAGGAATAGACCAGCTGGTCCAGCTGGATCCCGACCTTCTTCGCATCCGCCTGGGTCAGAACGATATCACTGGCCCCGGTGTCCACCATGAAGCGCAGCGGGGCGTCGTTTACCTGCACCGTCAGGTAATAATGCCCGTCGGGCGCACGTGGAACGGTGATCGTGCCGCCCTGAAGCACCGCCTGCGACGGCACCACCGTGCGCCGCACGTCATCCCAAAGCCCGATCCCCGCCAGAACGCCGACGAAGATCAGCACCCAGACGGCCGCCTGCTGCGCCATCTGGCCCAGCCGCTTGCGGTTCTGCACGACGACCCAGCCGCCGACAGCGGCCAGAAGCAACGCCAGATAGGCGAATTTCATGACGGAATCCGTATCCATGACAGGGATATAGGGGCCCGCAGGCCCGGCGTCACCCGGCCAGACCGAAATCGCGCAACCCGTCGAGCACGAATTGCACCGAAAGCGCGGCCAGCAACATGCCGAGCACCCGGGTGACCACGTTGATGCCGGTGCGGCCCAGAAGACGCTCGAGCAGTCCGGCGGTCAGGAAGAAGACGAAGACCACCAGCAGGACCAGGGCCGCAACGCCGACAACCAGCGCCGTGTCGATCCAGCCATCGCCCTTGCCGGCCAGCAGAATGACCGTCGCAATGGCCCCGGGACCCGCGATCAGCGGCGTGGCCAGCGGAAAGACCGAGGGGTCGGGCAGATCCTCGGGGTGTTCGGTCTGATCCTCGCGCCGCTTGGTGCGCCGTTCGAACAGCATTTCAAGCGCGGTCAGAAACAGAAGGACGCCGCCCGCGATACGGAAGGCCGGCATGGTGATGCCGACAAACCCCATTACCGCCTCACCGAACACAGCGAACAGCGCCAGCAGCGACAGGGCGATGACGCAGGACCGCAGCGCCAGCGCCCGGCGGCTTTGTTCCGTATGGCCCTGGGTCAGGGCTGCGAACAGGGGCGTCAGGCCGATCGGGTCGATGATCACGAACAGAGTGACGAAGGCGGTTATGTAGACGGTGTAATCCATGCGATGACTTTCCCTGCGCAGGCGGCGCATTGCAAGGGGCGGGAGGCTGGACCGAACGGTCCAGCGTCCCTTACGCGCCCTGGGTCTCGGCTGTGTCCAGCTTCTCCTGCGCCCGCATCCACAGCGTTTCGGCGCGTTCCATGGCCTCGCGGACCTCGGCGTACTTGCGGTTCCAGACCTCAAGCTCTCCGATCTTGTCGTCGCCATACAGCGCCGGATCTGACAGCTTTTTCGACAGCTTTTCCGCCATCTCCTGCAGCTTTTCGACGCGGTCTTCGCATTTGCGGACCTCGGCGCGCAGGGCCAGGATTTCATCCCGTGATGCGCGCTTCTTTTTCACAGGTTTTTCAGTCTTCTGCGGGCCGCTGTTCACGTCAAGAAGAAGTTTTCTGTAGGCTTCCAGATCGTCGTCATAGGGCGTCACGCGCCCGTCCTTGACCAGCCACAACCGGTCGGCGACCAGGCTAAGCAGATGCATGTCGTGGCTGACCAGCACCACGGCCCCGGAATAGGCGGTCAGCGCCTCGACCAGCGCTTCGCGGCTTTCGATGTCCAGGTGGTTGGTCGGTTCGTCAAGGATCAGCAGATGCGGCGCGTCCAGGGTGGAAAGCAACAGTGTAAGTCGTGCCTTCTGGCCGCCGGACAGCCGCCCGACCTCGGTTTCCGCCTGATCGGCACCAAGACCAAAACCTGCAAGACGGGCGCGCAGTTTCGACGCGGCCTCATCGGGCAGTTCGCGACGCAGGTGTTCGATCGGCGTCTCGTCCAGGTACAGCTCGTCCACCTGGTGCTGGGCAAAGAACCCGATCCGCAGCTTCGAGGACCGGGTGATCCCGCCCTCCATCAGCGCAAGGCGGTCCGACAGCAGCTTTGCCAGGGTCGATTTGCCCTCGCCGTTGCGGCCCAGCAGGGCGATGCGGTCGTCCTGGTCAATGCGCAGATCCAGCCGCGACAGGATCGCCTTACCGTCATAGCCGACGGTGCCGCCTTCGACGCGGATGATCGGCGGCGACAGTTCTTCGGGCGAGGGGAAAGTAAAGACGACGCGGGCGGCATCCTCGGGGGCGGTGATCCGCTCCATCTTTTCCAGCTGTTTGACGCGGGACTGCGCCTGTTTCGCCTTGCTGGCCTTGGCCTTGAAGCGGTCCACAAAGCTTTGCAGATGCGCGCGCTTGGCGTCCTGTTTCTTGGCCGCCGCAGCCTGAAGCGCACGCTGTTCGGCGCGCTGGCGGGCGAAACTGTCGTAGCCGCCCGCATAAAGCGTCAGCTGTTTGCCCTCGAGGTGCAGGATATGGTTCACGGCGCGGTTTAGAAGGCCCCGGTCGTGGCTGATGATTAGCACCGAATGGGGGTATTTCTGCAGATAGCTTTCCAGCCACAGCGCGCCTTCAAGGTCCAGATAGTTGGTCGGTTCGTCCAGCAGCAGCAGATCGGGTTGGGCAAACAGCACCCCCGCCAGCGCCACGCGCATCCGCCAACCGCCCGAGAAGGCGGAACAGGGCATGCGCTGTTCTTCTTCGGTGAACCCCAACCCCTTGAGGATGGTCGAGGCGCGACCTTCGGCGGACCAGGCGTCGATATCGGCCAGGCGGGTCTGGATATCGGCGATCCGCGTCGGATCCGTGGCGGTCTCGGATTCCGCCAGAAGATCTGCGCGTTCCGTGTCGGCGGCCAGAACGGTATCCAGAAGCGAGACCTCGTTGCCCGGGACCTCCTGGGCGACACCGCCGATGCGGGCCCGTTCGGGCAGGGTGATCGCCCCGCCGTCCAGCGTCAGTTCGCCCCGGATCAGGCGGAACAGCGTGGTTTTCCCCGCGCCGTTACGCCCCACGATGCCAACCTTGTGGCCCTGGGGAATGGTGGCAGAGGCGCCTTCGATCAGGGATCGGCCGGCGATGGAATAGGATATGTCGGTAAGGCGCAGCATGGGCCGCGCTTAGCAGAGCTTTTGACCGGGGGCCAGTGGCCGCGGAAGGCCCGTCATCTTGCGGATCGCAGGGCGCGATGCCCAAGGGAGCCCGCGAAAACGCGCGTCACCGCCGCGCACCGGGGCAGAGTGGCTTTTCAAACCCCCATCCCCATGCTAGGCGGGCGCGGATTCCATCCCGCAGGGGCGCGCCCCCGGCACTATATAGAGAGAGACGCTCATGGCTACCGAACGTACCCTGTCCATCATCAAGCCCGACGCAACCCGCCGCAACCTGACCGGCAAGATCAACGCCAAGTTCGAAGATGCCGGTCTGCGCATCGTCGCCCAGAAGCGCATCCACCTGACCAAAGCTCAGGCCGGCGTCTTCTATGCCGTGCATGCTGAGCGTCCGTTCTACGACGAACTGTGCGAATTCATGGCGTCCGAGCCGGTCGTCGTACAAGTCCTGGAAGGTGAAGGCGCAATCGCCAAGAACCGCGAAGTCATGGGCGCAACCAACCCCGCCGACGCAGCCGCCGGAACCATCCGCGCCGAGTTCGCTGAATCGGTTGGCGAAAACTCCGTGCACGGCTCCGACGCTGCTGAAACCGCAGCGGTCGAAATTGCTTACTTCTTCTCGGGTCTGGAACTGGTCGGCTAAGCCACCGTCAGACCGCCTGATCGCAGGATCAGGACAAGATCAGGCCGCGTCCCTCTGGGCGCGGCTTTTTTCGTGCATCATTGGCGCTTCGGTGGTCTTGGCCAGCTGGGAGTGCTCGCGCAGGATCCGGGCGTTGCGGCTGTTGGCCTTCCAGCCGATGTCGAAGATGTCACCCAGAAGCGGCACCAGCCCGATCAGCCAGTCGATGCCAAGGTTCCCGGCCATCGCCGCGATCCGATGCTTGGGCACCCCATGCCGATGCGCCACCGCAAGAATAAAAAGCGACGGCGCAAGGGTAAGTGTATCGCCGACTCCGGGCACGAGACCCAGGATGGAATCAAGCCCTAGCCGGATGCCGGTGCCGGGCAGACGGACCGCCCGGTCCATGACGTGGGCGATCCGTTCCGCGCGGGCGATGTCGGGATGTGTCACCTGATCCATCGCGCCGGTCCCTTAGGCGCGGGCCGGGCCGCGGGTCAGGATGATATAGACTGCGTGCAGGATACCGGGGATATAGCCCAGGATCGTCAGCAGCAGGTTCAGCCAGAAGGCACCCCCCAATCCGACCTGCAGGAAAACACCCAGGGGCGGAATGAAGATGGCGATCAGAATGCGAAGAATGTCCATGTCGTGTCCTTTCAATGCTGGTCAATGCGGGGCCGATCGCTCGGCTGTGCGCTTGAGGGACAAACAGGCAAGGCTGGGCAAAAGTTCCGCCAAGGAAAGGGGCAGGGGTCAGGGCACCCCGATCCCCGTGTCACGCAGGAACCGGGCCAGATCGGCGGGTAGACCGTCACTCGCGCCATCATCGTTCCCGTCGCGGGCCTTGGCGCAGATCGCGTCGAAACGGGCGCGCAGCGCGTCTTTCTCGGCCCCCTTGCAGTCGTTCCAGGGGCGGCCCTGCAACCCCATGACCAGGGCATAAAAGCCGATGAAATGCGGCCGCTGCCCATGGGCCAGAAGCCTTGCATAGGCCCCGTCTGCCCCGATCTCGCGCAACTCATCTGCCGTGTGGATCCCGGCGCGGGCGAATTGCGTGACCGAGGCCGGGCCAAGGTTGCGGATGGCGGACACCGGGTCGGACATGTCTTCGCTCATGTCACCTTTCATGTCTGGGGCCCTGTCAGCGCAGGGCGTCCAGCCCGTCCAGGATTAGGGTCAGGCCAAAGTCGAAATCGTCCACCTCGGCGGAGGTGGCATTGGCCAGTTCCTCGGTCCGGCGGTGCAGATGCGGATAGCTGGCGGCGGGGATCGACTTCAGCTCTTTCTTGGCGGCACGGGCGATTTCCCTGGCGCGGGTCGGGCGGGTCAGCTTTTGCAGAGTGTAGCCGTAGATATGGTTGTCGATCGTGTTGCGCGCGTGATCGGCCTGCGCCGGGGTAAAGCCCACGGCCATCAGGCAGCCAAGTGTCGCATCGAGATAGGTCATCATCATCGGCCCCGGCGGATGCCCGGCCTGGAACTGAGCTGCCGCCCAAGGGTGTTTCACCAGCACCCGGTGCGCCGACTGGGACCGCGCCCGCATCTCGCCCTTCCAGTCGAAGTCGGGCGTGGGCAGGGTGATCTCTCCGGCGACCAGATCGGTGATGCCAGCGATGATATCCGCCTTGTTGCTGATATGATTGTATAGCGACATCGCCTCGACCCCCAGATCACCCGCGACCTTGCGCATCGACAGCGCCTGCAGCCCGTGGGTGTCGGCATAGGCCAGCGCGGCCACCAGGATACGGTCACGCGACAGGGGAAGGCGGGTCTGTGTCTGGCTGGTTTGTGTCTGGCTGGGATCGGGCATGGATCGGGTCCCTGGGGCGGCTTGTATCGGGCGCTTACAGTGTAAATGACCGCCGGGGATGTCAAGCCGATCCGCCGGGGCGGGCGGGGCCTTGCACGCCCCGCGCCGCCGGATGGTCCATGGCCAGGGGCGAATCCGGGGGCGGCTCCTGCCCGCCGCCGCCCCCAATCCGCGCCCAATTCGGTCCGGATTGGGGCAGGGCGCGCCCCAATTCGCCCAAATTCCGAATCGAAATATGGCGTTTTGGTTCACGTGGGTGAAACAATTTCCGACCACCATCGTGACTGTCCATGAAACGGTTCGGCCGGGCCGCGAAATCGCGAAAATTCGCCCCGATTTCGCCTTAAATCACCACGGCCGTCTCAATCTATGTATAACCATCGGCGGGGGCCTTGAGATGCATGAAGCGACGAGAGGCAAAGACATGACGAAGCAAACCGATATCTCCGCCGAGATGGTTCAGGCACGCCGCGTGGGCAAACAGGGTGCCGTTGCTTGCTTTACCGCAGGGACCCGGATCCTGACGCTTCAGGGCCAGCGCGCTGTCGAACAGCTGACCCCCGGTGACAAGGTCATGACCCGCGACCACGGCCTGCAGACCCTGCGCTGGATCGGCTGCCGCCACGTCTCTGCCTCCGAGGTTTCCGAATTCGCCAACACCCGCCCCGTGCGCATCGCCGCCGGTGCCCTGGGCCCGAAGATGCCCGACCGCGATCTGCTGGTGTCTCCGCAGCACCGCGTCATGGTCTCGGGCGAAAACGTTGCCGAGGTCTGCGGTGACGAAGAAGGCCTGGTCGCGGCACAGGACCTGGTCGGCCGTCCCGGCATCACCGTCGAAGAGGTGGACGAGGTCGTCTACTATCACCTGATGTTCGATGATCACGAACTGGTCCTGTCCGAAGGCACCTGGACCGAAAGCTTCCTGCCCGGCGTCGGCGCCTACAACGGCATGGATGTCGAAGCCATCGACGAGCTTTTCGCGATGTTCCCCGAGCTGAAGCACGTGCCCACGGCCTACAAACCCGCGCGCCCCTCGCTCAACCCCGAGGTCGCCAAGCTGCTGCACAACGTGAACATGTCCCTGTCGCCCGTGCACGGTTCCTGACGCGGTCCCGCTTTTTGGGGGCCGCGACACCTGACGACGATTTGAAGACCTGCCTATTCTGACAGTTCATTCGTTACTGAAGAGACGACATTGATTTCAGCACCCGGTGCCGGTCCCCGACCGCACCGGGTTTTTCATCATCCGGAATTCGAATTTCCGATCAGTTTGTCAGAACGTATCCGCTTTTGTCTGCAGTAATGCAGACGACTTGCGAGGCCGCAGGGGATCTCCCGCTTTTCGCCGAAACAGCTAGCTTCTTTTGCTCGGCGTCACAGACCGGCACCGTGATCTTCTGGTACCCGCGATTGGACATGCATTGCATTGCAACGCGATCACGCAGATCAGAGTTGGCGTCGTAGGTATAGACGTCTCCGCCATAGGTCTGACCACCATAAACCTGTCCACCAGTCGAGGTGCACGAAGCATAGTAGCCGGTTCCATAGCAGCTTGTCTGGATAGGCGTGGTGTACGCCGGGGTGTGGTAGACGGGCGTCACGCCAACGGCCTGAGCAACGGGCACCTTCCGGACTGCCTCGACCTCACAGTTGGTAAAATCGTTCTGCCGTTGTTGATATGTTTTTCCACTTTTCCAATAGATGCTGTGAGCCGTGGGAACACAGGCTCCAACCATTGAAAAAATTCCAATTGCCAATGCGGCCTTGGTGATATTCATGACGTACCTTGATTGATTTAACGAAACTCAATGTATCGTTACGAATTGAACCAAGGCAAGGTTCATTTTCATGATGAAAATGTGGCTAATAAAAGGGCACTTCCCGTAGGGGGAAAGTGGCGGAGAGACAGGGATTCGAACCCTGGGTGGGCTTGCACCCACAACGGTTTTCGAGACCGCCCCGTTCGACCACTCCGGCACCTCTCCGCGGGGGTCTGGGAGGTCCGTCTAACGGCATCTTTCCGCCCGTGCAAGAGGCCTTTTGCATTGCGCGTGCAAGGAAATGTCCTAACTTTCGATCAACGCCCCCGAAGCGCCAAGCCATACAGGGTCAAAACAGGGCCGAAGGTCCGGTTTGACGTGGCGTCGGGCAGGGGCGAAAATGTCAGCAGGTCCTAGCAAAGGTGCAGTCTTGATACCCTTCTTCCGTCCTCTCCGTGCCGTCGCAGGCGTCCTTTTGGCGGTTTGCGTCACGCTGGTGATCGCAACTTCGGCCTCGGCGGCCGACCGCGACAGGCTGCGCGCCTTTCTGACCGTCACCGGATTCGACGTGGCCCTGGAAAGCATCAAGCTCTCGGCCGAGGATGCGCCGCGGATGCTGGGGCTCGAGGCGCAGGATTTCGGGGCGGCCTGGACCCTGATGGCGGGCGATGTCTTTGACGTGAAAGACATGCAGGCCGATGCCATGACGATTCTGGGCCAGACGCTTTCGGACGAAGCCCTGTCCCATGCGGCGGATTTCTACGCCTCTGACCTGGGGCAGCGCCTGGTCGAAGCCGAGAATGCCAGCCACATGCGCGACGGCGACGAAAAGCGCGGCGAAGGAGGAGAGCTTCTGGCCGAGCTTCAGGACACCGACCCCGAGAGGATCGTGATCCTGCAACGGATGATGGATGCCATCGGATCCGACGAACAAAGCCTGCGCGCCGCCAATGAACTGGAAATCCGGTTCCTTATGGCCGCGCAACAGGCCGGGGTCATCATGCTGCGCGTCGATGAAGAGGGCCTGCGCGCCGCCCAGGCCGAACGCGCCGACGAGGTGATCGAGTCGATGCGCCTGTCGGGCATGGCCGGGTCCGCCGCGACCTACCGCGATTTTTCGAACGAAGACCTTGAGGCCTATACCGAGGCGCTGGAACACCCCCTGATGCAGGAGGTCTATGAGCTGATGAACGCCGTTCAATACGAGATCATGGCGAACCGCTTTGAAGAGGTCGCCGATCGCCTGGGCCGCATGTCGCCGGGGCAGGAGCTATGACCGCCCGTCACCTGATCGCCGCCACGTTTGGGTTCGTGCTGTGTGCGCCCGTCGCCTGGGCGCAGCCCGGTGCGGCGCTGGACCGGCTTTGGGCCGCGCTGGAAATCCCCAAGGCGCTGGACATCATGCGCGACGAAGGCCTGGACATGGCCGAAGAGGTCGCGGTGCAGTACCTGGGCAACACGGCCTCGGATCTTTGGGTGCGCGACATCACGGCGATCTATGAACCCGAAACCATGGCGCAGGTCATGCGCGACGGCTTTTCGGCCGATCTGGACGGCACCGAGATGGAGCCCCTGCTGGATTTCTTCACATCCGAGCGCGGCACGCAGATCATCACGCTTGAGATGACGGCGCGGCGCGCCTTCCTGGACCCCGATACCGAAGCCGCCGCACGGGACTTGATCGCGGCAGGCGACGCCGATCCCGAGCTTCTGGACCTGGTGGACCGATTCATCACCGTGAACGACCTGGTGGACTACAACACCTCGGGGGCGATGAACACCAATGTGGCCTTCCTCAAGGGCCTGTCGCAAAGCGAGGTCTTCCTGATGACCGAACAGGAGATCCTAGACCAGGTCTGGAACGACGCCGAAGGCAACCGGGCCGAGACAGAGGACTGGCTGCGTGCCTTCCTTTACACCGCCTACAGCCCGCTGGATCCCGAGGATCTGCGCGCCTATATCGCCTTTTCGGAATCCCGGCCCGGCCAGCGGCTGAACCGCGCCCTTTTCGCCGGCTTCGGCGAGATGTATAATCAGCAATATCACGCCCTTGGCCTGGCCGTTGCCCGTCAGCTGGCAGGCCAGGACCTGTAATGCGCAACAGCGGCCGGTCAAATCCGGCCCCGGGGGCGCAATTGGGCCTGCAATGCCTTGACTTGTGCCCCGATCCTGCGTAACTGCCCGCATCCCGGCAGGCATTCGGTCTGCGCGGGTATTGATAATTTGCCCCGACAGGGGCGCGCCGTTCGAAGGTGGGGCAACCCGGAAACGCCTGGAAACAGGGACCAGAGGACGCGGTAGACAAGGAAGATGCACATGTTTGCGGTCCTCAAGACCGGCGGTAAGCAGTATCGCGTGAAATCCGGCGATTTGCTGCGCGTCGAAAAGCTGGCTGCCGATGCCGGCGAAAAAGTCCAGTTCAACGAGATTCTGATGGTGGGTGGCGACGATCTGGTCGTTGGCGCGCCTCTGGTCGAAGATGCTGGCGTTCAGGCTGAAGTCGTTGACCAGATCAAGGGCGACAAGCTGATCCACTACGTCAAGCGTCGTCGTAAGCATTCGTCGCAGCGCAAAAAAGGCCACCGCCAGCAGCTGACCCTGCTGCGTGTCACCGACATCCTCGCCAAGGGCGCAGGCAAGTCGGGCGTCAAGGCCGCCATCGGCGCGGGCTCCGTTTCCGGTGCCGCTGTTGCTGCCGCTGCACCCAAAGCGGAAAAGAAAGCAGCTGCCCCGAAAGCAGCCGCCAAGGCAGAAGCACCCGCAGCTGCAGGTGACGATCTGACCGCAATCACCGGTGTCGGCCCCGCCGCCGCCAAGAAGCTGGCAGACGCCGGCATCACCACCTTCGCCCAGCTGGCGGCCGTGGACGTCGAAACCTTCGACGCCGTCAAGGTCAAGCCCGAGTGGGTCGAGCAGGCGAAAACGCTCGCCTGAGCTTAAGGAGAAAACGATATGGCACATAAAAAAGCTGGCGGTTCCTCCCGTAACGGACGCGACTCAGCGGGTCGTCGTCTTGGCGTCAAGAAATTCGGTGGCGAAGCCGTCATCCCGGGCAACATCATCTGCCGTCAGCGCGGCACCAAGTGGTGGCCGGGTGAAGGCGTGGGCCTGGGCAAGGACCACACCATTTTCGCAACCGTCGAAGGCAACGTGAAGTTTCACAAGGGCCTGAAGGGTCGTACCTTCATTTCCGTCCTGCCAGTGGCGGAGGCCGCAGAGTAAGCCGATCTTAAGGCTGATGCGACATCAGGGGGATCGGCGAAACCGCCGGTCCCCTTCGACGTTGAGGGGCATTCTGGGAGAGGAGACCCAATGGACGACCTCTTGAACTTTGTACCGGATATCGAGGCCGAGGGGTTGACCCTGCGGCCCGTGCGGCGCTCGGACGCCGGTCTGATCGAGATGTATGGCGCCGACGAACGGGTCGCCCGCATGACCACCTCGATCCCGCATCCGCTGCCACCGGGCACGACCGAGGCCTTCGTGACGCGCATCACCGGCAATACGCCCGATGAACTGGTCTGGGCCATGGATGCCTCGGCCACGGGCGGTGCCGAACTCAAGGGCCTCATCAGCCTGAAGACGATGGAACCGGGCGACCGGGGCGGAAGCCAGGCCGAAATCGGCTACTGGGTCGCGCCTGCCTGGTGGAACACCGGTGTCGCATCAACCGCCGTTCAGGCGCTTGTCGATGCCAACCCGCTGAACAACGACACGATTTTCGGATCGGTCTTTCAGGACAACCCGGCCTCGGCCCGCGTTCTGACCAATGCCGGTTTCGCCTATGTGGGCGACGCCGAAAGCTTCTCGGTCGCGCGGAATGCCAAGGTGGCCACCTGGACCTATATCCGAAAACTGAATTGAGCCGCCGGTAAGCTTACGTTAAGCGACCTTTGCGGCAGGAGACAAAGATGAAGTTCCTCGATCTCGCAAAGGTCTACATCCGCTCGGGCGCAGGCGGCAACGGTGCCGTTTCGTTCCGGCGCGAGAAGTTTATTGAATTCGGCGGTCCCGACGGGGGCAACGGCGGACGCGGCGGCGATGTCATCGCCGAGGCCGTGGATGGCCTGAACACGCTGATCGATTTCCGTTACCAGCAGCATTTCTTTGCGGAAAACGGTCGCGGAGGCCAGGGCAAGCTGAAGACCGGCGCGGACGGGAATGACATCATCCTGCGCGTGCCCGTCGGCACCGAGATCCTGGAAGAAGACGGCGAAACCGTCATCGCCGACCTGACCGAACTGGGCCAGCGCGTCATGCTGGGCAAGGGCGGCAACGGCGGCTTCGGCAACGCGCATTTCAAGACCTCGACCAACCAGGCCCCGCGCCGGGCCAACCCCGGCCAGGAGGGCGTGGAACGCACCATCTGGCTGCGGCTGAAGCTGATCGCGGATGCGGGCCTTCTGGGTCTGCCGAACGCGGGCAAATCGACCTTCCTTGCGGCGACCTCGAATGCGCGGCCGAAGATCGCGGACTACCCGTTCACCACGCTGCACCCCAACCTCGGCGTTGTCGGCGTGGATGGCGCGGAATTTGTTGTGGCCGACATTCCCGGCCTGATCGAAGGTGCCTCCGAAGGGCGGGGCCTGGGCGATCTGTTCCTGGGCCATGTCGAACGCTGTTCCGTGCTGCTGCACCTGATCGACGGCACCGCCGATGACGTGGCCGAAGACTACCGCACCATCATTCAAGAGCTTGAAGCCTATGGCGGTGAGCTGGCGGAAAAGCCGCGCATCACCGTTCTGAACAAGATCGACAGCCTGGACGACGAACTGCGCGACATGCAGCGCGAATTCCTGGAAGAGGCCGTGGGCGGCCCCGTCATGCTGATGTCCGGTGCCTCGGGCGAAGGCGTGACCGAGGTGCTGCGCGCCCTGCGCGCCGAGATCAGTGAGGACCGGCTGCGTCAGAAAACCACCGATGAGGAGCCGGAAACTTGGCAACCCTGACCGACGCCCGGCGCGTCGTGATCAAGATCGGCTCGGCCCTTCTGGTGGACCGGGCCACGGGATCGCTGCGGGCCGACTGGCTTCAAAGCCTGGCCGATGATGTCGCCGCGCTGCGGGCGCGGGACATCGACGTGGTTCTGGTATCCTCCGGTTCAATCGCGCTTGGCCGCGGCGTGCTGGGGCTGGGCCTTGGGGTCCTGTCGCTGGAACACGCCCAGGCCGCTGCCGCGACCGGCCAGATCGGCCTGGCCGCCGCCTATAGCCAGGCGCTTGGGCGGCACGACATCAAGGTCGGCCAGGTTCTGGTGACGCTGGAGGACAGCGCCGACCGCCGCCGCTACCTGAACTCGCGCGCGACGCTGGAAACCATGCTGGGCTTTGGCGTGGTGCCGATCGTGAACGAAAACGACACCGTGGCCACCGATGAAATCCGCTATGGCGACAATGATCGTCTGGCGGCGCAGGTCGCCGTGACCGTCGGGGCCGACCGTCTGATCCTGCTGTCGGACGTGGATGGCCTTTATACCGCCAACCCCTCCGAGGATCCGACCGCCACCCGGCTGGACCAGGTCGCCCAGATCACGCCCGAGATCGAATCCATGGCGGGCGACGCCGGATCGGGCCTGTCCAAGGGCGGCATGAAGACCAAGGTCATGGCTGCGAAGACCGCCACCGCCGCCGGCTGCGCCATGGCGATCACCCATGGTTTCCGCATGAACCCGATCCAGGGGCTGGAAGAGGGCGCGCCTGCCACCTGGTTCCTGGCCAAGGGTGATCCGCAAACCGCCCGCAAGGGCTGGATCGGGTCGATGAAGCCCCAGGGCCGCCTTGTTCTGGACGCCGGGGCCGTGCGCGCCATGCGGGCGGGCAAATCGCTGCTGCCCGCCGGGGTGACCCATGTCACCGGCCGCTTCGGGCGCGGCGACCCGGTGGAACTGTCGGATCCGGATGGCGCCGTGCTGGGGCAGGGGCTGACCCGCTATACTTCGGACGAGGCGCGGCAGATCGCCGGCCACCGCAGCGACGAGATCGAGGCGATCCTGGGCTATTCCGGCCGCGCCGCCCTGGTGCACCGGGACGACATGGCGGTCTGATCACGCGATTTACCCCTTGCCAAACCCGTCCCCCGCGCCGATGTTACCGGCACAGACAGGATCCGACATGCGTTTTTGCCGCTCAAATCCCAGCCCTCCCAGTGACCTCCGCCGCAGGCGGGGTGGATCTGGTGTGCGCCGGGCTGATCTGACGCAAACCTCATATCCGACCCAAGGCCTGCACCCACGTGCGGGCCTTTTTGTTGCACCCCCGGCCCGCGCATCCTAAGAACCGACCAACGTTACAGGAGCGTCCCGATGAAAGACCTCGACGATATTCCCGCCGTCATGAAGCAACTTGGCGAAAACGCCCGCAAGGCGGCCGCCGAACTGGCCTTTGCCAGCCCCGACCGCAAGCACGCCGCCCTGATCGGGGCCGCCGATGCCGTCTGGAAGAACCGCGACGACATCATTGCCGCCAATGCCGAAGACCTGGTGTTTGGCGAAAACAAGGGCCTGTCCAAGGCCATGATGGACCGGCTGATGCTGGACGAGACCCGCATTCGCGGCATCGTCGACGGGCTGCGCACCGTGGCCGATCAGCGCGATCCCGTGGGCGACGTGATCGCCCAGTGGGATATGCCCTCGGGGTTGAACATCCGCCGGGTGCGCACGCCCCTGGGCGTCGTCGGCGTGATTTATGAAAGCCGGCCCAATGTGACCGCTGACGCCGGTGCGCTGTGCCTGAAGTCCGGCAATGCGGTGATCCTGCGCGGCGGATCCGAAAGCTTCCACAGCTCGACCGCCATCCATCAGTGCCTGGCGACGGGGCTGAAACAGGCCGGTCTGCCCGAGGCCGCGATTCAGCTGGTGCCCACGCGCGACCGCGCGGCGGTGCAGGAAATGCTGACCATGACCGACCATATCGACGTGATCGTGCCCCGTGGCGGAAAGGGGCTGGTCGGCCTGGTCCAGCGCGAGGCCCGCGTGCCCGTCTTCGCCCACCTTGAAGGCATCTGCCACATCTACGTCGGTGCCACCGCCGATCCCGCCATGGCGGTCGAGATCATTCTGAACGCCAAGACCCGCCGCACCGGCATCTGCGGCGCGATGGAATGTCTGCTGATCGACTGGCGCTTCTACACCCAGCACGGCGCGCTTCTGACCGATGCGCTGGTCAAGGCCGGGGTTGAGGTGCGCGGCGACAAGGAGCTGGCGAAACTGAACGGTGTCATCCCCGCGCAGGCGGACGATTATGGCAAGGAGTTCCTGGACATGATCTGCGCGGCCAAGCTGGTCGACGGCGTGGACGAGGCGATCGAGCATATCCGCACCTATGGATCGAACCATACGGATGCGATCGTGACCGAGGATCAGAAGGCCGCCGATTACTTCTTTGAGCGGCTCGATAGCGCGATCCTGATGCACAATGCCTCGACCCAGTTTGCCGATGGCGGCGAATTCGGCATGGGCGCGGAGATCGGCATCGCCACCGGCAAGATGCACGCGCGCGGCCCTGTCGGGGCGGAACAGCTGACCAGCTTCAAATACCTTGTCGAAGGCAAGGGCGCGGTCCGCCGCTAAGCGCGCGGCAGACGCAGGGTCAGACCGGAACTGGCGCGCAGGATTTCGACCTGTGCGCCGGTGTCCTTCAGGATCTCGGGCAGCAGGGCGAATTGCACCTGGGCGGGCAGGGGATCCACACCCTCTGCCCCCGTCAGCATCGACCAGAGCGCGGGGCTGGGGCGGTCGTCTTCCGCCGGGCCGGTGATCAGCCAGTGGGCGTCATCGCCGCGCGCCAGGATTGTGCCACCGCGTGGCATCGCGGCCTCCAGGCACATCATGGCCAGAAAGACGTGCTGGGCATCGCTACGGGCGCAATCCTGCGTCAGCGTCCAGTCGTATCGCACCCGTCCCGCGCGGCTCATATCCGCGAGGATCGACTGGATTTCCGGGCGGGACACGGGCTGACCTTCGCTGGCGATGCCAAAGGCGATCCGCATGTACCGCACCCGGGCCGAAGCATTCATGACGCTGTCTTCGATCAGCGCCATTTCCGGGCCGCTGCGCCCCTCCATCGCCAGAAGCTCGACGCCGTTCTGGATCGCCCCGATTGGCGAAATCAGGTCATGACAGATGCGCGACCCTACAAGCGCGGCCAGCTTTCGGATATGATCGGCCATCACAGACCCCAGGGGCCAGAGCCCAGACAAGAAGAAGGACGAGGCATGAGCGATCTTAACGCGCTGTTGGAACCCGGAATGCGGGTCAGCCACCCGCAGGAACCCGATTGGGGCATCGGACAGGTGCAGTCCAATATCGCCGGCCGCGTCACGGTGAACTTCCCCGAGGCCGGGAAGGTTGTGATTGATGGCTCACGCATCGCGCTGATTCCGCATTTCGACTGATCCTGCCCTCCACACTATGCGACGCAAAACGTTACGTTAAGGTTAACGACGTTAAGGGGCATCACCGCACTACGCGCCAGCCCCGCCGGGGATTGCGCTTGGTGCCCGGCCTCCGTAAACCCTCCCAAAGCCTGACAGGACCCAAGACCCATGCCCGACGCCTCCTCTGACTATGTGGTTCGCCTTGCGCGCGACCCGGCCGAGGTCGAGGCCGCGCAGCACCTGCGCTATCAGGTCTTCGTGCAGGAACTCGGCGGCGACGGCGAGATGGTCGACCATGATAGGCAGTTGGAGCAGGACCGCTTTGACCCCTTCTTCGACCACCTACTGCTGCTGGATCCCACGCGCGGGCAGGCTATCCGCGATCAGGTCGTCGGCGTCTATCGCCTGCTGACCGAAGCGGGGGCCGAGGCCGCCGGACAGTTCTATTCCGAAGATGAATATGACCTGGGCTTACTGCGTAAGTCTGGCCGCAAGCTGCTGGAGCTCGGGCGGTCCTGTCTGCATCCCGATTATCGCGGCGGCATGGGTATGTACCTGATGTGGCAGGCTTTGTCCGACTACGTCGAGGCCCGCGGCATCGAATTGCTGTTCGGCACGGCGTCGTTCCACGGCACCGATCTGACCGACCTGTCGCACCCGCTGTCGCTGCTGCATCACCGGCACCTTGCGCCCGCGGATCTTCGCGTCCGCACGCAGCCCGCGGCTTATCAGTCGATGGATCTGGTGCCTGAAGATCAGATTGACCGCCCCGCGGCCATGCGGGCGATCCCCGCGCTGATCAAGGGCTACCTGCGTCTGGGCGGCATGGTCGGGGACGGGGCCTATGTGGATCATGCGTTCAACACGACGGATGTCTTCCTGATCCTCGACACCAACCGCCTTAGCGATGCGCAGGCCCGCATATACGGACAGAAACGATGACCTGGGATCCCGACAAGGCCGAGGCCCCGCAGCCGCCCCTTGATCGCGGCACCAAGCTGCGTTTCTGGCTGCGCGCCATTCCTTTTGGCATCATCTGTTTTGGGTCTCTGGGCCTGCTGCTGATCCTGCGCCAGCCCGAGCGTTGGATCTATGGCCTGCACCGGCCCTATACGCCCTATATCACCCAGTTCGTCTGTCGCATGTTCTTCCGCATCACGGGGATGCGCCTGATCGTGCGCGGCACCCCGATGGAGGAGCACGGGGCGATCGTCGCCAACCATGCCTCCTGGACGGATATCTTCACGCTGCATGCGGCCAAGCGGGTGTACTACGTGTCCAAGGCCGAGGTGCGCGGCTGGTTCGGCATCGGCTGGCTGGCGCGGGCGACGGGGACGATCTTTATCAACCGGGTCCGGGGCGAGGCGAAACAGCAGCAGGAGATCTTGCGCGATAGATTAAGTATTGGGCACAAGTTGTTGTTTTTTCCAGAGGGAACCTCGACCGATGCCATGCGGGTTCTGCCGTTCAAGACGACGTTGTTCTCGGCTTTTTACGACCCGGACTTACGCAGCATGTTGAAGATCCAGCCGGTCACCATGATCTACCACGCGCCCGAGGGACGGGAGCCGACATTCTACGGATGGTGGGGAGAAATGGACTTTGGCTGGCATCTGGTGCGGGTCCTGGGCGCGCCGCGACAGGGCCGGGTCGAGCTTGTCTATCACCCGCCGATCCGCGTCGCCGACTACGCCGACCGCAAGGT
This sequence comes from Pseudooceanicola nitratireducens, assembly GCF_900109195.1. Classification (GTDB taxonomy): domain Bacteria; phylum Pseudomonadota; class Alphaproteobacteria; order Rhodobacterales; family Rhodobacteraceae; genus Pseudooceanicola; species Pseudooceanicola nitratireducens. The sequence goes on along the minus strand of NZ_FNZG01000004.1, from coordinate 204,230 downwards.
GCTGGCGCGGGAATGCGAACGGATCGTGCGGTCGGCCATGCCGCCGGAACGGCAGATCATAGAATAAAGTCGCCGGAACTGATCCTTAAAAGAAAAAGGTCCGAAGAACTCAGCCCAAGGGGGCCAGCAGCGCCTTCAGTGCCTGCGCCGGATCCTCGGATTTCCAGATCTCGGTGCCGATGCCGAAGAAATCCGTCACCGGGGCCAGCCGGGTGATCAGATCGACGTCTAGCCCGCCCTCGGCCACCACGGGCAGTTCGATCATCTGCGACCACCATTCGAAGGTCTCGAAATCGGCCATCTCACCGCCGGCCAGCGCGGATTGGCCGACGGGGCCAAAGCTGACGTAATCCGACCCGGCCTCACCTGCCGACATGCCGTCATGACGCGAGGTGCCGCAGTAGGCCCCGACGATCGCATCCGGGCCCAGCTGTTTGCGCGCCTTGCGCACAGAGCGCGAGCCATCGGTCAGATGCACGCCGTCCAGCCCGTGGCGTTCCGCCAGCAGGATGTGGTTGTCGATCACGATCGCCACGTCGCGCTGGTGGCTGACCTCGCGCAGGGTGTCGGCGGCGCGGGCGATCTCTCCCTCGTCGTGGCTGGCCAGGGCCAGGCGGACACAGGCGATCTCGGCCACGTCAAGGACGGCACCAAGCGCCTCGGAAAAGCTGCTCAGCTCAAAATCCGGGGGCGAAATCAGATAGATCTGCGGCTGCTCGGTCTCGGCCATGGGGAATCTCCGTGAAGTTGCGGCGGTATACCCGTGATCGCGGCGCGGCGCAAAGGCTTGTTCCCGGTGCCTGACCCCGGTAACAGGCGTGAAACGTAAGGAAACCCCCATGACCCAGCCCGTTTTCGTCCTTGTCCGCCCCCAGATGGGGGAAAACATCGGTGCCGCCGCGCGCGCCATGTGGAACTTTGGGCTGGACCGGATGCGGGTGACCGCGCCGCGCGACGGCTGGCCGAACCAGCGCGCCGTTGCCATGGCCAGCGGTGCGGGCCGTCTGCTGGACGAGGCCGGGTTGTTCGACACCACGGCCGAGGCGCTGCACGACCGCACTCATGTCTTTGCCACCACCGCCCGGGCGCGCGGCCTGACGAAACCCGTCGTCACCCCCGAACGCGCGATGGAAATGGCGGCCGAGATGATCGGACGGGGCGAAAAGGTTGCCGTGATGTTTGGCCCCGAACGCGCGGGTCTTGAGAATGACGATATCACCCGCGCCAATACGATCATCAACGTGCCTGTGAACCCGGAATTCCCCTCGCTCAACCTTGGGCAATGCGTGCTGCTGTGTGCCTATGAATGGCGTCGCCAGGCCGAACAGATCGAAGCCGAGCGCATGGACATGGCCGGCACCGAATGGGCCACCAACGTCGAGATCGAAAAGCTGTCGGAGCACTACGAACAACGCCTTGACGACGCGGGGTTTTTCTTCCCCGACCACAAGGCCGAGGGCATGAAGATGAACCTGCGCAACCTGTGGTCGCGGATGCCGCTGACCCGGGCGGACGTGCAGACGCTGCATGGCATCCTGCGTCAGATGGTCCGATGGAAGGACCGCAGCGGCTGACTGGACGCCAGTGGGTTGGGCGACTACCTTCCGCTTGAAATCAAGAGGCAGGATATGTCCGAGAAACGCAAATTGTTCGTAGAGGTCCAGACGGACCAGCGCCCCCAAATCGCCACCGGAGCCATCGACCGCGCCAAGCGCGGCGCACGTGGGGCCATCCGCGTCTGGCTGATGCTTCTGTTTGCCCTGGTGGTCGTGATGATCGCCGTGGGCGGGCTGACCCGGCTGACCGACAGCGGGTTGTCCATCACCGAATGGAAACCGCTGACCGGGGCCATGCCGCCGATGAACGCCGCCGACTGGCAGGCGGAATTCGACAAGTACCAGCAGATCCCCGAATTCAAGGTCCAGAACGCCTGGATGACGCTTGAGGATTTCAAGTCGATCTATTGGTGGGAATGGGGCCACCGTCAGCTGGGCCGCGTGATCGGCCTTGTCTGGGCGCTTGGCTTCTTTGGCTTCCTCGCCTTGCGGAAAATCCCGACCGGATGGACCGGGCGTCTGCTGCTGATCGGTGGTCTGGGCGGCCTTCAGGGGGCGATCGGCTGGTGGATGGTGTCCTCGGGGCTGACGGGAACCATGCTGGATGTGGCTTCTTACCGGCTGGCGACCCATCTGGGCCTGGCCTTTGTGATCCTGGGCTTCATCGCCTGGTACATCCTGATGCTGGGGCGCGAGGAACGCGACCTGATGCAGGCGCGGCGGTCCAAGGATGCCAAGCTGTTTTCGCTTGGCACCGGCTGGATGCATTTCGCCTTCCTGCAGATCCTGATCGGCGCGCTGGTGGCCGGGATCGACGCCGGGCGGTCCTATACCGACTGGCCGACCATGGGCGGGCAGTTCCTGCCGCCCGATCCGATGATGTTGGAGCCCGCCTGGCGGAACTTTCTGGAAAATCCGGGGCTTGTGCAGTTCATCCACCGGATGACCGGCTATCTGCTGCTGGGTTTCTCGATCATGATCTTCGTGAAATCCCGCAAGGCGGCGAACCGCGTGACCTCGGGTGCCTTCATGGTGGCCTTCATCGCGCTTTGCGGTCAGGTCGTGCTGGGCATCTACACGGTGATTTCGGCGGCGCAGATGCATGTGGCGCTGACACACCAGATCCTGGCCGTGGCGACCTTTGTTCTGATCCTGCGGGCGCGGTTCCATGCCGCCTATCCCGTTCCCCAATCTGTAAGAGGCTGACAGATGAGCGCGCTTTCCGATCTTCTGGCGTTCCAGAAAGAAACCGAAGCCCTGTCCGCCATCGCTGGCCGGTTGGAATGGGACCAGGAAACCATGATGCCCGAGGGCGCGGCAGAACAGCGGTCCGAGGAACACGCGGCGCTGTCCTCGGTCCTGCACGCCCGGCGCATCGATCCGCGCATCGGCGACTGGCTGGAACAGGCCAGGGGAGAGGCGCAGAGCGAAGCGCAGACCGCCATGCTGCGCCATATCCGCCGGGATTACGACAAGACCCAGAAGGTGCCCGCACGTCTGGCGGCCGAGATCGCGCGCGTGACCTCGGTCGCGCAGGGCAAATGGGCCGCCGCCCGGGCCGCCGATGACTTCAAGGCCTTCCTGCCCTGGCTGGAACAGGTCGTGAGCCTGCGGCAAGAGGAAGGCGAGGCGCTGGCCGATGGCGGCGACCGCTATGACGCGCTGATCGACAATTACGAACCCGACATGACTGCCGCACAGCTGGGGCAGATGTTCGGCACCATGCGCCCGCGTCTGACCGCCCTGCGCGAACAGGTGCTGGACCGCCCCGAACCGGCGGGGCTAAGCGGCAGTTTCGCCACCGACAAGCAGATGGAGTTCACCCGCGCCCTGGCCGTGGCCTTTGGCTATGACCTGACGCGCGGGCGGCTGGACCTGTCGGTCCACCCGTTTTCCTCGGGCTCGGGGTCGGACGTGCGGATCACCACGCGGGTCAGCGAAGACGATCCCTTCAACTGCTTCTATTCGACAATCCACGAGGTCGGCCATGCCTGTTACGAACAGGGGATCGACCCGGCCTATGCGCTGACGCCGCTTGGCCATGGCGTGTCCATGGGCGTGCATGAAAGCCAAAGCCGGATCTATGAAAATCAGCTGGGCCGCTCGCGCGCCTTTGCTGGCTGGATGTTCGACCAGATGAAGGCGCTGTTCGGCGACATCGGCGTGGCGGATGCGGATGCCTTCTATCGGGCGGTAAACCGGGTGCGGAAGGACTTCATCCGCACCGAAAGTGATGAGCTTCAGTACAACCTGCACATCATGCTGCGTTTTGATCTGGAGCGGGCGCTGGTGTCGGGCGATCTGGCCCCGGCGGACCTGGAAACCGCCTGGAACGACCGCTTCAAGGCCGACTTCGGCTATGAGGTGCCGCGCGCCTCACTTGGCTGTCTGCAGGACGTGCATTGGTCCGTCGGTCTGTTCGGGTACTTCCCGACCTATTCCCTGGGCAATGTCTATGCCGGCTGCCTGAACGAGGCGCTGCGCCGCGATGTCCCCGACCTGGACGCGCAGCTGGCCAAGGGCGACACCACGGCAGCCACGACCTGGCTGCGCAGCAACCTGCAGACCCACGGCGGCCTCTATCGCCCCGAAGAGGTCGTGGCCCGCGCCTGCGGCACAGCCCCCACGGCCGAACCTCTGATCCGCTATATCGAGGACAAGTTCACGGCCCTTTACGGGCTGTGAACCGGCGTCTCGGCGACTGCGGCACAAGCACCAAAAAATAAGGGTCGGAGAAAACTCCGACCCAAGTAAGCTGAAGGATCGACGGGGTCTGTTGGTCCCCACCTATGACTTCTCTGCCGCGGCCCCGTAGTGCTAGAGGACGGTTGCGGCACGACCGCCGGATCGATCATCTCGACCCGAGAGGGCGGAAGCGGCGGGCTTGGCCGGGGGATCAGAAAGATAGGTAGAAAGCCCTGATCCCGTAGCCTGGCTGGAGCCTTATCCGCGCCCCTGAAAGGTACGATCAAGGTATTGCACGTGTAGGTTGCGCCAGCAAGGCTTGGGCATCAGCAAAACCGGCTTTGTCCGAAACACGATCAGCTTTGCAAATAGGTGCCGCGCAGCCGCGACACCCCTGACGCTAAAGAGTGTCAGATTTGTCGAAGGCGTCGGTGATCCACTCAATCACAGCTTGCAGAAGCGGGTCTTTCCGCCGTGTTTCGTGATAGCAAAGATACAGCGATGTTTCGGTATCGGGCACCGAGGCATCGTAGATCTCCATGTCCGGGGTCAGCGCGGCCTCGATCCGCAGGGTGACGCCGGGCAGGCGGGTCACGCGGATGGCGTTTGCCGTGTCGTGCAGCGTCTCAAGCCGGACCGACGGCGGTTTGCCGTCAAAGGCGTTGAGCGCGGTGATCATCGGCTCGTGCCCGTCGTGATGGCGCAGAAGACCCACCCAGGGCCCGTTGCGCGGGCTGTCGGGGAAGCAATAGACATTGGCGTGCACCTTGCCGATCGGACGCACCACCAGCCGGCCCTGCTGCGGCCGCAGGGGAGAGATGATCAGGTCATTCTCGCCCAGGGTTTCGCGGTAGGTCTGGGCATGCAGGCTAAGCCGGATGCCGGGATGCGCCTGAACCAGGTCGGGAATGAACGGCGACAGAACCCCATTGGCCAGCGACCCGGGCATGCCGATCGACACCGACCCGCTTAGCGCGCCATCCCTGGATTCGGCCGCGTTCAGATAGCTGTCGATCTCGCCTTCGAAGCTGCCGACGCTTTGCAGCAACGGTCCGATGGCTTCCGAGGCGACCCAGCCTTCCGGCGTCTTGTGAAACAGCTCGTACCCAAGCGTCTCGGACAGGCGGGCCAGGCGACGGGACACCGTCGCCGGGTTGGTGGTCAGCAGGCGTGCCGCCGCGCTCATGCTGCCGGTCTTGTGTACCGCCAGCAGATAGCGAAGGTCGTCCCAGTTATCGATCCGCGTGTCCGTTCCGCGTAGCATCAGCTGTCTTCCGTTCCATTCTCGGCGGCGCCGCTCCCCTCGGTGCCGTCTTCGTCTTCGTTCTGTTCGGCGATCCGGGCGACCGAAACGACGGTTTCGCCCTTGCCGGTGTTGAACACCCGCACGCCGCCCGCGCTGCGCGACCGGAAGGAAATGCCATCGACCGGAACCCGGATCGACTGCCCCTTGGAGGTCGCAAGCATGACCTGATCGTCCATCTCGACCGGGAAGGCCGCGATGATCTCACCGGTGCGCATGCTCTTCTCCCAGGCAGTGACGCCCATGCCGCCACGACCCCGAACCGGGTAATCATGCGACGAGGAGATATGCCCGGCCCCACCTTCGGTGATGGTCAGGATCAGCGTCTCGGCGGCCGACATCTCGGCATAGCGCTCCTGGCTCAGCGGCATGTCCGCATTGCCTTCTTCTTCGTCGGCGGTCTGTTCGACATCGCCGGCCATTGCGCGGCGCATCTTCAGATAGGAGGCCCGTTCGTCGGATTCCGCCAGGAAGTGCGGCAGCACGAACATCGAGGCGACTTCGTCCTCTTCGTTCAGCTTCACGCCGCGCACCCCGACCGAGTTACGCGAATTGAACACGCGCACGTCGCCGGCGCGGAAGCGGATCGCGCGCCCCGACTGCGTGAACAGCATCACGTCGTCTTCGGGTTCGCAGATCGCGGCGTTGATCAGGCGCATGCCTTCGTTCTCGCCCTCGAACTTCATCGCGATCTTGCCGTTGCGCATGACGTTGGTGAAGTCGGACAGTGCGTTGCGGCGCACCGTACCGGCGCTGGTCGCAAAGACGATCTGCAGATCGCCCCATTCGCTGTCGTCCCGGTCCACCGGCATGATTGCCGCGATCGAGACACCCGTGGGAATGGGCAGGATATTGACGATCGCCTTGCCCTTCGCGGTCCGCCCGCCAAGCGGCAGACGCCAGGTCTTCAGCTTGTAGACCATGCCGTCGGTGGTGAAGAACAACAGCTGCGTATGGGTGTTGGCCACGAACAGCGACGTGATCACGTCGTCATCCTTGGTCGACATGCCCGACAGACCTTTGCCGCCGCGTTTCTGGCTGCGGTAGTCGGCCAGCGGCGTACGCTTGATCCAGCCCGACTGGGTGATCGTCACGACCATGTCTTCGCGCTCGATCAGGTCCTCGTCATCCATGTCGCCGGACCAGTCGACGATCTCGGTGCGGCGCGGCACGGCGAACAGCTCTTTCACTTCGCGCAGCTCGTCCGAGATGATACCCATGATCCGGTCGCGCGACCCGAGGATCGCCAGGTATTCCTTGATCTTGGCGGCCAGCTCTTCCAGCTCGTCGGTGACTTCCTTGACGCCCAGTTGGGTCAGGCGCTGCAGACGCAGTTCCAGGATGGCGCGGGCCTGCGTTTCCGACAGGTTGTAGGTGCCATCGTCGTTCATCGTATGCGCCGGATCGTCGATCAGGCGGATGTAATCCGCGATGTCGGCGGCGGGCCAGCGACGGGTCATCAGCTTTTCGCGCGCTTCCGCCGCATCGGCCGAGGACCGGATCGTCGCCACGACCTCGTCCACATTCGACACCGCAACGGCCAGACCACACAGGATGTGGCTGCGCTCGCGGGCCTTGCGCAGCAGGAAGGCGGTCCGGCGCGCCACCACTTCCTCGCGGAAGGTGATGAAGTTCGACAGGAAGCCGTACAGCGTAAGTACCTCGGGGCGGCCGCCGTTCAGCGCCAGCATGTTGCAGCCGAAATAGGTCTGCATCGGCGTGAAACGCCACAGCTGGTTCAGCACCACATCCGGGGTGGCGTCGCGCTTCAGCTCGATCACGACGCGCACACCGTGGCGATCGGATTCGTCCTGAACATGGGCGATGCCTTCGATCTTCTTGTCGCGCACCTGTTCCGCGATCTTCTCGATCATCGCGGATTTGTTCACCTGATAGGGGATCTCGTCGACGACGATGCCGTAGCGTTCCTTGCGCAGCTCTTCGACGTGGGTCTTCGCCCGGACGATACAGCTGCCGCGGCCTTCGATATAGGCCTTGCGCGCGCCGGACCGGCCCAGCAGCACGCCGCCGGTCGGGAAATCGGGGCCAGGCACGTATTCGATCAGGTCCTCGACCGACATGTCGGGGTTCTCGATCAGCGCCAGCGTGGCATCGACCACTTCGCCCAGGTTGTGCGGCGGGATGTTGGTCGCCATGCCGACGGCGATGCCGCCCGCGCCATTGACCAGCATGTTGGGGAAGCGCACCGGCAGAACCGAGGGTTCGCGGTCCTTGCCGTCATAGTTGTCCTGGAAGTCGACCGTGTCGCGGTCGATATCGGCCAGCATGTACTGCGCCGGCTTGTCCATCCGCACTTCGGTGTAACGCATGGCCGCGGGCTTGTCCCCGTCCATGGAGCCAAAGTTGCCCTGGCCGTCCAGAAGCGGCAGCGACATCGAGAAGTCCTGCGCCATCCGCGCCAGCGCGTCATAGATCGCGCTGTCGCCATGGGGGTGGTACTTACCCATGACGTCGCCAACCGGACGCGCCGATTTGCGATAGGGCTTGTCGTGGGTGTTGCCGACCTCGTGCATGGCGAAAAGGATCCGCCGGTGCACAGGTTTCAGGCCGTCCCGCAGATCAGGAATCGCCCGCGAAACGATGACCGACATGGCGTAGTCCAGATAGGAATTACGCATCTCGTCGGTGATCGATACCACCGGCCCGTCATACACCTTCTTCGGCGTTTCTTCAGTGTTTTCAGGGGTTTCTGGGGTGTCCGTCACTGTCGGCCCTGTTCTTTGGCAGCTTCTATATGTTGTTGGGACGGACTATAGCACCCACTCTCTCTTGGGTGCAATGGCTGCGCAAAGCCTGTTTTGTCACTCAGTGCGGTGCGTTGATAACAACCTGTTTTTGTTGCTTTTTATTCTCTCTGCGGCATGATTTTTCTATCCACAACCACAGAGGTGCAAAATGCAGATGAGCGAGACGGAAATGATGCTGCGCGGCTACGGGCTGACGACGGCGGAAATCTTTTATCGCATGCCCGACTATCAGCACGTGCTGAACACCTTCATCTGGCAGGAATACGACCTGGCCCCCGACCACCCCCGATTGTTCCGCTTCATCGAATTCTGGCAGGACAAGATCGAGGGGCCGCTGCATTCGGTCCGTTTCACGCACAGACGCGAAATCGCGCCCGGAGAATGGCGCAACTGCGCGGGTGAATTGACCCTGCATTAGGGCAGTAGAACTCAGGGGCAGGGGCCGCGCGTCAGGCCGCGCAGGAGGCCCCGCCCAGCACGCAGAACTTGGCGCAATGCGGGTGGTTCAGCGCCACCCGTTCCCCGATCTGCGGGGTCTGTGTCCCCATGTCGAACTGCGGATCGTAGGGCAGCAGGGTGCAGGCGGCAAAGCTCGGCGCCTCGCCCTTGCGTTTGACCAGCATCCGCGAGGACGCGCACATGACGTCCCCGGGGTCCTTGTCCAGGATCCCCCAGCAGGCGGTGGTGATCTCGGGGACCTCGGCGCTCAGGTCCATTTCGGGGAAGATGACGCATTGGCCGGGATTGGCGGCGTCGATGTCAAAGCCCTCGGTCTGGAACAGCGCGGCATAGCCCGCGCGCACCGCGTCTTCGGGTTCGTCGGTGAACCCGCGTCCCGCCACGGCCATGGCAAATCCGTTGTCGCGCAGCCAGCGCATGCCCTGCAGGCTGACCTCGAAACTGCCCGCGCCGCGTTCGGCGTCATGGGCGGGGGCGGCATAGTGATCCAGCGAGATCCGCAATGTCAGCTTGCCGGGATAGGCCGCGTTCAGCCGCAAAAGCGCCTCTTGCGGGGCGAGGCGCATCATCGGTTTCATCGCATTGGTCAGGATCAGCACGTCATGGCCCCGGGCCAGCGCATCCTCGATCATCTGGGGAAACTGAGGGTTCAGGAAGGGCTCGCCACCTGTGAACCCGATCTCGGTCACCGGGTGGCCGGCCCGGGCCACGTCGTCCAGCGCGGCGCGCGCCTCATCGGCGCTTAGATAGGCTAGCGCGTCATTGGTCGGAGAGCTTTCGATATAACAATGTGAACAGGCAATGTTGCACAGCGTCCCGGTGTTGATCCAAAGCGTGCGGATGCCGGTCAGGGTGACAGTTGCGCGGGTTTCGCCCTTGGCTGTCACCTTCGGGTCAAGAAACTTGCCGATATTGGCGTCAATCTGGTCTTTCATCCTGGCTCCGTCCGGCAAAATCCGTGGCTGAACCGAACCTAGCGGCTGGACAGCGCCGGGGCAAACCTCTCGAATGGGAATATGGCCTCAGAACATCATTGTGATCTGGGCGGCTGACGCTATGTTAGCGCCCAAACTAAGCGCCGAACGGAAGGATTTTGCATGGTTTCGCGCGTAATTCCCGTCGATCCCTTTGATCTCGTCATCTTCGGCGGGACCGGCGATCTTGCCCGTCGCAAGATCCTGCCGGCGCTGTTCCGGCGGTTCTGCTCGGGTCAGATGGAGGACGAAAGCCGCATCATCGGGGCCGCACGGTCGGACCTCACCCGCGATGAATTCCGTCAGATCGTGGCCGAGGCGATTGCCGAATTCAACACCTCGAAGGACTGCGAAACCGGCACGGTCGAGGCGTTCCTGGAACGGATCGATTACGTCAACGTCGATGCGAAGGGCGAAGACGGCTGGAAAGAATTGTCGGACCTGATGATCCCCGGCCGCGTCCGGGCCTTTTATTTCTCGGTCGCGCCCAGCCTGTTCGGCCCGCTGGCGGAACGCCTGCACGCCCATGGCATGGCCGACGCCGACAGCCGGATCGTGGTGGAAAAGCCCTTTGGCCGGGATCTGGAAACCGCCCGCGCGCTGAATGCCACGCTGGCGCAGCACTTCGATGAAAGCCAGATCTACCGGATCGACCATTACCTGGGCAAGGAAACCGTCCAGAACCTGATGGCCGTACGCTTTGGCAACATGCTGTTCGAACCACTGTGGAATTCGCAATACGTCGACCACATCCAGATCACCGTGGCGGAAACCGTGGGTGTCGGGGGCAGGGGCGAATACTATGACCGCTCGGGCGCGATGCGGGACATGGTGCAGAACCACCTGATGCAGTTGCTCTGCCTGATCGCGATGGAGCCTCCGGCCAAGTTCGATCCCGACGCCGTGCGTGACGAAAAGCTCAAGGTGATCCGCGCGCTGGACGATGTGGAGCCAGCCAATATCGTGCGCGGCCAATATGGTGCCACCAAGGGCGCGCAGGATTATGCCCATGACGTTGAAAATCCGCGCGCGACCTCGGAAAGCTTCATTGCGATGCGGGTCAATATCTCGAACTGGAGATGGGCGGGCACGCCCTTCTACCTGCGCACCGGCAAGAAGCTTAAGGCGCGCTCGTCCGAGATCGCGGTGATCTTCAAGGAAACCCCGCATTCCATCTTCGGGGCCGAGGCCGGGCGCCACCGCAACATCCTGACCATCCGTCTGCAGCCAAACGAAGGCATGGACCTGGATGTGACGATCAAGGAACCCGGGCCGGGCGGCATGCGCCTGATCGACGTGCCGCTGGACATGACCTTTGCCGAGGCGCTTGGCCCCGAAGGCGAAGACGTGCCCGACGCCTACGAACGGCTGATCATGGACGTGATCCGGGGCAACCAGACGCTGTTCATGCGCGGAGACGAGGTCGAGGCCGCCTGGGCCTGGACCGATCCGATCATCGAAGGCTGGGAAACCCGCGGCGACCGGCCCGTCAGCTATGAACCGGGGTCGTCCGGCCCCGAGGACGCGCTGGTCCTGATCCATCGCGACGGCCGCCGGTGGAGAGAGATAAGATCATGAACTGGAACGAATATCCCGACCGCGACATGTTGTTCATGTCGCTTGCCGACACCCTGGCGGCGGCGCTAACCTCGGCCCTGCATGCCAAGGATCGGGTGACGTTTGCGGTGCCTGGCGGAACCTCTCCGGGGCCGGTCTTCGACGCGCTGTCGCAGGTGCATCTGCCCTGGGACCGCGTCGACGTGATGCTGACCGACGAAAGATGGGTGCCGGAAACCTCGGACCGGTCCAACACCGCGCTGCTGCGCCGGACCCTGCTGAAAGGCACCGCCGCGGCCGCGACCCTGATCCCGCTGATCTCGGATGCCCTCGCGCCCGAAGATGACCTGGAAGCGCTGACCACCGCGATCAAACCGCATCTTCCGATCGACGTTCTGCTGATCGGCATGGGGGCGGACATGCACACCGCGTCGCTGTTCCCGGGGGCCGACCGGCTGGCCGAAGGCCTGTCGCCGGATGCGCCGATCCTGCTGCCGATGCGGGCCCCCGGCGCGCCCGAACCGCGCATGACCCTGACCGCACCGGTGTTGTCCGGCGCGCTGTCGACGCATATCCTGATCATGGGCGACGAAAAGAAGGCCGCGATCCGTCGCGCCGCCGATCTGACCCCGACCGAAGCCCCCGTCGCCTGTATTCTGGACGGGGCGCAGGTCCATTACGCCGATTGAACCGCCCGAAGGACATCACATGTGGAGCGATATTGAAAAGCGGGGCCGCGACGCCCTGACCCGAGACATGACCGAAATGTTAGAATCCGGTGATCGGGTCGGCAGTTTCAATGTCACTTTTGGGGATCTTCTGTTCGATTACTCCAAAACCCAGATGTCCACCGACGATCGCGAGGCTTTGCTGACCCTCGCCCGTCAGGCGAAGCTGGCGGAAAAGCGCGACGCCATGTTCAATGGCCACAGGATCAACGAAACCGAAGGTCGCGCGGTGCTGCACACCGCGTTGCGCAACCTCTCGGGGCGGTCGATCCACGTGGACGGCGCGGATGTGATGCCCGGCGTGCTGGATACGCTGACCCGGATGGAGCATTTTGCCGAAGCCATCCGTGACGGCAGTTTCACGGGGCAGGGCGGCGCGATCACCGATGTGGTGAACATCGGCATCGGCGGATCCGACCTTGGGCCGGTGATGGCTTATGCGGCGCTGGCCCCTTACGCGGATGGCCCGCGTGTGCACTATGTGTCAAACGTGGATGGCGCGCATATCCATGACACGCTGAAGGGCCTGGATCCGACGACAACGCTTGTGATCGTCGCGTCGAAGACCTTCACCACCATTGAAACGATGACCAACGCGGAAACCGCGAAACGTTGGATGGCGGAACAGGTCACGGACCCCGCCGCGCAATTCGCCGCGCTCTCCACCGCCGCCGACCGCACAGCGGATTTCGGCATCGACCCGTCCCGCGTCTTCGGTTTCGAAGATTGGGTGGGCGGGCGCTATTCCGTCTGGGGTCCCATCGGCCTGTCGCTGATGATCGCCATAGGCCCCAATGATTTCAGGGACTTCCTGTCCGGCGGGCACGAGATGGATATGCATTTCTGCGGCGCTCCCTTGGCCCAGAACATGCCCGTGATGCTGGCCCTGACCGGCATCTGGCACAACCAGGGGCAGGGCCATGCCACCCGCGCCGTACTGCCCTACGACCAGCGGCTGCTGCGCCTGCCCGCCTATCTCCAGCAGCTGGAAATGGAGAGCAACGGCAAGCGCGTTTCGATGGATGGCGCGGACCTTAAGGTCGACTCCGGCCCAGTGGTCTGGGGTGAGCCCGGCACAAACGGCCAGCACGCCTTTTACCAGCTGATCCATCAGGGCAGCCGCGTCGTGCCTTGCGAATTCATGGTCGCCGCCCGGGGGCATGAACCCGATCTGGCGCATCATCACCAGCTTCTGGTGGCCAATTGCCTGGCCCAGTCCGAGGCTTTGATGCGCGGCCGCTCCCTGGACGAAGCCCGCGCCCTCATGGCCGCCAAGGGGCTGACGGGCGACGAACTTGACCGCCAGGCGCGCCACCGCGTCTTCCCCGGCAATCGCCCCTCGACCACGCTGATCTATCCGCAGCTGACCCCGCATGTGCTGGGCCAGATCGTGGCGCTCTATGAACACCGGGTCTTTGTCGAAGGCGTGATCCTGGGCATCAACTCCTTCGACCAATGGGGCGTCGAGCTTGGGAAGGAACTCGCCAATTCGCTGGCCCCCGTGCTTGCCGGGGACGACGCCGGCGCGGACAAGGATCCTTCGACCCGTGCGCTGGTGGCCTATGTCCAGGCACACCGAGCTTAACGACATCCCGCGCGCTGGCCTTCGCGCGGGATGTCGAACCCGGGGGCGGCCAGTTCGAACCCTTCGAACCTGAAACCCGGCGACACGGTGCGCCGACCAGGCTCCAACCGCCAGTGCTGTCCGCCGCCTGCCAGTGGTCCTCGGGCACGATCCCTTGCGGCCTTTGCCCCGCCGCCAGATCGGGGCCAAGCGTCACGGTCTGCGCCGGTCCCGCCTCTGTCTCGGCCATGTGCAAAAGCAGCGGGGCACCGGCGTAATGGTGCCAGATCTCGACCGCATCGACCCGGTGCCAATGGCTGCGCTCACCGGCCTTCAGCAGGAAATAGATGCAGGTTCCCGCGGGGCGCTCTTGGGTCGTTTCCTCGACCCAGGTCTGGCGATAATGCCCGCCCTCGGGGTGTGGCTCCAGCCCCAGAAGGGCAATGATCTCATTGGCTTGCATTCAGTTCTCTCGTAGGAAATCCCGGATCGCGGCAAGGGCGGCCTGGGGTTGGTCGTCGATGACATCATGCCCGGCGCGGGGGATGTCCACCAGTCTCGCGTTGGCATAGTCGCCTAACCGAGGCTCCTGTAGCGGACGGCCCAGCCAGCTGTCGCAGCCCCCGGTCAGAAACAGTACTGGCCCGGCAAAATCGCGCCCCCCGGAAAGCCGGTCCAGATCCTCTGGCTGCGTTCGTCCGGCCGCCTGGCTTGCCACCGCCCCGAACCGCCACGTGGGGCTGTCAAAGGCCTCTCCCGGGCAATGATAGGGATTGCCTTCGGCATTGGCGAACCGTCCCACCATCTGCCCCCAGGTATGGTCCATCGCGGCATCATCATCCGGCCCGTCCAGATGCAGCGCCGCGATTCCGGCGCGCAGCCCGTGCCAGATCATGCCGGGTCCGCCCATGAAATCCCCGGCCCGCTCGGCCCAGTCCGCCTGCTCCTGCGCCGACAGGAACCCCGGCTCGATCAGCACCAGATGGGAAAGTGCCTCGCCATGCTGCCCGGCATAGGCATGGGCCAGCATCGCACCCCAGCTGTGCCCGATCAGCACCACGGGCCCGTCCTGGGCCCGCACAATGGCGTCCAGTTCCGCAACATAGTGGTCCAGCGTCAGCTGCTCGGCCTCGACCCGCTCCGACAGGCCGGCCCCGCGTTGATCGTAGAACACCAGGTGCCAGCGGTCCTCCAGCGCGCGCAGGGGCAGAAGTGACCGGAAATCTCCCCCCGGTCCGCCGTGCAGCACGATGATCGCCGGCGCGTCGCTGCGCCCGAACTGACGCGCATGCAGCCGGACGCCCGCGACCTCGATCGCGGGCAGTTCAGGATCGCCCGTCACCGTGGCGGGCAGGGGCTCGGCATCGCTGGTCAGGTAAAGGCCCGCGAACAGCAGACCGAAGGCCAGGATCAGAAACAGAAGGGTCCGCAGGAGCAGGCGCATCGGACATCTCCCTAATCAATGGGGAAACGCTATGCGCACGGGCCTTTTCGGTAAAGCCCCCGGCTCAAAGCGCCTTGCCGTAGAAGCGCACCAGGTCCTCGAACCCCTCGGGAAGGGCGTAAAACGGCTCCCACGGGGTGAAGCCCAGCTTCTCATACAGCGCGATGGCCTCGTGCAGTCGGATCATCGTGTCCAGAACCATGATGCGATAGCCATCGGCCTTGGCCTGCTCCATCGCCGTAGCAAAGATCGCCCGCGCCGCCCCGTGGCCGCGGGCGGCCTCGGCGGTGAACACGCGCTTGATCTCGCAGGTCTCGGGGCCGACCCGATGCGTCATGCCGCAGCCGACGATCTCTCCGTCCAGTTCAGCCACGAAGATCGCGCCGTCAGGGCGGGCGTGTTTCTCGGCCAGGGCGGCCAGAAGCGCCTCATAGTCGGCCTCGGCATAGTAGTTCGCAAGGATCTCGGGCCGGTCGGGAATACGCTCGGCCAGCAGCAGGCGATAGGCGCGGCACAGTTCGCGCACGGCCTCAAGATCGGCTTCGTCGGTGGTGAGTCGGACAGTCAGTTGGGTCATGCCAAAGCTATCCGCGAAATCGGCGGCGGGAACAATCGTCCCGCCATGGAAAAAGGGCACCTCGCGGCGCCCCTCTTTGGTTTTTTCAAATATCCCGGGGGGAGGGTCAAAGCCTTCAGGCTTTGGCACGTGGGGGGCTGGCCCCCCACGGCTCCGACCTCTCCGCCTGCGCGGGTTTACTTCAGGATCGACCGGCCGGCGTATTCCGCCGCCTCGCCCAGCAGTTCCTCGATACGGATCAGCTGGTTGTACTTGGCAAGCCGGTCGGACCGCGCCAGCGACCCGGTCTTGATCTGACCGCAGTTCGTGGCCACCGCCAGGTCGGCGATCGTCGCATCCTCGGTCTCGCCCGAGCGGTGCGACATCACGTTGGTATAGCGCGCGCGGTGTGCCATATCGACGGCCCGCAGGGTTTCGGTCAGCGACCCGATCTGGTTCACCTTCACCAGCATCGAGTTCGCGACACCCTTTTCGATGCCCTCGGCCAGGCGCGCGGGGTTGGTCACGAACAGATCGTCGCCAACCAGTTGGACCTTGTCGCCCAGCTTCTCGGTCAGCAGCTTCCAGCCGTCCCAGTCATCTTCGGAACAGCCGTCCTCGATCGAGATGATCGGGTAATCAGCGCAGAGCGCGGCCAGGTAGTCGACATTTTCCGCCGCCGACAGGGTCTTGCCTTCGCCGGAGAGAACGTAGTTGCCGTCCTTGAAGTACTCGGTCGCGGCACAATCCAGCGCCAGATAGATGTCCTCACCGGGTTTGTAGCCGGCCTTCTCGATCGACTTCAGCACGAAATCCAGCGCATCGCGGGTCGAGGCCAGTTCGGGCGCAAAGCCGCCCTCATCGCCCAGACCGGTTGACATGCCAGCGGCCGACAGCTCTTTTTTCAGCACGTGGAAGACTTCGGAGCCCATGCGCACGGCGTCACGGATGTTGTCCGCAGCCACCGGCATGATCATGAATTCCTGGATGTCGATCGGGTTGTCGGCATGTTCGCCACCGTTGATGATGTTCATCATCGGAACCGGCAGAACACGGGCCGAGGTGCCGCCGACATAGCGATAAAGCGGCTGCATGGTGAATTCCGCCGCCGCCTTGGCCGCCGCGAGAGAGACGCCCAGGATCGCATTGGCGCCCAGACGGCCCTTGTTCTCGGTGCCGTCCAACTCGATCATGGCCATGTCGAGCCCGATCTGGTCGGTGGCATCCATGCCCGCCAGTTCCTCGGCGATTTCGCCATTCACGGCCGCAACGGCCTCGAGCACGCCCTTGCCGGAATAGCGCGCCTTGTCGCCGTCGCGCTTCTCGACCGCCTCGTAGGCCCCGGTGGAGGCCCCCGAGGGCACGGCCGCCCGGCCCATGGAGCCGTCTTCGAGGGTCACGTCGACCTCGACCGTGGGGTTGCCCCGACTGTCGAGGATTTCGCGTGCGTGGATGTCGATAATCGTGCTCATCGAGGATGGTCCCTTATGAGAGAGAATGAGGTTCACCGGGCTTGTAAGCGCCGGGTCTTCATAAGGAAAGAGCCTTGCGGGGAAGTTTGCGCAAACAAGGGGAAACAAGGGGTTTCGGGGTTTGCGACGCGCCCGGAATGCAGGGGCGGGATATCGGGCCTATGCGCCTGCGGCGGGCGGGGGAAGGGGGGCCTTGCCCCCCTCTTGAGCGTGCCGCTCAATTCACCCCCCAGAGTATTTCCGGCAAGATGATCGGGGGAGCGGATGCGCGAGGGCGGTCAGTCCTGCGCGTCCTTCTTCAAGGGTGTGCCATAGAGTTCCAGGCGGTGGCCGAGCAAGCGGTAGCCCAGCTTGGCCGCGATCTTTTCCTGAAGCGCCTCGATTTCCTCGTCGACAAATTCGATGACGCGGCCGCTTTCCATGTCGATCAGGTGGTCGTGGTGGTCACGTTCGGCGTCTTCGTAGCGAGCGCGGCCATCGCCGAAATCGACCTTTTCCAGGATCCCGGCCTCTTCCAGCGTTTTCACGGTACGATAGACCGTGGCGAGAGAGATGCCGGCGTCGCGGGCGGCGGCGCGGTGGTGCAACTCCTCGACATCCGGGTGGTCGCCGGACATGTCGAGCACCGAGGCAATCACCTTGCGCTGCGCCGTCATGCGCAGGCCCTTGGTTTCACACCGGGAGAGGATGCTGTCGCGTTTTGCCATGAGACGCGGGCCTTTGATCGGGGTCAGGTCATGTTGGCCTGCCTGAATGGCAGAGCCAACAGCCTATCGCAAGGGGCTGATCACTCCCACTCGATGGTTCCGGGAGGCTTCGAGGTGATGTCATAGGTGACGCGGTTGATGCCCTTGACCTCGTTGATGATCCGCGTCGCGGTCTCGCCAAGGAATTCGTGGGTGAAGGGATAGTAATCCGCGGTCATCCCGTCGACCGAGGTCACCGCGCGCAGGGCACAGGCGTAATCATAGGTGCGGCCATCGCCCATCACGCCCACGGTGCGGACGGGAAGGATGGCGACAAAGGCCTGCCAGATCTCGTCATAGAGCCCGTGCTTGCGGATCTGGTCGATATAGACCGCATCCGCCTTGCGAAGGATCTCCAGCTTTTCGCGGGTGATCTCTCCGGGGCAGCGGATCGCCAGGCCCGGTCCGGGGAAGGGGTGGCGGCCGATGAAGCTGTCGGGCAGGCCAAGTTCCCGACCCAGGGCGCGGACCTCGTCCTTGAAGAGCTCGCGCAGCGGTTCCACCAGTTTCAGGCCCATTTTTTCCGGCAAGCCGCCGACGTTGTGGTGCGACTTGATGGTGACCGAGGGCCCGCCCGAGAAGCTGACGGATTCGATCACATCCGGATACAGCGTGCCCTGCGCCAGGAAAGAGGCCCCTTCGATCTGGTCGGCATATTTCTGGAAGACGTCGATGAAGAGCCGGCCGATGATCTTGCGCTTGGTCTCGGGGTCCGAGACGCCGTCGAGTTCGCCCAGGAACAGCTCTTGTTCCTCGGCGTGGATCACCGACAGGTTCATGTGGTCGCGGAACATGCCCACGACTTCCTTGCCTTCGTCCAGACGCAGAAGCCCGTGATCGACAAAGACACAGGTCAGATTCTCGCCGATCGCCTCGTGGATCAGAGCCGCGGCAACAGAACTGTCAACGCCGCCGGACAGCGCGCAGATCACCTTGGCGTCGCCGACCTGGTCGCGGATCTTCTGAACCATTTCCTCGCGGTAGGCGGCCATGGTCCAGTCGCCCTCGAACCCGGCCATGCGCACGAAGTTCTCGTACAGCGTCTTGCCATTCGGCGTGTGATGCACCTCCGGGTGGAACTGCACGGCATAGAAACGGCGCGCGGGATCGGCGGTCATCGCAAATGGTGCGCCGGGCGAGGTGCCCAGGACTTCGAAGCCGGGCGCGATCTCGGCCACGTGGTCACCGTGGCTCATCCAGACCTGTTCGCGGGCCTCAAGGAACCAGCCAGCCAGCAGTGGATCGCTGCCGTCGGTCGGGGTGACATAGGCGCGGCCGAATTCGGCCGTGGCGTGTTCACCCGCTTCGACGCGGCCGCCCAGGTCGTGCATCATGACCTGCTGGCCATAGCAGATGCCCAGGATCGGCACGCCCAGATCGTAAACCTCGCTCGGCGGGCGGGGCGAACCCTCGCGCATCACCGAATCCGGCCCGCCGGAAAAGATCACGGCCTTGGGCGCGAAATCCTTCAGGAAGGCTCCGGTCACGTTCTGGTAGGGGTGGATTTCACAATAGACATTCAGCTCTCGCAGGCGGCGCGCAATCAGCTGCGTCACTTGGCTGCCGAAGTCGATGATCAGAAGGCGGTCATGAGAGGTCTCGGTCATGCCGTTGCTCTAGTCGGCGGGCCCCTCTGGCGCAAGATCAATTCGCGCGACACCACGCCTCGGCCGCGCAAAGATGGCGGCGCTGTCCGGATCGAACCCTGTCCACTCCAGGTCGCGCCGCCGGGATGCTTGCCCAAAGCCGTCTCGGGGAAAGATGTGCCCCCCGCGCCCTGCGGCGCATATCCGCAAACCGCGGGGGACCTCTTCGGCTTTGCGGTCATCGGCGTCCCCGCCTGTACCGCGCCCCCTTCATCCCGCATTAAGGTTAACGCGCCCCTAACATCTCTTTGGTTTTCTCAAATATCCTCGGGGGTCGTGGCAAAGCCCATTTGGGCTTTGACGCGGAAGGGGGCAGACAGCCCCCTTTGCCCGGCTACCACGGGACTCGACGCCCGCAGCGGATCCCCCATGTCACCCAATGTCGTTTTTACAACGCGAATGACGTAATCCGCGACTGTTTCGCCCCGGTCGCTCTGTATGACAGATCTCACAACGCCATTTCCGCAGGACTAACGGGGATCAGACATGAGTGACAGCGCACGCGGCAGACGGGGACGTTCGGGCGGGGGCGCGGCCAGACGGGCCGAACGCACGGCAGGCGATTTCGGCACCGCGCCGACGATCCAGCGCAAGATCCCCAATCTCGACCTTCTGGACGATGAAACCCTGTCGATCATCGAGGCCAACGCCGAAACGGTGCTGGAAGAGATTGGCGTGAACTTTGTCAACAACCCCGGCGCGCTGGCCCGGTGGAAAGAGGCCGGGGCCGATGTGCAGGGCGAACGCGTGCATATTCCGCGTGGCCTGGCACGGAAACTCTGTGCGACCGCGCCCTCCAGCTTCATCCAGCACGCCCGCAATCCGGAAAAGAACGTCGAAATCGGCGGCAAGGGCCTGGTCCTTGCGCCGGTCTACGGCCCCCCCTTCGTGCGCGACGTCGACGGTGGTCGCCGCTATGCCACGATGGAGGATTTCCGCAAGTTCGTGAAACTGGGCCATATGTCGAAATGGCTGCAGCATTCCGGCGGCACGGTCTGCGAACCCACGGACATCCCCGTGAACAAGCGCCACTTCGACATGCTGCTGGCCCATATGACGCTGACCGACAAACCCTTCATGGGCTCGGTCACCGAACCCAGCCGGGCGCAGGATTGCGTCGACATGTGCGGCATCCTCTTTGGTGAGGACTTTGTCCAGCAGAACACGGTTATGACCTCGCTCATCAACATCAACTCGCCGCTGACCTTCGACGACGTGATGATGGGCGCGCTCGAGGTTTATGCCGCCAACAACCAGGCCTGCATCATCAGCCCCTTCATCGTCGGCGGTGCCATGGCTCCGGTGTCGGTCGTGGGCACGCTGACCCAGGTCCTGGCCGAGGTCCTGGCCGGCATCGCCTATTCTCAGCTGGTGCGCCCCGGTGCCCCGGTGATCTTCGGGGCCTTCGTGACCTCGATCGACATGAATTCCGGCGCGCCGACCTTCGGCACGCCCGAGGCCTCGCAGATCCTCTATGGGGCCGGTCAGCTGGCGCGGCGGATGAACCTGCCGTTCCGGTCCGGCGGGTCGCTCTGCGGATCGAAACTGCCCGACGCCCAGGCCGCCTATGAAACCGCGAACACGCTGAACGCGGCACTGATGGGCGGTGTGAACTTCATGCTGCACGCCTGTGGCTGGCTCGAAGGCGGGCTGGTGTCCTCGTTCGAGAAATTCGTCATGGACGCCGATCAGCTGGGCGCGCTGCACAAGATGGCGGCGGGCGTGGCCAACGACGAAAACGCCCAGGCCATGGACGCCCTGCGCGAGGTCGGGCCGGGCGGTCACTTCCTGGGCTGCTCGCATACTCAGGCCAATTATAAAAGCGCCTTCTGGCGGTCCGAGCTGCTGGACTACAAACCCTTCGAGACCTGGGACGAGGAAGGTGCCCGCGACACCCAGGCCCTGGCCAGCGACCGCGTTGCCAAGCTGTTGGAGCGGTACCAGGCCCCCGCGATGGACCCGGCCAAGGCCGAGGCGCTGGCGGCCTACGTGGCGCAGCGCAAGGCCTCGATGGAAGACGCCTTTATGTGACCCGGCATGTAGTCGGGGATCAGGTCGGGGACAGGCTCGGGGCGCTGCCCCGGAACCGCCTGGACCACACTGCATGACGATCAAAAAACCTCAGCCCGTCTGCTCACCCAACAGGCGGGCTTCTGCGATCAGGGCGATCAGCACGCTTAGATGATCGGGTGGGCGATAGGTTCCGGTGCCATCCGTGCGCGCCGCGTTCAACATGTCTTCAAGTTCGAACAGTTGGATCATGGCCGGACCGCTACGGGGCAGGTGGCCGATCAGCCGGATCAGGTCGCGGCGGCGGTCATAGCTGTCGGCCCCGACCTGCGCGGCGCAGGTCAGGATCCGGGGGCGGGTCAGGCGGGCAAGCCGGGTCGTCAGGTCCTGCATCGGGATCTCCTTTTTTCAAGATCCGACCAGTGTCGCACAGCCCTTGGTTGTGTTGCGGAGCACGCCTATGCAGAGAACTCTGCCTCCAGTTTCCATTTACGATTTCGAAACAAGCTTCCGCGTCAAGGTTAACTGTTAATCAATCAGCAACCATTAACGCGTCAGACTCCGGCGTGGTCTGGGAGAAATTTCTTCCTGTTTTTCAGGAAGAACGGGTGAATTGGAAGGAAGTGTTACCATGTCCCATCATGTTCAGAACTGGAGTGATACCTGGCCGGATTGGGTTCCGGATCAGGTCAGGCGCTATATTGCGCATACCGAAGGCGGCACGACGATCCGAAGTCTTGCGCGCGCCGTCGGCTGTCATGCCTCGACAGTGCTGCGGCAGATCCGGCAGGTCGAAGAGGCGCGCGAAGACGTGCTGTATGACGAAGCGCTGCGCTGGCTGGGGGCCCATACTGTCAGGCCCCAACCCGACAGCCCCCCGGCCGATCTGCCGGGGTTCCGCGCCGATGACAGCGATGGCCCCGTGCCGACCCTGGAGAAAGAGGCCGTGCCCGCCCTGCGCCGTCTGGCCCAGGTCGGTGCGGTGCTGGCGGTGGCCACGGAAATGGACAAAGCCGTCATCGTCCGCAATGGTGCGGATGGCGAAACCCACAGGCTGGGCATCGTCGACAGGCGCGTAGCCCAGGCGCTGGCGCTGAACCGCTGGATTTCCTGCATCCAGCCCGGACGGCTTAGCCGCTATCGCATCACCACACTCGGGCGCACCATGCTGGGCGATCTGACCGCCCGGGCCGAAAACCGCGCCAGCGGCTTTGCCGAACGGCCTGCGGGGTTCTCGGGGGCCGATCCGCGCGAGCGTGACGACGCACCCCGCGCACGGTTCAATCATGCGGAAACCCCGGTGCTGTGCCTTGCACGGCGCCGCGATGCCAAGGGCCAGCCCTTTCTGACCCAGCCGTTGATCCGCGCCGCCGAACGCATCCAGGTGGATTTCGAACTCGCCCAGATGGAGCCTCGGGTGACCACCAACTGGGATGACTTCCTGACCGGGGGCGTGCGTGGCGGGCCTGCGGGCGATACCCCCCTGCGCGGGGCAGCTGCCGCCCGTGCCCGGGTCACCGCTGCCCTGCGGGATCTTGGTCCCGGCCTGGGCGATGTGGTGCTGGAATGCTGCTGCAGGCTTCAGGGGCTTGAAACGGCCGAGAAGAAACTCGGCTGGTCCGCGCGCTCGGGCAAGATCGTGCTGCGCATTGCCCTGCAAAGACTGCGCCAGCATTACGACAGCCTTGGCGACAAGGGCGGGCTGATCGGTTAGCCCGCCACCAACAGGGCCGGGATGGATGGCTGCCGTCCCACGCGCCCCAAGACCGACCTAGCCGCCGACGACCCAGCCGACGGCAAAGGCCACAGCCGCACAGGTCGCGCCCAGAACCACCGTTTCACCAACGGCCCGGGCCAGACGTTCACGAGTCGCATACCAACGCAACAGTCCC
Organism: Pseudooceanicola nitratireducens; assembly: GCF_900109195.1. Lineage (GTDB taxonomy): Bacteria > Pseudomonadota > Alphaproteobacteria > Rhodobacterales > Rhodobacteraceae > Pseudooceanicola > Pseudooceanicola nitratireducens. The sequence goes on along the minus strand of NZ_FNZG01000004.1, from coordinate 180,870 downwards.
AGACCCGCCAGCGCCGTGAACGTGGCCCCGACCGAGGCATAGAACGTCAGGGGCGAGGGCGCGGCCACGAAATAGGGCACCAGGGGGATCGAGCCGAAAACGATGAAGCTGCCGAAGGTGAACAACCCGTTGACCGCCGGATCATCCTCGGCCGGGTCGTGCATGCCGAATTCATAGGTCATCATCAGGTCGGCCATCATGTCGGGATGGCGCATGAAGATATCGGTGACGGCATCGGCTTCGCCCGGGGGCAGGCCGCGCTGGCACAGGATTGTGAACATCTCGTCGCGCTCCTGCTCGGGGTCTTCGGCGATCGCCTGGATCTCAAGCTTGCGGCGCTTGTGATACAGATCGTGTTCGGCCCGGCCCGACAGGAATTCGCCAAGCCCCATGGACACGCCATCGGCAAACAGGTTCGCAAGGCCAAAGACCAGGACCGCCAGCCCGCCGATCTGCGCGACGCCTTCCGCCTGTGCCCCGGCAAAGCCCGCGACGATGGCAAAGGTGGTGACGATCCCGTCATTGCCGCCATAGACCAGTTGTTTCAGGAATTCCTGAATGCGGCCAAGCCCGTGGGCGTTGCGCCGGTGCTGCGTCCAGTCGAATCTCATCTCTGCCCCCAGGCCGGGCGGTTGCGCCCCTTGCTCCCTTCTTCGCTCATGCCGCATCGCGCGGGCGGGGTGCAACCCCGTTCCGCCCGCTTGTGCCTGCGTCATCCGGACCTATGCTAGGGGAATGAACATCACCCTGCGCCAGCTGACCTATTTCAAAGCCTTGGCCGAGCACGGCAATTTCGGCCGCGCCGCGTTGGCCGAACGTGTGTCGCAGCCCGCCCTGTCGATGCAGATCAAGGGGCTTGAGGACATGCTGGGTGCGCCGCTGGTGGAACGTCATGCCCGGTCGGTGGTGCTGACCCCCTTCGGACGGCGGATCCTGAAACACGCCGAGGCGGTACTGGACCAGATGCGCGAACTGGAAGAAGCCGCGCGCTGGAAAGACGGGCTGGCCGGGCGGCTGGCGCTTGGCGTGATCCCGACGGTCGCGCCCTATCTTCTGCCCGGTCTGCTGGCGCGGCTGCGCGCCGCCGACATCGCGCTGGACGTGCAGGTGCACGAGGCCCAGACCGCGCGGCTTCTGGCCGATCTGGCCGCCGGGCGCATCGACGCGGCGATCATGGCGCTGCCCTCCGGGGCCGAGGGGATGATCGAGCGGCGCCTGTTCGACGATGCCTTCCTGCTGGCGGGCAGCCCCGCGCGGATCGCGGCGCTTGGCGTCGATGCGGAAACCCTGCGGCCCACGGAGATCGGCGGCGCCCAGCTGATGCTTCTGGATGAAGGTCATTGCCTGACCGATCAGGCGCTTGAGGTCTGCGGACGGGGCAGGGGCCACGCGCAGATCAACACCGGGGCGTCGTCCCTGGCCACCCTGTCGAGGCTGGTTTCGGCCGGGTTCGGCCTGACGCTGCTGCCGGAAATGGCCCTGAAGACCGAAGCGCAGGACCTGACCGTCATGCGCTTTGCCGCGCCGGAACCCTATCGCACCATCGGCCTTGTGCGGCGCGCGACCTCGCCCCGCGCGGAATGGTTCGAAGCCCTGGCCGCCTTGATCATCGACCTGTCGGACACGCTGAAACTGGCCGAGGGCGACACCGCCGGTGTGGCCTGACGCCTGCTGGCGTGACCCATCGGCGCAGGGGGTGTCAAAGCCACAAACCCGGCGTTCCAACCAACGGACAGATTGGCGCAGGGCATTGAAAACAAACATGGCGTATTAACCTTAATGGCACGGCAGAGAGCTGCCGATCACGACCGATGACACATCTCCTTGCCCCGGCGCGTCAGGCGCGGGGCCAGACCAGGGGCTCTGACGGGCCCGCATAGGGAATAGCCATGTTCGACGTCACCGCACTGGATCTTGCCCGGTTCCAATTCGCCTTCACGGTGTCCTTCCATATCATTTTTCCGGCCTTCTCGATTGGCCTGGCCTCTTACCTCGCGGTGCTGAACGCGGCGCATTACATCACGGGCCGGGCGGTGTTTATGCGGCTGTTCGACTACTGGAAAACCATCTTCGCGGTGGCCTTCGGCATGGGCGTCGTGTCGGGCATCGTCATGTCTTACCAATTTGGAACAAACTGGTCGGTTTTTTCGGACAAAACCGGGCCAATCCTTGGACCAATGATGGGGTATGAGGTGCTTTCCGCCTTCTTCCTTGAAGCCGGGTTCCTGGGCGTAATGCTGTTCGGACGGTCGCGCGTCGGGCCGGGGCTGCACCTGGTGGCCACGCTGATGGTAGCGATCGGCACCCTTGGGTCGGCCTTCTGGATCCTGTCGGTGAATTCCTGGATGCAGACGCCCGTGGGATACGACATCAACGACGTGGGCCAGTTCATCCCGGTGGATTGGTGGGCCATCGTCTTCAATCCGTCCTTCCCCTACCGCTTCGTGCACATGGTGCTGGCGGCCTATCTGACCACGGCGCTTGTGGTCAGCGGGGTCGGTGGCTGGCACCTGTTGAAGAACCACCGGGACGAGGCCGCGCGCACCATGTTCGCCATGGCCATGGGCATGCTTCTGGTGACGGCACCGCTGCAGATCCTGGCCGGTGACGCGCATGGGCTGAATACGCTCAAGCATCAGCCGGCCAAGATCGCCGCGATGGAGGGGCATTACGATGGCCACCCCGAGGGCGGCGCGCCGCTGATCCTGTTCGGCATTCCTGACGACGAGGCCGAAGAGGTGCGCTATGCCATTGAAATCCCCTATCTGTCGAACCTGATCCTGACCCACGATCTGACCAGCCCGCTGCCCGGCCTGAAGGATTTCCCGAAAGAGGACCGCCCGGGGGCCGAGATCATCTTCTGGACCTTCCGCATCATGGTGGGCCTTGGCTTTGCCATGCTGGGGCTGGGGGCCTGGGGGGCGTTCAGCTGGTGGCGCGGGCGGCTGTATGACCGGCACTGGCTGCACCGTGCGGCCATCGCCATGGGGCCCATGGGTTTTGTCGCGGTTCTGTGTGGTTGGATCACGACCGAGGTCGGGCGTCAGCCCTGGACGGTCTACGGGCTGCTGCGCACGGCGGATTCGGCCTCTCCGGTCGATTTGCCGGCGGTCTCGACCTCGCTTCTGGCCTTTATCGTGGTCTATTTCGTGATCTTTGGGATCGGCACCTATTACCTTCTGCACCTGATGGCGCAACGTCCCGACCAGGGCGATCCCGAGCCGGTCGACGGCCCGACCCGCGCCGCCGGCACCGCCCCCGGACCCGCCCAGGGTGACGACGCGAAAGGAGAGGTCTGATGCCCTTCGATCTGGAACTCTCGACCATCTGGGCCGGGCTGATCGCCTTTGCGGTGCTGGCCTATGTGATCCTTGACGGCTTTGACCTGGGCACCGGGATCCTCTTTCCCTTCCTGGGGCGGGAAAAGCACCGGGTGCAGGCGATGAACACCATCGCCCCGGTCTGGGACGGCAACGAAACCTGGCTCGTCCTGGGCGGAGGCGGCTTGTTCGCGGTCTTCCCCCTGGCCTATGCGGTGATCATGCCGGCGCTATATCCGCCGGTGATCGCCATGCTGCTGGCGTTGATCTTCCGTGGCGTGGCCTTTGAATTCCGCCACCGCAATCCCGATCACGAAAAATTCTGGGACATCTCGTTCTTCTTCGGGTCGCTGGTGGCGACCCTGTCGCAGGGGCTGATCCTGGGCGCGTTGGTGCAGGGGATCGAGGTCGAGAACCGCGCCTATGCGGGCGGCTATTTCGACTGGCTGACGCCGTTTTCGATCCTGACCGCCGTGGCGCTGACCTCGGGCTATGCGCTGCTTGGCGCGACGTGGCTGGTGATGAAGACCACCGGCGATCTGCGCGAAAGGGCGCGCCGCCTGTCCTGGATCGCGGGGGGATCGACGCTTGTTCTGGTCGGCGCAGTGTCGCTGGCCACGCCGTTCCTGGACCCGGCCTATCTGGACCGCTGGTTCGCCCGCCCGAATGTCTTCTTCACCATCTGGGTGCCGCTGGCGATTGGCGCGGCCTCGGTCCTGTTCGTGCAGGGGCTGGTGCGGGGGCGTGACGCCTGGCCGTTCCTGTCGGCGCTTGGGGTCTTTGTGTTGTCCTTTATCGGGCTGGGGATCAGCCTGTATCCCTACATGGTGCCCCACGCCCTGACGATCGCCGAGGCCGCCGCCCCGGACGAAAGCCTGTGGTTCCTGCTGGCCGGCGCGCTGGTGCTTCTGCCGATGATCCTGGGCTACACGGCCTATGCCTATTGGGTGTTCCGGGGCAAGACCGAGGAAGGCGAGGGCTATCACTGATGCGCCGGGGCCTGTGGTTCGTGCTGTTCTACCTGGTCGGCATTTCGGTGCTGGGGGCGATTGCCTATGCGATCCGGTTGGTGCTGTTTTGAGGGGTTTTGATCCGCTCCACCATTCCTGGGTCTTAAGCTAGGACACGTATGAAACGCACCCGCCCGGCGTTAACGCCGGGCAGCGGCCGTCCGCCCCCCTAGGCGGCCGCTTCGCAGCCACCCGCGGACGGCCGCTGCCCTTTGTGATGACCTCGGGCGTAAAGAGCCGGTTAGACGCCGGTCTCACTTTGGGTTCGTGGAATTGGCCTAAAGCAGACATCGCTTCCGCGTTCAGATTCAAAAAGCCTGCTCTTTCTCCCGGCAAAACCACCCCACCACCCCAAACAAAAAGGGCCGCCCGAACACCTCGGACGGCCCCATGATCCAAACCCCGATCAGATCAGGCGGCGACTTCTTTCGACGCTTCCGCCAGGTACTTGAGCAGGTTCTCGGGCGAGCTTTCGCCATAAGGGTCTTCGCCGTGATTGTCGCAGATGCCGGGCTCTTCGAACCAGGCCTCGACCACGCCGTTGTTGATGATCGCAGCATAGCGCCAGGACCGCAGGCCAAAGCCCAGGTTGTCCTTGCGCACCAGCATACCGACGCGGCGGGTGAATTCGCCCGAACCATCGGGGATGACCTTCACGTTTTCGATGCCCTGGGCCTTGGCCCACTGGTTCATGACAAAGCTGTCGTTGACCGACATGCAGTAGATCTCGTCGATGCCATGGGCGCGGAAGTCTTCGATGTTCTTCTCGAAGCCCGGCAGCTGGTAGGTCGAGCAGGTCGGGGTGAAGGCACCGGGCAGCGAAAACAGCACGACGCGCTTGCCGGCAAAGTAATCCGCCGTGGTCATGTCCTGCCAGCGGAACGGGTTGGTGCCGCCGACGGCTTCGTCACGGATACGGGTGCGGAAGGTCACGTCGGGAAGTTTCTGGCCGGTCTGCATGGATGCCCTCATAGGTTCTGGAATGGTTCGCGGCGGACTTAGAGCGATTCCAAAACGGACCTCAAGGGATCTTCTGCGCTGCAATAGGAAAATTCACCGAAGCTTCATGCTTTTGGCCCAAGTATCATGCGCTTGCAGCACAAGTGTTGCATGGGATACATGGCTGAATTGCAGCCCGCGCCGATGTCTGGCCATGGGCGCGCACAGCTATTATGCTGGGCGAAACCCATGCGACAGCACCGCCCGCGCCCCCGTGGGGTGCAAGCCAAAAGGCAAGACCATGCGCGATCTCAAGATCCCTGAACAGCGTCACCCTGAAAAGGTCCGCAAACCGGACAATCCCCAGCCGAAGAAACCGGACTGGATCCGGGTCAAGGCCCCGACCTCGAAAGGCTATTTCGAGACCCGCAACACCATGCGGGAACACAAGCTGACGACCGTCTGCGAAGAAGCCGGCTGTCCGAACGTGGGCGAATGCTGGTCCCAGGGTCACGCCACCATGATGATCATGGGCGAGGTCTGCACCCGCGCCTGCACCTTCTGCAACATCGCCACCGGCAAGCCGCCCGAGGCGCTGGACGTCTTTGAACCCGGTCGTGTTGCCGATGCGGTGGCCAAGCTGGGCCTGAACCACGTCGTGATCACATCCGTGGACCGCGATGACATCGAGGACGGCGGGGCCGAGCATTTCGCCATGACCATCCGCGCCATCCGCAAGCGCGCCCCCGACACCACGATCGAGATCCTGACCCCCGACTTCATCCGCTGCGCCCCCGAGGCGCTGGAAGTCGTGGTCGAGGCCAAGCCGGACGTCTTCAACCACAACCTGGAAACCGTGCCCGGCCTTTACCCCGAGGTGCGGCCCGGCGCGCGCTACTTCCATTCGCTGCGCCTGCTGCAGCGGGTGAAGGAACTGGACCCGACGATGTTCACCAAGTCGGGCATCATGGTCGGCCTGGGCGAGAACCGTCAGCAGGTCACACAGGTGATGGAAGACATGCGCGCCGCGGACATCGATTTCCTGACCATCGGGCAATACCTGCAGCCGACGCCCAAGCACCACGCCGTCGACCGCTTTGTCACGCCCGAGGAATTCGCCAGCTATGAAAAGACCGCCTGGAACAAGGGCTTCCTGATGGTCTCGGCCACGCCGCTGACGCGGTCGTCCTACCATGCGGGCGATGACTTTGCCCGTCTGCGGGAAAACCGGCTGGCCAAGCTGGGGCTGGGCTGAACAATAGAAAACGCCGGACCTGATGGCCCGGCGTGACGGAAAGAAGCGCGGCCGCCGGATCGGGGGCCGCGTTTTCTGTTTGGATCACTCGACCGCCGGCACGGCCTTGAGATAGGCGACGATCGCCTCGACGTCCGCATCGCTCAGGTTGGCCATGTTCTGCACCACCTCTGCCATCTCGCCGCCGGCGCTGTCGAAATCGGGGGTGAACCCGGTCTTGAGGTAGGATGCGATGTCCAGCGCGCTCCAATCCAGGCCGCCGGGGGTGATGTTGGGGATCGTGCCGCGCCCGTCGGGCGAGGGCGCGCCAGCCAGCCACCGGGTCCGGTCCAGCCCGCCAAGCGCATTGCGCGGCGTGTGGCATTCGGCGCAATGGCCCAGCCCTTCGACCAGGTAGCGCCCGCGCTCCAGCTGGCCGGGGGCTTCGGTCATCACCCAGTCGTCCTTGAAGAACAGCAGCTTCCAGCCCCCCAGGATGCGCCGCACGGAAAAGGGAAAGCCGACGTCATGGGCGACATTCGGCGTGTCCGAGGGCGGCAGCGTCTGCAGGAAGGCATGCAGGTCGGCAATGTCCTGCGGGTCCGCATGAACGTAGGACGCATAGGGAAAGGCGGGATAATAGTGCGACCCCGAAGGAGAGGTGCCGCGCATCATCGCATTGCCCAGGTCCGCAACGCTCCACCCGCCGATGCCTTCGTCCGAGGGCGAAATATTGGGCGCGTGAAATGTCCCGAAGTCCGAGGCAAAGGCCTTTCCGCCCGCCAGCACCAGACGCTCTTCTCCCTCGGCCTGCGGGGCCGCGTGACACGAGGCACAGCCGGCGGCCCAGAACACCGTCTCGCCCTTTGTGGCGTCCCCGGTGAGGGTTGCGAAAGTATCTTCGGGCAGGGTGGCGGGGCGGGTCAGCACCCAGAAGCCGACCAGGCCAAGAATGACAAGAAGGGCGAGCGCCCTGATCAAACGGGACATGCGCCCTTCCTTTCTGTGGTCGCGTCGTTCGGGCCACGTTGTGCGCCCGGGCCGACGGGTGCCCGTGGTACGGTCTTCAGCGGTCCGGCCAGGGCGCGGGGCCCAGGCCGGACCTAAGGGATTCGTCGGGCGTGTCAGATGCAGGGCATCAACGCGCCACGATTAGCCAGGATCAATTGGACTGGATCAGTCAGCCCTTTATCAATCGGACTGGCGGAACGACTTGTGGCAGCCGCCGCAGGCCCCGCCAAGACCGCCCATGGCCGCCTGAAGAGATGCCAGGTCTGTGCCGGCGGCCGCTTCCATGGCCACGGCTGCTTCGGACATCGCCATCGACGCCTTCACGATGCCGTCCATGTCTTCCCAGATCGCCGGCAGCGCCTTGGAGCCCTCGATCTCACCCGCGGCAGATCCCTTGGGCCAATAGGCCATCTGGTTCTGGCCCGACAGCTTGACCAGGTTGCCCGCTGCAGCCGAGGCCGCATCGGCGTTATACTCGGTCGCGCCCTTGGCCATGGACCCGAGGATCCCGAGGTTGAAGGCATAAAGCTGCATGGTTGCCTGGCGGGCCTTCACGGCCTTTTCCAGCGCATCCTGGGACATGTGGCTTTCGGCTAGGACGGGGCTGGCCAGGGCGGCGATCGCCAGGCTGGCTGCGGTAACCAAAGATTTCATTGAAGGGACTCCCTGTAGAACAATGTGCCGCTACGTTACCGCGTCGTCGCATGTCAGGGGGTGACGAATTCGTGATCTTTCGACGACAGATGTGATCGGGGACGCCAATGGGCAGGGCGCTGCGAAATCCGCAAGGCCCTTCGCCGGATCAGACCCGCATCAGACCGGGATCAGTCGGTAAAGCGAACCTTGCCGATGAAAGGCAGGTTGCGATTGCACTGGGCATAGTCGATGCCATAGCCCACCACGAATTCGTCCGGGATCTCGAAGCCGATGTAATCGGCGCGGAAATCGACCTCGCGCCGGGACGGCTTGTCCAGCAGGGCGATGGTCTTCAGCTGCTTGGGGTGGCGCGATTCCAGCAGGTGGATCACATGGTTGAGCGTGTGGCCGGTGTCGACGATATCCTCGACCACCAGGACATTCCGGCCCTCGATCTCGCCGCGAAGGTCCTTGAGGATCCGGACCTCGCGCGAGGATTCGGTGGAATTGCCATAGGACGAGGCTTCGAGGAAATCGACCTCGACGTCGCGATCGCGCAATTCGCGCACCAGATCGGCGATAAAGACGAAGGATCCGCGCAGTAGGCCCACCACCACAAGGCGTTCCTCTTTCGGAAAGGCGGATTTGATCTGATCCGTCAGTTCTTCGATACGGGCAGCGATGGCCTTGGCCGAGATCATCTGATCGATGACATAAGGACGCGATGACATGTTTCTTCCTTGAACTTGCGGCGTCAAAATACGACATGCCCCCCTTAAGTAAACGATGCATTGGGGTCAAATGCCACGCCACTCGGAAACCCGCCGCCTGCCGTACACCGCCCAGCAGATGTATGATCTGGTTGCGGACGTGGGGTCGTACCCCAAGTTTCTGCCCTGGTGCGCAGCGGCGCGAATCCGGTCGAACGAGGACCGCGGCGACCATGAAGTCATGGAGGCGGATCTCGTGATCTCCTTTAAGGTGTTTCGCGAACGCTTCGGCTCGCGCGTCGTATTGTGGCCACAAATCATGAAAATCGACACCGAATATCTGGATGGTCCGTTCCGCTACATGAAGTCGGATTGGCAGTTTTCAGACGCCGAAGATGGCTGTGACGTGTCCTTTCACGTGGACTTCGAATTCAAGAACGCGGTGCTTCAGGGCATTATCGGCGTTGTTTTCAACGAGGCGATGCAAAGAATTGTCCGCGCTTTTGAAAATCGCGCCGCCGAATTGTACGGTAAACAAGGTTAATCTACCTTTTTGCAAGGCTGTCTCTGCGGTGATGACGCGGAATAAGGCAGCCAATTGCCACAACCATCACACTCCGAACTCATTTCGCAGACAACCTGTAGGTGCAAAAGCACGACTAGGAGCAGCAAATGAATTCGATCCACTCTCTCTTTTCCGCTTTCGGAAACATGGATTGGAAAGCTGCCATGCAAGCCGCGAAAGAGGCGCAGTCTTCGGGCGGGTCCGCCCGATCCTGGAAAGACCGCATGGCAGATATCGCACAGGAACCCGAGGTGACGGTCCCCTCTGCGCCCACCCCGTGGGAGCCTGAGCTCGCCACGACCGAAACCGCTTCCGCCACCCAGGTGACGCAACCCGCGGTTGGCGAAGCGCCGGTGGCTGCGGAACCGCAGGCCACCGCAACAGCCCAGAGCACGACGCAGACCGCCACGCAGGCGGATCCGCAGGACGACGACTCGATCCTGGCTGGCGTAGCGGCAGCCCTTGGTGGCGCGCTAAGCGAGGCCGCCGAGAAATCCGGAGGCTCCGTCAGCGCCAAGGGCAAGTCCATCGAACAGCGCGTCAAGGAAGACGTGGGCCGCCTGGTCCAGACCCTTGTCGAGGCACAGGGCGAATTGTCCTCGGGCAAGGCCGCCAATGGTGAAGAAACCGCCGAGCCGGTCGAACCCGGTGTTGACGCGATTTCATATGCCCGCCGGTCCGCCATCGCCGCCCAGGCACGCGTGGCCGCGGCCAACCTGTTCGAAGGCATGGGCGACAATACCTTTGACGCCATCGCCATGAAGTCGGTGAACAGCACATCGCTGTACCGCAACGATACCAGCGGTCAGGACGACAAGCGTGAAACCAACATGACGCTCTGACGCGTCAATAAATTCACGTATTATCAGGGGTCTACACCAATGGTGCCGACCCCTGAACGTCCAGACGGAGGCGTTAACTATTTTGCAATGACGGCCCTGCGCGAATGTTGACGATATGGGCAGAAGCAACAGACCCCGACCACAATCCGAACGCAATCTACCCCCATGCAAAAGGCCGGTAGAAAGCAAGGAGTGGACGAATGTCCCTATTCGGAAATGTTGCGTCTTTTGGCGCATGGGCCGAGGCAGCTTGGTCGAAACAACAGCAGAAGGCAGCTGAAAAAGCTGCCGAGAAAGAAGAAACGACAGTCAATCAGGTCGAAGATCCTGCACCTGTCGAAACTCAGTCCGAAGTCCAGGTTGTGGCGGCCCCCGCGCCCGTGGCCGAACCCGATGCGGTTCAGGTCAATGTCTCGGCGACCGGGAATTCGGGCACAGGCACAGCGCGTGCCTCCTATGCTGCAAAGGACACCGTCGGTCAGGGCGATGTCAACGCGGCTGCGGCTGGCGAGGCCGAAGTGCGCGAAGCCGCGGCCGATGCCGTGGACTTTGCCCGACGGGCGGCCATTGCATCCCAGGCGCGTGAACAGGCGGCAAGCCTGCTGGACTCCGTGACCGAGGAAAAGGGCGCCTTTGCTCGCGTTGACGTCAACAAGACCGACGGCACCCAGGCCTATGCGGAGCGTAAATCCTATGCGGTGCAACCGGAAGATCGGGTCAGCAAATTCGCCTGAGCCACGGTCAGGCAACGGACCCGCACAGATCCCGAAGCCGACAGAGGGTCCGCCAGACAGGCGGGCCTTTTCCATGTCCGGTCAAAGGGCCCAACCCAAAGCAAAAGGCGCGCCCCCGGGGGACGCGCCTTTTCAGTTCTAAGGGGGCAGGGATCACGACACGTGGTCGTAGGCCCGTTCGCCGTGTTGTGCCAGATCCAGACCGGTGGTCTCGGTTTCCGCATCGACGCGCATCGGGATGATCGCGGACACCAGCTTGATCAGCACGATCGTCACCACGGCGGTGAAAACTCCGACAATTGCCAGCGATCCCAGCTGCGCGGCCCATGTGCCGGCCCCGAAGACCGCAATCATGATCGTGCCGAAGATGCCGCCGACGCCATGCACGGCAAAGACATCCAGCGTGTCATCGATCTGCAGCTTGTTGCGGACAAGGTTCACGGCCTCCTGGCAGAGGATCCCGGCGATTGCACCAATGATCAGCGCCTCAATGGGGCCGACAAAACCGCTGGCCGGCGTGATCGAGGCAAGCCCGGCGATGGTCCCGGTGACGATCCCCACAAGCGAGGCCTTGCCGTATTTGATCTTCTCCCACAGGGCCCAGGTCAGCGATGCGGTCGCGGCCGAGATATGGGTGACCGTCAGCGCCATGGCCGCGCCACCGTCCGCCGCCAGCTGCGAGCCGCCGTTGAAGCCGAACCAGCCGACCCAAAGCATCGCGGCCCCGATCATCACGTAGCCCGGATTGTGCGGCGGCTTGGACTTGTCCTTCCGCGCGCCCAGCATGACGGCGATGATCAGCGCGGCCAGACCGGCGGTTTCATGCACCACGATGCCACCTGCAAAGTCGCGCGCCCCGGTCTCGCCGAAGATGCCGCCATCGGCCAGCATGCCGCCGCCCCAGATCCAATGCACCACCGGCGCATAGCAAAGCACCATCCACAGGGTCGAGAAGGTCAGCACCCAGCCAAAGTTGGCGCGTTCCACAAAGGCCCCGACGATCAGCGCGGGCGTGATGATGGCAAAGGTCATCTGGAAGGCGAAGAACAACACCTCGGGCAGGGTGCCCGCCAGGCTGTCTGCATCGACGCCATTCAGAAACGCCTTGCCCAGCCCGCCCCAGAAGGCGTTGCCCTCGCCAAAGGCGATGGAATAGCCGACGGCCAGCCAGGCCACGCTCATGGCGCAGGCGATGGCATAGCACTGCATGAAGACGCTAAGCACATTTCGTGCGCGCACAAGGCCGCCATAGAACAGCGCCAGCCCCGGCAAGGTCATGAACAGGACCAGCGCCGTTGCGACGATGATCCATGCGGTATCCGCTCCTACCATAGGAATTCCCCTCTTCCCCGATTGTGGTTCCGGGGGTCCTAGACGTGGCGATAGCGATTAAGGAAGTGGCGAATGTCCGGATATGCGCCAAAAATTACGCCGTTTTTGGAACTGATCAAAAATTCATCGCTGAAATTGGGGGTGCGCCCAAAGATGCAGCGGAAGTGAATCGATCAGCGCAGGGCGTCCAGGACCATCTTCAACGCGTGATCGCGGCTGGCTTCGCGCACCTGCATCCGCCCGATTGCACCGAAGTTCACCGTCTGGCTGACGGTCGGCCCGCCGCGGCGCGCAACCGCAAAACAGACCATGCCCTCGGGTTTCGGACCCGAGGCACCGGGGCCCGCCACGCCGGTCGTCGACACCGCGATGTCGCCCCCCAGACGCGCCAGGGCGCCCTGGGCCATTTCGCGGGCGGTTTCTTCGCTGACGGCGCCATGGGCGATCAATGTCGCCTCTCGCACGTTCAGCATGGATTGCTTGACCGCGTTGGAATATGCGACGACCCCGCCCTGAACCACGTCTGACGAACCGGCGATATCGACCAAAGAGGAGGCGACCATGCCCCCGGTGCAGCTTTCGGCGGTGACCAGAAGCAGCCCCTTGGCGCGGCAGGCATCGAGGACTTCGGCAGGGTCGGGGGCGTGATCGGGGGCGGGATCAGTCATGGCGGGCCTCAGAGGATCACGATGTGATAAAACACCGCCAGGGCGATCACGACCAGCCCGGCAAAAACGCCCGCGATCACATCGTCCAGCATCACGCCCAGGGGATCGTGACGGCGATCCGCGCGGCCGACCCAGCCCGGTTTCCAGATGTCGAACAACCGGAAGAACAGGAAGGCTGCAATCCAGCCCGGCCAAAGGCGCGTGACCTCGACCCCTGCAAACATCGCGCCATAAAAGACCGGCATCAGCGCGACCCACTGGCCCGCGACCTCGTCCACAACCACGCGCGAAGGGTCCGGATCCTTGCCATCGGCGGTGATGCGGACGGTGGCCCACCACCCGGCGAAGAACACCGCGACGGTGGCGATCACGGTCAGGGGAAAGCCCCCGATCTGATACAGCACCCAGCCAAGGGGCAGGGCGGCCAGGCTGCCCCAGGTGCCCGATGCGGGACGCAAAAGCCCCACGCCAAAGACGGTTCCGATCATCTCAGCCAGTTTCATTGCGATACCACCACGCATGTGGCGACCGAGGCGATCCCTTCGGATCGACCCGTGAAGCCCAGTTTTTCCGAGGTTGTTGCCTTGACCGAAATCCGGTCGGCGGGAAGGCCCATGATCTGCGCCAGCGCGTCCTGCATGGCCTGCGCATGGGGGCCGATCTTGGGTTCCTCGCAGATCAGCGTGCAGTCGACGTTGGAAATCGCAAAGCCGCGCTTTGCCGCCAGATCGACCGCATGGGCCAGGAAAATCCGGCTTTCCGCGCCTTTCCATTGCGGGTCCGAGGGCGGGAAGTGGCGGCCGATGTCACCCTCGGCCAGCGCGCCATAGATCGCGTCGGTGATCGCATGCATGCCGACGTCGGCGTCGGAATGGCCCTTTAGCTTGCGGTCATGCGGGATTTTCACGCCACACAGGACAACGTGATCCCCGTCTTCAAAGGCATGTACGTCATAGCCATTGCCCATGCGGATATCCATCTGCGGTCCCTTTCGTCTGGCCAGGATTGCTTCGGCCCGGGCGAAATCGCCCGGATGCGTGATCTTCAGGTTGTCGTCGTCACCGGGGGTCAGCACGACCTCGAACCCGCCGGCGCGCACGACCTCGACATCATCGGCGGCCTCGCCGGGGTAACCGTCGTGGCTGGCGGCAATGGGGCCGATGGCAAAGCCCTGGGGAGTCTGTGCCCGGGCCAGGCCGGTGCGGTCGCGGGTGCCGGTCACGCGGTCGCCGTCCACGGTCCACAGCGCATCGGTGACAGGCAGGCCCGGGGCCGCAGCCTCGGCCCCGGTGCGCAGGGCGTCGATCACCGATTGAATGACCAAAGGCGACACACAGGGCCGCGCGATGTCGTGGATCAGAACGTGGGTCGCCCCAAGCGCCCAGGCGCGGGTCAGGCCGGATTTCACCGACTCTCCGCGCGTGGCGCCGCCCGTCACGCGGTGCACGCCGCCCGGCAGGTCCACCGCCATGTCGTCGGGGTGCAGCACCACCACGATCGTGCCAAAGGGCGCAAAGGCGTCCAGCGTCCAGTCGGCCACGCGCCGCCCGGCCAGGGGGCGCCATTGCTTTGGCATGCCGCCACCGGCCCGCAACCCGCGCCCGGCGGCCACGAGAATGGTGATGACCTTATGTCTTTCATCCGTCATATCGCCTGATTATGAGCATTTCCTGCACAGGTCCATGGGGTGCGACCATCCATCCGTGTGATTAAAAAATGTGCAAACGCATCATTGACGTGCGAAAAACGCCTTTCGCTTCGTTGAGCTTGCCCCCGCGAAGGGCTAACCAGAAACCACTGCACAAGGATTAGGCATGTCGCTCCCTTTCTCGGATGATCTGAAACGCCCGGTTGTCGCCCTTGCCCCCATGGCCGGGATCACCGACCTGCCGATGCGCGATCTTGTGGCAGGCTTCGGGGCCGATCTGGTGGTCTCCGAAATGGTGGCCAGCGGGGAATTGCTGTGCAACCGCCCCGGCACCCGCGAAAAGGCCGAACTGGGGCTGGAGCGTGCGGCGACATCCGTTCAGCTAGCCGGCCGCGATCCGCAGGTGATGGCCGAGGCCGCGCGCCAGATTGCCGATCAGGGTGCCAGGGTCATCGACATCAACATGGGCTGCCCCGCCAAGAAGGTGACCGGCGGTCTGTCCGGCTCGGCGCTGATGCGCGTGCCGGACCTGGCGCTGCGCATGATCGACGCGGTGGCCAATGCGGTGGACCTGCCGGTGACGGTCAAGATGCGCCTGGGCTGGGACGACGACAGCCTGAACGCCGCGGATCTGGCCCGGGGCGCGCAGAACGCCGGAGTGCGCATGGTCGTCGTGCATGGCCGCACGCGCTGTCAGTTCTACAAGGGGTCCGCCGATTGGGCCGCCATCGCCCGCGTTGTCGATGCGTTGGATATTCCCGTGCTGGCCAATGGCGACATCATTGATCTTGCCTCGGCCCGGGATGCGCTGGCGCTGTCGGGGGCTGCGGGCATCATGGTCGGGCGTGGGATCCAGGGCCAGCCTTGGCTGCTGGCGCAGCTGATCGCGGGCCTAGACGAAAACCGGGAAGGCCAGGGCGTCGATACGCCTGCGGATGTGCCCGCCCTTGCCGCCGCCCATTACGAGGCGATGCTGGATTTCTACGGCCCAGACCTGGGCCTGCGCGTCGCCCGCAAGCAGCTGGGCTGGTACATGGACCGCGCCGGCACCGCGCCGGATCTGCGGGGCCGCATCCTGCGGGCCCGCACGGCCATAGAGGTGCTGGACCTGCTGCCCGAGGCCCTGGATGCGTCACGCACCGCGAACACCAAAGACCAAGATGGAGATCTGGCCGCATGATGGAAGACGACGCCGTCTGGGCCTCTTTGCCCGTGCCCGCGCTTTTGCTGGATGAAGACGACAATATCGTCGCGATCAACCCGGCGGCCGAAGGCTTCCTAAACACCTCGTCCAAGTCGATCAACGGCCAGAAGGTCTGGGAAAAGGTGATGATCGACAGCCCGCTGGAGGACGCCTTTGAACGGGCGCGCAAGACCTCTTCGCCGCTGTTTGTGAATGACGTCGACGTGGGCACCGGCGAACGCGCGCCGCTGCATTGCAACCTGCAGATCGCCCCCATGGCCGGACAGCCCGGCCACATGATGTTCCTGATCTCGCCCCGCGAACTGGCCGGGCGGCTGACCCAGGACCACACGGTGAAATCCGCCGCCAAATCCGCCATCGGCATGGCCGAGATGCTTGCGCATGAGATCAAGAACCCGCTGGCGGGGATCACCGGCGCGGCGCAGCTTCTGTCGATGAACCTCTCTGCCCAGGATCAGGAGCTGACGGATCTGATCGTCGCCGAAAGCCGCCGCATCGTGAAGCTGCTGGAACAGGTTGAACAATTCGGCAACCTGACGCTGCCCGACATGCGGCCCGTGAACATCCACGACGTGCTGGACCGCGCGCGCCGGTCGGCCCTGCTGGGCTTTGGCGCGCAGATGAAGATCATCGAAGATTACGACCCCTCGCTGCCCATGGCGCTTGGCGATCCCGATCAGCTGCTTCAGGTGGTTCTGAACCTGTTGAAGAACGCGTCCGAGGCGGCGGGGTCGGCGGGCGGCACGATCCGTCTGCACACCTTCTTCGAACACAGCTTCCGCCTGCGCCGGTCCGACGGTGAAGGCCGCGCGCTGCCCCTGCAGATCGAGATCATCGACGACGGCCCGGGCCTGCCGCCCGACATCGCCGGCGACATCTTCGATCCCTTCGTTTCGGGGCGCGAGAACGGCACCGGGCTGGGGCTGGCGCTGGTCAGCAAGATCATGTCGGACCACGACGGCTGGATCTCGGTCACCTCGGTGCCCGGCAAGACCGTCTTCCGCCTGTCCCTGCCCATGGTGAAACCCAAGAAGGCCAAATCCGCCACGGCGAAATCTTCCAAGGCCAATTCGAGTAAGGAGAGCTGATCATGGATGGTACCATCCTTGTCGCTGACGATGACCGCACAATCCGCACGGTCCTGACCCAGGCCCTGACGCGCGCAGGCTGCAAGGTCCATGCGACCTCCTCTCTGACCACGCTGATGAGATGGGTGGGCGAAGGCAAGGGCGATGTCGTGATCTCAGACGTCATGATGCCCGACGGCAATGGGCTGGAAATGCTGCCCAAGATCGCCGCCGACCGTCCCGGCCTTCCGGTGATCGTGATTTCGGCGCAGAACACCATCATGACCGCGATCAAGGCCGCCGAGGCCGAGGCCTATGATTACCTGCCCAAGCCCTTCGATCTGCCCGACCTGATGAAGCGCACCGCCCGGGCGCTGGAAGCGGGCCGCAAAAGTGCGACGCCCGCGCTGGTGGCCCCCGACAACGACCGCCCCGACGAACTGCCCCTGGTTGGGCGCACGCCCTCGATGCAGGCGCTGTACCGGCTGATTGCGCGGGTGCTGAACACCGATCTGTCGGTGCTGATCACCGGCGAAAGCGGCACGGGCAAATCGCTGATCGCCCGGGCGATCCACGATTTTTCCGACCGCCGTACGCTGCCGTTTGTCGTCGCCTCGGCCGCCGATCTTCAGAATATCGAAGGCCCCGCGCAGGTGCTGGCGAAATCCAAGGGCGGCACGATCCTGTTCGACGAGGTCACCGACATCCCCGCCGAGGTGCAGGCGCGCATCGTGCGGATGATGGACAACACCACCGACAACCTGCCGCGCTTCATGGCCACCTCGCAAAGCGATCTGAACCGCGCGATGGAGGACGGACGCCTGCGTCAGGACCTGTTCTATCGCCTCTCCGGTGCCTCGATCGAGGTGCCCGCGCTGCGCGACCGCGTTGATGACATCCCGCTTCTGGTCGAGCATTTCCTGCAACGGGCCGAACGCGAAGGCCTGCCGCTGCGCAAGCTGTCCAACGAGGCGCTTGAAATGGTGCGCGCCCATCCCTGGCCCGGCAACGTGCGTCAGCTGGAAAACGCGATTCGCCGCCTGGTGCTGACCGCCCGCGTCGACGAGATCACCAAACCCGAGGTCGCCGCCGTTCTGGGCGGCCAGCCGGAAAGCGAACCGGTCCCCGGTGGCGGCGTGGAAGAGGGCGAAATGTTGTCCGCGTCGATCGGGCGTCACCTGCGCCGGTACTTCGATCTGCACGGCGATATGTTGCCGCCTCCGGGGCTTTACGGCCGCATTTTGAAGGAAATGGAGGCCCCATTGATCGAAATCGCCCTGGAAGCCACCGGCGGCAATCAGGCCAAATGTGCCGATCTTCTGGGGATCAACCGCAATACTTTGCGCAAGAAGATCACCGATCTGGATATTAGCGTGACTCGCCGTCGCAAGTTGATGTAAAACCGCAACAGAGCAGTGGCCAAGATGTTTCAGCCCGCGGGGAACCACCCGGCGGGGCGGGCAGGGGCCACATAACATATCGGCGGCCGCAGAAGCGGCCAATTTGCGAGGCGGTCCCGTGGCAACTCGGGCACATAGCGCAACCTGGGCCATGGTGATGCGGCTCAGGCGGCAGAGGCGATTGCAGAATGCAGCGACCCTGGGGCTTGTTCTCCTTGGGCCTGTTCTTGTGCTGGCCACCTTCCTGGTTCTTGGTCCCTTGCAGCAGGGCGCGGCTTCGGGCTCTCTCCGTCTGGTTCTGCTGGCCGACCTTGTCTACGTGCTGGTCGTGGCGGCGCTGGTGTTGCAACGGGTGGCGCGCATGGTCGCGGCGCGTCGGGCGAAATCGGCGGGATCGCGGCTGCACCTGCGGCTGACAGGTGTTTTCGCCATCATGGCGCTGATCCCCACGGTATCCGTCGCCATCTTCGCGGTTCTGACCATCAACATCGGGCTTGAGGGCTGGTTTTCCGACCGCGTCCGGCAGGTTGTCGGATCGTCGCTGGCCGCCGCGCGGGCCTATGAACAGGAACACCGCGAGGACCTGGAAGAAGACGCCCGTGCCCTGGCCCGGTTCCTGAACGCCGCCAAGCAGCGTGATTTCCTGATCACCGACGCGGTGATCCGTCAGCTTCTGGCCTCGGGGCAAAGTCAGATCCAGCGCGGGCTGAAAGAAGCCTATGTCATCGACGGCACAGGAGAGATCAAATCCCGGGGCGAACGCAGCTATCTGTTTGATTTCGAACAACCCTCGGCGGATCAGATCAATCAGGCCGCGGCTGCCGGATTCCTGTTGATCGACGACTGGGACAACAACGAATTCCGCGCCCTGATCCCGCTGACCGCCTATCTGGACCGGTATCTGTACGTCAGCCGCGACGTCGACGGGGAAATCCTGAACCTTCTGGACGACACCCAGCAGACCGTGCGCCTGTACCAGCAGTTGGAAAGCGAACGGGGCAGGGTGCTGTTTGAATTCGGCCTTCTTTACATCGGCTTTGCCGTGATCCTGATCCTGGCCGCTGTCTGGCTGGGCCTGTGGTTCGCCGAACGCCTGTCCGGCCCCGTCGGGCGTCTGACCGGGGCGGCGCAGCGCGTGGGGTCTGGCGATCTGGACGTGCGGGTGCTGGAGGAAAGCGGCGATGACGAAATCGCCGTGCTGTCGCGGTACTTCAACCAGATGACAAAGCAGCTGAAGGGCCAGCGCGAGGCGCTGCTGGAAAACACCCATCAGATCGAACAACGCCGCCGCCTGTTCGATAGCGTGCTGTCGTCTGTGACCTCGGGGGTCGTCGGGCTGGACCGGGAAGGGCGGGTGACCTTCGTCAACCGCTCGGCCGAGAGGCTGCTGGACTGGCACGACGATCAGGAAAATGTCGCCATCGCGGTCTCGGTGCCCGAGTTCGGGCCGCTGTTCGACCAGCTGCGCGACAGCGGCGGCCAGACCCTGCAATCCGAGGTCAAGGTGGTGCGCGCGGGCCGTCAGGAAACCCTGCTGGTGCGTATGGCCACGCGGCGCAACACCGAAGGGCGGCGCGAAGGTTACGTGGTGGCCTTTGACGATGTGACCGATCTTGTCACCGCTCAGCGGATGGCGGCCTGGGGGGACGTCGCCCGGCGCATCGCGCATGAGATCAAGAACCCGCTGACGCCCATTCAGCTGTCGGCCGAACGGATCAAGCGCAAGTTCTCGCGCCACCTGGACGACCAGCTGGCCGAGGATCTGGAAGGCCTGACCGAAGTCATCGTGCGCCAGACCAACGACCTGCGGCGCATCGTCGACGAATTTTCAAAATTCGCGCGGATGCCTGAGCCTGAGAAACACAAGGAAGACCTGCGCGACCTGTTGCAGGGGGCGGTGTTGCTTCAGGACGCAGGCCAGCCCGACGTGCGCATCACCGCCGATCTGCCCAAGGGGGCCATGCCCGCGGATCTGGATGCGACGATGATAGGTCAGGCGCTGACCAACCTGATCAAGAACGCTGGCGAGGCCACGGAAAGCTACCGCGACAAGGGCGCGCCCGAAGGCTACGCGCCGCAGGTCCGTGTCTCGGCCGTGATCGTGCTGGAAGACACCGATCAGGGCAGCACCCCTTGGGCCGAGGTGCGCATCGCCGACAACGGCATCGGCCTGCCCGAGGATCGCGCGCGCCTGTTCGAACCCTATGTCACCACCCGGGACAAGGGCACCGGGCTGGGCCTGCCGATCGTGAAGAAGATCATCGAAGAGCACGGCGGCACGCTGCGGCTGGACGATGCCGATCCGTTTGACGACCAAGACCATTTCGGCGCCTGTGCCGTCATCCGTCTGCCCCTTCTGGCGGCCGCGATGCCGGATGCGCCCAGTAAGAATAGTGAGTGAGGCACCATGAGTGACATCCTGATTGTAGACGATGAACGCGACATCCGGGAATTGATCTCGGACATTCTGGAAGACGAAGGCTATGCCACGCGGCTCGCTGGCAATTCTGACGAATGCCTGGCGCATCTGAACACGGAACCGCCTGCGCTGATGGTGCTGGACATCTGGCTGAAGGACAGCCGGATGGACGGGATCGACATCCTCAAGCACGTCAAGCGCGACAACCCGGACGTGCCGGTGGTCATCATTTCGGGCCACGGCAATATCGAAATCGCGGTCGCGGCGATCAAGCAGGGGGCCTACGACTTCATCGAAAAGCCCTTCAATATCGACCAGCTGATGGTCGTGGTGCGCCGCGCGATGGAAACCTCGCGCCTGCGTCACGAAAACAGCCAGCTGCGCCGCAAGGATCCCCAAAGCGCGGAAATGGTGGGCAATTCCGCCGCCTTCCGCACCATGCTGGGCCAGCTGGACAAGGTGACGAAATCCAACGGCCGGGTGATGCTGAACGGCCCCTCGGGCGCGGGCAAGGAAGTCGCCGCGCGCTACATCCACGCCCAGTCCAACCGGGCCTCTGGCCCCTTTGTCTGCGTCTCCTGCGCCACGATCGAAGCGGACCGCATGGAAGAGGTCCTGTTTGGCCGCGAAAGTGCCGAGCGTGGGGTTGAACCCGGGCTGCTGGAACAGGCCCATGGCGGCGTGATCTATTTCGACGAGGTCGCGGATATGCCGATCGGCACCCAGTCCAAGATCCTGCGCGTGCTGGTGGACCAGCAGTTTGCCCGCGTCGGCGGGGCCGACAAGGTGCGGGTGGATCTGCGCGTCGTCTCTTCAACCTCGCGCGATCTTGAGGCCGAGATTGCCGCCGGAACCTTCCGGCAGGAGCTGTTCCACCGCCTGAACGTCGTGCCGATCGACGTGCCCAGCCTGTCCGAACGACGCGAGGATATTCCCGTGCTGGCGGATTACTTCATCGAAGGGCTGCACAAGTCCCAGGGCTTGCCGCAGCGCAAACTCTCGGACGAGGCGGCGGCGCTGATGCAGACAATGGTCTGGCCCGGCAACGTGCGCCAGCTGCGCAACGTCATCGAACGCATCCTGATCCTGGGCGACGGCACCGGAGAGATCACCGCCAAGGAGGTCCCGACCGAAGAAGAGAAGCCTTCGGAAGACGGGCGTGTCGTCCTGTCCGGCGCCCTGGCCACCCTGCCTTTGCGCGAAGCGCGTGAGGCCTTTGAACGCGAATACCTGCTGACGCAGATCAACCGTTTTGGTGGCAATATCTCGAAAACGGCGCAATTCGTCGGGATGGAGCGCTCGGCCCTGCACCGCAAGCTGAAATCGCTTGGCGTGGTCACCAGCACCAAGTCCGGCGGCCGTGTCGCGCGGCTTGAGGCGGAAGAGTAACCCGGGCGCCCCCCTCAGGGGACGATCTGATACCCGGCGGGCCCGCGCGGGATGACGCAGCTTTGCTCGGTCAGCTTCGGCTGACTGCGCGTGATCCCAGGCGTCACGGATGATTTCCGTTCAGCGCTGCAATTGGGCAGGCTGACCCGGGTGAAGCCGGATTTCGCCATGCAGTCCCGCGCCAGAAGCGCGCGGCGGTCGGCATTGGCATCCACCGTTTCAAAATCCGGAAAACCCTGGTGCGCGGGGATGACCGTACAGGCACCAGAGGGATCGCAGATCAGCTGCGCAGGAATGATCGGGCCGGGCACGATCCGCGTTTCCGGCCGATAGGGGGCCTGGGTGTCGGCCTGCAGCGCGCATTGATCCTGCGCCTGGGCGATCTTGGCCGGATCGGCCCCTTCGCGGTACCAGATCGACTGGCTGCAGCCCGCCAGAACGGCAAGGCCCAGGAAAATTGCGGCAGTTTGATGCGTTTTCATGACCCCACTGTGCACCCTTTGAAGGCTGGCGACAATTCGTTTGACCCCCCTTGCCGCATCTGTCATGCGTCAGGTTCGAACGACAGATCCCGGGAGACATGGGATGAAAGTCATCATCTGCGGTGCAGGGCAGGTCGGCTGGCAAATCGCACGCCATCTTTCCGGCGAAAACAACGATGTGACGGTTGTGGACAACAACCCAGATCTGGTGCGGCGCGCGACGGACACGCTGGATGTGCAGGGGATCGCGGGCTTTGCCTCTTACCCCGATATCCTGGACCGCGCGGGCGCGCGCGATGCCGACATGATCATCGCCGCCACCTATTCGGACGAGGTCAACATGGTCACCTGCCAGGTGGCCCATTCGATCTTTGCCATCCCGCGCAAGATCGCGCGCCTGCGGTCGCAAAGCTACCTGGACGCGATCTATTCCGACCTGTACCGGCGCGACCACATGCCGATCGACGTCATGATCTCGCCCGAGCGCGAGGTGGCCGCCGCCGCGCTGCAGCGGCTGTCGGCCCCGGCGGCCTTTGACACCGAAACCTTCCTGGACGGCCGCGCACAGTTCCTGGGCATCACCATCGACGACGATTGCCCGGTGGTGAACACGCCGCTGCGCCAGCTGACCGACCTGTTTTCCACCCTGCGCACCATCGTCGTGGGCATCCGCCGCGAAGGCCGTCTGTTCGCGCCGGAACCCAATGACATGCTGTTCCCGGGCGATGCCTGTTACATCTGCGTGGTGAACGAAGACGTGCCCCGCACGATGGAGGTCTTCGGCAAGACCACCCGCACCCAGGAACGCGTGATCATCGTCGGCGGCGGCAACGTCGGCCTCGCCGTCGCCAAGAAGCTCGAGGCCAAGGGCCGCGGCATCCGGTCCAAGGTGATCGAGAAAAGCCGCAAGATCGCCGAAGTGGCCGCCGATGCGCTGGAGCGGACCATCGTTCTGCACGGCGACGGCCTGGACAAGGCGCTTTTGTCCGAAGCCGGGGTGAACCGCGCCGATGCGATCCTGTGCGTGACCGACGACGACAAGACCAACATGCTGGCCGCCGTGCGCGCCAAGGCTGCGGGCTGTGAAATGGCGATCGCCCTGATCAACGACCCCAGCCTTGTGCCCCTGATGACCCCGCTTGGCATCGACGCGCATATCAACCCGCGTCAGACCACCGTATCCTCGATCCTGCGCCACATCCGCCATGGCCGGGTGCGCGGCGTCTATTCCGTAGGCGACGCCGAGGCCGAGGTGATCGAGGCCGAGGTTCTGTCGACCTCTCCCATGGCGGGGCGGTCGCTGCGGGACATCGAATTCCCCGAAGGCGTGCTGATCGGCGCGATCCTGCAGGGCGACAAGGTGGTCAAACCCGTGGGCGACCTGAAGATCGAGGCCGGCGATGTCGTGCTGATCTTCGCGCTGGCCGATGACGTCCCCGAGGTCGAGCGCCTGTTGCAGGTCTCGATCGACTACTTCTGATGTTCCGCCTGTCTGAACAGCCGCTGATCCTGGTGCTTTTTGCCAGCGCGGCGCTTTCCATGCTGGTGCCGGCCCTGGTCGCGCTGACGATGGAAGACTTCCTGACCGCGCGCAGTTTCTTCTACGCCGGGCTGATCGGGCTGTTTGTCACGCTGATGATCGCGCTGGCGCGCGGTCGGCGGTCCTGGACCGGGCGCAACACCGATCTGGTCGGGCTGCTGTCGCTTCTGGCGGCCTACGTGATCGTGCCTGCCTACCTGGCGATTCCCTTTCAGGAGGCGCTCCGCTCGACCTCCTACCTGAATGCCTATGTCGAAATGGTCTCGGCACTGACGACCACCGGTGCGCCCCTGTTCGAAAGCGGCCGCCTGCCACCGGCGCTAGAGCTTTGGCGCGCGCAGGTCGGCTGGATGGGCGGGCTGATGATCTGGGTCGCGGCGGCGGCGGTCCTGGCCCCGCTGAACCTGGGCGGGTTCGAGGTGACGCTGGTTGCCGCCCCCGGTCTGGACGGCACCGGCCTGGAACGGTTCCAGCGCGCGGGCATCCTGCGCCGGGTGATCCGCAGCTTTTCGCAACTGGCCCCGATCTATGCGGTGCTGACGCTGATCCTGTGGGTGCTGTTGCTGGTGAACGGGGACAACGCGCTGGTCGCGCTGTGTCACGCCATGTCGACCATGGCCACCAGCGGGATTTCCCCGGTCGGCGGCCTGCAGAATGGCGAAAGCGGCATCGCAGGCGAAATGGTCATCTTCCTGTTCCTGATCTTCGCGCTCAGCCGGGTGTCCTTTACCTCGGACACCTCGGTGTCGCGCTTTGGCCTGCACATGGACCCAGAGCTGCGCCTGGGCGCGCTGATCGTGCTGGGTGTTCCGGTGCTTCTGTTCCTGCGTCACTGGATCGGCGCCTTCGAGGTCAACGCAGGCGAGGATCTGCTGCTGGGCCTGCGTGCCTTCTGGGGCGCGATCTTCACCGTCCTCAGCTTCCTGACCACCAACGGGTTCGCCAGCGCCGACTGGGACACCGCCCAGGCCTGGTCCGGGCTTGGCACGCCGGGGATGATCCTGATGGGGCTGGCCATCATGGGCGGCGGCGTGGCGACGACCGCCGGCGGGGTCAAGCTGATGCGCGTTTTTGCGCTGTACCTCAATGGCTTGCAGGAAATGCAAAAGCTGGTGCACCCCAGTTCCGTGTCCGGCATGGGCACGGTGGCGCGGCGGATCGGGCGGCAGGGGGCCTATCACGCCTGGATCTTCTTCATGCTCTTCGCGATGAGCCTGGCGGCCATGATGCTGCTTCTGGCGCTTTTCGGGCAGGGCTTCGAACAGGCGACGGTGCTGGCGGTCTCGGCGCTGACGACGACCGGCCCGCTGCTGGCTCTGGCGTCGGAAACTCCGATCAACCTGCTGGATCTGGGTGCCGCGGCCAAGCTGACCTTTGCCGGCGGCATGATCCTTGGCCGCGTGGAATTGCTGGCCTTCATCGCGCTTCTGAACGCCGATCTCTGGCGCGATTAGGGCAAACCTGGATACCTGCACTGAGGGATTCTTGCACCGGACGCAACGGATTGGAAAAATTGGGGTGGAAATGCCCCCCTCTTTGGACATAATTAACCCGCTAGAGGGATCGTCGCGCCGCGGCGAGGTGATATAACAAGAACAAAAGGCTACTATAATGGCTTCCGACAGACAGAACCTGCAGGACGCATTTCTGAACCATGTGCGCAAGACAAAGGTTCCGGTTACCATCTTTCTCATCAACGGTGTGAAACTTCAGGGTGTCATCACCTGGTTTGACAATTTCTGCGTTCTTCTGCGCCGCGATGGTCAGTCGCAGCTTGTCTACAAGCATGCGATCTCGACGATCATGCCGGCACAGCCGATCAGCCTGTATGAAGGCGAAGACAGCAATTGATCGAACGTGACAGGCCCGACACCCGGGCCTGGGTACTGCATCCAGACCTTGTCAGCGAAGACCGTCGCCATGCGGCGGACTACGCTTTGGACGAGGCTGTTTCGCTGGCCCATGCGCTGCCCGGTCTTACCGTCATCGGATCGTCGATCGTCAAGCTGGCCAAACCGGTGCCCGCAACGCTGTTCGGATCCGGCAAGGTCCAGGAACTGGCCGACCATTTCGAGGCCAACGAGGTCGAACTGGTCCTGATCGACGGTCCCTTGACCCCGAAGCAGCAGCGCAACCTGGAAAAGAAGTGGGGGGTGAAGATCCTCGACCGGACCGGGTTGATCCTTGAAATCTTCTCGGACCGCGCCCGCACGCGCGAAGGGGTGCTTCAGGTCGAAATGGCCGCGCTGGCCTATCAGCGGACCCGGCTTGTGCGGGCCTGGACCCACCTTGAACGTCAGCGGGGCGGGCTTGGTTTTGTCGGCGGCCCCGGCGAAACCCAGATCGAGGCCGACCGCCGCGCCATCGACGAACAGCTGACCCGCCTGCGCCGTCAGCTGGAAAAGGTCGTGAAGACCCGCGAATTGCACCGTGCCGCACGGGCCCGTGTGCCGTTCCCGATCGTTGCGCTGGTTGGCTATACCAACGCCGGCAAATCGACCCTGTTCAACTATGTCACCGGGGCCGAGGTCCTGGCCAAGGACATGCTGTTCGCCACGCTCGACCCGACGATGCGGCGGCTGCGCCTGCCCGACAATGGCCCCGAGGTGATCCTGTCGGACACCGTGGGCTTCATCTCGGACCTGCCGACACAGCTGGTCGCCGCCTTCCGTGCGACCCTGGAAGAGGTGCTCGAGGCCGATCTGATCCTGCATGTGCGCGACATCAGCCACCCCGAAAGCCGGGAACAGAAGGCCGACGTGGAGGACATCCTGGGCGATCTGGGCGTGCCCGAAGGCATCCCCGTGATCGAGGTCTGGAACAAGATCGACCGGCTGGAACCTGAAATGCGCGACGTGGTCGTCCGCCAGGCCGCGATCGATGGCTGCCACCCGATTTCCGCCGTCACCGGCGAAGGTCTGGACGTGCTGCTTCAGGCCGTGGAGACCGGACTGGGCGAAGGCCGCAGCACCGATGTGATAACGGTGGCCTATGACGACGGCCGCCGCCGCGCCTGGCTGTTCGATCAGGGCGTCGTGGTCAGCGAAACCGGCGGCGAAGACGGCCACGTGATCACCGTGCGCTGGTCCCCGCGCCAGGCGGCGAAGTTCTTCAGCCTCTGATCACCTGACCGCTCCGAAAAAGGCGCGGCCCCCGGGGACCGCGCCTTTTTCGTTTGCAATGTGGACCCCGTTGACCGGGGTACCCCTATCAGGGCGCTGGCCGCAGGATCGTGATGCCCTCGTTCGCTGCGCGGGCCAGTTCCTCGTCCAGCGACATGGGCACATATTCGCCCCTGCGCCACAGCTGGGACAGGTCGTCGTAATGGCGCGACAGGAAATGCCCGGACTGCCCGGTCGAGGTCACGAAGACCGATGAATTGGGATCGGCAAAGTCATAGACCCCGCGATAGCCTGCCCCATGCACGTTGAGGAAGGGGTCGGGCAGGGTGCCCTTGGTCTTGCCACGCAGCAGGGTGTTGTCGCCGCCGCTGGTGGACTGGCGGATGTTGACGAAGTGCTTCAGCACCGCGATCTCGCCCAGGATCGGGTGGTCATGGGTGGCCTGATGGGCGTCGCCCCACCTCAGGCTTTCCAGCGCGTCGCCATATGTTTCGTCGATCCAGATCAGCGCATCGTCCAGCGCCATGCGGGCGATGTCGGTGCAGGTCTCGACCGGGCTGGACTGCTGGATGTCACACCAGTCGCCCGCACCGTCGATATTTCGGTAGACCCGTTCCAGGAAGACCGGCTCCACATGGGTGAACTCATTCGCCAGGGGGCCCAGTTCGTCCTGGATCAGCCGGTGCTGCAAGGCGCGCAGCCAGGCGGAATAGATCAGCGGTTCCGGCAGATGTTCGTTCATCTCGCCGTTCCAGCCGGCCAGAAGCTCCAGCGCGCGCTGGCGCAGGCGTTCGGGCGTGCCCTCGGGGGCGGCTTCGCCGGTGAACCAAAGGTCCTTGCCGACCAGCGGCAGCAGCGACCGCGCGGTGAAGCTGACCGTGTCCAGCTGCGCCTCGATGAAACTGTCGCGGGTGTGGACCTCGCGCGATTGCATCAGGCGCTGCCAGCGGTGCACCCGCTGCGTGTCCCCCCAAAGGAAACTGACGTGGTTGGGGAAGGGGCGGTCGACCAGCTTGTTGTTGGTATTGCCCAGGATCCCGCCCACGGGCGACCGGAATTCCGGGTTCTCGGCGTAAGGCAGGTAACCCTGCCAGCGGTTCTCGGCCAGCCAGCCCTGCGTCGGCATCCGCCCCTGAGAGGCATGCGCCGGATCGCGCGCAGGCATCCGGCCGATCATCTTCATGGCGATGGTGTCGCGGTCCACCAGGGTCAGGTTCTGGCTGGGGGCGGTGTAATCCTCCATCACCGAAAGCGCCTCGGTGATATTGGGGGCGGACATCAGCCGGATGCCGGCAGCCAAGCTGCGGTCCTCGGGGTCGAGCGCGGTCCAGGACACCGTCGCCACATGGCCCGGCGGCGTAATGGTCGCCAGGTTGTAATCGTTGCCCGACAGCACGGGGCCGTTTTCCGTCCGGCGCAGGGTCATGGTGACCGGGTCGCCATCCTTGATCCGCACGATGGTGCCGCGACTTTCGAATTCCTTGAAGCCCTCGGGCGTCTGGTATTCGTTCGGGTTCGACGGGTTCAGCGCCTCGATATGCACGTCCTGGTCGTCCAGGTAGGACGACGTCAGCCCCCAGCCCAGCCGTTCCGACCGCCCTGTCAGCACAGAGGGGATGCCGGGGATCGTGCCGCCGATCACCCCGCCGGATTGCAGTTCAAGCCGCGCCAGATACCAGATCGCCGGGGCCGAGAATCCGAGGTGCGGATCATTGGCCAGCAACGTCCCCCCCGAGGCCGAGCGCGAGGGCGCCGCCGCAAAGGCATTCGAAGCCCCCGCCAGCGGCGTCGGGTTGAAGGGCGACAGCGGATCGTCCGGCAAGCCCAGCCCCTGCGCATAGCGCGGCAGACCGGGGAACAGCGCGGCATATTCCGGAAGCGCCGCGATCCCGGCCCCCGGGGCATCGGGCATGATGTCGGGCAGCCGCGCGGGATCCTCCAGCGCAAGCGAGGCGCGGGCGCGCAGCACCTCGTTCGACAGATGCCCCGACAGCTGCAGCGCCATCAGCTTGCCCATGGCCAGCGTATCGGTCGGGGTCCAGGGGGCGACGGGGGCGTTGAACAGGAACAGTTCCGGCGCGCCACGTCCCAGGGCGTCTGTGTTGACCTCTTCCAGGCGGGCGTTCACCCCGGCGGCATAGGCGCGGAATTTCGCCATGCTTTCCGCGTCCTGGTAATCGATGGCCTGCCGCGCGACCGTGTACAGGTCCAGCCGCCGCATCTGGCGGTCGATGCGCAGGGTGCGCAGGCCGAAGACCTCGGACAGGCGGCCCTGCACGGTCCAGCGCATGGTCAGCATCTGCCACAGCCGGTCCTGCGCATGGGCATAGCCCAGGCCGAACAGCACGTCTTCGTCGGTTTCGCCGAAGATATGCGGCACATTGGCGTTGTCGCGCACGATCTCGACCGGTGCGCTTAGCCCCGGCACTTCGATGACCTTGTCGTATTCGGGCAGCGACCGGGACGCGAACCAGTAGATCAGCGCCACCGCGATCACCGTCAGCACGACCAGCCCAGTGGCGATCCGGAACAGCCATACGAATACCTTGCCCAGCATTGCGCGCCCTCTTGTCATTAAGATCTCTTGCCTTAAACCCCTATAGGGCAAGCCGCAAAAGGGGAAAAGACCATGGCAAAAGTCGCGTTTCTGGGTCTCGGGGTGATGGGCTATCCCATGGCCGGACATCTGCAAGCCGCCGGACATGACGTAACCGTCTACAACCGCACCGCCGCCAAGGCCGAGGCCTGGGCGAAGGAACACGGCGGATCCCACGCCGCCACCCCGCGCGAAGCCGCGCAGGGTGCCGATTTCGTGATGACCTGTGTCGGCAATGACGACGACCTGCGGTCGGTCTGCACCGGAAAGGACGGCGCCTTTGCCGGGATGGAGGAAGGCGCGATCCTGGTCGATCACACCACCGTATCCGCCAAGGTCACCCGCGATCTGGCCGCCATTGCCGCCGGTGGCGGCATCGGCTACGTGGACGCGCCGATCTCGGGCGGGCAGGCGGGGGCCGAGAACGGCCAGCTGTCCGTAATGTGCGGCGGTGACCAGGCCACATATGACAAGGCCGCGCCGGTGATCGACGCCTACGCCAAGATCTGCCGCCGCATGGGCGACGTGGGTGCAGGCCAGATCACCAAGATGTGCAACCAGATCGCCATCGCGGGCCTGGTCCAGGGCCTGTCGGAATCGCTGCATTTCGCCCAGGCCTCGGGTCTGGACGGCGAAAAGGTGGTCGAGGTGATCTCTCAGGGGGCCGCCGGGTCCTGGCAGATGGTGAAC
This sequence comes from Pseudooceanicola nitratireducens, assembly GCF_900109195.1. Classification (GTDB taxonomy): domain Bacteria; phylum Pseudomonadota; class Alphaproteobacteria; order Rhodobacterales; family Rhodobacteraceae; genus Pseudooceanicola; species Pseudooceanicola nitratireducens. Next base: position 150,312 of record NZ_FNZG01000004.1, on the reverse strand, counting down.
CGCCACAAGACCATGCTGGCCGACGAATACGAACACGGATTCGCTGTCGACTGGATGCGCAAGGACCTGAACATCTGCCTGACCACGGCCGACGAAATCGGCGCCTCCCTGCCGGTCACCGCGCTGGTCGATCAGTTCTACAAGGACGTGCAGAAGATGGGCGGCGGCCGTTGGGACACCTCGTCGCTGCTGAAGCGCTTGAAGGACGTCTGATAGGCCTGCGTCAGAAAGCAAAAAAGCCCTAAGTCGAAAGACTTAGGGCTTTTTATGGCTCCGGCGGTAGGGATCGAACCTACGACCAATTGATTAACAGTCAACTGCTCTACCGCTGAGCTACGCCGGAACATGTGGGGGCATATAGCAACCGAGATTCCGGGCGTCCAGAGCCTTTTCGTCATAAATCCGAGATTTTCTTCATTCCCTTCTCAGACACGGGAAAAAACACTGTCAAAGGTCAGACGGCCGTCGTGGGAGACCATGTTTTTCGACGTCAGATCAATAAGATGGGCAAAAACATTCCGGGCGGCGGCGGGCAGAAGTTGTGCCGGTGTGTCGGTATAGACCCGCAGCGCAAGGCCGGTGGCGTCGCCGGGGCCGTCCTCTAGCGCAGAGAGAATCCCTGCCTCGCGCGATTTGCGGTGCGCGACCAGCCAGCGAAGCCGGGCGTGCGGGTCCTGAATCGGGGCGCCATGGCCGGGGTGGTAGACCTGGGCGGGGCGATCCAGAAGAACCTCGCAGCTGCGCATGAACTGGGTCAGGTCGCCCTCGGGCGGGGAAACGATCGAGGTCGACCAGCCCATGACGTGATCGCCGCAGAATACGGTGCCGTAGGGATCATCGCCAAAGGCCAGATCGAAACTCAGGTGGTTGCACAGGTGGCCCGGCGTCCAGATAGCCTGCATACGCCAGCCGTCGCCGGTGACGACGTCCCCGTCTGCCAGGATCTGACCGGGGCGGAAATCGGGATCCGCCCCTTCGCCGCCGCCCAGACCGCCCTGGGCCGCAAGATCGCGCATTACCTCGGACTGGCCGGCCGTGACATCGCCAAAGGCCAGCACCGGCGCACCGGTGACCTTGGACAGCAGGCGCGCCAGCGGCGAATGATCCGCATGGGCGTGGGTGACGAAGATATGCGTGATCTCTTCGCCCGGGGCGAGCGCGGCCAGAATCGCATCCTGATGCGCCACGTCCATGGGGCCGGGATCGATCACCGCGATGCCCTTCCCGCGTCCCACGAGATAGGTGTTCGTCCCGCGATAGGTGAAGGCCGAGGGGTTGTCGCACAGGATACGGCGCACCCCCGGCGAAAGCGTCTCGGGTCGCCCGGGAATGGGGCTGAAGTCGTCGGTCTGGTGCATGGGGGCTTCCTGTGGTTTGGTCTTTCGGACGGATCCGGGGGCAACCTAAACCATGAATTTCGACTGGCTCAAACGATATGTGCCGCGGGGCATCTATGGCCGGGCGGCGCTGATCCTGATTCTGCCGGTGGTTTTCGTGCAGCTTGTCGTCTCGGTCGTCTTCATCCAGCGCCATTTCGAAGGCGTGACGACCCAGATGACCGAAAGCCTGACGGATGAGCTGACGCTGATCGCCTCGGCCAGCGGTGAGGAGCAGGAGCGCCTGGCCCGCGCGTTGAATTTCACCGTCGAACCTCTGCCCGGGACAGAGGCCCTGCAGGACATCCGTCGCTGGTACGATCTGTCCGGCGTCACCGTGATCGAAACGCTGCGCGATCTGATGCCCAATGTTGCCCGCGTCGAACTGCCCGATGATCATATCGTGCGCGTGGTGCTGGACGGGGCCGAGGGGCCGTTGATGATCCGTTTCTCCCGGTCGCGGGTGTCGGCTTCGAATCCCCATCAGCTACTTGTGAACATGGCGTTTTTCGGCGCGCTGATGACCCTTGTGGCCTATATCTACCTGCGCAATCAGCTGCGGCCGATCACCCGGCTGGCCACCGCGGCCGAGGCCTTTGGCAAGGGCCAGACCGTGCCCTATCGCCCCGGCGGCGCGACCGAGGTGCGGGCGGCCGGCGCAGCCTTTCTGGCCATGCGCAACCGGATCGAACGGCAGATCGAACAGCGCACCCTGATGCTGTCGGGCGTGTCCCATGACCTGCGCACGCCGCTGACGCGGCTGAAGCTGGGGCTGTCGATGCTGGAGGACGAAGACCGCGTGCACATGGAGCGCGACGTCGACGAGATGCAGCGCATGATCGACGAATTCCTGGCCTTTGCGCGCGGCACATCCTCGGAACAGCCGATCAAGCTGGACCCGATCGAATTTGTCACCGGCATCGTCGAAGACGCGGCGCGCGGCGGGTCGGACGTGACCCTGGGCCGGATGGAGGGCGAGGGCCGCGTGCTTCTGCGCCCCGTTGCCATGCGTCGCGCGCTGGAAAACCTGATCTCGAACGCTGTGCGCTATGGCACCCGTGCCGAGGTCTCGGTGCAGATGACCGATAAATCCCTGCGCATTCGGGTGGAAGACGACGGGCCTGGCATTCCCGCCGACAGGCGGGACGAGGCGATGCGCCCCTTTGCCCGGCTGGAGCCGGGGCGCAATCAGAACCGCGTCTCGGGCGTCGGGCTGGGGCTGGCCATCGCGACGGATATCGCGCGCACCCATGGCGGTGTGCTGCGGCTGGGGCAGTCTGACCGTCTGGGCGGGCTTCAGGCGGATATCGTGCTGGCGCGCTAGACCTCGGGTGGCAGAAGCGCGCGCAGGGTCTCGATCCGGTCGGCTTCTTCCACCGGTTTGTCCCGCCGGATACGAGAGATTCGGGGGAATCGCATGGCGACGCCGGATTTATGCCGGTTGGAGCGGTTAAGCCCTTCAAACGCCACCTCTAGCACCAGTTTCGGGGCCACGGCGCGCACCGGGCCAAAGCGGTCGGTGGTGTTCTGGCGCACAAAGCGGTCCAGCTCGACCAGTTCTTCATCAGTGAAGCCGAAATAGGCCTTGCCCACGGGGACAAGCCTATCGCCATCCCAGACACCAAAGCCGAAATCGGAATAAAAGCCTGATCGTTTGCCATGCCCGCGCTGCGCCGTCATCAGCACCGCGTCCACCAGCATCGGATCGCGTTTCCACTTGTACCAATGGCCCCGGATGCGACCCGCCAGATAGGGGCTGTCGCGGCGCTTGATCATCACGCCTTCGATCACCGCATCGGGCGGATCGGCGCGCAGATCGGCCAGATGGTCCCAATCCTTTACCTGCAGAATGGGCGACAGGTCGATCCGGTCGGGCCAATGCTGGGCTGCATCTTCCAAGCGGTTTCTGCGGTTTTTGAAATCCATTTCGCGCAAATCTTGCCCATTCTCGATCAGAATGTCGTATATGCGCAATCCGGCGGGATGGCTGGCCAGCAGGGCCTTGGGCGTGGTCTTGCGGGTCAGCCGCTTCTGAAGATCGCTGAAGGGGGCGACCTGATCGCCGCGGCGCACCAGCAGTTCGCCGTCCAGGGTGGCGTCAAACTGCATCGCGTCGATCACATCGGGGAAGGCGGCGGAAATATCCTCTCCGGTCCGGGTATAGAGACGCCGGACCCCCTGGTCCACCACCGCCTGCACCCGAATCCCGTCCCATTTCCATTCGACGCTGAAATCCCCGGGCCGCAGATCGCGCAACTCGTCCAGGTCGATTGGCGTTGCCAGCATCACGGGCCGGAACGGGGCGAGCGCGGCGGACACGGGCTTTTCCCCGCCCTCGGTCCAGGCGAAAAGCTCGGCATAGGGCGGGGTCAGCCCGTGCCAAAGCTCTTCAATCTCTTCCACCGGGATATCGCCGTATTGCGCCACCGCAATGCGCGCCAGCCGGGCCGAGACGCCAACCCGCATGCCGCCCGTCGCCAGTTTCAGATAGGCATAGCGTTCGGAGGCCGGCATCTGGTCCAGCCGCGCGGCGATCACGCCGGGCAGGGCGGCGCGACCGGTCGACATCAACTCCTCGACAAGATCGGGCAGGTCGGGCGTGTTTCCGCCCGGGCCTTCGGGCCAGATCAGCGCCATCGTCTCGGCCAGGTCGCCGACGAAATCATAAGACAGCGCAAACAGCGTCTCGTCCACCCGGTCCGCCGCAAGGCTGCGCAGAAGCGAGGGCGTGACATGGCGCAGCTCCAGCTCTCCGGTCAGGGCGGCCAGGGCATAGCCGCGTTCAGGATCGGGGCGCGTGGCGATGAAATCGCGCAGCAGGGCGATCTTGCCGTTGCGGGCGGGGGTAAAGGCCAGGCGTTCCAGAAGATCGGCAAAGGCTTTCATGTCACTCGGCCTCGTCCTCATACCCGACCAGCCGCAGGGGCCGCCCAACCCTTTGCGTCATCTCGCACCAGCGCATCAGCGCGTCTTCGCGCCCATGGGTGATCCAGGTTTCTTCAGGCGCAAGCTCCTGAATGGTGCGGGTCAGATCGGGCCAGTCGACGTGGTCGGAAATCACCATGGGCAGTTCGACGCCCCGCGCCTTGGCCCGGTTGCGGATCTGCATCCACCCCGAGGCAAAGCCGACCACCGGATCGGCAAATCGCCGCATCCAGGGCGAATTGAACGCCGAAGGCGGGGCGATGACGATCTGGCCGGCGGTCTCGGCTTTGGTCACCGTCTCGGCCGTGGCGGGGCGCAACTCTCCCAGGTCGATGCCCTGCTCTTGATGATAGGCGCACAGCGCCTGAAGCGAGCCGTGGATATAGATCGGCGCATCCCAGCCGGCGGCGCGGATCAGTGCGATGACCCGCTGCGCCTTGCCCAGGGCATAGGCACCGACCATATGCGCCCGGTCCGGGAAGGCGCGCAGCGATGTCATCAGCTTGCCGATCTCGCCCATGGGATCGGGATGGGTGAAGACGGGCAGGGCAAAGGTGGCTTCCGTCACGAAGACATGGGCGGGCAGGGGCTGCCATTCGGCGCAGGTTGGATTGGGCAGGCGGCAGTAATCGCCCGATACGGTAATTGTCATGCCCCGGTGGCTCAGCCGGATTTGGGCAGACCCCAGCACATGCCCGGCGGGCGCGAATTCAAACTGCACGCCATTGATCTGAACCGGATCGGGCCCGGCCACCTGCCGTGCCCCGGTGAAATCCGCGCCATAGCGCAGCGCCATGATGTCCAGCGTTTGGCCGGTCGCCAGCACCGCCCCATGCCCGGCGCGCGCATGATCGGCGTGCCCGTGGGTGACCAGCGCGCGCGGCACCGGCGCGACCGGGTCGATATAGACGTCGGCCACAGGGCAATACAGCCCCCGTTCCGTGGGGTGGAGGAGATCCGAAAACCGCATCTTGCGGAGATAGGCGGAAAGCGGGAAATTGGTAGGCCCGGCAGGATTTGAACCCGCAACCAAAGCGTTATGAGCGCTCTGCTCTAACCGTTGAGCTACAGGCCCGCCTGGGCGGTTGTTAGGGAATGCCCGAAAAGGGGTCAAGCCTGACCAATCGCCAAAATGGAATATGCAATCCAGCGCTGCGAAATTGCGACCATACAACCGCTTAGGTGGTTAAGATGACGCTAAGTCGGGTCGAAAATATGGCGGCGTGCCGCGCAGTGCCTTTGGTCGCACTGGTGACGTTACGTCGCTTCTTTGGTGCCTTTGGCGACAGCCCCCGTGGACAAAGGCGCCGTGTTCGGTCTATCGGGGGCCAAACCAGCCGGAGACCCAGGATGAGCGATAAACCCAACGGGATCACCTATGCCGATGCAGGCGTGGATATCGATGCAGGCAACGACCTGGTCGAACGGATCAAACCCGCTGCCAAGCGCACCAACCGCGCCGGCACGATGGCCGGTCTGGGCGGATTCGGCGCGCTGTTCGATCTGAAGGGCGCGGGCTATCAGGATCCGATCCTGGTCGCGGCCACCGACGGGGTCGGCACCAAGCTGCGCATCGCCATCGACACCGGCCTGGTGGACGGCGTGGGCATCGACCTGGTGGCCATGTGCGTCAACGACCTTGTCTGCCAGGGCGCAGAGCCGCTGTTCTTCCTGGATTACTTCGCCACCGGCAAACTGTCGGTCGACCATGCCGCCCGCGTCATCGAAGGCATCGCCGAGGGCTGCGTGCGATCGGGCTGTGCGCTGATCGGCGGTGAGACGGCGGAAATGCCCGGCATGTACCCCGAGGGCGACTTTGACCTGGCGGGCTTTGCCGTGGGCGCGATGGAACGTGGCGCCGACCTGCCGAATGAGGTCAAGGAAGGCGACGTGTTGCTGGGCGTGGCCTCGAACGGGGTGCATTCCAACGGCTACAGCCTTGTGCGCAAGCTGGTCGAGGCCTCCGGCCTGACCTGGGACGCCGATTGCCCCTGGGGTGACGGCACCCTGGGCGAGGCGCTGCTGGCCCCGACGACGCTTTACGTCAAGGGCGCCATCGCCGCGGTCAAGGACGACACGGTCAACGCGCTGGCGCATATCACCGGCGGCGGCCTGACGGAAAACCTGCCGCGTGTCCTGCCCGACGATCTTGGGGCTGACATCGATCTGGACGCCTGGGACCTGTTGCCGATTTTCAAATGGCTGGCCGAACAGGGCGGGATGAGCCAGGCCGAGATGCTCAAGACCTTTAACTGCGGCATCGGCATGATCGCCGTCGTGCCGTCGGACAAGGTCGAGGCCGCCACGCACCATTTCGCCGCAGCCGGGCATGACGTCACGCCGATCGGCAAGATCACCACGGGGCAGGGCGTCCGGTATCGGGGCAGCCTTCTGTGACAGCCGACGCACACAAACGCGTTGCCATCCTGATCTCCGGGGGCGGGTCCAACATGGTCCGCCTCGTCGAAAGCATGAAGGGGGATCATCCGGCGCGGCCCGTGCTGGTGCTGGCCAATAGCGCCGACGCGGGCGGCCTGGACAAGGCGCACAAGATGGGCGTGGCCACGGCCGTTGTCGATCACCGCCCCTACAAGGGCGACCGCCCCGCGTTCGAGGCCGAGCTGATGCAGGTCATCGACGCGGCCGAACCGGACATCCTGTGCCTGGCCGGTTTCATGCGGATCCTGACGGATGGCTTTACCAACCACTATGCGGGGCGGATGCTGAACATCCACCCCTCGCTGCTTCCGAAATACCGTGGGTTGCACACCCATGCCCGCGCCATCGAGGCCGGCGAGACGCAGGCGGGCTGTACCGTGCACGAAGTCACCGCCGAGCTGGACGATGGCCCGATCCTGGGCCAGGCCCGGGTGCCGATCCTGGCCGGGGACACCCCCGACAGCCTTGCGGCCCGGGTGCTGAAACAGGAACATCTGCTGTATCCTCAGGCGCTGCGCCGCTTTGCCAGCGGGGATCGCAGCCGTCAGGATCTGCAGCCTGATCTGGCCACCTGATCCCGCAGCCGCGCCCTGTCTGGGGGCGGCTTTTCGGACCTGTGCATAACTCGGCTTTTCAACCCCTGCGATATCCCCTATAGGGGTCAGATCGGCGCGATTTTGCGCATTTTTCAGGACGAACCTGACCATATGAAAACCATCACGACGACTGAAGACCTTGCCGCCTTTTGCAAGGAAGCCGCACAATTCGACTATGTCACCGTAGACACCGAATTCCTGCGCGAACGTACCTATTATTCCCAACTCTGCCTGATCCAGCTGGCGATGCCCGGCGAAACGGACGACAACGCGGTCCTGGTGGATCCGCTGTCGGACGGTCTGGATCTTGCGCCGCTGTATGACCTGTTCCGCGACACGTCCGTCGTGAAGGTCTTCCATGCCGCGCGCCAGGATCTTGAGATCTTCTTTGTGGACGCGGGCGTCATTCCGCAACCGCTGTTCGACACCCAGATCGCCGCCATGGTCTGCGGCTTTGGCGAACAGGTCGGATACGAGACCTTGGTGAAACGCATCGCCAAGCAGCAGCTGGACAAATCCAGCCGGTTTACCGACTGGTCGCGCCGCCCGCTGACCGAGGCGCAGAAGAAATACGCGCTGGCCGATGTGACCCATCTGCGGCGGATCTACGAATACCTGGCCGACAAGCTGAAAAAGCAGAAGCGCGAGCCCTGGGTGGAAGAAGAGCTGGGCATCCTGACCTCGCCCGACACCTATATCGCGCGCCCCGAGGATGCCTGGAAACGCATCCGGACGCGTACGGCTTCGCCCAAGTTCCTGGCCATCGTGAAGACCCTGGCCGAGTTCCGCGAATTCTATGCCCAGTCCAACAACATCCCGCGCAACCGGGTGTTCAAGGACGATGCGCTGACCGAACTGGCCTCGACCAAGCCGAAGGACATGAAGGATCTGTCGCGGTCCCGTCTTCTTCTGCGCGAAGCCCGCAAGGGTGATATCGCCGAGGGCATCCTGGCCGCCGTTCAGGCCGGTCTGGACATGGACCCCGACGACATGCCGCAGCCCGACCGCACCAACGACAAGCTGCAGGTGGATCCGGCGCTGGCCGATCTGCTGCGCGTGCTGCTCAAGGCCAAGGCCGACGGGGCCGGCGTGGCGCCGCGCCTGATCGCCGCGACCTCGGAACTGGATGCGCTTTCGGCCGGGAAACGCGATGTGCCCGCGCTTCAGGGCTGGCGGAAAGAGGTCTTTGGCACCGATGCGCTGAAGCTATGCGATGGCAAGGTCGGACTGGCTGCCCGGAAGGGCAAGGTCGACATCATCGAGCTGTAAGATCAGACCGGGGCCCAGGCCCCGGTTTTCGTTTGCGGCCTGGGCATCGTCAAATCAGCCCCGCAAAGAAAAACGGGCCGGCCCCAAGGCCAGCCCGTTGAATTTTTACCGGAACGTCCGGCGTGTCCCTTGGGATCAGCGCCGGGTGGTCAGGGCGTTGCGGGCGCCCAGAACCTCGATCCGCGAAATCTTGGCCAGCTCCTGATCGGTCAGCCGTGCGGCGGCGGTCAGGCTGCGCGAGGCCTCGGTTCCCTGCGGGGCCATGGGCTGATAGGCAACGAATTCATATTGCACCAGGCCCTCGGGCAGGTCTTCGCTTTCGACGGGGCGCAGGGCGACCTCATAGGCCCCCTGACGGTCCGAGACGGCCGTGGCGCGGATGATGGCACCGCCGGGCAGGCGTTCGACCACCAGATTGGTCACGGATCCCACACGGGTGCGGGTGTCGGGCACCTCGCGCGCGGCCAGGGCCGAGCGGCGCGGGATCAGCGGATTGCTTTCGCTGCCGTCCAGCTGCCGGGCCTCGGCGCGGCCGAACCAGTTGAACGGGTTGATCCGGCTGTCACGAATGCGACCGCAGCTGGTCAGTACCAGTGCTGCAACCAGCAACAGGGGAAGTGTCTTGCGCATGATCCGCCCTCTTTACCTTTGGGATTGGGTAGCGCATCGCGGCCCGCTTGAAAAGCCGTTCCCGCCCCAAGGCTTGGGCTGAGGTGCCGGGCGTCGCGCCGGGGACACGACGCAGACATGGCGGCGACTTGTCAGGACGGGTCTCGGGCTGGACAAGCCCCGCGGCCAGGCTTACCTCTGCCCCAAGACGTAGGAGAGACCATGGCCCAGCCCGCATTCGAAGAGATTGTCGAAGATTTCGAGTTCCTCGAGGACTGGGAAGACCGCTATCGTCACGTGATCGAACTGGGCAAGGCGATGGACCCGCTGGACGAGGCGCTGAAAGTGCCCGCCAACAAGGTCGACGGCTGCGCCAGCCAAGTCTGGCTGTTCCCGAAGATCGACGGCGGCACCTTCCGGTTCGACGGCGAAAGCGATGCGATGATCGTGCGGGGGCTGATCGCCGTGCTGCGTGCGCTGTACAACGATCTGCCCGTCGCGCAGGTCGGCGGCGTCGATGCCCAGGCCGAGTTGTCGCGCCTTGGGCTGCAGGATCACCTGTCGGCGCAGCGGTCCAACGGCGTGCGCGCCATGATCCAGCGCATCCGCGAGGTCGCCGCCTAACGCTGCACGTAGCGGCGCAAGCCCGGCAGGAAAAGGTCGATTTCGCCCTCGCGCACGGATCCGGGGAAGAACCGCACCACGTCGAAATCCACCGCGTCGGGCAGCAGCCAGCCGATCATTTCCGACACCGTCGCCTGATCCTGCGCATCCAGTGGCAGGTTTTCCTGCGCGGCGATCAGGATCGCCAGCCGGTCCTGGATTGCGCGCATGCCGCGAAAGGCCTCCATCATCGGGACGGTCAGGGCGGGATCGTCGCGCCAGCTTTGGCCCGCGAACAGCTCTTGCGTGACGCGCTGACCGGCCCCGCCACAGGAATATACCGTGCAGCCGGAAAAGCCTTCGACACGCAGCCAGCGGTGGATCTTGCAATGGTGGCCGTCAAGATTGGGGCAGGGCACGCCCGCCGGCTTGTCGATGGCGAAATGTTCGCTGCGGTCGATCGACAGCGCCAGACAGCACAGCGCCGCGCATTGGCTGCAATCTTCTTTCAGAGACGGGATCATGCGGGACACTCGATGTCGGGCGGGGTGTGTGGGGTTTCGGGAACCGCCGGTCAGATCACGCGATCAGACAGCAGCCCCAAGCGCTGTCGCCAGCTCTCCGTACCCCGTGTAACGCCGTTCGAAGGCCAGTCCAAGCCGGTCGGCGGCCTCTTGCGCGCGGGCGGTCAGGTCGGGGTCGTCGGTCTGGGCCAGGTAGATCAGCTTTTGATAATGGCCAAAGTACATGTCGCGCAGCTGCGGATGCTTGTCGATCTTCAGCCCCTTCCAGACGAAGGTGTCGAACTGGCGGGTCAGGAAATCCGTCAGGTAAAAGGCAAAGATCTCATCTCGGGCGACGAAGGCGTCGACACCTTCGAAGAAGGCATAGCAATGCGGGCCGCGGATCATCTGCACGCCCAGGTCGTCGCAGACGCGGGACAGGTCGCCGCCGGTGCCGCAATCGGCATAGGCCACGAAGACCTGGTCGTAATCGCTACGCCGGTCTTCGACCGCCTTGCGCACGGCGTCCGCGATCTTCTCGGGGTAATTGTGCAGGATGGCGGGCAGACAGTGCAGATCGACATGACCCCAGCCATTGGCGTCCATCAGGGCCAGGATTTCCCGCGCCAGCGCCCCGCAGGCCAGAACAAGAAGGCGGCCCCCAGAGGCCGCCTCTAATCCCTGTTCCGTCAATTCGCGATCCGTGGGGATCTTCATGACTGGCTCCTGCGCGCCGACCCGAAAGGGGCCAGGGGGGTGGCTTAGCTGGCTACGCCCTGGTTGTGCTTGCGCGCGATCATCTGCTTGGCGGTTTCGACGGCCACGGCCGCATCGCGGCAATAGGCGTCGGCACCGATGGCGCGGCCGAATTCTTCGTTCAGGGGCGCACCGCCGACCAGAACGATGTAATCGTCGCGGACGCCCTGTTCCTTCATCGTGTCGATGACGACCTTCATGTAGGGCATCGTCGTGGTCAGCAGCGCGGACATGCCGACGATGTCGGCCTCTTCCGCGGCGGCGGCTTCGATGTAGGCTTCGACGGCGTTGTTGATGCCAAGGTCCACGACCTCAAAGCCGGCGCCTTCCATCATCATCGCGACAAGGTTCTTGCCGATGTCATGGATGTCGCCCTTCACGGTGCCGATCACCATCTTGCCCATGCGCGGCGCGCCGGTTTCGGCCAGCAGCGGTTTCAGGATGGCCATGCCGCCCTTCATCGCGTTGGCGGCCAGAAGCACCTCGGGGACGAAAAGGATCCCGTCGCGGAAGTCGTGGCCGACGATGGTCATCCCGCCGACAAGCGCCTTGGTCAGGATGTCATAGGGGGTCCAGTCGCGATCCAGCAGGATGCGCACGCCTTCTTCGATCTCTTCCTTCAAACCGTCGTAGAGGTCGTCGAACATCTGATCGACAAGCTCGTCGTCGTTGAGGTCGGAGAGGATGATATCTTCTTCGTCAGACATGGGGCTTACCTTGATCCCTGGGCTAGCGTTACGCCAGACATGGCGTGTTTCTCGCATTCCGGCGGGTCAGATTGCGACATTGGAACGCGATGGACCGACCTTACCGCTGTTTCGCGGCAAACCGAATGCGAAAAATCTTCATAGAGATCATTGGTTACACAGATGTTTAGGCTGGCCCATTTGCGCCGCATCTTGCGTATGTTCTTCTTTTGTTCATATTGGGCGCATGACTCGCCCGCCCCAGACCAGCCGGGACCTGACGCCCGACCACGTCCTGCCGCCGCAAAGCCGTCGGGGAAGGGGTGTCAGCACCAATCAGCCGGGCCGCTTTGAATCCCATGACCGCATCGCCATCGACGACGGATGGGAGATCGAGGAAGACATCCCCCAGATCCGGACCGAGGTGCGGCCCGAGATCGCCCGCAGCCTGATCACCTACAACCGGTCGCCCGATCTGCCCTTTGACCGGTCGATCAACGTCTATCGCGGCTGCGAACATGGCTGCGTCTATTGCTTTGCCCGGCCCAGCCACGCCTATCTGGGGCTGTCGCCGGGGCTGGATTTCGAAACCCGCCTGACCGCCCGGATGAACGGAGCCGAGGTGCTGGAAAAGGAATTGCGCGCCCGGTCCTACAAGGTGGCCCCGATTGCCATGGGCACGAATACCGACCCCTATCAGCCGGTCGAACACCAGCTGAAGCTGACCCGCGCCTGCCTGTCGGTGCTAAGCGATTACAACCACCCCACGGCGATCGTGACCAAGGGGGCGGGCATCCTGAACGATCTGGATATCCTGTCGGACATGGCCGCGCGCGGGCTGGTGGCGGTCGGCATTTCCGTCACCACGCTGGATCCCGCGCTGTCCCGGAAGATGGAGCCCCGCGTGCCGCCCCCGGCGAAACGCCTTGCGGTGATCCGGGCGCTGGCGCAGGCGGGGATCCCCGTGCGGCTGATGGTGTCCCCGGTGGTGCCCGGCCTGACCGACACCGAGGTCGAGGCGATCCTGACCGCAGGCCATGAGGCCGGCGCGCGATCCGCCAGCTGGATCATGCTGCGCCTGCCGGCCGAGGTCGCGCCACTGGTCGAAACCTGGCTGCGCGACAGCCATCCCGACCGGGCCGACAAGGTGCTGAACCGGTTGCGCGACATGCACGGCGGCAAGCTGTACGAGGCGCAATGGGGCAAGCGGATGCGCGGTCAGGGCGTCTATGCCCAGATGATCGCCGCCCGGTTCGACGCCGCCCGCAGGCGTCTGGGCCTGGACGAGGCGACGGTGCCCCTGCGCACGGATCTGTTCCGCCCGCCGCCGCGCCCCGGCGATCAGCTGGATCTGTTCGGCTAGTCGGGCTGGGCCGCGCGGACCTCAGGCCTCTCCGCGTGTCGCCTGGGTGCCGCGTTCCCGATAGGGGGTGGTCTGATACTGTGCGCGATAGCATTTGGAAAAATGCGAGGGCGAGGAGAAACCGCAGGCCAGCGCCACGTTGATCACGCTCATATCCGTCTGCATCAGCAGGTTGCGCGCCTTCTGCAGCCGCAGCTCCATGTAGTACCGTTTGGGCGACCGGTTCAGGTAGCGGCGGAACAGACGCTCCAGCTGGCGGGTCGACATGCCGACGTCCTTGGCCAGGATCGCGGGCGAAATCGGTTCCTCGATATTGCGCTCCATCATCTGGATGACCTGGCTCAGTTTGGGGTGGCGCACGCCGATCCGCGTCGGAACCGACAGGCGCTGCGTGTCCTGGTCCGTCCGGATCGAGGAATAGATCAGCTGATCCGCCACCGAATTGGCAAGTTCTTCGCCGTTCCGGTCGGCAATCAGTTTCAGCATCAGGTCGATCGAGGACGTGCCGCCCGCCGTGGTCATGCGATTGCCGTCCAGGACAAAGACCGACTTGGTCAGGGTGATGTCCTCGTATTGCTCGGCAAAGCTGTCGTGGTTTTCCCAGTGGATCGTGGCGCGCTTGCCGTCCAGCAGCCCGGCCTCGGCCAGGACATGCGCCCCGGTGCACAGCCCGCCGATGCGCAGACCCTTGCGGGCCTCACGCCGCAGCCAGTTCATCAGCGGCTTTGTCGTGGCCTTCTGCACCTCAAGCCCCGCGCAGACCAGCACCGTGTCGTCGCGCGACAACTCACCCAGCTTGGTGTCGGACGCAAAGGTCGTGCCGGCCGAACAGGTGACGTTGTCGCCGGTTTCTGACTGGACCTCCCAGGAATACAGCGGCGATGACGCCATACGGTTGGCGATCCTCAGACATTCCAACGCCGATGCGAAGGCCAGCAACGAAAAGTTGTCCAGCAGCACGAATACGAAGTGCGAAGGTTTGTCCGTCATGCCCAATCCGTTTCCCCTCAACAGGATAGCGGTAACTTTGTCATGGTCGAATGTGTCGCACAAGGGGCGCAAAAGGACGGGAAGGGCGGCCAAAAGGGACCACGGGACGGATTGCCGGTGGTGTCGTGATTTTATCCTGTCTATAACCCGTCGAACTTGAAATCCCGGTGGAGGAAAGAACGTGACCGGCTGGACCAAAAGCGATTGGCGCAACAAGCCGCGGGTGCAGATGCCCGACTATCCCGATGAGGCCGCCCTGAACGCGGTCGAGGCAAAGCTGTCCAAATATCCGCCGCTGGTCTTTGCAGGCGAGGCCCGCCGCCTGAAACAGGCGCTTGGTCAGGCCGGACGCGGTGAGGCCTTCGTGCTTCAGGGCGGCGATTGTGCCGAGGCTTTCGAACAGTTCAGCGCCGACAGCATCCGCGACACCTTCAAGGTGATGCTGCAGATGGCCATGGTCCTGACCTTCGGCGCCAAGGTGCCCGTGGTGAAGATCGGCCGCATGGCCGGCCAGTTCGCCAAGCCCCGGTCTGCCCCGACCGAAACGATTGATGGTGTGGAACTTCCCAGCTTCCGCGGCGACATCATCAACGATCTGGACTTCACGCCCGAGGCGCGAATCCCCAATCCCGACAAGATGTTGCAGGCCTACACCCAGGCCGCCGCAACGCTGAACCTGCTGCGCGCCTTCTCGACCGGCGGTTATGCCGACGTCAACGAAGTGCACCGTTGGACCCTTGGCTTCACCGAATCGGACGAGGCCGAGCGCTTCCGCGACATGGCCAACCGGATCACCGACACGCTGGATTTCATCCGCGCCGCCGGTGTGAATTCCGAACGCCAGCACGCGCTGCGCCAGGTGGATTTCTACACCAGCCACGAAGCCCTGCTGCTTGAGTATGAAGAGGCGCTGTGCCGCGTGGATTCGACCACCGGTCAGCATCTGGCGGGCTCGGGCCACATGATCTGGATCGGTGACCGCACCCGTCAGCCTGACGGCGCGCATGTGGAATTCTGCAAGGGCGTGCAGAATCCGATCGGGTTGAAGTGCGGCCCCTCGATGACCGAGGACGATCTGAAGGTCCTGCTGAAAACGCTGAACCCGGCGAACGAGATGGGTCGCCTGACCCTGATCGCGCGGTTCGGCGCTGGCAAGGTGGCCGACCATCTGCCGCGTCTGATCGAAACCGTGAAGGCCGAGGGCGCGAATGTCGTCTGGGTCTGCGATCCGATGCACGGCAACACGATCAAATCGGCGACCGGCTACAAGACCCGGCCCTTCGATCTGGTCCTGCGCGAGGTGCAGGAGTTCTTTGCCGCCCACAAGGCTGCGGGCACCATCCCCGGCGGCGTGCATTTCGAGATGACCGGCCTGGACGTGACCGAATGTGTCGGCGGGCTTCAGGACGTCTCGGACGAGGATCTGAAAGACCGCTACCACACCGCCTGCGACCCGCGCCTGAACGCGTCCCAGTCGCTGGAACTGGCCTTCCTTGTGGCGGAAGAGCTGACCGCGATGCGGCAGGAGCAACTGGCCGAGGCCAGCTGATCACCCGAAGCGGAACGATTGATTTTGTGAAGGGGCGCAGGTGGTTACTGCGCCCTTTTTCATTCAGAACCGATTTTCAGACTATTTGTTCCGAAACGCTTATTCGGCGTCTTCGCGCCGAACGACACGCAGGTACGGGCGCGGGCCGGGATCAAAGGTGGCCGGTGCCTCGGCCAGCCCGCTTGGCACCCTGGGCGCAGGGTCCTGGGTCACCGGATCGGGCAGCCGCGCATCCCCAAGCAGGGGCGTCACGCGGGTGTCTGTGATCTCGAACCGGCGCGGCGCGCGGCCAACCGATCCAGAGGTGACAAGGCAGCCCAAAACGCGGGAAATGTCGCCAAGGTCGCTTTTCAATGGCAGCAGGATCATCCGTCCGTCCAGCGCCGGCTTTCCGATGCCGCGTTCGCCGGTCAGCGTGATCTCGGCCAGGGCGGGGTCGGCAAAGACCTGTTCCAGCGTGTCGGTGATCACGGGACGGGAATTGGTGGCGAAAAAGGCGGTCAGCGGCATGCCCCGGACCTCCATTCCCAGCAGATCGGTCAGATGCGACCCGGCGATGCGCAGCCGTCCCAGCCCGGTGGCAATGCGTTCCGCGACAAAGGCGAATTCCAGCGCGCGTTCGATCCCGCGCGGATCTATGTCGGACCGGCGGGGCACAAGACGCCCGGCGCGGATCGCCTGCCAATAGGCCTCGACCTCCTTGATCGGCTGGAAACGGGCGGAAGAAGCGAATTGCGTCATGTTTACGACCTTGCGGTCCTGGGTGCGGTCAGTCGGCATAGGGCAGTCCTGTCATTTGTCTTACGGCCTTGTTTTGCCTTCCCGGTCCTGCCCCCGCAGACGTGAATGGAAGACGGCATCAAGCTTACTCATGTATGAAGATGCCACGATCCTGCCTTATTTGGGCGCAAATTCTGAACGAAAGGTTAACGCCCCGGTGAAACGCTCCAAAGGACACCTTTGCGTGACGCGACGTCTGTCCGCCGCCATGATCGCTGGCCTTCGCGGGGCCGCCGCTATATTTCTGGGCGAAATTTGAAGAAAGGTCCCCAGATGCATCAATCCATGACAGGTTTCGCCTCGGCTCAGGGCGCGCTTGGGCCGCACAGCTGGACCTGGGATATCCGGTCGGTGAATGCCAAGGGGCTGGATATCAAGCTGCGTGTGCCGGATTGGGTGCCGGGGCTGGAACAAGCCGCAAAGAAACGCATCGCTGCGTCGGTCACCCGCGGCAATGTCAGCGCGACCCTGCGCATCACCCGCAGCGAAGAGGCCGGCGGTCTGGCCGTCAATGCCGCAGCGATGGAACAGGCGCTGCTGGCCATGGCCCAGGTCGAGGATCTGGCGATGCACCATGGTCTGACCCTGGCACCGTCACGTGCGGCCGACATCCTGATGGTGCGCGGTGTGCTGGAAACCGAAACGACCGAGGATGACAACACCGCGCTCGCGGCGCAGCTAATCCGGGATTTCGACACGCTGGTCGAGAATTTCGTGGCCATGCGCGAAGGCGAGGGGGCCGAACTGGCCCGCATCCTCACCGAACAGCTGGACCGGATCGAAGACCTGGTGGCGCAATCCGCCGCCGTTTTGGCCAACCGGGCCGAGGCGACGCGCGAGGCGCTGCACCAGCAACTGGCCCGGGTGGTCGATGCCGATCTGAACGTCGATCCGCAGCGCGTCGCGCAGGAACTGGCCCTGATCGCGGTCAAGGCCGACGTCACCGAAGAACTGGACCGACTGAAGGCCCATGTGGCCGCCGCCCGCGCGCTGATCGCCAGCAACGCCCCCACGGGCCGCAAGCTGGATTTCCTTGCGCAAGAGTTCAACCGGGAAGCCAACACCCTGTGTTCCAAGTCGCAGCACGCCGATCTGACCGCCCTGGGGCTAGAGCTGAAGGCGGTCATTGAACAGATGCGCGAACAGGTGCAGAACCTGGAGTAGACGCGGGCGTATGGTCGGGCCCCGCGCTTGCCCCGGGCAAGGAACAGACGGGCCCGCGCTTGCCCCGGGCGGCATTATTTGCCAATCACGGGGGCAACAGGCGGCCCGCCACGCGGCCTGCCACAGGAACTTGCGCCAGAGGACCCCGATGTCGACCCCTTCGAAAACGCCACAAGGTGACCGCCGCGGTCTGCTGATCATCCTGTCCTCGCCCTCGGGGGCCGGGAAATCGACGCTGGCCAAGCGCCTGCGCGCATGGGACGATTCGATCCGCTTTTCCGTCTCGGCCACGACCCGCGCGCCGCGCCCCGGTGAGGTCGACGGCAAGGATTACCATTTCCTGTCGGAAGAGGACTTCAAGGCCAAGGTGCAGGACGGCGGCATGCTGGAACACGCCCGGGTCTTTGGCAATTACTACGGCTCGCCCCGCGCCGCCGTGCAGGAGGCGATCGATGCCGGGCAGGACGTGCTGTTCGACATCGACTGGCAGGGCGCGCAACAGATCTCGAATTCGGCTCTGAACCAGCACACGCTGTCGATCTTCCTTCTTCCGCCCTCGATCACCGAATTGCACCGCCGGCTTCAGGACCGCGCCCAGGACAGCGAAGAGGTCATCGCCGGCCGGATGCAGAAAAGCTGGGACGAGATCAGCCATTGGGACGCCTATGACTTTGTCCTGATCAACGACGACCTCGACGAGACCGAGGAAAAGCTGAAGGCGATCCTGACCGCCGCCCGCCTGCGCCGCACGCAACAGCCCAAGCTGACCGACCACGTGCGCACCCTGCAAACCGAATTCGAGGATACCCAATGACCCTGTATGCGCTTGACGGCATCGCGCCGGTAACCCCCGAAGACGGTGATTTCTGGATCGCCCCCGATGCCAACGTGATCGGCCGGGTGGTGATGGAAAGCGCGACCTCGGTCTGGTTCGGCTGCACCCTGCGCGGCGACAACGAGGAGATCCGTATCGGACGCGGATCGAACGTGCAGGAAAACACCGTCATGCACACCGACATGGGCTGTCCGCTGACCATCGGTGAGAATTGCACCATCGGTCACAAGGCCATGCTGCACGGCTGCACCATCGGCGACAACACATTGATCGGCATGGGCGCGACCATCCTGAACAACGCGGTGATCGGCAAGAACTGCCTGATCGGGGCAGGGGCGCTGGTGACCGAGGGCAAGGTGATCCCCGACAATTCCATGGTGCTGGGCAGCCCCGGCAAGGTGGTCAAAGAACTGGGCCCGGAATGGGAACAGCGCAACGAAGCCTCGGCCCTGAGCTATCAGCGCAACATGCGCCGTTTTCGCGACGGCATGATCCGGATCGAGGACTGATCCCTAGCGGATCGGCGGATCCAGCGCCCGGATCAAATGGGTGGTGGTGACGGCCCCGGCTTCGCGATCACGGGAAACCGCCTGATACGCCTCCGACAGCAGGAAAGCGCTGGCCTGGTCCAGGCTGTCGAAGTGCATCAGCACGATCTTGTCGGGGCTGTCGTCCCCTTCAAGCCGAAGCGGGGCCTCATCCGCCGCCAGCACCGTGCCGCCGCATCCGGCGAAAACCCCGGCAAAGCGGGCCTGGTAGGCGTCATAGCGGGCGCGATCGCGAAACCGGACCGAGGCGAGGACAAAAACGCCCATGGTCTGTTTCCTCCTCTTTTCCCGTGGGGACATATCAGTGTAGCACTTGGCGCGGACTATCCCGCAAAATGGTTAAGCATCTATGTCCGAAGCCTTTCTCACCCAGCTTTTGCAGGCCATTCCTCTCGCCTCTCTTTTGATCGGGCGGGGAGAACGGATTTTGGCCGCCAATGACGATGCCAAGGCCCTTCTGGGGACCGCCATCGTCGGGCGCCATTACATCACCGCCATTCGCCATCCGTCGGTTCTGGATGCGGTGGACGGCTGTCTGCAGGACCGTAAGACCCGGAAGGCGCGGCACCTGACGTCCGAAGCCGGGCGGGATCTGACCTATCGGGTGACGGCCTCTTATATCGATCTGGGCGCGGGTGAAGGCGTGCTGGTCAGCTTTGAGGACACCACCCACGTCGAACAGGCCGGCCAGATCCGCCGTGATTTTGTCGCCAACGTCAGCCATGAATTGCGCACGCCGCTGACCGCGCTGCTGGGGTTCATCGAAACCCTGCGCGGCCCGGCCAAGAACGATCCGCAGGCGCAGGAACGGTTCCTGACCATCATGGACCGCGAAGCGCACCGGATGGAACGTCTGGTCCGGGATCTTCTGTCGCTAAGCCGGGTCGAAAGCGAAGAGCGGGTGCGTCCGACGACGCGGGTCGACGTGGCCTCGGTCGTGGGCTCGGTGGCCCGGACGCTTGCCCCGCTGGCCGAAGAGGCGGGCGTGCAGATCGACCCGACCGGCGAGACCGAGGGCGTGCTGATCCCCGGGGACGAGGACCAGCTGCGGCAGGTCTTCACCAACCTGATCGAGAACGGCGTGAAATACGGCGGCTCGGGCGGACGGGTGCAGGTGGATGTGACGGTCTCGGACAATGTGCCGTCGCTGCGGGGGGCAGGGGTGACGATCACGGTGCGCGATTCGGGGCCGGGAATCGCTGAACAGCACATCCCCCGCCTGACCGAACGCTTCTACCGTGTCGATTCGCACAGATCGCGGGAAATGGGCGGCACGGGGCTTGGTCTGGCGATTGTAAAACACATCATCACACGCCACCGCGGACGCATGCGGATCGAAAGCAGACTGGGTGAAGGCACCGCCTTTATCGTCATTCTGCCGCTTGGGCAGTAGGTCGGGGCCATACCGCGCGTGAAAACAGTGGGTTAGGGGGCATTTCCGCCCCCTTTTCCATGGACGCCAAACAGCGACAAATCGCAGGGGTTGTCTATATTTTTTCGCCATCCCGGCGGTTGTCATGAAACCGTTACATTACTTTCACAAAAGCATTAGGGAGCGTCTCTAGATGGGCGTCCTGAGGTCACCTGCAATGGGGACCATGAGATTAAATCAGGAGCTACCATGTCCTACTTCAAACTGACCGCCTCTGCCGTGGCGATCGCTGCCGTTTCCGCAACCGCCGCTGCCGCCCGTGACCAGGTGCAGGTTGCCGGTTCGTCGACCGTTCTGCCCTATGCCTCGATCGTTGCAGAAGCGTTCGGTGAAAACTTTGACTTCCCGACCCCGGTTGTTGAATCCGGCGGCTCCTCGGCTGGTCTGAAGCGCTTCTGTGAAGGCGTTGGCGGAAACACCATCGACGTTGCAAACGCATCGCGCAAAATCAAAGACAAAGAAGTCAAAGCCTGTGCCGAAGCTGGTGTCACCGACATCATCGAAGTGCGCATCGGTTATGACGGCATCGTCTTCGCCAGCCAGCTGAACGGCCCCGCCTACAACGCGTTCGAGCCGGCCGACCTGTTCAACGCCCTGGGCGCAAAAGTCCTCAAAGACGGCGCACTGGTCGACAACACCAACACCAAATGGTCCGACTTCAACGCCGATCTGCCGGCGGAAGAGATCCTGGCCTTCGTTCCCGGCACCAAGCACGGCACCCGCGAAGTCTTTGACGAAAAAGTCATCCTGGCGGGCTGTGAAGAAACCGGCGCATTCGAAGCCTATGTCGCTTCGGGCCTGGACGAAAAAGCAGCCGAGAAGGCCTGCATGGACCTGCGCACCGACGGCCGTTCGGTCGACATCGACGGTGACTACACCGAGACCCTGGCATCGATCGACGCCAACGCAAACGGCATCGGCGTCTTCGGCCTGGCGTTCTACGAGAACAACACCGACAAGCTGAAAGTCGCAACCATGTCCGGCGTCGAGCCGAAGACCGAAACCATCGCTTCCGGCGACTACCCGGTTTCGCGTCCGCTGTACTTCTACGTGAAGAAAGCCCACATCGGCGTCATCCCCGGCCTGAAAGAATACGCTGAGTTCTTCGTGTCCGACGACATGGCAGGCCCCGACGGCCCGCTGGCCGAATACGGCCTGGTCTCCGACCCCGAGCTGTCGGCAACCCAGTCCGGTGTTGCTGAAGAGCAGACCATGGGTTCGAACATGTAAGTTCGACCGGGGTGGCACCGAAAGGCGCCGCCCCAACCATCCGGGCCCCGGCATCCCGCCCGGGCCCGTTTCCTTCCATTACCCTCGGGTCACGACCTTGGGGCCAGGACCTTCGGGTCAAGACGATCGGGAAAGCTTCCTATGCCGGCACTCTGGTTACTCTGCATCGTTCTCGCGATTGCCGTTATTGGTTTCTTCCTCGGACGCGCCCGCGCCATGGCATCTGCCCAAGGCGATGCGCGTCATCTTCATTCCCTGCCCGGGTACTACGGCTATAACACCGCGCTGACGGTTCTGGTGCCGGCCCTGGGCGTGATGATCGCCTGGCTGATCCTGCAGCCGATGCTGATCCAGAACGCGGTTTCCGATGCGATCCCCGGCACGGCCTATGCCGACACCGGCGCGCTGAACCTGATCATGTCGGACGTGCGCCGCGTCGCCGACGGTCTGGACCTTGCGATTGCGCAGGGGGCCATGACCCCGGACGCCGCCACCGCGCTGAGCACCGAAACCACGAACATTCGCGAAACCCTGGCCCAGGTTGGTGTCGCGCTTGGGTCTGACGTGGAACCCTATGTGCTGTCCGCCGCGCAGGATTACCGCCGGCTGAACGGCATCGGCCACCTTGCCATGACGGTGATCGTGCTGGCCCTGGCCATCGGCGGCTTTGCCTTTGCCTACCTGCGCACGAACAAGGATTTCCGCGCCCGCAACGTGGTGGAAAAGGGCGTGCTGGCCATGCTGATCTTCGCGGCCTCGATCGCGATCATGACCACCATCGGTATCGTGCTGAGCCTTGTCTTCAACACGGTCGAATTCTTCAAGCTCTACCCCTGGACTGAATTCTTCTTTGGCCTGACCTGGGCGCCGTCCTTCGGTGGCGGTTCGGAACTGGGCATCATCCCGCTGTTCTGGGGCACTTTCTACATCTCGATCATCGCGCTGGCGGTGGCCGTGCCGGTCGGCCTGTTCGCGGCGATCTACCTGTCGGAATACGCCACGCCCGCCGTGCGCGCCTTTGCCAAGCCCATGCTGGAAGTGTTGGCCGGCATCCCCACGATCGTCTACGGCCTGTTCGCCCTGCTGACGGTCGGCCCGGCGCTGGTCACGGTCTTTGGGCCCGATGCCACCGGCTGGATGGGCGGATCGCGCGCCGTGATCACCGCGGGGCTGGTGATGGGCATCATGCTGATCCCCTTCGTCAGTTCGCTGTCCGACGACATCATCAATTCGGTCCCCCAGGCGATGCGCGACGGGTCGCTTGGCCTGGGTGCGACCAAATCGGAAACCATCAAGCAAGTGGTCATGCCCGCAGCCCTTCCGGGCATCGTCGGTGCCATCCTTCTGGCCGCATCCCGCGCCATCGGTGAGACGATGATCGTGGTGCTGGGGGCAGGGGCCGCAGCCCGCCTGTCGATGAACCCCTTCGAGGCCATGACCACCGTGACCGCCAAGATCGTGTCGCAGCTGACGGGGGATGCGGACTTTGCCTCGCCCGAGGCGCTGGTGGCCTTTGCCCTGGGCATGACCCTGTTTGTCATCACCCTTGGCCTGAACGTCTTTGCACTGTGGATCGTGCGCAAATACCGGGAGCAATACGAATGACCGACGCAACATCGACACCTCCCGGTGGCGGTGCCCGCACCAAGTCCAGCCTGATGACGCTGGACAACCGGGTGCGCCGCCGCAATGCCGCCGAGGCCCGCTTTCGCGCCTATGGGATTGCTGCCGTCACGGTTGGCCTGATCTTCCTGGCCCTGCTGCTGTTCGCCATCGTGCGCAACGGGGTGCCCGCCTTCACCCAGACCTTCATGACCATCCCGGTCGAACTGAAGGCCGACAAGCTGGACAAGAACGGCAACCGCGACATCGAGGAAATCAAGAAGGTCTCGACCTTTGGCTACAAGCCGCTGATCATCGACGCCATGTCCAGGACCCTGGCCGACAACGGGATCGAAAGCCCCTTCGCCAAGGACAAGGATCTTGAGAAGATGGTTTCGGCCTCGGCTTCGGCGCAGATCCGTGACTTCGTGATCGCCAACCCGGGCCGCATCGGCGAAACGGTAGACTTCCGCGTCCTCGCCTCGTCCCGCGTGGATGGCTACATGAAGGGCCGCGTGGCCCGTGAAGACCTGGCGCGTGACAAGAACCTGGACGCCGAACACCTGGACGTGACCGACGCCCTGAACGAGGCCGGCGTGCTGAAGCGCGAATTCAACTGGGCCTTCATCCTGGGCGCGGACGCTTCCGAAAGCCGTCCGGAGCAGGCCGGGATCGGTGTCTCGATGCTGGGGTCCTTCTTCATGATGCTGGTGGTGCTGGGCCTGGCCCTGCCGATCGGTGTCGCGGCCTCGATCTATCTTGAGGAATTCGCACCGAAAAACCGCTGGACCGACCTGATCGAGGTGAACATCTCGAACCTGGCGGCCGTGCCGTCGATCGTCTTCGGTATCCTGGGTCTCGCCGTGTTCATCCAGTTCGCGCATCTGCCGCAGTCCGCCCCGCTGGTCGGTGGCCTGGTGCTGACATTGATGACGCTGCCGACGATCATCATCTCGACCCGCGCTTCGCTGAAGGCCGTGCCGCCGTCGATCCGCGACGCCGCACTTGGGGTAGGGGCCTCGAAGATGCAGTCGGTCTTCCACCATGTGCTGCCGCTGGCCATGCCCGGCATCCTGACCGGCACGATCATCGGTCTGGCCCAGGCGCTTGGCGAAACCGCGCCGCTGCTGCTGATCGGCATGGTGGGCTACATCGCCTCGAACTATCCTGACGGGATCGCCAGCGGGTTCCTTGACCCGAACTCGGCCATGCCGGCCCAGATCTACGAATGGGCGAAACGGGCGGATCCTGCTTACTACGAACGGGCATGGGGTGGCATCATCATCCTGCTGCTCTTCCTCATGACCATGAACATCATCGCAATTATTCTGCGTCGACGCTTCGAGCGCCGGTGGTAAGAAGGACCAGACCCCATGTACGACGCCCCCGCATCGGAGCAGAAAGTGACCCAGAACGAGACTAAAATCGCCGCCCGCAACGTGCAGGTCTTCTACGGCAGCACCCACGCCATCAAGGACGTGAACGTCGAGATCGAAGACAAGACCGTGACGGCCTTCATCGGCCCCTCGGGCTGCGGCAAATCCACCTTCCTGCGGTGCCTGAACCGCATGAACGACACCATCGACATCTGCCGCGTCGAAGGCGACATCCTGCTGGACGGTGAAGACATCTATGACGCTCGCGTCGACCCCGTGCAACTGCGCGCCAAGGTCGGCATGGTGTTCCAGAAGCCGAACCCGTTTCCCAAATCGATCTACGACAATATCGCCTATGGTCCGCGGATCCACGGACTGGCCAAGAACAAGGCCGACCTGGACGACATTGTCGAAAAATCCCTGCGCCGCGGCGCCATCTGGGACGAGGTGAAGGACCGCCTTCACGCGCCCGGCACCGGCCTGTCTGGTGGTCAGCAGCAGCGTCTGTGCATCGCCCGCGCCGTCGCCACTGAACCCGAGGTTCTTCTGATGGACGAACCCTGTTCCGCGCTTGACCCGATCGCCACCGGCCAGGTCGAGGAACTGATCGACGAGCTGCGTGAAAACTACAGCGTCGTGATCGTCACGCACTCGATGCAGCAGGCGGCGCGCGTCAGCCAGAAAACGGCCTTCTTCCACCTCGGCAACCTGGTGGAATACGGCGAGACGGGCCAGATCTTCACCAACCCGGTGGATCCGCGCACCGAAAGTTACATCACCGGCCGTATCGGCTGATCCATCGGAGTTGGATAAAATGACCGCAGACGAGCAGCATATCGCATCCGCCTTCGACCGGGATCTGGAAGCCATCCAGGCGAAGATCATGAAGATGGGCGGCCTGGTCGAGGCCGCGATCCTGGACGCAGCCCAGTCGCTGGAAACTCGCGACGAAGAGTTGGCCGAACAGGTCCGCAAGGGCGACAAGGCCATCGACGCCCTGGAAGAGATGATCAACGAAGACGCCGCGCGCCTGATCGCGCTGCGCGCACCGACGGCGGGCGATCTGCGCATCGTTCTGTCCGTCATGAAGATCTCGTCCAACCTGGAACGTATTGGCGACTATGCGAAAAACATGGCCAAGCGGACCTCGATCCTGGCCCAGATGTCGCCGATCAACGGCTCTCAGGCCGCGCTGCGCCGCATGGCGCGCGAGGTCAACGAGATGCTGAAGGACGCGCTGGACGCCTATATCCAGCGCGACGCCGTCAAGGCCGCCGACGTGATCCAGCGCGACCAGGACGTCGACCAGATGTACAACGCGCTCTTCCGCGAATTCCTGACCTTCATGATGGAAGATCCGCGCAACATCACCGCCTGCATGCACCTGCATTTCATGGCCAAGAACACCGAACGCATGGGCGATCACGTGACCTCGATCTGTGAGCAGGTGATCTACCTGGTCACCGGCGAAACCCCGGACGAGGCGCGGCCCAAGGGCGACAAAACCTCGACCGACGCGACCTTCTCGCCGCAAGCCTGAGCCTTTCCGAAAGACCGAAGATGCCCGAACAGCCCACAGTCCTTGTCGTCGAAGACGAACCCGCACAGCGCGAAGTGCTGTCCTACAACCTCGAAGCCGAAGGCTTCCGCGTCTCGCGGGCGGAAAACGGCGAAGAGGCGCTGATGCTGGTGGACGAGGCCGCGCCGGACATCATTGTGCTGGACTGGATGCTGCCCAATGTCTCGGGGATCGAGGTCTGCCGCCAACTGAAGATGCGGGCGGAAACCCGCGGCGTGCCGATCATCATGCTGTCTGCCCGCAGCGAAGAGGTCGACCGCGTGCGCGGCCTGGAAACCGGGGCGGATGACTACGTGGTCAAACCCTATTCGGTGATCGAACTGATGGCCCGTGTGCGCGCCCAGCTGCGCCGTACGCGTCCGTCCACCGTCGGTGAACGGCTGGAGTTCGAGGACATCCTGCTGGACAGCGAAACGCACCGCGTGACGCGCGACGGCAACGTGCTGAAGCTGGGGCCGACGGAATTCCGTCTGCTGACCACCTTCATGGAAAAACCCGGCCGCGTCTGGAGCCGTGAACAGCTTCTGGACCGTGTCTGGGGGCGCGACATCTATGTCGACACGCGCACCGTGGACGTGCACATCGGCCGTCTGCGCAAGGCGCTGTGCCAGCACGGCGGGGGCGATCCTTTGCGCACCGTGCGCGGCGCGGGCTACGCCCTGGGCTGAGATCTGCGGGCGTTTGTTTTCCTCAAGGGGCGGCTTCGGCAGACCGGGGCCGCCCCTTGGCGTTCCGCGCCGCACCTGGCTCAAGGCGATAAGCAAGATAATTGTTTGCGAGCTAACAAATAGGGGGCTAGTCTCTCCGGAACGGCTATTGCAGCCCAACCAGAGGGAGGATCCACCACTTGCACTATGCACCAGGAAAAGAACCATGTCCGCTGCCGTTCAGCCCGTTCAAGGCCTGTACGGTGCCGCGCCCGATCGGCTGGATTTCCACCACCAGCCGGCAAGGGATCGACAATCTGGCACCGTACAGCCAGTGGCAGAACCTGAACTTCGATCCGCCCATGGTGATGTTTGCCGCGAACCATCGCAGGGGCGCGCGGCGCAAGGATTCCGTGGTGAATGCCGAGGAAACCGGGTGGTTTGTCTGGAACATGGCAACCTACGACCTGCGCGAGGCGGTCAGCATCTCGGGTATGGATACGCCACCGGAAGAGGACGAATTCGTCAGCGCCGGCTTGACCAAGGCCGCGTCGATCGACGCCAAGGCTCCTCGGGTTGCGGAAAGCCCGGCACAGTTCGAATGCCGCTATCTCAGCACGCATCGGCTTTCCGGGGGGAACCAGGACACCTGGGTGGACATCGTCTATGGCGAAGTGGTGCGTATCCACGTGCAGGACGACGTGATTTCGGCCGAGGGCAAGCTGATGGTGCCAAAGATCAAACCATTGGCGCGGATGGGTTACTACGACTACACCGCGATCGAGAGCACGTTCGAGATGCGGATCCCGGGCGCGCCGTCAAGTCTGGCATCCGGGATGGAGGGGCGATCGTCCTAACAGGCTTCCGGGTCGGTGCAGGGTTCTGTATCGGCCCAGACGACGCTCAGGGATGACAAAGTGATCTCGAGGCGTCAAAACACGGATACTGTGGACAAACAGGGGGTCGTTCCAAGTATATCCATGTTGCGTGTAATCAGTATTATGTAAATAACGGATGGTTACGCAGGGGAAATTGCGGCTGATCCCCTCGACATTTGGACCATAGCCCTTAGTAATAGACGCTCGGTAGCATCTACAACCTGAAGGACTTGCATGACAGCCGCCTCCGCGCACCGCACCCGGGATGAACGCAGCCACACGCGCCGCGACTATCTTGAGCAGCTGACCAATGCGCAGTCCATCGAGGAGCTGTGGCAGCTGCATTGCGACCGCATGGGTGCCTACGGCTTTGATCGTCTGATCTATGGCTTTACCCGCTACCGCACCGCGACCTCTTTGGGCGATCCCGAGGATTTCGTGATCCTGACCAACCACGCGAAGGATTACACCGACGGCTTCCTTGGCAAGGGTCTGTATTTCCACGCCCCCATGGTCCGTTGGGCGCTGGAACACGAAGGTGCCTGCAGCTGGTCCATTGTGCGCGACATGATGGCCAGCGGGACGCTGACCGAAAGTGAAAAAAGCGTGTTGGAGTTCAACCGCCGTCACGAGGTGACCGCCGGCTATTCCATCAGCTTCAAATCGATCTCGCCCCGCACCAAGGGCGCCATCGCGCTGACCGCGAACCCTGGCATGTCCCAGGAAGACTGCGATCGCATCTGGGCCGACCATGGCCGCGATATCGTGGTGATGAACAACGTCGCGCACCTGAAGATTCTTACCCTGCCCTATGCCGGCCCGTCGCGCGGCCTGACCAGGCGTCAGCGCGAAGCGCTGCAATGGGTTGGCGATGGAAAAACCACCGCCGATATCGCCCTTTTGATGGGCCTGACACCCGCCACGGTTGAGAAGCATCTGCGGCTTGCGCGTGAGGCGCTAAATGTCGAGACAACGGCCCAGGCAGTGCTGAAAGCGGCATTCCAAAATCAGATGTTCGTCCTGGAAGCGTGATCTCTAAGCCACTGGAAATAAACAACATTCAATTCTCTGAATGACGTGTTTGACCAAAAGGTAAGGATTCCCTGACTTTCGTTACGCCGCGTCAGATTGCAATCTGCAGAGGTTCCGTGAGTGGTGGCTTTATGGCCATGGAACATTCGGAAACCACCCCTCGATATACCGAGGCTCTGGTCTTCGACCGGGAAACCGGAGCCGGGCGGAGGTGTATTGATCCACCTTCGTTCCGGCAGTCCGGCGGGCACCATCCCCATTTATGCCCGCGGACGTTATAAGGCGGTGTCGACCTCTGGTCGGCACCGTTCTTGTATCCAGCCCCTGCCCTGATCACGGCCCCATGGCCGCCTTGACCGCAAGGCGTCTTGCCTGTCTCCTGTGCCTGTACGGCGCAGGGCAAGAGGATGCAGATGGCACAGCTGACCACGGGCCCCGATGGCAGGCAACGCTGCCACTGGGTGCATCAGACGACGGATTTCATCCCCTATCATGACGAGGAATGGGGGTGGCCCGTCACCGATGACCGCCACCTGTTCGAGAAGCTTTGCCTGGAAAGCTTCCAGTCGGGGCTAAGCTGGCGAACCATTCTGGCAAAGAGAGAGAACTTTCGTTCCGCGTTTGAAAACTTTGACTTGCACAAGGTTGCTAAGTTCACCGACGCAGACAGAACGCGCCTTTTGAACGATGCTGGTATCATTCGTCACAAGGGCAAGATCGACGCCGTGATCAACAACGCCGCCCGCGCAGAGAAACTGATCGTCGAGACAGGCACCCTTGCCGCCTATGTCTGGTCCTGGGAGCCGTCCGAGGACGAACTGGGTGCGCCGCAAAGCATGACCACCAGCCCTTCTGCCATCGCCATGGCCAAGG
Source organism: Pseudooceanicola nitratireducens (assembly GCF_900109195.1). Classification (GTDB taxonomy): domain Bacteria; phylum Pseudomonadota; class Alphaproteobacteria; order Rhodobacterales; family Rhodobacteraceae; genus Pseudooceanicola; species Pseudooceanicola nitratireducens. The sequence continues at coordinate 120,672 of NZ_FNZG01000004.1, read as the reverse complement.
ACCTGAAAAAGCGCGGATGGAAGTTCGTTGGCCCCACGACCGTCTTTGCCTTCATGCAAAGCATGGGGCTGCTGAATGACCACGCCGAGGGCTGCCATATCCGTGACGCCGTCACCCGGACCCGTGCGGCGCTGAAACGGCCCCAAGCGGCCTTGGACAACACCTGATCCGCCCAAAAGAAAAAGGCCGGGGAAATCCCCGGCCCTTTCCAGATCTGAAACAGCGGGCGATCAGCCCTGAGCGGCCTTGGCCACTTCTGCTGCGAAATCTTCTTCTTCCTTCTCGATGCCTTCGCCGACTTCCAGGCGGACATAGCCCAGGATCTCGACGCCGGCTTCTTTCGCGGCCGCACCGACGGTCAGGTCGGGGTTCACGACGAAGGCCTGGTTCACCAGGGTGATCTCGGACAGGAATTTCTTCATCCGGCCTTCGATCATCTTCTCGATCACCTGCTCCGGCTTGCCGGATTCACGTGCGATCTCGATCTGGATCTGACGTTCCTTTTCGATGACTTCGGCATCGACTTCGGATTCGTTCAGGGCCTGCGGGCGCGGGTCAGCAGCAGCGACGTGCATCGCGACCTGCTTGCCGAAGGCTTCGTTGTCGCCTTTCAGCGCAACCAGAACACCGATCTTGCCCATGCCGTCCGCCGCAGCGTTGTGCACGTAGGACACGACCTGATCGCCTTCTGCGGTTTCCATCCGGCGCAGGGTCATGTTTTCCCCGATGGTGGCGATCTTGTTGGTGATGGTCTCTTCGACCGTCTTGCCACCCAGATCGGCCGCTTTCAGCGCCTCGATGTCGGACACGTTCAGCGCGGCGCCGGCGATGTCTTTCACCATGGTCTGGAATTCGGCGTTCTTGCCGACAAAGTCGGTTTCCGAGTTCACTTCGACAGCAACACCCTTGCCACCTTCAACGGCGACGGCCACCAGGCCCTCGGCGGCGGTACGGCCGGATTTCTTGGCGGCTTTCGCCAGGCCCTTGGTGCGCAGCCAGTCAACGGCGGCTTCGATGTCGCCATCGGTTTCCACCAGCGCCTTCTTGGCATCCATCATGCCTGCGCCGGTCATTTCGCGCAGTTCTTTCACCTGTGCAGCAGTGATCGCCATTTCGGCTCTCCTCATGTCTTGGGAATGGTCTTGGCCGCGGGCGTACCCGCGACCCATGACGTTTTCATGAAACCCGAAGGTGTCGCGTGGCTTACGCCTCTGCGGCTTCCTCGACAGCCTCTTCGGCCGGGGCTTCTTCCATTGCGCCAACGTCAACGCCAGCAGCACCCAGCTGGGCGGTCATGCCGTCCAGGGCTGCGCGCGATGCCAGGTCGCAGTACAGCGAAATCGCACGCGCCGCGTCGTCGTTGCCGGGGATGATGTAGTCGATGCCATCGGGCGAGCAGTTGGTGTCGACAACGGCGACAACCGGGATGCCCAGCTTGTTGGCTTCGGCGATGGCCAGCTGTTCTTTTTTCACGTCGATGACGAACAGCAGGTCGGGAACGCCGCCCATTTCGCGGATGCCGCCCAGGGATGCGGTCAGCTTCTCCTGGTCGCGTTCCATGCCCAGACGCTCTTTCTTGGTCAGGCCTTCAGCGCCGGAACCCAGCTTTTCGTCGATTTCCTTCAGGCGGTTGATCGACTGGGAAACGGTTTTCCAGTTGGTCAGCGTGCCGCCCAGCCAGCGGTGGTTCATGTAGTACTGCGCGCATTTCTCGGCGGCTTCTGCGACGGGGGCCGAGGCCTGACGCTTGGTGCCGACGAACAGAACGCGGCCGCCCTTGGCGACGGTTTCGCGGATGACGTTCAGAGCAGCGTCCAGCATCGGGACGGTCTGCGTCAGGTCCATGATGTGGATGCCGTTGCGCGCGCCATAGATGAACTCGCCCATGCGGGGGTTCCAACGCTGCGTCTGGTGACCAAAGTGAACGCCGGCTTCAAGCAGCTGGCGCATGGTGAACTCGGGAAGAGCCATGTCCGTTTTCCTTTCCGGTTTAGCCTCGGCGGGGGTGAGAAGCGGATGCTTCAACCGGTGGACGCTTGGGGATGTCTCCCCCAAAGGCCCGACCCCACCTGCGGGATTGAGTGGCGGTGCATTACACCGGCCCCTGACCTTTGGCAAGTCCCCTTCCCGGCTTTCTCGGTCAGGCCCGTTGAATGGGCCCCTGGAAAGGTGGATGCGCCCCGTCGGGCGCACCCCATGGTCGGTCCTGTCTTACAGGAAGGTGCGTTCGATCGCCCAGTAGATCCCGACACAGGCGATCACCGCAGAAGCCGGAACCGCAATTGCCGACCGATACCAGGTCTTGTGGCGGAACCACGCGCCCACGGCGATGAAGGCCAGCGCAATGACGGTCAGCTGACCGAACTCGACACCGACGTTGAACCCGATCAGCGCCGGGATGAACTGTGCCTGCGGCAGACCGAAGTCCTGCAACACGCTGGCAAAGCCCAGCCCGTGCAACAGGCCGAAGGCAAAGATTACCGCCGGCCTCCAGCGATGCAGGTTGGTTGAGAAGATGTTCTCGATGGCGACAAAGGCGATCGAGGCGGCGATCAGCGGTTCCACGATGCTGCCGGGCACGTTCACCAGCCCGAGCGCGCCAAGCGCCAGGGTCACGGTATGGGCCAGCGTAAAGGCCGACACCTGCCAAAGCAGCGGTGCAAGGCGCGGCGACAGGAAGAACAGCCCCAGCACAAACAGGATATGATCCAGCCCCTTGGGCAGGATGTGATCGAACCCCACGGGGATATATTCGACAAAAGCCTGCCAGCCGGTCTGCGCCGCGCCGCCCTCTTGCGGGATCATCTCGGACGTCTCGCCGCCCTCCAGGTAACCGGCATAGCCGTTTTCGACGCCAACCTGGCGCAGCGCCAGCGTTCCGTGTCCCTCGGGCCAGACCAGCTGTAGCGGCGCGCGATCATACGGTTGCGCCCCGGATAGGACGACACGGGTCGGACGGGTCAGTTCGACATTCTCGACCTCGCCAACCTCGACCGTATCCAGCGTCAGCGGGATGTCCTGATCGCCCGACCGCAGGACGATGCCGGCGCTGATCCGGTCCCAGTTGCTGCGGATCTCGCGTTCCAGATCCGCCGGGGGCAAGGCGCGGAAGCGATCGTAATCGTCTGATTGTGCAGAGGAATTGGTATCCTCCAGCCCGTCCAGATCGACATCGGCCAGGAAGGCCTCGGCATTCATGCGCAGTTCCAGCTGCACCGCATCGGGCGTTGACGACAGCTGGGCAATGGTCGGAAGGACCTCATGCGCGGCAGCCGCCTGGCCCATCACAAGCGCGCCAGCCAGCACGCCAACCCTTGACACCAAGCGCCAGACATTCAGCCTGCGTCCCATGGACCTGAAAACACTCATATTCGCCCCTTTGCTCCTCATCCTGCCAAACGCAGGATCCAGCCATGAGTTTTGGCTTGAACCCGACAGATATCAAGCGCCAAGCGGCGAGAACGTGGGCATCCGTTTTCGCAACGGCGAGGATTTCAAGGGGATCGAGCTGAGCTGGTTTGACCGTCGTATTGGTTCCGTATCGTACGTTCTGGATGGGAAGTTTCGAGAATACAGGGGCTTGCCCGGCGATCTTCCGGGGATGACTCTGACCGTTAGTGACGAATTGACCGCTGTGGCCTACAGCTCGACCATGTCGAAACTGACCTATGACAGCTGGGATAAGGTCCAGTCTTTCGTTACCCACAAGGACGCCCCCTGGTTCAACGACACCCATGCGGCGCGGGGTCTGCCGCAGGAGGGCGTAACAGAAGGGTATTGGCGCTTTGCTAAGACGTTAATCGGAGGAGAACCGGGTAACGGAACGGATCGCGACTTTGGCATGGAAACCGAATTTGTCATGCAGTCCAATCCCTTCGCGGATGGAATTGATAGCGTCCAACTCATTCTGCTATATCAGGGCCAGCCCAGGCCCGACGCCCAGGTCGAGATGTGGGAGAAGTCCGGCGACGCCATCACCCACAGTTTTTATCGCACCGACGATCAGGGCCTTGTCACCCTGCCGGTGCGCGCGGGCGCCTCCTATCAGATCGACGCGGTGGTGATCCGGGAACCCGAAAGCGATCAGGCGATCGAGGCCGGCGTCATGTGGGAAAGCCTTTGGGCCAATATGACCTTTGGTCTGCCGCAATAGATGCTTGCCCCGGTGCGGCTTCGGGGGCAAAGACAGGATATGACAGGAAACACGGAAATCCTTTGTATCGGGTCGGTCCTCTGGGACGTGATCGGGCGCCCTGCTTCGGTCATGCGTCAAGGGTCGGACGTGCCCGGCCGCATCACCCGCCTGCCCGGCGGTGTTGCGATGAACATCGCCATGGCCACCGCACGCTTTGGACTGCGCCCCGCGCTTCTGACCGCCATCGGGCGCGACGCCGAAGGGGATGAGCTGATCCGCGCCTGTGCCGACCTTGGCATGGACGTCAGCCACGTCTACCGGTCCGAGGATCTGCCCACGGATCGCTACATGGCGGTCGAAGGCGCGAATGGCCTGATCGCGGCCATTGCCGATGCCCATTCGCTGGAAGCCGCCGGCGACAAGATCCTGCGCCCGCTGGTGAACGGCACTCTCGGAACGGACGTTTCGCCATATCAGGGGCTGATCGCGCTGGATGGGAACCTTACCCGGCAACTGCTTGAAAATATTTCCGTATCACCTGAATTCGGAATGGCCGATCTGCGTGTCGCCCCGGCGTCGCCCGGCAAGGCAGAACGATTGATGCCCTTCCTCAATCACCACCGCGCCATGCTTTACGTCAACCTGGAAGAGGCCGGTCTGCTGTGTCAGAACACCTTTTCAGATGCCGCCATCGCCTCGGAAACATTGATAAAACGCGGTGCGCGCCGGGTGGTCGTCACCGATGGTGGACGTTCGGCCGCCGAGGCGGATGAGACCGGCGTGATCACCGGCACCCCGCCCGAGGTTCTGGTCACCCGAGTGACTGGCGCCGGCGACACCTTCATGGCAGCCCATATCGCCGCCGAAACCCGTGGTGCCGACCGGCAAGAGGCGCTGTCCCAGGCGCTGACCGCCGCGGCGCGCTATGTCTCGGGCGATAACGCCCTCTGATAACGTCTTGTTCAGACTCCTCCGATACAAAGGCCGAAAGATGCAGTTCGAAACCACAGTCGAGGTCCGCGAAGCCCTTGCCAACAACCAGCCCGTCGTGGCGCTGGAAAGCACGATCATCACCCACGGGATGCCCTATCCGCAGAACCTGGAAACCGCCCGCATGGTCGAAGACGACGTGCGCGCTGCCGGGGCTGTGCCTGCCACCATCGCCGTTCTGAACGGCACGCTGCACATCGGCCTGACCGACGCGCAGCTGGAAGACCTGGCCCAGGCCAAGAACGTGGCCAAGCTGTCGCGCGCAGATATGGCCGTCTGCATCGCCACCGGCGGCACCGGGGCCACCACTGTCGCCGCCACCATGATCGCCGCACATCTTGCGGGGATCGAGGTTTTTGCCACCGGCGGCATCGGCGGCGTGCATCGCGGGGCCGAAAGCTCCATGGATATTTCGGCCGATCTTCAGGAACTGGCCCAGACCCCCGTCACCGTCATCTGCGCCGGGGCCAAGGCCATTCTTGATATCCCTCGCACCCTGGAAGTGCTTGAAACCCTTGGGGTTCCGGTGATCTCTTACGGTCAGGACGCCCTGCCCGCTTTCTGGAGCCGTGACAGCGGCCTGGCCTCTCCCCTGCGGCTGGACGCGCCCGCCGACATGGCCCGCGCCCTGCGCACCCGTGCCGATCTGGGTCTGGCGGGTGGTCAGCTGATCGCCAACCCGGTGCCCGAGGCCGATGAAATCCCCCGCGATGTCATCGACCCGATCATCGCCCAGGCCCTGAACGAGGCCGAGGCGCAGAAGATCCAGGCCAAGGCGGTCACGCCCTTCCTTCTGCAACGGATCTTCGAACTGACCGATGGCCGGTCGCTTGCGACGAATATCGCGCTGGTCCGCAACAACGCCCGGCTGGCCGCGAAAATCGCCCAAGAATTGGTCGCCCTGCCCAAAACATCTTCAAAATAACCGCAACCCACCATTGCCGTTGCAGAAAGCAGCGCCTAGGTTCTGGCCAGCGCCGGGAACTTGGCGCCTTTTGACGGAACCACCCATGACCGACCCGCTGAGTGAACACATGCCCAAGCCCGGCCTTCTGGCCCGGCTTAGGTCGAGCTTTCTGACGGGGATCGTCGTTATCCTGCCGATCGGCCTGACCATCTGGCTGATCTGGACGCTTGCGGGCTGGGTCGATGGCGTGGTGCTGCCGCTGGTCCCGCAGACCTTCCAGCCGGAAAAATACATCGGCATCAACCTGCGCGGCGTCGGCATCATCTTCTTCCTGGTGTTCACGATCATCGTCGGCTGGATCGCCAAGGGGCTGATCGGCCGGTCGCTGCTGCGCTATGCGGAAAGCTGGGTGGACCAGCTACCCTTCGTGCGGTCGATCTATGCCGGGGCCAAGCAGATCGCCGAGACGGTGTTCAACCAGCAGGACCGCAGCTTTGAAAAGGCCTGCCTGGTGCAATACCCGCGCAAGGATATCTGGGCCATCGGCTTTGTCTCGACCGAAGCCAAGGGCGAAGTCGCAACCCGCGCCCAGACCGGATCGACGCTGATGTCGGTCTTTGTACCGACCACGCCCAACCCGACCTCGGGCTTTCTGCTGTTCTTCCCGAAAGAAGACGTGATCGAGCTGGACATGACCGTGGAAGACGCGGCCAAGCTGGTGATCTCGGCCGGGTTGGTCTATCCGAACGCCAAGGATCCGTCCCAGCCGCCCAAGCTGGAAAAGGTCAGCTAAGCATCCCCGGAAGATCCACGGTCGACGTTTTGCCAAGCGCCGCGCGGTGCTGCGCAAGGAAGCCATCCGCCGCAGCCTGACCCGCCGCCTTCAGTGACAGAAGCACCACGGGGTTCGGCACCATCTTGGTCGCAACCGAAAGTTCCCGCATCATCTTGTCGTCCGAGATCATGTGGACCAGCACGTTCTTCATCGACCCGGTGTCGATCTTCTGCGCGGCCAGCAGGCGCTGCACAAAGGCGATGGCGCGCAGTTCGCGCAGCAAGGTGGTGTTGAAGCTGATCTCGTTCACGCGGTTTTCGATCTGCTGTGGCGTGATCGGAATTTCGTCGCGCTCCAAGGGGTTGATGCTGACGATCACCACATCCTCGGGCAGATCCGGTTCAAACAGCGGAAACAGCGCCGGGTTGCCGGAATAGCCGCCGTCCCAATAGGCCTCCATTCGGTCGCTGACGGGGTCATAGATCTCGATCGACTGGAACAGCGTCGGCAGACAGGCCGAGGCCAGGATGGCGTCGGTGGTGACCTGATCGCGGGTGAAGATGCGCGGCTTGCCGGTGCGCACATTGGTGGCGCAGACGAACAGACGCGGGCCCTCACCGGCACAGACGTCTTCGAAATCAAAGGCTTCGACGACGGATTGCAGCGGATTGCGGTAGAAAGGCCCGTAGAAATAGGGCGATGTCACCTGATCCAGCATATTGGCGGCAACAAAGGGCGGCGCATATTCCATGATCTGCGCGATCTCGGCCGTGGGCGGGGTGAAAAACTTCTCCATCCAAGAAATCGGGCCGCCCATCCAGCCGGGCAGCCGCATGTCCTGAACCGCGCCCATTCGCGCCCAAAGCGCATCCAGCGTGGCGCGGGCCCCGTCGCGGCCGCCGCGCGCATAGCCGGCCTTGAAGGCCGCCCCGTTCAGCGCGCCCGCCGAGGTGCCAGAGATCCCCGCCACCTCGATATCCTCTTCGTCCAGCAGACGGTCCAGCACGCCCCAGGTGAAGGCGCCATGTGCGCCCCCACCCTGAAGCGCCAGGTTGATCCGGGTGACCATGGCTCAGGCCGCCGTCCAGCCCCCGTCCATGGCGATCGCCTGTCCGGTCAGCTGTGCGGCGGCGTCGGACGCCAGGAACAACGCCATGTCGCCCAGCTGTTCGACGGTGACAAACTCCTTGGACGGCTGCTTGGCCAGGATCACCTTCTCGATCACCTCATCCTCGGACATGTCGTATTCCTTGGCGGTATCGGGGATCTGCGCCTCGACCAGCGGTGTCAGCACGTAGCCGGGGCAGATCGCGTTGCAGGTGATCGCCTCTTTTGCGGTTTCCAGCGCGACGGTCTTGGTCATGCCGACGATGCCGTGCTTGGCCGTCACATAGGCCGATTTGAAGGGCGAGGCCCGCAGCCCATGGGCCGAGGCCACGTTAATCACCCGGCCCCAGCCGGCCTTGCGCATCATCGGCAGCGCCGCGGCAGTCGTATGGAAGGCCGAGGACATGTTGATCGCGATGATCGCGTTCCACTTGTCCACCGGGAATTCGTCAATCGGTGCCACATGTTGGATCCCGGCGTTGTTCACCAGGATATCGCAAACCCCGGCCTTTTCGATCAGCGCGCGGGCGTCGTCACCCTTGGACATGTCCGCCTGGATATAGCGGACCTCGGTTCCGAATTCCTTGGCCAGATCGGCGGCAAGGTCGTGGTCTTCGTCGCGATCGGTGAAAGAGTTCAGAACAACCTTGGCGCCGGCCCCGGCGAATGCCCGCGCCACACCCAGACCGATACCAGAGTTCGATCCGGTGACGACGACGGTTTTACCTTCAACAGACATCTTGCATTCCTTTGTGATCTCGTGGGCGCAGCATAGGTGCTGCAACTGCAAAATAAACTGATTTGATCACCGCCCTGTTCCGCGCCCGTGTCAGTTTGCCGCTAGCGGTAACAGCGCGCCCGTTCTGCCGGTTTCGATTCGCCGTGGTTAACCCCGCCGTAACCCCGGGTAAACGCAGGGTTTAAAGAATGGACCATCCGGGATTGGGGCGCCTTTACGGCCTTGTCTTGTTGACTATAAGGCCAAAAAAAACGCCGGCACGAAGCCGGCGTTAAGTTATTGAGGCAGGTTTCATACAGGCAAGAAACCTATCGAGCAGTGACCCCTTTATAAGCAATCCATCGCCGCGTTCCAAGCTAAAAGTTTGATAAGACGCAAAAGCCTAGCTACGGTCCCGGCCAACAAACACAGGCGAAACGGGGATTGTTGCCAAAATGAGGTCAGATTTTTTCATGCAGCCCCTGGCAAGTCTGGCCCTGCTGGCCACGGCCCTGTTTTCCGCCCCCGCACAGGCCCAGCCCGCGCACGGAATCGCAATGTATGGTGAACCGGCGCTTCCCGCAGATTTCACAGCCCTGCCTTACGTCGACCCCGACGCGCCCAAGGGCGGAAAGCTGGTCAGCGGCAACGAAGGCGCCTTTGACAGCCTCAATCCCTACGTCATCACCGGCAACCCGCCCTGGCAGCTGCGCTTCCTGATCTCGGAAAGCCTGATGTACCGGAACCAGGACGAACCCTTCGGTCTGTATGGTCTTTTGGCCGAATCGATTGAAACCGCGCCCGACCGGTCCTGGGTGGAATTCACCCTGCGAGAAGAGGCCCGGTTTTCCGACGGCAGCCCCGTCACCATCGAAGACGTGATGTGGAGCTATGAGACCCTGGGCACCGAAGGCAACGCGCGCTATCGCGGCATGTGGACCCTGGTCGAGAAGATGGAACAGACCGGCCCTCGGTCCGTCCGGTTCACCTTCAACAAGCTTGACCGCGAATTGGCGCTGATCATCGGGTTGCGGCCGATCCTGAAGAAGGCGCAATTTGCCGATCGCGCCTTTACCTCGCTCAGCCTCGAAGAAGCGCCGATCGGCTCTGCCCCCTATGTGGTCAGCGATTTCGAACCGGCCCGGTCGGTCACGCTGACCCGCAACCCTGACTACTGGGGCAAGGATCTGCCGATCCGGCGCGGCACCAACAACTTTGACACGATCGAGATCGAATTCTACGGCGATGGCGCGGTGCTGTTCGAATCCTTCAAGGGCGGCGAAATCAGCTATTACCGTGAATTCAACGCCGAGAAATGGGCCCGCGACTATGGCTTCCCCGCTGTGCGCGATGGCGACATCGTGCTGAGCGAGATCCCCTCAGGCCGCCCCTCGGGGATCACCGGTTTTGCCATGAACACCCGCCGCGCGCCTTTTGACGACATTCGCGTGCGCGATGCCATGCTGCATGCCTTCAACTTCGAATATATCAACGAAACCCTGACCGGCGGGCGTCAGGGGCGCATCACATCCTATTTCTCGGGCAGTGAGTTGGGGATGCAGGACGGCCCCGCCCAGGGCCGCGTGGCCGAGATCCTTGGCACCCTGACCGACCTGCCCCCCGGCGCGATGGCGGGCTACGCCCTGCCCGTCTCAGACGGATCGCCGCGCAACCGGCGCAACATCCGCAAGGCCGTGGCCCTGCTTGAAGATGCCGGCTGGACCGTGCAGGACGGCCAGCTGCGCAACGCCGAAGGTCAGCCCTTTGCCTTCACCATCCTGCTGCCGCAAAGCCAGCCGCAGCTGCAGACCATCGCGGATCTGTACATCAAGGCGCTGGAGCGTCTGGGCATGCAGGTCCGGCAAGAGGTCGTGGACAACGCCCAGTACCAGCTGCGCCTGACCAACCTGGATTTCGACATGACCGACATCCGGCGGCAGTTTTCCCTGTCGCCCGGCAATGATCAGCGCACCTATTGGGGATCGGACGTGGCCCGGCAGCCCGGCACCCGCAATATCATCGGCATCGACAGCCCCGCCATCGACGCCACGATCGACGCCATGCTGAACGCCACCAGCGCCGAGGATTTCACCGCCGCAACCCGCGCCCTGGATCGGCTGTTGACCGCCGGGCGCTATGTCATTCCGATCCACAATTACGACGTCGGACGCATTGCCCATGACGCGCGGCTTGACTACCGACGCGATCATCCGCCTTTGTATGGGGACTCGGTCTATTTCCTGCCCGAGGTCTGGTGGATGACCCCCGAATAGGGCCAGCACCACCTGCCCTAGCCCTTTTTCTGAGCCTTCGACCCCCATCATGAATATCCTTGTTCTCTGTGCCGGAAACGCCTCCTCTTCTCTCCTGTTAGAGGCGATCCTGAACGCCCGCGGCCAGGGCCGTGTCACCGCCTATTCCGCCGGGACCGATCCGGCCGGGTCCGTGCATCCGCAGGTCTTCAAGCTTCTGGAAGAACAGGATTTCGACACCTCGGACCTGCAGTCGACGCCCTTGGCCGAATTTGCGGAGCCGGGCGCCCCTGAGATGGATCTGGTGCTGAGCCTCGCGCCCCTTGGCGCGCCAAAGCTGCCCGGTCAGCCGGTGCGCGCCACCTGGGCCATCCCCGACCCCGCCGATCAGCCCGAAGACGGCTGGGAAGACGCCTTTCGCGCGACCTATGACCTGCTGGACCGGCGGGCTGCGGCGCTGCTGAAATACGCGATCGAAACCCTCGATCCGGGTGAGCTGAAGGCCACCCTGGACCGCATCGGCAAGAAATAATCCTATCGCTAGGCCCGGCCCCGGTCTTGGAACCATCCTCTGGTGCAGCGGTTGTCTCCCCGAACACGGACACACCCAAGACACCTGGAGGATCTCATGCGCTGGACCCAAATTTCTGAGAACTGGACCGCCTTCACCCCCGCCATCCTGGAACGCTGGCCCGACGCCCGGGAAGAGGACGTGCTCAACCTGGACGGGTCACAGACCGCGCTGGCCATGTACCTGTCCGGCGTGACGGGCGAGGAATCGCGCGATGTTCTGGCCCAGGTTGAAGACTGGCGCATGGGGCAGATCCCCACGGATGTGGCCATGGACCCGACGCGGGACAACACCAACATCCTGGAATCCGGCCGCAATCTGGGCCCGGGCGAAGACCCCTATGACCGCGACGACCTGTTCGGTGATGACGACACGGCCCAGACGCCCATGGGCCGAAGCTAGGTCACCGGTCCTATACGGCTGCGAAACAGGGACTTGCGCAGGTGCCCGCCGGGGCATACGCATGAGCCATGCAAGCGATCTTTGACGACGGGGCCTTTGCCCCATGCCCGACCCCCTTCAACCTTGCCGCCTATGTGCTGGCCCATGCCGATCGGCTGGCCGATAAGGTGGCGCTTTCGGTGGTGGGGCTGTCGGGGGCTGAACGCTGGTCCTATGCCCGCCTGCAACAGGCGGTGCGTGGAACCGGAACGGGCCTTCTGCAGGCCGGCTTCACACCCGGCGACAAGATCCTGATGCGGCTGGGAAATACCGTTGATTTCCCGATTGCCTACCTTGGTGCCATTGCCGCCGGTCTGGTGCCTGTGCCGACCTCGTCCCAGCTGACCGCGCGCGAGGTCGGGAAGATGATCGACGGGCTCGCCCCCGCCGGCATCCTGCATGACCCGGCGGTTGCCACGGCGACGACCGATCTGCCCGTGATTACCACCGATGCGTTGAAGGCGATGCGCGATCTGCCGCCCGTCGACTGGGCCTTGGGGGATCCCGACCGCCTGGCCTATCTGGTCTATACCTCGGGCACCTCCGGAAATGCGCGTGCGGTGATGCATGCGCATCGTGCCATCTGGGCGCGCCGCATGATGCACGACGGCTGGTATGAGCTGAGCGAGGACGACCGCCTGATGCACGCGGGCGCCTTCAACTGGACCTACACGCTTGGCACCGGGCTGATGGATCCCTGGTCCGTCGGGGCCACCGCGCTAATCCCCGCCGAAGGCGTCGATCCCCAGGCCCTGCCCCTGTTGATGAAACGCCATGAGGCGACGATTTTTGCCGCTGCCCCGGGTGTTTACCGCAAGATCCTCAGCCATCATGAATCAATCGTTCTGCCAAAGCTGCGTCACGGGCTGACCGCTGGTGAAAAGGTCTCGGACCAGATCCGGGACGATTGGCGCGCAGCCGGCGGAGGAGAGCTTTACGAGGCATTCGGGATGTCCGAATGTTCGACCTTCATCTCGGGCTCGCCCTCGCATCCCGCCAAACCCGGCGCGCTTGGCCGTCCCCAGACCGGGCGCCGCGTGGCGATCCTTGGCCCCGACGGCCCCGTGGGCCTGGATGAAGAAGGCGTGATCGCCATCCACCGCGACGACCCCGGCCTGATGCTAGGCTACCTGGGCGCGGAAGAGGAAACCCAATCGCGCATGCAGGGCGACTGGTTCCTGACCGGCGACCACGGCCGCATGGATGCAGATCACCAGATCACCTACATGGCCCGCGCCGACGACATGATGAATGCCGGCGGCTACCGCGTCTCGCCGCTCGAGGTCGAGGCGGCGCTGTCGGACATCCCCGGCATCACCGAAATCGGCGTGACCGATTGCGAGGTGAAGAAAGACGCGCGGCTGATCATCGCCTTCTATACCGGCCCCGAGGCCCTGGACGAAGCGATGCTGAAACAGGCCGCCGCCGAACGCCTGGCCCGCTACAAGCAGCCCCGCGCCTTCGTGCACATCGACCAGATGCCGCGCAATCCAAATGGCAAGCTGCTGCGCCGCGCCCTGCGCGACCATTGGCCCGCGCCAACCGCCTGAAATCAAAAGACAAGAAGGACCAGCCCCTTGGAAACAGGAAACGCCGTCAAGCTTGATATCGTCTCGGACCCGATCTGCCCCTGGTGCTATATCGGCAAGACCCAGCTGGACCGCGCCCTGGCCCAAAGGCCGGACCATCCCTTTGTGATCGAATGGCATCCCTTTCAGCTGAACCCCGACATGCCCCGCGAAGGCATGGATCGCCGCGCCTATCTGACCGGCAAATTCGGTGACCGCGCGGATGAGGTCTATGGACAGATTGCCAAGCATTTCAAAGACATCGACCTTGAGGCTGACCTGGACGCCATCACCCGCACGCCCAACACGCTGGACGCGCACCGGATGATCCACTGGGCCGGGATCGAGGGCAAGCAGACCGCCATGGTCGACGCCCTGTTCCGCGCCAATTTCGTTGAAGGCCGTGACATCGGCAATCACGAGGTGCTGGCCGATATCGCCGACCACATCGGCATGGATGCCTCGGTCGTGCTGCGGTTGCTGGGGTCGGACGCGGACGAAACGATGATCCGCGACCGCGACAGCCATTCGCGCGAAATGGGCATCGGCGCCGTGCCGACCTTCATCGTGGCCAGCCAGCATGCCGTGCCCGGGGCCCAGCCCGCCGATCTGTGGCTGAAGGTCATTGACGAAATTTCCGGCCAGCTGACGGACGACACCGCGCAGGGCTGACCCGGCCCACGCTGTCGCGACAAGACGGCTTTGCACCCGCAGCAATGGTCCCCGGTCGGGAGCCGTGTTAGCGATACCCGACCCTATACCGGAGCCTTCATGTCCGCCGCCACCTCTGCCCGCATTTCCCAGTCCGAATTCATTGCCATGATGGCGATGATGGTCGCGACCGTTGCTTTCTCGATCGACAGCATGCTGCCCGCCATGCCCGAGATCGCCAGCGAACTGACCCCGGACGCGCCCAACCGGTCGCAGCTGATCCTGTCGGCCTTCATGGTGGGCATGGGTGTCGGCACGCTGTTCACCGGCCCGCTGTCGGATGCCTTCGGGCGGAAATCGGTAATCAACCTGGGTGCCGCGCTTTATATCCTGGGTGCTGCGCTGGCCTGGTCGGCCCCGACGCTTGAATTGATGATCGCCGCCCGCGTCATGCAGGGGATCGGTGCTGCCGGCCCCCGCATCGTGTCGCTGGCCATTGTGCGCGATCTGTATTCCGGCCGGGAAATGGCGCGGATCGTGTCCTTTGTCATGATCATCTTTACCATCGTGCCCGCACTCGCCCCGCTTCTCGGCACCGGCATCATGTCGATCGGCGGCTGGCGGTCGATCTTCGTGGCCTTCATGGTCTTTTCCGTGATCTCGATCCTATGGCTCAACAGCCGCCTGGTCGAACCGCTGGCCCCGGAGGCCCGGCGCCCCTTCCGCCTGGCGGCCTTCCGGACGGCATTCTCGGAAATGATGGCTCTGCCGATGGTGCGCAATTCGATCTATGTGCAGACGCTGATCTTCGGGGTGCTTTTCACCTCGATCTCGCTGATCCAGCCGACCTTCGACCTGATCTTCGACAAGTCCGATCAATTCGCGCTGTATTTCTTTGGCATCGGCATCTTCTGCGCGACGTCTTCCATGGTGAACGCGGCCTTCGTGATGAAATTCGGCATGCGCGCGATCATCACGCTGTCGGTGTCGATCACCTTCGGGCTGACCATTCTGGTGCTGATCCTTCAGCTGAGCGGCCTGTCGCAGCAATGGTATTTCTGGACCTACATCCTTTGGCAGCTGTCGATCTTCTTCCAGATGGGGCTGACAATCGGCAACCTGAATGCCCTGGGGATGGAGCCGCTTGGCCATATCGCCGGTCTGGCCGCATCCGTGATCGGCGCCATTGCCACGATCACCGCAGGCATCATTGCCACGGTGATTGCGCAGTTCTTCAACGAAACCACGCTGCCGCAGATTGGTGGCACGTTGATCCTTCTGGCGCTGTGCCTGCCGCCCTTGATGCGCATGCGCAAACTGGACCGGCCGCAAAACACCTGAGCCGCCAAACGATCCGGCACGGGTAACCCGTTGGTTACAATTTTTCGGTATACATATGTATGCATTCTTTCCCGCGCGGAGAGAATGCACTACCCTATGCGCAACCGACACAAGCTTTTTCGAGGGCAGACATGAGCAAGATCAAGGTCGATAATCCGATTGTCGAGATGGACGGGGACGAAATGACCCGCATCATGTGGCAGTTCATCAAGGACAAGCTGATCCTGCCCTACCTGGACGTGGATCTTCTGTATTATGACCTCGGGATCGAGGAACGCGACCGGACCGAGGATCAGGTCACCATCGACGCCGCCGAAAAGACCAAAGAGGTCGGCGTGGCCGTCAAATGCGCCACCATCACCCCGGATGAGGCGCGGGTCGAGGAATTCAACCTCAAGAAGATGTGGAAATCGCCTAACGGCACCATCCGCAACATCCTGGGTGGCGTCGTCTTCCGCCAGCCGATCATCTGCCGCAACGTGCCCCGCCTGGTGCCCGGCTGGACCAAGCCGATCGTCATCGGTCGCCACGCCTTTGGCGATCAGTACAAGGCCACGGACATGAAGTTCCCCGGGCCCGGCAAGTTGACGATGAAGTTCGTTGGCGACGACGGCACCGAGATCGAACACGAGGTCTATCAATCCCCGTCCTCGGGCGTCTTCATGGGCATGTACAACCTGGATGCCTCGATCCGCGATTTCGCCCGCGCCTCGCTGAACTACGGGTTGCAGCTGGGCTGGCCGGTCTACCTTTCGACCAAGAACACCATCCTCAAGCAATATGACGGCCAGTTCCTGCAGATTTTCCAGGAGGTCTATGAGCAGGAGTTCGAAGAGAAATTCAAAGCCGCGAAGATCTGGTACGAAC
Source organism: Pseudooceanicola nitratireducens (assembly GCF_900109195.1). Taxonomy (GTDB): domain Bacteria; phylum Pseudomonadota; class Alphaproteobacteria; order Rhodobacterales; family Rhodobacteraceae; genus Pseudooceanicola; species Pseudooceanicola nitratireducens. The sequence continues at coordinate 104,349 of NZ_FNZG01000004.1, read as the reverse complement.
ATCGGCTGATCGACGACATGGTCGCCTGCTGCATGAAGTGGAACGGTGGCTTCGTCTGGGCCTGCAAAAACTATGACGGTGACGTGCAGTCTGACACCGTGGCGCAGGGCTTCGGGTCACTCGGGCTGATGACGTCCCAGCTGATGACCCCCGATGGCAAGATCGTCGAGGCCGAGGCCGCCCATGGCACCGTGACCCGTCACTATCGCCAGCATCAGGCCGGCGAAGCGACCTCGACCAACTCGATCGCGTCGATCTACGCCTGGACCGGCGGGCTGAAGCACCGCGCCAAGCTGGATCAGAACACTGCACTGATGGCCTTTGCCACCACGCTGGAAAAGGTGATCGTCGAAACCGTCGAGGATGGGTTCATGACCAAGGATCTGGCCCTGCTGGTCGGACCGGACCAGGGCTGGCTGACCACCATGGGATTCCTTGAAAAGATTGACGAAAATCTGAACAAGGCGCTGGTTGGGTAAGGTCGAAACCGAGTGTTCTGAATAAAGAAAGGCAGCCGGATCAATCGGCTGCCTTTCGTTCTGCTACCTTTTGACGAAGATGATCCCCCAAGATCACGCCGCGGCGCGGTCGTGGGTGCCTTCTTCGATTTCTTCGATGATCTTGGCGACAAAGGCGTCCAGATCCCCGGGGTTGCGCGAGGTGATAATGCCCTTGTCGGTCACCACTTCGTTGTCTTCCCAAAGACCACCGGCGTTCTTCACATCCGTGCTGATCGACGGGTAGGATGTCACCTTGCGGCCCTTCACGATCCCGGCCTCGACCAGCATCCAGGGCGCATGGCAGATCGCGGCCACGACCTTGCCGCCATTGTGCATCGCCTTGACGAAATCCACGGCGTGCTTGTCCGTGCGCAGGATGTCGGGGTTGATCTGGCCGCCCGGCAGGACCAGCGCGTCGTAATCGCCCGCCTTCACGTCCGACAGTTTGTGCGCGACCTCGGCCTTGCGGCCCCAGTTCTTGTCGTCCCAGCCGGTGATGTCCTCACCATCCGGCGACACGACATCAACCTGCGCCCCGGCGGCGCGCAGCATGTCGCGCGGCACTTCAAGCTCGCTCTGTTCGAAACCGTTGGTAGACAGGATGATGATGCGGGCGTTGCCGATCTTGGGCATTCTTGCTCTCCTTCTTTGGTGTGACGCGGTCCGTGACCGCCCTTGCCCCACCAACGACGCCATCGCCTGCCCGGTTCCTAAGCAGTGACGCGACGGCGGGTCCCTGCCGGGACGCGAAACGCTCGACACCAAGGCCATGCTGCCGCTATGCCCCGGATATGCCCGCACCTTTTCCGATACCGACCGAATACCGGCACAAGCACACCTGGCTCGAAGATATTCAGGGCCTGGGTATTTCGCTGATCACGGCCAGCGTCGGAATCGTGTTCCTGTCGTCGCTTGGCTTCCTGACCGGGCAGACGGCGGGCATCGCGCTGATCATTTCGTATTTGACGGGCGTCAGCTTTGGCACGGTCTTCTTCCTGGTGAACCTGCCCTTCTACGCCTTTGCCTGGCGTCGCCTGGGGCCAGAGTTCACTCTGAAATCCATCCTCTGCGTCACCGCCCTGTCGGTGCTGGTGGACTGGCTGCCCAGTATGATGCACTTCGACGTTCTGAACCCGATCCTGGGCACACTGGTCTTTGGGGTTCTGACCGGTTTCGGGCTGCTGGGCGTGTTTCGCCACAAGGGGTCGCTTGGCGGGCTGGGCGTCATCGCCCTGCTGATCCAGGACCGCACCGGGTTTCGCGCCGGATACGTGCAACTGATCGTCGACGCGGTGATCTTCGCCGCCGCTTTCTTCCTGTTCGACCTGCCGGTGGTGCTATATTCGCTGTTTGGCGCGGCCGTCCTGAATGGCGTCATCGCCTTCAACCACGACCGCGACCGCTATATCGCGGACTAGCGCCCTTCAGGGCGTCGACACCTGCCCGCCGCCGACACAGATCTTCACCCCCGTGGTTGACGGGCACGACGTCGGCAGCCCCCGCGCCACCCGCACGGCAAGATAGGCAAAGGCCTGCGCTTCCAGCATGTCGCCATCCAGCCCGACGGCCTCGACCGGCTGGACCGGACAGTCCAGCGCGACCGACAGCATCTCCATCAGTACGGGGTTCATGCGTCCGCCTCCGGTGACCAGCACCCTTTCGGGCGGCTCCGGGCAATGCTCCATCCCCCGCAGGACCGAGGCCGCGGCCATCCCCATCAGCGTCGCCGCCGCATCCGCATCGGCCAATTCGCCAACCAGCGACATCATTTCGGGAAAGGCGTTGCGATCCAGTGACTTCGGCGGAATCCGCGAGAAATAGGGATCGTCCAGGAACAGCTCCAAAGCGCCGGTTTCCACCGTGCCCTGCATCGCCAGCGCGCCGTCCTTGTCATACTCCAACCCGCGCCGGGCAAAGACCAGATCGTTGACCGGCGCATTGGCAGGCCCGGTGTCAAAGGCCAGAAGCGCGCCCTCGTCCTCGGGCCGCGCGATGCGCGGATCGACCCAGGTCAGGTTGCCGACGCCGCCCATGTTCAGAAAGGCCACCGGGGCCGTCGCCCCCATCCAGCGGGCACAGGCGTGGTGATAAAAGGGCGCAAGCGGCGCGCCCTCTCCGCCCATTTCCACGTCGGATGACCGGAAATCCCAGACCACCGGAAGGCCAAGCGCCTGGGCCAGTGCATCGCCATTGCCGATCTGAAAGGTGCCCCGCCCGCGCGGCTCATGCGCCAGGGTCTGGCCGTGAAACCCGACCAGCGCCACGTCGCGGAAGCCGGACAGAAGCGCCTGGTGCGCCTGCATCACCACGGCCTCGGCCGCATCCACGTCCGGACCGCCGGGCCATTGCCCAAGGGCCGCACGCAGGGCCGCACGCTCATCGCCGGAATAGGCGCGGTATTCGCTTTCGCCGAATCCCAGGATCTCGTGCCCGTCGGTCACCACGACGGCGGCATCCACCCCATCCAGCGACGTGCCCGACATTGCCCCCAGGGCCCGGACCGGCCCTTTCTTTCCCACTGCGTTCGACACGGTCTTTTCCTTTGCCTGCCAGCCCTGTACAGACTGCCCCCTACAGACTGCACTGCACAGCAATCCGGGACAAGAGACATGACATACCATCCCAAGTCCGAATTCATGGCCACCATTCAGGAGCGCGGCTTCATCGCCGATTGCACCGATTACCAGGCCCTGGACGACGCCCTCAACGCCGGGATGGTGACCGCCTATATCGGCTATGACGCCACGGCGAAATCGCTGCACGTCGGCCACCTGATGAACGTCATGATGCTGCGCTGGCTGCAGAAAACCGGCCACCAGCCGATCACCCTGATGGGCGGCGGCACGACCAAGGTGGGTGATCCCTCGTTCCGCGCCGATGAACGCCCCCTGCTGACGCCCGCGCAGATCGACGACAACATCGCCGGGATGCAGCGCGTCTTCTCGTCCTTCCTGGACTACGAAAAGATTGGCAACCCGGCCCTGATGCTGAACAACGCGGAATGGCTGGATCACCTGAACTACCTGGAATTCCTGCGCGATATCGGCCGCCACTTCAGCGTCAACCGGATGCTGTCGTTTGAATCGGTGAAATCGCGCCTGGACCGCGAACAATCGCTGTCCTTCCTGGAATTCAACTACATGATCCTCCAGGCCTATGACTTCATGGAGCTGAACAACCGCTACGGCTGTCTGCTGCAGATGGGCGGCTCGGACCAATGGGGCAATATCGTCAACGGCATCGACCTGACGCGCCGTGTTCTGGATCACGAAATCTACGGGCTGACCACGCCGCTGCTGACCACCTCGGACGGGCGCAAGATGGGCAAATCCGCCAATGGAGCCGTCTGGCTGAACGACGAAATGCTCTCGCCCTACGAATACTGGCAGTTCTGGCGCAATTCGACCGACGCCGACGTGGGCCGCTTCCTCAAGATCTTCACCGAACTGTCGGTTGACGAATGCGATCGCCTTGGCGCGCTTGGCGGGTCCGAGATCAACGATGCCAAGGTGATCCTTGCGAATGAGGCCACGACCCTGCTGCACGGCGCCCAAGCCGCTGCCGCGGCCGAGGCCACGGCCCGCGAAGTCTTTGAAAAGGGCGGCGTGGGCGACGACCTGCCGACGCTTGAGCTGACGGCCGAGGAAATCGGCGACGGCATCTCGGTCGCCCAGCTGATCGTGCGCACGGGCCTCGCCAAGACCGGGAAAGAGGCCAAGCGCCTGATCGCCGACAACGGTGCCCGCATCGACGACGCGCCCCTGTCTGACGCGGGCCTGATGCTGGACGCCGCCGCTCTGGCCTCTCCGGTCAAGCTGTCTGCCGGCAAGAAGCGCCACGCGCTGGTCAAACTGGCCGGCTGACCGGCCAATTCCGGCATCGGGCCAGCCCCGGTGCCGGACGCAAGGATGCGCGCCCTTCTCCTTTTTCTGCTGCTTCCCACCCCGGGCCTCGCTGACGATTGGTCCGACCGCAAATGCGCGCTCTACCAATCTGCCTTCGATCACGCCGTTGCGGCCCTGGGACAGGACGGGCTCCGCCCCGGATTCCTGAAGGAAAACGACGCCTTCATCGCCAACGGCTGCACGGGCCCGGAAAAGGTCTGCGCCCGCACGGACCAGGAAATCGCCCTGGCCAACATGCTGACCGTCATGACGATGAGCGAAGGCATGGCCTCGACCTTCGTGCCCTTCTCCTGCGCGCCCTGATCCTCTTTAGTTTTCTTAAATATCCCGGGGGAAGGCGGCCCCGCCGCCTGGGGGCAGCGCCCCCAATTCCGCCGTTGAAATCCCGCACCAGCCCCCCTATATCTTCCCTGTCGGGCAACCGACTATGGACATAAACGCGCTCGTAATAAGCGGATCGGACCCGGGGGCGGTACCCGGCGGCTCCACCAAACTCTTTCCGGCGGCAACCTTCGTTTGGGGCTGCATTCGGAACCGGGGGGCCGAAATAGGATCGACGGACGTCTAAAGGGGTTTGCTTTGTCTCGGTGAGATACCACCGTTATCGGTTCAACAAGTACAATTGCAAACGACAATCGTGCTCCGGTTGCTCTGGCTGCGTAAGCAGTTCGAGGAATCGAAATCTAAGTCCTTGCGCCTAGCAGTGTAAGGCGGGGTTCGCAGGTACCTGGCAACAGAAACCTGCACTTCACTCCCCCCTCCGACCCGCCCATTCAGCGCCCTGTGTCACCCCATTCGGGATGCGATAGGACAAGTTTCCATCACTTCCCCGCCTGACCGGAGTTAATCGCTTCCGTTTCGGAAAAAATACCTTATGCTCAAGGTGGAATGTTTCGGAAGTGTCTATGTCACGTTCAATAGAATACGGTAACCTGATGCATCGCGCGATGCGCGGTCTGATCCAGGAAGTCCTGGGCGATGTCGCCGAAAACGGGCTGCCAGGAAACCACCATTTTTTCATCACCTTCGACACCACCCACCCCGGGTCGGCGCTGGCGGATTGGTTGAAAGAACGCTACCCCAAGGAAATGACCGTCGTGCTGCAGCATTGGTACGACAACCTCGAGGTTGGCGACGAAGGATTCGGCATCACGCTGAATTTCGGCGACTCGCCCGAGAATATGTACATTCCCTATGACGCGATCCTGACCTTCGTCGATCCTTCCGTGGAATTCGGCCTGCGGTTCGAAACCCAGGGCGAGGACGAGGAAGAGGCAGCCCCCGAACAGGCCGAACCCCTGCGCGCCCCGCGCGATGATGAGCCAGAGACCAAGCCAGAGCCGCATGCCGCGGACAAGGAAGGCGAAGTCGTTCAGCTGGACAAATTCCGCAAATAGGCGCTAGCGCCCTGTTCTGCGTGAATTTTTTGTAAAAAAGAACGGCCTGTCTTGCGTCACGCCCGCCTTCGGCTTTGATCGGTCTCAGCACTGACCAAAGGCAGAAGGACCAGGTTCATGGCCAGCGATTTCACTGTTTTCCTGGGCGAGATGATGCGCCGCCCGAACGAGGTCCGGGCAATTGCGCCTTCCTCGGCCGCCGTGGCACGCAAGATGACCGAAGGGGTCGAACGGACCACCGGCCCCGTCGTCGAAATCGGCCCCGGCACCGGCAGCTTCACCCGCGCCATCCTGGATCGCGGCGTTGCCCCGGACCGGCTGACCCTGGTCGAGCTCAACCCCCGCTTCTGCGAAGAGCTTCGGCGCAAGTTCCCCGGTGTCACCGTCTTCAATTGCCCCGCGCAGGAGATCGAGAAACTGGGCCTGACCGACATCTCGATGGTCATCTCGGGCGTGCCGGTTCTGGCGCAGCCCCAGGTGCAGCGCGACGTGGTTGGACGGGCCTTCAACGTGATGGCACCGGACGGGGTTTTCGTGCAGATCACCTATTCTGCCAACGCGCCGATCCCGGTGCAGACCCAGGCCGAAATGGGCATCACTGCACGCAAACGCGGAACGATCTGGGCCAACCTGCCGCCTGCCCGCGTCTTCGAATTCCGCCGCAAGGTTCAGTAAACGCCACAGCGGCGATTACTTGACCCGATGTTCCAGCATGTCGAGGAAGACGGCGACATGCTGGCGCAGCACTTCGACGTTTTCGGTGCTACGCGACGCTGTCCAGACCCCGGCCGAGAAGATCGCCGTCAGCCGTGCCAGCGCCTTGCGATGCGCCAGCGGCAGATTCGACGTCTTTTCCCGCTGCAGCGCCATGGTAAAGGCGTTCTCAAGCCGCGTGTTATGCTCGGCAACCTTGCGCGCGACCTCGGGGTCGTGCGGCGCGGTCTCGGTCGCGGCATTGGCGATGAAACAGCCCGGACCGGGCAGCCCGATGCCCTCGGCCATCTCGATCAGACGCCCGAAATAGGCTGTGATCGCCGGCAACCCGGCCGGAGAGCTGAAGACAGGGTTCAGCACCGGCGCCACCACATGTTCGTGGTAGCGCGGGAAACACGCCAGATAGAGCGCATGCTTGCTGCCGTAATCGGTGTAGATGCCGTGACGGCTGACCCCGGTCTTCTTCACAAGGGTGTCCATCGACGTCGCCTCGTACCCGCCGTACCAGAACTGGGCAAGCGCGCTGTCGGCAAGGCTTTCGGGGGTATGTGACGGTTTGCGTGGCATACCCAATATATGTCGGAACACGTATTCTGACACAAGATCTATCTGACACGCATAGGAAGAAATCTGCCGCTCCCGCGCCGCGATTGCGCAGGCCGACCCGACGTCGTATAGCAGGCCGAACGTCATCTATCGGAGTTGCACCCAATGACCCAGACCCGTACCGAAAGCGACAGTTTCGGCCCGCTGGAAGTTCCCGCAGACAAGTATTGGGGCGCGCAGACGCAGCGCTCGATCATGAACTTCCCCATTGGCTGGGAAAAGCAGCCCGTCGCCATCGTCCGGGCCCTTGGGGTCATCAAGAAAGCCTGCGCCATGGCCAACAAGGCCAACGGCGACATGGATGCCAAGATCGCCGACGCTGTGATCCAGGCCGCTGGTGAGGTAGTTGAAGGCAAGTTCGACGACAACTTCCCGCTGGTCGTCTGGCAGACCGGGTCCGGCACCCAGTCCAACATGAACTCGAACGAGGTCATCGCCAACCGCGCGATCGAAATCCTCGGCGGCGTCATCGGCTCCAAGGATCCGGTTCACCCGAACGATCACTGCAACATGGGTCAGTCGTCCAACGATACCTTCCCGACCGCCATGCACATCGCCGCGGCGATGACTGTACGGGACGTTCTGCTTCCCGGTTTGAACAAGCTTCTCAAGGGCTTGGAAGCTAAGTCGGAAGAATTCAAGGACATCATCAAGATCGGCCGGACGCATACCCAGGATGCGACCCCGCTGACCCTTGGCCAGGAATTCTCGGGCTATGCGCACCAGATCCGCCAGGGCATCAAGCGCATCGAAGCCGCGCTGCCCGGCATTTATGAACTGGCCCAGGGCGGCACCGCTGTCGGCACCGGCCTGAACACCAAGAACGGCTGGGGCGAACAGGTCGCCGGCAACATGGCCGAAATCACCGGCCTGCCCTTTGTCACCGCCCCCAACAAGTTCGAAGCGCTGGCCGCACATGACGCCATGGTCTTCATGTCCGGTGCCCTCGCCACTGTTGCCGGTGCGATGTACAAGATCGCCAACGATATCCGTTTCCTCGGCTCCGGTCCCCGCTCGGGTCTGGGCGAGTTGATCCTGCCGGAGAACGAACCCGGCTCGTCCATCATGCCCGGCAAGGTCAACCCGACCCAGGCCGAAGCCATGACCCAGGTCGCCGCGCATGTCATGGGCAACGACGCCGCGATGAAGTTCGCGGGCTCTCAGGGGCACTTCGAACTGAACGTCTATAACCCGATGATGTCCTACAACCTGCTGCAATCCATGCAGCTTCTGGGCGACGTCGCCGACAGCTTCACCGAGCGTATGCTGAACGGCATCCAGGCGAATGAGCCGCGCATCGACAAGCTGATGAAGGAATCGCTGATGCTGGTGACGGCGCTGGCCCCGACCATCGGCTATGACAACGCGACCACGGTTGCCAAGACCGCGCACAAGAACGGCACCACCCTGAAGGAAGAGGCAATCGCCCTTGGCTTCGTGGATGCCGAAACCTTCGACAAGGTCGTGCGCCCCGAACAGATGATCGGCCCGAAAGGCTGAGCCATCTCAACGGTTTGAATGCGAAAGGGCGGCCCATCTGGCCGCCCTTTTTGCATACGCGCCCTGGGCCCGATGCGTTTTCCATTGGCGCGCCCCCTGCGCGGGCTTAGGGTGGCCGCATGTCCAATGTCGTGAACTTCAACCGCGCGCGCAAGGCACGCGACAAGGCCGGGAAGAAGGCCAAAGCCGATGAAAACGCGGTGAAATTCGGCCGCACAAAGGCCGAGAAGTCGCAGGACAAGGCGACTAGGGATCTGGCAACGCGCAAGCTGGATGGTCATCTGCGCGACACCACCGGGGATGATCAGGACGGATGACCACCCGGCCGCAGAAACATTCGCTGACCCTGCACGGACATCGCACCAGCGTGTCGCTGGAGCCGGAATTCTGGCAGGCTTTCCGCGACATTGCGCGGGAAAAGGACGTGGCGATCAATGTCCTTGCGGCCGAGATCGACCAGACGCGCGGCACGGACGCCGGATTGGCCTCGGCCATCCGGGTCTACGTGCTGAACCATTATCGCGGGTAGTTATTCCGCCGCCGTCTTGCCTTCGGGCGCAGAATGATCGCCCGAGGCCTCGGCCTTGGGGGCATCGTCCGACTTCTTGGCGCGCGGCTTGCGGTTGTAGGTGCGCTTGGGCTTGGTGGCAGGCTCGTCCGAGCCGCGGCCCTCGGGCGTTTCGACCAGGTTGCTGTCGGATGCGCCGCCTTCGATCACCTCGGGCTGATCGCCGGCACCGGGATCCTTGACCTGATCCTTGGCGTCGTTGTTCGACTGGTCGGCGGTTTCCTGACGGGCACGATCGCGATCGCGATCGCGGTCGGCCTGACGCTTGCGGTTCTCAGCCTCCTGCTGTTCGCGCTGCTTGTCCTGTTCCTTCTGGGCGGCCCCCAGCATGCGCAGGTAGTGTTCCGCGTGCTGCTGGAAATTTTCCGTGGCCACACGGTCGCCCGCCAGCTGCGCGTCGCGGGCCAGCTGGTTGTATTTGTCGATGATCTGTTGCGGCGTGCCGCGAACCTTGCCTTCGGGACCGGAGGAATCAAACACCCGGTTGACGATATTGCCGATAGACCGATTGCGGTTCGACTTGTTGCGCGAACGTGATTTCGAAGATCTCATGGGCCTTTATTGAGCCTTGCTAAATTGGCGGTCGTTCAGCCCATGCAGCGCAGAAACTAAGGCGCAGCGGGCGAGTGACGTTTTGGGCTTACCAATGTCAGGGCAGATGCGCGAAAGCATCGCCGACATGACATATATAACGAATAAACATGTCCCAATGGTGAATACAAGGGTTAAGTGGCCTTTGTCGGCCAGATCGCGCTAACGGTCTGATCGTGCGGCCACAACGCGATCATGGCCGTTCAGATCCTGAATGACCTGCACATCCCGCAGCCCCGCCGCCTGAAAAAGCGCCGTGACGGCCTGCCCCTGGGTCAAACCGATTTCCACCAGAAGACGCCCGCCCCTTGTCAGATGGTCTGGCGCTTTCGCGGCTATGCTCCGGTAACAGCCCAGCCCGTCGCCGCCATCGGTCAGCGCCATATGCGGTTCGTGATCACGGACCTCGGGCGCAAGGTCAGGCATTTCGGACGTCGCGATATAGGGCGGGTTCGACACGATCAGATCAAAGCGCCCCGTGACGTTGGAAAACCAATCCGATTGCAGCAGCGTCAGCCGGTCGGCCACACCGATGTCACGGGCATTGCCGCGCGCCACCGCCAGTGCCTTTTCCGACAGATCCACCGCGACACCCTGTGCCTGAATCCGTTCGGCAAGCAGGGAAATCACGATGCAGCCAGACCCTGTTCCCAGATCCAGAACGCGTTGAAAGGTTTCGCCAAGCGCCTGATCAATCAGGGTTTCCGTATCGGGTCGGGGATCCAGAACGTCCGGTGTGACATGGAAGTCATGTCGCCAGAACGATCGTGTTCCAATGATCTGGCTGACCGGTTTGCGAAGCACCCGTTCTGCCACCGCAGCCTCAAGGTGCTGCCGTGTCAGTGCATTCGGCTGATCGCGGTCCTGAGGATCGCCGGAAGCCGCCCCCTTGGCGTAGGCCCAGTCGAACAGTTTGCGCATGTCGCGGGCCGCGTCGGGGATGCCTGCGGCCTCAAGCCGGGCTATCAGGGGGCGCAGGTTCACCCCTCCATCTCCGCCATCAGGGCGGCCTGATGATCGGCGATCAGCGCGTCGATCACCTCGTCCAGATCGCCCTGCATCACCTGGTCCAGACGATAAAGCGTCAGGTTGATCCGGTGGTCGGTCACGCGGCCCTGCGGGAAGTTGTAGGTGCGGATGCGTTCGCTGCGGTCCCCCGACCCGACCTGAGCCTTCCTGTCCGCCGCGCGTTCGTCGGCCGCCTTCTGGCGCTGTGCGTCGAACAATCTGTTTCGCAAGACCTGCATGGCGATGGCGCGGTTCTGGTGCTGTGACTTCTCGGACGAGGTCACGACGATGCCGGTCGGAATATGGGTGATCCGCACCGCGGAATCGGTGGTGTTGACATGCTGGCCACCTGCCCCGCTGGCGCGCATTGTATCGATGCGGATGTCCTGCGGGTCGATGTGGATGTCGACCTCTTCCGCCTCGGGCAGCACGGCGACCGTCGCGGCCGAGGTATGGATCCGCCCGCCGCTTTCGGTTTCCGGCACGCGCTGCACCCGGTGCACGCCGCTTTCGAATTTCAGCCGCGCAAAGACGTTGTCTCCCTGGATGTTGCCGACGACCTCCTTGATGCCGCCCAGCTCGGTCTCGCTGAGTTCGACGATGTTGAACTTCCAGCCGCGCGCCTCGGCATAGCGCTGATACATGCGCAGCAGGTCGCCGGCGAACAGCGCCGCTTCGTCCCCGCCGGTGCCGGGACGGATTTCGATCATCGCCGGGCGGGTGTCGGCCGCGTCCTTGGGCAAAAGAGCGATCTGAACCGCATGCTCCAGATCCGGCAGGTCCTTGGAAATGCGATCAATTTCTTCGTCCGCGAGGGCGCGCATCTCGGGATCGTCGCGCAGCATCCGCGCCTCGTCCAGACCGGCGGTCGCCTCTTGCCAGGCCTGGATCGCCCCGACGACAGGCCGCAGTTCGGCATATTCGCGCGACAGGGCGGCAAAGTCGCCGCCCCCTTCGGCCATGCGGGCCTCAAGATATTCAAAGCGTTGCGTGATCTGGGCGAGACGGTCGAGGGATATCATGCAAGTGCTGTCCCCTATTCGGAACATTTGGTCAAGGGCCGGACCTGTGCTAGCCTTGCGTCCATGTCGCGTTTGGTCCTGTTCCTTGTCCCGGGGCTTTGTCTTGCCCCCCAGATCGCCCCTGCGGATGTCACCCAAGGCGGCAAGACAATTGACTGTTATTGCACCGACAAGACCGGCGCGCGCGTCGAACTGGGCCAGACGATCTGCATGCAGGTCGACGGACGCATGTTCATGGCGCAATGTCAGATGTCGTTGAACGTCCCCATGTGGCGAGAGCTGAGCGAAGGCTGTCTTTCGACCAAAGCCACGCCTCAAGGTCCGCAGTCCACGCCGGGCCCAACAGCCGGCGGCGTCACGCAGGGCTAGGGATTACAGATCGTTCCGCGAGGCCGCGGGAAACCAGCTGTGATCCACGTCGTCATAGCGGTTCTCATAGCCCGCAAGATCGCGAAGCACCTCGGGTTTGAGGATCCGCACATAGGGGCGATGGATCTCGATCAGGCCTTCCTCGGTGAAGGCCTTGAGCATGCGGTTCACGTAGACCTTGGTCAGGCCGAGGACCTCGCCGATGTCGACCTGTCGCAAAGGCAGGCGGAAACGGCGGCCCAGATCGGGGTTGGTGACCAGCAGACGTTCGTGCAGGTCCAGCAGGAAATGCGCCATACGTTCGCGCGCGGTCCCTGCCCCCATCACGGCAAGCCGGTCCATCAAGGACACCTGGTCCAGCCCGGAAATCGCGGTGAACAGCGCCGCGACACGTGGGGCCTTGTCATAGATCGCGGTCATATGCGCGTTCGGGAACGGGCAGACCGTTCCGCTGGTCAGCATCACCACGTCATGGGCATTGCGCGACAGCCCCAGACCGGTCAGGCCGATGACCTCACCCGGCAGGTAGACGCGCAGCACCTGGCCACGGTTGTCGGGCAGCGTGCGCCGCGCCACGGCCCAGCCTTCCTTCAGCACGAACAATTCCTCGGCCGGGGTGCCGGCTGCGACGACCAGCGCACCCTTGGGCATCGCGGTCTCGTTGTCCTCCATCCGGGCGATGAAACGGAATTCATCATCGTTCAGCTTGGCATACCGCTCCAACCGGCTGGCAAAGCAGCTGGCCGCCCGCGCCGGCGCACCAGGGGCGCTCGGGGGTGTAGATCTGTCTCGCTGATGGAGTGGCTGATCCATTACGTGTTTCTGTCCAGTACAGGGTTACGACGCCGCAGCGCCTGTTGGTGGGATCAACACGCCAGACAGGCGGCAAGTTCCGCCCGGGCCCGGTGCCCGGACGTCTGTGTGGGGACGTAAAACTGCCATTTTCGCCCTTTTCACGTGGCGTTTCCCTTTCGCTCGCGCACCCGTTTTGCCGGGAAACCGGCACAGGTCTTCTGGCCCGGAGGCACCCTGCTCAGGGCCGCCATCCAGTGCTGTGGACACGAAAATATGACAGCAAAATCGGCCCGCCAATTGTCAGTGAAGTCAAAAGGTTAGCGTGGGGTGAATTAATCGCTGTGAAATTGAATTAGTTTACCACTTGCCCGCCGTCACAGGCCGCTGAACCGGCCCGGACTTGCCAGAATCGGGCCCAAAGCGCAGAGTTAAGGGATTAAACGCACCGAAATTGCCGCAAAAGCACCGCGACCGGGCTAAAGATTTGTCCCATATTTGGGGGCAAGCTGGGTCGCATCTGATTTGACGAACGGAAAAACGCCATGCTGAAGCCGCAGGAACAGCAAGAGCTGCTGGCGCGTCGCCATGCGAGGTTGTTCGACCTGCTGCGCGCGGGCGAAATCTCGGCCAATGCGCTGCCCCTGTCGCCCGGTCCTCAGCCCGAGATCCCCCGGGATGACCACACGCTAGAGACACTGCGCGATACCGCGATCGCGTCCTTTACACCGAAAAAACCGGGGCTGCCGCGCCTTCGCTGGCGACAGACACGCTGATCCAACCCGTGGATCAGCCGCGATAGCCGGTCGCCACCACGAATTTTTCCGAAGAATCCGACCGCGATGCCGGCGGTTTGAAGTTCACGACTTTGTCGAACTTCTGTTTCAGCAGCTTCTGCAACTCGCCCTCGGCGCCACCGGCCAGAACCTTGGCGACGAATGTGCCGCCCGGGGACAGCACGTCAAAGGCAAAATAGGCTGCCGTTTCGCACAGAGAGATGATCCGCAGGTGGTCCGTCTGCTTGTGCCCCGAGGATGCGGCGGCCATGTCGGACATGACCACGTCGGCCTCGCCCCCCAGCCAGTCCTTCACCTTCTCGTCGGCGTCGTCTTCCATGAAATCCAGCTGATGGATCTCGGCCCCCGGCAGCGGCTCGACCTCTTGCAGGTCGACACCGATGATGCGGCCCACGGATTTGCCGCGCTTTTCGCCAAGCGCGTTGATCCGCGGCACGGCGACCTGCATCCAGCCACCGGGCGCACAGCCAAGGTCCACCACCCGCGCACCGGGTACGAGGAACCGGAACTTGTCGTCGATCTCCATGATCTTATAGGCCGCGCGGCCGCGATAGCCTTCGGCCTGGGCGCGCTGGACGTAAGGGTCGTTCAGCTGACGCTGCAGCCAGAGGGTCGAGGACAGTTTCCGCCCGCGCGCCGTCTTGACCTTGACGGTCAGGTCGCGCTGTCCGCGCCCCGAGGTGTTCTTTCCGGTCGGTTTCTTAACCACGACAGACCCTTTCCGCCATTTCCAAGGCGGCCCCGATTACGCCAGCCGCTGCAAAAAGCCAAGCCTTCCCTGCGGGGCCGGCCTTTGAAGGCGCACCAAGGCCCGGTTCAATAAGGCCCGTCCTCAAGCACCCCATGCGCCGACATCTGCGCATACAGAAGCCCTTCGCGCAGCCCCCGGTCCGCCACGGACAGCCGATCGGTTGGCCAGCAGCGCAGAAGGGCCTGAAGGATGGCCGAGCCCGACATGATCAATGCCTGCCGGTCCTGCCCGATACGCGGATCACGGCGCCGCCCTTCGGGCCCAAGCGACAGGTAATCGCGGATCACCTTGTCGATCTGGTCCGAGGACATGCGCAACCCGTCCACCTTGGTCCGGTCATAGCGCTTCAGCCCCAGATGCGACGCCGCAACGGTGGTCACCGTGCCGCTGGTGCCGATGATCTGGAAACCCTCACGCGCCTGTTCGTCCTTGTAGGGGGCGAATTCGGCCAGCGATTCTTCGAAGAACCAGGACATCAGGGCAAAGCGCGCGGTGTCGTCCTGAACGTCCCGGAACTGGTCGCGCAGGGTCGCCACGCCAAGCGGCACGCTGATCCAGTCGACGACCTTGGCCGCCGGAAAGGGGCTTTCGGGGGCATGGAAGCCCGCATGAAGCCGCATGATCGCCTTGGGCCGTTCGCGCGACGGCACCGCCGTCAGGTCGATCCAGACCAGTTCGGTCGACCCGCCGCCGATATCCACGACCAAAAGCTGTTCGGTCCGCGTCGACACCAGAGGGGCGCAGGAAATGACCGCCAGGCGGGCCTCTTCCTCGGGTTTGATGATCTCAAGCGACAGGCCGGTTTCGCGGCGCACCTGCGAAATGAAGCGTTCGGCGTTGCCGGCACGGCGGCAGGCCTCGGTCGCGACCAGCCGCATGTGGCGGACGCGGTGACGCTTCAGCTTTTGCTGGCAGACGCGCAGCGCTTGGATCGTCCGGGTCATGGAAGACCGGGACAATTGCCCAGATCTTTCCAGACCGGCGCCCAGCTGCACCGATTTCGAAAAACTGTCGACCACATGAAACTGGCTGCCCTTTGGCTGGGCAATCAACATGCGGCACGAATTCGTGCCCAGATCCAGCGCGGCATAAAGCTCGGATGGATCCGGCGGGTTGGGTACGGGGCTCTCGACCGGCTTCGGGAATGCGCCCGCACCTTTGGGACGCCTGGGCGCCATCGTTGCGCCCTCCTGATACGTGTTAGGGAAAAGGTAGTCGACGGCCCATGTTTGCGCAAGCGCCGCCGCGCAACTTGACGCGAAATCATCGGGTCCGCGCGCCCGCGCCCTGCCCGCCCGCGACACGATTCATAACGGTCATGAGAAATACGGCGATTCGACAGGGCCGATCGCATCTGGATTCGCCGATCCGCCCCCGTTAGACCTGACCCCGCGTCGCGGCTGCGATGCGAGATGTCGAAAACGACACCCGAAATCACCCCCGCCTGCCGTATCTCAGGGATACCGGGAACGAAGGAACCGCGACCATGGCCCAGACCGAAATCACCCTTGTTTGCTGGCGGGATATCCCCGCGCAGGTGATCGTCGGCAAGGGTCGCAAGGCAGCCAAACAGGTGCTGTCCGAGCGGTTCGAGCAGGCCATCGACCGCGCCGCCATGAAGGTGGGCGCGTCCGATACCGACGCTTATCTTGCGGAATGGCGCAAGGTCTCTCTTCCCCCGGCCGAGGGCGCGCCCTCGGACATCGCGGCCGGCGAAATCGCCCGGCTTGAGGCGGAATACGATCAGGCGCGGCTCAAGGCCCTGATCGCCAACGATGGCTGGGCATGACACCGCCCCGCTGGAGGGACAGATTGATGGGAATTCTGAATTTCGCCCGCAAGGCGTCAGTGGAACCGGTGAACGCGGATCTTGAAGCCTTCCTGCAGGGCTATTCGATCGAGGTGATGCCCCGCACCGCCGAGAAGGTCGAGGATTTCACCGCGCATCTGCCCCGCGGCACGCGCGTCTACATCGCCCATATCGACGGCACCCCGATCGAGGACATGGTCGCCACCGCCGCCCGTCTGTCGGACGAAGGCTTTGACGTCATGCCGCATTTCCCCGCGCGCATCATCCGCGATGCCGCGACGCTGGAAGACTGGGTGAACCGCTACCAGGCCGAGGCCGGCGTGACCCAGGGCCTGATCCTGGCCGGCGGCGTGGCCGAGCCCGCGGGCGATTTCCATTCCTCGATGCAGCTGCTGGAAACCGGCATCTTCGATCGCGCGGGCTTTGACCGCCTTCATGTCGCCGGCCACCCCGAGGGCAACCGCGACATCGACCCCGACGGGTCGGACAAGATGGTGATGGAGGCCCTGCGCTGGAAGCAGGCCTTTGCTGAGCGCACCGATGCCAAGATGTCCATGGCCACCCAGTTCGCCTTTGACGCGGATCCGATCATCGCCTGGGCCAACCGCCTGAAAGACGAAGGAATCGAGATCCCGATCCACATCGGCATCGCTGGCCCGGCCAAGCTTCAGACCCTGATCAAATTCGCCATCGCCTGCGGCGTCGGCCCGTCCCTGAAGGTGCTGCAGAAACGCGCCATGGACGTGACCAAGCTGGTTCTGCCCTATGAACCGACCGAGGTTCTGTCGGCGCTGGCCCGGCACAAGGCCGAAACGCCCGACAGCCTGATCGAACAGGCGCATATCTTCCCGCTTGGCGGCATCAAGACCGCCGCCACCTGGGTCACCGAAAACGCCGGTTCCGCCGGTACGCCCGCCAACCAATCCTGACCATCTGAAAAGCAAGGGACCACCATGACCCGCACCGTGATCGAAAGCAAAACCAAGACCGTCGTGATCGGTTTCGACGAACCCTTCTGCGTCATCGGCGAACGTATCAACCCCACGGGGCGCAAGAAGCTGGCGGCAGAGCTTGAGATGGACGATTTCTCGACCGTCGAAAAGGACGCTGTCGAACAGGTCGCCTGCGGGGCCATGGTGCTGGACATCAACTCGGGTGCGGTTTTCACCAACAAGATGGCCAGCGACCCGCGCTATGCCGACAACAACTTTGTCGAACCGATGCTGATGCCGGAACTGGTCAAGCGGGTGCAGGCGCTGGTTGACGTGCCGCTGTGCATCGACAGCTCGGTCCCCGGCGCGCTCGAGGCCGGTCTTGAAGCCGCCGAAGGGCGTCCCCTGCTGAACTCGGTCACCGGTGAGGAAGAGCGGCTGGAACTGGTTCTGCCCCTGGTCAAGAAGTACAACGTGCCCGTCGTGGCGATTTCGAACGACGACACCGGCATTTCCGAAGACCCCGAGGTCCGCTTTGCCGTTGCCAAGAAGATCGTCGAACGCGCCGCAGATTTCGGCATTCCCGCCCATGACATCGTGGTCGATCCGCTGGTGATGCCGATCGGGGCCATGGCCACCGCCGGTCAGCAGGTCTTTACCCTGGTGCGCCGTCTGCGGGACGAACTGGGCGTGAACACCACCTGCGGTGCGTCGAACGTGTCCTTCGGCCTGCCCAACCGCCATGGAATCAATGCGGCCTTCCTGCCGATGGCCATCGGCGCCGGTATGACCTCGGCGATCATGAACCCGGTCCGCCAGGTGGAGATGGAGGCCATCAAGGCCGCCAACCTGCTGATGAACCACGACCCGAACGGCGGCAACTGGATCGGCTTCTCGCGCGTGCTGGATGCCGTGAAAGAAGGCGCAACCTTCCCCGAGGCCGCACAGGCCGCCCAATCCGCAGGTCGCGGTGGCCGTCGCCGCCGTCGCTAAGGATCAAGTGTCAGACATCGAAACGGCGTGCCCCCAGGGCGCGCCGTTTTTTATGCAATACGCCCATTTTTGCCATGGCAGCGTAACCCCGCCTTAACGCCTGCCCGCCTATGACATTCCTGATCTCATGGACCTGACGCGCCTGCCGCCTGTCAGTCACCCCACGTCAAGGAAGGTGTCGATGGCCGAACCGTACAAGCTGCCGCCGAAACTCGATCTCTCCGCCGCCACGGCGCTTGCCGCCGATCTGAAGGACCGGCTGGATGGGGATCTGACCCTGGATGCGTCCGATGTGACGCAATTCGGCGCGCTGGGGGCCCAGGTCGTCGCCTCTGCCGCGATCAGCCTCTCGGCCGCCGGTCACAGGCTTAGCCTTGTTCAGACCTCTGACCGGGTTCTGGAACAGCTCACTCACCTCGGCTTCACCCCCGAAACCCTGACGGAGGCCACGGTATGAGCCTGACAGTCCTTGCCGTGGATGACAGTCGCACGATGCGCGACATGATCCGCATGTGCCTTGTGCCCGCCGGTTTCGATGTTCACCTGGCCGAAGACGGCGTCGACGGGATCGAAGTTTTGGATGGCCTCGACCCGGATGCGATCATCACCGACATCAACATGCCGCGCATGGATGGCTTCGGCTTTATCGACGCCGTGCGCAGCCAGGAAGAACACCGCGCCACACCGATCCTGGTCCTGACCACCGAAAGCGCCCCAGAGTTGAAGCAAAGGGCCCGCAACGCCGGGGCCACCGGCTGGATCGTGAAACCCTTCGACCCGCAGAAACTGGTCAAGGCCCTGACCATGGTCACCGGATAAGGGGGCGGCCGCATGAACGACACCAATGACCCGATGGCCGAAATCCGCGCCTCTTTCTTCATCGAATGTGAAGAACTGCTCGAGGCGCTGCAGGACGGCCTGCAACAGATGGATGACGGAAGTGACGATCCTGAAACGATCAACATCGTCTTCCGCGCTGTGCATTCCATCAAAGGCGGCGCCGGGGCCTTCGGGCTTGAGGATCTGGTTCGCTTTGCACATCGCTATGAAACCGTCCTGGATGAGGTCCGCAGCGGCAAGCTGACCGCGGATGCCGAAGCGATGAAGGTCTTTTTCCAGGCCGCCGACCACCTGTCCGACCTGGTGCGCATGTGCCGCGACGGGCAAGACATTGATCCGAATGGCGGCGATAACCTGATCGCGGCGCTGAACGCCTTCCTCGGCGACACCGAGGAAGAAGAGGTGACCGCCGAAGATTTCCAGCCGCTCGGCGTCATGACGCTGGATCTTCCGGACCTGGATGCCCCCGCAACCCCGCCGGAATACGAGATCCTGTTCAAACCGGGGCAAGAGCTGTTTACCACCGGCAACGAACCCCAGACCCTTCTGCGCAACCTTGCCGCCCTGGGGACCGCACAGGTGCGTTGTGATCGCGGCGACCTGCCCGACCTTTCCTCTCTCGCTCCGGAAACCCCGTATTTCTCTTGGAATATCACCCTTCAGGCCGAGGTCATGGAGGATGAAATTCGCGAGGTTTTCGAATTTGTCGATGGCCTGTGTGAATTGACAATCACACGCTTGGACGACGACACCGAAAGCCCCTCTGCCCTACCCGACCTTCCCGCAGTCGCGGAGGAGCCGGAGCCCGAACCAACGCCAGCCGCTGCTTCGGTCGAACTGGCGCCCGAACCGGCCCCACCCAAAC
Source organism: Pseudooceanicola nitratireducens (assembly GCF_900109195.1). Lineage (GTDB taxonomy): Bacteria > Pseudomonadota > Alphaproteobacteria > Rhodobacterales > Rhodobacteraceae > Pseudooceanicola > Pseudooceanicola nitratireducens. Next base: position 84,389 of record NZ_FNZG01000004.1, on the reverse strand, counting down.
CGGTGGCAAAGCCTGAATCATCATCTGACGCCGCACCACCCGCCAAGGCTGCAGGCCCGAAATCGGTGGTCCGTGTCGATCTGGAACGGATCGAACGGCTTGTGAATCTGGTCGGAGAGCTGGTGATCAATCAGGCCATGCTGGCACAAAGCCTGGATCAGGCCGGCCTCTCGCCCCATTCCGATGCGATGAACGGGCTTGAAGAATTCCAACGCCTGACACGCGACATTCAGGATAGCGTCATGATGATCCGGGCGCAGCCGGTGAAGTCATTGTTCCAGCGCATGTCTCGCATCGTCCGCGAAGCCTCTGCCGCCGTGAAGAAAGACGTCCGCCTGATCACCGAAGGCGAAGCGACCGAGGTCGACAAGACCGTGATCGAACGACTTGCCGACCCCCTGACGCACATGATCCGCAATGCCGTGGACCACGGATTGGAAAGCACGGCGGACCGGAAAGAGGCCGGCAAGGAAACCACCGGCCACGTCCGCCTCTCCGCCGCGCACCGCTCTGGTCGCGTCATCATCGAAGTCTCTGACGACGGGGGCGGCATCAATCGCGACAAGGTGCTGGGGATCGCCAAATCCAAGGGGCTCGTGCCTCAGGATGCCTCTCTCACCGATGGTGAGATCGACAACCTGCTGTTTCTGCCCGGGTTTTCGACCGCCAGCCAGGTGTCCGACCTATCCGGCCGCGGTGTGGGCATGGACGTGGTCAAGACGTCGATTCAGCAGCTCGGCGGACGGATCGCGATCACCTCGGAACGGGGCAAGGGCACGACCTTCTCGATCAGCCTGCCGCTGACCTTGGCCGTACTGGACGGTATGGTCGTGAACGTGGCCGGCGAAACTCTGGTTCTCCCGTTGAACGTGGTCGAGGAAACTCTGTCCCTCGGCCCCGAGGATGTTCAGATGCTGCGCCCCGGCCACAATGTTGTCCGCGTGCGTGGCGGCTTCGTTCCTCTTTACGATCTGGGCATCATGCTCGGCTACCGGGGTGCCCGCGATACGCTGGCCGGGGCGATCGTGCTGCTCATCTCGCTCGAGGATGGGACGCGCGCCGCACTTGTCATCGACGGCATCCAGGATCAGCGCCAGGTCGTCATCAAGGGCCTCGACGACAGCTTCTACCGTGCCCCCGGGATCGCCGCCGCCACCATTCTCGGCGACGGCCAGATCGCCTTGATCCTCGATCCCGCCGACATCATCGCCGCCGCCGGCCCCATGCGCCACGCTGAACTGGCCCGTCCTGAAAGGAAAGCCGTCAATGAATGACCAACCCAAAACCCAGGGGTTTGAGCTCCTGACGTTCCGGGTCGCCGACCAGGAATATTCGCTCGACATCATGTCTGTGCGCGAAATCCGCGGCTGGACCCGGACGACGCCGATGCCCCATGCCCCGGAATTCATGCGCGGCGTCATCAACCTGCGCGGCACTGTCCTGCCCGTCATGGACCTGGCCCGCCGTCTGAACCTGCCCACACGGGAAACCAGCGATCGCAACGTGATCATTGTCGTGAAGATCAACGGAACCCTGACCGGTCTTCTGGTGGACGCCGTGTCGGACATCGTCGCCATGACAGAAGACGACCTGCAACCGCCGCCCGAACTCTCGTCGGATCCTCACATGTCCGTGGTGCGGGCCCTGACCGTCATCGACGACCGAATGATCCGAGTCCTGGATCTGTCCGCTGTCGTTCCCGCCACCGCGGATGAGGCCGCATGAGCGTGATATCCCAAGGCTCCGGCACGATCAGCGAGACGGCCTTCGCGACGATCTCGTCTCTCGCAAAAGCAGAGGCCGGGCTGGTGCTGCCGCACTCGAAAGTGACCATGGTACAGTCCCGTCTGCGAACGCGTCTGGCTGCAACTGGAATCGACACCTACGAGGCATATGCCAAATTCGTGTCCGCGGCCGAAGGCTCGGCCGAACGCCGATTGATGATTTCAGCTCTAACAACAAACGTTTCGCATTTTTTTAGGGAAAATCACCATTTCGATATCCTGAAGAAAGATGCTCTTCCGGAACTCTTGCGTCGCGCCAAATCCGGCAAACCGGTTCGGATCTGGTCTGCTGGCTGTTCCAGTGGCCAAGAGCCCTATTCAATCGCAATGCTAATCCTGGATGCGACCCCGGAACTGGCAAGCTTGGATACACTCATCTTAGCCACAGATATCGACCCAAAAATCCTCGAGAAAGCGGAAGTTGGTCAATACAGCACACAACAAATCACGGGTATTCCGGAAGACATGCGCAAGCGATACTTGAAACCGGGTAACAGCTCAGACGCTCATATTGTCACGCCGAATGTCAAACGCATGGTGCGGTTCCGGGAACTGAATTTGCTGCACGATTGGCCCATGCGGACACAATTCGACGTCATCTTCTGTCGAAACGTTGTGATCTATTTTGATACGCCGACGCAGGACGGCCTGTGGCCACGTTTTGAATCCGCGTTGCATCCGCAGGGGTGGTTCTTCTTGGGCCATTCCGAACGTGTCTCGGAACAGGCTCTGCCTCGTTTTTCATCCGTCGGCATGACAGCCTATCGGCCAATCAACGCATCAAACGCCACACACGCCTAAAGGAACCCTGTTATGGCTCTACGCGATCAAATTCGAATCATGGTCGTGGATGATATGTCCACCAGCCGGGGTCTTATCACTCAGGCCCTCGACGCATTCGGCGTCCGGAATGTTGCCAGTACGGCGGACGGTCCTTCTGCTTTGAAGGCGCTTGAATCTACCCCTGTGCACTTGGTTATCTCAGACTACAACATGCCCGGGATGGATGGGCTTCAACTGCTGCACAGACTGCGGAGCGGAGCCAAGACCAAAGGGGTTGGATTCATTCTGATCACAGGAAAAGCCGACAAGGCGATCATCGATCAGGGCCGGAAATTTGGAATGAACAACTTTTTGAAGAAACCGTTTGAACCCAAGGACCTTCAAGCCTGCATCGAAGCGGTAGTCGGACGACTCTGATATGCATCCTCAGGTTGAAAGCAACGAAACGGGATCGAAAGATTGCGTCGACATCGATGCATTTATCAAAGTTCTTAGAACCGGTCTCGAAGAACTCCACAGCACAGCTATTTCGCTTGAGACGGCACTTTCTCGAGTCATATGCCACGACAATGCTTTGGATGCCTCTACCATCCAGGCACTTCAGTCTTTGGACTACTCGCGGCAATACGCAAGAGACCTATTGGCTGTCCTCCAGCGCTTTGGTGGTCAAGTAATGTGGGAACCTGGGACAGCGATTCCGATCCAAGATTTTTCTGATACGGTAGATATGAAGGGAACGATCGCTCCCTTGACCAACAATCTGGGTCAAACCGTCACCAAGGATCAGGATATTTGGTTTTGATCCCCATAATATAACTCAGAACAATTCCACATCGTTCCCGGCAGGCTTACGGGTCGGCACAGGCACTTCTTCCCTGACAGGAGCCGAAACCATCTTTTGCATCACACGGCCTTCCGCGGGATAAAATTTGATGTGACGCGCAGATGTTCCGCCAATCGAAGTACCGAGGCAAACAATGCCTTCGCGTTGAAGATACTCCAACGCAAATTCTCCATTTTTGCCACCAATGTCAGAGAGCCCAGTCACCATCTTGGCCCCGCCAAAGACCTTGGCCTTCAGATTGTTCCGATCCGCACCACGCCGAACCATTCCATTGATCAACAGCTCCATGGCGTTCACACCGGCAAAATCATTCAAGACTCCACCGATGTTGGTTTGGGCAACCAATATATGATTCATGCCTCCAACATTAGCCTGATCATCCCACAAGCAAATCGCAACACAAGACCCAAGTATGGTCGAGATCAATTCGCCCGGACGTGTTCCAACTGCATATTCGCCTTGGGTGATTGTGGTTTGCATTTTTTTGATTTACTCAAAAACTTTAATTGGATCTTGGCCGCGGTCAGCAAAGCTGCAGATTTTGCTGGCCATACGTTCAAGCGGCAATTGTATACCGACTGCACCGGCCTCAAACGCAGCACGGGGCATCCCATAGACCACACAAGAGGCCTCATCCTGACCAATTGTCTGCGCGCCGGCACACTTTAGTTGGGTCAAACCATCAGCGCCGTCGCGACCAAGACCTGTCAAGATGACGCCGATCACATGCTCTGCAAAGTCAACCGCCGAAAGGAACAACGCATCCACTGACGGATGATGGCCATTGATCTTCGGCCCCGTCCGTTCTTGACAGATGAACTGGCTCCCATCTCTGCGTATTGTTGTGTGCGTCATGCCCCCTGGGGCTAAATAGACCGTGCCTTGTTGCAAAGCGACACCATCCGATGCGACCTGTACATTCATTGCCATGCGCTGAGACAACCTTTCGACAAAACTGCTAAGAAAACTGGCCGGCATATGTTGGGCAATAACGACCGGAGGTGTATTGCTGGGCAGCCGCCTCAAGACGCTCTCAATAGCGGCGACTCCACCGGTGGAAGCACCCATCAAAACGATTTTTCCGTTCCAAGCATTCAATCGAGCTGTTGTATCCGCCGTTGTTTTTCCAGTGTTTCGCAACCGCCCGGGCACGCGCAACTTCGATGTTCCCGCTGTCAACAAACGCTCTGCTAGACGCTTCATGAAACGATCGTCAAAACCGTCAGACGGTTTGACCTGAACGTCGACGGCCCCAAGCGACAGCGCCCGAACGGCAGCAACACTGCCCTGATTGGTCACACTGGAAAGCATGACGACAGGCATGGGTCTGAGCCGCATGATGCGTTCAAGGAAGTCCAGACCATTCATGCGAGGCATCTCGACGTCGAGGGTTATGACATCCGGGTTGAGTTGCTTGATCCTTTCACGTGCGACATAGGCGTCCTCAGCTTCTCCTACCACTTCGATATGTGGATGCTTGGCCAAGCCCAGTCGCAGCATTTGCCGTATGGCAGGTGAATCATCGACCAATAGAACCCTGCATTTGGCACCGACTTCTAGATTGGGACGCTCTGACATCAGAACTCCCTCCACTCATCAGATTTTGATGTTGAATCGGCCCCATGTGTGCCGGTCGCTGCGCTACTTTTTTGTTCAGAGGGCGACGCAATTTCCGATACAACCGATTTGCTCGAAAAATCACGGCCAACCCCGATGTTGAACTGACCAACGGTTCCAACAAGCGCCTCGACCCGGTGTGCTAGGGCATGGGCGGCTGCGGTGGTTTCTTCGAACATGGCCGCGTTTTGTTGTGTATTGTGGTCGATGTCGTTCACGGCCTGGTTGATCTGTCCAAGGCCTTTGCTTTGCTCCTCTCCTGCGCGTGCAATTTCATCGATATGTGACGCAACCTCGGCAATCGATTCCACGATGCCTTTCAGCGCCGCACCGGTCTTGCCGACCAATTCCACGCCATGGGATACATGCTGTCCCGACCGCGAGATGAGATCCGAGATCTCGGATGCTGCATCCGAACACCGTTGCGCCAGCGCCCTAACTTCAGTGGCCACGACGGCGAAACCGCGACCAGCCTCACCCGCGCGGGCGGCTTCGACGCCCGCATTCAGAGCCAAAAGGTTTGTCTGGAACGCGATATCCTCGATAAGGGAAATGACCTCGACCACTTCTTTGGACGAGTCAGAAATGGCCGACATAGCCTGTTCGGCGGCTTGCACAATTTCGCCGCTGTCCTGCGCAGAACTGCGTGCATTGGAAACAAGCGAATTGGCCCGTTGTGTCCCGTCGGAAGTCGAGGCGACGCTTTGCGTCAACTCATCCAAGCTGCTGGCGGTCTGTTGTAGGGTCGAGGCCTGCATTTCCGTCCGGCGCGCCATCTCATCCGCAGCCTTCACGATTTCAGCGGTCTCCTGGCGCATCGCGCTGGTTTCATCGAAGACCGAGGCAATTGCTTGGCTCAGCGTTTCGGTCGAAGAATTGAAATCCGCCCTTAGCTGTTCATAGTCGCTGCCCAGATCCTGCGTCAGCCGATGCGTCAGGTCCCCGGCCGAGATGGCCTTCATTCCGATGCTGAGCGTTTCCACGACGCGGGTCTGCACCTCGGCCATTTGCTTGCGGTAGGCTTCGGCCTGAGCCATCTGCCGGTGACTTTCGGAAATGTCCTTGCCGATAAACAACATGGCCGAGGTGGCATTGCTGCGGTCCTTGATCGGGAAGGCCCCGCCTTCAAAGATTGCATCCGTCGGAAGGTGGCGGAACAGCCCCGTCACCGGATCCCCCTTGGACACCGTATCCAGAACCGGCAGGTCCTTGTCCCCGTCGAAATGCACCAGATCGCGGTCGATCTGGCCGCTGGCCACGGAAGGATCGGCAAATTGGCATGCCTCGCGGAACCGGGCGTTGCATGATCCGAGGCGACCGGACAGATCGAATTCGGCCTTGGACTGATGCTCATGGATAGCTTTCAGAACCGCCTGATCGCCGCGCAATTCGGTTACGTCCAGCCATTCCAGAACAAGCCCCTGGCTATCGCCAGCGTCGTCCTGCATCGCGTCTACCTTCAGCTGGATGAAGGCCTGCCCGACATGAATGTCGGTCGAGAAAGGCAGGTTTTCCGGCCGGCTGAGCCTTTTCCGAACGACCTCGGGCAGTTTGTGGAACCGGTCCATGTTCACGCCGATCAGAGCGTAGGGATCAAAGTTGGCATCGACAGTGCGGAAATCGACAAGGCGGTCGTTCAACAGGCTGATCACTGCCGGGTTCATATAGGTGATATTGAAATCGGAATCCGTCATCATCAGCGCGGCCGAGGTCGCCTGAAGCGCAGCGCTGCGCCGGATGTTTTCCGCCTGATGCGACAGGCTGACCTCAAGTTCCTGCCGGAGGCCATCCAAGGCCTCGCCCATCACCTGAAGCTCATCCCCGGATCGGGTCGCCTGAACGCGCGTGGAATAATCCCCGCCCTGCATCCGGGCCAATGCTTCGGTCATGCGGTTGATCGGACGGACGAGGAAGATCGTCAGGCCATATGCCAAGGCCCCCGCAAGCAGGATCAGCACCGTGCCGCGGATCAACGTGGAATAGCCGAAATCGGTGGCGTCTGCGACCAGGTGGTATTCCGCTTCTTCCACGATGAGGGCGAAGCTTTTTCCCAGGATGCGGACCGGCGCGAAGGCGACGAAACTGGGGTCTTCCCCGTCCAGACGCGAGATGTCCTGATCGCCGAAGACGCCGGTCATGCGAATGTCGCCTTCGGCAATTGCGTCTGCGCCGGCCAGGTCGGGCGCGCCCGCCAGGATGATACCCGAGGCGTCAACGACATAGGAATGCGCCACGTCGTCTGGCTGTTCCCCGACGGCTGACAGTTCGGCCAGGCGGGTACTGTCCAGCTCCAACACGATGGCGCCGATCGGCACCTGATCTTGCGACAGGATCACCTGCCCGGCAAAGGCGCGAAACCCCTGCCCCTGACGGGCAAAATCGCTGATCCGGGCGACGGGTTCCTTGCCGGCGATCATCTGCCCGACCAACCCGCCCAGGGTTGGATCCAGCGCGCCGGCCTGTGCACCAATGGCCGACCGGTCACGAAGCGAGAAGACCACGCGCCCGGAGGCATCGGTCAGCACCACATCGCGGTAGCCGCCGTGATCGGCCACTAGGCTGAAATATTCCTTCGACCGGTTATAGGATCGGTCGAACCCGGTGGATTGACCGTTTTCCTTTTCCTTCTGCCGGTCCAGGGCCTTGGCAAGAGAGGTCACAGCAAAACTGACCGAGGGCGAGGTCGCCTGAAACCCGATGTCGCCTTCGACGGATTTGCCCCATTCGGTAAGCATCACGGCCCGCACAGCCGCGTCGCGTTGCAACACCCGCCGCCCATCTTCAATCAGGCGGGATCGCGCGTCGAAATAGATCAGCGTGCCGATCACCGCGATCGACAGCCCGCTGAGCACGATCAACGCGCTGACGATTTTTCCGGAAATTCCAAATCGGGGCATAGCACCATCCCTTGCAACCTACCCGCAATGGGGCCATTGCAAGGCTTTATCGCGCCACCGAATGAAAATTGGCTTAATCAGCCAAGACTATTTCACCGCCCGTGTACGAGCAGAAATTATCCCTTCAGACCAGACCGTTATCCCGCGCCCGCATGGCCGCATGGGTGCGGTTCCGGGCATCAAGCTTGCGCGACAGGGTCTTCACATGCAGCTTGATCGTGACTTCCTGAACACCCAGATCCCGGGCGATTTCCTTGTTCGACTTGCCCGCCGCAATGCCGCGCACGACCTCAAGTTCGCGCGGGGTCAGGCTCGACGACATTTTGGCCACGGCCTCATCCGGCAGGAAGAAGCCGCCGGCGATCAGCGTGTCGACCGCCTCCATCAGTTCCGCCGGGGCCAGCGTTTTCGGCAGGAAACCGGCAGCGCCGGAATCGATGGCGTGGCGGGCGATATCGGGGCCCGCAGCGCCGGAAATCAGGGCAAAAGGCGTGTTGGGATAGGTCGCGGCCACGTCACGCAGACCATCCAGCGCCTCCATCCCCGGCATGCGGTAGTCCAGCATCACCAGATCATAGTCATCCGCCTTCAGCGCCGCGACCGCCTCGTCGAAACTGCCGACCGAGGTCACCTCATGTGCGCCATTCTGCGTGAGATAGGCGGCTATGGTCTCGCGGACCAGCTCATGATCATCGGCCAACAGTACTCTACCCATACTTGCAACCCTCTTGCGAATCCGACTCAGACACTACCCAAAAGCACAGGGTATGTGCCAAAAACTTGCCGAGACGTTTACGACACGGCAATGAAAAGAAACTAGGACTCAATTTGTATCTATGCGGACGTTGGAAGGAAATTCGGCATGCGACAACACCTGGCCATGATAGTCATCAATCTCGCCCTGGCATTGTTTCCCGCAACCGCCCAGGCCGAGATCGCATTGCCAACCGAAGCCGCCGACCCGATTCTGACAATTATCGTGCCCGATCAGACATATGTGCTGGATCGTGACGCGCTGACTTCACTGCCGTCGCAAAGCTTTACGACCTCGACCATCTGGACCGAGGGGCCGCAGGAATTCACCGGGTTGGCCATGGCGGACCTTCTGGCCATTCTCACCAATCTGGATGAGACATTGACGATGGACCGGCTGAACGCGGCCAGTTTCACCCTGATCGCCGCGAATGGCTATCAGATCGAAGTGCCGATTGCGCATTACAGCGAACGTACCGCGCTGATCGCCTATGCGCGCAACGGCCAGCCGATGACGCTGCGGGACAAAGGGCCGCTGTGGATCGTCTATCCTTTCGACACCGATCCGATGTACCGTTCCGAGGTGATCTACGCCAATTCCATCTGGCAGCTGGAGCAGATCGTTTTCACCGAATAGGGATGTGAAGGGCCCGCAACCTCTGACCCGGACGACGAAAAAGAAAAACCCCAATGCGCCCGGCGACCGGGGACGGACCTGGTATCGCTTCGGCCTGCCGGGCCTTTTCTTTGTAATATCGGCCTTTGTCGTCGTCTATCTGCTGACCGACGTGCGCGCCAAGATGGGAGAACTTGAAAGCTCTCCCTTCGACAACGTGCAATGGACCCTGACCCAGCTTGAGGTCGAATATCTGACCTTCGCCATTCAGGTCGAACGGGCCGACGCGCTGAACTACAGCGATCCGCTGCCGCCTGACCTGGGACAGCTGCGCCGCCGCTACGACATCCTTTATTCCCGCGTGCAGACCATTCGGGACGGTACGCTGTATGACCCGGCGGTTTCGGGCGGCAATATCGAAGAGGATTTCCAGAGGGTCGCGGATGAGATCTTTGGCCTGGCTGAGCTGATCGATCAGACCGACGCCGCGCTGCTGGCCGACCTGCCCGAAATGCGCGCCCGGCTGGACGCGCTGCACCCCTCGATCCGGCGTATCCTGACCATCGGCAACCGAGGCCTTGCGCTGAATTCGGACACCAAGCGGAAAGAGATTTCCTCCGTTCTGATCCGCCTGGCCGAGGCCACCGGCGTGCTTCTGGTCACGCTGACGATGATCACCCTGCTGTTCCGGCGCGAGGCGGCGGTGTCCGACAACCGCCTGAAGGAAAACCTGGCCTCGTCCGCCCGGCTCGAAGCGATCTTTTCCACCTCGCGCGATGCCATCGTGGTGTTCGATCAGGCGGGCCATGTGCTGAACCTCAACCGCGCCGGGGAAGAGATGTTCGGCACCCGCGCCCTGCCCGAAAGCAACGCCCGCATCTATCGCCTGCTGGCAAAGGAAGAAAGCGGCAGACTGCTTCCCATCACGGGCCGATCGCTGTTCGATGCCGCGCGGTCCGGACGGCAGAGCCGCCTGCGCCTGACAGGGTTCCGCCAGACCGGGGCGGAATTCCCCGTCGAGATTTCCATAGACATTTCAACGCTTTCCAGTCGCCCCATCTGTGTGGCCGTGATCCGCGATATCTCTCACCAGGTCGAGGTCGAGCAAGAGTTGAAGCAATCGCGCGACACCGCCCGCGCCGGCGAACGGGCCAAGGCCCGGTTCCTGGGCGTCGTCAGTCACGAGATGCGCACACCCCTGAACGGGATCCTCGGGGCCATCGAATTGATCGAGGCCGAATCCCAAAGCGGTGCCAGGGCCACCGAAAGTTTCGACACCTATTTCCCGGTCATCAAAAGCTCGGCCAAGTCGCTGGTGTCGCTGGTCGACGACGTGCTGGACCTGACCCAGATCGAAGGCGGGCCCAAGCTGTCGCTGCGGCCCTTCGATCTGGATGCCTTGCTGGATGAAATCGTCCTGGCCGCCGAACCTTCGGCCCAGCAGCTGGACAACAGCCTGACCCTGGTGCGGGACACGCCGCTTGGATGGGTGCGCGGCGACCCGGACCGCATCCGCCAGATCATCACCAACCTTGTCGCCAATGCGATCAAGTTCACCCGCGCCGGAGAGATCGCAATCGAAGTGGCGCGCGGCACCAAGGAGGTGGTCGAGATCCAGGTGATGGACACCGGCATGGGCATGACCGCGGACGAACTGGCGCATATCTTCGACGATTTCTTCCGCGCCGACACCGCCATCCGCCAGCAGATCAAAGGCACCGGCCTTGGTCTTGGCATCACCCGCAGCCTGGTCGACGCCATGGACGGCGAAATCGGCGCGGAAAGCGAAGAAGGCGAAGGATCGGTCTTCTGGTTGCGGTTGCCTCTGCCCCCGGTCGCCCAGGACGAGGCCACAAAGACGCGCAAGACACGCGCGCCCGACCTGCCCCGCGCCCGCATCCTTCTGGTCGAGGACAACGCGACGAACCGGCTGATCGCCCGCCGCCTGCTGGAGCTTGAGGGCCATATCGTGACCGAGGCGGTAAACGGGGCCGACTGTCTGGATCATTGCGCCACGGCCGCCTTTGATCTGATCCTGATGGACATCTCGATGCCCGTGATCGATGGCCCGACAGCCGCGCACCACATCCGCCAGGGCGACGGCCCGAACAAGGCAACGCGGATCGTGGCGCTGACAGCCCATATGGCCGGGGCGCTGGACATGTCCGAAGCCATGCGCGCCATGGATGCGATCCTGCACAAGCCCCTGGACCGGCAACTTCTTTACGATCAGATCAGCCTAGCGCTTGGGATCAAGTCCGACAGCGGCGACAGGCTCCAGCCGTCGCAGCTGACCCTGTCGGCCCTGCTGGGCGCCCTGCCCGCCGAAACCGCCACCAAGCTGATCGACGCCTTCCTAAGCGAGACAGATCGCGACCTGCCGAACCTTCTGAACGCCGCCGCCACCGCGCGCAGCACGCCCGACCTGGGCCTTGCCGAAGCCCTGCATGCCCTGGCCGGTGCCGCCGCCAGCCTTGGGATCGCGCCGCTGCACCGTGCGCTGGCCAATGCCGAACAATCGGAACGCGCCGGTCAGACGGAAAAGACCGCGCGCCTTGTGTCGGGGATCCTGGATCAATGGCCCGAGATCCGGGCCGAGATCACCGACCTGCGCCCCGGTCCCTTGTCATCGGATGCTCAGCCCGCCGCGACCTAGACCAAGTGGTCCATCCGGGGTAAACTGGCGGCCTGCCGTTCAACACAAAGGTGCGCCATGACCCGCCAGGGGCAAGAAACCCGCCTTCGCCTGATCCGCGCCGCCGTGGCGCTGTACCAGTCCCGGGGCTACCACGCGACCGGGGTCTCTGCGATCCTCGACCACGCCGGCGTTCCCAAGGGGTCGATGTATCATCATTTTCCGGGGGGAAAGCAGGCGCTGACCATCGCCGCCGTCGATTACCTGGCCGAGGATATGGCGGCGCGTTTCGCCCGCACGGCCGATGGCGGTGCCAGGGCGTGCATTCAGATCACACGCCTTTTCACCGACGCCGCGGCCTCGCTTGAAGCGCATGACTATGCACAGGGCGCACTGCTGTCGCTATTGGCGCAAGAGGTCGAACCGGGTGAAACCGCGCTGCGCAGCCGGATCGCCCAGGCTTATCGCGATGCCTCGCGCCAGTTGGCCGACAATCTGGCCGAGGGCGGTGCCGACATGCCCGAAGAGCTGGCGACCACCGTTCTGGCCGCCCTGGATGGAGGCGTCGCCCGCGCCCGCGCACAGCGGTCGACCGTGGGTCTGCACAGCGCGGGCGAGGTTCTGGCGCGGCTTGCCGGGGAATAACCCCGGCATCCCTCACGCAAACAGATCGTGGGCCAGTTCCAGCGCCTCGATCAGCACGTCGATCTCGGACTTGGTGTTGTAGACCGCCAGCGACGCGCGGCAGGTGGCCGAGACGCCCAGATGCTCCATCAGCGGGCCGGCACAATGTTGACCGGCGCGCACCGCCACCCCTTTCTTGTCGAGGATGGTCGAGATGTCATGCGCATGGGCCGCCCCATCCAGCGTGAACGAGAAGATCGCCCCCTTGCCCGGCGCGTTGCCCTGAACCTGCAACCAGTTGAGGCCCTTGAGCCTTTCCGTCGCATAATCGGCCAGCGCGCGTTCGTGGGCGGCGATATTTTCCATCCCCAGGGACATCATGTAATCCAGCGCGGTGCCCAGCCCGATGGTCTGCACGATGCCCGGTGTCCCGGCCTCGAACTTCATCGGCGGGTCATTGTAGGTGATGCCGTCGCGCCGCACTTCGCGGATCATGTCACCGCCGCCAAGGAAGGGGCGCATCTCTTTCTGACGTTCCATCCGGGCGAACAAGGCACCGGAGCCGGAAGGCCCGTAAAGCTTGTGGCCCGTGATCGCGTAGAAATCGCACCCAATCGCCTGGACGTCCACGGGCATATGCACCGCCGCCTGGGATCCGTCGATGACCGAGACCACACCACGGTCCCGCGCAGCCTTGGAGATCGCCGCCACATCGACAACCGTGCCCAGCACGTTCGACATATGGGTGATGCAAACCATGCGCGTCTTCGGCCCCATGGCGTCGATCACCGCCTGCGGGTCCAGCGACCCGTCAGGCTCGATCTCGACCCACTTCAGGGTCACGCCCAGGCGTTCGCGCAGGAAATGCCAGGGCACGATATTCGCGTGATGCTCCATCACGCTTAGGACGATTTCGTCGCCCTCCTGAAGGTGCACAGCCCCCCAGCCATAAGAGATCAGGTTCAGCGCCTCGGTCGTGCCCGAGGTAAAGATGATCTCATCCTCGGTTCCGGCGTTCAGAAAGCGCGCGACCTTGCCACGCACCGCTTCGTAATTGTCGGTGGCAAGGTTGGACAGGTAATGCAACCCGCGGTGAACGTTGGAATATTCGGCCTCATAGGTGCGGGTGATCGTGTCGATCACCGCCCGCGGCTTCTGGGCCGAGGCCCCGTTGTCCAGATAGACCAGCGGCTTGCCGTTCACCTCGCGCGAGAGGATCGGGAAATCCGCGCGGATCTTGTCGATGTCGAGCATCACAGCCCTCCTGACGGGACGCCAAGCCCCAGAATTCCACTCAGGATCGACAGGGCAAAGACCGTGGCCACGAAGGTGCCCAGCAGGGTCCCGAACCCTTTGACCGTTTCGAATTGATGTGCTGCCGCGATGAAGACGACCAGAACCCACAGACCCCAGACGCCGACCGCAAGCGCGAAAAGGCTGCCCAGGAAGGGGATCGCCAGCGACAGCACGGAAATGATGATCTGGGCCAGAAGCCGCAGCGCCTGAAGCCAGACGGTGATCTTCATCACCGCATCCAGATCACCGCGCCCGCCCAGGAACCGGCCCATGATCGTCAAAAGGAAGACCATGACGGTGAAGATCAGCAGGATCGCCCCGGTCACGATGAAGGGCGCATTGGCCATGTTCACGGGAACCAGCCCCGCCGCCGCCGCCGAGGGCAGCAGGACGCCGTAATACAGCCCGTTCAGCACCGCGATCAGGATCAGTGCCGTCCAAAGCGTCGGCCGTGCCGCCGCAAATCCGGTGACGACCTTCGCGGCCGAGGCCGGAGAGACCACGGTTTCGACCACCAGGTCGCGCATCTGTGCCAGGTTCATGCCCTGCGTCATGACGTGCCCCTTTCGACGGCGAACAATCCCGCCAACCAGAACCAGAGAAACACGGCAAGTGCCAGCGCACTTGTCAGGCTTGTCTGCAGACTTGGGCCGACAAAGCCCTCCATCAAGCCGTTCAGCAGGAAAACCGGGGCCGAGGCAAGCAGCGCCCAGAACAGCGCCATCCGCGCCGCATAGGGCGTGGCCTTGCCGCCAAAGACCCGCGCGATGGCATGGGATAGCCCCGCCAGCACGTAAAGGATCAGCGGCAGCATGAAAACCAGCGCCATCAGCGATCCGCCGATCAGCATCTGGACTTCTGCCCCGGTTTCAAAGGCCTGTCGCGACAGCCGCGGCCATTGGGCGATGAACAGCAGCACGCAGCCGGCCATCAGGATGGCCAGCGCACGGGATTCCTGTTCGCCGGCGATCCGCCGACGCAAAACCGGAACCGGCCCGCGATAGCTGGCCGCGATGTCTGCCATGACCGACATCAGCCGCGCCGACGCTCCAGCCAGCCTTCGACCCGGTTCAGGATTTCCTGGGCCAGGTCTTCGTCCTCGATCTCCTGCACCGCCTCGGCGATGAAGGCGATGGTCAGAAGGTCGGTCGCCTGATCCGCCGGCACGCCGCGCGATTTCAGGTAGAACAGCCCGTCTTCGTCGATCGCGCCCGAGGTCGAACCATGCGAACAGGCCACGTCGTCGGCGTAGATCTCAAGCTCGGGTTTGACCAGGAACTGGCTGTCGCCGTCCAGCAGAAGCGACTGGCTGATCTGGTAGCCGTCGGTCTTCTGGGCACCTTCCTTCACCAGGATCTTGCCCTGAAAGACGCCGGTAGCGCCGTTGCGCAGCACCTTCTTGAACACCTGACGGCTTTCGCAATTCTCGGCGTCATGGGTGATGAAGACGGTGTCGTCGTGGTGGAAATCGCCGTCGCCCATGCAGGCGCCCGCAACATGCGCCACCGCATCGTCGCCGGTCAGCTCGATCACGCATTCGTTGCGCGTCAGGCGGCCATTGGCGGTCAGGGTAAAGCTTTTGAACACGCTCTCGGTGCCGAGGCGGGCAAAGATATGCGTCGCGGCCTGGCGTTCATGATCGCGGCCCTGGGCCCGGACATGGTGGAAGGCAGCGCCATCCGCGATGTCGATCTCCATGACCTTGTTGAACCGCGCAGCGGCGGGGCCGTTTTCCAGCACGGTCAACGAGGTCCCGGCATCCAGTTTGACCACGTGGTGCAGGATCGCGTCCGAGCTGTCGTCAGTATGGCGATAGATCAGCGAAATCGGGCGCTTGGCGCTTTCGGTCACGTGGATCAGCACGCCGTCGGTGGCAAAGGCGGTGTTCAGCGCGGCCAGCGGACGGGCGACGGGATCCTGACCATTGGCTTCCAGCGTACCGTAAAGACCCTGGGCCCAATGGATGTCGCTGTCCTCGGCCAGGCGATCGATCTTAAGCCCCGCCTCGGTCAGGTCATCGCTGTCTTCGGCACTGAAGACACCGTCGACAAAGACGACCTTCAGGCGGTCGACCTGGTCAAAGATCAGCGCCTCGTCGGTCTCGAACACGGCGGCCTTTGCAGGCGTGGCCTGGGTCAGGCCTTCCGGGCGGGTGAACTTCCAGTATTCGTCACGGGCATGGGGCAGCCCCATCTGGACCAGACGGTCCAGCGCCGCGCCACGGGCTGCAGCGGACCAGCCCTGATCCGTGACCGGACCCAGGGCATCCAGACGCGCCTGCGTCAGGTCCTGTTTCTGCTGTTTCAATACATTCCGAGCGACAGCCATTACGCGTTTTCCTCCAGAATGTCGGCATAGCCGTTCTGTTCGACTTCCAGCGCCAGCTCAGGCCCGCCGGTCTTCACGATGCGGCCGTTCGCCATGATGTGCACGACGTCGGGTTTGATGTGGTCCAGAAGACGCTGGTAGTGGGTGATCACAAGGAAGCCACGGCCTTCGTCACGCAGGGCGTTCACCCCTTCCGAAACCAGTTTCATCGCGTCCACGTCCAGGCCGGAATCAGTTTCGTCCAGGATGCACATGCGCGGCTGAAGCACGGCCATCTGCAGGATTTCGTTGCGCTTTTTCTCACCACCCGAGAAGCCGACGTTCACCGGACGCTTCAGCATCTCGGCGTCGATCTTCAGGGTCTTGGCCTTTTCGCGCACGAATTTCAGGAAGTCGGCGGCGGACATTTCCTCTTCGCCGCGGGCCTTGCGCTGTGCGTTCAGCGCGGTGCGCAGGAAGGTCATGTTGCCGACGCCGGGAATTTCGACCGGGTACTGGAACGCCAGGAACAGGCCAGCGGCGGCGCGTTCCTCGGCTTCCATGTCCAGCAGGTCTTCGCCGTCCAGGGTGGCTTCGCCGCCCGTCACCTCGTAGCCGTCCTTGCCGGACAGAACGTAGGACAGGGTCGACTTACCCGATCCGTTCGGGCCCATGATCGCGTGCACCTTGCCCGCCTCAACGGTCAGGTCCACACCCTTGAGGATCTGCTTGTCCTCGTCTTCCAGTTTCACCTGAAGGTTCTTGATCGTCAGCATCTTGCGTCCTTTCCTTGGCCCCTCACAGCGGGGCTGAGATCAGTTCAATCACCCGAAGCAGACGGTCCTGCGGGACCGGCATCGGGGAAATGTCAAACACGGCCATCCGGCCGATCGTTACGGGGCGGCCCAGGAAGTCCTCGACCGCGTGATACGCCTTGCGGGGCGTGTAATCGTCAAACAGCAGCGTCACCGGACGCTGCGTGCGAAAGGCCGTGGCCAGGGCACAGCCGGCGCGAAACCGGCCATCCACCAGAACGACCTCGGGGGCCTGGCCTTCGGCCTCCAGGCGGTCCCAGACCGCCAGCGGATAGGCCGGAAACCGGCGCCAGGCCGAATGATCGACCGGGTGGCCCCATTCCTTGGTCGGGCCGATATCGGCCGTCACCATGTCCACCGGGCTTTGGCCGGGGTTTTCCGCGAAGTATCCGCACATCTTGGCGGACCAGTCCGGGTCGCTTTCGACGCTGAAAATCCGCTTGCCCGACAGTTCGGATGCCAGAACCGTCGACCCGCCCGAGCCATATTCAAGGATGCAAGACGCATCCCCATAGGCCATGCGCAGCGCCTCTGCCTCTGCCGGAGGCAGGGTCAGTTCGGGGCGCGCAACGCCTGTATGGACGGGCTGGGCGGTCATTACTCGACCACGACCGCCGTGCCGGAAACCGACACCATCAGCATGGAGTCCCCGACCACCTCATAGTCCAGGTCCACGCCGACAACGGCATTGGCCCCAAGGCTACGGGCGCGGGCCTCGATCTCGCCCATGGCGGTGTCGCGGGCATCCTGAAGCTTGGATTCATACGCGCCCGACCGGCCACCGATGATATCGGTGATGCCCGCGAAGAAATCGCGCACGACATTCGCGCCCATGATCGCCTCGCCCACGACAATGCCGCGATAGTCGACGATGCGCTTGCCGTCGATGGCCTGCGTGGTGGTGATGATCATTCCGGTTCCCCCGGTTTAGGTGCCTTGGCCTGCTTGCCGGCCTGGCGCGCCTTGAAGGCGTTCCAGGCCAGGTTGAAGGCCAGCACGATGCAGAAGAAGATCGCCAGTGCCCTGGGCACGAAGTCCCCCAGCATCCACATGAACCCCGCATAGGCGACGGTTGCGATGACGGATGCCAGAAGCGCGCGCAGGATCACCCGACCGACCCTTCCAGAGAGATCGCGACCAGCTGCTGCGCTTCCATCGCGAATTCCATCGGCAGGGCCTGAAGAACCTCGCGGCAGAACCCGTTCACCACCAGGGCGACGGCCTCTTCTTCGTCCATGCCGCGCTGGCGGCAATAGAACAGCTGATCGTCATCGACCTTCGAGGTCGTGGCTTCGTGTTCCACCCGGGACGAGTTGTTCTTAACCTCGATATAGGGAACCGTGTGGGCCCCACATTCCGACCCGATCAGAAGGGAATCACACTGGGTGTAGTTCCGGCTGTTCTTGGCCTTGGGATGCATCGAAACCAGGCCGCGATAGGTGTTCTGCGCCTTGCCGGCGCTGATCCCCTTGGACACGATGCGCGACTTGGTGTTCTTGCCCAGGTGCACCATCTTCGTGCCGGTATCGGCCTGCTGGTAGTTGTTGGTGATGGCGATCGAGTAGAATTCGCCCTGGCTGTCGTCGCCGCGCAGGATGCAGGACGGGTACTTCCAGGTCACCGCCGATCCGGTTTCCACCTGCGTCCACATCACCTTGGCCCGGTCGCCCCGGCAATCGGCGCGCTTGGTCACGAAGTTGTAGATGCCGCCCTTGCCGTTCTCATCCCCGGGGAACCAGTTCTGAACGGTGGAGTATTTAACCTCGGCGTCTTCCTCGATCACGATCTCGACGACGGCGGCATGCAGCTGGCTGGTGTCCCGCTGCGGTGCGGTACAGCCTTCGAGGTAGGAGACATAGGACCCCTTGTCCGCGATGATCAGCGTGCGTTCGAACTGACCGGTGTTTTCCGCGTTGATGCGGAAATAGGTCGACAGTTCCATCGGGCAGCGCACGCCCGGCGGCACGTAGACAAACGACCCGTCCGAGAAAACGGCCGAGTTCAGCGTGGCATAGAAGTTGTCCGACACCGGCACGACCGAACCAAGGTATTTCTTCACCAGTTCAGGGTGTTCGCGGATCGCTTCGGAGATCGAACAGAAGATGACGCCGGCCTTCTTCAGTTCCGCCTGGAAGGTCGTGCCCACGGAAACGGAGTCAAACACCGCGTCCACGGCGACCTTGCGGCCCTCGGCGGGTGCATCCTCGGCCCCTTCGATCCCGGCCAGGATCATCTGTTCCTTCAGCGGGATACCCAGCTTTTCATAGGTCGCAAGCAGCTTGGGATCGACCTCGTCCAGGGACTTGGGCTTTTCTTCCATGCTTTTCGGACGGGCGTAATAATACTGCTTCTGGAAGTCGATTTCCGGATAGTCGATCATCGCCCAATCGGGTTCTTCCAATTCCTTCCACCGCTGGAAGGCCTGCAGACGCCATTCGGTCATCCACTCCGGCTCACCGTTCTTGTCCGAGATCAGGCGAACGATGTCCTCGTTCAACCCCATGGGGGCGTATTCCGTCTCGATCTCGGTGTCCCAGCCGTATTTGTAGGTTCCGATCGCCTTGACCGCGTCGACCGTTTCCTGATCGACACCGTCCTTGACCTGCACGTCGTCCATTGCGCTCATCTTACTCATCCTTCCATCTCGCACCCGGGGTTCACGCGGCCCGGGCGCGGTGCTTTTTCCGCTGCGCCAGCCAGACATCGGCAAAGCGCATGATCTCGTCTTCACTCGTCTCGGGCCCAAGCGACACGCGAAGCGCGCCAGCCGCCTGGGGCCCGTCAAATCCCATGGCCTTCAAGACCCGGCTTTCGCGGACCTTGCCGCTGGAACAGGCCGATCCCGCCGAAACCGCGAACCCGTGAAGGTCCATCTGCATCACCTGCGTCTCGCCCTTCCAGCCCGCGCTGATCAGGTTCGACGTATTGGGCAGCCGCTTGGCGTCCTTCCCGGCGATCACCAGGTCGTCAGCCTCGTCCATGACCCGCGCCTCGAAGGCGTCGCGCAGAGCACGCACCCGGTCCCAGACGCCGGCATCCAGATCGCGCATGGCGTCCTCGGCGGCGGCCCCGAAGCCGGCAATGCCGATCACGTTTTCCGTGCCCGCGCGACGGCCCATTTCCTGGCCCCCGCCGGTCAGCTGCGCGGCGATATCCGTGCCCCGCTTGACGACCAGCGCGCCGATGCCCTTGGGGCCACCCAGCTTATGCGCTGATATAAGGGCCATCTGACAGCCAATCCAGTTGAAGGCCACAGGAATCTTGCCAAAACCCTGGGTTGCGTCGCAGACCGCCAGCCCCTGAAGCAGATCCTGGATCACGCCGGTTTCGGAATTGGCCAGTTGCACCGCCGATGCAGCGGGGTCATCCACCGTGATCCGCCCCTGCCCATCCGTCGCCAGAACCGCGCCCGCGTGGGAAAACACCGCGTCATGTTCGACCTCTGACGCCGCAAGGCTGCGCCCCGCCATGGCCAGCGCCGCCGCTTCCGTGGCCGATGAGACAAAGATCACGTCCGCGCCATCTGCGCCAAAGGCCGTGGCCACCTGGGCCCGCGCCTTTTCCACCAGCGCCTTGGCCGCCCGCCCTTCAGCATGGACCGAGGACGGATTGCCCGCCACGTCCATCGCCGCGACCATCGCCGCACGCGCCGCGTCCCGCAACGGGGTCGTCGCGTTGTAATCCAGGTAGGCCCGGGGTTTCACGCGTCCTCGCCCTCGTCCACCACGTCGAAAAGGTTCGGGACAGCGGGACAGGGCATCAGCCCGTTGGCCACCACATCCGACAGCCGCGTCTGGTGCAGGAAGACATAGACATGCGCCGACAGGCTTTGCCACAGACGGTTCGTGACCGATTGCGCCTTGGACCCCGACAACCCGCCCGAGGCCCCGGCCCCGGTGTGCAGCGCGTCGATGGTTTCATCCACGGCTGCCAGGATCTCGATCACCCGGATTTCCGCCGTCGGACGCGCCAGGCGATAGCCGCCGCCCGGCCCGCGCACCGACGACACGATGTCCGCCCGGCGCAGTTTGACGAACAGCTGTTCAAGGTACGGAAGCGAGATGTTCTGACGTTTCGAGACATCCGCCAGGGTGACCAGCGACCCGTCCGGTTGCAGCGCGATATCGGCCAGCGCCACCATCGCATAGCGTCCCTTGGTGCTCAGTTTCATGGCGCTCGGCTCCTCACCGCGATTCTCGAATTCATTGACGACGCCGGAACAACAGCTTATCCCGCTTCAAGCCCGTATTCCGCACATGGGCGGAATCCAGAATTAGAATCTTTCTAAGGTGCTTGATCGTTTTCGTCAAGAAACCAGCACCACGCAGGAGACACATATGCCCGAGGTCATCTTTCCCGGCCCCGAAGGCCGCCTCGAAGGTCGCTACCATCCCCAGAAAGAGCGTGACGCCCCGATCGCCATCATCCTGCACCCGCATCCGCAGTTCGGCGGCACGATGAACAACAAGGTCGTCTACAACCTGCATTACGCCTTCCACCGCATGGGCTTTACCGTGCTGCGGTTCAACTTCCGTGGCGTCGGCCGGTCCCAGGGCGAATACGACCAGGGCGTGGGCGAATTGTCCGATGCCGCCTCGGCGCTGGATTACCTGCAGTCGATGAACCAGAACTCCAAGCACTGCTGGGTCGCGGGCTTTTCCTTCGGGGCCTGGATCGGCATGCAGCTGCTGATGCGCCGCCCCGAGATCACGGGCTTCATCTCGGTCTCGCCGCCGGCGAACACCTATGACTTCTCGTTCCTGGCGCCCTGCCCTTCGTCGGGTCTGATCATCAATGGCACCGCCGACCGTGTCGCGCCCCCGGCCGACACGCGCACGCTGGTCTCCAAGCTGCAGGAACAGAAGGGCATCACCGTCACCCATTCGGAAATCGAAGGCGCGGACCACTTCTTCAAGGACCCGCACATGGAGCCGATGATCGGCACCGTCAGCGATTACGTGAAACGCCGGCTGACGGAAAACACCCGCTGATGTCGGCCACGCTTGATCGCATTGCGGCCAAGCTGGCCGATGAGACGCTCCAGGTGATGGACAAGACGGGCGACGACAGGTTCTACACCACCGTCGCCCAGACCATCGGCGCGGCCTCCCAGACCCTGGAAGAGGCCTACCTGACCGAAATCCGCATCCGCCTGGCCGCCCGCAAGGCCATGGCGCTGATCCAGGCCACCAAGAAATCCGTGGAATGACCCGTCTCGATGCGCAGATGGCGTTCCTGAATGAAGCGGACCGCCTGAAATCCGTCACCCGTGCGAACAACCTGCTGGACCAGTCGCGCCCCGAGAATTCGGCGGAACATTCCTGGCATGCGGCGCTGGCGGCGATGATCTGGCTGGTCGACGAAGACGCCGCCCTGCAGACCCGCGCCATCCGCAAGCTGATCTTGCATGACCTGGTGGAAATCGACGCCGGCGATCACCCGATCCACCTGTCGCATGATGATGCCGCCGTCGCCGCAGACGAGGCCCGCGCCGCCGCCCGCCTGTTCGGCCTGCTGCCGCCGGATCTGACCACGGATTTCCACGGCCTCTGGACCCGGTTCGAAGATCACGCCCTGCCGCTGGCCAAGGTGGTGGATTACGCTCTGCCCGTCCTTATGGTCAGCGCCGCCGCCACCCCGCGAGACGATCACGTCACCATCGCCCGCGACAACCTGACCACGGGCCGCGCGCGCCTGGTCGCCAACCATATGCCGGCGCTGCACGGACAGCTGTCGCACGACCTCTCTTTGCCCGGTGCCGCGCAAGACACGATCGCTGCCCGCAACGCGTTCCTGGCCGAGGCCGATCGTCTGAAGTCCATCCACCGCGCCACGACGCTCTGCGATGCCTCGCGCCACGAGAATTCCGCCGAACATTCCTGGCACCTGGCGCTTTACGCCATGACGCTGGCCGATCACGCCCCCTCGGGCGTCGACATCGACCGTGTCATCCGGATGCTGCTGCTGCATGACCTGGTGGAAATCGATGCCGGGGATGTGCCGCTGTACGCCCAGACGCCCGAAATCCAGGCCCGCCTGGAACAGGAAGAGGCCGCCGCCGCCCGCCGCCTCTTCGGCCTGCTCCCCCATGGCGAAGGCGCACCGCTGCTGTCGCTCTGGACGGAATTCGAGGCTGCTCAGACACCGGACGCGCAATTCGCCAAGGCGCTCGACCGGTTCCAGCCGCCGAACCAGAACCTCGCCTCGGGTGGCGTGTCGTGGCGGGCCCATAATGCGACCTTCGAGGTCGTCGAGGCCCGCGTCGCCCCCGCCATCAAACGCGCCGCCCCCCAGCTCTGGTCCTGGATCGCGCCCCAGGTACAGGCCGCCCTGGCCTGACCCACGGGCCACCAAACTACCGCAAGCAGCCCAAAACCACCCCCTACACATCCTCTTGCCAAAAATATCCCGGGGGAGCGCGAGGGGGCAGCGCCCCCTCGCGCCCTTCTACGTTGGCACGCCTCCGGCGTGACAGGACAGCGCCCCCTCGCCCGCCTCTACGTCGGCACGCCCTCGGCGTGACGCAACGCAAACGGCGCGCGCAAATGCCTAACCCTTGGCCTTCCGCCCCGCCTCGACCTTTTTCGCAAGATCCTGAGCGATCGCAAAGGCACCCTTGATCTTGTCGGCGTCCTTCTTCCAGTCGCGCCGAACGATGATCTTGTTGTCCTTGACCTTGGCCAGGCCCTTCTGATCGCGGACGAATTCGACCAGCCCGGCAGGGTTGGAAAACTTGTCGTTGTGGAACTGGATCGTCGCGCCCTTGGGGCCGCCGTCCAGTTTCGCGATGCCGGCGCGTTTGCACATGGCCTTGATCCGCACGACCAGCAGCAGGGTGTTCACCTCGCGCGGCAGCTTGCCAAAGCGGTCGATCAGCTCGGCGGCGAAGCCCTCCAGCTCGACTTTCTTGCTTAGCGTGGACAGGCGACGGTAGAGGCCCAGGCGCAGGTCCAAGTCGGGCACGTAGTCCTCGGGGATCAGCACCGGAACGCCCAGGTTGATCTGCGGGGCCCATTGATCGTCCATCTCGGACAGGCCCTCGGCCTCACCGGATTTGATCTTGGCAATCGCCTCTTCCAGCATCGACTGGTAGAGCTCATAGCCCACGTCGCGCATGTTGCCCGACTGTTCCTCGCCCAGCAGGTTGCCGGCACCGCGAATGTCCAGATCCTGGCTTGCCAGCGTGAACCCGGCCCCAAGGGTATCCAGCGATCCCAGCACCTTCAGCCGCTTTTCCGCCCCCGGCGTCAGCTTCAGGCGCGGCTTGGTCGTCAGATAGGCATAGGCGCGAGTCTTGGCGCGGCCCACACGGCCCCGGATCTGATACAGCTGCGCCAGGCCGAACATGTCCGCCCGGTGCACTACCATCGTATTGGCGCGCGGAATATCCAGGCCGGATTCGACGATCGTGGTGGCCAGCAGCACATCGTATTTGCCGTCGTAGAAGGCGTTCATGCGCTTGTCCAAATCACCCGCCGCCATCTGGCCATGAGCCGTGACATAGGAAATCTCGGGCACTTCGGCCTTCAGGAATTCCTCGACCTCGGCCAGGTCGGAAATCCGCGGCACCACGTAGAAGCTTTGCCCGCCGCGATAACGTTCGCGCAGCAGCGCCTCGCGCACGGTGACCGCGTCGAATTCCGAAACATAGGTGCGGATCGCCAGACGGTCGACCGGAGGCGTGCCGATGATCGACAGGTCCCGCACCCCCGACAGCGACAATTGCAGCGTCCGGGGGATCGGCGTGGCGGTCAGGGTCAGCACATGCACGTCGGATTTCAGCTGTTTCAGCCGTTCCTTGTGGTTCACGCCAAAGCGCTGTTCCTCGTCCACGATCAGCAGGCCAAGGTTCTGGAACCGCACGCCCTTGGCCAGCAAAGCATGGGTGCCGACAACGATGTCCACCGTGCCCTTGGCCATGCCGTCGCGAGTCTTTTCGGCCTCTTTCGCGGACACGAACCGCGACAGGGGCGAGACCTGCAGCGGAAAGCCCCGGAACCGCTCGGCAAAGCCCTGGTAATGCTGCCGCGCCAACAGGGTCGTGGGTGCGATCACCGCCACCTGAACGCCCGACATGGCGGCGATGAAGGCCGCGCGCAGCGCCACCTCGGTCTTGCCGAAGCCGACGTCGCCACAGATCAGCCGGTCCATCGGATGGCCCGAGGTCAGATCGGTCAGCACATCCTCGATCGCGGACAGCTGATCGTCGGTCTCCTGATAGGGAAAACGCGCCTGAAACGCGTCCCAGGCCCCGTCGGGCGCATCCAGGATCGGTGCCTTGCGCAGCGCGCGTTCGGCGGCGACCCGGATCAGGCGATCCGCCATCTCGCGGATGCGTTCCTTCAGCCGCGCCTTTTTGGCCTGCCAGGCCCCGCCGCCCAGCTTGTCCAGCAGGCCTTCTTCGTGGCCGTATTTCGACAGCAGCTCGATATTCTCGACCGGCAGGTACAGCCGCGCGTCCTCGGCGTATTCCAGCACCAGACATTCATGCGCGGCCCCGGCGGCTGTGATGACCTCCATGCCGTGATAGCGGCCGATGCCGTGATCGACATGGACCACCAGATCGCCGGGCGACAGGCTTTGCGCCTCGGTCAGGAAGTTCTCGGCCCGGCGCTTCTTGCGCGCGCCGCGGATCAGCCGGTCGCCCAGCACGTCCTGTTCCGAGATCACCGTCAGCTTGCGGTCGCGCCAGGGCCCTTCGAACCCGGCCTCAAGCGCCCAGACCGCCAGGTGAAGGCCCGTCTTGCCGATGCCGCCCGCGTCGCGCAGATGCACCGCCCCCTGCAAGCCTTCATCCTCGATCAGCCCGTCCAGACGTTCCCGCGCGCCTTCGGAATAGGAGGCAATGACCACCGGACCGTTCGCCATCTTCGCCCGCACGTGATCGGCCAGGGTGCCGAACAGGCTGACGTTTTCCAACTGACGCTCGGGCGAGAAGTTGCGCCCGACGCGCCCGCCCGCATCCACCACGCCCGGACCCGAGGCACGCGGAAGCGGCGACATCTGCACCACCCGATGCTGTGCGACGGCATGGTCCCAGGCGGCATCGTCCATATACATCAGCGCCGGCGGCACGGGCTTGTAAACGCTGTCCATACGGTCGCGTTTTTCCAGCGCCAGACGACGGGTGTCGTATTGGTCCTTCACCGCCTCCCATCTGGACAGGCGCGCCGCGCTGATCTGATCGTCCAGCATGACCGACGCACCGGGCAGATAATCGAACAGCGTCTCAAGCTTTTCGTGAAAGAAGGGCAGCCAATGTTCGACGCCCTGATGCTTGCGGCCCGCGCTGACCGCTTCGTACAGCGGATCATCGGTGCCGGCCGCGCCAAATTCGATGCGGTAATTCTGACGGAACCGGGTGATCGCGGCCTCGTCCAGGATCACCTCGGACACCGGGGCCAGTTCGATCACGTCCAGCTTGTCGGTGGTGCGCTGCGTGGCGGCGTCGAACCGGCGCGCGCCGTCCAGCACATCGCCGAACAGATCCAGCCGCACAGGCCCGGTTTCCCCGGGCGGGAAGATGTCGACGATACCGCCGCGTATGGCATAATCGCCCGGTTCGGTGACCGAATGGCTTTGCGAAAAGCCCATGCGCACCAGGAAGTTGCGCAGCGCGCCCTCGTCGATGCGCTGTCCGACGCGGGCGGTAAAGGCGGCTTCCCTCAGCACCTCGCGCGCGGGGATCCGCTGAGTTGCGGCATTCAGCGTCGTCAGCAGCACGAACTTCGACGGCATCCCGTGCACCAGCGCGGCCAGCGTCGCCATCCGCGCGGCCGAGATGTCGGCATTGGGGGACACCCGGTCATAGGCCAGACAATCCCAGGCCGGGAAATAGAGCACAAGCATGGACGGGTCGAAGAACCGCAGCGCATCGGCCATGGCCGCCATGCGCTTGTCGTCCAGCGCCACATGCATCACCGGGCCGTCGGATTTTGCGACCTCGGACAGGATCAGCGATGCGTCAAAACCCTCGGGCGCGCCCCCAAGGACGATCCGATCTGCGGATGTGGTCATGCTCAGCCCCCCAGCACGCCGAGTGAGAAGTTCTTGAACATGCCCCACATGGTCGTCACGAAGATCGAGGCCATGCCAATGAACTGCACGCTCATCCGGTGGATCTGCAACCGGCGATAAAGTTCATGCCCCGTCGGATCCTCGGCCCGGATGATCCGCGCCGATCGCAGCGATAATAGCCCGACAAGCGTCATGGGAAAGGCCAGCAGGAACACCGCCTGGGCGAATTCGATGCTGTAGCCGAAACCCAGCACCGCCAGCGAGGTCAGAACGAAACAGGCCAGCACCGTCATCACCAGCCCCGAGACCTCGGCCACATGCAGGATGCGGCGCACGTAGACCCGGCACAGATCCTCGACATCCTCGGCGGCGCTTCCGCCGCGACGCTTGGCACGCGTCACAAGGTCCCAGGGCACGCCCAGCACCCAGTGGCTGGCGGTCGACCAGACCACGGCCAAAGCGATCCAGAACCACAGGTTCGAAAAGCTTCGCATGTCGATGACTTCGAAAATCGTATCAGCGAGGTCCAATTCAACGCCCCTTTTCTGCGCCCCTGTTCAGGGGCTTGACGCCCCCCGCGGCGGATCAGCGGGGATCGGCCCACTTGTGATGCAGGCCATTCCATGCCACCCAATGCGGGCCGGATCAAGACAAGGATGCCCCGATGGCTGCTCTCACCGCCCCGTTTCCCGCCGCCCGTTTCCGCCGCGCGCGCAAATCGCCCGCAATCCGCGCATTGATGCAGGAAAACACCCTGACGGTGAGTGATCTGATCTGGCCCGTCTTCCTGACCGAAGGCGACGGGATCGAGGAGCCGGTGCCCTCGATGCCCGGTGTGCTGCGCTATTCGGTCGACCGCGTGGTCGAGGCCGCGAAAGAGGCCGCCGATCTGGGCATCCCCGCCATCTGCCTGTTTCCCTATACGCCGATGGAAAAGCGCACCAAGGACTGTGCCGAGGCCTGGAACCCCGAAAACCTGACCAACCGCGCCATCCGCGCGATCAAGGCGGTGCGCCCCGATCTGGCGATCATGACCGATGTGGCGCTGGACCCCTACAACATCGACGGGCACGACGGCTTCGTGGTGGACGGAGAGATCCTGAACGACGAAACCGTCGAGGCGTTGGTCAAGCAGACGCTGAGCCAGGCCGAGGCCGGCGCCGACATCATCGGCCCCTCGGACATGATGGACGGACGGATCGCCGCCATGCGGTCGGCGCTGGAGGGGGCTGGCCATACAAACGTGCTGATCCTGTCCTATGCCGCCAAATACGCCAGCGCCTATTACGGACCCTTCCGCGATGCGGTCGGTGCCACGGGCGCCCTGAAGGGCGACAAGAAGACCTATCAGATGAACGCCGGCAATTCCGACGAGGCGCTGCGCCTTGTCACCCGCGACATCCAGGAAGGTGCCGATTGGGTCATGGTCAAACCCGGCCAGCCCTATCTGGACATCTGTTCCCGGGTGAAACGCGAACTTCAGGTGCCGACCTTCGCCTATCAGGTGTCGGGCGAATACGCGATGATCCAGGCCGCCGCGCAAAACGGCTGGATCGACGGGGACCGCGTGATGGCGGAAAGCCTGCTGTGCTTCAAACGGGCTGGATGTGACGGCATCCTGACCTATTTTGCCCCCGCCATGGCCCGCGCCCTGGGCCACTAGTCCGCGCGACAAATGGGACCGGCTGGCCAGCCCGGCCGGTTTCCCGCCCAAGAGGGGCTGAACCCCACCACCCATAGTGACAAGCCGCGCCCCCGCGCCTATACTTGCCGCAGATCCGGAGAACCGGACAGATCGAGCAACGGCGCAATCCGCGCCCCCCAGACAGGCAGAAGCTATGCTGAAACTCACCCGCCGACGCGCCGCCCTTGCGGCCTTTGCCACCCTTGCGCTGACCGCCGCCTGCGGCAATGGCGTGGGGAATACCAACCCGCAGAAGATTGACGCGCGGGTCGATGCAACCCTTGGGTTCCTGTTCCAGAACTATCCGGAATCGCGTGAAGTTTCCGCGAAATCCGTCGCCGCACTGGTGATGCCGGTGATCACCGAAGCCGGGATCGGCATCGGCGGATCCTATGGCCAGGGCGCGCTGCGCGTGGACGGGATCACGGTGGATTACTACTCGGCCGCCGCCGCCAACTTTGGCCTTCAGATCGGCGCCCAGCAATACGCTCATGTGCTGTTCTTCATGTCGCAGGAATCGCTGGAACGCTTCCGCCGCAACGAAGGCTGGGCCGCGGGTGCGGACATCGAATATGCTTTCTCGAACGAAGGCGACAATTTCCGCACCGACACGAATTCAGGCCTCTCGCCCGTTGTGGCCTATGTCTTCGGCCAGGCCGGGGCACGGCTTGGCGCGACGATCGAGGGCATCAAGTACACCCGCATTATTCCCTGATTTTTGAGCGCCCTGATTTTTTGGGGGCCAGATTTGACGGGTGGATCGCAATCGGAACCCGGCGCGCCTGTGGCGATGCCGGGCCAAGGGGGCTGTCTGCCCCCTTCCGTCACGCCTGCCAGGGCAGCCGTGACGACCCCCGAGGATATTTGAGAAAACCAAAGAGACAGTTTTTTGAACGTAGGGTAAGTTTGCACTGGAACTTCCCGGCCGCCGCGGTGATGTTGGGCGCGATTAGTCAGGGAGGACATCATGACAGACCAGCCAGGCAACCCCGGAGAGACCGGCGCGGACGTGTTGTGCGACACGCTTCTGGCCAATGACGTCGACGTCTGTTTCGCCAACCCCGGCACCTCCGAGATGCACTTTGTGGCCGCGCTTGACCGCAAGCCGGCGATGCGCTGCGTGCTGGGCCTGTTTGAAGGCGTCGTCAGCGGCGCGGCCGACGGCTATGCCCGCATGGCCGGCAAACCGGCGGCGACCCTGCTGCACACCGGGCCGGGCATGGCCAATGCCATGGCCAACATGCACAACGCCCGCCGCGCCAATACGCCGATGGTCAATGTGGTCGGCGATCATGCCAGTTATCACCTGCCCTATGATGCGGCGCTGACATCCGACATCGACACGCTGGCGCGGCCCATGTCGGGCCATGTCCGCCGGATTGCCGGAGTCGAGGACGTCAGCCCCGCAACCGCTGAATCCGTCGCCGCTGCCATGAGCGCGCCGGGCACCGTATCCACCCTGATCCTGCCCGCGAACTTTGCCTGGGGGGCAGCCCCGCAGGGTGCGCCGGCCAAGGCGCAGCTGCGTGCGCCGACGCGAGTAGACGAGGACCGGCTTGCGGCCGCGGCAAGCGCCCTGCGCGACGGCAAGAAGACGCTGATCCTGATGACGGGCACCGCCCTGCGCGAAGCCCCGCTGGAGGATGCGCATCGCATCGCCGCCGCGACCGGGGCCGACCTTCTGGCCCAGCAGGCCAATGCCCGGCTGGAGCGGGGCGGATCCCGCGTTGCGCTGAACCGCGTGCCCTATCCGATCGACCAGGCGCTTGAGGTCCTGAAGGTTTATGAGCGCGTGATCCTGGTCGGGGCCAAGGCACCGGTTGGTTTCTTTGCCTACCCCGGAAAGCCGTCTTCGCTGCTACCCGAGGGCTGCGAGATTCTGACCCTGGCGGATCCTTCCGACGATCTGCCCGGCGCGCTGGACGCCCTGGCCCAGGCCGTGGGGGCCAAGCCCGTGCCAAAGCCGCAGATCGCCGCCATCCCCGACCTGGCCAGCGGCAAGCTGACGCCGGAAACCATCGCCATCACCGTCGGCCATCACCTGCCCGACAACGCCATCGTCTGCGATGAAAGCGTCACCTCGGGGCGGGATTTCTTCCGCTTCACCTATGGTGCCGCCAGCCATGACTGGCTGCAGCTGACCGGCGGCGCGATCGGGGTCGGCCTGCCGCTGGCCACCGGGGCCGCCATCGCCTGCCCCGACCGGAAAGTCGTGGCGCTTCAGGCAGATGGCAGCGGGATGTACACCAACCAGGCGCTGTGGACCATGGCGCGGGAAAACCTGGACGTTTGCATCGTGATCTTCGCCAACCGCCGCTATGCCATCCTGCACGGAGAGCTGAAGGGCGTCGGCGCAGGCGAGGCCGGGGAAAACGCGCGCCGCATGCTGGACTTCGACGAACCCTCGCTTGACTGGGTGAAGATCGCGGGTGGCATGGGGGTCGAGGCCGCCCGCGCCGAGACCGCCGAAGGCTTTACCGAGCTGTTCAAACGCGCCGCCAAGACCCGCGGGCCGTTCCTGATCGAAGCGATGATCTGATCGCCCCTTCGGCCCAGGACTGACACGAAAAAAGGGGCCTCACGAAGAGGCCCCTAAGTGTTTTGGATCAAGCTCAGTAGTGAGTTACCGCCCGAAATTTCTGCCTGCGGCTTGATCCAAGTAGCGCGACAGACGAACCACCCGCCGCGCTATGCCGTTTAGCTGCACCCGGACGTCGCGCCGCAGGTGTTGCACTTCATGCAGGTGCCGTTGCGGACCAGCGTGTAGTTGCCGCAGTCGCCGCAGGCCTCGCCCTCATAGCCCTGCATCTTTGCCTTGGTGCGCGCATCCATCGACACGGTGCCCGAGGCCATGGCCGTGGTGCTTTCCATCGTCACGGTGCTGGTCGAGGTCGCCGTGGCGGGCACAAGCGTGTTCAGCGCCTGGACCGGATCCGTTCCGGTCATCATGCCCCCCTGCAGCACCACCAGTTCTTGCGGCAAACGCTTGCGCAGATACCCGGTCGAGGAGATCTGTTTCAGCACTTCCAGCGACTTGGAGGCGGCGCTTTCGCTCAGCTCTTCCAGGTTGGACACGCCTTCCTTGTCTGCGCCCTGCCCGATGCTGTCGAAGGTCTCGCCCGAGGGTTTGACATGCGCCAGGTCGGTGCGGTCCAGGTAGGACACGGCCAGTTCGCGGAAGATGTAGTCGAGGATCGAGGTCGCGTTCTTGATCGAGTCGTTGCCCTGCACCATGCCCGCAGGCTCGAACTTGGTGAAGGTGAAGGCGTCGACGAATTCCTCAAGCGGCACGCCGTACTGCAGACCAACCGACACGGCGATGGCAAAGTTGTTCATCATCGCCCGGAAGCCAGCGCCTTCCTTGTGCATGTCGATGAAGATCTCGCCAAGCGACCCGTCTTCGTATTCGCCGGTGCGCAGATAGACCTTGTGGCCGCCCACGGTTGCCTTCTGGGTATAGCCCTTGCGGCGTTCCGGCATCTTGGTCCGGCCTGCCGCCTTGGTGATTTCCTTGATGACGATCTTTTCGACGATCTTCTCGGCCAGCACGGCGGCCTTCTCGGTCTGCGAGCCGCTTTCCAGGATCTCGGCGGCGTCATCGTCGTCTTCGACCAGGGCCGAGGCCAGCGGCTGCGACAGCTTGGACCCGTCACGATAGAGCGCGTTGGCCTTGATGCCGAGCGACCAGGACAGCTCATACGCCTTCTGGCAGTCCTCGATCGTGGCATCGTTCGGCATGTTGATCGTCTTCGAGATCGCACCCGAGATGAACGACTGCGCCGCGGCCATCATGGTGATGTGGCTGTCGGTGGACAGGAAGCGCTTGCCCTTCTTGCCGCAGGGGTTGGCGCAATCGAAGATGTTCAGGTGCTCTTCCTTCAGGTGCGGCGCACCCTCCAGCGTCATGGTTCCGCAGACGTGATCGTTCGCGGCCTCGATGTCCTTCTTGGAGTAGCCAAGGTGGCGCAGCAGGTCGAAGGTCGGATCGTTCAGCTTTTCGGCCGGGATGCCCAGGGTCTTGGTGCAGAAATCCTCGCCCAGGGTCCACTGGTTGAAGACAAAGCGGATGTCGAAGGCCGAGGCCAGCGCCGCGTCGATCTTGTCCAGTTCGCGTTGGCCAAAGCCATGGCCAATCAGGGCGGTGTGGTTGATCCCCGGCGCATTGCCGATCGACCCATGGCCAACCGCGTAAGAGATGATCTCTTCGATCTGGGCCGAGCCGTAGCCGAGTTTCTCCAGCGCAGCGGGCACGGACCGGTTGATGATCTTGAAGTAACCACCGCCGGCAAGCTTCTTGAACTTCACCAGGGCAAAGTCGGGTTCGATCCCGGTCGTGTCGCAGTCCATGACCAGACCGATCGTTCCGGTCGGTGCAATAACGGTCGCTTGTGCGTTGCGATAGCCGTGTTTTTCGCCCAGGCGCAGCGCCTCGTCCCAGCTGGTTTTTGCCAGATCGATCAGTTTGCGGTCGGGGCAGTTGCCGTGGTCCAGCGGCACCGGCTTGATCGCCAGGTCCTCGTAGCCTTCCGCATTGCCATAGGCGGCGTTGCGGTGGTTGCGGATGACGCGCAGCATGTGCTCGGCGTTGCGCTGGTAGCCCGAGAAGGCCCCAAGCTCACCGGCGATCTCGGCCGAGGTGGCATAAGAGACGCCGGTCATGATCGCGGTCAGCGCACCGGTCAGCGCGCGGCCTTCGTCGCTGTCATAGCCGAAGCCCATGTTCATCAGCAGGCCGCCGATGTTGGCATAGCCCAGACCCAGGGTCCGGAAGTCATAGGACAGCTGGGCGATTTCCTTGGACGGGAACTGCGCCATGGTGACCGAGATTTCCAGCGTCAGTGTCCACAGCCGGGTGGCGTGGATGTAGTCGTCGGCCTGGAACACGCCGTCCTTGAGGAAGGTCAGCAGGTTCATCGAGGCCAGGTTGCAGGCAGTGTCGTCCAGGAACATGTATTCCGAGCACGGGTTCGAGCCACGGATCTGCCCGTCTTCGGGGCAGGTGTGCCAGGCGTTGACCGTGTCGTGGTACTGGATGCCGGGATCGGCACAGGCCCAGGCCGCGTGGCCGATGTCTTCCCACAGCTCGCGCGCGGAAATCGTCTTGGCCACGGTGCCGTCGGTGCGGTTCACCAGCTCCCACGGCTTGTCATCCTTGACGGCCTGCAGGAAGGCGTCGGTGACCCGGACCGAGTTGTTGGAGTTCTGGCCCGAAACCGACGCATAGGCTTCGCTGTCCCAGTCGGTGTCGTAGGTCGGGAATTCGATGCTGGCATAGCCCTGCTTGGCGTAATCAAGCACGCGCTTGATGTAGGTCTCGGGGATGGCGCATTTCTTGGCCTCCCGCACGGCCGTTTTCAACGCGTCGTTTTCATTGGGATCATAGGCGCCCTCTTCGGTGCCGTCCCAGGTGCGGATCGCCGAGAAGATCGCGTTCAGCTGCTTTTCGTGCATCTTCGACCCGGCGACGATGCTGGCAACCTTCTGTTCTTCTTTCACTTTCCAGTTGATGTATTCCTGGATGTCCGGGTGATCGGCATCCACGATGACCATCTTGGCCGCACGGCGCGTGGTGCCGCCCGACTTGATCGCGCCAGCCGCCCGGTCACCGATCTTGAGGAAACCCATCAGGCCCGAAGATTTGCCGCCACCGGACAGCTTTTCGCCCGCCGCCCGCAGCGACGAGAAGTTGGTGCCGGTGCCCGACCCATATTTGAACAGACGGGCTTCGCGGACCCAGAGATCCATGATCCCGCCTTCGCCAACCAGGTCGTCGCCGACCGACTGGATGAAGCAGGCATGCGGCTGCGGATGTTCATAGGCGGACTTGGATTTCGTCAGCTTGCCGGTCTTGTGGTCGACGTAATAGTGGCCCTGGCTGGGACCATCGATGCCATAGGCCCAATGCAGGCCGGTGTTGAACCACTGGGGCGAGTTCGGCGCAGCGCGCTGAGTCGCGAGCATGTAGCGCATCTCGTCATAATAAGCGGATGCGTCCTCTTCCGAGGAGAAATAGCCGCCCTTCCAGCCCCAGTAGGCCCAGGCGCCGGCCAGACGGTCAAAGACCTGGCGGGCCGAGGTTTCGCCACCGATCTCGACATCATCACCGTCGGCAACAGAGCGCCACAGGAATTCAGGAACGCCCTTTTCCTTCACCTTTTTCAGACGGGAGGGCACGCCCGCCTTGCGGAAGTATTTCTGCGCGATCACGTCGCTGGCGACCTGGCTCCAGCTTGCGGGGACTTCGCAGTCGTCCAGTTTGAACACAATGGTCCCGTCCGGGTTTCGGATTTCCGAGGACGTGGTCGTGAATTCGACCCCTGCATAGGCATCCTGTCCGGACTTGGTAAACTTGCGCTCGATCTTCATGATGAAACAGCCCCTGATCGCTTTTGCTTCACGCGTGCCCCCCTATGGGGCTCAACTCGTGCCGGAGGAGGATCACAAGGCAAGGGATTGCCAGTCGCGCCCCCGCGGGGCCCGCCATTCGCCAGTTTGTGTGGCTTTGGTTCGTCTCTGTCCCTTTGCCTGAAAGCGACACCTAGATTTGGTGTGTGATCCTTCCGGCCTCCACAATTTGCGGTATGTGCGCACACCGCGTCAACGAGATTTCGTATCAAAGATTGCTTGACGCTGTTCTGCACAGAATCAACTTTGAGAGGCTGGTACAGGAAGTCCGAAGAAGCGTTTGAATATCAGCAACATTCCACCGATCGCCGCCAATTTGCTCACAGCTGTGGATAGGTTAAAGATCGTTAACCACGCGTTCGCCGAAGGGTTGTGTCACCGGCAAAACACAGAATCGCCCAGCAAACAGACACCACATATATTGTAACGTCGGCTTTGCGTATACCACACGTAGGGGCCATACGGCAGCGGATCCCAAGATGGCCCACAAGATCTGTGATGGAAGGAAGTGGTCGGGGCGGCGAGATTCGAACTCACGACCCCCTGTACCCAAAACAGGTGCGCTACCAGACTGCGCTACGCCCCGGACCGTGACGCGTCCTTACCCAATGCCGCAGGCGAAGGAAAGCACTAAGCGCTGACTATTCGTCGCAGGACCAAGCCGGGGTGGTGATCGCGGGATGGCGCAGCTGGGTGCCCGGAGCAATCCCCAGACGCCGCGCCAGCCCGCCATTGATCTCGAGCACATATTGAATGCCCGCCCCGCCCGGCAGCGGCGTTTCATCGAAAGGCACCGCATCATGCGCGATGCTTTGCACCACGCCCTGCGCATCCATGTAGATGATGTCCAGCGGGATGCGGGTGTTGCGCATCCAGAAGGCGATCGCCGCCTGGGGCCGGGGATAGATGAACAGCATCCCCGCCCCCGAGGACATCGCGTCCCGATACATCAGGCCCTGGGCCCTCTCGCCCGAGTCATCGGCGATCTCGACCGTGAACCCGGCCTGCCCCCAGTCTCCGCGCAGCTCGACCCGGTCGTCGCGACACTGCGCGAACACCCCGCCGGCCAGCACGGCCGACAGGGCAAAACCCATCACACTGTTTCGAAGAAAGGAACAATAGCCGCGGACGGGACCAAAGGCCCCTGCCCGCATATTGTCAGCTGTCAGACGTTTTCCGCCTGTGGAACGCGCAGCGCTGCTTCCCATGTAGTGACCTCTGATGCCATCTTGCCGCGGCGACCATCGATCATGCGAAGCGACACCGCCTCGCCCGGTTGCAGGTCCGCCAGGCCCGAGGCGCGCAGCACCTCGATATGAACAAAGATATCTTCGTCGCTGCCAAAGACATTGGCAAAGCCGAAACCTTTTTCTTTGTTAAACCACTTTACCCGTGCGGGCTGTAGCGGAGATTTGCGAATTTCTTCGGGCGTCAGCGATTGGAAATCCTCAAGCCCCGGTGCGTCCGTTGCAGCAAGCGATTCGACGGAAACGACCTCGACGGCCTGCACGCCCCTCTGCGTGGTCTGCACGTCGATGGTGATTTTCGCCCCGTCCGCGACCGAGCTTTGTCCAAAGTTGCGCAGCACGTTTGCGTGCAGCAGAATATCCGGTCCGCCCTCCTCGGAAACGACAAATCCAAAGCCTCGGCCCGGATCAAACCATTTAACAATACCGTCTATCCTGCGGGTTTCGTTATTGAAGGTGTCCACTTGCATCCCCGCGTGAATTTATCGTGTTTTCTACATAACAATAAACTCAGTTCACACCCCCCCTTATGTATAGAAGGTAGTGTTTCCAGAGAGTTGACAGTTAACCAAGGCGTCAACCCTACGGATTCAAGCGCACGACATGCCATTCGGTTCCAACCTCGTCCCGCGTCCAGCGGAAACGATCGTGCAACCGAAAGGCGCCATCGGCCCAGAATTCGATTTCCAGAGGGGCGATGTGATACCCCCCCCAAAATTCCGGTCGCGCCGGGTCGGTGCCCTGCTGGGCGGTGACCTTTGCCACCTCGGCCATCAATGCAGTCCGCGAAGACAGGGGTTGCGATTGCCGCGACGCCCAGGCCCCCAGACGGGATTTCAGCGAACGGGACCGATAATAGGTATCGGCCTTCTCTCCGTCTTCGCGGCGAACAATACCGCGAACCCGGATCTGACGTCTGAGCGATTTCCAATGTAGGACAAAGGCTGCTCGGCCCGTTGCATCGATTTCCGAAGCTTTGACACTTCCGTAATTTGTGAAAAAGACAAAACCATCGTCTTCGATGTCTTTCAAGAGCACCATTCGAACATTCGGCATTCCATTTGTGTCAACCGTGGACAGGGCGATGGCATTGGGATCATTGGTTTCGGTATCCTCGGCCTCGGCCAGCCAGGACCGCGCGATGGCAAAGGGGTCGTCGCCTGCAAAAATCCCTGTTCTGTCGCTCATCTTCTTGCCTTTCGTCACTGGATGCCGGCCCCGCCGGACTTGAAGCGCCGGTTCCGATCGCCTAAAGGAACCTGACGGTTAATCAATGGGCGGGATTGGCACGATGTCAAATCAACTGCTTGCAGGCAAGCGCGGGCTGATCATGGGCCTTGCAAACGACAAATCCATCGCATGGGGGATCGCCAAGGCCTGCGCCGACGCGGGTGCCGAAATGGCCTTCTCCTACATGGGCGATCAGTTCAAGAAACGCGTCGTGCCGCTGGCCGACCAGCTGGGCGTCAAGACGCTGATCGATTGCGACGTCTCGGACGAAGCCTCGATCGACGCGGCCTTTGCCGAGATCGAGAAAACCTGGGGCAAGATCGACTTCCTGGTCCATGCCATCGGCTTTTCCGACAAAAACGAACTGCGCGGACGTTACATCGACACCTCGCGCGGCAACTTCGCCATGACGATGGATGTCTCGGTCTATTCCTTCACGGCCGTCGCACAGCGCGCCGAGAAGCTGATGACCGATGGCGGCTCGATGCTGACACTCACCTACTACGGTGCCGAACAGGTCATGCCGCATTACAACGTCATGGGTGTCGCCAAGGCCGCGCTCGAGGCGTCGGTCAAATACATGGCCGAGGACCTGGGCAAGGACAACATCCGCGTCAACGCCATCAGCGCCGGTCCGATCAAGACCCTGGCCGCCTCGGGCATCGGCGACTTCCGCTACATTCTGAAGTGGAACGAATACAATTCGCCCCTGCGCCGGAACGTGACCATCGACGACGTGGGCAAATCCGCGCTCTACCTGCTGTCCGACCTGGGCAGCGGCGTGACCGGCGAGAACCTGCATGTGGACGCGGGCTATCACGTGGTCGGCATGAAGGCCGTCGACGCCCCCGATATCGAAAAAAGCTGACCCGTGACAGCGGGCGCCTTCCTGTCCATCGCGGTGATCCATCTCCTGGCGGCCATGTCGCCGGGACCTTCCTTCGTGGTCTGCATCCGCACCGCCATCACCGAAGGGTTCCGCACCTCCGTGGCGCTGGCCGTGGGATTTGGCCTGGGCGCGGTGCTCTGGGCTTCGGCGGCGTTGGCCGGGCTGGCGCTGCTGTTTGAATTGGTGCCGTCGCTTTTCACAGCGCTCAAGCTGATCGGCGGGGCCTTTCTGGTCTGGATCGGCATCCAGATGTGGCGTCACGCCAAGGAACCCCTGGACATGGCCCAGGACGGCCTGGCGCGGATGACACCACGCCGCGCATTGCGCTACGGCTTCCTGACCTTTGCCGCCAACCCGAAACCCGCCGTCTTCTTCGGTGCCGTCTTTGTCGGGCTGGTTCCGGCGGATGCGCCCATTCCCACGCTCGCCGGGCTGATCGCGGTGATCTTTCTCAATGAAACCCTGTGGTATATCCTTGTCGCGCGCCTGTTTTCCCTGTCGCGCCCGCGCTCGCTCTACCTGCGGGCCAAGGCCTGGATCGACCGCTGCTTCGGCACGCTCATGGGGATTTTCGGGCTGAAGATCGCCCTGGGCTGACCGGGCCCGGACCACATCACTTCGCGCCGGGACCCGGCCACCATCGAACCGCCAACGAACCGCAGTCAAAAAGGAAACGCCATGTCGGACCTTCTGCCCCATGAAAAAGGCTTCCACGTCAGCTGGGACCAGATCCATCGTGACAGCCGCGCGCTTGCCTGGCGCCTGGATGGCCACGGGCCCGACAATGGGGCCTGGAAGGCCGTGGTCGCCATCACGCGCGGCGGCATGGCCCCGGCCATGATCGTGGCCCGCGAGCTCGACATCCGCATGGTCGACACGATTTCCGTGAAATCCTACCACCACCAGGATCAAGGCGAAGCCCAGGTGCTGAACGAACCGGACGCCGGCATGATGGGCGACGGCACCGGCGTGCTTGTGGTCGACGACCTCGTCGACAGCGGCAAGACGCTTGAACTCGTGCGTCAGAAATACCCCAAGGCGCATTTCGCCACGGTCTATGCAAAACCCAAAGGCCGCCCGCAGGTCGACACTTTCATCACCGAGGTCTCCCAGGACACCTGGATCTTCTTCCCCTGGGACATGGCGATGCAATACGTCAAACCCTACCGCGGCTCCGACTAAGCCCTCGCCTCAAACACCGCGCCCCCCTTACATCCTCTTGCCGAAAATATCCCGGGGGAGCGCGAGGGGGCAGCGCCCCCTCGCTTCCTTCTACGTGGCACGCCTCCGGCGTGACGGACCAGCGCCCCCTCGCCCACCTTCTACTTGGCACGCCTCTGGCGTGACAGGGCAGCGTCCCCGCCCGCCGCGGGCGAATTCACCTACCGCGACTTGAACAACCCGCCCAGGATCCCCCGCACGATCCGGCGCCCCGTGGTGCCCCCAAGTTCCTTGATCACCGCGCGACCAAGCGCCGATCCAAGCGTCTCGTCCTTCGACGACCGCCGCGTGCTGCGCGACACCGGCTTGGAAGACGACCGAGCCACCCGCGTGCCGGAATACCGACGTCCCGCGCGATATTCCCGCTGCGCCGCCTCCAGCTCTTCCTCTTCAGCCTCGGCCTCTTCGGCGGCCTTCGCGGCCTCGGCCGCGCGGCGGGTCAGAATCTCATAGGCGCTTTCGCGGTCCTGGATCGTCTCGTATTTCCCCGCAATCGGCGAGGCGTTGATCACCGCCTTCCGCTCCGAGACCTCCAGCGGACCCAGCTGGGACGAGGGCGGGCGGATCAGCGTCCGTTCGACCACGCCGGGCACGCCCTTTTTCTCAAGGAATGAGGTCACCGCCTCGCCCACGCCGACCTCGCGGATCGCGTCTTCGGTGTCGAAGCACGGGTTCTCACGGTAGGTCTCGGCCGCCATACGCAGCTCTTTCCGGTCCTTCGCGGTGAAGGCGCGCAGGGCGTGCTGCACCCGGTTGCCCAGCTGGCCCAGAATGTCATCGGGCACATCCGCCGGGTTCTGGGTCACGAAATAGACCCCCACACCCTTGGACCGGATCAGCCGGGCGACCTGTTCCACCTTGTCCACCAGCGCCTTGGGTGCCCCGTCGAACAGCAGATGCGCCTCGTCGAAGAAGAAGACCAGCTTGGGCTTCTCGGGATCGCCCACCTCGGGCAGTTCCTCGAACAGCTCGGACAGAAGCCACAGCAGGAAGGTCGCGTAGAGCCGGGGCGAGCCCATCAGCTTGTCCGCCGCCAGGATCGAGATCATGCCCCGCCCGTCCACGTCCGTGCGCATCATGTCCGACAGCTCTAGCGCCGGTTCTCCGAACAGCTTGGTCCCGCCCTGGTTGTCCAGCACCAGCAGCCGCCGCTGGATCGCCCCGATCGACGCGGTCGAGATATTGCCATAACGCAGCCCCAGATCGGCGCGGTTTTCGCCCACCCAGACCAGAAGCGCCTGAAGATCCTTCAGATCCAGCAGCGCCATGCCCTCTTCGTCGGCGACGCGGAAGGCGATGTTCAGGATGCCTTCCTGCGCCTCGCTCAGATCCATCAGCCGCGACAGCAGCAGCGGCCCCATCTCGGACACGGTGGTGCGCACCGGATGGCCCTGATCGCCAAAGAGATCCCAGAAGAGCACCGGGAACTTTTCGTAGGTATAGTCGTCAAAGCCTATTTTCTGGGCACGCGAGGTGAAGGCCTCGTGCAGCTTGAACCCTTCGCTGCCCGCAGCAGCCAGCCCCGACAGATCGCCTTTGACGTCCGACAGGAAGACCGGCACACCGGCGGCGGAAAACCCCTCGGCCATGATCTGCAGCGTCACGGTCTTGCCGGTGCCGGTTGCGCCCGCCACCAGCCCGTGGCGGTTGGCATATTCCAGGTTCAATCCCTGCTTGGTGCCATAACCCTCGCCACCGCCCCCGATGAAGATATGTCCGTCCATCCCTGCCCCCGATTTTGCCTGATCTGCGGAAATTTCGCTTCCGACCATACAATCTTAACCTCTGCCTGCCAGTATCAAAGCGTCGCTGTACATGTCCTCTTTCAGCGACAAACTTCCTCCCTGTCAGACTGGCCGTGCCCTTACCGGCACGGCCTTTTTTACCCGGCGTCACGAAACCCGGCAGATTTAGAGCCATTCCAAGCCAAGTCACTGGAAAACAAACTGCTTTTATCCCGAATTTTGCCTGTTGACGGTTCACTGCAAACCGCCTAGCGTTAGCACAAACATAAGTCGGCCAGTCCGACAGGGAGAATGGAAAAGGGGATCTTCGGGTCCCCTTTTTCTATTTGCACGACCCTTTGCACGGGCGACGATCTGCAGATCCCTTGCCCTCGGTCACCTCGGCAAAGCCTTGCCGACACCGTGATAAATCCCTGCTCACAATTCCATCAAACCGCCTGACAATCCCCGCCCAAGATGTTAGGCCCGACAGGACGTTGACCAAAATTATGGGTTCGAAATGACCAAGACGAAAACCATGCTATCCGTGCTCGCCCTTGTTGCGATGACCGGTACGGCATTTGCACAGGACACCCAGCCGGCCGCACCCGCCGCCGACGAGGCAACCCAGACAACGAATTCCGACGCAGCCGCCCCCGTGCTGGACACCGGCACGCCGGACGGTCCGGTTAATGGCCAGGGCTATATCCGCGAAGCCTCGGGCGACTGGCAGATCCAGTGCGTCAAGCAGGACGATCCCGCGACCGAGCCGTGCCAGCTGTATCAGCTGCTGCGCGGTGCCGAAAACAACCCGGTTGCCGAAGTGATCATCGAAAAGCTGCCCGAAGGCGGTCAGGTCGCTGCGGGTGCCACCATCCTGGTGCCGCATGGGACCGCACTGGCCAAGGATCTGCGCATCGCCATCGACGGTGGTCAGGGCAAGGTCTATCGCTATGCCTTCTGTGACAAGAACGCCTGCTACGCGCGCCTTGGCCTGCTGCCGGATGATGTGGCCTCGTTCAAGAAGGGCAGCAAGGCGACGCTGACGCTGTTCCCGTTTGAACGCCAGGACCAGGCCGTTGTGCTTGAAATGTCTCTGGCCGGTTTCACCGCCGGATTCGACGGCCTTCAGGCTGCCGCACCCGCGCAGTAAATCGCCGCGCCAGAACA
Source organism: Pseudooceanicola nitratireducens (assembly GCF_900109195.1). Classification (GTDB taxonomy): domain Bacteria; phylum Pseudomonadota; class Alphaproteobacteria; order Rhodobacterales; family Rhodobacteraceae; genus Pseudooceanicola; species Pseudooceanicola nitratireducens. The sequence goes on along the minus strand of NZ_FNZG01000004.1, from coordinate 41,831 downwards.
GAAAACGCCCGCCAATCCGGCGGGCGTTTTTCTTTGTCCTGAAGGAAGGAGTCGGGGCTGCACCGGCGATGGTCAGCGCGACCCGGAAAAAGAAACGGGCCCCGCAGGGCCCTGAGAAGGTTGGGACTTAGGCGCCCCAGCTGCGGACCGGGCCGCAATCCATGTGCACGAAGTTCGACCCGCTGTAGCGGCCGACACCCCCGGCATGGCAGGCCGAAGCCGCGCGCGCCATCTGGTTGACCGAGCGGGAGGACAGACGAAGATCGGCTGCCTGGCCCTTCATGTGAAGCGAATTGCGCGCCACGTTGCGCGACTTGGACCGCAGCATCGCGTTGGTCTGCGGCGTCCGATACCCCGACAAAAGCATGTAGGGTTCGGAAACATCCAGCATGTTGTGCGATGCGGCCATGATGTCGATCGTGCGAAGATCCATGGAGGTCGCCACATCATTACGCCAGTCCCGCATGAAGTGGTTCACTTCCTGCACCGCGTCCTTGATGTAGTGACCTTCGACCCAGTAGATCATGTCGATCTTTTCACCGGTTCGTGCGGAGTACATCCGGATCCGTCGGATGTCGCCCGCGTTGCGCAGGAACCCTGCGGCCTTGGAATAAGTAGGGGCTGCTACCACTGCACTTGCTGCGAACGCACCCAAAAGTGCGCGCCGCGAAATGCCCTTAGAGCTTTCGATTGCCATGTTTCGCGCCTGTCCCGTCGCTACCTGTGCCGCGATGTTACGCGGCTGTTTTTGCACCTCATCCCCAGATGCAGGCGTTTTATGGCACACAACCTGAAATGGCCCAAGACTCAAATCCCGAGCTTTTTAATCGAATGCGGTTTTCGGCAGATTCTTGCCAATTATCCACAGGCAGGCAGATCGCAGGGAACCCGATGCCGCCTTTTCGCCACCGTGCCGAACCAAAGGCGTCACCTCTGTGCATCACCCTTGGAACAGAAGCATTTCTGAACCTTTTGTGAGTAGACAGAATAAGCGACAAGTCGCCACGCTTGATCAACGCATTTCTAAAGGATCGTCCGATGACCATTGCTGCCCGCGCCAGAACCTTCACTGCCTCAGCCGTGATCGCCCTGACCCTGTCCGCGGGGGGCGTTCAGGCGCAGGATGTGGCCATCCGCGTCACCGTGCAGCAACAGACCATCGCCGAGGCCGCCGCGATCGACCGCGACCTGGCCGGGTTCTACCGCGCTTCGGATTTCGCGCCGATCTGGACGGGCACCGGGCCGGAACACCTTGAACGTCGCCGCGCGCTGTTCTCGATCCTCGAGAAGGCCAATGACCATGGCCTGCCCGCCCGTGCCTATGATGTCCCCGGCCTGATCGAGGCGATGCGCACCGCCCGCACCGGCACCGAACTGGGCCGCCTGGACGTGCGCATGTCGCAGCTGTTCCTGGACTTTGCCGTCGATCTTCAGACCGGCCGCCTGACCCCCGCCAAGATCGACAGCGGCATCGTCCGCAAGGTCCCGCTGCGCGATCGCGAAGGCTATCTTCAGGGGATCACCTCCTCCGATCCCATGGGGTTCGTGAACAGCCTGGCCCCGCAAAGCCTGGAATACACCCGCCTGATGCGCGAAAAGCTCCGGCTTGAGGATCTGCTGGCCGCCGGCGGCTTTGGTCCCGCCATCCGCTCGGGCAAGCTTGAACCCGGTGACAGCGGTGCCGATGTCGTCGCGCTGCGCAACCGGCTGATGACCATGGGCTACCTGCCCCGCCGCGTCGACGCCACCTATGACGCCGAGATGGAAGGCGCCGTGCTGCAGTTCCAGATGGACCACGGCCTGCCCGAAGACGGTGTTGCCGGCACCGCCACCATCGCCGAGCTGAACGTCCCCGCCGAGGATCGGTTGAAATCCGTCATCGTCGCGATGGAGCGTGAGCGCTGGATCAACCGCGACTTGGGCGACCGGCACATCCTGGTGAACCTGACCGATTTCCACGCCCGCATCATGGATGGCGACAAGGTCTATTTCAAAACCCGCTCGGTCATCGGCAAGAACATCCCCACGCACCGCACGCCGGAATTCTCGGACGTGATGGAACACATGATCATCAACCCGACGTGGAACGTGCCCCGGTCCATCGCCGTGCGCGAATATCTGCCCGCGTTCAAACGCAACCCCGGATCGAACAGCCACCTCAAGCTGATCGACGGGCGCGGCCGTGTCGTCGACCGGTCGCAGGTGGATTTCGCGGCCTACAGCGCCAAAAACTTCCCCTTTGACCTGAAACAGCCGCCCTCGTCGCGCAACGCGCTTGGGCTGGTGAAGTTCATGTTCCCGAACCCCAACAACATCTACCTGCACGACACCCCGGCCAAAAGCCTGTTTGCCCGCGATGTCCGCGCCTTCAGCCACGGCTGCATCCGCCTGCAGGATCCCTTTGACTTCGCCTATGCGCTGCTGGCCTGGCAAAGCGACGACCCCAAGGGACTGTTCCAGTCCAAGCTGAACACCGGCCGCGAAACCAAGGTCGACCTGGTCAATCCCCTGCCCGTCCACCTGATCTATCGCACCGCGATGAGCCAGCCCAAGGGCCACATGACCTATCGCCGTGACGTCTATGGGCGCGATGCCCAGATCTGGGACGCGCTCGCACGCGAAGGGGTGGAACTGGCCGGCGTTCAGGGATAACCCGGGACGGACCTGAGTCCGAGAGGCCCCGATGCCCTACACTATCGAAGAGATCGCCAAAGCCCTGGGTGCCCGGGCCGAGGGCAAGACAGACCTGACCATCACCAGCGCGGCGGAACCTGCGCAGGCCGGCCCGGATCAGCTTGCCCTGGCGATGAAGCCCGCCTTTGCCGCCGGACTGTCCCAGGGCAAGGCGCGCGCCGCGATGCTTTGGGCCGATGCCGTCTGGACCGACTATGAGATCGAGGCCGCGATCCTTGTGCCCCGGCCCCGTGTCGCCATGGCGGGCCTGTCGGCGATCTTCGATCCCGGTCAGGGCTATGGCACCGGTATCCACCCGACTGCCATCGTCGATCCCGGCGCGCGTCTGGGCACCAACGTCTCGGTCGGGCCAATGGCCTATGTGGCCGCAGATGCGGTAATTGGCGACAATTCGGTGATCGGGCCGCAGGCCTATATCGGCACCGCTGCGCGGATCGGTGCCGGGGCCTTGCTGCATTCCGGCGTGCGCATCATGGCGCGGGTCCGCATCGGCGACCGCTTCATCGCGCACCCCGGCTGCGTTGTCGGTTCCGACGGGCACAGCTTTGTCACGGCCGAGGAATCGGCCGTGGAACAGGCCCGCGCCTCGCTTGGGGAATCGGTCACCGCCGAAGGCCAAAGCTGGATCCGCCTGCACTCCCTGGGGGCCGTCGTCATCGGTGACGACGTCGAACTGGGCGCAAACACCACCATCGACAGCGGCACGGTGCGCCCGACCCAGATCGGCAACGGCTGCAAGATCGACAACCTCTGCCACGTGGCCCACAACGTGCGGATCGGCAATGACTGCCTGTTCGCGGCGCAATGCGGCATCGCCGGGTCCACCGTGATCGGCAACAACGTCACCCTGGGCGGCCAGGTCGGTGTCACGGACAATACATCTATTGGCGATAACGTCGTTGCCGGCGGCGCCTCGAAGGTGTTTTCCAAGGTGCCCGCGGGCCGCGTGATCATGGGATCGCCGGCCGTGAAGATGGACACGCACCTGGACGGCTACAAGGCGATCCGGCGTCTGCCGCGCCTTTTCGAACAGGTCGCGGCGCTACAGAAAGCTGTTTTCAAGTCCGGCGAGAATGAGTAAATCCCGGACAACAACCCCCGAGGGAGGCCCGCAATGGACATCCAGAACAAGGTGATCGAGATCATCGCCGACCAGGCCATGCTTGATCCGTCTGACGTGACCATGGACAAGACACTCGAGGATCTTGGCATCGACAGCCTGGGCCTGGTGGAATCCATTTTCGCCATCGAAGAGGCCTTCGACATCCAGGTGCCCTTCAACGCCAACGAACCCGATCAAAGCGATTTCGACATCTCGTCGGTCGCCGCCATCGTGGCCGGCATCCAGAAGCTGGTGGCGGAACAGCATTCGTGAAACGCGTCGTTATCACCGGCGCGGGCACGATCAACGCGCTTGGCCACACGGTTCCCGAAACGCTCGAGGCCTTCCGCGAAGGCCGCTGCGGCATCGGCCCGCTTGAGTTCCGGGATGTTGAACGGCTTGCCATCAACATCGGCGGGCAGATCAAGAATTTCGAGGCCGAGGGCATCTTCAACCGCCAGCAGATGTCCTTGTACGACCGGTTCACCCAGTTCACGCTGGTCGCCGCGCGCGAAGCCATCGCCCAGGCGGGGCTGGAATTCATCGGTGATCTGGCGGCGAAATCGGGCGTTGTGCTGGGCAATTCCGGCGGTGGCATGACCACGCTGGATGAGAACTATCGCCACGTCTACGAAGACGGCAAGAACCGGGTGCACCCCTTCGTGGTGCCCAAGCTGATGAACAATGCCGCGGCATCCCACGTCAGCATGGAATTCAACCTCAAGGGGCCGACGTTCACCGTGGCCTCGGCCTGTGCCTCGTCGAACCATGCCATGGCGCAAGCCTTCCAGATGGTGCGCACGGGCATGGCCCCGGTGATGGTCACCGGCGGATCAGAATCCATGCTGTGCTTTGGCGGCGTGAAGGCCTGGGAAGGTCTGCGCGTCATGTCCAAGGACGCCTGCCGCCCGTTTTCGATGAACCGCAACGGCATGGTGCAGGGCGAAGGCGCCGGCATCTTCGTCTTCGAGGAATACGAACACGCCAAGAAACGCGGCGCCGAGATCCTGGCAGAAATCGCCGGCTTCTCGATGACCTCGGACGCCTCGGACATCGTCATGCCGTCCAAACAGGGCGCGGCTCGGGCGATTTCCGGTGCCATGAAGGACGCGGGCATCAACGCCGACGAGGTGGGCTATATCAACGCCCATGGCACCGGCACCGCCGCCAACGACAAGACCGAATGCGCCGCCGTGGCCGATGCCCTGGGGCCGCATGCGGACAAGGTGATGATCTCCTCGACCAAGTCGATGCACGGCCACCTGATCGGCGGCACCGGCGCGGTTGAGCTTCTGGCCTGTATCATGGCGCTGCGCGACGGGGTCATCGCCCCGACCATCGGGTACGAAGAACCCGATCCCGAATGCGCGCTGGACGTGGTCCCGAACGAGGCGCGCGAAGCCAAGGTTGATGTCGCCCTGTCGAACGCCTTTGCCTTTGGTGGCCTCAACGCCGTCCTTGCCCTGCGCAAGGTCTAGGACTGCTCCGGGGCGCTGAAACGCCCCGGATTTCTTCCCCATTACAACCAGTCAGCCGCGTCGCGCGCGGCTCATCCTGTCGGCCATGGTGATGGCCGCAATCATGGACGAGGCATCGGCCACACCCTTGCCCGCGATGTCGAAGGCCGTGCCATGATCAGGCGACGTGCGCACGAAGGGCAGTCCAAGTGTTACATTAACACCCTTGTCCAAGCCCATGTATTTGATCGGAATTAGACCCTGATCGTGGTATTGCGCCACGACCACATCGAACTTGCCTTGGCGCGCCTGCATGAAGACCGTATCGCCCGGCCAGGGGCCGCTGACGTTCATGCCGTCGGCCTGCGCCGCCTCGATCGCGGGACGGATGATGTCGATCTCTTCCCGGCCAAACAGCCCGCCTTCGCCCGCATGCGGGTTCAGACCGGCCACGGCGATCCGGGGCGATCCGATCCCGAAGGCCTGACACCCCTTGTGCGCCAGACGAATGGCCCGCAGCTGGGCAGCGTAATCCGCCTGCTCGACCGCTTCGCGAAGGGAAACGTGGATCGTGACCAGCACCACACGCAGCTCTTCATTGGCCAGCATCATCGCGACACGACCGCCGGTTTCCAACACGCCGCTGTATTTCTCCAGCATCTCGGTATGGCCCGGAAAGGGCACGCCGGCCTTCGACAGCGCCTCTTTGTGGATGGGGGCCGTGACGATCCCCGACACCCGCCCGGCCTTGGCCAGCGCGACGGCGGTCATCACCGCCTCGTGCGCCAATTGCCCGGCCTCGGCCGAGATCTGGCCATAGGGGTGCACCTTCGACCGGCTCGAGGTGATGATGTCGATCGTCCCCGGCGTGCGCACGCAATGTTCCGGCGCATCCACCGCGCGCAGCTGCGTCTTTGGCGATACCAGATCCCGCGCACGGGCCGCTGCGGCCGGCGGACCGATCAGCAGACAATGGGGTGCATCGGGACGGGTGACCGCGCGCAGCGCGATTTCGGGGCCGATTCCTGCCGGGTCCCCAAGGGTGACCGCCAGGGGCGGCCGGGTCGGTTCAACTGTCATAACTTTTGCCTGAAATTGCTCATTTACAGAAAAACCCGAATCCTCAGCAAGTTACAAGATTTTTTCATTGGGCGGGAACCGCCGGTCACAAGCCCGTGTTGTCCGCCCATGACAGCGGCACCGACCGCACCACCAATTCAGAGAGAGACTTCAAAATGAAAAATCTTCTGCTGACCACCGCACTTATCGCTGCTGGCACCGCCGGCACCGCCATGGCCGAAACGGCCGCTCATGCGGGCTTTACCACCGAAGCTGCAGCCGAACAGATCCACGCCTCCGATTTCATCGGCATGCGCGTTTATGCTGCTGAAACCGGCGACGTCACCGAATCCGAAGGTGCCGGCACCGAATGGGAAGACATCGGCGAGATCAACGATGTGATCATGAACCGCTCGGGCCAGATCGAAACCGTGCTGGTCGACATCGGCGGCTTCCTGGGTCTGGGTGAACGTCAGGTTGGCGTGTCGCTGGACCAGGTGAAATTCGTCTCGGACAGCTCGACCGACGACGCCGAGGACTTCTTCCTTGTGCTGAACGCCGACCCGGCGACCCTGCAGGACGCACCGGAATTCACCGCCGGTGACATGGAAGACCAGGCCGCAGCCGACATCAACGAGATGGAGAAGGACGCAGCCGAAGCGACCGCCTCGGCCGAGGCATCGATTGAAGAAGCCGGTGACGACGTTGCCGCAGCAACCGCAACGGCCGTCGACAACACCGAAGCGGCACTGGACGAAGCCGGTGACGACATCGCAGCCGCTGCCGACAAGGCAAACGCCGAGATGGAAGAAGCGGGCGACGACATGGCCGCTGCTGCCGACGAAGCGGGTGAAGACGTTGCAGACGCAGCTGAAAACACCGGTGAAGCCATTGAAAACACGGCCGACATCGCCGCGGCGGAAATCAATGAAGAAACCAACGAAATGCAGCGCGAAACCGCTGAGATGGCCAACGACTCTGACATGGCCCCCTTCCCCGGGACCCCGGTTGAGCAGGACTACCTGACCGCCGAGAACCTGGACGGTGCCCGCGTCTATGACGCTCAGGACAAGTGGGTTGGTGAGATCTCGGAACTGATCGTCACCGAAGAAGGCCAGATCACCGACGCGATCATCGACGTTGGCGGTTTCCTGGGGATTGGTGAAAAGCCGGTTGCCCTGAAGCTGACCGACCTGCAGATCCTGCGTCAGGACGGTGGCGACGATGTCCGCATCTACACCGCCATGGCTGAAGAAGAGCTGGAAGCCATGCCCGAGTTCGAAGGCAAATAATCCTGCCCTCGATTTCCAAGGGGAAAGGGTCGCGCAAGCGGCCCTTTTCTTTTGCGCACCTGTTTGTTGACCATGAGTTTTTGCACGACCGCCTTGACGCCTGCCCTGACGCCTGTGCGGGGGCGTTTCGGAACAACCCGCAGGGCCGCGCGTTGACGGGTGACACCCATGACGCAAGGTCCAAGATGAACATGATCCCCGCCCAAAACGCGCAATCGGCCCCGGTCACAGAAGACCGGGTCGCGCTGGACCGATCGGTCTGTGTCATTGCCAATCCCGGGTCCGGCCGCCGCGACAAGGCGCTGTTCGACACCATCCAGGATGAACTGTCCCGCGCCCCCGGCCGCTACGACCTGCGCGTGGTCGAAGACGGTGCCGATCCGGTCGCCATCGCGCGCCAGGCCATTGAGGACGATTTCGACACGCTGGTCGCCGCCGGAGGTGACGGCACAATCGGGGCGGTGAGCTCGGCCCTATTTCAGGCGCACCAAGACGGTCAGGCCATCCCCCATCTGGCCATCATCCCCTTGGGAACATTCAACTATGTCGCACGATCCCTTGACCTGCCGCTGGATGATCCGGCGGAGGCGACCCGCGTTGCCCTGACCGGCGCGCCCCGCCCGCTGGCCATTGGCGACATCAACGGTCAGGTCTTTCTGAACAACGCGTCGCTCGGGGCCTATCCCGCGATCCTTGACCAGCGCGAAGACATCTACCGCCGGTTTGGCCGGTCGCGCGTTGCGGCCTATTGGTCTGTGGTGCGCGCGCTGATGACCCTTGGCCGCCCGCTGTCGCTGAAGATCGACGTCGACGGCCAGCAGATCCGCCGCAAGTCACCGCTCGCCTTCATCGCGAACTCGGCCTACCAGCTGGAACAATTCGACCTGCCCGGGGCCGACGCGATCCGTGACCACCAGTTCGCCGTCTTCGTCTCTCCCGATACCGGACGTTACCGCATGATCCTGTCGGCCCTGCGCCTGGCAGGACGGACCGCCCGCCTTGGCCGGGACATGGAGCTGGTCACCGGCCGCTCGGTCACCATCTCGACCCGGCAGAAAAGCCGCCTGATCGCCCGGGACGGCGAGAAAGAGACCATGAAGGGCCCCTTCCGTTTCTGCCTGCACAGCGACATCATCCAGGTCATAACGCCCTTGGGCAAGCAAAGCGAAACCACGACCGACGCCGCATGAGCACACGCCTGATCCACATCTCAGACCTGCACTTCGGGCGCGACCGGCCGGAACTGATGCGCCCGCTGCTGGCGGCGCTGAACGACCTGGCCCCCGATGTCGTAGCCATCTCTGGCGACCTGACTCAGCGCGCCCGCGCCAGCCAGTTTCGCGCCGCCCGCACCTTTATCGATCATATCGAGGCCCCGGTGCTTTGCGTGCCGGGCAACCACGATCTGCCGGTGCATCGCCCGTTCCGGCGGTTCTTCCGGCCGTTTTCCAACTATCGCAAACATATCTCGCCCGATCTGTCGCCGGCCTGGATGTCGCCGGACCTGGCCCTGATCGGCATCAACACCATGTCGCCCTGGCGCTGGCAGACCGGCTGGGCCACCCGGCGTGAGATCCGCGAAGCGGTTGGTCATTGCACCACCGGCCCCGCCAGCCGTCTGAACGTGATCGTCGCGCATCATCCGTTTGAACTGCCCAAGGGCAGCCGCAAGCGCGAGATGGTGAATGCCGAATGGGGCCTGACCCGCCTTGCCGAGGCCGGGGCCGACATCATCCTGTCCGGCCACCTGCACCGCTGGCGCGTGGTCGAACCGCCCGGCCCGAACGCCCCGCCGATCCTTCAGATCCACTGCGGCACCGGCCTGTCGACCCGCCAAAGGGGGGAACCGAACGACTTTGCCCTGATCGACATCGGCAGCGCCGAAACCGAAGGCGAAGTGACCATCACCCGCTATGTCGCCGAGGATGACGCCACATTTCACGCCCTGACCTGCCACCGCTTTCAGCGCGGGGCCGAAGGCTGGACGGCCCCAAGGGCACATCCCCCCAGAGACCCGGTTTTGTTGGCGTGAAAAATCCGCCATAAGCAGCGGCACGTAGACAATCGAATCCGGGTCCATACCATGCACGACATCCGCGCCATCCGTGAAAATCCTGACGCTTTCGACAAGGCTCTGTCCCGGCGCGGCCTGTCCCCGGTGACGCCCGAGATCCTCGCGCTGGACGAAAAGCGCCGCGCCTGCATCCACACCGCCGAAACCGCGCAGGCGGATCAGAACGCTGCTTCCCGTGAAATCGGGAAAGCAAAAGCGAATGGCAACGAAGCGGAATTCCTTCGGCTTAGAACTATCGTCAGTGCCAAGAAAAAAGAAGTAAATGACTTACAAAGCGAAGCAAAACTTCTAGATGCTCTTTTGCAAAAGCGATTGGCTGAACTGCCCAACCTGCCCTATGACGACACGCCCGATGGCACGGATGAAGCCGACAATGTCGAGCTTCGCACCCACGGCACCCCGCCGGAGTTCGACTTCCAGCCGCTGGAACACTTCGAACTTCCCGCCGTCAAGCAGGGCATGGACTTTGAAACCGCCGCGAAACTGTCGGGTTCGCGGTTCGTCGTGCTCTCGGCTGGTGTTGCCCGCATCCACCGCGCGCTCGCGCAGTTCATGCTGGACACCCACACCACCGAAAACGGCCTGACCGAGACCTGGACCCCGGTCCTCGTCAAGGAAGAGATGATGTATGGCACCGGCCAACTGCCGAAGTTTGGCGAAGACAGCTATCAGACCCGTGAAGGCTGGTGGCTGGTGCCGACCGCCGAGGTGACGCTGACGAATATCGTCAACGACACGATCATCGAGGAAAGCTACCTGCCCCGCCGCTTCGTGGCCCACACCCAGTGTTTCCGGTCCGAGGCCGGCAGCGCGGGCCGGGACACCAGCGGCATGCTGCGCCAGCACCAGTTCGAAAAGGTCGAGATGGTGTCGATCACCAAACCCGAGGACAGCCGCGCCGAGCTGGACCGCATGACCGACTGCGCCGAGGGCATCCTGCGCAAGCTGGGCCTGGCCTTCCGCACCGTGGTCCTGTGCACCGGTGACATGGGTGCCGGCGCACGCCGCACCCATGATATCGAGGTCTGGCTGCCCGGTCAGAACACCTATCGCGAGATTTCGTCCTGTTCCGTCTGCGACGACTACCAGGCGCGGCGCATGAACGCCCGCTACCGCCCCGGTGGCGGCAAGCCCGAGTTCGTGCATACGCTCAACGGCTCGGGCCTTGCCGTCGGTCGGACGCTGATCGCCGTGCTGGAAAATGGCCAGCAGGCGGACGGGTCGGTCAAACTGCCCGAGGCGCTGCACCCCTGGCTGGGCGGCAAGACCACCCTGACCGCCGAAGGTCAGCTGGTCTGATACCGCGTTACAGCGACATTAACGAAGGGGCCGGTGACGGCCCCTTTTTCGTATCCCCACGGCCCAGGTCGGGGCATGGGTCATAACAGAAAAGGGACCACACCCGGGATGTGGATGCGGCCCCTTCGAAAGACAGGCGCGGGCCCCGTTCCGGGGTCTGATACCAGGTCGTGGACCCGGCCCGTCTATCCGTGATCCTCAGATCAGCCCTGGGTGACCAGCACGCCGGCTTCGACGGCGGCGGTCAGTTCGTCCTGGGACACGTCACCGCTTGCGTCGGTGTCGATCTGCGAAAACAGCTCATCGGTCAGCTCGGGGTAGGCCACGGCGACTTCTTCCATCGAGAAGGTGCCATTGCCATCGGTATCTTCGACCATGGTTTCCGCCAGGGCGGGCGTCGCCAGAAGAGCGATTGCAACGATACCAAAGCGGGTCAGTTTATTGGTCATGATAGGTCCTTTAGTTGGGTTTCATGAACGGCTGTCTGCGCCGTTGGTGAAGATGTGGCACCGGGAATGAGCCGCCACAAGCCCCTGAAACCACGCCGAAAATCGGAATCGCACTTCTGGCAGACTTGCGCCTGTTTTCGGATGTCCCGCGCTGTTTTTCGCCTAGTTTACCCGTGGCCCGATGCCCGGAATCCCGCCCTCAGGCGCAAAGGCGCCGAAGGGATTTGCGGGTTCCCGCCCGTTTGCACAGATCCCGGCCCGGCGCAGAAACCCGCGCATGAAATCGCACAAGCGGCCGGGCGCGATGAAACCGATCCAGCCCCTCGCGCGTAGTGATTACATGACCAAGCTCAAAGCGATTCTCACCCTCACCGCCGCCCTCGCCTTTGCCCTGTCGCCCTTCACGACGACGGGCTTCAACGGATTCTCACCCGACCAATTCCCGGTGCCGCAGGTCGACCCGCCGATCCAGCCGGCCGGATGGGCTTTTTCGATCTGGGGGGTGATCTACCTCTGGCTCATCGCCTCGGGGGTCTATGGCCTGCTAAGGCGCGATGACGATCCGGCCTGGGACCTTGTGCGTTGGCCCCTGATCGCATCGCTGGTGGTCGGGGCTGCCTGGATCCCGGTGGCCAACCTCTCTCCGCTCTGGGCGACGGTGCTGATCTGGATCATGTGGGGCACGGCGATCTGGGCGCTGTTGCGCACGCCCTTCTTCGACCGCTGGTGGCTGCGGGTGCCGGTTGCCCTTTACGCGGGCTGGCTGACGGCGGCCTCTTGCGTCGCGACGGCGGTGTTGTTGACCGGGTACGGCGCGACACCCGTGCTGCCCATCCACGCGGCGCTGCTGATCGTGGCGCTGGCGCTGGCCAGCTATGTGCTGCGCGTCCTGCCCGCGCCGGAATACCTGATCCCGGTGGCCTGGGCACTGATCGGGGTGATCGCGGCCAACATGGACATGGGCCGCCCGCTGATGATCGCCCTGCCCGCCCTTGGCATCGTTCTGCTGGCCGTGCCGGTGATCCTGCGCCACCGCTTCCGGCCCGAACCGCCGGTCTGAAGGCCAATCAAAGACGGGAAACGAAAGAGGCAGAATTACTGCCCCGGCTTTCCCTTCCCCAGGTGCTTGCGCAACCGCGAGGGCGTGGATTTCTTTCGGCCCTTATAGGGGTTCTTGTCGGACTGAGACCGCATGTACAGCCGGATCGGCGTGCCCGGCATGTCAAAGTCCGCCCGCAACCCGTTCACCAGGTACCGCGTATAGCTGTCCGGCATCAGGTCCGGGTGCGAACACATCACCACGAAAGCCGGCGGGCGCGTCTTGGCCTGGGTCATGTAACGCAGGCGGATCCGTTTGCCCCCGGGGGCCGGCGGCGGGTGCTGTTCCAGCATGGCAATCAGCCAGCGGTTCAGTTTCGCGGTGGAAATCCGGCGGTTCCAGACCTCGTGCGCGGAAATGATCGCCTTGTGCAGACGGTCCAGACCACGCCCCGTCTTGGCCGAGACCGTGACCAGCGGCGCGCCACGCAGCTGCGGCAGCAGCCGTTCGAAGCTTTCGCGCAGGTCCTTCAGCTTGGCCTGTTTTTCGTCTTCCAGGTCCCATTTGTTCACCGCAACGACCACGGCGCGGCCTTCGCGTTCGGCCAGATCGGCGATCCGCAGATCCTGCTGTTCGAACGGAATCGCGGCATCCAGAAGCACCACGACCACCTCGGCGAATTTCACGGCGCGCAGCCCGTCCGAAACCGACAGCTTTTCCAGCTTGTCCTGAACCTTGGCCTTCTTGCGCATCCCGGCGGTGTCGAAGATCCGCATCGGCAGCCCGTCCCAGTCGACGCGGAGCGAGATGGAATCACGGGTGATCCCGGCTTCGGGTCCGGTCAGAAGACGGTCTTCCTTGATGATCTTGTTGATCAGCGTCGACTTGCCCGCATTGGGGCGGCCGACCACGGCGACCTGCAAGGGGCGCTTGTCCGAGGGGCGCCAGCTTTCGTCCTCTTCCGGTTCCTCGTCCACGTCGAGATCGGTCAGCGGCGTCAGACCGGCGTCTTCCATCGCGCGCGCAGCCAGCTTTTCGCGTTCGGCGAATTGTTCGGAGATCGGCTCCAGCACGGCGGCAAGTTCGCTCATGCCCTCACCGTGTTCGGCGGACAGGCGCAGCGGTTCGCCCAGGCCCAGCTCATAGGCCTCGAACAGACCGGCCTCACCGGCGCGGCCTTCGGCCTTGTTGGCGGCCAGGATCACTTGGGCGGATCGTTTGCGCAGGATCTCGGCAAAGACGTGATCGGCGGGCGTCACACCGGCGCGGGCATCCATGACGAACAGGCAGACATCGGCCATGTCCACGGCGCGTTCGGTCAGCTTGCGCATCCGGCCCTGAAGGCTTTCGTCCGTGGCCTCTTCCAGACCGGCGGTGTCGATGACGGTAAAGCGCAGGTGCCCCAGCCGTGCATCGCCTTCGCGCAGGTCACGGGTCACGCCGGGCTGGTCATCGACCAGCGCCAGCTTTTTCCCGACAAGCCGGTTGAACAGCGTCGACTTGCCCACATTGGGCCGTCCGACAATGGCAAGAGTAAACGACATAACGTCTTTCCGTCTTTCTGGGCGTCAAAGAGGACGCGAAGCCGCCCCGATACCCCAATTCGGGATCAACGGAAAGCCAGCAATTGTCCGCGCGTGTTGACGACGTAAAGCACACCGCCCGCAACCACCGGGTTCGAGGACGCGCCGCCGGGAATTTCCACCTGCCCCGTGATCTCGCCCGAGGCCGGGTCGATCATCCGCAGCGCCCCATCCGAGGAGGCCACGACCAGACGGTTGCCCGCAAGGATCGGACCGTAATGCGCATAGACCGACCGCAGCCGGCGGGGTCGTTCTTTGACGAACAGCGGCAGCGTTGTCGCCCAGACCCGTTCGCCGGTCTCGGCCGAAACGCGCACGACCTCGTTCAGGTCGGACACAAGGAAGACCGCGTTGCCCGCGACCCAGACCGGGGACATCGCGCCCTCTTGCACGGACCACAGCTGTTGGCCGGTGGCTTCGTCCAGCGCCACGGTGGCCCCGGATTGCACGCCGACATAGACGCGCCCGCCGGACACGACCGGATCGCCCGAAATGTCGCCCACGACCGATTTGGCAAAGTTCGGACGGCGGCCCGCAACCAGCGCGCCCCAGGTCTGAACGCCGCCCGTGCGGCTGACGGCCTGAACCTCGCCCGAGGAATGGGCGAAGATCACGGTGTCGCCGGTCACGGCCGGGGCCGGTCCGCCGATCAGGTTGTTCCGGTTGGGTGTCGCAGCCATCTGCCACTTGATCCGGCCCGAATTCACGTCGATCGCCCAGGCGGTCGCGTCACCGGACACGATATAGACCAGATCGCCCGCCACGGTAGGCGTGCCCGTCCCGGTGGCGTCCAGGTCCTGTTCCCACAGGATCGCGCCCGTCGCCGGATCCAGCGTGGTCAGCAGACCAAAGCCGGTGGACACGAACAGCTTGCCCGCACCGAAGGCCAGGCCACCGCCCGTTGCATCACCCGCATTGTCACCCGGAGGGGTCAGATCCCGCGTCCAGACTGCAGCGCCGCCGGTGGTGACGGCCGTCACCTTGGCGGAACTGTCCAGCGCAAAGACCCGGCCATCGGCCACGACCGGATCCGCGGTGATCCGCGCCTTGCGCGCGTCACCGGCCCCGATATTGGCCGACCAGATCAGGCCGGGGCTGGCCGACAGCGCGGCATTCTCGACCCGCGTGGCGGGGGTGCCAGCGCGTTGCAGCCAGTTGGCATTGGTGCTGACCGTGGGCAGCGATACCGGTTCGGACCGGTTCACCAGCTCGGGCTCGGCCAGTTGGTCTGCCCCGCTTAGCACCGCGTCGACCGATTCCCGTTTGCCGGGCAGGATCGTGTCGGGATCGCCGCAGGCGGCCAGGAACCCCAGACCACAGATCAGCGCCGCGTTCATGGCAAATCCACCCGGCGTGCTGGCCCGACGTGCCTTGGCACTTTGCCCGATGCGCGAAATGATCATACCCGTGCCCCCACGTTTCTTCCCTTGTGGCGCGCCTGTTTCCGGCCGCCTGAATATTGGCCCGATGTCTGGCCAGACTATTTGTCCGGCCTGATTTCTGATCCGGCCGTCTCTGCCCGTTACTGGGCCGCCTCGCCCGGAATGCCACCCAGGGACACAATCAACTGAGAAACCCGGCGAAGCAAGTCCGGTGTCGCACCGGCTTCGTCCAGCAGGCTGTTCAGCCGTTCCAGCGCCTCAAGGCGGTTGCCTTCCTCGGCATAGGTCACGGCGATCTGTTCCAGCGCCAGCAGACGCAGCGGTCCACCCGGCCCGGCCAGTTCCTCGTAACCGTCGCGGCGCTCCTGCGCGCTCAGATCACTTTGCAGGGCCAGGGCGCGGTATTGCGCCATTGCCCGGTAGATCGGCGGCAGGTCCGGGGTCTGCGACACGCGGGTCAACAGATCGACGGCGGCCTGGGTGTCCGAGGCCACGGCCAGTTCGGCGGCGCGCAGCAGATCCGCCACGGCGCGGGCCTCGGGCCCCTGGGCGTCGACGGAATCAAGCGCGGTGGCGCGTTCGGCGGGCGCACCCTGTTCCAGCGCGGCCAGAAGAGCATCGCCATAGGCTTCGGCCTGGGCCTCTTGCTGGGAACGATTGAATTCGTACCAGGTGGCACCGCCAACGATGGCAATCACCGCCAGGATCGCGATCCAGCCGTAGCGTTTCATGGTGGCGAACAATTTGTCGCGGCGGACCTCTTCGGTCACTTCGTCGATGAATGAATCCGACTGGCTCAAGACAGGCTCCCTTATCCCGGTCGGCCCGTCTTAACCTGTCCCTTCCGGCGTGCCAAGGGTGCTGTCTTCCCAAGCGCTTGCCCGCCAATGATCGGCCAATGATCGGCGCGCCCGCACGTGCCGATGCCACTTTGGCGCGACGGATTGCGGCATTGCAGAAATGTATCTCTGAACTATACAGTTCAGCCAAAGGCTCCGTGCAGCTTGTAATATGACCACGCGTCGCTACGTCGGAGCAAACAGGTTTAACCTGCGAACGACTTCAGATCGGGACAACAGGGTCATGCGCATTATCCCCATTATCAGTGCAATTCTGGTATCCGCCTTTCTTTATGGCATCATCATTGAACGCGAAGCCATTCTGGCCTTCGCCCGTGGCGAAGGGCTGGGCGGATTTTCCGGCGGCGCCGCCGAGGGGGCCGAAGACACCCGCACCGCCGCGGTCGAACCCGAGGTTGAAACCGCCACCGACGCTGCCCCGTCCGGCGATACGACCCCTGCGTTGCGCCCGGTCGGTGTGGTGACCATTCTGTCCCAGGCCCGTGAAATCGACAGCGCCGTGATCATTCGTGGCCAGACCGAGGCCGACCGCCAGGTCGATCTGCGTGCCGAAACCGCCGGCACCGTGGTCTCGGACCCGATCCGCAAGGGCGCGCGCGTGGAACAGGGTGACGTGCTGTGCGAAATCGACCCCGGCACCCGTCAGGACCTTCTGGCCGAGGCCGAGGCTCGGCTGGCCGAAGCCATGGCATCGGTCCCCACGGCCGAAGCCCGCGTGACCGAAGCCAAGGCCCGCGTGACCGAGGCCGAGATCAACCAGAACGCCGCGCAAAAGCTTTCGGCCACCGGGTTCGCGTCTGACACCCGCGTCGCCTCATCCGAGGCCACCGTGCGCGCCGCCGAGGCGACGCTGGCCCAGGCCGAAAGCGGGCTGTCAACCGCCCAGGCCGCCATCCGCTCGGCCGAGGCGGCGGTGGCCTCGGCCCGGCGCGACCTGGAACGCACCAAGATCCACGCGCCCTTCGGTGGCCTCCTGGAAAATGACACCGCCGAAATCGGCTCGCTGCTGCAAAACGGTGGCACCTGCGCCACGATCATCCAACTGGACCCGATCAAGCTGGTCGGCTTCATCCCCGAGACCGAGGTCAACCGCGTCGAAACCGGGGCCCGCGCCGGGGCGCGCCTGGCCACCGGCGGCAACGACATCATGGGTCGCGTGACCTTCCTGTCGCGCGCCGCCGATCCCCAGACCCGCACCTTCCGCGTGGAAATCGAGGTTCCGAACGCCGATCTTGCGATCCGCGACGGCCAGACCGCCGAAATCGCCATCGCCGCCGACGGCGTGCAGGCGCATTTCGTGCCCCAATCCGCGCTGACCCTGAACGACGATGGCGATCTGGGTGTCTCGATCGTGGATAGCGACAACATGGCCCGCTTTTCGCCCATCACGATCCTGCGCGACACCAAGGACGGCGTCTGGATCAGCGGCCCCCCGGATGAGGCGCAGATCATCGTCATCGGACAGGATTACGTGGTCGACGGCGTGCCGGTGAAACCCCGTGAGCAGGACGCCCAGCAATGATCGGTATCGTCGACTGGGCCGCTGAACGGGCCCGCATGGTTCTGGCCTTCATCCTGCTGTCCCTCACGGCGGGCACCCTGGCCTATGTGAACCTGCCCAAGGAAGGCGAGCCGGACATCGAGATCCCGGCGCTTTTCGTGTCGCTGCAATTTCCCGGCATCTCGGCCGTCGACAGTGAAACCCTGCTGGTCAAACCGATGGAGGCCGAGCTTCAGGACCTGGACGGTCTGAAGAAGATGACCGCCACCGCCGCCGAGGGCTATGCCGGTGTCGCGCTGGAGTTCGAATTCGGCTGGGACAAGAGCCAGGTCATGGCCGACGTCCGCGAAGCCATGTCCACGGCCGAGGCGAATTTCCCCGAAGGGGCCGAGAAATACACGATCACGGAAATCAACTTCTCCGAATTCCCGATCATCATCGTGAACCTCACCGGACAGGTGCCCGAACGCACCATGGCAAAGGTCATCAAGAACCTTCAGGAAGCCGTGGAAGGCATTGATTCCGTTCTGGAAGCCGGGATCGCCGGCAACCGCGACGAGATGGTCGAGGTGGTCATCGATCCCCTGCGGCTGGAAAGCTACAACGTCACTGCGGCCGAACTGATCAACGTGGTGGTCAACAACAACCAGCTGATCGCCGCCGGCGAGATCGAGACCGAGAATGGCGCCTTCGCCATCAAGATCCCCGGGTCCTTCGACGGCCCGCAGGACATCTATTCCCTGCCCGTCAAACGCAATGGCGACCGCGTCGTCACCCTGGGCGAACTGGCCGAGATCCGCCTGACCTTCGAAGATCGCGCCGGCACTGCCCGCTTCAACGGCGAAAACACCACCGCCCTGCAGGTGGTCAAGCGCAAGGGCTTCAACATCATCGACACCGCAGAAGAGGTGAAGCGTGTCGTGGCCCGCGAACAGGAAAACTGGCCCGAGGAGCTGAAGGCCGCCGTCAATGTCGGCACCTCGAACGATCAAAGCCGCGTCGTGGGGTCAATGGTATCGCAGCTGGAAGGGTCCGTGCTGACCGCGATCGCGCTGGTGATGATCGTCGTGCTGGCCGCGCTCGGCCCCCGGCCTGCGCTGCTGGTCGGCTTCGCCATCCCGACCTCGTTCCTTTTGTGTTTCGTGCTTCTGGGGATCATGGGGGTGACGATTTCCAACATCGTCATGTTCGGCCTGATCCTTGCCGTCGGCATGCTGGTCGACGGGGCCATCGTGGTGGTGGAATACGCCGACAAACGCATTTCCGAAGGCTCTGGCCCGATGCACGCCTATGTCGAGGCCGCGCAGCGCATGTTCTGGCCTGTGGTGTCGTCGACCGCGACGACGCTTTGCGCCTTCCTGCCCATGCTTTTCTGGCCGGGCGTTCCGGGCGAATTCATGGGCATGCTGCCGGTCACCCTGATCTTCGTGCTCTCGGCCTCTCTGGTCGTGGCGCTGGTATATCTGCCGGTCATGGGCGGCGTCACGGGCCGGTTCTCCCGTGCGCTTGGCCGTATGTCGGAAGTGCTGGAACGCCGGACCCCCTGGGCGCTGCGGGCGGTGCTGGTGCTGGTCTCGCTCTACCTTGTATTCCTGGGCGCGATGCAGACGATCAACCCGGCCTATCTGACCGGCAATACCGGGGCCTCGGGCTTTGGGGCCATGCTGCCCGGCGCGGTGCTGTTCTGCCTTGGGGCCTTTGCCACATCCGTCACCATGGGGGCCGCGCGCATCCACTGGCGCAAACCGAAGATCCGCGCCGGCACCCGCCGCACGCCCTTTGGCATCTTCATCAAGGCGCTGACCGCCAATCCGATCATGCCGCTGGTGGTCGTCGCCCTGGTTGTTGCCTTCGTCATGGGGACGTTCCAGACCTACGGGGCCAACAACAAGGGCACCGAATTCTTCGTCGAATCCGAACCCGAACAGGTCATCGTCTACGTCCGCGCCCGCGGCAACCTCAGCCTGTCCCAAAAGGACGCCCTGGTCCGCGAGGTCGAGGATATCGTACTGCAGCACCCCGGCGTGATGAACGCTTTTGCCTTCGCGGGTGACGGCGGGCTGAATTCGAACACCGGCGGCGCGCAGCCGCCCCTGGACACCATCGGCCAGGTTCAGCTTGAGATCATCCCGTGGGAGGACCGCAAGGACCGGCCCGACCTGGACGGCGACCTGGTGGTCGCGGAACTGACCGAAGCCATCAAGGACGTGCCCGGCATCAAGGTCGAGGTCCTGTCGCCCAACATGGGCCCCGCCTCGGCCAAGCCCGTGCACCTGCGGATCATGGGCGACGACCTGGACCAGCTGCGCGCCACCACCGCGATGGTCCGCGAAAAGTTCGAGATGACCGAGGGCCTGCGCCTGGTCGAGGACACGCTGCCCCTGCCCGGCTTTGACATGCAGATCGACGTCGACGTGGAAAAGGCCGGCCGCTTCGGTGCCGACGTGGCCACCGTGGGCGCCATGGTTCAGCTGGTCACCCGCGGGCTGCTGCTGGACACCATGCGCGTCGACAGTTCCGACGAGGAAATCGAGATCCGCGTGCGCCTGCCCGAGGAAGACCGCGTGCTGTCCACCCTCTCGACGCTCAAGGTCCGCACCACCGACGGGTTGGTGCCGCTGTCGAACTTCATCACCTGGAAACCGGTGGCAAAACTGGCCAAGATCGACCGCATCGACCAAAAGCGATTCTTCGACGTCAAGGCCGCCGTGGGCGAGGGACTGACCAAGACCGTAACGGCCGAGGATGGCACGACAACCACCGTGCCGATCACCGCCAACGAACGGATCGAGACGCTGACCGCCTGGCTGGACGACGGTGCCCTGCCCGCGGGCATCACCTATGAATGGACGGGCGACATGGCCGATCAAGAGGAATCCTCGGCCTTCCTGGGCCAGGCCTTCGGCGCCGCCCTGGGTCTGATGTTCATCATCCTGCTGGCGCAGTTCAATTCGATCTACAATTCGGTGCTGGTGCTGCTGGCGGTGGTCCTGTCCACCACCGGCGTTCTGATCGGCATGCTGGTGATGGATCAGACGTTCTCGATCATCATGACCGGCACGGGGATCGTCGCGCTGGCCGGGATCGTGGTGAACAACAACATCGTTCTCATCGACACCTTCCAGGAATATTCCCGCTACATGCCCCGGATCGAGGCGATCATCCGCACGGCCGAGGATCGCATCCGCCCCGTGCTTCTGACCACGATCACCACCATGGCGGGCCTGGCCCCGATGATGTTCGGGCTTAGCCTCGACTTCTTCCAGGGCGGCTATTCCATCGACAGCCCGACGGCCCTGTGGTGGAAACAGCTGGCCACGGCGGTGGTCTTCGGCCTGGGCGTGGCGACGGTGCTGACGCTTGTGGTCACGCCCTCGCTGCTGGCGCTGCGGGTCTGGTTCTGGACCTATGTCACCTGGGTGGCCCGGCTTCTGGCACGGCTGTCCCTCGGCTCGGCCTCTCGCGCGGCGCAGGACTGGGCGCTGCGCCGCGCGGCGCGGCGCACCAAGGTGCCCGAACTGATCTGGCCGATCGAGGATGATGCAAAACCCGCAGACCTGCGCGCCGCCGAATAGGCGCGCAGCACCGCCCGGGTGGCGTCTATTCCGGGATCCGGTCGCGGACTTCCTGCGCGGCCGGGCCTTCGGATAACTTCCCGGGCCGACGCCGCGCGGGCCATTCGCCCACCACCATGCCCAGCACCACGAAGACACCCCCGATCAGCGCGGTCAGGGGCAGGATCTCTCCGGCGATGCGGCCGATGATGGCGGCCCAGACCGGTTCCCCCGCGTAGATCAGCGTCGACCGCGTGGCCGAGACGCTTTTCTGCGCCCAGTTCATTGCCAGCTGGATCACCGCGCTGGCCAGACCCAGCCCAAGCGCGAACCACAGGATGCGCCAGTCCCAGACGGGCACGGCTTCCCCGGCCGCACCCATGGCGGCGAAACACAGGGCCGAGGCCACGGCCAGCTGCACCACCGTCACCCGCGCCGCATCCACCGTCAGCGCAAAGCGCGAAATCAGAACCACCTCGGCCGCGATGGCCAGGACCGAGATGATGGTGATCAGCTCTCCGAAGGAAAAGCCAATCCCCCCGGCCTCGGGCCCCGCGATCAGCATCAACCCGATGGTGGCAAAGACCACGCCTATCCAGGTCAGACGCCCCGGCGGACGGCCCAGCACGATCCATTGCAGCACCGGCACCAGCGGCACGTAAAGCGCGGTGATAAAGGCGGATTTCGATGACGGAATGGTCTCAAGTCCGATGGTCTGAAGCCCATAGCCCCCGGCAATCGCCAGGCCGATCCAGCCGCCTGCCCAAAGCTCGGCCGCCGTCAGCCCACGCAGCCGCCGCCCCGCCAACAGCGCCATGATCCCCGCGGCCACCGCAAAGCGCAGGCCCACGAAGAACAACGGCCCTGACCAGGTCAGGGCCGTCTGAACCGCCAGGAAGGTTCCCCCCCAGATGAAGGTAACCCCCGCAAGGACCCATTCCGGCCGCATCAGAGCATCGCCATGCCGCCGTTCACATGCAGCGTGGCGCCGGTCACATAGCCCGCCTCGGGCGAGGCCAGGTACAGGACGGCCGCCGCGATTTCCTCGGGCGTGCCCATGCGGGATGCCGGGATCTGCGCGTTGATCTTGCCCTTCTGCTCATCCGTCAGCTTGTCGGTCATCGCCGTGGCGATGAAACCGGGCGCGACGCAGTTTGCCGTGATCCCGCGCGACGCGACCTCATAGGCGATCGACTTGGTCATGCCGACCATGCCGGCCTTGGACGCGGCATAGTTCACCTGGCCGGGGTTGCCCGTCGCCCCCACGATGGACGAGATATTGACGATCCGCCCCCATCTGGACTTCATCATCGGCCGCATCACCGCGCGGCACAGCCGCATGGTCGAGGTCAGGTTGACCTCGATCACCTTCGCCCAATCCTCATCCGACATGCGCATGAAGATCTGATCCTTGGTGATGCCCGCATTGTTGACCAGGATATCCAGCCCGCCCACGGCCTCGATGGCCTGCTTGGGCAGCGCCTCGACGGCCTCGGCATCGCTCAGGTTGCAGGGCAGAACATGGGCGCGCTCTCCCAGCTCGGCGGCCAGCGCCTCCAGCGGCTCGACCCGCGTGCCCGAAAGCCCCACGGTCGCGCCCGCGTCATAGAGCGCCTTGGCAATCGCCCCGCCGATACCCCCGGATGCGCCGGTGACCAGCGCGGTTTTCCCTGTCAGATCGAACATCCCGTTCCCCATCATCTTGCTCTAAATACTCAAAAACGGCCCGACGGTGCCGTATCCCGGCCCGTCGGGTCCTGGTTCAGCCCTGAAGGCTTTCCACGGCGGCGGTCACATCCTCGGGCGTGCCAACGGCGCGACAGGTGATCGACCGTTCGATCCGGCGGATCATCCCGGCCAGCGCCTTGCCCGCGCCGATTTCCCAGACCTCGGTGACGCCCTGCGCCGCCATGTAGCCGACGCTTTCGCGCCAGCGCACCGACCCGGTGACCTGTTCAACCAGCAGCGCACGGATCGTGGCGGCATCCGTCACCGCCTCGGCCCGCACATTGGCGACCAGCGGCACGGCCGGGGCCTTCATCTCGACCTTTTCCAGCGCCTCGGCCATCACGTCGGCCGCCGGGGCCATCAGCGCACAATGGAACGGAGCAGAGACAGGCAGCAGAACCGCACGCTTCGCGCCTTTTTCCTTGGCGATCTCGACAGCACGTTCCACGGCGGCCTTGTGGCCCGAAACCACGACCTGCCCGGGGTCATTGTCGTTGGCGGCCTGGCAGACCTCGCCCTGGGCGGCTTCCTCGGCGACGGCGGTGGCGGCTTCGAAGTCCAGCCCCAGCAGCGCGGCCATGGCACCGACACCGACCGGAACCGCCTGTTGCATCGCCTGGCCACGGGTGCGCAGCAGGCGTGCAGCGTCCGCGATGCTCAGCGTGCCCGCGGCGGCCAGCGCGGAATATTCCCCGAGCGAATGGCCCGCCACGAAATCGGCCGCCGTAATCGACACGCCCTCGGCCTCCAGCGCGCGGAAAGCAGCAAGCGAGGTCGCCATCAGCGCAGGCTGGGCGTTCTGGGTCAGGGTCAGCCTGTCCTGCTCACCTTCCCAGATCAGCGACGACAGGCTTTCGCCCAGGGCCTCGTCCACCTCGTCAAAGACGGCTTTCGCGGCCGGATAGGCCTCGGCCAGGGCCTTGCCCATGCCGATGGTCTGAGCCCCCTGACCGGGAAAAACGAACGCGCGTGCCATGATATGCCCCCTCTTGGCCGCCCTGGGCCTTTGTTCAATAGTCCCGCCCGGAATAGACAAAGCCGCCACGCATGGCAATGCGAAGCGGCCTGAGGGTGTCACATGACATGACGAAGAAGATCCCGGGGCATGATCCTTAACGGGCGAGAGAGGCCCGGACCATCCCCGAAGGATCAGCCGAAGACGTTGGTCGGCCGAATGGTGATGCAGCGCAGCGCAATCCGGACCACATAGGTCATCAGGAAAGCCGCACAGGCGATCTTGCCCCAGAAGGGCAGCGTCACGATGCCCATCAGGGCCATCAGAACGTAGGAAAAGGTGATGCGGGCGAAGCCGCGGTGCTGTGCCTCGGCATCAGCGGTCTGTCGCAGCGGTTGTTGGTACCGCGGGGCATAGATGCGCCCTGCGCCTGCCGGAACCGTCTGTAGTCTTAAAGTCATCTGCTCGCTTTCTTGGTCGTCACGGCGTTTCCGTGCCGCGGGGGCATTTCCGTCCCTGCCTACAATCAATAGGCGAAATGTGGCGCGATTGTGGCATTTTCCTTTTTGAAAACACGCTATACGGGCAAGTGCCGCATTG
Source organism: Pseudooceanicola nitratireducens (assembly GCF_900109195.1). Taxonomy (GTDB): domain Bacteria; phylum Pseudomonadota; class Alphaproteobacteria; order Rhodobacterales; family Rhodobacteraceae; genus Pseudooceanicola; species Pseudooceanicola nitratireducens. The sequence goes on along the minus strand of NZ_FNZG01000004.1, from coordinate 17,203 downwards.
CAGCAATCGCTATCGCTCTCTGCAACGCAGCCTTTGCGCCGCCCCTGCTGATCGGGTCCGCCATGCCTTGCCATCCCGGCCATTCCAGTCTAAAGGGACGCTTCCTTCCGCATGATTGATCACCGCGCGGACTCTCGTGGATGGGCCGCGGAAGGATCTGGCCCTCCTATGAAACGCGCCTAGATAGAAGTGGAGCAAACATGCCGCTGTATGAGCATGTATTCATTGCGCGCCAGGATCTTTCCAACGCGCAGGCCGAAGGTCTTATCGAACACTTTGGTGCCGTCCTGTCCGACAACGGCGGGAAACTCGTGGAACACGAGTACTGGGGCGTCAAGACGATGGCCTACAAGATCAACAAGAACCGCAAGGGCCACTATGCCTTCCTGAAATCCGACGCACCCGCGCCGGCCGTTCAGGAAATGGAACGCCTGATGCGCCTGCACGAAGACGTCATGCGCGTCCTGACCATCAAGGTCGACGAGCACGAGGAAGGTCCCTCGGTCCAGATGCAGAAGAAAGACGACCGCGACGACCGTCGCCGGGAACGTCGCTGATCTATAGCCTGAGGAAAGGAATCTAACCCATGGCCGCAAAACCGTTTTTCCGTCGCCGCAAGGTTTGCCCGTTCTCCGGGGACAACGCGCCGAAAATCGACTACAAGGACACGAAACTGCTGCAGCGCTACATCTCTGAGCGCGGCAAGATCGTTCCCTCCCGTATCACCGCCGTCTCGGCAAAGAAGCAGCGTGAACTGGCCCGCGCCATCAAGCGCGCCCGCTTCCTCGCCCTGCTGCCCTACGCCGTGAAGTAAGGAGACCTGACAATGGAAGTTATCCTTCTCGAACGCGTCGCAAAGCTGGGCCAGATGGGTGACGTCGTCACCGTCAAGCCGGGTTACGCCCGCAACTACCTGCTGCTGCAGGGCAAGGCCCTGACCGCCTCCAAGGAAAACATCGCCCAGTTCGAAGCCCAGAAGGCTCAGCTGGAAGCGAACAACCTGGAGACCAAGAAAGAAGCCGAAGCCCTGGGCGAAAAGCTGGACGGTCAGCAGTTCGTCGTGATTCGCTCGGCCTCTGACGGCGGCAACCTGTACGGCTCGGTCACCCCGCGTGACGTCGCCAACGTGGCCACCGAAAACGGCTTCACCGTTGAGCGCAAGCAGGTCATCATCCCGATGCCGATCAAAGAACTTGGTCTGCACAAGGTTGACGTGACCCTGCACCCCGAAGTCGCCGTTCAGGTCGAACTGAACGTTGCACGCTCCCCCGAGGAAGCGGAACTGCAGGCCTCCGGCAAGTCCATCCAGGAACTCGCCGCCGAGGAAGAAGCAGCCGCGGAATTCGAAATCCAGGAGCTGTTCGACGACATGGGCGGTGCTGCGAACGACGACGACGAGGGTGGCCCCGTGGCAACCCCCGAAGACGCCGCAGCGGAAGAGCAGAACTAAGCTTTTCGCCTATAGCGATCCAAAAAAGAAGCCGCGCAGGGCAACCTGCGCGGTTTTTTTGTGCCCATTTTCCGCCGGGGATCGCGGGGGATCAGGACGCCCGGGCGCGCGCCTTGGGCGGGTTCAACACCCCCTCCAAAAGCGGAAAGCGTTTCAGCAGCTTGGGCAGGTTGTCTTCCGGGAAGGGCTGCGTTTCGTCGATCTGGGCGCGGCTGTCATTCGCCCCGTGCACCACGCGCAGGTAATAGGGCTGCAGGTCGTTGTAGACGAGGCTGGCAAAACGGCGCGCCACCTTCTTGTGCGCCACCGCGTAAGGGTTCGCCCGATCATCAATCGGCGACACCAGCGCAAGGCCAAGGTTGGTATAGGGCACGTCCCGCCGGTACAGCTGCGGCACCGCCTGCCCCTTTTCATAGACCACGCTGACCCCTTTCGAGAACGACAGGAAGAACCGCCGCGTGTCTTCGGGAAGACGGTCGCGGAACCCCGCGGCCTCGGCCTTCAGACGCGCCATGAAGTCGACGGACAGCGCATCGTCATCGTCCAGCACGATCTGCATCATGGTCGAGCCTTCGGGGAAACTGGCGCGGTTGTGGCGGATCAGGTGGCGGAACACCGGCCCGTCACCCCGCGCCAGAACCGCGCCCCGGTCGCCAAAGCTGTCGCGGATATATTCGGTGACCTGCTTCAGATGCGCGGCCGGCAGATCTTGGGACGTCAGCATGGCGAAATGGAAATCCTGATCCTCCTGATCCAGCAACGACCGCACCGCGTAGGTCTGCAACAGGTTGAAGCGATGTGCCAACCGCTTGGGATCGAACAGGATCTCTTTCTGCTTCGACGCCTCGGACCGCCAGCCGGACTGACCGAAGTAGGAATATCGCATCTGCACGATCGGGATCATCTGGGCCTGCCTTATGGATCGGAATTCACTGCTTTTACGGGGAAATCTGCCACAGCAGGCGCGGCGTGCCAAGCATCCCGACCTGGCTTGGCCGCGCCGGATGCCGCAGCTTTCGGCAAGGTGGCTTGACCTTCCCGCCTGCCGGGGACATCACCAGCCCATGCGCAAAGATCCCCTCAAGCCCGTGCACGACTGGTACAGCCGCCGCAAGACCCGCAAGGCCGCCGCCCTTCTGGCGGGCGAGGATGCCGCCGCCATGGACCGCTTCATGCGCTACAGCGACCACGGGCTGTTCCGCGCGCGCTGGACCAATATGGCGCAGATCGCGCCGGGGGTCTGGCGGTCGAACCACCCGCCCGTCGATCGTTTCCCCATGCTGAACCAGATGGGGATCAAGACGATCCTGTCGCTGCGCGGGCCGCAGGACGGGGTGCCGCACCGGCGTGAAAGCCAGCTTTGCGCCCAGCACGGCATCGCCTTTCACAGCCTGCGCCTGGACGCCCGCCGCGCGCCCCAGCCCGAACCCCTGCTTGAGGCCATGGCCTTCCTGCGCGAGGCCGACCGGCCGGTGCTGTTCCACTGCAAGTCCGGGGCCGATCGCGCCGGGCTGGTCGCGGCGCTGTACCTTCTGGTCGTCGAAAACCGCCCAATGGAGGAAGCCCGCCAGATGCTGTCGCCCCGTTTCCTGCATTTCCGCCGCTCGCGCACAGGGGTTCTGGACCTGCTCCTTGACCGCCTTGCCACCGCGCAGGCCGCCACGGGCATCAGCTTTGAAGACTGGGTGACCACGCAATACGACCCGCAGGCGCTTCAGGCGGAGTTTGACGCGCGCTAGGGGTCAGGTCCGGCCGTATTTGCGACACAGGTTGCGGCTTTCCAGCTCGACCACCATCGACCGGGATTTCGGCGACCAGCTGGCCGCGCGATAGATGCAATCGCCTTCGCGGGTGCCGTCGGGCAGCGTATCCCAGGCACAATTCAGGATCCGCGCGTGCAGCATGATCTGCACGAGCCGCTGCGCCTCCTTGCCCTCTTCGGTGTCCATGGGCGGGCATTCCAGCCCCTTCAGCTGGATGATCTTGCCATCCAGCATGATGGTGTCCCCGCTCATCGCGGCGCGCCGGCCCTGGGCCTCGGCCATGGGGGGCGCGATCAGAACAGCCAGCAGGATCAGGGCGATACGCATCATGGGCCAAGGCTATCAGAGCATGGGACAACGCAAAAGGCCGCCCCCGAAGGAGCGGCCCCTTTGTTTCGCACGGTGCGAAACTTATTCGTCGTCCAGCTTTTCGACAGCGGACTGGAGGTCTTCTTTCGAGACTTCCTTTTCCGACACGTCGGCCAGTTCGAAGGCGTAGTCGACAACCTTGTCTTCGAAGATCGGCGCGCGCAGCTGCTGCTGCATCTGCTGGTTCTGCTGCACGAATTCAAAGAACTGGCGTTCCTGACCCGGGTACTGACGGGCCTGGTTCATGATCGCCTGGGTCATCTCGGCGTCGGTCACTTCGACCTCGGCGCGCTGGCCCAGCTCGGCAAGCAGCAGGCCCAGACGGACGCGACGCTCGGCCAGTTTCACATGCTCGTCGGTGGTTTCGATCTCACCGTGGTTGTGATCGTGAACCTCGGGGTTCTCTTCGTGCCACAGCTGATGCGCGATCTGCTTGGCTTCGGCGTCCAGCAGCGACGGCGGCAGATCGAAGGAAACTTCCTTGTCCAGCGCGTCCAGCAGCGACCGCTTCATGACGGCACGGGCTGCACCGGCGTATTCGGCTTCCAGACGCTCTGCGACCTGAGATTTCAGCGCAGCCAGGTCTTCTGCACCGAACTTCTTCGCCAGCTCGTCGTCGATCTTGGCGGCGACGGGGGCTTTGACTTCCTTGATGGTGCAGTCGAAGACAGCCGCTTTGCCGGCCAGGTGCTCTGCGCCGTATTCCTCGGGGAAGGAAACCTCGACAGCCTTTTCTTCACCGGCTTTCACGCCGACCAGCTGGTCTTCGAAGCCCGGGATGAAGGAATTGGAGCCCAGCACCAGCGGGTAATCCTCGGCCGAGCCGCCTTCGAAGGCTTCGCCGTCGACCTTGCCGACAAAGTTCATGACGACCTGGTCGCCGTTCTCTGCGGCGCCGTCCTTGGCGTCAAAATCCTGGGCGCTTTCGGCCAGGTTCGCCAGGGCTTCGTCGATGGCCGAATCTTCGGCTTTGACGACCAGCTTTTCCAGCTTGATGCCTTTCAGGTCGACGTCGGGGATCGCCGGCAGGGCTTCGTAGGACATGGTCACAACCACGTCGTCGCCTTCTTTCCAGGTCTCGCCGTCGACCATTTCGACCTGCGGCTGCATCGCGGGCTTGTCACCGGATTTCTCGAAGTGATCCGACATCGCGCCGTCGATGGCTTCCTGCATGGCTTCGCCCAGGATGCGCTGGCCGAACTGCTTTTTCAGCAGCGCCATCGGGACTTTCCCCTTACGGAAGCCCTTCATTTCCACTTCGGGCTGCGCCTCGGCCAGCTTTTCGTTCACTTTGGCGTCCAGCTCGCTTGCGGGCAGCGTGATCTGGTAGCCGCGCTTGAGGCCTTCGTTCAGGGTCTCGGTGACCTGCATCCTATGCGTCCTTCCATAACGTCCACGGGCCACCCGCCACGCGGGGGCCAAATCAGGCGCTCTTCTATGGGCCATGGGGGCATCGTGCAAGCCAATAGCGGTGAAAATGGCCGCTTGGGCGATGATTTCTGCGCAAACCTTCGCGCCGGGTGGCGCACCATCGCGGGTGGCGGGGGGTGAACCGGGTCCGGTAGCCCCGTTCGGCGGTGTCTTGGGGCCTTCGTCGACGAGCCCAGGGACGGCAGATTCAGTCGACCGTCAGCCCCCGGAAATGCCAATGGCGCAGCATCACCTCGATCGGAGTGCCGATATTCCAGTTCGTCGGCAACGCGTCCGGGCGCGCGGTGGTGCCGACCGGAAGACGCACGGCGGTGTTGAGCGCGCGCAACCGCAGCTCTCCCTCCTGGAAGACCGCAAGCAGGGAGGAGCTTGACCCCTTGGTCACATCGCAGGTGTGGTCCAGCCGAAGCGGCGTCAGCACCGAGAAAAGGCAAGACTGATAAGACATCGCCTGCCCGCCATGCGCCTTGTCGAACCTTGGATCGAACCCAAGGATCAGCCCGTCAAACCCGTGCCCCGTCACCAGGTCGGCAAAAGGCACCGCGCCACGGATCTGCCCATCCGGTGCCGTATCGTCCGAGATGTCCGTTTCCAGGTACATCACCAGAAAATCGTCGGCCACGCCGAAAAAGCCGCTCTTGTTCGCGCCGCTTGCGTCCAGCTGGGCCCGAAGGCCGACGGAAAACCGGGCCTCAAGCGCGCGGTTCCGAAAGGTCTGACCCAGGTCGATGTAGGAGGCATTGGGATAGAAGCGCGCCACCGCAGCCCCCTGCCCCTGACAGTTGATCAGATCGCCCCGCCCGCGGGCATTGAACACCTGGTGCGCCGAGGTGAGCACTGCATCACGTCCGTCGATCCGCACCAGCACGCCGTTGCCGCCGTGCCGACATTTGTTCCACTGGACCCAGCCCACGCGGTTCGCCGCCCGCAGGATGGCCCGATCCAGATCGCTTGCGCCGGACGGGTCCCCGGCCACCCGTTCGCGCAGTTCAGGAATCGCCTCACGGTCCCGTCCGTCGGTGAAATAGGCCGCCTGCCCGGCCGAAGCAGACAGGAACACCATAAGAAGAAGGTATGAAAGATGTCTGAAGATCACGACGGTCCGAAATAAAATTTGCCAAAGACTGGCCCATCCGCCCGGCGGGGACAATCCGACAGGCCCGCAACCGAGCCAAAAAATCGTTATGGAACGTTCAGATATATGGTGCGGGTGAAGGGACTCGAACCCCCACGCCAAAGGCGCCAGAACCTAAATCTGGTGCGTCTACCAATTCCGCCACACCCGCAGTACGCGGCTGGATAGCAAAAGCCGGCCCCCGATGCGAGAGGCAAAATGCGCCCAATTTCCGCCCTCATCCTACGTTAACGCTTTATTCGCACCTTGGTGGCATTCTGCATCTGTACGGCAAGGGTCCATGGCGTGCCCGCCCCTTCGGGACCCATCGGCAAATGTGGCACAAATCGGACGCGACCCGCCCCAATGCCGCACAGAAATCTGGAACACGGCCCAATTTGGCCCTAATCTGATGAAAAAACATTGAGGCAGTCAGACAAGGGAAGCATCCCATGAAAACCATCGAAGTTACGATCAACAAAGGAAACAAGGCCAAGGCGCAGGTCGTTGCGGGTATCGCAGCCGGCACCAAGGTCATGACCCTCGACGGCGAAATGCCCGTTGAATTCCTGACCGCGGGCGACCGCGTGATCACCCGCGACACCGGCATGGCCGTTCTGAAGAACGTGCGCACCCGCAAGGTCGCCTGTGACGTGATCCACGTCTCTGCCGGGTCCATCGGGCACAACCGCCCCGAAACCGACGTCGCCCTGCCCTCCGGCCAGGAGGTTCTGATCCGCGACTGGCGCGCCGAAGCCATGTTCGGCAAGAAATCCGCACTCGTCACCGCTGCTCAGCTGGTGGACGGGGAATATGTCCGCTCCATGGGCAAAGGTGTCCTGACCGTTTACGAGCTGGAATTCGACACCGACCACATCATCTATGCCGGCGGCCTGGAAATGGCTGCCAAGGCTGCGCAGGACCTCGCCACCGCCTGCTAAGCCCTTCGGCTTCCCTGACTGTCGACTGCAACAGGGCCTACGCTTTTGCGCGGGCCCTGTTTCGTTTTGAAGGTGCGCTGGAATCTGGAAAGGCGGTTGGAAACGTCGTGATCAGACGTGCGGCAAGACGGCCCCCGCTTCTTCAGCCGCCGCCCATAGACACCCTTCAAATATGACGCGAGGCATAGACCTTGGGCAGCATCTCGGGCAGATCCTCGGCGATCAGTCCGGGGCCAAAGATGCGCGCGGCCTCTGCATGCAGCCAGACGCCCGCTTCCCCTGCCAGCTGCGCATCGGCCCCGCGCGCCAGAAGCCCGGTGATAATCCCGGCCAGAACGTCCCCGGATCCGGCAGTGGCCAGCCAGGGCGCATCGCGATCGCCATCGGGATTGTGGATCGACTGCCGATCCCCACAGACCACCGTCGCAGGCCCCTTCAAAAGCACGACGCATCCCGCACGATCCGCCGCCCTAGCGCAGGCCGCAGCACGATCCGACGGGTCCAGATCCGGGAATAACCGGGCAAATTCGCCCTCATGCGGGGTCAGGATCGTTTTCGTCCCTCGCGTCAGGGCAAACAGATCCTCTGGTGCGTCGGCAAAGGACGACAGCGCATCCGCATCCAGAACAACCCCGCGCCCCGCCGCCAAAACCTGTGCCACCACGTCGCGGCAATCGGCACCGACGCCAAAACCCGGGCCTACACAGATCGACGCGACCCGGCTGTCAGACAGCAGTTCCGAAAGCTCTACCAGCGGGCGCAACATCACCGCCGTGATCTGCGCCGCGATCTCGGCCATGGACGACGGCGGGGCCACCAGCGTCACCAGCCCGGCCCCGGTGCGCAGCGCCGCCCGCGCCGCAAGACGCGCGGCCCCGCTGCGTCCCATGGGCCCGCTGAGCACCAGGGCCGAGCCATGGTTGAACTTGTGTTGACCGGCGTCCTTGCCCAGCAGCGCGGCCCAGGACAGATCATAGGTGATCGGCGTTAAGCTCATGGTCAGGATCCTCTGCTAAACCGACGACAGGCCGATATCAGCAACCACCAGGGTCACGTCCAGGAAATGCGGCATGCCGTGGATCGGCTTGGGCGCATGGAAGGTCACGGTCAGGTCGGACGGCACTGGGCGTCGCGCCAACGCCGCACCGCTGTCCGCATCATAGCCCGTGGGCAGATCGACCGAGACGAAATAGGGCGTGGGGCCTCCGAGTTCGAACAGCGCGTCGACGAAACCGCCGACCGCATCACAAACCGAATCGAGCGGCGCGCGCTGGCCGATGCCGAACAGAGCGTCCACGACAACTAGCCAAGGTTGATCCGCCCTGCGGCACAGATCAACAACCTGGCCCATGGCCTCGGTCGAAAACGGACCGACCGGCCCGGTCCAGCGCCGCCGCGCCTGCGCCGCATCCGGCGGCAGGTCAGCGGTATCGCCAAGCGCCAGTACATGACAGATCGCCCCTGTTTCGCCTAGCAGCCGCGCCACCACATATCCGTCACCGCCATTATTGCCGGGCCCGCAAAGGATCAGCACATGCTGGCCGGCCCAGGGCGCGGCGCACAGGCCATCCGTGTCCGGATATTCGTCACGCAGCGCATCGACCACGCCGCGCCCGGCCCTCTCCATCAGCTCGGCCCCGGTGACCGCACCGCTGTCGATCGCGCGCTTTTCAAGGTTGCGCATCTGATCACTGGTCAATATTGCTGACATATTCTTTTCATACCGCACAAACTTTGGGCGCAATGCTTAATTTTCATGCCGCCCCTCTTTCCCTTTGCCCGCAATTCGACCAACTTGCGCGTCGTGAATTGAGGCCGCCTTCAGATCGTGGTCTCACACCGACCGAGAGACAAGTGAGGAGTTCCGCGACATGAAGAAACTCGAGGCGATCATCAAGCCGTTCAAGCTTGATGAGGTCAAGGAAGCTCTGCAAGAGTTCGGCATTCAGGGCCTGTCCGTGATCGAGGTCAAGGGCTTCGGCCGGCAGAAGGGCCATACGGAACTGTACCGCGGCGCGGAATACGTCGTGGACTTCCTGCCCAAGGTGAAGATCGAAGTCGTTCTTGACGACGATCAGGTCGACGGTGCCATCGAGGCGATCATCGACGCCGCGAAAACGGAAAAAATCGGCGACGGCAAGATCTTTGTGTCGCCTATCGAACAAGCCATCCGCATCCGTACCGGTGAATCCGGTTCGGACGCGCTTTGATCACACCCATTTCAAAACGAAGGGAAAAGGGAATGAGCAACAAGGTACTTGACCTGATCAAGGACGAGGACGCGGAATACGTCGATATCCGCTTCACCGATCCGCGCGGCAAGCTGCAGCACGTGACCGTCATCAAGGACGAAGTCGACGAAGACTTCCTTGAAGAAGGGTTCATGTTCGACGGTTCTTCGATCGCCGGCTGGAAATCCATCGAAGCATCCGACATGAAGCTGATGCCCGACCTGGACAGCGCCTATATCGACCCCTTCTACGCGGAAAAAACCGTTGTCGTGCATTGCTCGATCGTCGAGCCCGACACCGGCGAAGCCTATGACCGCGACCCGCGCGGCACCGCACAGAAAGCCGAAGCCTACCTGAAGTCCTCGGGTATCGGTGACGTCGCCTATTTCGGCCCCGAAGCGGAATTCTTCCTGTTCGACGACGTGAAATACTCGGTCGCGCCGAACAAGGTGTCGTTCGAGGTTGATGCCGATCACGCCGCCTGGAACACCGATGCCGATTTCGAAATGGGCAACCTGGGCCACCGTCCGACCTACAAGGGCGGCTACTTCCCGGTGAACCCGATGGACGACGGTCAGGACATCCGTTCGGAAATGCTCTCGACGATGAAGCGTCTGGGCATGAAGGTCGACAAGCACCACCACGAAGTTGCGACCTCGCAGCACGAGCTGGGCCTGGTCTTCGGATCGCTGACCAAACAGGCGGACGAACTGCAGAAGTACAAATACGTCATCCACAACGTGGCACAGGCCTATGGCCGTTCGGCAACCTTCATGCCGAAGCCGCTGAAAGGTGACAACGGGTCGGGCATGCACGTGAACATGTCGATCTGGAAAGACGGCAAGCCCCTGTTTGCAGGCGACAAATACGCCGATCTGTCCCAGGAGGCCCTGTACTTCATCGGTGGTATCCTGAAGCACGCCAAGGCCCTGAACGCTTTCACCAACCCCTCGACCAACTCGTACAAGCGTCTGGTCCCCGGGTTTGAAGCCCCCGTTCTGCGCGCCTATTCCGCACGCAACCGTTCGGGCTGTGTCCGTATTCCGTGGACCGAATCGCCCAAGGCAAAGCGCGTCGAAGCCCGTTTCCCCGATCCCTCGGCGAACCCCTACCTGTGCTTCTCCGCCCTGCTCATGGCCGGCCTCGACGGGATCAAGAACAAGATCGATCCGGGCGAAGCCATGGACAAGAACCTCTACGATCTGCCGCCCGAAGAACTGGCCGACATCCCGACCGTCTGTGGTTCGCTGCGCGAAGCCATGACCGAGCTGGAAGCCGACATGGACTTCCTGCTGGCCGGTGACGTCTTCACCAAGGACCAGATCCAGGGCTACATCGACCTGAAGATGGAAGAGATCGAGATGTACGAGATGACCCCGCACCCCGCGGAATTCGCTCTGTACTACTCCTGCTGATCCACTTCGGATTGCATTGGGAACGGGCACCACTCGGTGCCCGTTTTCTTTTGCGCCACAACCATTGCGCGAATCATGACGCGAAACGGATCACCGCTGGACGCGGATAAGCACCAGCTTTGCGATTGTTTTTCAGCCACTTAGCGCAAGTTTTGCACCCATCAATTCAGCGTCACATGACGCGCAACAGCGACGTGTGGAACCAATCCTATCACTCGCCCTTAAATTGATCACGAAACCCGGCAATACGTCGCGATTTTTCCCGATTCCGCAGGATTTCCACAGCCCTTCGGCACAATTCCACCCCAATTCGGATCGACCTTGGGGGCAGGAAGAAACCGAGGGAAGAACATGACCCGCACCCATTCGCAAGAAGCGACCCGCCCCACAGCCACCCCGCAGTCCGCCACTCTGGACATGGGCACCGGCCCCCTGATCGACATCGAAACCCTGCTTTCTGCCGCGCTGCGCGCGCTTCAGGCCTATGGCCTGGCCCCGCAACAGCCCGCAGAAACCCGGTTCGACGGGCTCGAGATCGACGCAGGCCCGATTGGCCTGGCCATGAGGATCGACGACGGCTCTGAAGACAATGACGGCAGCGCACGGCTGTACCTGCATGTCGAGAACATCCGCCGCAGCGAAACCCTGCATCCCCGCGCCGATACCGCCATCCTGGCCGAGATCCTGTCGATCCTGATCGAAGACGGCCTCTCTGGTCAGATCGCCTGGGGGAAAGAGGGCATCTGCTTCGACACCCTGCGCTTTGCCGAGGTCTTCACCCCGATCCGCCACAACAACGGTATCGAACGCCACATAACCCCGCGCCGCCCGGCCCGGATCGCGCTGGACGACCACGCCGACGAAATGATCTTTGCCGTGCCATCTGCGCCCGCCATCGAGACGCCCGACCTGCGCGAGATCTTTCGCGACGCCATGGACGAGGACGAGGTCAAGACGCCCTCGGACCTGTCCCGCGCGGCCAACCTGACCGCAACCGCATCCCTGACCGTGATGAACCCCATGGTCGGCCTGCCGGTGGCCGCCTATCAGGCGCTGAAGGGGCAGGACATCCGCATCTCGGCCCATGCCTTCACGCTGACAGCGATCTACACCGGGCTGGCCCCCACGATGGTCTCTTACCTGTCGGTGCTGTGACGGCTATTGGCGCGCGTCTTCGGGCAGTTTCACCACGAAGGTGTGGATGCCAAAGACCACCGCCCCGGTGTCGGGAAGTCGAAGGATCGATTGCCGTTCAGATCGGATATAGCGCTGTTCCTCTGGCGTGCCGTACTTCGGAACCCCTTCGGATCGCGGCTGAAACAGTGACGGATCGACATAGCGCAAGGCATTGAACCGCCACAGCGGCCGCCCGACCTGAACCCCGTCGAACAGCCGCTGCACCCGCCGCGCCAGCATGTCGTCATAGGCCGGCACGGGCACATGAATTCGGATCAAGGGGTGCCCGATCTTCTGGCTCAGCATCCAGCCGGCGGGAAAACACAGCACGGCCCCGGTCAGCAGATGTTCGGCTGCCCCCTCGGGCTTCATCATCAAGCAGAAGTCCTGCTGGACCAATCGCCCCAATGCCCCCAAGGGATCCGCCCGGTTGATCGCAACCGTCACATCATCGGGCCGCGTGACCTGATCCTTATCGATCAGATAGGCCGGATCTTGGACCAGCCGGTCCAGCACCATGGTCAAAAGCTCCTCTGCCGCGCTGACGGCCTCTGGCAGCAGCGCCAGGACCTCATTCCGCCGTTCTTTCAGCAGCTGGTCGCGCAGCGCCATCTGCGCGGCAAAGGCCTCGTCCCGCAGGATCCAATCGGCCTCGGGCATCGGGCCAACACCGGGCAGACGCTCGGAGGCGATGTCATAGGGAATCTTGTCTTGCAGGATGATCGTCATACCGCCAGCTAAGCGCAGCATCCCCGCCATGACCAGCCCTCTTTGCGCGCGGATCGACTAGACCGAGAAGTCCAGAACTTCCCTCGGCTCGGCCGCCTCGATGGCCTTCTGCACACGGCGCGCGGCCGCCTCGACCTCTGGATCGCCCTGACGGTCCAGCGCCTTCAGCGCCCCGCTCAGCGCCTCGGTCACCTCGGGGTGCCCCATTCCGTTGCGCGCCACCGCACCAAGTGTTTCCACCACCAGCGCTTCCCGATCCAGCATCGGCACATACAGCCGATCATAGCGGACCTCGTGCTCGGCCCCGACGCGGTTCGACAGCAGAACCCGCACGATGCGCCGCACCATGTCCACTGCCGTGCCCGGATCGTTGATCCCCGGCGACAGCGCGCGCTGCGCAATCTCGGTCAGGTTCAGCAGCGAAAAGCCCGGATCCTGCACGTAATTGCGCAGCGTCCCGATCGAGACAAAGCGCTCCACCGCTTCCTCCAGGCCTTCGCCGCGCAGATGCGCGATCACCTCGCCCTGGTGCACGAAGGCCCCGACCGGCACGGCCAGATGGATCTCGCCCCCCGCGTCCTCAGCGGCCTCCTGCAGCCGGTCCTGGTAGATCTGCTGCACATATCCCGACCGCTCCGCCCGCATCTCCTGACAGCCAGCCAACGCACCGGGATCATAGGTCTGCGCCCCTAGCGTCGGATTTTCACAGCGCAGATCATAAGCCTTCTGCGCCTTGGCCTCGGTCCGGCCCGAGGTCTCGATCAGGCTGCCCAGAAGCTCCAGGTGCGAAATCCAGCGGATGATCGCCACGACGATCAGCACCACGACCAGCAGCGTGACGAAGAACAGAACCACCAGCTCCTCGCCCTTGAAGACCTGGGTTTCGCGCAGGATGATGGTGATCACCGCGTAAAGATAGGCCCCGACAAAGGTCGCCAGAACGGTATGGGTCGTGGTGTCCTGCAGCAGGATCTGATGCGCCCGCGGCGTCCACAGGGACGAGACATTGCGATGCGATGCCACCATGACCGTCAGCGAAAAGGTCGTCACCGTCAGCATGGAATTGGCGATGATCGACAGGATGTGATCCACTGCATCCGCCCCGATCCGGTCCTTCAGGCCAAAGGGGATCAGCCCGCCAAAGATCTTGGCCACCGCAATCGCCATCACGCTGCACAGCGCGATCAACAGCACCCGCACGATCAGGCGGCGCGAAAAGGCGTGCAACTGGCGCATGAACGTCGGCAGCATGGGCGATCCTTCCTTCAACCTGTGCCAGATCTAGCACGCATCCGGCAAAAGACAGGGTTTTCCAACAGCTTTCCAGCCTCGCCTTCGGGTTTTCCCTGCTGACGCGCCCCGCGCCCAGGGCTAAGCTTGCCCCATGGACCACCCCTTGCCCGCCATCCTGATCCTCGCCGCCGGAGCCTCCAGTCGCATGCGCGGCGGCGACAAACAGATGGAACCCGTGGACGGTGCCCCGCTGATCGTCACCCTGGCCCGCCGCGCACTGGCCCTGGCCCCGACCTATGTCACCCTGCCCGGCCCCGACCACCCGCGCAGCCGCGCCCTTCAGGGCGTGAACATCACCCCAATCATGGTCCCGGACGCGGCCAAAGGGATGGGGGCCTCCCTCCGCGCCGGGGCCGCCGCCCTTCCGGCCACCACGCCCGGCGTCATGGTCCTGCCCTCCGACATGCCCGAGATCACGACCCAGGACCTCGCAGACCTCGCCCAGGCCTGGGCCCATAATCCCGACCAGATCCACCGCGCCACTGACCAGGATGGCACGCCCGGCCACCCGGTCCTCTTCCCCGCGCGCCTCATCCCCGCGCTCACCACGCTCACCGGCGACCAGGGCGCACGAGCCCTCCTTAAAAACGAAAAAGTCCGGCAGGTTCCCCTGCCCGACCATCACGCAACCACCGATCTGGACACGCCCGAGGACTGGGCCCGCTGGCGCGCTCACCCCTGATCCTCTTTGGTTTTCCCAAATATCCCCGCCGGAGGCATCCGCCATCCGCCACGGGCACCACCCCGATCAGACGCACCCCAATAAGCGAGGCGCGCACGTCAGGGCGCGACGAGCAGGCCGTTCAGAACCCGACCACGCCGATCTTTGACACAGCCGCGCAGGCCAGGATCGCTCCGACCAGTAAGGTCCAGCGGAACACACCCATGAAATAATCCATCATACCCCCCCAGGTAAAATTCAAATCAAAACCAAATCACTGACATCACATCAGGATGCGGGCTGCATCAAAGACCCTCCCGCGATATTCGTGCAACCCGCATCCCGACGGCCGGTCAGCGCCCCCGCCTGACCAGGATGGCACCGGGCCCCGCACAGGGCCCGGCGTCGCTGCATCACTTGATCAGAAGCTTCGCCTCGTGCTTCTTCAGCGTCCGGCGTGCCGCGTGATAATCCTCGCGGCCGGCTTCCGTTGCCAGTTCCGGGAACAGCTCCAGGATCTCCTGGCGCTGCGCATTGCCCAGACCATCCAGCGTCTGGTGACCCGGCTGGAAGCTTTCCGTCCAGGACCCGTCCGACAGGATCACCTCGTGCTGGTCGAACATGAAGTGGATGTACTGCGTCTTCATCGTGTCGACGCGGTTCACCCCGGCCAGACCGGTCAGGTGCTTGGCCGCGACCAGAACCTCACGCTCTTCGAAATAGAGCGCCGTCTTGTCGTTGTTCACCAGCACCCGGTGGTTCGGAGACACCAGCATGTCGCGTTCCGGAAGCCCGTAACCAAGCGATCCCTTCTGGATCAGCACCGGCTTCAGGTGCTCCTTCTGCAGCAGCTCGCGGCCCATCAGGTCCTTGTGGCCGAACCAGCGGATTTCCTGGATGCCGTTGTCGCGGGTGATGACACGGTCGCCTTCGCGCAGCGTCTCCACCGGAACCTCGCCCCGCGGGGTCGCGATCAGGGTGCCCGGCGTAAAGCAGGGGATGACCTTCTCGATTTCCTCGAACTGAGAGGTCCCGACCAGCTTGTCATCGGCATCATAGAACTCGACCGTGCCGTTTTCCGGGTTGTCATCATAGATCACGTTGATCCGCCCGCCCGTCGGAGCAGAGCCCCGCAGGTCAAGCACATCGTAATCCACCGTCGTGCCAGATCCGCCGTCGATGACGTCGCCGACAGTCGACCCGATGAACAGGTCTTCGTCGTTGGAACCGCCGAACATCGTGTCGGCACCCTCGCCGCCGATGATCGTGTCGTTCTGACCGCCACCGTCGATGACATCGTCGCCGGATCCACCGGTCAGGCTGTCCGCCCCGGTGTTGCCGCGCAGCGTGTCGTCGCCCGCACCACCGGTGATCGTGTCGTCACCCTGGCCACCCGTCAGGCTGTCATCGCCCGAGTTGCCGTCGATGCTGTCCGCGCCGGTGCCGCCGCCCACGGTGTCGTCGCCCTGACCGCCCATCAGCGTGTCATTGCCGCTTTCACCATAGATCTCGTCATCGTCGATGCCGCCGTCGATCACGTCATTGCCGACGCCACCATAAAGCGTGTCATCATCGTCCTGGCCAAAGATGGTGTCGTTGCCGTCACCGCCATAGACCAGGTCGCGGCCGTTCTCGGGCACCGGATCGGGGTTGACCGGATCGTCGTCCGGGGATTGCCCCCAAAGCAGCGTGCTGTCGCCCGCATTGATCCAGTCGTCGCCCGAGTTGCCGTAGATCGTGTCCGACCCATGGCCCCCGATGATCGAATCCTTGCCCCGGTTGCCTTCGATGTAATCGTCATCGATGCCGCCGTTGATCGTGTCGTCACCGGATCCGCCACGGATGCTGTCCGCATCGTCGCCGGTCATGATCACGTCATTGCCCTGGCCACCATAGACGGTGTCCTTGCCGTCATCGGGGTTCGGATCGCTGAGGATCCCGGGGTAGAGCGCGTTCGGCAGGTTGGGATCATCCCCCTCGTAATCCGAGAAGGTGTCGATGCCCGCAATGATCGTATCATCGCCCGAGCCGCCCTCGATATAGTCCGAGCCCTGCGGGTCGTTGATCAGATCATCGCCACGGCCGCCATAGACTTTGTCGTCGTCGATCCCGGCATTGAGGTCATCATCGCCCGAGCCGCCATAGACCACGTCCTGGTCATCGCCGGTGCGGATGGTGTCATCCCCCTGGTTGCCATAGACCGTGTCGCGGTCGTCATAGGGATCGCTGTCGACCGGCGTGCCGGGGAAGATCTCCACATCCGGCAGGCCATCCGGCCCGCTGGTGATGCTGTCATCGCCCGAGTTGCCATAGATCGAGTCATTGCCCGGACCGCCATCGACCGTATCGTCGCCAGACCCTGCGATCACCGTATCATCGCCCGAATAGGCCTCGATGATGTCGTCGTCGCCGCTGGTCGGATCCAGCGCATCCTCGTTGTCGACCTTGTCGCCTTCCGGATCGCCTTCATAGTCGTCGTCGATCAGGTCGTCGCCGGAATGGCCTTCGACGATGCCGTCGGGGCCAGTGTCTTCCTCGACCGTCACGGTGATCGTAGCGGTGTCGGTCAGACCGTCCTCATCCGTGATCGTATAGGTGAAGGTCTCGGTCCCGGTGAAACCCGCATCCGG
>NZ_FNZG01000026.1 GCF_900109195.1 Pseudooceanicola nitratireducens | reverse complement strand
CGCAGCGCCCTGTGGATATATTGCAATTAAGGGTACAGAATCTGCCGAAAACGCTTCCAATCCGCAGAATCTGATTAATTAGGGTACAGTGACAGACGTGAAGTAGACAAGCGCGACACCTGCATCTCTGCAAAGACAATGAACCGGCGGGGCTACACCCCCGCCGGTTCTATCGTGTCGGAGAGCGGTGTCTGCTCCATCAAACTACTGAATCTGATTGAGGTCGATGTATGTAGCGACTTGGGATTCAGTCTACGGGTGCAACGGGCGCCGCGTGCAGAACGGAGATTTTGCAGGTTCTTCGGGAAGCAGTCGCGCCACCATGCTGCTGCAGCGAGGACCTGCGACACCAACATGGTCATGTATGGTGGCAACGTAGTGGAACGCGGAGCGACTGCACGGATGCTGGAAGATCCGCAGGGTGACTATACCAACTCGCTGATCTCCGGCGTCTCGCACCTGTCGCACTAGAGGCGGGGCCAACCCACGAGGGCGGGCCCCGCGACGGGTTACTGGCTCGGCGTCCAGGGGCGGTTGTACGCCCCCACGCGCCAGTCGCCAAATTCGACGAAGCGGGGATCTGAGCCCGTCTCCAACGCGGCGGCTGCCGTGTTCAGTGCCTCGGGTGTGACCTCTGGCCAGGTGCCGGTCTCGATCCGTTCGGCCAGAATTTCAACGATCACGCTGCTTTCCGCGGCCATGAATTCGCAGTGCCCGGTGCCCTGAACGAGGGCCTGCCGATAGTGGTCGGTGGTGCCGGCCTGTTCAACCAGCGCCTCGTACCCCTGCATCAGCGAATAGGGGATGGCCCAGTCTCCCAGCATGTGGATCCGTATGGCGGGCACTTCGAGCTCTCCGGTCGTGGTGCGTCCGTCCCCGGCCCAGAAGTCGAGCGCATAGTCCGACGCCGCAATCCGGGGTTCGGCGTCAATCGTCGCAAGGTCGGCCTGAAGGTCCAGATCGGCTTCGGCATAAAGCGCCTCGACCAGCTGTTTCATCGCCGGTGCGGCGTTGGCGTAGAACGCGGCGTAATCGACGCCTTCGTTGCCGGACAACTGCTGACCCGATGCCGCATTTTCGAAGAGCAGCCGCGCAGTGCCGCCGACATTGCCGGCATTGCGCATCGCCGATTTCACCACCATATCAGCCATCGCGGCGGTATCGGACGTGTCGGGCAGGTCGGTGCCCTCGACCATCCAGGGCGACCACTGGCCGATGGCAAAGGCGAGCGCCAGACGGGCGCGACCTTCGGGCGTTTTGCCCGCGTTTTCGATCGCGCTCTTCCACGACGCCCGGATGGCGTCGAGGTTACGATCGCCACCCGCGCCTGCGTTCGGCAGACCGGCCACCGTCAGATCCGAGGCCTGGCCCAGGCCCTGTGCCACGTAATCTTCCGCCAACAGCGCCCGCATCGCGAACCAGCCGTCCAGGAAACTGCTCATAATCCAGACCGGCGTATGGGCCGCAAGCACCACCGAGCCATCGATCTTGTCCGGGAAATCTTCGGCCGAGGCAAGGCTGTCCAGACCGCCGCCGGAGCATCCGTATTGCATCACCATGTCCGGCTCGCGTTCGAGCCGGGTGAAGGTGTCCTGAACGGTCTGGAGGTTCAAGATCTCGCGCTGCGGGTCGTATTGCCAGAGCCGCAAGGGATGGCGCGCCAGACCGGCAAAGGCATAGCCGCGCGCCAGCAGATCATCATAGCGGGGCGCGTAGCCCGGGACATGGATGAAGCTGGCGAAATCGAGATCACGCAGCAGGCGGCCGTTCCAGTTCTCGGGGACACGGATCAGCCACGTGGTACCGTCAGGCAGTACGCCACTATGCTCGCGGTATGGGGTTTTGTCCTGTGCCGAGACAGGAACAGCAAGACTGGCCGCAATCGCCAGGCAAAGCATCTTCGGCCCTGCCCGATATGAAAATCGAAACATGGTTCTCCTCCAGATTGTGTTTGGGAAGGCGCAGAGCTCCTCTCATCCCGCCATCCTGTCAATAAAAGTAGATGGCTAATTTTATGAGTGTCAAGTTCATATTTACGCAAGGTCAACGCGTTTTCTGAAATTGCGCCGATGATCAGCCCCACCTGAGTGGTCCGGTTTGATTGTTAGTGCATGACCGGTCTCGGGTCCATCGGGACGATGGTTTCCGGGGCGGGAGGGCGATAGCCCAAGGCACTATGTGGTCGTTTGGTATTGTAGTGGTTCCTCCATTGTTCGATCAGGATTTCCGCTTCCCGAAGGTTGTAAAAGACTTCTCCGTTGAGCAGTTCATCGCGGAACCTGGCATTGAAGCTTTCGCAGTAGCCGTTTTCCCAAGGTGACCCGGGCGCGATGTAAGCGGTCTTGGCGCCGACGGCCCTGATCCAATCTTGAACGGCCTCAGCCACGAACTCCGGGCCGTTGTCAGACCGGATGTAATCCGGCACACCCCGCATGATGAACAGGTCGCTCAAGGCATCGATCACGTCACCCGAGTTCAGCTTGCGCTTCACCTTTATCGCCAGGCATTCCCGGCTGTGCTCGTCCAAGATGTTGAGCGTCCGGAAGACCTTTCCGTCCTCCGTCCGGCAGTGGACAAAGTCATAGCTCCAGACGTGGTTGCGATACTCAGGACGCAGCCGGACACAGGATCCGTCATTCAGCCAGAGCCGTCCCTTCTTCGGTTGCTTCATTGGCACTTTCAGCCCCTCTCGTCGCCATAGGCGCTCGACCCGCTTGTCGTTCACCTCCCAGCCCGCATCTCTCAGCAAAGCCGCGATCCGACGATAGCTGTCACTGTACCCTCATTAATCAGAATTGCCTTTAAAATTATCGTTTGTTTTCAGCGGCACGATGTACCCTTAATTTTCATATTGTACCGTTAAT
>NZ_FNZG01000023.1 GCF_900109195.1 Pseudooceanicola nitratireducens | reverse complement strand
ATGTCCAATAAGTTTGCATTATCGGACACCAAAGAATATGCTCAGCGACATGTCAGAAAACAACGAGAAATCGATCTCAAAGCCGCCAAATGGGCCTTCGGTCAGCGAGAACAACGAGAGAGATCATCCCAGCAGCGAGGCTTTGAGCCTTCCTTCCTTTGTGGCTGGTTCAGGCACGCTCGATCGGCTGGTGGATACCGCGCGCGACTATGCGCGCGCCGCGGCCTCGGACAATACGCTGAAGGCCTATGCGAAAGACTGGGCGCATTTCGCGCGCTGGTGCCGGATGAAGGGCGCGGAGACTCTGCCCCCGTCGCCCGAAATGATCGGGCTCTACCTTGCGGACCTGGCGTCCGGAGCGGGCCCCTCCCCTGCCCTATCGGTCAGCACCATCGACCGCCGCCTGTCGGGCCTTGCCTGGAACTATGCGCAGCGCGGCTTTGCCCTCGATCGCAAGAACCGCCATATCGCCACCGTGCTGGCCGGGATCAAACGCAAACACGCCCGTCCGCCGGTGCAAAAGGAAGCGATCCTGGCCGATGACATCCTTGCGATGGTGGCCACCCTGCCTTTTGACCTGCGCGGCCTCAGGGATCGCGCGATCCTGCTGCTGGGCTACGCCGGCGGCCTTCGTCGCTCGGAAATCGTCAGCCTCGATGTCCACAAGGACGACACGCCGGACTCGGGCGGCTGGGTTGAAGTGTTCGACAAGGGCACCCTGCTCACCCTCAATGCCAAGACCGGCTGGCGCGAGGTCGAGATCGGCCGCGGCTCCAAGGATCAGACCTGCCCTGTCCATGCGCTCGAACAATGGCTGCACTTCGCCAAGATCGACTTTGGCCCAATCTTTGTCGGCACCTCGCGGGACGGCAAGAAGGCGCTGGAGACACGCCTCAACGACAAACACGTCGCGCGCCTGATCAAGCGCACCGTGCTCGACGCCGGCATCCGGTCGGACCTGCCTGAGAAAGACCGCCTGGCGCTGTTCTCCGGCCATTCGTTGCGCGCCGGTCTCGCCAGCTCCGCCGAAGTCGACGAGCGCTACGTCCAGAAACACCTCGGCCACGCTTCCGCCGAGATGACCCGCCGCTATCAGCGCCGCCGGGACCGGTTCCGGGTGAACCTGACCAAAGCCGCCGGTCTCTGAGCCCCTGCCCTATCACGCCGCCTGCCCACTGAGCCTACCATAGAAGCTGCGCTCGAGATGCAGCTCCCCTGCCCCGGCCTTCTCGACCATGCCCCGCAGATAGCCGCCCGGCGAGGCAACCTCGCCCGCACTGTGCTTCTCGAAGACGAGGGCAAACGCGGCCGTGGCCACCTGGGTGCCCATTCGGTCCTGCGCCACGTTCCAGGCATGCTCAGAGATCCCGATCATCGGCCTGAGTTGACCGGCAACCCGGTGCAGATCGCCCCAATCTTTCAGGAATCCACCCAAATTCCGCGCCCAGGATGCGAATTCCGGACAGGCCTGCATGATTGTCGGCAGATCGAGCGCTGTCCGCTTCTTGCGTACCTCGGCAACCCAGTCTTCCAGCTCCCTATCAACCCGCTCTTCGGGTTGGGCATTAGGCACCACACCCGCCGCTTCCTCTTTTTCAGAGGAATTACTAGTTACAGGATTAAGTTGGTTTGTAATTAGTATATGAGGTTCAGAAATGACCTCCCTGGGGTTCATTTCTTGAGTCTTCTTCGTGACTTGGGCGTGTTTATCATCGGTGTTTTCCACAGGTTTTGTCGCAACAGTCGCCTTAAGATAAGCCGCCTCGACCCGTTCTTGGAGTTCCTTGAACCATGCCAATAGCCGCTCCAACTGCTCTGAAGCTTCATGACGGCGCGGAAGTCGTTCCAGAAGCTCCTCAAAAAGCCCCGTGAATTGCCTCCAGGGCCCACGCAGAGCGCTGCTGAGAGCTGCCTCGATCCGGGCTCGGATCATCCGGCGCGCCACAGTGATCTGGCGCTTCAGGCGTAGGCAGAGCTCGCGTTCAGCCTGCAACTCAGCATGAAGCT
This sequence comes from Pseudooceanicola nitratireducens, assembly GCF_900109195.1. Classification (GTDB taxonomy): domain Bacteria; phylum Pseudomonadota; class Alphaproteobacteria; order Rhodobacterales; family Rhodobacteraceae; genus Pseudooceanicola; species Pseudooceanicola nitratireducens. The sequence goes on along the minus strand of NZ_FNZG01000023.1, from coordinate 3,357 downwards.
CCTCGAACTCCTCGACACGGGCTGAGAGCGGCGACAGATCGAAGCCATAGGCCTCGACGATGCGGCCATCGACGTCTCTGCGGCCCCACCGCTTGCCATTGGGGCTATCCTGGAAGGAGATCACGCCGATCTCAGCAAGGCGCCGCGCGTGGCGCTTGAGGGCAGACAGCGAAAAACCCGTTTGCTCCATCAGATAGGCGTTCGACGCCCAGACGATCGGACGCTGCCCCTCCTCCCAGTCCTGGGCCTGGGTAAAGGCCCCGAGCGTGTCGAGGAGCAACATGTCTCCGGCCTTCAAGCCGATATGTGCCCCCACGCGCTTAAGTGCCACGAATGCCCGTGTTTTGGGTACTGCTACCCGTTCACCGGCTTGGGCAAGTTGCTCAGCAACCCCAAGACCCGGTGTCGGCTTGCGCCAACCTGTATGTTTCATGCCTGTATCTCACCTCCGTTTATGTGGAGGCAAAAGAAAGCCGTTCGCTCAGGAGCGTTCGTCGTTGACAGTGAATCCTGCGAGACTTATCTTGAAGGTGACCAAACCATTAAGATCAGCTCTCAGGCCACACCGCTTGGGGGCTTTTCTTTTGCCTTTATTTCGATTGTCGTTCCTTTTTGCTCCTTGCCTCGTCGTTCTGGAGGATATGTCGCTGACATTGTCGTCAGTCGGTTTCCTTCCCCGAACCTTCGGCGCTCAAGTAGTCGGCGACTAAATCTCCGAGCTTCTCGAGACGCTCTTGGTCTATCGGCACACCTGCAACCTTGATGGATAGGTTTCCATCGACTGAAGTCGCCGAAAGATTTCGGTTGCCCACCTTGCGTTTGACCGTGAGCTTTCTGGGCTTTGCCTTCGGTTTGAGCTTGGGTTTGTTCACCCTCTCCAAGCTCGCTAAGGCTCCCTGCAAATCACGAAAGCTCATGTCGTAGACATTCTTGAACGCGTTCAAGATCTGATCCTGCGCAGCGAAAACAGACCTCGCTCGTGAGACTAGGCTCTCATGCACGCCAATTTTCTTTGCGAAGGCCACAGCTGTCAGCTTGTCTGCCCCAGAAGCCAACGTTTCATACATTTCACCAATCGAAACCAAACGCTCAAATGGGCTAAGATTCTCGCGCTCCTCATTCTCGCGGAACCGCAGAAACAACATCTCAAACTTGCTGTTCTCGGCGTTTCGCGCTTCCGGCGAAGCGAGGATTGCACGAAGAGGTAAACCCAACTCCGACGCGGCCGCCAGTCGGCGGCGTCCTGTAAGCATGACAAATGGAACACCAGTGACGTTCGACGGCTCCAACGGATCCGGCTCCCAATCCGGATCCTCGGGCCACACCAGAATGGGTGTGTCCTGCCCGTTCGAGGCAATGCTGTTTACCAGAGACCTGAATGCTTCCTGGGACATCCAGTCTTGACGGCGGTCTGTCCCCATCGGATCTGATATCTGGTCTGGCGACAGGCTTATTTCGTGGCGGCCGTTTAAGATATCCGAACAAAGCTCAGCTCTGCTTCGCTCCACAGCGGCTTGCGATTGCGCAAGCGCCCCTGATTTCCAAGCACTGCCGGCCCCCTTGAAAGGAGTAGAAACAGCGTCGCCCGTTTCTGCCCGGCCTTCGGGACCGGGCGTGCGCTCCTTGGATGTGTCGGGACTAGTAGCCTTGCTGACCAGCGACCTTGGAATACTGCGTTTCATGCTTCACCCTCGCCGTCATCTTCATAGAACTCGTCCATCCATGTATTGGCATAACCGCGTTCGAAGCCCGGCCAGAGTCGCGATACTATGGCGTCGTTAACCGCATCGGCATTCGTGATGAACCGGTTGATCCCCTTGCGTTTTCCCGGCGTGTCCGGCTCATATTCGTATACGGATTGATAGACGTCCGACGCATTCGAGATTGCGTCGGAACGCAGATAAAACACCGGCAGAATTTCCGTGGGGCAGTGTTCCAGCAGGTTTCCGATGTGGTTTAGATCCTGCGCATTGGATCGTTGGACGATCGTCGGCAACAGCATGTTGGCACCAGTTCCTATTTCGATCCGTTCATGGGCCAGAATATGCTGAAGCATCCCCAGCAGGCCGGTCACAAAGGTCGACAGCGTTGCGATGTCAAACCCCTTCATGGTTTGCGGGATGACCAGCGAAGTCGACGCAATCACGTTATTCAGCTGGAAAAGTGTCAACGCAGGCTGATAGTCGATGATGATGACATCGAGGGTCTCGGTCAGCGCAGCGTTCAGTCGCTGCTGATCGACCTTGCCCTCGACTACCAATTCGTTGGGCAGCGTTTTTGGCGGGTGGCCCGCTTTCCAGCGATCAAGGGCATCGCGCAGGTAGCGATAGAAGCTCTTTCCGGCGGGGGCCTCTCGCACAAGGCGCGCAATCTGGATCTCTCCCTCAGACGTTTCGCCATGTGCCGGCAGCAGACGCAGCCCCGGCCAGGAGGTCTTTAGAAAGAAGCTGTCGAGCGTCTGCGCATCGTGATCAGTGTATGGCGCATCTTCCGACTGGAAGAGGCCGGCAAAGTCCACCATGGAGGCGGTGTTTTCGTCGGGCATCTGGGGAAGACCTTCACCCCCGACAAAGTAGAGCGTTATCGTGCTTTGCGGGTCTGCATCCATGACACCAACGCGCATGCCGTAATGCAAGCTGAGATACTGCGCAAAATGCGCGGCGCTCAGGCTCTTAGCCGTGCCCCCTTTCTGGCTGGCAAACGAGATGACGGGTAAGGGGGCGTCGGGTTTGCGCCAGGCTAGGTAGTCGTAGGGCCGCTTTGCCGAGGCCGCCAGAAGGGCCCGCATGTGCATCAATTCGGAAAGCGTGAAAACACGCTCTCTTCCAACATATTCGCCCGCGGGAAAGTCGTCGCTCGAATTGGCGAACTTGGTTAGATACTGAATACTGACGTTCATAAACCTTGCGCACTGGCGCATTGACCACGTGCGCTTGATGCGCTGACGCAAGGTGAGTTCCTTGTTCACTGCCACCATCGTGCGCTCAAGCCCACGTGACAGGTCCGTCAAAAACTGTTCTAGACTACCGCTCATTCCTAAGCCCTGACTTCGGTTGGGTCCGAGTTCGACTCGATTCTGCTTCTATGGTAGCACGGTTTTGGAGGAAAAATAAAGATACCACGCGCCTATGAGTTTCAGGCGCTTATTTAGAAGCTCCACCACCCCTAAAACTCCAATCTTGAACGCGTTCAAGATTGGAGTCTTGATGGGCCGGTCGGTGGAGAACCGACCGGCCTTAGCCGTCACGCGGCGTCTTTGGGACCCCAGGGGATGACGGCCTGCAGGGACAGATCGTCCTGGTTCGCGGCCTTGCCGAGGTTGGCGTTGAAGCCGTGGTCGCGGATGGTCAGCGTGTA
>NZ_FNZG01000024.1 GCF_900109195.1 Pseudooceanicola nitratireducens | reverse complement strand
GAGAAGATCAGCACGATCCCGATGATGACCGAGGCGAACCAGCCCCAGTTCAGCCGTCCCATCATGCACATGAAACCGGTGCCGATGACCGCGAGCGTGGCGACCGCGATCCCGATGGGACCGGTCAGCGCGGCCTCGACGGTTTCCAGCATGGTCTGGATCGGTGACAAGTCTTGCGCGAGGACGGGCGTTGCGAAAGCCGCCAGGGTTGTGGCGGCAGGCAAGAGGCGGCTGAGGCGATGTCGAAGCATGCGAAGTTCCCTTGTTTTACTGAAGTTCGATAAGGACCGGCGCGCGGGCAGGCACGCGGGTCGCGACACGGATATCCGGCGCGGAAAAAGGCGCACCCGCCAGCCGGGACCGGATCCGATGGATGCGCGCGATGTAGTCGCGAGTCTCGGTGAAAGGCGGGGTGCCGGAATACTCGACCACGCGGTGCGGCCCGGCATTATAGGCTGCGAGCGCCAGGTTGATGTCCTTGAATGTGGCCAGCTGCGCGAGCAGATAGCGTGCGGCGCCGTCGAGGTTCTGTGAGGGATCGCGCGGATCGACGCCGAGCGCACGGGCAGTATCCGGCATCAGCTGGCCAAGACCATAGGCACCCTTGGGGCTCACGGCAGTCGGATTGTAGCTGCTTTCGGCCTCGACCAGGGCTTGGAAAAGGACCAGCCAGTCGTCCTCATCGAGGCCGACTTGCCGCAGGGCGCGGTTCCCCTGGTACCGGTCAGCAGTCGTGCGGATCAGGGAGAGGATGTCGTCGCGTCCGGACGGCGGTGTGGCATCCAGCGAGGCAAGAACCACCCCGGCCTCAGCGCTATCACCCAGCCCCGCCCAGGCAGGTCGTTCGCCATGAAAGGTCCAGCCCGAGGTCCGGGCTGTCCCGTCGCGGCCGAAGGCGATGACGTCAGCCGCGCTCCTCGAGGGTAATGCTGTAGTCAGGACCAAAGCGCAGATCGCGCCCGTCACCGAACTCGAGATGATGTTTGAAGAGTCCCGGCCATATGTTGAAATACCGCGGCTCTGGCCCGTGCGGGGTGATCCGGGTCGAGACCAGAATGGCTTCCGGCTCGCCCTCGCGCAGGTAGATGCACTGGTAGCGCGGCTTGCCATCGTCCGTGAACCCCACGAGTTCATACCGGCAGCGGAACGCTATGCCCTTCTCGGACAGGTCTTTGACACCATCGATGGTGATCAGGATCTGGTTGCGCGCTATCGGCATGTTCGGACTCTCCCCACGAGAGCCCTTCTACTTCACGACACTAAGGCCATAAAGTCATATGGAGTCAATACGACATATTGCAGATAAACACATATTGCGCGATAGTCTGCGCAACTTTTGCGGGAGAGCGACATGAAGCGACAGATGATGGCAGCTGCAATGGGAGTGATGGCGGTGTTCGGAGCCCCGGAGAAAGCGCGGGCCTATGACGTCGACTGCGCCATCATGCTCTGCATGGCGGGAGGCTTCCCCCCGAGCGCGGTCTGCGCGCGCGCCTATCGCACCATGATCCGCCGCATCACACCCTGGCCGAGCCTGCCGCCCTTCGGGGTCTGCACCTTTGCCCATGTGCCGGCCGAACTGGGCGGACCCGGCGGCGAGGGCGAGCTCGACACCAACTTGCCTGAATACGAATGGCTGAACCGGACCCATGTGATCTGGTTCACCGGTCAAGCCTATAGAGAAAGGGGAGGTGATCGGTATTGGGACTGGTCGCTTCGTTCCTGCGACCGAGAGAACCGCACCTGCCGGTACATCCAGCGGGTCTACCGATCCCACACGCCCTGGCCCGTGACATTCATCTCGGAAAGCGGGCAGGAGATTGCCTTTCCGAGCGGCGGAAGTTCCTCGTACTTCTATTTGCGCAGCATCATGGTCGAATACGGAGACTACGAGGGCACGGTGGGTCACTCGGAGTGGTTCTCCTACTGATCCTGGCTGCTTGGCAGCTTTAGTGAAATCGGCCGTACTGTGATACGCGTGTGGTCGTAACTGTTTGGATCCACAAACTGGCGGCGGCTCACGCTTCCATCATTCCAGCGGTAGTCGGTAAACACATGGGTTTCCGCCGTTCCGTTGATGATAAACCCTTCCTGAAAGGGCCAGGCTGTCTTTTTCTTAATCAATTGAATGCCCAGAAAATAATTCAATCCAAGAGAGTATTTACGCGAATAATTAGTGATCTAAAATAGCAGATAGTGAGCGTATGGCGGTAATTTGCTTGCTAGTGGAGGGTCCAATATTTCACTTGAATGTTGGTAGCTTGGAAGGCATTAGTCACCCCAGCCGATGCGCTAGCGATCAGCGGCACCCGGTGGGGGGTGCCTGACAGGGCAGCTAACCTGCGTGCCGCCCGGCGAAAACCTTTCATACGCGCAACGATTTCACTTGGCAGGCGATGGGGTTCATTGGTTGAATATATTAGTAATCTAAGTAATCAAGGGCAATCGCGGGAGGAAACGTCATATGCGCATGGTGAATATGGATGCAAACCATGCTCTCTCTGGTAAGGAGCAGCTGTATTGTGGGGGCGCATGGGTTCCGCCAAGCGCAGGAAATTACGAGGAGACTTTTAACCCGGGCACAGGTCAGCTGATCGGATTAGTGGCTGCGGCGACCCGGGCCGAGGTGGACGTAGCGCCTGCGTGTTTGAAGGAATGGCGTGATGTTGCTCCTCTTGAGCGTGCCAGTATTCTGCAGGAAATCGCGGCTCTCTTGCACAAGCGCGGAGATGAGCTTGCGATGATGGACGCGGCCAATTGCGGCAACCCATATACCGAGGTGCGCGGCGACGCGGCCATCGCGGCGGCCCAGATGGAGTTTTTCGCCGGTCTTGTGACTGAAATGAAGGGCGACACGATCCCTTTGGGGCCGGATCGGGTGAATATGACCCTGCGCCAGCCGCTTAGTGTTGTGGCACGTATCCTGGCGTTCAATCATCCGTTCATGTTTTGTGGCGGTAAAGTGGCGGCGCCTTTGGCGGCAGGGAACGCTGTCATCATCAAGCCGCAGGTACAGGCGCCTTTGTCTGCATAGCGCCTGGCAGAGATTGTTTATGGCCTGATGCCCAAAGGCACATTCAACGTGTTGCCGGGTGATCTAGAGGCAGGTGCTGGCCTGGCCGAGCACCTTGGCGCTGCAAAGGTCACGCTTATTGGCTCTGTGTCGGCTGGCCGGGCTGTGATGCGAAGCGCCAGCGCTACGGGCAAACCTGTACTGCTGGAACTGGGTGGCAAGAACGCGCTGATTGCCTATCCCGACAGTGATCCGAAAAAGATTGCGGACGCGATTGTCGCTAGAATGAACTTTGGCTGGTGCGGCCAGTCCTGTGGCTCGATAAGTCGCGCATTCCTGTACGAGGATATCCACGACGAAGTCATTTCCTATCTGGCCGAGTCTGTTGAAAGATATAAGCCGGGCGTTCCGACGGATCCTGAAACCACGATAGGCACGATTGTCAGCCGTGCGCAGTTCGACCGGGTCATGGGTTTCATTGACTCTGCCAAAAGTGAGGGTGCGCGCGCCGTTACTGGCGGTTATGCGGTCACGGATAGTCCGCTGGCGAAAGGCAGCTTTATCGCGCCGACGATTTTTGCGGATGTAACGCCGCAGATGCGTATCGCCCGTGAAGAGATTTTCGGGCCAGTTCTTGCGGTTCGCAAATGGTCGGACGAAGATTCCATGCTGAACGAGGTCAATGCACTTGAGCTTGGGCTGCCCTGTGCAATTTGGACTCGGGATCTGGTGATGGCTCATCGTACGGCTGCACGCGTCGAGGCCGGGTTTGTTTGGGTTAACGAAGTCGGTCGGCATTTCCTTGGTGCCCCGTTCGGTGGGGTCAAGCAATCGGGTATCGGGCGCGAAGTAGGTATTGGCGAACTGATTTCCTTCACCCATGAAAAGAATGTGCATATCAATCTGTCGGGTCAGTGACCCGGTGCGTAGGTAATGTGCGAACGGGGTCTGGGATCCAAAAGCTTTTTCTGTATTGATTGCTTTGGCCGGGATGAGGCCATCCCTTCCTGCCCCTTTTGCAAACCGATAAGGATCTAAAAAATAATGAGCAATGTTGCGAACGTCCCCGATATCATCCTCGAACCCATGGTTCGGAACGCTATTATGGAGGACCTG
>NZ_FNZG01000029.1 GCF_900109195.1 Pseudooceanicola nitratireducens | reverse complement strand
AGCGCCTCGATCGTGCGCTCGGAATAGTCGATCGCATCACCGACGGTCTTGATGTCCTTCATGTCTATCTCTCCTTCGGTGAAATTCCACGGCGTGCCCGAGCCAAGCCTCTCCGCCATGCCGCGCAGGGCGCGCGCCATGTGGCGCTGGTCCATCCGGTCCAGCAGATCGGCGAGGTTCTTGTAGTCCTTGGCGAAGCCCACCACTTGCGCCTGCGCGATGGCGGATTCCTGGGCCGTCATGACGATCTCGCGCGGCAGACGGGCCTCTTCCTTGGCGCGGTAAACCTCCTCGATCCCGGCGGGCTTCTCGAAAATGCCGCGCTCGAGCCGGGTGGTGGCGTCGAGGATAACGCCATAGCGTTCGGCAATCTCGGCCTGTTTCTCGCGCATCAGCTGCGGCGACATCACGCCCTCGGCCCAGCAGGAGAACCAGGTGCCTTTCTCGACGCCGCGGTTGTTGAGGATGATGTGGGCGTGCTTGTGCGCCCGGTCATCATGGACTGCGAGCACATAGTCCCACTGGTCGCCGTATTCGCCGCTCTCGAAGAAATGCTCCGTCCAGTCCATCGCGATGTCGCGCACCTGGTCGACCGTCACATCGGTCGGGAACGAGAGCAGCATGTGCGAGGTAAAGCCGAGCTTGGTCGAGCCGCGCCAGGTCCCGGCCCAATCCTCGATAATGTCTTCCTTCTGCTCCTCAGAAAGCACCGCCGCATCGGTCAGCGCGTTGGTCATCGTCGAATAGGTGTAGACCGCCTTGTCGTTGATATAGGAGATCTGCGCCCCAAGCGAGGCACGCGTCTTGCAGCCCCCGGCCCGGATCCGTTTGAAGACTGCTGCCCGGCTCTGACCCGACGCCGCCTTCAGCGCGTTGCGCGCCGACATGGATCCGACGCGCGCGAAACTCCGCCCCTGCCGACGCCCCGCCAGCCGCGCGTCGATCCGCGCCGCGGCCCGGCCCCGGATGCGCTCATCCTCCCAGAGACGGCCCATGACCGAGGCATAGAGGGCGAGGGGATCAGCCATTCCTGACGAGCCTCAATCCGCGCTCGATCGTGCGCGGGCTGTCCTCGAGAACCGCGTTCTCCGCCCCCTGCCCTTCTTCCTTTTGCGGCCACTCCTGATGACGCAGCGCCTGCGCCGCATCCTTCATCCGGCCCATCTCACGGCTCATCGACCGCGCCAGATCAAGGAGCTCGATCAGCACCGCACGATCCGCCTCCGAGACTTCCAGCCGACCGCGATGCACCGCCTTGGCGAGCACCAGACCGGCGTCGCTCACATCCTTCGCCTGACGCCACGCGGCGCAGAATTCCGCGACCAGATCACGCGGCACATCAAGGAACCCGCACCGCCCGCGCAGCACCGCATTCAACGCCTGCGACCGGTTGGCAAAACCCCGCGCGCGCCACTCCGCATCGAAGGTTGCAAGCTCGGATCGGCCGGCCCGGAACGCCACCGTCTCGCTTGGATCGCGCACCGTGATCCCCTCGCCCGCCTCCTCTTTCGCGAGCCGGTTCACATGGCGCGGAGAGATGCCGAACGCCGCAGCCAAGTCCTTCGCGCTCTCGCCCGCCGCAAAGCGCCGCGCGACTTCGATGCGCTCTTCAAGCTTCAGGTTTTTCGCTGGCCTCGGCACTAGGGCGTTCTCCCGCTTCCAGAAAATGGATGCATGCGCAGGCGCGCGCGAGGCAGCGATTGCCCGCAATCGCGTTCGCGTGCGGCGGAGCATTCAGCTTTGCGGGAAACGCCCATGACAGACCCCTCGGACAAAATGTGCAAACATTGGCCATATCCTGCCAACGTCTTCCTTCTCTCCTTCGCTTATACTTCAATACATCACATTGCACAATATAACGTTTTGCATGATGTGTCTTTTTGCTGACCTCGGTCGCCATCAAGACCCCGCGTCGCGGCGCGACATAGAACGGGTCCCGCCCTCATCGATGCAGGAAAACCAGGTCGAAAAGGCTTCCGAAACTTGTGTTCAAGATGCACGTGACGACAGACAAACCGAACGCCCGAGCCGGTCACGGGTCGGGCGCGAAGAACACGAAAACGGCACGCGCCGGATGCGCGGGTCACGCCCGTTTAGGGCTTCACGATGCTGGTAAGGGCGAGCGTCAGACCCCTGCGGACCCGAAGACCCGCAGGGGTATCTGGCTCAGTGACCCAGTCCCAGAGAGCGCAGGTCGTCGTAGCGGCTGCGGGCGATCAGAGCCTCGGTCTCGAGGCTGTCGAG
>NZ_FNZG01000030.1 GCF_900109195.1 Pseudooceanicola nitratireducens | reverse complement strand
TATGACTTCCAACCTGAAACCCGCCAGCGCCTTCAGGACGTCTGGGCCAACCCCTTGGGCTTCGTGGTGACCTCCTACCGCGTCGACGCCGAGACTCTGGAGAACTGACCAAGATGAAATCTCTGCCCGCGCTTTTCCTGGCGCTTGCCCTTCCTGTTGCCGCAAACGCCGAGGCCACGCCGCAAGGCGGCCCGCTCGACATCCGCATCCGCACCGCCGTCTATAGTGAAAACCAGGTCTATCGGATCGAAACCGATCTGAGGCATTCGACCACGATCCATTTCGGGGCGGGCGAGCGCTTCGAGGCCGTGATCGTCGGCGACACCGAAAGCTTCCAGGTCGATCCGATCCCAGAGCTTGGCAATGTGCTGACCATCAAACCGCATGTGGCCAATGCCTCCACCAACATGACGGTGATCACCAACCGACGCACCTATTCCTTCCACCTGCGCGAAGGCTCGATCCCGAACCGCACCGGCATGTTCTTCGAAGTCCGCTTCCGCTACCCCGATGAGGAACGTCGAGCGACGGCGGCTACCCAGCCCAAAGGCTTTGAGGCGCCCCGCAACTACAACTACCGCGTCTCGGGCGAAGGTGATTTCCGCCCCAGCCATATCTATGACGACGGGCGCTATACCTACTTCGTCATCCCGGAAAACGGTCGCCAGCCCGCCCTCTTCAAGGCCGATGACCAGGGCCGTGAGCGCACGGTCAACTGGACCCAGCAAGGCAACACGGTCCGGGTGCTTGGGGTGAACACCTACTGGTCGCTGCGTATCGGCGATGAGGCGATCTGCGCCTGGCGCGACGAGAGCGCCATCTACGTGAGCAACTGACCATGGCCGAACAAACCCCTCCCGACCTTCAGGACCGTCTCGACCAGTTCAGCCAGCGCGGCAAGTCCAAGCCCCGCGGAAACAGCCTCGGGGTCGGCGCGCTCGCGGCCGCCCTCGCCCTTGGCGGGGCCGGGGTCGCGTATTTTCTGGCCACCGGTCTGCAGGAAGGTGACAGTGCGCTTGAGACCTCCGATGTCGAGACCTTTCAGGACCGCCGCCCCGGCTCCGGCGGGCGGCTGAAGTTTCCGCCCGACGAGACCGAGCAACGGGTCAATGACGCACTGATCGCCGTCGAGGAAGCGCTCGACGTGCCCGCCGCCCCTGCCCCGGAACCGAGCGCCGAGGTGCTGGCCGAAATCGCCAAGCTCCGCGAAGCCCTCGCCGCCAGCCAGGCTGCCCGCAACTCGGAAATCCAATCCGCTGTCGCGGACCTGCGCGAGGCCTTCGACGAGCAAAAGGCCGCGCTCGAAGCAACGCTCGCCGCAAAGGAAACCGAGCTGGCAAACCTCCAACGCCAGACCGAGACTCGCATCGAGGGGCTGCAGGCCATGCTCGATGCCGAACGGGCGCAGCGCGAGGGGCTTGAGGCCGAGCTCGATCGCGAAGGGGTGATCGCCGATCAGCGCCTTCTCGAACAACGCCGGCGTCAGGAAGAGGAGCAGCGTCTGCGCGAGGCCGAACGCATCGCCGAGGAGCTTCTGACTGCCCAGATCAAATCCCCCGCCGTGGTCTATGCGGACGGTCCACGTGGTGGTGCGAGTGGCGCGGCGGTGGCCGATCCTGCCGCCGCTGGCGCAAGTGGACCGGCCCTCTCGGGCAACGAGCAGTTCTTGCAGAGTGCGCGACCGCTCGAGGTGCAGGAGGCCGCCCGCCTCATCCATCCCGAACGCACGCTGACCCAAGGATCCGTCATCCAGGCGGCGCTGCAAACCGCTATTAACAGCGATCTGCCCGGCTCCGTTGTCGCGGTGGTCTCCGAGCCGGTGCTGGCGTTTTCCGGAGACCGGATCCTGATCCCCCGGGGCTCCCGCCTTTTTGGCCAATACCGCTCCGGGATCGAAATGCACCAGAAGCGCATCCTGATCCTTTGGACCCGCGTCCTGACCCCGGACGGCACCTCGATGGAAATCGCCGCTGTGGGCGGCGACCAGCTTGGCCGCTCGGGCCTCACTGGTCTCGTCGACACCAAGTTTGCCGAGCGCTTCGGCGGGGCGGCGCTGATTTCCGTGATCGGGGCGGCGCCTGCCGTGGCGGCGGAGAGTGCCAACAACGAGACGACAAGCATTGTCCTGGGCGATGTCAGCAGCGACCTGCAGGACGCTGTCGGGTCGGTCATCGCCGATCAGGTCTCGATCGCGCCGACGATCTATGTCGATCAGGGCGCCTCGGTCACCGTGCTCGT
>NZ_FNZG01000032.1 GCF_900109195.1 Pseudooceanicola nitratireducens | reverse complement strand
GACTCGTTGTTCGCGAAGGAAATCTCACAGGAATTGCCCAAGGCCCAGGCTCGACGCGATCTTCCGCGTTGCCAGGCCAGAGGTCTTCAGCCCGAGGGCTTCGGCGATCTTCCGCATAGGCAATCGTTCATTCTGGGGCTCTTAACTCTTCCTGCCGGAAGACAAGGCTACCCCGCCGCACGATCGCCCAGCGGCGTCTCTCAGCCCGGGTCCGGGGTGACCGGATGCCCCGGAATCCGTGGCCGGATCAAACCGGAATCACTGACCGGATGTTATCGGAATGCCAGACCGGATGAGCCCGGTGTGCGCAACCGGGTTCCATCCGTTCGCTTTGAGTGGTCAAAGACAGGGATGAAAGGCAGTATTTTGCGCTTGAGCGCCAGCCAGACAAGGTTCTCAGAATACCCGTATGCCGAGTCCGCTGCCACCCAATCTGGCTTCAGGCCGAACCGCTCTGACGTCCGGTCGATCATCTTGATATTGCGCCCACTTCTGCCTGCCGGATCAACCGCCAAGCATCGACATCCACGATGATCCCATGATCCGTGTCGATCAGATAGTTGTCAGAACAGGCAAAGAAAGCCGGGCCTTTCCGCGCAGCCGTCTATTGGCTGGCGGGATCCAGAGAAGGCCCAAGAAATGGAGTTGACGAAACATGCCCACCTAAAGAAACGAGCGGTATGCAAGGTTCAAATGAACCTCTTCGCAAAGCCGTCGCTCGGACCAGAGGCCAAAGCGGTAGCCTACGAGCAGCCCATGCCAGAAGTTTTGATTTCGTGCAGCGCCTTCGCTGCAAACTTCTTCGACAAACGGGGAGCAGGCCGTCTGGGCCATGTGTGGTTTTGGCTATTGCCAACGCAGCATTCCTAATCGCGTGCTGCATAGTCTTCGGTGCGATCAGGCCTACATCACCAAAGCTATCATTGAGCCCGGCGCTGAGGCCCAGAGTCCGAACAACTCCGTTCCTACGTTCGTTGCCGCTGTCGGGAGCGGGACCTGTCAGAAATCTGCGATGTGTAGCCGACTGAATTTGTTCGGTGGTGCCTATGCGGAAGATCGCCGAAGCCTTCGGGCTGAAGACCTCTGGCCTGGCAACGCGGAAGATCGCGTCGAGCCTGGGCCTTGGGCAATTCCTGTGAGATTTCCTTCGCGAACAACGAGTC